>NZ_LN776220.1 GCF_000827595.2 Necropsobacter massiliensis | reverse complement strand
GCTAGTTGCAAAGTCCCTTGTGTAATAGCAAGCTCTGGTGTACCTGTCGCAATGCCAACTGTCATTTCAAGCAAACGTTTCTGATATTGCAATTTATAAATTTCTTTATAAAGTGCGGTCTTTTCTTCTTCCGTTTTGGCTTGTTTTATTTTTTCCCGCAATTCAGCCTGTTTCGGTAACACATAAGCATCAATGGTCGAAAACGC
>NZ_LN776219.1 GCF_000827595.2 Necropsobacter massiliensis | reverse complement strand
ACGTACAAGCAGTGGGAGCGCCGTCACCAAATTGCTGCGCAATTTGGTTTGGCGCAGAAGAGGGAAGACAGGAGACAGAAATTAGTAGGTAATTGTCTGTTCTCAGTCCTCAGTCCTCAGTTCTCTGAGTCACGAAATGGCGAAGCCATTTGGTGACGGCGTGACTGCGTACCTTTTGTATAATGGGTCAGCGACTTATATTTTGTAGCGAGGTTAACCGGATAGGGGAGCCGAAGGGAA
>NZ_LN776218.1 GCF_000827595.2 Necropsobacter massiliensis | reverse complement strand
CGCCCCCTTTAATCTTTCGATATTACGCGGTATTAGCAACAGTTTCCCGTTGTTATCCCCCTCCATAAGCCAGATCCCCAAGCATTACTCCCCCGTCCGCCACTCTCACGAATAAAAGCAAGCTTTCATTCGTTACCGTTCGACTTGCATGTGTTAAGCCTGCCGCCAGCGTTCAATCTGAGCCATGATCAAACTCTTCAATTCAAGTTCAATCGCTCAATAAATCACTTAGCTTTAATTTTTGTTTGTGGACGCAATCAATGCCTCCC
>NZ_LN776217.1 GCF_000827595.2 Necropsobacter massiliensis | reverse complement strand
GCAGAGCCTGTTGCATCGGCGCTAGGTTCGGGTTTAACTGGCGGGCGAACAGGTTCATATACGCGATTTCTTCCAACACCACCGCATTATGTACCGCATTATCGCCGTCCGTTCCCCAAGCAAACGGACCGTGTGAATGCACCAGCACTGCCGGGATGTCCAGGGGGGCGATGCCCCGCTGTTGGAAGGTCTCAATAATCACATTTCCCGTTTCTAGCTCATAATCGCCCTTGATTTCCGCTTCCGTCATTTTCCGCGTACAAGGAATTTCACCGTAAAAATAATCCGCATGCGTGGTGCCGGCAGCTATCAAACCTTCGCCTGCTTGCGCCCAAACGGTAGCATGGCGTGAATGGGTATGGACGATACCGCCGATTTCCTCAAACTGACGATACAACGCTAAATGCGTTGCGGTGTCCGACGACGGCTTTTTCTCGCCCCACACTTTGTTGCCGGCTAAATCCACAAGCACGATATCGTCCGCCGTCATGCTCTCATAGTCCACTCCTGACGGTTTAATCGCCACCAAGCCCGATTCCCGGTCAATTTCACTCACATTGCCCCAGGTAAAGGTCACCAAATGATGTGCCGGCAACGCCAAGTTTGCCTTTAACACGCGTT
>NZ_LN776216.1 GCF_000827595.2 Necropsobacter massiliensis | reverse complement strand
GCTCCCACTGCTTGTACGTACACGGTTTCAGGTTCTCTTTCACTCCCCTCACCGGGGTTCTTTTCGCCTTTCCTTCACAGTACTGGTTCACTATCGGTCAATCAGGAGTATTTAGCCTTGGAGGATGGGCCCCCCTTCTTCAAACAGGATTTCTCGTGTCCCGCCTTACTTCTCGTTAGCTTAGTACCACGACCTGGACTTCGAGTACGGGGCTATCACCCTGTGTCGCTGTGCTTCCCAGCACATTCCTCTGTCTCTG
>NZ_LN776215.1 GCF_000827595.2 Necropsobacter massiliensis | reverse complement strand
GCTAGTTGCAAAGTCCCTTTTGTAATGGCAAGCTCTGGTGTACCCGTCGCAATGCCAACTGTCATTTCAAGCAAACGTTTCTGATATTGCAATTTATAAATTTCTTTATAAAGTGCGGTCTTTTCTTCTTCCGTTTTGGCTTGTTTTATTTTTTCCCGCAATTTAGCTTGTTTCGGTAACACATAAACATCAATGGTCGAAAACGC
>NZ_LN776214.1 GCF_000827595.2 Necropsobacter massiliensis | reverse complement strand
CCCCAGAAAATCATTGAATGAACATGACCCGCCTCAATGGCTCTGCGCAGCGGTTTGCCCGGCGCAACCAAATGCGCCTGCCCGCAATACTGCGCCAATGTCTGCGGTCGCATGCGGGCGGCTAAAGGACGAAAATCGTTTTCGCTGAAATCAAAGGCTAGGTTGGACATATTCGGTTCTCGTTGATTATCTCTAAAACGGATTGAGGGGACAACATACTCTCTTTCGAAGGCAAAACCGGCACGCTAGAACGCATGCCGGCAATCATTCTGCGCTTTATTTTTTGTTGCGCTGATCGTCTAGTTCTACACCCTTCGGCAAGGTAAACTGGAACAGGTTATCCGCCAACGGTTGGTTGGTAATATTACGCAGCAAATACAAATTCGCCTGTCCGTCTTTTTCAATAGTACTGAAATTTTTCAGCACGCCGTCGGCATCAATCCGAATATCAAACTGCTTGATATTGCTTTTGCCGGATTTCGGTTTCAACACAAACGTATCGGCGCGCTGTTCCACCGAATATTGGTTCCAGTGACTTTTATTATCGCTGGTCAACAGCACAAAAGGCGTATCGTTTACTGCATCTTTCACCCAATTAGCCGTCACCTGCTCGACAAAAGGATCATAAAACCACAGAGTTTTGCCGTCGGAAATAATCTGAGTTTCCTGCGGCGCTTTATTATCCATACGGAATAAATTCGGACGTTTAATCTGAATTTTACCGCTGCCCTGCTGAATTTCCTTGCCTTTCGGATCGCTGACTTTCTGGCTATAATCGGCGCTCAGTACCTCGACTTTGCTCAATCGCGCCTGTAACTCCGTTACGGCATCCGCCCAAACCGAGCAGCTGACGCCGGTCAGTAAAAGTGCGGTGAATTTT
>NZ_LN776213.1 GCF_000827595.2 Necropsobacter massiliensis | reverse complement strand
TTTGATTTACTGATTGCGGAACATGGCTGGTGCGGGCATTTATGTCCGCTCGGCGCGGCTTACGGGCTGATTGGCGCGCGTGGCATTGCACGGGTTAAAGTGGTTGAGCGCAGCCGGTGCGATAACTGCATGGACTGCTATAACGTCTGTCCGGAACCGCAGGTACTGCGTTCACCGTTGCACGGCAAGAATAACGAAACTCTGCTTGTGCTTTCGAAAGATTGTATCAGTTGCGGACGTTGTATTGATGTCTGTGCTGAAAACGTATTTACCTTTACTACCAGATTTAATCATTCGGGGGAATAAAATGATTAAAAAAACGTTATTTATTTTGACCGCACTTTTTGCGGCAACTGCGGGCGCAGATGAAGTGGACAATTATCTACAAGGATCGTCGGAATATGTCGCTCCGGCATTTCATAATGAACCGAAAGAAAGCGATCGGTATGCGTTGAGTTATGTAAATCAACCGCCGATGATACCTCATGCGGTGAAAAATTATCAGATTACAAAAAATACCAACCAATGTCTGAATTGCCACAGCGTCGAAGCCTCGCGGATAACTGGCGCGACCCGTATTAGCCCGACGCATTTTATGGATCGCGACGGCAATATTGTCGGTTCGTCCACTTCGCCGCGCCGTTATTTCTGTTTGCAATGCCATACATCACAATCAGATGTTGAGCCGATTGTATCGAATGAGTTCAAACCGCTGAAAGGCTACGGTAAATAATCGGGGGATTTATGCTGAAATTAATCAAACGGTTCTGGCATTGGTTCCGTACGCCGAGCCGCATTGCGGTGGGCGTGCTAATTACGCTGTCGTTTATTGCCGGTATCGTGTTTTGGGGGGGCTTCAATACGGCGCTGGAATATACCAATACGGAAGAATTTTGTTCCAGCTGTCATATGAACGATGTGGTGCCGGAATACCGTCATTCGGTGCATTATATGAACCGCAGCGGGGTGAAAGCGACTTGTTCGAACTGCCATTTGCCGCATGAATTTATTCCGAAATGGACGCGTAAAATCAAAGCGGGGGGGGGAGGGTATTTCTATGT
>NZ_LN776212.1 GCF_000827595.2 Necropsobacter massiliensis | reverse complement strand
CGACCGCCGCAGCAAGTTCAGCCACAGAAGCAAGTAATTCCGCAGGTGCGGCTGCAAGTTCTGCCACCAAAGCCGATAGCTCTGCAACATCTGCGGCAAGTTCAGCCACAAAAGCCGATAGTTCTGCAACTTCAGCAGCAGGCTCAGCTATTGAAGCGGCTAATTCTGCAACTGCCGCGGCAAGCTCTGCCACAAAAGCGGAGAATTCTGCGACTTCAGCGGCGAGTTCGGCAACAGAAGCGGGTAATTCCGCAAGTGCTGCGGCAAGTTCTGCCACAGAAGCGGGTAATTCTGCAACTTCCGCGGCAAGTTCGGCTACCGAATCAGCTAGTTCCGCAACTGCCGCGGCAAGTTCTGCCACAGAAGCAGGTAATTCCGCAATGTCTGTTGCAAGCTCCGCCACAGAAGCGGCTAATTCTGCAATTTTAGCAGCGAGTTCAGCCACAGAAGCGGGTAAATCCGCAATCGCGGCTACAAGCTCTGCGACAAAAGCGGAGAATTCCGCAACGTCTGCGACAAGTTCAGCTACCGAAGCAGGTAAATCTGCAACCGCCGCAGCAAGCTCTGCCACAAAAGCGGAGAATTCTGCGACTTCAGCGGCGAGTTCGGCAACAGAAGCGGGTAATTCCGCAAGTGCTGCGGCAAGTTCTGCCACAGAAGCAGGTAAATCTGCAACTTCCGCGGCGAGTTCGGCTACCGAATCGGCTAGTTCTGCGACCGCCGCAGCGAGTTCAGCCACAAAAGCGGAAAATTCTGCGACTGCTGCTGCAAGTTCAGCCACAGAAGCGGGTAATTCTGCAACTTCCGCGGTGAGTTCGGCTACCGAATCGGCTAGTTCTGCGACCGCCGCAGCAAGTTCAGCCACAGCAGCAGGTAATTCCGCAACTGCGGCTGCAAGTTCTGCCACAAAAGCCGATAGCTCTGCAACGTCTGCGGCGAGTTCAGCCACAG
>NZ_LN776211.1 GCF_000827595.2 Necropsobacter massiliensis | reverse complement strand
TGCTATTGAGGCTTGTGGCATTTCTACTCTTTCTCAATCCCCAATGCTTGGCTTCCATAAGCAGATGGATAACCGCATCAAGCTCTTGGAAGAGATTCTGTCTTTTCGTATGCAGGGCGTTGAGTTCGATAATGGTGATATGTATGTTGACGGCCATAAGGCTGCTTCTGACGTTCGTGATGAGTTTGTATCTGTTACTGAGAAGTTAATGGATGAATTGGCACAATGCTACAATGTGCTCCCCCAACTTGATATTAATAACACTATAGACCACCGCCCCGAAGGGGACGAAAAATGGTTTTTAGAGAACGAGAAGACGGTTACGCAGTTTTGCCGCAAGCTGGCTGCTGAACGCCCTCTTAAGGATATTCGCGATGAGTATAATTACCCCAAAAAGAAAGGTATTAAGGATGAGTGTTCAAGATTGCTGGAGGCCTCCACTATGAAATCGCGTAGAGGCTTTGCTATTCAGCGTTTGATGAATGCAATGCGACAGGCTCATGCTGATGGTTGGTTTATCGTTTTTGACACTCTCACGTTGGCTGACGACCGATTAGAGGCGTTTTATGATAATCCCAATGCTTTGCGTGACTATTTTCGTGATATTGGTCGTATGGTTCTTGCTGCCGAGGGTCGCAAGGCTAATGATTCACACGCCGACTGCTATCAGTATTTTTGTGTGCCTGAGTATGGTACAGCTAATGGCCGTCTTCATTTCCATGCGGTGCACTTTATGCGGACACTTCCTACAGGTAGCGTTGACCCTAATTTTGGTCGTCGGGTACGCAATCGCCGCCAGTTAAATAGCTTGCAAAATACGTGGCCTTATGGTTACAGTATGCCCATCGCAGTTCGCTACACGCAGGACGCTTTTTCACGTTCTGGTTGGTTGTGGCCTGTTGATGCTAAAGGTGAGCCGCTTAAAGCTACCAGTTATATGGCTGTTGGTTTCTATGTGGCTAAATACGTTAACAAAAAGTCAGATATGGACCTTGCTGCTAAAGGTCTAGGAGCTAAAGAATGGAACAACTCACTAAAAACCAAGCTGTCGCTACTTCCCAAGAAGCTGTTCAGAATCAGAATGAGCCGCAACTTCGGGATGAAAATGCTCACAATGACAAATCTGTCCACGGAGTGCTTAATCCAACTTACCAAGCTGGGTTACGACGCGACGCCGTTCAACCAGATATTGAAGCAGAACGCAAAAAGAGAGATGAGATTGAGGCTGGGAAAAGTTACTGTAGCCGACGTTTTGGCGGCGCAACCTGTGACGACAAATCTGCTCAAATTTATGCGCGCTTCGATAAAAATGATTGGCGTATCCAACCTGCAGAGTTTTATCGCTTCCATGACGCAGAAGTTAACACTTTCGGATATTTCTGATGAGTCGAAAAATTATCTTGATAAAGCAGGAATTACTACTGCTTGTTTACGAATTAAATCGAAGTGGACTGCTGGCGGAAAATGAGAAAATTCGACCTATCCTTGCGCAGCTCGAGAAGCTCTTACTTTGCGACCTTTCGCCATCAACTAACGATTCTGTCAAAAACTGACGCGTTGGATGAGGAGAAGTGGCTTAATATGCTTGGCACGTTCGTCAAGGACTGGTTTAGATATGAGTCACATTTTGTTCATGGTAGAGATTCTCTTGTTGACATTTTAAAAGAGCGTGGATTACTATCTGAGTCCGATGCTGTTCAACCACTAATAGGTAAGAAATCATGAGTCAAGTTACTGAACAATCCGTACGTTTCCAGACCGCTTTGGCCTCTATTAAGCTCATTCAGGCTTCTGCCGTTTTGGATTTAACCGAAGATGATTTCGATTTTCTGACGAGTAACAAAGTTTGGATTGCTACTGACCGCTCTCGTGCTCGTCGCTGCGTTGAGGCTTGCGTTTATGGTACGCTGGACTTTGTAGGATACCCTCGCTTTCCTGCTCCTGTTGAGTTTATTGCTGCCGTCATTGCTTATTATGTTCATCCCGTCAACATTCAAACGGCCTGTCTCATCATGGAAGGCGCTGAATTTACGGAAAACATTATTAATGGCGTCGAGCGTCCGGTTAAAGCCGCTGAATTGTTCGCGTTTACCTTGCGTGTACGCGCAGGAAACACTGACGTTCTTACTGACGCAGAAGAAAACGTGCGTCAAAAATTACGTGCAGAAGGAGTGATGTAATGTCTAAAGGTAAAAAACGTTCTGGCGCTCGCCCTGGTCGTCCGCAGCCGTTGCGAGGTACTAAAGGCAAGCGTAAAGGCGCTCGTCTTTGGTATGTAGGTGGTCAACAATTTTAATTGCAGGGGCTTCGGCCCCTTACTTGAGGATAAATTATGTCTAATATTCAAACTGGCGCCGAGCGTATGCCGCATGACCTTTCCCATCTTGGCTTCCTTGCTGGTCAGATTGGTCGTCTTATTACCATTTCAACTACTCCGGTTATCGCTGGCGACTCCTTCGAGATGGACGCCGTTGGCGCTCTCCGTCTTTCTCCATTGCGTCGTGGCCTTGCTATTGACTCTACTGTAGACATTTTTACTTTTTATGTCCCTCATCGTCACGTTTATGGTGAACAGTGGATTAAGTTCATGAAGGATGGTGTTAATGCCACTCCTCTCCCGACTGTTAACACTACTGGTTATATTGACCATGCCGCTTTTCTTGGCACGATTAACCCTGATACCAATAAAATCCCTAAGCATTTGTTTCAGGGTTATTTGAATATCTATAACAACTATTTTAAAGCGCCGTGGATGCCTGACCGTACCGAGGCTAACCCTAATGAGCTTAATCAAGATGATGCTCGTTATGGTTTCCGTTGCTGCCATCTCAAAAACATTTGGACTGCTCCGCTTCCTCCTGAGACTGAGCTTTCTCGCCAAATGACGACTTCTACCACATCTATTGACATTATGGGTCTGCAAGCTGCTTATGCTAATTTGCATACTGACCAAGAACGTGATTACTTCATGCAGCGTTACCATGATGTTATTTCTTCATTTGGAGGTAAAACCTCTTATGACGCTGACAACCGTCCTTTACTTGTCATGCGCTCTAATCTCTGGGCATCTGGCTATGATGTTGATGGAACTGACCAAACGTCGTTAGGCCAGTTTTCTGGTCGTGTTCAACAGACCTATAAACATTCTGTGCCGCGTTTCTTTGTTCCTGAGCATGGCACTATGTTTACTCTTGCGCTTGTTCGTTTTCCGCCTACTGCGACTAAAGAGATTCAGTACCTTAACGCTAAAGGTGCTTTGACTTATACCGATATTGCTGGCGACCCTGTTTTGTATGGCAACTTGCCGCCGCGTGAAATTTCTATGAAGGATGTTTTCCGTTCTGGTGATTCGTCTAAGAAGTTTAAGATTGCTGAGGGTCAGTGGTATCGTTATGCGCCTTCGTATGTTTCTCCTGCTTATCACCTTCTTGAAGGCTTCCCATTCATTCAGGAACCGCCTTCTGGTGATTTGCAAGAACGCGTACTTATTCGCCACCATGATTATGACCAGTGTTTCCAGTCCGTTCAGTTGTTGCAGTGGAATAGTCAGGTTAAATTTAATGTGACCGTTTATCGCAATCTGCCGACCACTCGCGATTCAATCATGACTTCGTGATAAAAGATTGAGTGTGAGGTTATAACGCCGAAGCGGTAAAAATTTTAATTTTTGCCGCTGAGGGGTTGACCAAGCGAAGCGCGGTAGGTTTTCTGCTTAGGAGTTTAATCATGTTTCAGACTTTTATTTCTCGCCATAATTCAAACTTTTTTTCTGATAAGCTGGTTCTCACTTCTGTTACTCCAGCTTCTTCGGCACCTGTTTTACAGACACCTAAAGCTACATCGTCAACGTTATATTTTGATAGTTTGACGGTTAATGCTGGTAATGGTGGTTTTCTTCATTGCATTCAGATGGATACATCTGTCAACGCCGCTAATCAGGTTGTTTCTGTTGGTGCTGATATTGCTTTTGATGCCGACCCTAAATTTTTTGCCTGTTTGGTTCGCTTTGAGTCTTCTTCGGTTCCGACTACCCTCCCGACTGCCTATGATGTTTATCCTTTGGATGGTCGCCATGATGGTGGTTATTATACCGTCAAGGACTGTGTGACTATTGACGTCCTTCCCCGTACGCCGGGCAATAATGTTTATGTTGGTTTCATGGTTTGGTCTAACTTTACCGCTACTAAATGCCGCGGATTGGTTTCGCTGAATCAGGTTATTAAAGAGATTATTTGTCTCCAGCCACTTAAGTGAGGTGATTTATGTTTGGTGCTATTGCTGGCGGTATTGCTTCTGCTCTTGCTGGTGGCGCCATGTCTAAATTGTTTGGAGGCGGTCAAAAAGCCGCCTCCGGTGGCATTCAAGGTGATGTGCTTGCTACCGATAACAATACTGTAGGCATGGGTGATGCTGGTATTAAATCTGCCATTCAAGGCTCTAATGTTCCTAACCCTGATGAGGCCGTCCCTAGTTTTGTTTCTGGTGCTATGGCTAAAGCTGGTAAAGGACTTCTTGAAGGTACGTTGCAGGCTGGCACTTCTGCCGTTTCTGATAAGTTGCTTGATTTGGTTGGACTTGGTGGCAAGTCTGCCGCTGATAAAGGAAAGGATACTCGTGATTATCTTGCTGCTGCATTTCCTGAGCTTAATGCTTGGGAGCGTGCTGGTGCTGATGCTTCCTCTGCTGGTATGGTTGACGCCGGATTTGAGAATCAAAAAGAGCTTACTAAAATGCAACTGGACAATCAGAAAGAGATTGCCGAGATGCAAAATGAGACTCAAAAAGAGATTGCTGGCATTCAGTCGGCGACTTCACGCCAGAATACGAAAGACCAGGTATATGCACAAAATGAGATGCTTGCTTATCAACAGAAGGAGTCTACTGCTCGCGTTGCGTCTATTATGGAAAACACCAATCTTTCCAAGCAACAGCAGGTTTCCGAGATTATGCGCCAAATGCTTACTCAAGCTCAAACGGCTGGTCAGTATTTTACCAATGACCAAATCAAAGAAATGACTCGCAAGGTTAGTGCTGAGGTTGACTTAGTTCATCAGCAAACGCAGAATCAGCGGTATGGCTCTTCTCATATTGGCGCTACTGCAAAGGATATTTCTAATGTCGTCACTGATGCTGCTTCTGGTGTGGTTGATATTTTTCATGGTATTGATAAAGCTGTTGCCGATACTTGGAACAATTTCTGGAAAGACGGTAAAGCTGATGGTATTGGCTCTAATTTGTCTAGGAAATAACCGTCAGGATTGACACCCTCCCAATTGTATGTTTTCATGCCTCCAAATCTTGGAGGCTTTTTTATGGTTCGTTCTTATTACCCTTCTGAATGTCACGCTGATTATTTTGACTTTGAGCGTATCGAGGCTCTTAAACC
>NZ_LN776210.1 GCF_000827595.2 Necropsobacter massiliensis | reverse complement strand
TTTGTGATATTTTGATTGGCCGCATATAACTGGCTACCGTTTACTGCCTCCGTTGAATTTGCTGCAAGCGAACCGTTCGCCACATTCGTGATTGTCCGATTACCCGCATTAATACCATCAGCAGTTATGCTGACATCACCAACCGTTAACCCGCTTGTATTAAAGACATTATTGCCTGCGGTTACGCTCTCTACTGTAATATTTTTCGCCAATGATAAACTCACACCCTTTTCCGTTGTGGTACTAATAATATTACTATCACCGGCAACGGCTAATTCACTACCTAAAGCATAAGTATGGTTAGTGGTTCCGTTACCGAATTTAATACCTTTTGCGATATTTTCTGCATTGGTCGCAATATTTTGGGTGTTAGTCGCAACGTTCGCATTGGTTGTATTCAACCCGTCATTTAAGGTTTGAATCGCGTTTGTATTATTAGTGATATTCGCCGTATTATTTGCCACAGTTGCATTGGTGGCGTTTAGCTGGCTGAGATTCACCGCATCACTATCCGATGTACCATTAGCTACATTAGTGATTTTTTGATGACCCGCATCAATACCTGTTGCTGCAACTTTCACATCACCAACGGTCAAACCGCTTGTATTCAAGACATTACCGCCCGCTGTCACGCTGCTAACCGTAATATTATCCGCCAAGCTCAGCTTCACACCTTCTGCCGTTGTAGAACTCACAATATTGCTATCACCAGCAACGGCTAATTCATCGCCTAAAGCATAAGAATGATTAGTGGTCCCGTTACCAAATTTAATACCTTTTGCGATATTTTCTGCGTTTTTACTAATATTCTGGGCATTATTGCTCACATTTGTATTAGTCGCATTTAAATCGTTTTTCACGGTATTAATCGCATTGGTATTATTGGTGATATTCTGTGCATTATTTGCCACAGTTGCATTGGTGGCGTTTAGCTGGCTGAGATTCACCGCA
>NZ_LN776209.1 GCF_000827595.2 Necropsobacter massiliensis | reverse complement strand
AGGCAATATAGGAACAAAGAAACGACGCCTCCTTTTGGGTCTGTAGCTCAGGTGGTTAGAGCGCACCCCTGATAAGGGTGAGGTCGGTGGTTCAAGTCCACTCAGACCCACCACTTCAGATGACAAAGGACAGACGACAGAGAACAGAATTTGGCGGCTGTAACTATCTGAAGTGACAAAAGGAAGCAATAAGTGAAGAGATAATACTGTCATCTGACCTCTGTTATCTGTTTTCTGGATTGGGGATATAGCTCAGCTGGGAGAGCGCCTGCCTTGCACGCAGGAGGTCAGCGGTTCGATCCCGCTTATCTCCACCAATCATCATTGCTAAGGGTAAAAGTAAAGTTGCGATAAAGTCGGTAAAACATAAATAAAAACGACCGCACTTTTATGTTTAGCAATGATGATGTGAACGCAAGTTCAATTATCTTATTTTGTTCTTTAAC
>NZ_LN776208.1 GCF_000827595.2 Necropsobacter massiliensis | reverse complement strand
AAAAAACCGACCGCACTTGGTGACAAGATGAACATTTCCTTACTGCGTATTGATAGCCGCTTAATTCATGGTCAGGTAGTGACCTCTTGGGCGAAGGCGGTGAAGTGCGAGGCGATTTTTGCGGTGAGCGATGAAGTGGCGAATGACGTATTACGCCGCGATTTGTTATTGCAGGTCGCACCGGAAAATTTGAAATCCTATGTTATTCCGGTGGAAAAAGCGATTAAGGTTTATCATAACCCGAAATATGCGGGTAAGAATATTTTATGGCTTGTGACCAATCCGACGGATATTTTGCGCTTGATCGATGGCGGCGTGAAAGTGGACAAGGTGAATGTGGGTGGGATGACCTATAAAGAAGGCAACCAACAGCTTTCGCAGGCGGTAACCGTGAGTAGGGCTGATGTGGTGGCGTTTAATAAATTGTTGGACTTGGGCGTTGATTTGAGTCTGCAACAAGTTGCCAGCAGCCCGCGAGATGTGTTGAGCAAACAGAAACTGAATGCGCTTAAATTTTAATTTGTAGAGGATATTATGATGACTCCTATGGAAATTGTGCTGGTGACATTGGTCGCGGCAATTTGTGGTATGGGCAGCGTGCTTGATGAGCGTCAGACTCATCGTCCTTTGGTGGCTTGTACCTTAATCGGTCTGGTTTTAGGTGATTTGACGACCGGGATTATTATCGGCGGTATGTTGGAAATGCTAGCGCTGGGTTGGATGAATGTCGGTGCGGCAATGGCGCCGGATGCTGCATTGGCTTCCGTTATTGCAGCAATTCTGGTGATTAAAGGTGGGCAGGATAAAGGCACCGCAATTGCGATTGCAATTCCAGTTGCAGCAGCCGGCCAGGTGTTGACGATCTTTGTGCGTACGCTGACTATTTTTCTTCAACATAAAGCGGATGATTTTGCCACGCGTGCCAATTTCCGCGGAATTGAATTCTGCCATTTTGCCGGTCTTTCTTTGCAAGCATTGCGCGTTGCCGTGCCAGCGTTTTTTGTCGCTTTAGTGGCGGGGACGGGTACGGTAACGCATGCGCTGGATGCCATTCCGGAAGTGGTGACTCGCGGTTTACAGATCGCCGGCGGATTTATCGTCGTGGTTGGTTATGCTATGGTCATTAATATGATGCGTGCCGGTGCGTTGATGCCGTTTTTCTTTATCGGCTTTGTGATTGCCTCATTCTCTAACTATAATCTGGTCGGTTTAGGTCTGCTGGGCGCTTGTCTGGCTTTAGTTTATATTCAATTAAATCCACGTTTCAATCAGGCGGCATTGCCACAGAGCACATCAAGCAAAACTCTTGCCGATGATGAACTTGAAGGTCTATAAGAAGGAATTTTATTATGTCAGAGAAAAAACAGTTAACTTCGGGCGATATTCGCAGTACATATTGGCGCTCGACATTCCTATTAGGATCGTTTAATTTCGAGCGTATGCAGGCAATGGGCTTTTGTGTGTCGATGATTCCTGCGATTAAACGCTTATACAGTAACAAAGATGATCAGGCGGCAGCGTTGAAACGCCACCTTGAGTTTTTCAATACTCAGCCTTGGGTTGCTTCATCAATTATTGGTGTGACGGCAGCCATGGAACAAGAGCGTGCTAATGGTGCAACGGATATTAATGATGCCGCAATCAGCGGGGTGAAAGTCGGTTTGATGGGGCCGTTAGCCGGGGTAGGCGATCCGATTTTTTGGGGAACCTTGCGTCCAGTATTGGCTGCATTGGGCGCAGGTTTGGCAATCAGCGGTAGCTTATTGGGACCATTGCTCTTTTTTGTCGGGATTAACATTTTTCGTGCGTTAACCCGTTGGTACGGTTTTAAATATGGCTATGCCAAAGGAACAGAAATTGTGCAGGATATGGGCGGCGGTCGTTTGCAGAAACTGACACAAGGCGCATCTATTCTCGGTCTTTTTGTGATGGGAGCATTAGTCTCAAAATGGACGAGCATTACTATTCCGTTGGAACTTTCTCGCTATACTAATCAAGCTGGCGAAGAAGTTGTCACTACGGTACAAAGTGTATTGAATGAGTTGCTGCCGGGACTAGCCGCACTGGGACTGACGTTTTTATGTATGTATTTATTACGTAAGAAAATTAACGCAATGTATATTATTTTCGCCTTATTCGGGGTGGGCATTGTTGGCTATTACTTCGGCATCTTAGCATAGCCTTTAATGATATGATTTCGGGTGGCTTAGGCTGCCCGATTTTGTTTGCGAGAAATGGATATGAAATTAAAAGAATTAATTAAAGCCCCGCCAGCAGAGGGCTATATTAAAAATAGTTCGCTTTTAGTGACCGCACTTTTTGTGATTGGCGGAATACTGTATTATCCGACTGGGGGCTATGGTACGGTTATCGCATTGGTTGCGGCTTTCATTGTGTTATTCGGGCAAAAATTACTGATTTCACAGCTTAATAAAGATATTGCTGATATGTATTTTGCAAGAAAACAGTATGAGGAAACCCATAATCGGGATTATCTGAAGTTTATCGTTGCACGCTCAACACAGATTTTGACGGACAATAAAGTATTATCTGATAAAGGTCTGCGAGAGTTACATATGTTGCGGGAATATGCAGAAAAAGCATTAGAAATAATCGAATAGCTCAAAAAAATAACGGTTAATAAAATTTCTATAAAAAATGCTTGATCCCGCAACCCAAATCTCTATAATACGCCTCCGCAGCCGCGATGACGGCGGGCAGGCGAAAGTGCGGTGGTTTTTTCGATGAAAATGAAAAAATAATCACTTGACGCAAAGTAAGATTCTGTATATACTTGCACGCCTTGCTTAATGCAACTGTTCTTTAACAATCTATCAGACAATCTGTGTGGGCACTTGTTGATTGACTTTGTTGAAATTATTTTAATTTTGAAGTCTTGATAAGTGCTTAACTTAAAATTCATTTTGTGTTTGTCGGGAGGCATTGATTGCGTCCACAAACAAAAATTAAAGCTAAGTGATTTATTGAGCGATTGAACTT
>NZ_LN776207.1 GCF_000827595.2 Necropsobacter massiliensis | reverse complement strand
CGCTATCACTAACTGGCTACTCCGCTTTCGCTCGCCGCTACTCACAGAATCTCGGTTGATTTCTTTTCCTCGGGGTACTTAGATGTTTCAGTTCTCCCGGTTCGCCTCATTAAGCTATCTATTCACTTAATGATAGTGGGTTCTTCACCCACTGGGTTGCCCCATTCGGATATCTTGGGGTAATCGCCTCTTATCAGCTCACCCAAGCTTTTCGCAGATTTGCACGTCCTTCTTCGCCTCTGATTGCCTAGGCATCCACCGTGTACGCTTAGTCACTTAACCATACAACCTCAAAGGCTCTCACCTTCTCGCGTTATATATTACTCAACACTTAGCCGCCTTTTCTCGACTAAGATTTTCTTTCTCAGACTTGATTCATCCAATATCACCATCATCAGCATCTCTGCCCATAACAGTATATCGGCTGAACTCAGTTTTCAGCTTGTTTCCAGATTGTTAAAGAACAAAATAAGA
>NZ_LN776206.1 GCF_000827595.2 Necropsobacter massiliensis | reverse complement strand
TAGTCGGTTCGGTCCTCCAGTTAGTGTTACCCAACCTTCAACCTGCACATGGCTAGATCACCGGGTTTCGGGTCTATACCTTGCAACTCCTCGCCCAGTTAAGACTCGGTTTCCCTTCGGCTCCCCTATTCGGTTAACCTCGCTACAAAATATAAGTCGCTGACCCATTATACAAAAGGTACGCAGTCACCCCTAAGGGCTCCCACTGCTTGTAC
>NZ_LN776205.1 GCF_000827595.2 Necropsobacter massiliensis | reverse complement strand
TAGTCGGTTCGGTCCTCCAATTAGTGTTACCCAATCTTCAACCTGCACATGGCTAGATCACCGGGTTTCGGGTCTATACCTTGCAACTCCTCGCCCAGTTAAGACTCGGTTTCCCTTCGGCTCCCCTATTCGGTTAACCTCGCTACAAAATATAAGTCGCTGACCCATTATACAAAAGGTACGCAGTCACGCCGTCACCAAATGGCTTCGCCATTTCGTGACTCAGGTACCAGGTTTCAGGTGTCAGGTATCAGTAACATCTTTATCTACTGACACCTATCTCCTGTATCCAGTCGCCTGCGCCAAACCAAATTGCGCAGCAATTTAGTGACGGCGCTCCCACTGCTTGTACGTACACGGTTTCAGGTTCTCTTTCACTCCCCTCACCGGGGTTCTTTTCGCCTTTCCTTCACAGTACTGGTTCACTATCGGTCAATCAGGAGTATTTAGCCTTGGAGGATGGGCCCCCCTTCTTCAAACAGGATTTCTCGTGTCCCGCTTTACTTCTCGTTAGCTTAGTACCACCATCGGATTTTCAAGTACGGGATTATCACCCTCTATGATTCGGCTTCCCAGCCGATTCCTCTAATCCTTCCGCTATCACTAACTGGCT
>NZ_LN776204.1 GCF_000827595.2 Necropsobacter massiliensis | reverse complement strand
GGATATTGAAAACCACGCTGATTATAACGGCAAGGGTGTTGGTGTAAGCGGTTCAGTGGCAATGAACGTTGATACCCCGTTAGGCAATAAAGAGAACGGCATTGCACAAAGTAACAAGCAAGCCACTAACGACAACGGCGAGAAAATTTATATTGACCAAAATGGCAAAGAAACTATCGAGGTAAAAACTGGTGATAACGCGAATAGAGTAAAATTAGCGACAGGTTGGGGTTCACTACAAACCTCGGTAGGTATCGGCTTAGGTAGCACAAAAGAGAGTAATCAAAGTATCACTCGAAGTGGCATCAATACGGCGAATATTGAAATCCGTAATCCACCGGCACAGCTTGAGCAGACGGGTAAAACGGTGGAAGAAACTCTTGTGCAGGTGAAAACTGATGTGAGTACAGCCACGGCAGAAGCCAATTTAGGTAAGTTAGAAAATCATTTTGATAAAGAGAAAGTGCTTAAAGAGCTCAATGTTCAAGTGAAAGCAACGCAAGAATTTAGACAAAATGCGTTTTCGACCATTGATG
>NZ_LN776203.1 GCF_000827595.2 Necropsobacter massiliensis | reverse complement strand
TAAATTATCATCACCATAATATGTATATGAACCATCAGAATTTTGAGAGCATCGATTTTCTCCACAAATCACATTAAGATCGATCCTAACCCCACCTAATTTCACTCCATCAAAATAGCCACTACCATAACTTGTATTAGTTAGCGTAGTGGTTCCATCTGATATGCCTTTAAACAGTCGAGAGTTTTTTAATGTCTCTTCTCGCATCTTAGTTGCAGCTAGTTGCAAAGTCCCTT
>NZ_LN776202.1 GCF_000827595.2 Necropsobacter massiliensis | reverse complement strand
TGTTCTTTAACAATCTATCAGACAATCTGTGTGGGCACTTGTTGATTGACTTTGTTGAAATTATTTTAATTTTGAAGTCTTGATAAGTGCTTAACTTAAAATTCATTTTGTGTTTGTCGGGAGGCATTGATTGCGTCCACAAACAAAAATTAAAGCTAAGTGATTTATTGAGCGATTGAACTTGAATTGAAGAGTTTGATCATGGCTCAGATTGAACGCTGGCGGCAGGCTTAACACATGCAAGTCGAACGGTAGCGAATGAAAGCTTGCTTTT
>NZ_LN776201.1 GCF_000827595.2 Necropsobacter massiliensis | reverse complement strand
TTTGTGATATTTTGATTGGTCGCATATAACTGGCTACCGTTTACTGCCTCCGTTGAATTTGCTGCAAGCGAACCGTTCGCCACATTCGTGATCGTCCGTTTGCCCGCGTTAATACCGTCAGCGGTTATATTGACATCACCAACCGTTAAACCTGTCGTATTCAATACATTATTGCCTGCAGTTACACTACTGACATTAATGTTGTCTGCCAAGCTCAGTTTCACACCACCATCAACGGTTTCACTGACAAGATTATTGTTGCCTGCTGTGACATTTAATGTATCGCCTAATTGATACTGTCTCGATTCTGTGCCGTTACCGAATTTAATACCTTTTGCAATATTTTGCGTATTGTTTGCTACAGTTGCATTTGTAGCGTTTAAACCGTCTTTTACAGTACTAATCGCATTGGCATTATTACTTACATTTGTATTAGTCGCATTTAAATCGTTTTTCACGCTATTAATTGCATTTGTATTACTGGTGATATTCTGCGTGTTATTTGCCACAGTTGCATTAGTTGCATTTAACTGGCTGAGATTCACCGCATCACTCTCTGACGTACCGTTAGCGACATTAGTAATTGTCTTATTACCCGCGTTAATACCGTCTGTGGTTATATTGACATCACCAACGGTCAAACCACTCGTATTCAATACATTATTGCCTGCAGTTACACTACTGACATTAATGTTGTCTGCCAAGCTCAGTTTCACACCACCATCAACGGTTTCACTGACAAGATTATTGTTGCCTGCTGTGACATTTAATGTATCGCCTAATTGATACTGTCTCGATTCTGTGCCGTTACCGAATTTAATACCTTTTGCGATATTTTCTGCGTTTTTACTAATATTCTGGGTATTATTGCTCACATTTGTATTAGTCGCATTTAAATCGTGTTTCACGATATTAATCGCATTGGCATTATTAGTGATATTTTGCGTATTGTTTGCTACAGTTGCATTGGTGGCATTTAACTGGCTGAGATTCACCGCATCACTCTCTGACGTACCGTTAGCGACATTGGTAATTGTCTTATTACCCGCGTTAATACCGTTAGCGGTTATGTTGACATCACCAACTGTTAACCCGCTATTATCCAATCGCGAATCACCGATGGTTATTGAACCGGCATCACTTAAATTTAACGTATTATTTAAATTAACTGCGATCTTGCCGTTAGTCACTGTGGTATTCAGATTATTATTACCACCTACAACTTCGATTTTCTCACCTAAT
>NZ_LN776200.1 GCF_000827595.2 Necropsobacter massiliensis | reverse complement strand
CTGGCTGAGATTCACCGCATCACTATCCGATGTACCGTTAGCTACATTGGTGATCTTCTGATTGCCTGCGTTAATACCGTTAGCGGTTATGTTGACATCACCAACTGTTAACCCGCTATTATCCAATCGCGAATCACCGATGGTTATTGAACCGGCATCACTTAAATTTAACGTATTATTTAAATTAACTGCGATCTTGCCGTTAGTCACTGTGGTATTCAGATTATTATTACCACCTACAACTTCGATTTTCTCACCTAATGGCTTGGTGACATTTAACCCGTCTTGTGCCTGTAAACCAAAACCTCCGTTCACTTTCGTATTCAGATTTGTGATATTTTGATTGG
>NZ_LN776199.1 GCF_000827595.2 Necropsobacter massiliensis | reverse complement strand
TTCTGCATCCAGCGCGGAAAGCTCAGCTTCTAGTGCTTCAAGTTCGGCAAGTTCTGCAAGCAGTTCAGCAACATCGGCGGCATCTTCTGCTTCTGCGGCGGCAAGTTCCGCACAAAGAGTGCTGGGTGAAGATGATGGCGACGATTCAACAACTAAATACGGTGCTGATTCGGTTGCAAATAAAACCAATGCTTCCGCATTTGGTAATAAAGCACAAGCAACCGCGGAAAATACAACTGCGGTAGGTCAGAATTCTCGGGCAAGTGCGAAAAATGCCACCGCAGTCGGCCAGAATGCGCAGGCGAGCGCAGAAAATTCTGTTGCAATCGGCGCCAATTCCGTTGCTAATGAAGCGAATACAGTTTCGGTCGGCAGTGTCGGACATGAACGCCGCATTACCCATGTTGCTGACGGTGTAAATCCTACCGATGCGGTAAATAAACGCCAGTTAGATCAGGTTTCTTCCGATTTGCGTAAAACAGATCGTAAACTGCGTGCCGGTATCGCCGGCGCAGTTGCCGTCGCTAATATTCCGCAGGTCACTCAGCCGGGAGCCAACCTTGTCGGTATGGGGGTCGGTAACTATAACGGTCAAAGTGCGGTTGCCGTCGGTTACTCTAAACTTTCCGATAATAATAAGGTGATCTTTAAAGTCAGCGCTGGCGCAACGACGCAAGGCGATTATAATGTGGGTGCCGGTATCGGGTATCAATGGAAATAATCGGCTAAAGGTCAATACATTTCACCTACACCATCGTGTAGGTGAAATTTTATTTATAAACAACTAGAATATATCCATATACAATCATCACCAATCACTGTCTTGCAAGGAATTCTTTATGTCACGTAAATATAAAATTGGTATCACCTTTAATCTGGAAGCTCAAATTACCGATATTTGGGCAAACGGCGCAAATCAAAATGTCATTTTTCTGTATCAGTTATTTAAAGCCTCCTCATTGGTGGAGGACGTGGTTTTAGTTTCATGGGGGCCGGAAAAACGGGCAACACCGCCTGAGGGCTTTATGCTGGATGATCTGGATTTAAAATTTTCTTATATTGATGATGTGGTGGATGAGCTTGATGTCTTAATTGAAGGCACGCTGGCGATTGAATATCAATATATGACCCGTATGCACGACCACGGCGGCAAAATAGTCTGTTATAAAATGGGGCCAGACTATATTATGGATATTGAATACTTTATTTTTGGCAAAAATCCGAACCGCACTTTTAACGGTACATTATTTGATGCTAACTGGCTTATTCCGCAAAATATGAATACCTGCGCCGATTATTTCGCAATTATGCATCATTGTAATTCTTATCAAGTGCCTGCAATCTGGGCGCCAACATTCTGTGACAAAGTGATTAATCGCATCAAAAAAGAACACAATCTTGAATTCGGTTATAAACCGGATCCTGACAAAAAATCTAAACGAATCGCTTGTTTTGAACCGAATATTTTTATTTTTAAAAACTGTTTTACTCCTATTTTGATTACTGAACAGGCTTATCGGACAGCGCCGGAAAAAATTAAACATTTTTACGCCTGTAATACTTATGATAAAAAAGATCATCCAACTTTCTTTAATTTTATCGGTCGCACGGAGATCGTTAAAAATAATATTATGACCGTCGAAGGACGCTATCAAATGCCAGATTTCTTAACCCGTTATGTTGATATCGTGCTTAGTCACCAATGGGAAAACGGATTAAATTATGCTTATAACGATGCGCTTTATGGTGGTTATCCGTTTATTCATAATTCAAAATTACTGCCGAAAGGGGTGGGCTATTATTATGATCAATTTGATGCGTTCGATGGTGCCAAAGTATTGCTTGATGTTATTGATAATCATGATAAAAATCATAAAGGCTATGTTAAACGGGCGAATGAATATCTGGACTCCCTGCAACCGACTAATCCGATGAATATTTACTTATATGAGAAAGAACTTAAGCGGTTGTTTGAGAAGTAATGCTATGAAAAAAATTATACTTACAGCTATTGATGATAATAATAAACTTTGGTACGAACACGTTATCCCTTTTATCCTTAGTCTAAAAGAAACAGATTACAATGGTGATATCGGTGTAATTTCCTATGGATTATCTATTAATAAACAGAATATATTACTCTCAAATGGTCTAAAGATATTTCCTGCTGCTAATAAATATCCTGAAATGCTAATAGATCGTCAAATTTCAGCAGCTAATATCGCTGAACAATATCACTACGATCTGGTAGCACTTTATGATTCTGATATTTGGTTTCCACAAAAAGAATTCACTGTATTTAAACAAATTAAAGATAAAACAAAACTGTATTGCACTTATGATATTTGGGAGTGTAGTTTTTTATACAACTGTGTTGCGCCATTTGCCGCTGATGAAGTTCGATATAAAATAAATTTACTGAAAAAAAAGAATAATTATGTCTATCAAGCCGGAGTAATTGTGGGTTTTAAAGATGCATGGTCAGATTATAAAAATTATGCTTATACTGAAATGCAGAAAGAGAAATTTCTTCAATGTTATGGTATTGATTCTACAATAATTAACTTATATGCTGTAGATCATGGAAAAATAGTATTTTTGCCGGTTAAATATAATTGTCCTCCTGCTTGGGGAATTCGTCTTAACGCAGGGGAAACCGGTATAGAATATACATTTGAAAATGAATTAGTTGAAGGTTTACATGTTACGCGGGCACACCGAAAAGGCGGGGAATATTCCTACCATAAATTATTTTCTGATAAATATTATCAACAAGGTCAGAAGTTTAGAATAAAGCACTACATTGAATACCATATTACACGTAATAGTCTTATTAATTTTTGCCAAAAAGAATATACCTCTCCGAACATTATTTTACTACAGGAAGCAAAAACCTGTGGTTGTATGAATGTCAGTTTGGAACCATCTTTATATTCTGAAAACAGTCTGAAAATAGAAACATCTGGTAGTTCCTCTTTATTATTTAAAAATACCCTATCAATAACACAAACGATTTATTTTTATGCCGAGTCTATAATTAATATTGAACCATGTGATGAACTTTTTATTGCTAAAAATGATGAACCAAGATATAAAATCGAGAGTAATAAATATTTATATATCACGCTTGAACCAGGAGATAACATAGCATTTTTAGTTCGAGAACTGGATGTTGATAATAAACGAATACGGTGGGTTTTCCCAAATTTGAAATTAATTTAGAAATATTTTTCTGAAAATACTATAAATCTATTCAAACTCAGGTTTACGAATACCTAACACATTTCTGCACGATTTTTGCGCATATAATATTGCACTTTTTATGAAATTTACACTTAATTACTTTAAACTATACTGAAAACAACTCAGTATAGTTTAAGGAAACCTCATGCAACTCCCCCACCTACAACCTGCTACCCTAATCCGCCGTTATAAACGGTTTCTTGCCGATGTCGAGCTGGCAAATGGTGAAATGCTGACTATTCATTGTGCCAATACCGGTGCGATGACCGGATGCGGGGAGAAAGGCGATCGAATTTGGTATTCCACCTCCGACAGCAAAACGCGCAAATATCCCCATTCATGGGAACTCACACAGTTAAAAGACGGTCGCTTGGTTTGCATTAATACGCATCGTTCCAATCAGCTGACGCTGGAGGCATTACAGCACAAACACATTAAAGAACTGGCGATGTATGATCAAATCCTGCCGGAAGTAAAATACGGCGAAGAAAACAGCCGGATTGATTTTCTGCTGCGGGGAGAACATGTACCGGACTGCTACGTGGAAGTGAAATCCGTCACGCTGGTAAAAGGCAATATCGGCATGTTTCCCGATGCGGTCACCACGCGTGGACAGAAACACGTCAGGGAGCTAATGGCGATGAAAAGACAAGGGCATCGCGCAGTCGTCTTTTTTGCCGGTCTACATAACGGTTTTGACCGTTTTAACGTCGCCGAATATATCGATCCCGATTATGATCGCCTGCTACGTCAGGCAATAGACGAAGGAGTTGAAGTGTATGCTTATGCAGGAAAATTTGACATTTCAGACGAAATTCCGACCGCACTTTCGCTGACCGAGGTGGTACCTTATCTCGGCAAATAAAATATAATTGAGAATAATTTTCATTTTTGTGTTGACAATCTATTTGAGAACAATTATCATCTAGCCATTCAAACAATAATAGATAATCACTCCAACATTTCAGCGTCTCTCCCCCCACAAAAGAGACGCTTTTTTTTATTCGTTTATGCTTGATTACCTTTCACAATATAGCGTTTTTTTATCACAAAACTAAAACGGCTGCCTTTTCCTTGCGTACTTTGAATATCCAGATAAGAATCGTGCTGTTCCAGCGCATGTTTAACAATTGCCAGCCCTAAACCGGTGCCGCCGGTATGCTTGGTACGGGATTCATCCACGCGATAGAAACGTTCCGTCAGATGCGGTAAATGTCGGGCGGCGATGCCGATGCCGTTATCGGACACGCTGAATTCGGCGCCTTGTTCGCAGCGTTGCCAAGCAATATGAATGGTCGCACCCTGTCCCGCATGTTTTATCGCATTATAGATCAAATTGGACACCGCACTTTGCAGTTGGGATTCATCGCCCATCACGCTCAGATCCGGCTCAACGGCAAAAATAATCTGATGCTGATTGTCATTCAGCACGGCGGTATTTTTCTGTAACGCCAAAATCAACGACGACATATCAACCAAATGATGAGCTTTATTTGAAGAAATCTCTATTTTTGCCAGAATATTCAACTGCTGTAGCAAGGTCGCCATGCGTTCGCTTTGCGCTTTCATTGCCTGCAACGCTTTGGCATGCAGCGCCGAGCCGCCGTTTTCCGCCTCCAACAACTCCAAATAACCTTGAATCACGGTCAACGGCGTGCGCAATTCATGATTCATATTGGTTAAGAAAGTTTGCCGTGAATGCAGCAGGCGAATGAACTGGGTCACATCACGCGCAATCATTAAATAGGTGCGTTCGTCGTATTTATTAATATTCATTTCGATATAGCGTTGGTTATTCAGCAATAACACTAAAGGATGGTGCCATTTGTGTTTGCTGAAATAACTTTTGAACTCGTCGTAAAAGATCACACTAAAAATATTTTTCTGAATTTTCTTATCCCAATAAAAATCAAAAATTTGCTGAGCGACATGATTACACCAAGATATGCCACCGCTGTGCTGAAAAATAATAATGCCGTCGGGCAGATACTGCATGTTGCGGTTGAGCTTGGATAACAAACGCAGCGTTTTAATTTTATCCTTACGGCTGCGGTGGCGCTGATATGCCGCCGCCTGCGAAAAATATTCCAATAAACCGCCGCGGGAATTACGCTGAATATCCGGCGAAAGCAAGCGTAACAAATGATATTCGTTATAATGATGACGGCTTAACAGCAAAACCAGAATGATCACAAACCAAAAAAGAAAATCTTTGGCAAACCAGCCGAATAGCCATGCAATACCGACAGCCAGTATGACCTCCAGCAGAAAAGAGACGAATAAACGATATTTCATGGCATATCCTGAATATGTGAAGAAAACCGATAGCCCGTTCCTCTCACCGTTTGGATATAGCGGTCAAAGCGATAAGGCTCTAGGCTTTTGCGCAAACGGCGAATATAAGAGTCCACCGTACGATCTTCAACATAAATATCATTGCCCCAAATAAAGTCCAACAATTGTTCCCGGCTATAGACTTTTTCCGGATGCGACATAAAAAAATGCAGCAATTTATATTCCGTTGCGCTCAACTCAACAATCTGATGATTCACACTCACCCGTTGCGCGCTCTGATCTAGCACAAGCTCATCAATGCAAATCAGGTTGTTCGCCTCATAACTGCGTCGCCAAACGGCCTCGATACGCGCCAACAGCACTTTGGGAGAAAACGGCTTGCTAACATAATCATCCGCGCCGCTGTGCAAACAGGTGATACAATCCTCTTCTCCGCTACGTGCGGTCAGCATGATAATTGGGATCGTCGCGCTTTCCTCGTGTTTTTTCAGATACTGAATGAACTGAATGCCGGAACGCCCCGGCAACATCCAGTCTAACAAGATTAACTGCGGTTTTTCTTTCAATTTTTTGACCGCACTTTGATAATCTTGCGCTTCGATAACCGCGTATCCGTGCTGCGCCAGAAACAACGCAATCATTTCCCGGATCGCGCGTTCGTCCTCCACCACCAGTATTTTTTTATCCATTACGTATTATCCCATCGAAAAATTACCGCCCGTTATCCCATACGCCCCTGAATATAATCCGCCGTTTTCTGATATTTCGGCTGCTCGAATAACACTTGAGTCCGCTCAAACTCGACCAACTCCCCCAAATACATATAAGCGGTGTAATCGGAACAGCGCGCGGCTTGCTGCATATTATGCGTGACGATTGCAACCGTATAATCATGTTTCAGCTCGCCAATCAGCTCTTCAATTTTCATGGTTGAAATCGGATCCAGCGCGGAACAGGGTTCATCTAGCAACAACACTTCCGGTTTTACCGCAATCCCGCGGGCGATACACAATCGCTGCTGCTGTCCGCCGGACAGGCTATCGCCGCTTTGCTGCAATTTATCTTTCACCTCGTTCCACAGCGCCGCTTTGGTCAACGCCCATTCTACCCGATCATTCATTTCCGCTTTAGTTAATTTTTCAAATAGTCGAATACCAAAGGCGACATTGTCATAAATCGACATGGGAAACGGCGTCGGCTTCTGAAACACCATGCCGATTTTTGCTCGGATAATGGCAATATCCGTTGCGGCGGTCAGCAGATTTTCACCGTCCAGATTAATTTCGCCGCTGGCATATTGTGCGGGATATAACTCGAACATGCGGTTAAATGTTCTTAATAATGTGGATTTCCCGCAACCGGAAGGACCGATAAAAGCGGTCACCTTATTTTTCGCAATGCGCATCGTAATGTTTTTCAGCGCCTGAAAATCGCCGTAATAAAAATTCAGATTATTGACCGCAATTTTGGTTTGCGCCGATGTGATAATAGGATGATTCATGGTTTCTATTCCTTATTTTTTCTGCAATACAACACGTGTGATTACATTCAATAACAACACGAAAAACGTTATTAGGGTCGCCCCTGCCCACGCCAGTTGATTCCAGTCTTGAAACGGGCTTGACGCATACTGATAAATCACCACCGGCAAATTTGCCAGCGGACCGTTCATATCCCATGAACGGAACTGATTGGACAGTGCGGTGAATAGCAGCGGCGCAGTTTCACCGGAAATACGCGCCACCGCCAATAACACCCCGGTGATCATTCCGGAACGGGCGGCGCGATAACAGATCATGGTAATCACCCGCCATTGCGGACAACCCAACGCAGCGGCAGCCTCACGCAGATTATGCGGAATCAGCGTCAGCATACTGTCTGTGGTGCGAACCACAACCGGAATTGCCAACATAGCCAAAGCAAACGCGCCCGCCCAGCCGGAATAATGCTGCACCTGCGCCACATAAACGGCATAAATAAATAATCCGATAATAATTGAGGGCGCGGAAAGCAATACATCGTTAAGAAAACGGGTTGCCGCCGCCAAACGACCGTATCTGCCGTATTCCGCCAAATACGTCCCCGCCAAAATGCCGATCGGTGTCGCCACCAGCGTTGCCACCAGCAACATCAATGCCGAGCCGATAATCGCATTTAACAAACCGCCCGCTTCGTTCGGCGCCGGCGTATCGTGGACAAACAATTGCCACGACAGTGCCGGAATACCTTTGCCGACCAACGTAAACAAAATCCAACATAACCAAAACACACCGAATATTACCGCCAGAAACGCTAATCCCAACATGACGTAATTTTTCAGTTTGCGGCAATGAAATCGCATAGTGCGGTCATTATTCATCGAGTTTTTCCTTCTTTTTTCGTAATACGGGCAACCAGCAAGCGCGAGATGATCAACACCAGCGTGGTAATCACAAACAGGATTAATCCTAATTCCATTAAAGCGGATTTTTGCAAACCGCCGGCTTCGTTAAACTCGTTGGCAATCGCCGAGGCAATGGAGGTGGACGGTGCGAATATAGAATCGGGCAAATAAAACGCATTGCCAATCACAAAGGTTACCGCCATCGTTTCGCCCAACGCCCGACCTAATCCCAGCATAACGCTGCCGATTACACCGGTTTTGGTATAGGGCAGGATAATGTGCCGCACCACTTCCCACGTGGTAGAACCCAAACCGTAGGCAGATTCCTTTAACATTGGCGGTACGGCGGCAAAGACTTCCCGCATCATTGAGGCGATAAACGGAATAATCATAATCGCCAACACCAGCCCGGCACTGAACAGCCCGATGCCGAACGGCGCACCGGAAAACAGCGAACCGATGAACGGTAACGGGCTTAACGCCTCAATCAAATAAGGCTGAATATATTCCTGAAACAGCGGCACGAAGACGAACAATCCCCACATACCATAGATAATCGACGGAATCGCCGCCAGCATTTCAACCGCAATACCTACCGGTTTTTTCACCCGCTCGGGCGCCAGCTCGGTTAGAAAAACCGCAATACCGAACGACACCGGCACGGCGATACATAAGGCGATCAGCGCAGAAATTAAGGTTCCCGTCACCGGCACCGGCGCACCGTAGTTTTCCTGTACCGGATCCCAGTCGTTGTGCCACAAAAACGACATACCGAACTGCTTAATCGCTTCCCAGCTGCCGACAATTAAAGACAATAAAATGGCTATCAGTACGGCAAACACTAACAGCGCAAAAAAGGCGGTGGTCTGCTTAAATAGTCCCTCAATCCACAGATAATTGAGACATTTTTGTTTGGTTTTATACATATCGCTTGCTCTTGTTATATGCCTCCGTCCGCTATGGTACGGAGGCAGCCAATACGATCAGCGCAGCGGATTGCCCTGCGGATCTTTTACTTCATTCGCCCATTTCGCTTCAATTTGTTGCACCACATTATCGGGTAACGGTACGTAATCCAGTGTAAAGGCAGCCTCTTTCCCCTGTTTGAACGCCCAGCCGAAGAAATCAAACACGCCCTTTGTTTGCTGCGGTTTATCCGCCTGTTTACGGATTAAAATAAAACTCGCCGCACTCACCGGCCAAGCCTGCTCACCCGCTTCATCCGTTAACACCACGCCCATACCTGCGGTGTTTTCCCATTTGGCATTCGCTGCGGCAGCGGAAAAGCTTGCCGCCGAAGGCTGAACAAACGCACCGCTCTTATTTTGCAGCATCGCCCATGACAGATTATTCTGCTTCGCATAAGCGTATTCCACATAGCCGATGGCATACTTCAGCTGACGAACATACGCCGCCACACCTTCATTGCCTTTACCTCCCTGACCGGTAGGCCATTTGACCGATTTTCCCTCGCCGACTTTTTCCCGCCATTCGGGCGACACTTTCGCCAAATAATTAGTCCAACCGAAAGTGGTACCCGAACCGTCCGAACGATGCACCACAATGATCGCCTTATTCGGCAGTTCAAGGGTTTCATTTAAGGCGCGAATCGCCGGATCATCCCAGCGCGTAATCTTGCCGAGAAAAATATCTGCCAATACCGGACCGGACAATTTCAGCCGTCCCGCTTCAATGCCGGGCAAATTCACCACCGGAACCGTTCCGCCGATAACCGCGGGAAATTGCAACAGCTGATGCCGTTCGAGCGCCTGCGCTTTCATCGGATCATCCGAAGCACCGAAATCTACGGTGTTGGCAATAATCTGCTGTTGCCCGCCGCCGGAACCGATAGACTGATAATTCACTTTATTGCCAGTTTCCTTTTCATATAAGGACGCCCATTTCGCATAAATCGGATAAGGAAAAGAGGCACCGGCGCCGGTAATCGTCTGCGCTTGCACGGCAAATGAAAAAGTCATTAACGGCAGCGCCAATAAGGATAATGTTTGCATGCGGTGTTTAAGCATCATAATCGCTCCTATTTACACAATAATTGATTAACTGCACGGGCAGTATAAAAAAGAAATATGACAGTTTAATGACAGGAAAAAACGCCATGCCGTCACCGGCAAAAAAGGAATTTAATGTGACCAAGCGCGCCGAACATGCACGCAGGCTTTTCATTTTAAGAATAATCTCTATAATACAAGGATTAAATTCAGGACAACCAACACAGGAATAACCAATGAGTGATATCAACACTGTTCTCGCGGAACTGAAACGCGGCACGGATCAGATTTATTCTGAATCGGATTTAATCGAAAAATTACAGCAAAACCGTCCGTTAAGAATTAAATTAGGCGCCGATCCTACCGCACCGGATATCCACTTGGGTCACACCGTCGTATTAAATAAATTACGCCAATTCCAGAATTTCGGTCATGAAGTGATCTTTTTGATCGGCGATTTTACTGCCACCGTCGGCGATCCATCCGGTAAGAACGCCACCCGCCCGCCACTGTCGCGCGAAGACGTACTGCGCAATGCGGAAACCTATAAACAACAGATTTTCAAAATTTTGGATCCGCAAAAAACTCGCATTGTGTTCAATTCTGACTGGCTAGGTGAGTTGGGAACCGCAGGCATGATTCGTCTGGCATCCAATTATACGGTCGCGCGTATGCTGGAACGGGACGATTTCAAAAAACGTTTTGCCAACAATCAATCCATTGCAATTCATGAATTTATTTACCCGCTGCTGCAAGGCTACGATTCCGTGCATTTAAAAGCCGATGTGGAACTGGGCGGCACCGATCAAACCTTTAACTTGCTGATCGGACGGGAATTGCAGAAAGCCGACGGACAAAAACCGCAGGTTGCCATGACACTGCCGCTGCTGGTCGGTCTGGACGGCGAAAAGAAAATGTCCAAATCGTTGGGCAATTATATCGGTGTCAGTGACGCGCCGAATGAAATGTTCGGGAAAGTCATGTCCATTTCCGACCAACTGATGTGGGATTGGTACGATCTGCTGTCGTTCCGTCCGCTGACAGAAATCGCCCGTCTCAAACAAGATGTGGCGGAAGGACGCAACCCGCGCGATGTCAAAATCCTATTGGCGAAAGAAATTATTGCGCGCTTCCATAGCCAAGCCGCAGCCGATGAAGCGGAACAGGAATTTATCAACCGTTTCCAGAAAGGCGCCATGCCAGATGAGATGCCGGAATTTACCTTTAACGGCGATATCGCCCTTGCGAACCTATTAAAAGACGCCGGGTTAGTCGGTTCCACCTCGGAAGCGATTCGCATGGTGCAACAAGGCGGCGTAAAAATTGACGGCGAAAAAGTCGACGATGCGAAGCTGACAATCAGCGCCTCCACCGCTGTCTATCAGGTCGGCAAGCGCAAGTTTGCCCGAGTCAGCGTAAAATAACGCAAAAATCGACCGCACTTTTTAATCGCAACATCGTGCGAAAGTGCGGTCGTTTTCTAACATCTTTTTATTCCGTAATTCGACTGCCATCACGCAGCCGGGTTATGAATATCCGCAAGGAGAACAACAATGTCACATAAAATCTGGGTATTAGGCGATGCCGTGGTGGATTTAATTCCCGACGGCGAACAACATTATCTGCGCTGTGCCGGTGGCGCCCCCGCCAATGTGGCGGTCGGCGTCGCCCGTCTAGGCGGCGAGGCGGCGTTTATCGGGCGGGCAGGCAAAGATCCGCTGGGTGAATTTATGCAGCAAACCCTACAGCAGGAACGGGTGGCGACCGATCATATGATCCTCGACCCGCAACAGCGGACATCTACCGTGGTGGTCGGTCTGGACAACGGCGAACGCAGTTTTACTTTTATGGTCAATCCGAGTGCGGATCAGTTTTTACAAATTGCCGATCTGCCGAATTTCCAACCCGGCGAATGGTTGCACTGCTGCTCTATCGCGCTGATTAATAATCCGTCGCGCGAAGCTACGTTGGAGGCAATCCGCCGGGTAAAAGCGGCAAACGGCTTTTTCTCATTTGATCCGAACCTGCGCGAATCCCTGTGGTCGGGTTTTGACGAAATGAAACGAGTAGTTATGCAAGTGGTCGCGCTAGCGGACGTGTTAAAATTCTCGGAAGAAGAATTAACCCTGCTGACGGAAACTCAAACACTTGATGAAGCATTAAAAAAAATCACCGCACTTTATCCGCAAAAATTAATTATCGTCACCCTCGGCAAAGACGGCGCCCTATATCACCTGAACGGACAACAGGAAACCATCGTCGGCAAAGCGGTGCAACCGGTGGATACCACAGGCGCGGGCGATGCCTTTGTCAGCGGACTGCTTGCCGGTTTGTCGCAAAACCCTGATTGGCGAAATCACGCCACGCTGGTGAAAATCATCCGTCAGGCTAATGCCAGCGGTGCGCTGGCGACTACCGCGAAAGGGGCGATGTCGGCATTGCCGAACCAAGCGCAACTGGCGGCATTTCTGGCAGACTAAACCAACCGACGGGCACCGTTGCCCGTCTTTTTATTGCACGCTTTACCGGCATATTCCTTTCTTCATTTTTCGGAGTGTTTAACATGATCATTTTCAACCAAGGCAAATATAAAAGTATTTACGCCGCACAGCCCGGCGAACTGGCACAAATTGCCGCTACCGTCGCCCAAGATAAGGATTTCCGCCCGCTTTATCACCTTGCCCCGCCGACCGGTTTACTCAATGATCCAAACGGGCTGATTTTCGACGGCGAAAAATACCATTTGTTTTATCAATGGTTTCCCTTTGATGCGCTGCACGGCATGAAACATTGGAAGCACTTCGTCAGCAAGGATTTTCAGCATTTTGACCAAGCGGATAACCTGATTCCCTGCGAACAATTCGAAAGCCACGGTTGTTATTCCGGTGGCGCGTTATTAGTCGGCGATCAAATTGCCGTGTTTTATACCGGCAATACCCGACGCTCAACAGACAATCAACGCGTTCCCTATCAAAATTTAGCGATCTTCGATAAAGGGGGCAACTTATTGCGCAAGCGCCCATTAATTGAACAGGCGCCACAAGGCTATACCGAACATGTGCGCGATCCGAAACCGTTTTTCAGCGCCGAGGGCAAAATTCGCTTTATCTGCGGCGCACAACGCCAAGATCTAAGCGGTACGGCACTGGTGTTTGAAATGGATAATCTGGCGGACACCCCGCGTTTATTGGGCGAATTAAGCGTGCCAGCATTTGATAATCAACATGTGTTTATGTGGGAATGTCCGGATTTGTTCCACCGCAACGCGGAAAATCAAGATATTTTCATTTGGTCGCCACAAGGCAAAGCACGCGAACCGCATCAGTTTCAGAATAACTATCATGCGGTGTATGCCCTCGGCAAACTGAACGGGCTGTACTTCAACGCCGAACGAATCGCCGAGCTGGATCAAGGTTTTGATTTCTATGCGCCGCAAACTTTTTCGGGCGTGGAAACCGTTATGCTGGGCTGGGTCGGCTTACCGGATCTGAGCTATCCGACCGACCGCTATAAATGGCATTCGATGTTAACCCTGCCGCGTGAATTGCGAGTGCGAGAAAATCGGATTTATCAAAAACCGATTGCCGAAATTTATCGAAATTTGACCGCACTTTGCACACTGAATATAGAAACTCAGCGGAAAATCGACGCGCTGGATCGCGCGTATCTCAAATTTAATGCCGAACAGAAACCGTTTTCCATTGATTTTTTCCATAATCCGCAAGGACAGCATTTGACTCTGTCTTATGATGGAAAGTTGCTGTGTTTAGACCGCACTTTTAGCGATCAGACCGACAGTATGCGCGAACTGGGCTGCCAACGTTATTGCGAGATCGACAACCTGGAGCAGGTGGAAATTTTCTTTGACCGTTCCGTCGCGGAAATTTTTCTCAATGACGGAGAAAAAACCATGACTTCGCGCTTTTTTATCGCCGAGCGTGAAAATATCATCCGGACAAACACGCCGCTTGAACTAACAGTAGGCTACCCACAAGCCATTTGCAGTAAATAATCCATACCGGCGGGGCAATATATTTTTTCCCTCGCCTCCCCTACTTTTTTTGCTCAAAGTGCGGTACAATTCCGCACAATTTTAACACTGAAAACCCAGCAATCCGATGACCGACTACACCCGATATATTGCCGATGAATCCGCGATGTGCCGCTTCGGCGCACAACTGATCGACGCCATTTGTAACATTTCCGCCGCCCGAGCCGTCGTACTGTATTTAAACGGCGCACTGGGGACGGGCAAAACCACCTTAAGCCGCGGTATGATTCAGGCATTAGGTTATCAGGGCAAAGTGAAAAGCCCGACTTATACCTTAGTGGAAGAATATCAGTTTCCCCATAAACGCATTTATCACTTTGATTTATATCGCTTAAGTGATCCGGAAGAGCTGGAATTCATGGGTATCCGCGATTATTTCGGCGCCGACAGCATCTGCCTGATCGAATGGGCGGAAAAAGGACAAGGGCTGTTGTCTGCACCGGATCTGTCGGTAAATATCGACTATGCCGGCGAGGCACGCAATATCCGCCTGATCGGCGAAAGCCCGCAAGGTGCCGCCATTATTCAACAATTACAATCCGTCGTTTAATTTATTGAAATACAATGAGAAAAATATACCGTTTTATCCTGACTTCCGCTTTTGCCTTGTTTTGCCTTGCGCCGACCGCGTTCGCCGAGGTGTGGACAATTGCCATTGACCCCGGGCATGGCGGGAAAGATCCCGGTGCCATCGGACGTAATCTGAACATTTATGAAAAAAACGTAACACTTTCCGTCGCAAAAGAGCTGAAAGCGCTGCTGGATAGAGATCCGAACTTTCGCGGGGTACTGACCCGCAACGGCGATTATTATATTTCCGTGCCGCAGCGCTCGGAAATCGCCCGTAAACAGGGCGCCAATTATCTGGTTTCCATTCATGCGGATTCATCGGCTTCACCTGGTCTGCGCGGAGCGTCGGTATGGGTGTTATCCAATCGGCGGGCAAACAGTGAAATGGGACAATGGCTGGAAGATCATGAAAAACGTTCCGAGCTGCTCGGCGGTGCCGGCTCGGTGCTGGCTTCGCATAATGAAAAGTATCTGGATCAAACGGTGTTGGATCTGCAATTCGGTCACAGTCAACGTGTGGGCTACGAATTAGGCGCCATCGTGTTACGCCGCTTTTCGCAGATTACCCGCTTAAGCCGCACCACGCCGCAGCATGCCAGTCTGGGCGTATTGCGCTCGCCGGATATTCCGTCTATTCTGGTGGAAACCGGTTTTTTATCCAATCCGGAGGAAGAACGCAAACTGAACTCGGCGGCATACCGCAAACAGATCGCTCGAGTGATTTACGAAAGTCTGGTTTACTATCGTCGCCATAATATCAAAGCCGACAGCAACGGCAGAGAACGCGCCGTCGTGCGGGATAGTAAAAAAGCGGACAATGTGAGCGACAGCGGTATTCGGCATAAAGTCAAATCCGGTGAAACCTTAGTCGGATTGGCGGCTAAATACGGGGTGAAGATGGATGAAATCATCGCCTTAAATAAATTAAAACGCCGTGAACTGTGGATTGGCGAGACGATCAAAATTCCTGATAACGGCAAAAACAGCGCGCGCAGCACAAAATCAAGCAAAGACGGGCAAAAAGCAAAAGCCGACGGCAAAACCAACAAACAAGCCAAAGTCGTACAGGCAATACCGGATAATAACACTCGCGCAAACAAAACCAAAGCGGGAAACAATATCCCTAAATATCATACCGTTGAGAAAAATCAGACACTGTATGCCATTTCCCGCGAATATCATATTCCGGTGAAAACATTACTGAAACTCAATCCGAAATTAAACGACGGTAAGGTTCGCACCGGGCAGAAAATTCAGTTACGAGAATAGGATAAGCTATGGCAATTCAGATTCTGCCACCGCAACTTGCCAACCAGATCGCCGCTGGCGAAGTGGTGGAACGCCCCGCTTCGGTGGTGAAAGAACTGGTGGAAAACAGCCTCGATGCCGGCGCAACCCGAATTCAAATCGATATTGAACAAGGCGGCGCCGGGCTTATCCGCGTGCGCGATAACGGTGTCGGTATTGCAAAACAAGACATCGCCCTTGCCCTTGCCCGCCACGCCACCAGCAAAATCGCCAGCATTGAAGATTTAGAGGCGATCTTAAGTCTCGGTTTTCGCGGAGAAGCGCTCGCCAGTATCAGCTCAGTTTCCCGTTTAACCCTGACCTCCCGCCCGCGCGAACAAGCGGAAGCATGGCAGGTGTATGCACAGGGACGGGATATGGAAACCACTATTCAGCCCGCCTCGCATCCGGTCGGCTGTACGGTTGAAGTCGCCAATCTGTTTTTCAACACGCCCGCGCGACGCAAATTTCTGCGCAGCGATAAAACCGAATTCGCTCATATTGATGAAGTGATTCGCCGTATCGCGTTGGCAAAACCTGCTATCGCATTCAGCTTGAGCCATAACGGAAAATCCATTCGTCAGTATAGAAGCGCCGCCGATCATGCCCAAAAACTGAAACGGCTGGCGGCAATCTGCGGTGAGGATTTTGTTCAACAGGCACTGCAAATCGACTGGAAACACGATAGTCTGCATTTATCCGGCTGGGTCGCATTGCCGACCTTTAACCGTGCACAGAACGATTTAAATTATTGTTATGTCAACGGTCGCATGGTGCGGGATAAGGTGATTAATCATGCCATTCGCCAAGCCTATGCCGATTATCCGAATCATGAGCAATATCCGGCTTTCGTCTTGTTTATCGATATTAATCCGCATGAAGTAGACGTCAATGTTCACCCGACCAAACATGAAGTGCGCTTTCACCAAGCGCGCCTGATTCATGACTTCATCTGCCAGGGGATCGGCGATGCGCTCGCTGCCGGACAAACCGACGCTGCCGCACCAGAAACAACGGAACACCCGCACAACGTACGCGAACCGGCAGGAATATGGTCAAGCCGTCACAACCAACCGAATCGCGCGGCGGCAGGACAGAATATGTTCGGTCAATCCGGCGACACAACCTCGCCGAGTACGGAAAAACGCACACAATTTGCACCGCACTTTAAGCGCAATGTTGCCGCCACACAGCCGGTTAATAAAACCGAACAGAAACTTTATCGTGAATTGCTCAGCGACGAACACAACGTTCAAACGCCGGTAGCGCCAAACACTACTCACAGCCCGAATACGCCGTTGCCAAACCTTTCCGGCGTGTTGCACACGCTAGCACTGATTGAAAATCAGGCGTTATTGTTGCAACAAGACGAGCAATTTTATTTGCTGTCGCTGGCAACATTACAGCAAACCAAACTGCAATTAACTCTGCGCAGCGAAAACTGCCCGCAACAGCCGCTGCTGATTCCGCTTATGTTTCATTTAACCAACCTCCAACAGCAACACTGGCAGCAACAGAAAGCGTATTTTCAGCAGTTCGGTTTTCAGTTTAACGACAACCTGGCACAACAGCGTATCAGTCTGCATAGTGTGCCTGCCTGTTTGCGTCGGCAAAACCTGCAAAAATGCGTGATTGCGCTGCTGGACAGTGCTATCGATGATGCTTGCCATTTTTTGACCGCACTTTGCCAACAGATAGAACTGCCGCCTATTAGCGTGCTGGCCGATGCGGTCAGTGTATTGACCGAGACCGAACAACTGATTAACCAACAAAAGGAAATTCGTCTGCAATCCCTGCTGACCCGGATTGACTGGCGAATTTATCTGGATAAAATTTCATGACTCAGCATGCTGCAAAACCCCGCGCCATCTTCTTAATGGGACCGACCGCATCGGGTAAAACCGAGCTGGCAATTAAACTGCGCCAAATTTTACCGGTGGACGTTATCAGTGTGGACTCCGCCCTGATTTATCGAGGTATGGATATTGGCACCGCTAAGCCTGGCGCCGAAGAATTGGCGCTTGCCCCGCACCGTTTGATTAATATAAAAGATCCGAGCGAAAGTTATTCCGCCGCCCAATTTCGCACCGACGCGCTGCGCGAAATGCACGAGATCAGCGCCGAAGGTCGTATTCCGCTGCTGGTCGGCGGGACCATGCTGTACTATAAAGCCCTGCTCGACGGACTTTCTCCTCTGCCCGGCGCGGATGAAAATATACGCCGCGAGATCGAAGCGCGCGCGGCGCAAAAAGGCTGGAATGCGCTGCATGCGGAATTGGCGAGCATCGATCCTATCGCTGCACGGCGCATTAATCCTAACGACAGTCAACGAATCAACCGCGCCTTGGAAGTCTTCTATATCAGCGGAAAATCGCTGACCGAGCTGAGCGCCCAAAAAGGCGAAAGTCCGCCTTATCATATCGTTCAGTTTGCCATAGCCCCGCAGGAACGCGCCCTATTGCATCAACGCATCGAACGCCGTTTTCATCTGATGCTTGAACAGGGCTTCCAACAGGAAGTGGAAAAATTATATCAGCGTGCCGATCTGCATCCTGATTTGCCCTCCATTCGGTGCGTCGGCTATCGTCAAATGTGGGAATATCTGCGCGGCGATTATGGTTACGACGAAATGATTTTCCGCGGCATCTGCGCTACCCGACAGCTAGCCAAACGCCAGATAACATGGCTGCGCGGCTGGCAACATCCGATTCAATGGCTGGACAGCCTACAAATTGAACGGGCCAAACAACAAATCATACAAACCTTAAAATAATTACGCCGCAAAGGTGACATTAGCGCAGATTATTGCTATATTGACAGCCGGAGGAGATGCGGATACCAAGCTACCCCGTGTTATTAGGTAATCATAATTAATATAAGAAGGAAAGGAAAAATGGCAAAAGGACAATCATTACAAGATCCTTATTTGAATGCATTACGTCGTGAGCGAATTCCCGTCTCAATTTATTTGGTTAACGGCATCAAACTGCAAGGTCAAATTGAATCCTTTGATCAGTTTGTAATTTTATTAAAAAATACCGTTAATCAAATGGTGTATAAGCACGCTATTTCAACTGTGGTACCGGCGCGTTCTGTTTCGCACCATAACAATCAAGCGCAACAGCAGCAACATCACAGCAGCGTGCAGGAAACCCCGGCCGAAAGCGGCACGGAAGAACAAGCCGAGTAATTTTGAACGACGTAAAACAATCTGATATTTCACTAAGTGCGGTAGATTTTCCGGAAATTTCTACCGCACTTTCTCATTCCTCTCAATCCGTCGCGCCGTTTCAACCTGTCGTTGACAACGCGGTAGTTGTACAAGTCTTTTTCGGGCAACAGAAAAATAGCGAGGATTTACAGGAATTCTGTCAATTGGCGCATGCCGCCAATGTCAATATTCTGTCAACCTTTACAACTTCGCGTAGCACGCCGCAGGCAAAATATTTTATCGGTCAAGGCAAGGCGGAACAAATCGCCGCAGCAGTAAAAACCCTGAATGCAGATGTTGTGCTGGTAAATCACAGTCTGACACCGGCCCAAACCCGCAATCTGGAGAGCATTTGCCAATGCCGCGTAGTGGATAGAACCGGGCTGATTTTAGATATTTTTGCCCAGCGCGCCCGCTCGCACGAAGGCAAGCTGCAAGTGGAACTGGCGCAATTAAAACATTTGTCCAGCCGTTTAATACGGCGCAAAACCGGGCTTGATCAGCAAAAAGGCGCAGTCGGATTGCGCGGTCCCGGCGAAACCCAGCTGGAAACCGATCGCCGTCTGATTAAAGTGCGTATCGCCCAACTGCAAAACCGGCTGGAGAAAGTCACCAAACAGCGCGGTCAAAACCGTCAGACCCGACAAAAAGCGGCGATTCCCACCATTTCATTGGTCGGCTATACCAATGCAGGCAAATCCACCTTATTTAATGCGCTGACGCAGGCACAGGTGTATGCCGCCGATCAGCTGTTCGCCACGCTGGATCCCACCTTACGACGCTTGCAAATTCAAGATGTCGGCACCACTATTGTGGCGGATACCGTCGGTTTTATCCGCGAGCTGCCCCATGATCTGATTGCGGCGTTTAAATCCACCCTACAGGAAACCGCGCAAGCCAATCTGTTGCTACACGTCATTGATTGTTCCGATGCGCGGCAATCGGAAAATATTCAGGCGGTCAAGCATGTGCTGGCGGAGATTCAGGCTGAAGATGTCCCGGTGTTAGCCGTATATAACAAAATTGATGAGCTCGACGAGGTTGCCCCGCATATCGAATATGACGCACAGCATAAACCGATCGCCGTGTATCTTTCCGCTCGGCACAAACAGGGACTGGATTTATTAGTCGAAGCGATAGCCCAATGTTTGAGTAATGAAATATTGCGCCTGCGCCTGATGCTGCCAGCGCAAGCGGGTAAAATACGCCATTTGCTTTATCAGCAAAATTGCGTATGCCGCGAACAAATCGGCGAACAAGGAGAATTTATATTGCATATTCGGATTGCGCAACTGGCATGGCGGAAATTAATCAAGCGCTTTCCGTTTCTGGCGCAGCAGCAAAACAAGCAAACGTCGTAACATGTTGTTTAAGTGCGGTCAGGTTATTTGCCAAATATCAAGTAAAATCTCTACCGCACTTTCCAGCTGCTGCTCGGTTAAATCACCGAATCCCATAGAAAACAAGCATTTATTTTCATATTCCACCGGATACAGTTTAATCTCCCGCTGCTGTGCCAATGCGCTTAATTCCACCGAAGTGCGAGATGCGTGCAGCAATTCCAGTAGCAGATAAAAGCCAGAATGTTCGCCGTAATAGCGGATTTGGTCTTTATAAGGCGCCAGCAAAGCGCACAGCAGCTCCATTTTTTTACGATAGCGTTTGCGCATTCGATGAATATGCCGCTCAAATTCGCCCTGCCGCATAAATTCAGCCAATCGCTGCTGTTCAAAGCGGGAGACGGAGGCATGAAAAAAATCGCAATGTTTTGCATAATCCGCCAACAGCCCTTTCGGCAACACCATAAAACTGATGCGCAGCGCCGGCATGAGCAGTTTAGAAAAAGAACCGAGATAAATCACTTTATCGCCGAAATCCAAACTTTGCAGCGAAGGAATCGGCTTGCCTTTATAGCGGAATTCGCTGTCATAATCATCTTCAATAATATAGCGGTCTTGCCGCGCCCGCGCCCATTCCAGCAACTGCTGACGCTGGCTGATAGACAGCACCTGACCGAACGGATACAAATGCGAGGGAGTCACATAAGCCACATTAACGTTATGGCGTGATAAAAAGGAAAAATCCAGCGGCTGTTCTGCGGCGCTAATGGGCAGTTTCACCACGTTTTTGCCATAAAGGCGCAATAATTTTTCCACTTTAGTATAGCCATAATTTTCCATCGCATAACTAAAATGCGCCTGCGGATAACGTTGGTTAAACAGCAAAATCAGCTGCTGCAAACAACTTTCCACACCGGCGCCGATGACAATCTGCTGCGCCGAGCAATGCACGCCGCGTGAAGCGGAAAGGTAATCGGCAATTGCCGCGCGCAATTCAGGATCGCCCTGTTTATCACCCAGACTTAACAGCTCCCGACGCTGAAAAGTGTAACAATAACGACCGCACTTTTTCCAACTTTGCAGCGGGAAATGACGGGTATCGATGCTGTTCGGATTAAAGTCAAAGCGTGCCGCCGGCAGCGGCGCAAAGTGCGGTGATTTTTTTGCCCGTTTTTGCGGATTAAATTCCAGTTCCGCCTGAAAACACACAAAGAAACCTTTTCTCGGCTGTGACTGAATATAACCTTCCGCCATCAATTGTTGATAGGCGCTTTCCACCGTATTGCGACTGATTTGCAGATATTCCTTGAGCTGTTCCTTTGACGGCAGGCGCTCGCCGAAGGTTAATTCCTGCCGGCAAATCGCTTGCTTGATTTGCTGATACAGCTGTAAATATAAGGGTGTATCCAGCGTTTTGCTTAGCCGATAACTTAATTTCTTCATCTGACCCCATTAACTCATTTAATTCTGACACTTTCAATCATACCTGAACTCACCCAGAATACGCAACGACTCATGAATGCAAACAACATAAGGAGAAAACAATGTCAACAATATTCGGTTCCGAAACAGTGAAACGCGGCATGGCGCAAATGCAAAAAGGCGGCGTGATTATGGATGTCGTCAATGCCGAGCAGGCGCGGATCGCCGAGGCGGCGGGTGCGGTAGCGGTGATGGCGCTGGAACGGGTTCCGTCCGATATTCGTGCAGCTGGCGGGGTGGCGCGCATGGCAAATCCGAAAATCGTTAAACAAGTGATGGCGGCGGTATCCATTCCGGTCATGGCAAAAGCACGTATCGGTCATATTACCGAAGCCCGCGTGCTGGAATCCATGGGCGTGGATTATATTGATGAAAGTGAAGTGCTGACCCCTGCCGATGAAGAATTTCATTTGTTAAAAAGCGACTTCACCGTACCTTTCGTTTGCGGTTGCCGCGATCTGGGCGAGGCATTACGCCGTATCGGTGAGGGCGCGTCAATGCTACGTACCAAAGGCGAACCCGGCACCGGCAATATCGTCGAAGCGGTACGCCATATGCGTAAAGTGAACGCACAGGTGCGCAAAGTCGTCGCCATGAGCCATGACGAATTAATGACGGAAGCAAAAAACCTCGGCGCGCCCTTTGAATTATTACTGCAAATCAAATCATTAGGCAAATTACCAGTCGTTAACTTTGCCGCTGGCGGTGTCGCCACACCGGCTGATGCGGCACTTATGATGGAACTCGGGGCGGATGGCGTTTTTGTCGGCTCCGGCATTTTTAAAGCGGAAAATCCGGAAACATTCGCTAAAGCCATCGTACAGGCCACTACCCATTATCAGGATTACGATCTAATCGCCCGTCTGTCAGAACAACTAGGCGCACCGATGAAAGGGTTGGAAATCAGCCGGTTGGCGCCAGCAGAGAGAATGCAGGATCGCGGTTGGTAAAATGAAAGACTATTCCGCTTATACCATCGGCGTACTGGCACTGCAAGGTGCGGTGACGGAACACATGCGACAAATTGAACAACTCGGCGCCACGGCGGTGGCGATTAAAAAAGTCGAACAGCTCGCTGGTATAGACGCCCTGATTTTACCCGGTGGCGAAAGCACCGCAATCGGTCGCCTAATGCGCCAGTACGGGTTTATTAGAGCAATCCGTGATTTCGCACAACAGCGCAAACCGCTGTTCGGCACCTGCGCTGGCATGATTTTGCTGGCCAAAACCATTGAAGGCGGCGAACCCGCGCATCTGCAATTAATGGATATTCTGGTGCAACGCAATGCTTTCGGGCGCCAAGTGGACAGCTTTCAGACCCCGTTGAGCGTCAAAGGACTGCCTCAGCCGTTTCCGGCGGTTTTCATCCGCGCCCCTTACATTCAACGGATAACCTCAAGTGCGGTGGAAAAATTGGCAGAATTCGACGGCAATCCGGTGCTGGCAAAACAAGGAAATTTACTGGCTTGTTCTTTTCACCCCGAACTGACCGACGATGTCGGCATCATGCGTTTATTTTTGGATATGATCGAGGCGCCTGCGCCATAAACCTTAACGGGCGGTAATACCGCCCGCATTTATTTTCCGATACTGTATTGTTTCAGCTTATTGGCAATTGCCGTGTGAGAAACGCCCAATCTGGCGGCAAGTTTACGCGTACTTGGATATTGTGCGTAAAACTTACGCAATATCATCGCCTCAAATCGGTTCATGATTTCTTCCAGCGTTTTATCGGCAAATTGTTCCATATTGAGCGGCAACATTTCCTGCTCAATTAAATCCAATCCAGCAATCGACAGTTGATTATCCTGCACCAAGCAACAGGCGCGATATAAGGCATTGTACAATTCACGCACATTGCCCGGCCAAGGATAACGGCATAAATAAGTGATAAATTTCTCATCGAAATGCGGTATGGCAATATTCAACTGAGCACTGATTTGGGACAGAAAAATCTCAGTGAGCGGTCGGATATCCGCTACTCGTTCACGCAGTGGGGGAATATCCAACGTCAGCACATTGAGACGGTGAAACAGGTCTTCGCGCATTTTGCCTTCATCCGCATAATGCTGCAAAGGCACTTGCGAAGTACAGATAACGCGCACATCAGCGTAATGCTCTTTTTCCTCGCCAACCCGGCGAAAAGTGCCGTCATTCAGAAAACGCAGCAATTTCGCCTGTAAACTGAGCGGCAATTCCGCCACACTGTCCAGCAACACCGTGCCGCCGTCCGCATATTCAAAAAATCCGATGCTGTCCTTGTCTTTATCCGAACGCCCGAACATTTCACTTTCCGCATCGGCATCGGGCAGTCCGGCGCAGTTTACCGCAATAAACTTATTGGTGCGACGGGCACTGAGATGATGACAGGCTTTGGCGATCAGATCCTTGCCTGTCCCAGTTTCGCCCTGAATCAGAAGTGGCGCATCCAGTGCAGCGAATTTTTTCGCCTTATGGATCACCGCCCGCATGGCATCGCTTAAGGCAACAATATCTTGAAAAGAAACGGTTTTTGGCAGCATAGTTTTCTCTCCGACAATAAATCCCGAAGATTATTGTAAACATTTACACCAAAATGGAAAGAAAAATTTACAATTTTGTCTGTTGTTTGCTTTTTTCAGCGCCTAATACTGTATTCTTCAAGCTCGTCAGTAATTCTTTCTGAATATGCGACAGACGCGGTTTTTCATCCTGTTCAAACGCCAGCGGACGACAGAATTCCATCGCCTTAATCCCCAATCGCGCGGTCAGCAGCCCAACACCCAAGCCCTGCGCCACCCGCGCCGACAGTTTCGCCGTAATATCCTGCGACAGCCATTCCATACCCATATCTTGCACCACTTCCGTCGCCCCAGCAAAAGCAATATTTAAAAACACCATGCGCAACAGGCGTAGGCGGCTGACATAGCCCAGTTCAATGGCATAAATATCGGCCAGCCGATTAATCAACCGAATATTACGCCATGCGATAAAAAACATATCTACAATCGCCAGCGGGCTGACCGCGACGATCATCGCTGCTTCCAGCGCATTTTTACTGATTAACTTTTTAGCTTGCTGATCCACCGGTTTCAGTACGCTTCGGCTGAATAAACGGGTGACTTCCTGTGCCGAATAACCGTCATTTACCTGCCGCTGCCATTGAAGATAGGCCGGCGCTTGGGTGGAAATCTGCATGCTGTCGACAATCTCGGCACATAGCTTTTTGCCTTGTTCGGCATCGCTTTGCAAGCCATCGCGAACGGAAAAATCAGGCTGAAAATCCACCGCACTTTTACCTAATATCCGCTCACTTTGCTGCTGTAACAGCATTCGTTTTTTTAATCTGGCCAAACGCCGCCATTCTTTTGCCAGCGCGGAAATACCCAAAATAACGACGGAAAAACTTACCAGCGCAAAGGCGAAATAAATCCATTGGTGCTGCTGCCAACTGTCGATCAGCCATTGTAAGGTTTGTGCCACGGTCGCTCCGCCGAATAAAAGTGCGGTCGCCGCTAGCGCTTTTTTCCACCAGCGGGGTTTCGGCGCAACAATCTGCTCGAATTGTTGATTTAGCAGTTCGCCCTCCAAGGAGACGCTATCAACGGAATCGGGTTCAACGGCAATATGCCGTGCATCAAATTCCTGTTTCGGCTTCAATTCCTGTGTCTGCTGATGAGCTTGGTCAGAGTCGGTAAATATCTGTTTTTGCATAATTTTTCTTTATTCTATCAAAAGGGATTCAAGGGATTTGCCGCTCAACGATAAGACGGCCATTAAATTTTATCGCCCAGTAGAAACTGTAACACAGCGTCCATGCGTAAATGCGGAATCGGTTCACCCGCCTCCAACGGCTGCGGCTCAAACTGATCGAATTCAAATCGCTGTGTCTGCCAAAACGCCGCCTGTGGCAGTCTGTTTGGCACTGAACCGGGATATAAAGTGATATGCTGTTTATCCGCCGAACGGATACCCTGAATCGCTTTGAAATGTTTGCCATTTTGCGTGACCACCACTTGCTGTGTGGCTCGAATTGCCGCAATTGCGGTATATTCGGTTTCAATCCCCTCATATTCGGCATGGCGTCCGCCTTCTTGCACCAGCTGACGCATCAGGCTGACCAAATTCGGCAATTGATCACTGGTAATATGATCCGCTTTGGTGGCGATAAACATCAGTTTGTCAATACGGGGAGAAAATAGCCGGTTTAACAGCGTTCGCTTGCCGTAATGAAAGTTTTTAAACAGCTGTTGCAAGCCTTCTTGCATATCACAAAAGGCCTGCCGGCTATGATTCAGCGGAGTCAGGCAATCTGCCAGAATCACTTGTCGATCAAAGGTGGCGAAATAATTCCGATAAAAGCCTTTTACGATATGACGGCAATAGTATTCGTAACGACGATTCAGCACGGCAAAATAGCTGTCCGGCGCACTTTCATTTTTTAATTGCAACCATTGTTCCTCGCTTAGATGCGTCAGCGGAAAAAATTGTAGCGCCGGCGCACCATCCAGCTCGCCCGGCAAGACAAAACGTCCCGGCTGGATAAAATCCAGCCCTTGCCGTTTACAGGCGAAGAGAAAGTCGGTGTAATCCTTGGCCAGTTGCGCCAATATCTCTTCATCAGCGGTAAGGCTCAGATCCAGCCGCTTCATTTTCTGCTGCCAGTTATTCGCCAGTTCGCCACGTTTGCCGTGCATTAAAGTGCGCTGCTGTTGTGACCACTGCGCATAAGAGCGTTCCAGCAGCGGCAAATCCAGCAGCCATTCGCCCGGATAATCGAAAATATCCAGATATAATGTGCCTTTTTCTTTAAGATGACGCAGCAATCCGTGCTGGCGCTGAAAACGGATTGCCAGACGGGTTTCGCTGACGCCGCGGGTTGATTGCGGCCATACTGCCGGTGTAGCGGAGAGATCGTTCAGATTCGTTTCGTAATCAAAACGGGGAATTTTCAGATCCTGCTGGGCCACCCGCTTCACGCCGATAATCGCATGGCTGCGTGCCGGTTCAAATAACGGCAGATGGCTGTTGTCCACTCGGTTGATATGCAGCAGCTGATTAATCAGGCTGGTAATAAACGCTGTTTTGCCGCTGCGGCTCAACCCGGTCACAGCGATACGCAAAGTGCGGTCGAAACCGCGGTTAATCATATCGTCCAGCTCTTTTTGAATATAATTCAACATTTTTATTTCTAAATTCCGTCAATATATCTTACAATCCCTACATAATTTATCACAATTACAGGTTTTATGTTTACTAGAAAAATCGCGGCGTTTTGCTTGCTCGGATTCTGTGTTATTGCTGCCGAATGTGCCGTCGCTGCGCCGAAAGTGCCGAAAATATTAACCGATAACGGATTGATTTACTGTACGCACGCCAACGGTTTTTCCTTCAATCCGCAGACTGCTGATGCTGGCACCAGTATGAATGTGGTGACAGAACAAATCTATAACAAGTTATTTGAGATAAAAAATAACAGCGCGACCCTTGAGCCTGTTCTGGCACAGTCTTATCACATTTCGGCGGACGGCAAGACCATTACGCTTAATCTGCGCAAAGGGGTTAAATTTCATCATACCGACTGGTTTACCCCGACCCGCGATTTCAACGCCGACGATGTGGTGTTCTCCCTTAACCGCGTGTTAGGCTATAACACAGCATTGCCGACGCTGGATACCAGCCCGGCGGATTATAAAAACCCACAATATAAAATCTTTCACGAACAGGCTAAGAAAGTCCGTTTTCCGTATTTCGAGAGTATTCGTTTGAACGAGAAAATCGAATCGGTGAAAGCTATCGGTAGCCATCAGGTACAAATCAATCTATTTGAGCCGGATGCTTCAATTTTGTCGCATTTAGCCAGTCAATATGCCATTATCTTCTCGCAAGAATATGCGCTACAACTTAATGCGGATGATAATCTGGCACAAATTGATGCTCTGCCAGTCGGCACCGGCCCTTATCAGGTAAAGAATTTTTTCCGTAACCAATATGTACGTTTGGTCAGAAACGAGAATTACTGGAAAAAGGAAGCGCGAATCAAAAATATTACCATTGACTTTTCCAATGACCGCACCGGCAGATTGCTGAAATTTCTTAACGGCGAATGTCAGATTTCCTCTTATCCGGAAGTCAGCCAGCTCGGATTGCTAAAACAGTATCATGAAAAATATTACATCAAATCCACCGATGGGATGAATCTGGCTTATCTGGCATTTAATTTTCAAAAACCGCAAATCCAGGATGCAGCATTGCGCCGCGCAATTTCGCAATCCATCAATCGTAACCGATTAATCAATACCATTTACCATAACACAGCAACCGTCGCCAACAATATTATTCCGACTATCTCTTGGGCAGCGACTGTCAATACGCAGGATTTCGCTTATGACTATAATCCGCAAGCGGCGGCGGATTTCTTCCGAAATAAATCCCTTCATCTCAATATGTGGGTATTAAATGAAGAGCAAGTATATAACCCGTCGCCATCAAAAATGGCCGAACTGATTAAATTTGACCTAGCAAAAGCCGGCGTTAGCGTTAATATCCGTACCGTAACTAGAACCTATTTAATTCAGCAGCTCAGAAACGGAACCGAAGACTACGATATGATTCTGACTGGCTGGCTGGCCGGTAATTTGGATCCCGACAGCTTTATGCGCCCAATTTTAGGCTGCGGCACCGTAAACGATATAACTAATTTATCCAACTGGTGCTATGAACCCTTTGAAAGAATGATGAACGAAGCTTTGGCAACATCCAACCTACGCAACCGAGCGGCGGCATACAACACGGCGCAAAAATTGATCTTATCCGAACTGCCGATTATTCCGCTGGCGAATGTCAAACGCGTTCTTATCGCCGCATCGCGCGTTCAGGGGATTGATATGACGCCTTTCGGCAGCATCAACTTCGCCACGCTGTCCTATAAAAAAGAGGGCAAACGATGATTTTTTCTTTCTTCCGACATGTTATTTTACTTTGCATCACGCTGTTGATTATTTCCGTCATCAGTTATACGGTGCTGATGCGCGATCCGTTAAACGAAGTCTTCGCCACACCATATTTTTATTCGGGTTATTTACTGTATATACAGAATTTATTACAAGGTGATTTTGGTATCAGCTATAACGGCGGCGAATCCTTAAAGGATCTGATTCTGACGGTACTGCCGCCAACGCTGGAACTGTGTTTTTGCGCCATTTTATTGGCAATTATCTTTGCTATTCCGTTAGGCGTGGTCGGTGCCATAAACAGTAAAAATATGTGCGGAAAAGCCATTCGGGTCATTTCGTCTATCGGCTTGTCGATTCCCGTTTTCTGGGTTGCGCCGATTTTGCTTTATTTTTCCTCGATTCACAACTGGGAAATTTCCGCAATCGGGCAATATAACCTGCTATATGAAATTAAACCGATAACCGGCTTCCCCATTATTGACGTATGGTTTATCAACGAGCCTTACCGGATTAAAATCATCCAAAACGTACTGCAACATCTGGTGCTGCCGACCTTGGTGCTAGCTATTTTGCCGACTATGGAAATCATACGTCTGGTACAGACCCGGGCGGAATATCTGTTGGAACAAAATTATATAAAAATCACTATGACGAAAGGTTGGTCAATCTGCAAAATTCTGCGCCGACACATTTTGCGCAATACTTTACCGCTGCTGGTGCCGCAAATGCCACGTTTGTTTACGCTGGTTATGGCGCAGTGTATGCTGGTCGAAGGCACTTTCGGCTGGCCGGGGATCGGTCGCTGGTTAATTGACGCGGTGGGCATACAGGATTATAACAGCATCGCCGCCGGCATCATCGTCATCGGCTTATGTATTATCGTAATCAATTTATTTGCCGAAATACTGACTTTTATGTTAGATCCGTTAAATAAGAAGGGCTGGTATGCAAGATAGAGAACCGGAAGACTTCCGTGAAACATTCGCATTCCGACATATCTGGAATACGTTTCGTCAGGACAGAATCGCCTTAATCAGCCTTTATTTATTTATTGCGCTAATTTTGACCGCACTTTTCAGCCCGTTTATTGCGCCTTATTCAAGCGATATGCAATTCGTCGGTTACGAATTAATTCCGCCTTCTTGGGTTGACGGCGGCAAAATCGCTTATTTTTTTGGTACGGACGATATCGGACGAGATCTGCTAAGCCGTCTGATTATCGGCACGCGCTATACGTTCGGTTCAGCATTGATTGTGGTGATTTTTACTGCGGTATTAGGCGGTATTCTCGGCGTTTGGGCGGGCATGTCGCAAGGCATAAAATCTCGGATACTAGGGCATTTTTTCGATGCCTTTCTGTCGATTCCAATCCTGCTGATTGCAATTATTATTGCAACCTTAATGGAAGCCAGTTTAATCAACGCGATGCTGGCGATCACCTTAGCATTGCTGCCTTATTTTATTCATGAAATTTATCAGGCTATTCAACAGGAATTAAAAAAAGAATACATTTTAATGTTACGCTTGGAAGGGGCGTCTAACTGGGTCTTGCTGACCGAAACGATTTTTCCAAATATCTATGTATCTTATATCCGTGAAATTACCCGCGCCTTTATTATTGTGATACTGGATATCAGCGCATTGAGCTTTATTTCGCTCGGTGCACAACGCCCGACACCCGAGTGGGGCGCAATGATCAAAGATTCTCTGGAACTCATTTATCTCGCCCCGTGGACGGTTATACTGCCCGGCATTGCTATTATTATCACGATTTTGATCGGTCTTGTGCTGAGCAACGGCATTTGCAACGCCATAGAAAAATACTATCGGTAGGTAACTAAATGGCTTTACTTGATATTCGCAATCTCTGTATTGAAATAAAAACCCCAAACGGGCGCATCAAAATTGTCGATAATGTCAGTCTAACCCTGAATGACGGAGAAATCCGCGGTTTGGTCGGCGAATCCGGTTCCGGAAAAAGTCTGATCGCGAAAGTTATCTGTAACGCGGTAAAAGATTCTTGGATCGTAACTGCTGATCGTTTCCGTTTTAATGATATAGAATTACTGAAACTCAGCCCGAAAAAGCGCCGCAAGTTGGTAGGCAAAGAAATCTCGATGATTTTTCAGGAACCACTGACCTGTCTCGATCCGAGCCGAAAAATCGGTAAACAACTGATTCAAAATATTCCGTCTTGGACATTCAAAGGACATTGGTGGCAATGGTTCGGTTGGAAAAAACGGCGAGCCATTGAGTTACTTCATCGCGTCGGCATTAAGGATCATCAGGATATTATGCGCAGCTACCCGAATGAGATTACCGAAGGTGAAGAGCAAAAAGTGATGATCGCACTGGCGATTGCCAACCAGCCTCGTCTGTTAATTGCTGACGAACCAACGAATTCACTGGAATCAATTACTAAAGCGCAAATTTTTCGCCTGTTATTGAGCATGAATCAAAATCAGGGAATGTCCGTGCTGCTGGCCAGCAACGACATCAACAGCATAAGCGACTGGTGCGATAGTTTTACTGTTCTGTATTGCGGACAAAATGCGGAATCCGGTCCGAAAGAGGAAATATTGCAAACGCCGCATCATCCTTACACCAACGCATTGCTGCATTCAATTCCGGATTTCAGACAACCGCTAGTGCCTAAAAGCCGACTGGGCACGTTAAAAGGCACGGTACCGCTATTGGAGCAGATGCCAATCGGCTGTCGGCTCGGACCGCGCTGTCCTTTCGCGCAGCGCAAATGCGTCGTCAAACCAGTTTCCCGACGAATTAAACAGCATGAGTTCAACTGCCATTATCCACTGAATTTACGAGAAAACCAGCGTAAAGAAAGAGATGATGCGAGCATGCCGCTTGTGGTTTTTCAAGATAATATCAAAGCATAAGAAGACAGATTATGATCCCCTTATTACAAGTTGATAATTTATCCAAATCCTTTACAGATAAAGTCGGTATTTTTGGTGTCAACCAATTTAATGCGGTTGAAGAAATCAGTTTTGCGCTGGAACGCAAACAAACATTAGCCATTATTGGTAAAAACAGTTCCGGAAAATCGACCTTAGCCAAAATGATCGTTGGAATCATCCAGCCCACGAAAGGAGAAATACTTTTTAAAGGAAACCCGCTGAGCTTCGGTGATTATCACTATCGTTCTCGCCATATCAGAATGGTCTTTCAGGATCCAAACACCTCGTTTAATCCCAAACTCAATATAGGTCAAATTCTTGATGCGCCTTTACGTTTGGCAGGCAATAAAACTGATGAAAATCAACGTAATGAAAAAATATTTTCGACATTACGCTTAGTCGGTCTGTATCCGGATCATGCCAATGTCAAAATCAGCACCATGTCAATCAGTCAAAAGCAGCGCGTTGCACTGGCCCGCGCCTTGATTCTGGAGCCGGAAATCATCATTGCCGACGACGCGCTCGGGTCACTGGATACCACAGTTAAAACGCAGCTTATGAACCTCATGCTGGAAATTCAGGAAAAATTAGGTATATCTTATATTTATGTCGGTCAACATCTCGGTATCATCAAACATATCGCAGATAATGTGCTGGTTATGGATGAAGGACGGATGATTGAATACGGTGATACGCGTTCCATTTTCAGTGATCCGCAAAATGAAGTCACCAAGCGTCTGATAGAAAGCCACTTCGGCCAACTGCTCAACATCGATTCATGGCCGTCTCACCTAACGCTACATAATAATTAAAAATATTATTCTCAACGGGTTAATAATCACAGATAAAAATTCGCTAAAAATGCACCGCACTTTTATGTTGAGTAAAAGTGCGGTGCGTTTTTCGGTTGTTTGATGGATTTGCCGGAGGGGGCGATTATCTGGTATGGATTTTTCGGTTTATCAGGCGGGTGGAGTAAACATTTACTTTGAATATTCCAATTAATGAAAACTAAACGCCGTTGCCGTTGCCGTTGCCGTTGCCGTTGCCGTCGAGTATCACCCATAAAAAAACCACAAG
>NZ_LN776198.1 GCF_000827595.2 Necropsobacter massiliensis | reverse complement strand
AACAGTTCGCTTAGGCATGGAAGTTTTGCGGCATTCTGGCTACACAATAACAAGGGAAGACTTACTCGTGGCTGCAACCCTGCTTACTCAAAATCTATTCACACATGGTTACGCTTTGGGGAAATTATGAGGGGATCTCTCAGTGCATTGCCTCCAATTCCCATAATTTATTACGCCGATAATAACTTGGTGTAACCTTAAAAATGTACTTAAATCGACGTGTAAAAGATTGTTGGGAATCAAATTGATATTTTAATGCGATCTCAAGGATAGTTTTTTTCGTCAACCTCAACTCAACAGCCGCTTTCGTCAAACGACGAGCACGAATATAGCTAGCCAGTGTGACCCCTGTTACTTTTTTGAACAGCCGCTGAAAATACCACTTGGTATAACCCGCTTTATTCGCCACATCATCAAGCAGTAAAGACTGATCTAAATTATGTTCAATCCATAATAGAACATCTTTGATAACCGTTGTATGAAACTGCTTATCATCATATCTTAATTGGATGTTATTAGCTTTATTTTGATAGCGAGAATGCTGTTCAATATACATAAAATAACCTAAATGTTCTTAAGATTGTCACGACCACATCATCATGATACCATAAACATACTGACGGTATGTTATTTTAAATCTATCATGGAAAATAAAAATCATCAACAAGAAAATTTTAAGAGTACCTATCAATCACTGGTTAACTCAGCACGAATATTGTTTGTTGAAAAAGGCTATCAAGCTGTTTCAATAGATGAGATCTCGGGAAAAGCGTTGGTGACCAAAGGTGCCTTTTATCATCACTTTAAAAATAAAAAACAATTACTCAGTGCCTGTTATAAGCAGCAATTAATTATGATTGATGCCTACATCACAACAAAAACTGATTTAACAAATGGTTGGTCTGCCTTAGAAAGTATATTTGAACATTATCTTGATTATATTATTGATAATAATAAAAACCTTATCCCTATCCAAGAAGTGATGCCTATCATTGGTTGGAATGAACTTGAAAAAATTAGCCTTGAATACATTACTGGTAAGGTAAACGCCATTGTCAGCAAATTGATCCAAGAGAACCAACTTAAAGCTTATGATGATGATGTGCTTAAAAACTTACTCAATGGCTGGTTTATGCATATCGCAATACATGCGAAAAACCTAAAAGAGCTTGCCGATAAAAAAGGCCAATTTATTGCTATTTACCGCGGCTTTTTATTGAGCTTGAAAGATAAATAAAATAGATAGGTTTTATTTGAAGCTAAATCTTCTTTATCGTAAAAAATGCCCTCTTGGGTTATCAAGAGGGTCATTATATTTCGCGGAATAACATCATTTGGTGACGAAATAACTAAGCACTTGTCTCCTGTTTACTCCCCTGAGCTTGAGGGGTTAACATGAAGGTCATCGATAGCAGGATAATAATACAGTAAAACGCTAAACCAATAATCCAAATCCAGCCATCCCAAATTGGTAGTGAATGATTATAAATAACAGCAAACAGTAATGGGCCAATAACACCGGTTGCATTGGTAAGGCTCACCAATAATCCCTGTAAAGCACCTTGCTGATGACTCTTTGTTTGGATAGACATCACTCCCTGTAATGCAGGTAAAGCGATCCCACCACCAGCCAATAAAATTAAAACAGGGAAAACTAACCAACCTTCAGATATAAACGCTAAAAAGGCAAATGCACTACTATCTGCAATAAATCCGAGCAGTACTGCCGTTTTTTCGCCCCATTTAGTGGCTATTCTTCCTGCCACAAAGGCTTGGAATACTGAGTGTAAAAGACCAAGACCCGCTAATGAAAAGCCAACCATCATGCTATTCCATCCAAAACGATTTTCGGTAAATAGCACCCACACCGTTGCGGGAATTTGGCCTATCAATTGCGCTGAAAAATAAATAATCAACAAAATGGGCATCGTTTTAAATAAAGTGATGTATACCGAATTCGATTGCGTCTCAACCCCTACTTCGGTATCTGTATTATCACGTGTATTTTTGGTTTCACGGAACCAAAACATAACCACAAGGAAAGCGACAATATTTAGCAACGCAGCGATAAAAAAGGGACTATGCGGTGAAATCTCTCCTGCAAAACCACCAATAATAGGCCCCGCTATTAAACCAAGCCCAAAACTTGCCCCTAACCAACCGAACCACTTCACGCGTTGAGAAGCTGAGGTGGTATCGGCAATGACCGATGCCGCGACAGCCCCAGTAGCTCCTGTGATCCCTGAAAGCAAACGGCCTAAATACAGCATCCAAAGCGCACTTGAAAAAGCCAGCAATAAGTAATCCAGCGATGCGCCTATTAATGACAACAACAGCACTGGGCGCCGACCAAATCGGTCAGACATTTTTCCAAGCCAAGGAGCAAAGATAACCTGCATTAACGCATAAAGTGCAAGCAATACGCCAAAGTGGTTAGCGATATCTTCCGAAGCAATAAATTCACGTAATAACGTTGGCAAGACTGGCATGATAAGGCCAATCCCCATGGCATCGAGTAACGTAATTACCAATGCGATCTTTGTCGAACTATTCATTTCACTTTTCTCTATCACTGATAGGGAGTGGTAGAATAACTCTATCAATGATAGAGTGTCAACAAAAATTAGGAATTAATGATGTCTAGATTAGATAAAAGTAAAGTGATTAACAGCGCATTAGAGCTGCTTAATGAGGTCGGAATCGAAGGTTTAACAACCCGTAAACTCGCCCAGAAGCTAGGTGTAGAGCAGCCTACATTGTATTGGCATGTAAAAAATAAGCGGGCTTTGCTCGACGCCTTAGCCATTGAGATGTTAGATAGGCACCATACTCACTTTTGCCCTTTAGAAGGGGAAAGCTGGCAAGATTTTTTACGTAATAACGCTAAAAGTTTTAGATGTGCTTTACTAAGTCATCGCGATGGAGCAAAAGTACATTTAGGTACACGGCCTACAGAAAAACAGTATGAAACTCTCGAAAATCAATTAGCCTTTTTATGCCAACAAGGTTTTTCACTAGAGAATGCATTATATGCACTCAGCGCTGTGGGGCATTTTACTTTAGGTTGCGTATTGGAAGATCAAGAGCATCAAGTCGCTAAAGAAGAAAGGGAAACACCTACTACTGATAGTATGCCGCCATTATTACGACAAGCTATCGAATTATTTGATCACCAAGGTGCAGAGCCAGCCTTCTTATTCGGCCTTGAATTGATCATATGCGGATTAGAAAAACAACTTAAATGTGAAAGTGGGTCTTAAAAGCAGCATAACCTTTTTCCGTGATGGTAACTTCACGGTAACCAAGATGTCGAGTTAACCACCCTTTAGATTCATAAAGCGAAAATAATGCGGCTCCAACGTACCCACCTAAATGGAAACGGCGTTCACTCCAATCTAAACACGCACAACAGATTTTACGTGAATGTTTGGAAGGAACGTCAATTCCCATTTCATGAAAATATTGAATACCACTTAATGTGATCATTGAACCATTTTCAGTGATCCATTGCTGTTGACAAAGGGAATCATAGATCTTAACGGCAACTTCGCCAGCTAAATGATCATAGCAAGTACGTGCTTTTCGTAAATGCACTGGCGTGGAAACTTTGGCATGTACGCCATGGTTTAAGGAGATCCCCATCATACTTTCCATCAATTCAGCAATATCTTTTCCTGCTAGCCGAAAATAACGATGCTTGCCTTGAGCTACTACTGTGATTAGCTGGCAATCTAATAATTTAGATAAATGACTGCTCGCCGTTGAAGCTGATATATTCGCCACAGAACTTAGCTCAGTGGCCGTCCAAGCTCGCCCATCCATCAAAGCACTGAGTATTTTAACTCGTGAAATGTCAGACATAGCCGCCCCTATCGCGGCTATTGAGGACTCAAAGGTAACCTCTTTTCGTATTAAATTAGCCATCGCAAGTTCACTTTATTGCCCAAGGGAGCGTAACAGATGCAGCCATACTATCATTGTCCGTTATTAATATCAGTTGGTTAGCATGGTCACTGTATTGCACTAAAATATTAATGTTATTCTCCGCCAATACTCGTGCTATTTCGCCAAGTTCCCCCGGTTTTTCCTGTTTTAACTTACGAATTAATGGTGTCCGGATCGCAAGTACTAACAGTCCAGCTTGCTCTAGCGCTATTTTAGCTTCCTTTCCTTGTTCAACAAGAAAATGAGCATGGCATTCATCACCAACCGTAAATATCCCTCCCCCTTCCAATCCAATACCTTTATTACCTAATGTTTTTCCTAGTAATGCTAATTGTCCTATTTGATTATCTAAAACAACGTGAACATCAAACATTATCCTTGTCCTTTTTAAATGAATATTCGCGAGTAATATGAGCAATACTAATTTTGTAAAAATCAAATATTGACTCTCGCCCTTCTTGTTGAGCTTTCGCATGTAAAACATGATTTTTCCATTGCAGAACTGCGTATTCGTTTTCCCACCAAGATAGCGATAACATTTTTCCTTCTGTAGCTAGACTTTGAAAACGTTCAATTGAAATAAAACCAGCTACATGACTTAATAGTGGTCTTAACTCCTCAGCTAAAGTCAAATAGCGAGTTTGTTGGTCGGGTTGTATTTGCACCTCAAATATTACAGCAATCATATTTTTCTCCGTTATTAATCAACAAACAGAGTAATCCACCCGAAAATTAACACTTCGATAAGCAACGAAATATAGAAAGGTCATGCTGCTGTTTTATGTTGTATATCACACTTCTTTAAATTGCTCGGCCTGCGCTTATCATGTTCTCCTTCTCTTATAATTTTGTTTATTATTTATACTTTTTTATTTTTTGCTATCACCGAAAATAGTGCGGATCCCGCATGGTATTTAGGTTTACCCATCATTAAATACCATTGTTGTTATTTTAATCTTTTTAATATTTCATGATTAAGATCACACTAAAATTATGACCCTATTAACTAAAAGTTATGGATACCCTAATAAAACTCATTGTTAAAGATTAGTTAACCAAAGTAACTTCATTTTTCACTATTGTTAAATTGTTATAGTGAAAATTCTGGTAAACTAATAGAGGTAAAAAAATGATCCTAGATGCCAGTTATACATTATTAGTCGCATGTATCGCGCTACTCATAGGAATGTTTGTCGTAAAATTTACCCCGTTCCTACAAAAAAACCACATACCAGAAGCCGTCGTTGGTGGCTTTATTGTTGCAATTGTTCTGTTAATTATTGATAAAACATCAGGTTATTCGTTTACTTTTGATGCTTCATTGCAAAGTTTATTAATGCTCACATTCTTTTCCTCTATCGGGCTAAGTTCTGACTTTTCTCGACTGATTAAAGGAGGAAAGCCGTTAGTTCTATTAACTATTGCAGTAACGATCCTAATCGCCATTCAAAATACTGTCGGCATGAGTATGGCTGTCATGATGAATGAAAGTCCATTTATTGGCTTAATTGCAGGTTCAATTACTCTAACAGGTGGTCATGGTAATGCCGGAGCATGGGGCCCTATTCTCGCTGATAAATATGGTGTAACAGGCGCCGTTGAATTAGCGATGGCTTGTGCAACACTTGGATTAGTGTTGGGTGGTTTAGTTGGCGGCCCTGTTGCCCGTCATCTTTTGAAAAAGGTCTCTATTCCTAAAACAACCGAGCAAGAGCGCGACACTATCGTTGAAGCTTTTGAGCAACCAAGCGTCAAAAGAAAAATCAATGCAAATAACGTTATTGAAACCATTTCAATGCTGATTATCTGTATTGTTGTTGGTGGCTATATCAGTGCATTGTTTAAAGATACTTTTCTGCAACTGCCTACTTTTGTCTGGTGTTTATTTGTCGGTATTATTATCCGTAATACACTGACTCATGTATTTAAACACGAAGTGTTTGAGCCGACCGTCGATGTATTAGGTAGCGTTGCTTTATCGCTTTTCTTGGCAATGGCGTTAATGTCATTAAAATTTGGTCAATTGGCAAGCATGGCAGGGCCAGTATTAATTATCATTGCTGTACAAACTGTTGTCATGGTGCTATTTGCCTGCTTTGTCACCTTCAAAATGATGGGCAAAGATTATGATGCTGTCGTGATCAGCGCGGGTCACTGTGGCTTTGGTATGGGAGCAACACCAACAGCAATTGCGAATATGCAAACAGTCACAAAAGCATTTGGACCATCACATAAAGCTTTCCTTGTCGTTCCTATGGTCGGTGCCTTTATTGTTGATATTTCAAACAGTATCTTAATTAAAATATTTATTGAAATTGGTACATACTTTACCTAATAGCTACACACTACTCGGCGTACTTCTCCTAACAATTTATTATAGGGCAGTATGCCGAGCCGCTTTCTTACCCCGTATATTCCCCTAGTCAATCTATTTAGCTTGCACGTTTACGAATTAATTCTCGTGACAACTAAACCAAAATTTGAATTATGACGAGTATATCTGATTATTTATACTTTATTCGTTAGAATAGTCCGTAGAAATAAATAATCAGTAGGCTACATGGAATGAAATTAAGACATCTCGATATCTTTTATGCTGTAATGACTTGTGGTTCCTTAACGCGTGCGGCTGAAGTTTTACATATTTCTCAACCCGCGGCGAGTAAAGCACTCAAACATGCTGAGCACTGAGAGATCCCCTCATAATTTCCCCAAAACGTAACCATGTGTGAATAGATTTTGAGTAAGCAGGGTTGCAGCCACGAGTGAGTCTTCCCTTGTTATTGTGTAGCCAGAATGCCGCAAAACTTTCATGCCTAAGCGAACTGTT
>NZ_LN776197.1 GCF_000827595.2 Necropsobacter massiliensis | reverse complement strand
CTAGACGCTGAACTTGACGCTGCTGTCGCAGAGCTTTCCGCGCTAGATGCAGAAGTTGATGCACTAGACGCCGAATTTGAAGCTGCTGTTGCAGAGCTTTCTGCGCTGGATGCAGAACTCGAAGCTGCGGTAGCCGAACTTTCTGCACTAGACGCAGAAGTTGATGCAGCTGTTGCCGAGGAGGCAGCATTTGTCGCTGCGCTGATCGCCGAGCTTGCTGCGGATGAAGCTTTAGTAGCTG
>NZ_LN776196.1 GCF_000827595.2 Necropsobacter massiliensis | reverse complement strand
CTAGACGCTGAACTTGAAGCCGCGCTAGCCGAACTTTCTGCACTAGACGCTGAACTTGAAGCCGCGGTAGCCGAACTTTCTGCACTAGACGCTGAGCTTGAAGCCGCGCTAGCTGAACTTGATGCGCTAGACGCTGAATTTGAAGCTGCACTTGCAGAGCTTTCTGCGCTGGATGCGGAACTTGACGCTGCACTTGCAGAGCTTTCTGCGCTGGATGCGGAACTTGAAGCCGCGCTAGCTGAACTTGATGCGCTAGACGCTGAACTTGATGCTGCGGTTGCAGAGCTTTCTGCGCTGGATGCGGAACTTGAAGCCGCGCTAGCTGAACTTGATGCGCTAGACGCTGAACTTGATGCTGCGGTTGCAGAACTTGCGGCATTAGATGCTGAGGTTGATGCTGCACTTGCAGAGCTTTCGGCATTAGAAGCTGAAGTTGATGCCGCTGTTGCCGAACTGTTAGCGCTAGATGCAGAAGTTGAGGCTGCCGTTGCCGAACTGTTAGCGCTAGATGCAGAACTTGATGCTGCACTTGCAGAACTCGCTGCATTAGAAGCCGAAGTTGATGCAGCTGTTGCCGAGGAGGCAGCATTTGTCGCTGCGCTGATCGCCGAGCTTGCTGCGGATGAAGCTTTAGTAGCTGAACTTTCTGCACTAGACGCTGAACTTGACGCCGCAGTAGCAGAGCTTGATGCGCTAGATGCTGAATTTGATGCTGCTGTTGCCGAGCTTGCTGCATTAGAGGCAGAAGTTGATGCACTAGACGCTGAACTTGATGCCGCGGTTGCAGAACTTGACGCTGCTGTTGCGGAACTTTCTGCGCTAGATGCAGAACTTGATGCACTAGACGCTGAGCCCGATGCAGCAGTTGCGGAGCTTGATGCGCTGGATGCAGAAGTTGACGCTGCGGTAGCTGAACTTGAAGCCGCGGTAGCCGAACTTTCTGCACTAGACGCTGAACTTGAAGCCGCGCTAGCCGAACTTTCTGCACTAGACGCTGAACTTGACGCTGCTGTTGCGGAACTTTCTGCGCTGGATGCGGAACTTGACGCTGCACTTGCTGAGCTTGCTGCACTAGAAGCGGATGTTGATGCTGAACTTGCAGAGCTTTCCGCACTGGAAGCCGATGTTGAAGCTGAGCTTGCAGAACTTGACGCTGAACTTGCGGAGCTTTCTGCATTAGAAGCAGAAGTTGAGGCTGAGCTTGCAGAGCTCGATGCACTAGATGCAGAAGTTGAAGCTGCCGTTGCCGAACTGTTAGCGCTAGATGCAGAACTTGATGCACTAGACGCTGAGGTTGATGCGGCGGTTGCGGAGCTTTCGGCATTAGAAGCTGAAGTTGATGCCGCTGTCGCAGAGCTTGACGCTGCGGTAGCTGAACTTGATGCATTAGAAGCTGAAGTTGACGCAGCTGTTGCAGAGCTTTCGGCATTAGAAGCTGAGCTTTCTGCGCTAGACGCAGAACTTGACGCTGCGGTTGCGGAACTTGCTGCATTAGAAGCAGAAGTTGAGGCTGAGCTTGCAGAGCTTGATGCACTGGATGCAGAAGTTGAAGCTGCCGTTGCCGAACTTTCTGCATTAGACGCAGAAGTTGATGCTGCGGTAGCTGAACTTGATGCATTAGAAGCCGAAGTTGACGCAGCTGTTGCAGAGCTTTCGGCATTAGAAGCTGAGCTTTCTGCGCTAGACGCAGAACTTGACGCTGCGGTTGCGGAACTTGCTGCATTAGAAGCAGAAGTTGAGGCTGAGCTTGCAGAGCTTGATGCACTGGATGCAGAAGTTGAAGCTGCCGTTGCCGAACTTTCTGCACTAGACGCAGAAGTTGATGCTGCGGTCGCCGAACTGTTTGCGTTAGATGCAGAACTTGAAGCTGAGGTAGCTGAGCTTTCTGCATTGGACGCGGAACTTGACGCTGCGCTTGCGGAGCTCGATGCGCTAGATGCCGAAGTTGATGCCGCGGTCGCAGAACTTGACGCTGCGGTAGCTGAACTTTCTGCGCTAGATGCTGAGGTTGATGCCGCTGTTGCAGAGCTTGATGCGCTGGATGCAGAAGTTGAGGCTGCCGTTGCCGAACTAGAAGCTGCGCTAGCCGAACTTTCTGCACTGGACGCGGAGCTTGATGCACTAGATGCTGAATTTGACGCTGCACTTGCCGAGCTTGATGCGCTAGAAGCGGATGTTGAAGCCGCTGTTGCAGAATTTGACGCTGCGGTAGCCGAACTTTCTGCACTAGACGCAGAAGTTGATGCAGCTGTTGCCGAAGAGGCCGCATTTGTCGCTGCGCTGATCGCAGAACTTGCCGCCGATGAAGCTTTAGTAGCTG
>NZ_LN776195.1 GCF_000827595.2 Necropsobacter massiliensis | reverse complement strand
AGGCAATATAGGAACAAAGCGCAAGAAAATTGCGAAAAAAAGACCGCACTTTTCAGTTACCCTCCTAGGCCGGGTAATCGTAAATAAGAAGTGTGAGCGGTTAAAATTATCTTTAACTGTTGTCCCCATCGTCTAGAGGCCTAGGACATCGCCCTTTCACGGCGGTAACCGGGGTTCGAATCCCCGTGGGGACGCCATTTAAAGATGATTTTATTGTCTTATTTTGTTCTTT
>NZ_LN776194.1 GCF_000827595.2 Necropsobacter massiliensis | reverse complement strand
CCCGCCGATGCAAATCATCAAAACCGCACCGGGCAATTCAATTATTTCTTCTATTTTCTTCATGTTGTTACCGGATCAAGTATTGGTTTACGGCGACTGTGCGGTCAACCCGGATCCGACGGCAGAACAGCTGGCAGAAATCGCAATCCAATCGGCCGATTCAGCCAAAGCCTTTGGCATTGATCCGAAAGTGGCGATGATTTCCTACTCCACCGGCTCCTCCGGTAGCGGTGTCGATGTGGAAAAAGTGAAAGAAGCAACTCGCATCGCACAGGAAAAACGTCCAGATCTGATTATCGACGGTCCATTGCAGTATGACGCAGCGGTAATGGAAGACGTCGCGCGTTCCAAAGCGCCGAATTCACCGGTCGCCGGTAAAGCCACCGTGTTCATCTTCCCGGATCTGAACACCGGCAACACCACCTATAAAGCGGTACAGCGCTCCGCGGATCTGGTTTCTATCGGTCCAATGCTGCAAGGTATGCGCAAACCGGTCAATGACTTGTCACGCGGCGCCTTAGTCGATGACATCGTTTACACCATCGCGCTGACCGCCATTCAAGCCACCCAATAATCGGCAAAACACATTAATTTACAACCGCACTTTCGCATAACAACAGCGCAAAGTGCGGTTGTTTTTTTCAGTGTTTTTCGATACCAGGTTGAACTGACCAAAGATTATTTTTGTTAGCCCCCCACAAGAAAAATCAAACAGTGCTATCATCCAATACCTTGACACCAAAGGCAAAATGTAGGGACGCACTGCGTGCGTCCGCAAATGAATGTGAACTTACACAAATCTGTAAAGAGGCAAGATCGCAGCGGACGCCAGCATGGCGTCCCTACTGGTTTCGGATGAAAAATGAAGAGCGAGCTTTATTTCGATCAAATGTAGAAACGCGACGCTCGCGTCCGCAAATGAATGTGAACTTACACCAATCTGTGAAAGCAAGATCACAGCGGACGCCAGCATGGCGTCCCTACTAGTTTCGGATGAAAAATGAAGAGCGAGCTTTATTTCGATCAAATGTAGGAACGCGACGCTCGCGTCCGCAAATAAATGTGAACTTACACCAATCTGTGAAGGCAAGATCGCAGCAGATGCCAGCGATTCCTACTGGTTTCGGATGAAAAATGAAGAGCGAGCTTTACTTCGATCAAATGTAGAGACGCGATGCTCGCGTCCGCAAATAAATGTGAACTTACACCAATCTGTGAAGGCAAGATCGCAGCAGATGCCAGCGTGGCGTCGCTACTAATTTGTTTATTAATTTTATTCATGTAATTCGTGAAAATTATGATATTGCATAATATTCCAGCTTTCGGCATTATAAATCGCAACAAAGACGTTTAGACGTCTATTTGATTAACAGGGTTTACAATTCATACAGGAGCAGAATATGACAACATTGCATTTATCCGGTTTTCCGCGCGTAGGCGCCAAACGTGAGCTTAAATTCGCCCAAGAGCGTTACTGGCGCGGTGAAATCGCCGAGCAGGATTTATTGGATATTGCCAAAGCGCTGCGTGAAATCAACTGGAAACATCAAGCCGGCGCCAATGCCGATTATGTGGCAGTCGCAGATTTTACCTTTTATGATCATATTTTAGATCTTCAGGTTGCCACCGGCGCGATTCCGGCACGCTTCGGGTTCGACAGTCGGAATCTGACGCTGGCGCAATATTTCGAGCTGGCACGCGGCAATAAAGAACAGTTCGCCATTGAAATGACCAAATGGTTTGATACCAACTATCATTATCTTGTGCCAGAATTTACTCAAAATACTGAGTTTAACGCTAATCCATCCCATTATGTGCAGCAAATTCGCGAAGCAAAAGCCTTGGGATTAAACGTAAAACCGACCATTGTCGGTCCGCTGACTTTCCTATTTTTGGGCAAAGAAAAAGGTCAGGCATTTAACCGTTTGGATTTATTACATAAACTGGTACCGGTCTATGTAGAGATTCTCAATGCGCTTGCCGCCGAAGGCGTGGAATGGATTCAAATCGATGAACCGGCACTTGCGGTGGATCTGCCAGCTGACTGGGTGGCGGCTTATAATGAAGTATATACGGCGCTTGCCCGTGTTAACGCGAAACTGTTGCTTGCCACCTATTTCGGCTCCGTGGCGGAGCATGCCGCACTGTTAAAAAGCTTGCCGGTCGACGGTTTACATATTGATTTAGTCCGTGCGCCGGAACAGCTTGCCGCCTTTGCTGATTATGACAAAGTGTTATCCGCCGGGGTGATCGACGGTCGCAATATCTGGCGTGCAAATCTGAATCAGGTGTTAGATGTCCTTGAGCCATTGAAAGCCGCATTCGGTGAGCGCTTATGGATCGCTCCGAGCTGCTCACTGCTGCATACACCGTATGATTTATCCGTCGAAACGCAATTACAACAGCATAAGCCTGAATTATATCAGTGGCTGGCATTCGCGCTGCAAAAAATTCAAGAATTACGCGTCATCAAGACCGCACTTGAACAGGGGCGCAACGCGGTACAAACAGAGCTGGATGCCAGTCAGGCGGCGGCAGAAGCTCGGGCGAACAGTCAAGAAATTCACCGTCCGCAGGTGGCGCAGCGTTTAGCCGATTTGCCAGCAGGTGCGGATCAACGCCAATCGCCGTTCGCCGAACGTATCAAAAAACAAAATGCGTGGCTAAAATTACCGTTGCTGCCGACCACCAATATCGGTTCTTTCCCGCAGACTAGCGAAATTCGCCAAGCACGCGCGCAATTCAAAAAAGGCGCACTCAGCCTTGCGGATTATGAAGCGGCGATGAAAAAAGAAATCGAATATGTGGTGCGCCGCCAGGAAGAGCTGGATCTGGATGTGCTGGTACACGGTGAAGCGGAACGCAACGATATGGTGGAATATTTCGGTGAGCTGTTAGACGGTTTTGCTTTCACTAAATTCGGCTGGGTGCAAAGCTATGGTTCCCGCTGCGTGAAACCGCCGGTTATCTACGGTGATGTTGTCCGTCCGCAACCGATGACGGTACGCTGGTCAACCTATGCGCAAAGTTTAACCAAAAAAGTCATGAAAGGTATGCTGACCGGTCCGGTAACTATTTTACAATGGTCTTTCGTACGCAACGATATTCCGCGCGCAACCGTTTGTAAACAAATCGGTGTGGCGCTGTCCGATGAGGTATTGGATCTGGAAAAAGCCGGTATCAAGGTGATCCAAATTGACGAACCGGCAATCCGTGAAGGTTTACCGTTAAAACGCGCTGATTGGGATGCTTATCTGCAATGGGCGGGCGAGGCGTTTCGCTTAAGCTACATGGGTGTACAGGATGATACGCAAATTCACACACACATGTGTTATTCCGAATTTAATGATATTCTGCCGGCAATCGCTGCGCTGGATGCGGATGTGATCACCATTGAAACCTCACGTTCGGATATGGAATTATTGACAGCCTTTGCCGATTTTAAATATCCGAATGACATTGGACCGGGCGTGTATGACATTCACAGCCCGCGCGTACCGAAAGCGGAAGAAATCGAGCATCTGCTGCGTAAAGCGCTGAAAGTGGTGCCGAAAGAACGTTTGTGGGTCAATCCGGATTGCGGTTTGAAAACCCGCGGCTGGCCGGAAACCATTGCACAGCTGCAAGTAATGGTCGAGGTGACAAAAAAACTGCGTGCTGAATTAAACGCATAAATAAAAAAATCGAAAAAAACAACCGCACTTTAGCCGAACAACAGGCGCTAAAGTGCGGTTTGTTTTAGAGAAAAATCCGCTAATAAAATAAGTTGATTAGCAACAACACCCAGATAATACTTAGCGCCGGTCCGAAAAATCCGATAATCACACCGCCGAGACGGAATTCGGATTGTTTAATTAATCCCGTGCTGAATGCAATGGCATTCGGCGGCGTTGACACCGGCAAGAACAATGCACAAGAGGCACTTAGCCCGATAACCAGCGGTAAAATCAGCGCATTCAATGCTGCACCGCCGCCAACCATCGCCAATAACGACACCCCCATCGGAATTAAAATAGTGGTCGCTGCGGTATTGCTCATAAAATTGGATAATACCACGGTAATAAAACCGAACAGAATCAGTAAAGTGATAAAACTGACCTGAATATGGCTGATTTGTTCCACAAAATGCGCGGCGATACGTTGTTCCTCAATTGCCAAGCCCAGCGCCAGACCGCCGGCCACCAGCATTAAGGTATCCCAAGGCAGCCGGCGAACATCATTAGCATCCAGTACACCGGTAATGGTGAGGCAAACAATCGGAATCCCCGATGCGGCAGCCACCGGAATGCCGATCCATTTAGAGGTCAACCAGAAAAATAATGTCCCCGCCAATACAATCAACACCACGGTTTTTTGCAGGCGTTCCACTCGATTGAATTGCATCGCCGCCGTTTCGCGCAGAAAACTGAAATCCAGCGCAGCTTCTTGATTCACCTGATATTTTTTCACTAATACCCGCCAGAAAATCAGCAACAACACCAGCGCCAGCGGCGTGCCGACCAGCATCCATTCTAAAAATGAAATCGGATAGCCCAGTTTTTCCAGCGCACCGACGGCAATCGCATTCGGCGCCGAACCGATAATCGTGCCCATACCACCGACCGATGCCGCCGCCGGAATTCCCAGCAATAATGCTTTGGACAGGTTTGAGCTTTTATCCAACCGAGTAAACAACGGGCTAATGGTGGCAATCATCATCGCCGTAGTGGCAGTATTGCTCATTAGCATAGACATCACCGCAGTAACCAACATTAAGCCCCATAATACACGAGCCGGTTCGGTGCCGAATTTCGGTAAAACGATTTTCAGCAAGCGTAAATCCAGTTTGGTCTTTTTCATGCCTTCTGCCAGAAAAAAACCGCCCAAAAACAACCAGATAACGCTGTCCGACCAGGTTTGCAGATATTGAAAGGCATCATAAGCCTCACTTTTTCCCATTACCAGCACCAAAAAACCGACAATCAGAATACTGACGGAAAACGGTGGAATAGCTTCCGTTACCCACAAACAAATAGCGAAAAACAATAAAAACAGCACATAATTTTGGATTTGAGAAAAACTCTGGTCAGAAAACAACAAGGTCATTATGGAAGCAAAAACGGCAGAAAACACAAAAAATAATACATTGCGGTTACGCACGATTTTCATTGCCTGCCAACACTGGGCGATATTCATACATTTCTTCTCCGCGGCGAACTAAATTCTTGTTTGATTGTAATGAAACCCTATAACTTTTAATGTGATCCTATTCAAACAAATACGATTTGATTGATGTTTTTCGTTACGTTATGTGAATTTAAGGTTAAATTTGTTAAATTGCCGCATTATTTGATGCCCGATAATCTCGGGATTTTATGCTATACTCAAACCGTTCGGGATACACCTCAACACATTCAACGAAAAAGGAGCGCCTATGCAAGTTACCAGTTCAGCCATTCAACAAGGTGTTTTTGCAGATAAATACGGTAAACGCGGTACGCAATTCAGTCCGAACGGCATGCCGACTTACTCAATTCCGTTTGAAATACAAAATGCGCCTGCTGCCACAAAATCCTTTGCCGTGGTATTGGAAGATAAGGATGCCATTACCGCCAGCGGTTTTGTTTGGATCCATTGGCTGATTGCCGATTTGGAACGCTGTTCAGTAGCGGAAAATGAAAGTCTGCATGCCACCGATTATGTTCAGGGTGCCAACAGTTGGGCGAGTGCGCTGGGCAAATTCGATATTCAGGAAGCCTCCTACTACGGCGGCATGGCGCCGCCGAATTGTCGGCACCGTTATGAATTAATCGTGTATGCATTGGACTGCAAACTCAATTTACCTGCAGGATTTCGCTTTAATGATCTGCATTTTGCCATGCAGGGGCATATCTTAGATCACGCAGTGGTGATGGGAACTTACGACGTATAATTATCCATCGTGAATGGTGATAAACAATTAGAAAAGTGCGGTGAAAAATAAAAAAATTTCCACCGCACTTTTGCTAGCTTCTCAACCCGACGCCTCGATTAATCAAATAAAAAGCCACTGCATACAGTGCACTGATAAATAACGCCAATACGCTGAAGGTATAAGCTAGTCCGACATCGCTGATGCCAAGAAAACCGTAACGGAAGCCGTTGATCATATAAACAATTGGGTTCAGTTTGGATACCGCCTGCCAGAACGGGGGCAGCAATGAAATGGAATAAAACACGCCGCCCAGATAGGTCAATGGAGTCAATACGAAAGTGGGGATAATACTGATGTCGTCAAAAGAACGGGCAAAAACGGCGTTAATCAAACCGCCCAACGAAAACGCAGCGGTAGTTAGCAATAAAGTGATCGCGATGACCCACCAAGAATGAATGTCAAAAGAAACGAAAAACAGCGACACCATCGTCACCAATATTCCGACGCCGATTCCGCGCGCCATTCCACCTACCATATAGCCGAGAATAATAATATGCGGCGATGTGGGTGAAATCAGCAATTCCTCCACATTACGGGCGAATTTGGTGCTATAAAAAGAGGAAGCCACATTGGCGAACGCATTGGTCAGTGACGACATCATAATCAGCCCCGGAACAATGAACTGCATATAGCTGAAACCGCTCATTTCGCCGATACGGCTGCCGATTAACTGCCCGAAAATCACAAAATATAACGTCATGGTAATCACCGGCGGTACTAGTGTCTGCACCCAAATGCGGGTAAAGCGACGAATTTCTTTGGTTAAAATCGTGATAAAGGCGACCCAAGATTGTGTCATATTAAGCTCCCTGTCCATCTGCATGAGGCTTGTTCAGCGCCATAGAAACAAATAATTCTTCTAACCGATTTGCTTTATTGCGCATACTCAATACCTTAACGCCTTGTTCGGTAAGCTGGGTAAACAGCTGATTTAAGCCCTGTTCGCGGTGCACTTCCACTTCAATGGTATTGGCATCCACATAATCCAGTCGATAATGCTGAATTTGAGGAATCGGGCTTTTCATCGCCAGATCAAGAATAAAAGTTTCGGTTTCCAACTGCGCCAGCAGATCTTTCATCGGCATATTCACCACCAGACGCCCTTGCTGAATAATGCCGATATTACGGCACAGCATTTCCGCTTCTTCCAGATAATGAGTGGTCAGAATAATGGTGGTGCCCTGTAGGTTCAGCTCGCGCAGAAACGACCACATGGTACGGCGCAATTCAATATCCACCCCGGCGGTCGGTTCGTCTAAAATCAACAGTTTCGGATGGTGCATTAACGCGCGCGCAATCATTAAACGGCGCTTCATGCCGCCGGATAAACGGCGAGATTGTTGATGTCGTTTATCCCATAAATCCAGTTTTTTCAGCCAGATTTCCGCTCGTGCCAACGCCGTTTGGCGTGCGATCCCATAATAACCCGCCTGATTAACCAAAATATCAATCACTTTTTCGAACTGATTAAAATTAAATTCCTGCGGCACTAAACCGATATGCTGCTTTAAACGACTGAGATCCTTATCCAGATCATCGCCAAACACTCGCACGCTACCCGCCGTTTTATTAATCAGTGAGCAGATAATTCCGATTGTGGTGGATTTTCCAGCACCGTTATGCCCCAACAAGGCGTAAAAATCGCCCGCTTGTACGGTTAAATTGATGCCGTGCAACGCTTTGACTCCATTTTTATATTCTTTAGTTAATCCTTTGATTTCTAATGCAAACATACTGTTCTCAATTAAATTTTACTGATCTCAAAGCGGGTTAAATCAATACCGTCCGGTGTGGCATAAAATGCCGCCAGCGCTTTACGCAGCGTTTCCGCGCGCTTCGGCAGCCCTTTTTGCGCGTAAGCTATTACTTGCGCATATACCGCTTGTTTAAACGGCTGAATATCTCCCGGATCACCGTTTAAATTATCCGCACTGGCGATATAACGAAAACCGGCGGCCGTCGCTAGAATCCATTCGATCGCCTGCGGTTTGACTTCCACTTTTTCAAACTCACGTTGGCGTGCTGCCGAGCGCCCGTCCGGTTCATACCAATAACCGAAATCCTCCAGCTTGCGCCGTTCCTTCCCCGCCACCAGCCAATGAGCGATCTCGTGCAAGGCGCTGCTGTAAAAGCCGCGCGCAAAATAAATGGCATTATACGGACAGTCGGCATTTGCCGGTACATACAGCGGTTCTTCGCCGCCTTTCACCAATCGGGTATTATATTCCCGTTCAAAACACTGATTAAAAATGGCGATAATGTCTTCCAGACGATGTTCCATCAATAACTCCAAATGAATAAAAAAATTAAGGACGTCAACCCGACGTCCTCACATTATCCGCTATTCCGGCATTATTTAAAACTGTCTAAATTCTTTAACGCTTCAATCCGTTTTTCCAGCGGCGGGTGGCTTAAAAACAATGCGCTCAAACCGCCGGTTTTGCCGTTAATAGCAAATGCCGCCAACTGACCTTCCATTTCCTGCGGTTCGTGAATCTGTTGCAAACGCTGCAAGGCGGCAATCATTTTCTGTTTGCCCACTAAACTTGCCGATCCCGCATCTGCGCGAAATTCGCGATAACGAGAAAACCACATGGCGATAATGCTAGCAAGAAAGCCGAATACCAGCTCCAACACCATAGAAATCATGAAATACATGCCTTGACTGGTTTCGCCGTCACGGTTGCTGGCCGCCACTTTGGCAATCATGCGGGAAATAAAAATCACAAAGGTATTTAACACGCCCTGCAACAAGGTCATGGTCACCATATCACCGTTTTTGATATGACTCATTTCGTGCGCCAACACCGCTTCCGCTTCGTCTTTGGTCATGGCGTTTAACAACCCGGTACTCACCGCCACCAGCGAATTCTTTTTACTTGCGCCGGTAGCAAAGGCGTTGACATCGGCAGAATGATAAATCGCTACCTCCGGCATCGGCAATTGCGCCGCTTTTGCCTGCGTACGCACAGTTTCCAACAGCCAGCGTTCCTGTTCGCTGCGTGGTTGTTCAATAACTTGTCCGTTCACCGCACGCAGCGCCATGGATTTAGATAAAAACAATGAAATTAACGAACCGGAAAAACCGAACAGCGCCGCCATAATCAGCAACCCTGCCGCATCCTGCGACTGAATACCGGTCAGACTTAAAATAATATTAAAGACGACTAAAACCGCCATATTGGTTGCTAAAAATAGCAAAATTCTCATCATAGAAAGTTCCTCGCTGATAAATAAAGGTAGAGTGTAATTCGTTGTTAATAATAGTTATAAATTTGTTAAATTCAAGGGGCAACAGAAAAAATTTACCATAAACTCATCTGGGTCAAACTTTTTTCCTCCGGCACATTCACATGCAAACCGATTAAACGTACCTGCCGCCCCCGACTACGCCGCCAGATTTGGTGCAACAACGCAATAAAATTTTCTCGCTTAAATTCCACCGCACTTTTTTCCAGCGTCGTTATCTGAAAATCGGCGAATTTCAGCTTCACCCCGATTTTTCTAAACGCGGATAACGGCAATTGCGGACAGGCATGTTGCACGCGCGTCAATAGCATCGGGTATAATCGTTCCAGTATGCGAACGCCGTCACGAATATGCGAAATATTTTCCGTTAAGGTGGTTTCTACGCCAACGGATTTGCGCACCCGATGCGGCTGCACTTCCCGCTCGTCAATGCCGTGGCTAAAGGTCCAAATACGCTGCCCCATTTTGCCGAATTGATGCAACAACAGATTTAAATCAAACCGTTGCACATCGGCGCAGGTTTGCAAACCGAGCTGCGCCAGTTTCTGTGAAGTCACTTTTCCCACGCCAGGAATTTTGTGCAGCGCTAACGTGCGTACAAATGTCGCCACCTCTTCCGGTTTAATTACACACTGACCGTTCGGTTTATTCTGATCAGAGGCAATTTTCGCCAAAAACTTTAACGGCGCGACGCCGGCGGACGCGGTTAAACCCACTTCATCAAAAATCGCCTGTCGGATCGCCTGCGCAATCCAAGTGGCGGAACCGCTGCATTGCTGGCAATCGGTCACATCCAAATAGGCTTCGTCTAAAGAAAGCGGTTCGACCCGATCTGTATAACGGAAAAAAATTTGCTGAATTTGCTGCGAAACCTGTTTATAACGCGACATATTCACCGGCAACAACACCAGCTCAGGACACAGTTTCAACGCTTGCGCTGTCGGCATGGCGCTGTGCAAACCGAAGCGGCGGGCAATATAATTACAGGTGCTTAACACGCCGCGCTGACGCGACTCTCCCCCAACCGCCACCGGTTTTGCCTGTAAATCGGGGTTATCGCGCATTTCGATGGAGGCATAAAAACAGTCCATATCAATGTGAATAATTTTGCGTGTGGTCAGGTTCATAAAAAGTGCGGTTAAAAACAGTGAAATTTTTAACCGCACTTTAGCACAACAAACTGTATAAATAAACAGTTATTCACGCGCCAGCGTGAGTACTTTGGAAAACAATCGCTTAAATTCCAGCGGAATAGACTGGCTGCCGCGTTTTTCAATTTCCTGCGCCAACGCGATGGCAAGATCTGGCTTGGAAGTGCGCTGAATCGCACGCTGAATAATTCTTGTAACCGGATAATGATGCTGCGCCGAAGTTTGCCAGTGCGCCAGACGAATAAACACCGATTCAAATCCGGCATAATAGAAAAAATGTTCTATATCACGTTTCGGCAACATGGTGATCCGGCTGCCGTTGTTGTCATTATCATCCCGCATATTGCGCGCCGATTCGGCGTATTTACGCCCCGCTTCGTCGCCGTCGGTCAGCACATACCATTCAATGCCCATCGCTTTAACATATTTCAGCAACGGGCGTAAACCGCACTGGGCAAATTCTACGATGCGAATGCCTTCCATTGCCAAATCGATGCCCATTAATGCGGCAAGTTCGGTTAAAATCCAGACCTCCGTTTCTCCTTCCACCAGTAGCCATAAACGGGAAAACAGCGCTAGACTGCGATTATGGTGAATATGAAAAGTCAGGCGACGCAAATCTTCCTTGCCTAAGGTTTTGGAGGTCAGCTGAAAGGCTTTGGTGCGATCTACTGTTCGGTTCAAACGACAAATAGAACGCAATTCCACCTGAGAAATCAGCTCGACAGAATTCGTTGTGGTAATCCGCTGCATTGGCAAATAGCTGACCAATTCCCAAGCAATTGCCACCATGCGCGGATGCAAGCGCGATTCCGGCGCTTCAAATAGAATAATCGGGCGGATAAATTGACTCAGCGGCGCTTGCTCAGAGGTAATAAAAAGCGATGCCAAATAGCGAAACAACTGTTTCTGTACGGTGCGGGTTTGGTCGTGCCGTAGCTTCAAACAAAGCGCTTTGGCATCATTCCAAAGTGCGGTCACATCGCGGGTTAAATCGGCGCTGTCGTGACGCCGCAGAAAATAATATTGCAGCAGTAAACCAACCGATTGAATTTCTTTGTTCAGTTGCGCGTCCTGCACTGCGCCGTACTGAGTGAACAAGGCGGGATTCAGCACCACAGGCTTATGCTGATTCAAACGCGCATCACGAAAACGGTAAACCGGGTGGCGAGCAATTAAAGACAAGGCGATTTGTTCGTTGTTTTCCAACGGGATTTTTTTCCCTTCCCGATCCAAAAACCCATAGTCCGTGATCACTTGATTGTTGTGAAAACCGCCCGTAACCTGAAAATAAAGCCGCGCATAACCGTCATCATGGGATACGAATAAAGATTGATAGTCAAGATTCGCCGGTGCGCAACGCTCTGCCGTTTTTTGCTCGCAAAAGGTAAATAACAGAGTAATTTCGTTGGTTTGTTCGTTTTTATCATCGGCGAGATAAAAATCTGCTGGCTTAAAGCGATATAAGGTTTTGTCGGTGTTAAAAATCAGACTGAGCGCCGCCAGTAAGCTAGATTTGCCCCACGCATTCTCGCCGATCAGCACCATATTCGGATAAAGTTTGAACGATAAGCGGTTGATGCCGCGAAAGCCCATTATCTCCAACCGTCGTAAATACATAAGCCCCTCTTTGTGTTTCCTGCCACGGTAACGTAAAATAGCACACAATAATCGACAACCCCTAACACTTTCATTGTAAATAATATTATGTACGAAGGATTACTGATTGTCTTAGGCCCGATGTTTGCGGGCTACTTAATCAAAACCACGAATGCCACCCTACTGCACCGCATTAATCAAGCGGTGATGCTGTTGCTGTATATTATTTTGTTCGTGATGGGATTCGCCTTAGGGCAGCTGGACGATCTTGCCACCCAACTGCCGCGGATCGCCTTCTCCGCTTTAACTTTTGCCGTGATTATTCAAAGCTGCAATATTGCCGGTCTGCTCGCCTATGACCGGCTGTTCCCCTGCCCACTGAAACGCCGAGGTTCAGACATGCCACCGCGCCGGCGAATGCTGTTGGACAGTTTTACGCTTTGTTCAATGGTGTTTTTCGGTTTTCTGGCGGGATTGTTGGGCAAAGCCTGGATTGCGCTGCCCTTCGGCACCAGCACCTATATCTTGATCGCGCTGATCTTTCTAGTCGGTATTCAATTGCGCAATAACGGCATTTCCCTGCGCGAAGTGCTGTTTAATAAACGTGGCATTTATACCGGCATAATTTTTATTATCACCTCGCTGTTGGGCGGCGTTATCTCGGCGTATGTGCTGAATCTGCCGCTCACTCAGGGACTGGCGATCGCCTCCGGCTTCGGCTGGTATTCATTATCCAGCGTGATTATCAACGATGCTTGGGGCGCCGTATTCGGCAGTATTGCTTTTTTCAACGATCTGTCACGGGAAATTCTCAGCCTTTTTATTATCCCATTTTTTATGTTTAATCACCGTTCTACCGCGGTCGGCATTGCCGGTGCGACGGCGCTAGATTGCACGCTGCCGATTATTCAGCGCGCCGGCGGGATCGAAGTGGTTCCTTTGGCGATCAGTTTCGGCTTTATCACCAATATCGTACCGCCGATTTTGCTGGTGTTTTTTTCTTCGATTCCGGTTTAACGGATCGCTCGCTTGTCTGTCCGCGGCTAAAGCTGTTGATAAACTTTTAGTGCATAAGCATCGGACATTCCGGCGATATAATCACAGATCATTCTTTTTTTGTATTCCTCTGCGGCATTACGCCAGCGATTTGCCGTGTTGCGCGGCAATAAGCGCAACGGATCACTTTCAAAAATCTGAAACAGCTCAGTTAAAATGCGCTGACCTTTATACTCAATACGCTGGGTTTCCACATCTCTGATCACATATTTCCAGACAAACTTTTTAAACACATTTAATACGGCGATCACTTCGTCCGGCAATTCAGCGTTATAGCGCAGCAAAGGCTCAGAAAAATCCGCCGTGACTTTCCAGCGCACATGGGTAATAAAATAATTGACCAACGCGCCGATGGCGTTTTTACGCTCGTAATGAAAATCAGAAAACAGCTTTTGCGTAATCACATCAATATGTTGCCTAATCCAAACAGACTGACAGGTTTTCAGCGCTGTCAACGCTTCCTGCCATTGATGCCGGTTTACCACGCCAACGACAATGGCATCTTCCAGATCATGTACGCCGTAAGCAATATCATCAGCCAGCTCCATAATGCTACAATCCAACGATTTATAACGGGTTTTCAAGGTTTGAGCGGCATTCTGTCGGTTTTCTGCGAATGCACCGAATAAAGTGCGGTCATTTTCCGACAAGGGTTCGAGCAGCCAATTGAACATGGCAATATCATCGCGAAATAAGCCTTTGCCCGGACGCCAGTCATCGATTTTGACATAACGCGGATCGGTATTTTCAACCGACGGCAGCTGAGCATATTGCGGGGAAGATACATCCAGAATCGTCGGATATTTCACGATGCCGAGCAAGGTGCGACGGGTAAGATTCATGCCGGCAGTCGGCGTATAAGGTTCCAATCGAGTCAACAGGCGGAAAGTCTGCCCGTTACCCTCAAACCCGCCGTGATGGCGCATCATATAATTCAGCGCCACTTCGCCACCATGTCCGAAAGGCGGATGCCCGATGTCATGCGCGAAACACAGGCTTTCGATCAAATCGTTGGAGGGCAATAATAATTTCAGTTGTCGTTGCAGTTCCGCTTTATCCGCCTCAGGTGCAAATGCGCCGAACACATCGGCAAATTTCAGCTGAGAGACTAAACTGCTGCCGATTTGCGCCACTTCAAGGGAATGGGTCAGTCGGGTGCGATAAAAATCATTTTCGCCCACCGCATGAATCTGCGTTTTAGCTTGCAAGCAACGAAAAGCGGCACTGTGTAAAATTCGCCCGCGATCACGGCGAAACGGCGGTCGGTGGTCTTTTTCGCGCGGTTGATCCGCCACAAAACGAGCCTGCCAGACCATATCAATTGGATTTTTCATGTTATGTTATATTATGCGACAAAAAGGTACATGACTTTAAAGATTAAAGGCGCCAGAATGGAACTGATAATACCGCATAATACCAAGGAAATCGAGCTATAACCGCCGGCTTTCAGATCCAATTCCATACAACTCACCGTACCCAACGCATGAGAAACGGAACCGACCGACAAGCCGATAGCCTGCGAATGTTTTAAGCCGATTTTTTTCAGCACCAGATAACCGAACATAGAGCCCTGCAAACCGGCAATAATCACGCCTACCGCAGCCACGGAGGGGATCCCGCCGATATTTTCCGCCACCGCCATGGCAATTGGCGTCGTTACCGATTTCGGCAGAATCGTGGCGACAATTTCCGGTTTCGCGCCCAATAACCATGCCAGCAGCGCACCGCTTGCCATTGACAGCAACGATGCCGCAGTGGTTACGGTCAAAATAATTTTCCAGCGCTGGCTAATCTGGCGCAACTGTTCGTATAAGGGCAACGCCAGTGCGACAACGCTGATGCCAAGCAAATTATTCAGCGGCATATTGCCCGCCATATAATCATCATACGGAATATCGGCACTCAGCAAGACAATAATCAGAATTAAAACGGTTAACACAAAACTGTTCAGCACAACAGATTTCAACACTTTGCTGATTTGTAACGCCGCAAAAAACGCCGCAACGGTCAACACGGAATAAAGATAAATCATGCCTGCTCCTTGGCGCGTTTTTTCAGCACTTTCTTACGTAATCCAGTAAAAGAACTCTGCGAAAACAGATAATCGGACAGCAGCCCGACTACCACTAATGTCACGCAAGTACTGACAATATTAGGAATCAGCAATGCTTTCGCCTGACTGATTAACAAATCGGAATATTTAATCACCCCAACGCTCACCGGCACAAACAGCACCGCCATATAGCGAATCAACAAACTCGCGCCGAAAAATACCCAGTTCATGCGGATAATCTTCGTTGCCAGGCCGCTGAACAGCAGCAATAAGCCCCAGATACTGCCCGGCACGCCCACCGGTATCAAATGTGAAATCCACTCGCCCAAATAAAGCATCAAGTAAAGAATTGCAAAAGATCGCAATAATTGAAATATTTTTTGCCCCATCCTCTCATCACTCAACTTTTCTGATAAAAAATATAGGATAATTTTACTCTTATTTTCTAGTTTTGTTATATTTTTTCGGTACAATACTGCTGTTTCAGATCAAACTTATCCCAATAAAATGTTAAAAAAGTTCGTTTTACTGCTCTCAATAACATTAATCGGTGCGTTTCCGGCGCATGCCGAACGCAGCCTCAGCTGTCTGGCGGTAGCCATTTCCGACGGCGACACCTTTACCTGTTTGCTACAAAATAAAAAACAGATTAAAGTCCGCTTGCAGGAAATTGACGCACCGGAGAAAAAACAGCCTTTTGGTAGCCAATCACGGCGGACGTTGGGACGACTGATTCATAAACAAACCGTGCGCCTGTCTATTTCCGGTTATGACCGCTATCAACGGGTTTTAGCAACCGTTTATAACTTGCAGGGAACGAATATCAATTTAAAAATGGTACAACTTGGCATGGCATGGGCCTACGACCGCTATGTCAGCGATCCTACTTACCGCCGCGCGCAACAACAAGCCCGGCAGCACCGGATAGGATTATGGCAATCGCCCGCGCCAATTGCACCCGAGCAATGGCGTAAAAAATTACACGCATCAGCCAAAAGAGAAACATAATGTCATTTGATTATCAACAATTCCGCCGCCAGTTTCCTTATTTCAATCAGACGGACGCCGTCGTCTATCTGGACAGCGCAGCAACCGCACTTAAGCCACAATGCCTGATTGAGGCAACGCTGGATTTTTATCGTTCGTCCGGTTCCGTGCATCGCAGTCAATATGATGAAAAACAGACCGCACTTTATGAGCAGGCGCGCAGCCGAGTAAAAAAACTGATTAACGCCGAAAGCGAACAAGCGGTGATCTGGACTTCCGGCACTACACAAGCGATTAATCTCGTTGCCAACGGTTTACTGCCGGAATTATCGGCGCAGGACGAAATCCTTATCAGTCAGGCGGATCATCACGCTAATTTTGTCAGCTGGCATGCAATCGCCCGCAAAAGTGGCGCGAAAATTATCGTACTACCGATTACCGAACAGCACTTGATTGACGAACAGGCGCTGCTTAACGCGCTCAATCTGCACACCAAATTAGTGGCATTAAATGTCGTCTCCAATGTCACCGGTACCGAACAACCGCTAGCGCGGCTGATCAGTGTGATCCGCCAACATTCTGCCGCGCTGGTGTTATTGGATGCGGCACAGGCAATTAGTCACCGTAGTATTGATCTGCAAGCGTTGGATGCCGATTTCATCGCTTTTTCCGCACACAAACTGTACGGACCAACTGGTTTGGGCGTGCTGAGCGGAAAACCAACTTCACTGGCACGCTTACAACCGCTGATATTCGGCGGGAAAATGGTTGATCGGGTATCGGAATCAGCAATCAGTTTTGCCGACTTGCCCTATCGGTTGGAAGCCGGCACGCCGAATATTGCAGCAGTCATCGGTTTTAATGCCGTGCTGCAATGGCTGGAACAATGGGATTTGGCGGCGGCCGAGCAGCATACCCTGCAATTAAGCGAACAGCTAAAAGTGCGGTTAAAAAATTACCCGAATTGCCGTTTATTTGAATCGCCGCAACCAAGCTCGGTAATAAGTTTTATCTTTACCCATATTGCCTTGTCTGATTTAGCGACCCTGCTGGCAGAACAGCATATTGCGCTGCGCAGCGGTGAACACTGCGCTCAGCCTTATCTGGCTCATTTGGGACAACGCGGCACCTTGCGTTTATCATTAGCGCCTTATAATACGCCGCAGGACATCGAGATGTTTTTTACCGCGCTGGACAACGCGCTTGATCTATTGGAAAACGCATGAAAACCCAACTCAAACAAGCATCGCACTGGGAAGAACGCTATCGTTTGATAATCCAAGCGGGCAAAAATCTGCCCCGTCCCGAACCACAACAACTGGCGCAAATGCAGCTGATTAGCGGCTGCGAGGCGAAAGTGTGGTTTCAATCCTGCCTGAAAAACGATCGCACTTTTCACTTCAATGCCTACAGTGAAGCGAGAATTATCAACGGCTTACTCTGGCTGTTATTACAAGAGATCAACGACAAAAGCGCACAGCAATTACAGCATTTCGATTTAACCGCTTATTTTTCCGAATTAGGCATTGCCCAACGCTTAAGCAGCACAAGATTAAACGGGCTGCAACAAATAGAGCGACGGCTGCATCAATTATCAGATTAGATTATCGCCGCAAACACCGTTGTATCGACAATTGTGCATAAATCAAAGAGGCCGAACAGTCGGAAAAAGATTTGTGTGGAATGACATTTTTTCGGGGAGATTTTTATTTACATACCGAACTAAAAACTTAACGTTTTGTCAGAGGTAATATTGATTTCTCCAACCGTTCTTATTAATGAAATATACCCTTTTATTTGTCAGTTTAATCGGCTTAACTGCTTGCCAAATGCCACAAAATAACACTCAATCCGCCTCAAAGGTTCAACAATCCACCCCAACGGCGGCGGCCTCCAAAACGGAAGCCAACATAGCGTTGGATAACGCCGTAGCGGCATATCAAGCACAGAATTATACATTGGCATGGACGTTGTTTGAGCAAGCCGATGAACTCGGACACATGAAAGCCGCACGCTATTTCGGCTTAATGCACTTAAACGGCTTAGGCGTAGCAAAAGATCCTGCTAAGGCATTTGACTATTTCCAAAAAGCGGCGGATAAAGGCGACATCACCTCGCAATATTGGCTCGGATTTTTATATGAAAACGGCATCGGCACGCCGCAAAATTATACTAAAGCCCTTGAATTTTATACACAATCCGCCCAACGCGGCGATGTGATTGCCGCCCCTGCCTTGCACGCCTTAGGCAACATGTATGAAAAAGGGCTAGGTGTGAAGAAAAACAGTGTGAAGGCAAACGAATATTATCAAAAAGCCGAAGTTGCCGCGCAAACTCATTTTCAACCTAATTCAAAATAACGGAGCATTTCATGAAAAAATTTGCCTTTTTATTAACCGCTGTAACAGCGCTTTCCGCGTGCCAAGTTTCAGCTGAAAACCCAGTGTGGAACAAAGCCTACGGCGGCGCAGATAAAAGCTACGATTCACAACTTTTGAGCTTGCGCGAACAAATCGCACCGAAATTCCAACAGTTTGAATTTAAAGACAAAAAAACGGGTAAAACGCTGGCATATAATTTATATATTCCGAAAAATCTCGACCCCCAAAAATCCTACCCGCTTGTGATGTTTATCGCTGATGCCAGCACCGCAGGTAAAGGCGTGCTTGCGCCGTTAATGCAGGGCTACGGCGGTATTATTTGGGCAACGGACGAAGCACAGGCGAAAAATCCGGCCTTCGTACTGGTGCCGGCATTTAGCCAAGTTGCCGTACAAGACGATTGGAGCACGACAGACGAAGTAGGCATGGCTTTGCGTCTGTTCAAAAACATCGTACGAAACTACCCGATTGACCCAGCGCGTCTGTACACCACTGGACAATCAATGGGCGGTATGATCTCCTTTTATCTCAACAGTATAGAACCAGATTTGTTCACTGCATCGATGTTTGTCGGCAGCCAGTGGGACATCAATGTGCTCAAACCGCTCACCAAAGCGAAATTTATCTATACCGTCTCCGCAGGTGATCAAAAAGCCTCTAAAGGCATGGCACAAGTAATTGATTTAATGAAGCAAAACAACGTGCCTTATACTGAAACCGAATTGTCCGCCAAACTGCCGCAAAGTGAACAAAATAGCGAAGTAAGCAAAATTCTTGCACAAGGCAAAAACGCCAATTTTATCCGCTTTACGCCAAACACTGTCGTACCGGCTACAGCCAGCGGCAAAAACGGCTCGGAGCATATGTATTCCTTTGACTACGCTTATTTGCTCGAACCCGCGCGTGAGTGGTTGTTGACACAGAAAAAATAAAGCTACATAAAAAAGCTACCCTATTTTAGATTTCGGGTAGCTTTTCTTATTTTTAACCTAAATCAAAACAACGACTTCATTAGCTGTCGCAGCCACTGATAGGCTGGATCTTGGTGAATGCGAGCATGCCAAACCAGCGTTTTATCAAAGCCCGCTATAGCAAGCGGCGGCGTGAAGGTTTTGATTTGGGGATTGTCTGCTACCAATCGTTTGGGTACGACTGCCAGCAAATTTTGTTGGCTGAGTATTTCAGGCAAAATCATAAAATTTTGTACCGACAGCGACACGCTGCGGCTTAATCCCAATTGGCGTAATGCGTCATCGGTCACACCTGCGAAATTGCCGCCCAAATAAGAGACAATCGCTTGTTCGGTTTGGCAAAATTGCGTGAGCGTGAGCGATTTTTCCGCCGCCAACGGGTGTTGCACGCCTACGGCACAGACGTATTCTTCTCGATATAAATTTAATGCATACCCATCTGGTGCATTAAACGCAGGCGTGGTCAAGGCAAAATCAATCTGTCGCTGAGCAAGCTGCTGCGGCAATTGGTTTTCGTTGATGTTGAGCAACGCTACCCGAATATGTGGTGCAAGCGGTTTGAGTTTGACCAAAAATGGTAGGACAACCACTTGCATTGCATAATCGGTACAAGCAATTTTAAGCGTCATTTCTGCCGTGGCGGGGTCAAATTCAGGTATTTGCAACAAGGTTTCAATTTGTTGTAACACTTGTTTCACAGGCATTGCAAGGTTTAACGCACGACTGGTTGGTTCAATGCCACGCTGCATTCGCACAAAAAGCGGATCGTCAAAACTCTCTCGTAGCCGTTGCAAGGTGCCACTCATTGCCGGCTGACTCAACGCCAAACGCTCGGCAGCACGGCTTACATTACGCTCGTCCATTAAAACATCAAAGGCTTTAAGCAGATTCAAGTCTAGATTTCGTAGATTCATCATTTTAGATATTTGCCCAGCAAATAAAAGATATTATAAATTACAATTTCTCTTATATCAAAAGCATCGTTAAAATATGTCCATCATTTAGCAACGAAGGGCAACAAAATGCAAAATTCAATCCATTTTCCAGACGGTTTTTTACCCGGTTTTTCAGACAATTTCTGCTCAAATGAAGTGATCGTGGCAGGGCTTTCCACAGCAGATGTGTGGCAATATCTCAACGACACCAAATTCTGGGCACATTATTACAGCAACGTAGCGGATGTGCGTTTTTACAACGGCTACCAAGGCACAGAACTCTTTGACAAAGCTCGCTTTTTCTTCAAAACCTTCGGCTTCCCCGTGGAAGCGGAAATCACCGAATATGTTGCCCCGAAAGCAGGCGAACCTGCCCGCATTTCGTGGCACGGCTGGGCAGGCGAAGAAGGCACGGATGAGCGTTTAGACGTGCTCCATGCTTGGCTGATTGAAGATTTAGACGGCGGACGCGTACGTATCCTGACCCAAGAAACCCAAAACGGCAAACCCGCCCAAGCCCTTGCTAAAACCGTACCCAATCCGATGATCAACGGTCATCAGGAATGGCTAGACGGTATCGTGAAAAGTGCGAAAGAGAAGTTGAGTGTGTAATAGAAAGCGCCCCGAATTGTGAAAACCCGCCAATTCGGAGCCTTTATTTTTAACACCCTTTTGCTAATATTCTACAAAACCTAATCGTTAACGCCTATTCATTAAACGCTAGCATCATCATTTCATTCAACTGTTTAATTATTTTCTGTGGATGGTAGTCCTGATTTTGCTCAAAGCGGTATTTTGCACTGGCTAAAATCAGTGTCGCCAACATTTCACCTTGAAATTCAAAATGTTGGCGTCTTGTTTTAGCTTGCGCGTATTTGATGAAATTTTGTTTAATCATCAAAAATATATCAAACCAAAGATGATGACATTTAGTGCTGATTTTCCACAATGCCAAAATCAACTCGCGTTTGTCATAAAGAGCTGGAAGAGTTTTATTCATCAGTGTTTGCATATCGAATTCATTTGAAAAACGTTCTTGTAAAAGCGCTTGATATTCCGCCTTAAAATCATCAATCATTGTCCCTGTCAAATCGCTTTTGCCTGAATAGTATTTGTAAAAGGTGGCGCCACAATTTCCTGCACGGCGATTTGCTCAAACTCCTTGTTTTTCAACAACTCGATTAGAGCGTTTCTAATCATTTTATGCGTACGAATAATACGCAAATCTTGTTTTTCGTTTTTTTAATTTTCAGATTCGGGCAGCATAACAATTTTCCCCACGACTGATTAATTATCAATACAAATTCAAAATTTTGTATGGTTATCTTAGCAAATAAACGTAATTTTGATGGTATTTTTCTATAAAAATTCGGATTAAACTGACCGCACTTTATCAAGCAAACAAGGAAATCGGACGGACACAGGTTGCATTCTGCCTGAGAAGTAAAACGATCAACTTCTTGAAAATTTTACAAATCGGGCAAAAATAACGGTGTTTGTTTACATTTAACTTATTTCATTTATGAGGAGTATTTTATGAAGCGTAAAACCGATACCGTGAATTTAGGTTTACCTGTTTTTGCCAACCCCAAAAAAGATTTAATCGGCAAACCGAATGTGTTTACAGATTCTTGGTATGTGTTGTGCAATTTTCAGCACGAAGGGCGTGAAATTGGCTTTGAATGGCATCAAGCCATTTTTACGGAACGCGGTCAAAAAGTCTCTGCTACCGAATTTTTATTGATGGATGCTAGTCGTCAAATTTGGTTGGATAATGCGATTAACGAACCTGTATCAAGCAAAGCAGGCGCGGATTTTGAGCATTGTTCGGTCACGTCCGCCTTTGGCACATTGCAAGGCAATGAACGTGAACTGCACTTAAAAGCAGAAACCGAAAAAGGGGCGATTGATGTCGTGTTACGTCCACAACAACAAATCATGTACAACGGCACGGTGGGCGTGTTGCCACTGTGGGGGTCGCAATCTTTTCAATTCGCCTATCCCAACATGACAATTACTGGCACGATACGCCTACACGATGAAATGATTAAAATTCAAGAAACCACCGCTTGGTTAGACCGTCAATGGACTTATCCAAATCCTGAAAATCGCGGCTTTGATTTTTTGGGCAGTCTGCCGTCTTGGTTGTGGTTGGGTATGACTTTAACGCCCGATAGCCAATCTGCCATTTCATTGTGGGATGTGTGTTATGGCAATGGCGAGCGTTATACTTTTGCGACTTTGCTTGACAAAAACGGCAACCAAAACAATCACATTGCTTATTTAACTTATCGCAATATTTGGGCAAGCGAACGTACAGGCAACAGCTACCCAGCCGAACTTTACATTAAAATTCCAACAGCAAATATTGAATTAACTTTAACCGCTATGTTAGAACGACCCGAGTTCAGCCATGGTAATGATGGAGAGGTGAATATCAACGGCTGCCAAAGTCCTTGTCAAGTGCGTGGACATTATGGCGATACGCCTGTGCAAAGAATGGTGATTTTGGAAATGATCGGCGATGTATGTGGTGAGTTAAAAAGTTAGTCAAACAAAAAATAAGCGGTAAACTGACCGCACTTTTGTTAAATGCGCTTTGCCCGTTAAAAGTTACTCGAAATAACGGGCAGATTTTGCGGAAAATTTGCAAAAATGTAATAGTAAGCCAATTTCCCCCCCTCCCCCCCCCCAAAAAAAAAAAGGTTATTCCTTTCCCGGGTTTGGCTCTTACGAACGTNNNNGAGCTAATCCATTCACCGGATTAGCTCTTACGAACGTAAAAATTAGTTTACATTATTTTTGATAAAGTGGTGCCGGACCGGTTTTGCCGCCCTGTACGCCACTTTCGTATTGTTTCAGGGTTGTACCCGATGCTGAGACTTCCACGCGACGGTTAGGACGCAAACAATCTCTTAACGCCTGACCGGATTCGTTATTACAAGCTTTAACCTGCTGAGCTTTACCATAACCGATTGCACTAATATCAGCATTAACACCCTGCTGGATTAAACGCGCTTTCACGCGCTCGGCACGGCGCTGGGATAAATTCAGATTGTAGGCTTCCGAACCTAAACGGTCAGTAAAGCCCGCCACTTTTACCTGTTTGGCATTTGACGTTTTCAACTGCGCGGCAATATTATCCACCACTTCAGCGCCTTTTACCGTCAATGTATCTTTATCAAAATCAAACAGGAAATCGCCGCTTAAATTAAATGACGAATTGCCGTTACAGCCGTTCGGATACCAGAAGAAATTCTGGGCGTTCATGTTTTTGTCAAACAGGATTTTATATTGGCAGATTTTATGTTCACCGTTTTCACGGTAGTTAAAAGCGTAATCCCACTCACGCACGCCATATAAACCTTCGCTGAAATGTGGACGACCCAACAGATTATAAATCTGATCTTTATTCATGCCGCGTTCAATCATGCGCACATTATCCCAGTTCGGCCAAGAACCGAACTGACTGCCGTCATGGTTAAACACCGATTGATCGATTTTCGGCCATACCAAATTATCGGATGTGCCTTCGTCGGTGACTTTGCTCAAGTTACCGCAAGCCGCTAAGGTTGTAGCCGCAACCGCAGATAATAAAAGATGTGATAATTTCATTTGTGTTACCTTAAATTTTTGATTCCTGACTTTAATAAGTAAGCCATAGCGTTATGGCTCAACCCTGAAGTTTTGCAGTAAACTCCGGTATCGGATAAAGTTGCATAATAGCGAAATCAGTGTCGTTTCAGCGCAGTATAGTAATTGCAATTAAAATTGAAGTAAATTAAAAAAACAATAACTTACACAAATTTACATGTTATTGTACAACTATCGGTATTCTTTACAATAAAGTGCGCCGATTGCGTTGCAGCCAGTTAGTCAACACCGTATCCGCACTTTCTTCCGCCTGTTTGCCCAATTTTTGCGCCAAGGTTTTCTTTAATGCGTATTTTACGGAAAGCACGGTTTTGTCTTTCAGCGCCTGCAAAATCAAATCATCACTGGTAATAATTTCATCCACCAGTTTTAACCCCAGCGCCTGTTGACCGAACCAATGTTCGCCGGTAGCGATTTGTTCAATATCAACCTGCGGGCGATTGCGGCTGACGAATGTTTTGAACAACTGATGCGTTTCTTCCAATTCCTGCTGGAATTTCTGCTTGCCTTTTTCGCTGTTTTCGCCCAGTACCGTCATGGTACGTTTATATTCACCGGCGGTCATCACATCCACGTCCACATCATGTTTTTTCAGTAAACGGTGAATGTTCGGAATTTGCGCCACCACACCGATGGAGCCGATGATCGCAAAAGGTGCGGCGGCAATATTATCCGCCACACAAGCCATCATATAACCGCCGCTGGCCGCCACCTTATCCACCGCCACCGTCAGTTTGATCCCGCGAGATTTCAAACGCGCAAGCTGGGATGCTGCTAATCCGTAACCATGCACCACTCCGCCCGGACTTTCCAGACGCAGCAGCACTTCATCCTGCGCTTGCGCCACGGCAATAATCGCACTGATTTCCTCGCGCAGCGCGGCGGTTTCTGTCGCCGCCATATCACCTTTGAAATTCAGCACGTAAAGGTGCGGTTTGCGCGACGGCGTATTATCGCCCTGTTTGAGCTTTTCCTTTTCTTCTTTGGCTTTCGCTTTATCGGCTTTTTTTCGTGCTTTTTCTGCCTGTTTCAGTGCCGTTTCAGTTAAATGAAACTCGCGCAGTTTTCGGCTGTTTTCTTCATATTCCTGCGATAAATCAGTAATAATCAGCTCGCCTGTCTGATGGGCTTTTTTCTGTTTTAAACTAAACGCCATTGCGACAATACCAGCAACAATCAATAAAATCGTTACTATTTCTAAAATAAACAATCCATAGCCTAGCATAAATTCAGACCACATAGTTTTTCCTTTCTATTAATCAAACATAAATTCGCGTTCATCATAACTTATCTGATATAAAGTGCAATTTTCCGCGCCGATTTTTTACTTATAATTAATAATCTTTTTACTGAAACGGACTTTATTTCCCCAAAATACATTTTATAATGACCGCACTTTCACTTAATTAAAGGAATTATTATGCACAATATTTTAGTATTAAAATCCAGCATTCTTGCCGAACATTCACAAACCAACCAACTTTCCGATTATCTGATTGCAAAATTACCCGACGCCAAGGTGATTGAGCGCGATCTTGCTGCCAATCCGCTGCCGCATTTCGACGGTGTGGCGGCGAACGCGCTGCGCGGCGAACCGAAAAGCGAACAGGACAAACAGTTACTGGCGTTATCCGACAGTTTAATCGCCGAACTCAAAAACGCGGATACCATTGTTATCAACGCGCCAATGTATAATTTCAACATTCCAACGCAGCTCAAAAGCTATATCGATTTCATTGCCCGTCCGCGTGTGACGTTCCAATACGGCGCAAACGGCGCAGAAGGGTTGATTACCGGCAAAAAAGCGGTCGTATTGGCCGCTTTCGGCGGTATCCATCAGGGACAGGCAACTGATCTGGTGACGCCTTATCTGAAAACCTTTTTGGGCTTTATCGGCATTACCGACGTTCAATTCGTTTATGCGGAAGCCATTGGTTTCGGCGCGGAAGCTATCGCAAAAGCGCAAACCAATGCCAGAGCGAAAATCGACGCCATCGTCGCGTCTCTGTAATATCATATTGACTGAAAAACTGTCAGGCGGTTTTGATCAGCCGCCTGCTGTGCTTCGTGATTCAACGCACAATCATCCTGAAATCCGCCAAATCTGCCGCAAACAATAGATAACGCTTGACAAAACAATATTGCACTAGTTTAATAGTGCAAGTTAATTATTGTATTTGAGGAAGTGATTATGGCTGTTCCCTTTATTCATGTATTCAACCAACCGGTCAGTTATCATAATGATCCGACCGCCGTCTTCGCCACGCTGTGTAAAGATCAAAAAAACACCTTATTGCTGGAATCGGCGGAAATCAGCAGTAAAAACAGCTTAAAAAGCCTTTTTCTGATTAATCCGGCAGTGAAAATTTCCTGTTGCGGACAAAGCGTCACATTTAATGCGCTAACAGACAATGGAGAGGCGGTTTTACCATTAATCCAGAGAAAGTTACAGGGTCAAACTACAGTCATTTCCCAGCACCAACGACAACTTACGCTCAAATTCCCGCCGCCTGATCCCAATCTGGATGAAGACAGTAAATTACAAACCACCACGATTTTCGACGGATTACGCTGTCTCACATCACTCTATCAGCACAGCTGCACCCCGATTCTATTGGGTGGCTTGTTCGCCTATGATTTAGTGGCGAATTTTATTCCGATGCACAATATCGAGCTGCAAGACGACGGCTTAACCTGCCCGGACTATGTATTCTATCTGGCGGAAAACCTGCTGGTGTTCGACCATCAGGCGCAAACCTGCACTTTACAGACATTCTGCTTTCATCCGCAGCAGCAACATTCGTTACAACAAAGTGCGGTGGAAATTTGCCGAAAATTACGCAAAATTCAACCGCACTTAAGCGCTCAAGCGGCTTCAACCGACGTGCGCACCAATCTGAACGATGAGCAATTCAAACAGATTATTCGCTCGCTCAAACACCACATTAATATCGGTGATGTCTTTCAGATCGTACCCTCGCGTCGTTTTTCCATCGATTGCCCGAACGCGCTGGCGGCATATCGCCAACTGAAACGCAATAATCCAAGCCCGTATATGGTGTATATGCAGGATGAAGATTTCACCCTATTTTGCGCCTCACCGGAAAGTGCGCTGAAATATTCGGCAGCAAATCGCCAGCTGGAAATTTATCCGATTGCCGGCTCCCGTCCGCGCGGTTTTGATGCGCACGGCAACATCGATCCCGAACTGGACGCACGCCTAGAATTGGAACTGCGACTGGATAAAAAAGAACTTGCCGAGCATTTAATGCTGGTGGATCTGGCGCGCAACGATGTGGCCCGGGTCTGTCGCAGCGGCAGCCGGCAGGTGAAAAACCTGATGAAGGTTGACCGTTACTCGCATATTATGCATTTAGTTTCCCGCGTGATCGGCGAACTGCGTCCCGAACTTGACGCACTGCACGCCTATCAAGCCTGTATGAACATGGGAACGTTGACCGGTGCACCGAAAATCAAGGCGATGCAGCTGCTCTACCGATTTGAACAACAAAAACGCCACAGTTACGGCGGTGCGGTCGGATATTTATCTTCCGACGGCAATTTTGATACCTGTATCGTTATCCGTTCCGCATTCGTGCAAAACGGTATCGCTCATATTCAAGCCGGCTGCGGCGAAGTGCTGGATTCCGATCCGCAAGCGGAGGCGGACGAAACCCGTCATAAAGCCAAAGCGGTGGTTAACGCGATTATTCAGACCAATCGTCAGGCACAGCAACAAGGATAATTCATTATGGCAAATATTCTGTTTTTAGATAATTTTGACTCCTTTACTTATAATCTGGTGGATCAATTTCGCACGCTCGGACATCAAGTGCGGATCTACCGCAATGACTGTTCGCTAGCCTTGCTGGAACAGGCGGCGACACAATACGCCGACACCATCGTGGCGCTCTCGCCGGGACCAGGTAATCCAAGTGAAGCGGGCATTTTATTACCGCTGATAAAAAAACTGGCGGGCAAAGTGCCGATGATCGGAATCTGCCTCGGACATCAGGCATTAATTGAAGCTTTTGGCGGCAAAGTGGTACACGCCGGCGAAGTGCTGCACGGCAAAGTTTCCGCCATTCGGCATGATGAACAGGCGATGTTTGCCGGGCTGGCAAACCCCATGCCGGTGGCGCGTTATCATTCGCTGATGGGTGATGCATTGCCGGAAGAATTTGTTGTCAATGCCGAATATAACGGTATTATTATGGCGATTCGCCACAAAACATTGCCGATTTGCGGCTTTCAGTTTCATCCGGAAAGTATTCTGACCGTACAGGGTTCAAAACTGTTGGAAAATGCCGTTCACTGGCTGCTGGCGCGCTGATATTGCCATATTCACCCACAAAACCAATTGAATACCGAAAAAAGGACATACTGATGATTATCGTTTATGGACTCAAACCGCAGCTGAACCCGCGTAAACAGCAATTAATGGACATTATTTTTCACTGTCTGCATCTGGAATTAGGCATTCCGCCACGCAAGCATGCGCTGCGCTTTATCGGTTTGGAGGTAGAAGATTATTTTTACCCCGAAGGTCGCAGTGCGGATTTTACCGTGATTGAAATTAATCTTATGCAAGGGCGCACAGAATTCACCAAGAAGCGGTTAATAAAAATGTTGTTTTGTGAACTGGAAGACAAGCTGGGCATCGCGCCAATCGACCTTGAAATCACCATTAAAGAGCAACCCGCCCACTGTTGGGGATTCAGAGGGATGACCGGCGATGAAGCCCACGATCTGAGTTACAATATTCATCGCTAAAAACCACCGCACTTTATACTAATAAAAAGAAGGAATAGACTATGCAAACTGCGCAACTTCTCTCTCAACTGTTTGACAAACAACCCTTAACTCAATCGCAAACGGAAACGCTGTTTAATGCAATTATGCGCGGAGAATTAAGCAACGAACAACTTGCCGGCGCATTGATCGCGCTTAAATTACGCGGCGAAACGGCAGAAGAAATCAGCGGCGCCGTCAATGCCGCCCTTGCCAATGCACTGCCGTTCCCGACACCGCGCTATGCTTTTGCGGATATTGTCGGTACCGGCGGTGACGGCGCCAATACTATCAACATTTCCACTGCCGCCGCCATTACAGCCGCCGCCTGCGGCGTGAAAGTCGCCAAGCACGGTAATCGCAGCGTATCAAGCAAAACCGGTGCCAGCGATGTACTCGCTGCGCTGGGGGTAAAAATTGACATGAACGCCGCCACCGCGCGCAAAGCCTTAGATGAAATCAATCTCTGTTTCTTATGGGCGCAGCATTATCATCCCGGATTCAAATATGCGGTGCCGGTACGCCAAGCGCTGCAAACCCGCACTATTTTTAATATTCTGGGTCCACTGTGCAATCCGGCACGCCCGAAACGCCAGTTGTTAGGGGTTTATTCAGCGGCGTTAATTCAGCCTTATGCAGAAACCGCCGCTCGCCTCGGTCATCAGCACAGTATCGTCGTGCATGGTGCTGGACTGGATGAAGTCGCCATTCATGGTAAAACCCAAGTGGCGGAAATCCGCGACGGAAAAATTGAGCGCTATAGCCTGTCCGCCTATGATTTCGGTTTTCAACCGCAGCCGCTAGAAAGCCTGCGCGGCGGCAATCCCGCGGAAAATGCCGCAATTCTCACCGCACTTTTACAAGGGCGCGGTAACGCCGAGCATGTGCAGGCGGTGGCAATGAATACCGCATTGTTGTTAAAATTATTCGGTCATGACGACATTAAGCAAAATGCCGAACGGGCAGCCGATATGCTTGCCACTGGTAAAGCCTTTGACATACTGCACAAACTGACCGATTATTAATCCTATCTGATTATAGATCTTGTCTGAAGTAAGGAGCTCATTATGTATAAACTCTATTTCTACGCCCCATTGTCCTCCTGGTCACTGCGTCCCTGGATATTGTTGAAAATGTTGGATATTCCCTTCGCCGAACAGCAGGTTCCCTACTCTCAGGACAAAGCCGAATTAAGTCGTCTACTCGCCACCTTTTCACCGACTGCAAAAGTGCCAGTGCTACAAGACGGCGAACGCTATATTTGGGACAGTCTAGCGATTGTCGAATATCTCGCCGAAAGCTATCCTCAAGTATGGCCGTCAGACGCCGCCGCCCGCGCATGGGCGCGTAGTGCTTGCGCTGAAATGCACTCTGGTTTTGAGCAGCTGCGCACGCTCTGTTCCTATGATCCGCTGAAACACACTGCATTAACGGAAATCCCGCCCGCACTGCTCCACGATCTGCAACGAATTAACCGCTTATGGCAGGAAGGGCTGAGCCGTTTCGGCGGCGAATATTTAGGCGGCAAGCAGTTTACTGCGGTGGACGCCTTTTTCACTCCGGTAGTCGGACGCATCGAAAGCTATGGCTTGCAGCGCTATCTGGATCCGCAGCCTTATGCCTATTTTCAGCGCATCAACGCCCTGCCGGCATTGCAGGAATGGTTAACCAAATAAGTGAACGCAATATGATAACGATCAATCTGGATGATAAACCGACTATTTTGCAACAAATCGTACAGGATAAAATTCGCTGGCTTGAACAAAAACAAGCCGCATTTCCGCTGGCGCAATTTAAGCAAAACATCCGCAAATCCGACCGCTCTTTTTACAGCGCATTGGCGAAAGGTACGCGTCTGCGCCCGGCATTTATTCTGGAATGTAAAAAGGCCTCGCCGTCCAAAGGCTTAATCCGTGCCGAATTTAATCTGCCGGAAATCGCAGCAGTCTATAAACATTACGCCTCGGCGATTTCCGTACTCACCGATGAAAAATATTTTCAGGGCGATTTCACTTATATTGAACAGGTTCGCCGACTGGTCAACCAGCCGGTGCTGTGCAAAGATTTTATGCTCAGTGAATATCAGGTCTACTTGGCACGCTATCATCAAGCGGATGCCATTTTGTTAATGTTGTCGGTATTGGATGACGAAACCTACACCGCCCTTGCCGCACTGGCGCATGAGTTAGGCATGGGCGTGTTAACCGAAACCGCCAATCAGGCGGAATTAGACCGCGCTATCGCACTGGGCGCCAAAGTAATCGGCATCAATAACCGCAATCTGCACGATCTTTCCGTGCATATTCGGCGTACGCCGCCTTTGGCGGAACAAATCCCGACAGATCGCATTATTGTCAGCGAATCGGGCATTTACCAGCACAATCAAGTACGGCAGTTAAAACCTTATGTGCATGCGTTTTTAATCGGCAGCAGTCTAATGGGCAGTGATGATCTGAATAACGCCGTGCGCGCAGTAATTTTCGGTGAAAATAAAGTCTGCGGGTTAACTCGTCCGCAGGATGTGGAGGCGGTTTATGCCGCTGGCGCCCTGTACGGTGGTTTGATTTTTGCCGAGCATTCCCCGCGTCAGCTGTCATTGCGTCAAGCGCAGGAATTAGTGACGCGGGCTCCACTGCGTTTTGTCGGCGTATTCCAAAATCAACCCATTGAATTTATTTGTAAAATTGCCGCACAACTCAACCTGTTCGCCGTGCAGTTACACGGTGTTGAAACAGTGGAATTTATCACCGCACTGCGCGCCGCACTGCCTGCCCGTTGCCAAATTTGGCAGGCGATTGCCGTTGATATTGAGCGACAAAGTGCGGTACAAATTACGCCGATTTCCGCCGTTGATCGCTACGTGCTAGACAGCAAGCTCGGCAACCGACGCGGCGGAACAGGCACGGCGTTCGACTGGTCGCAGATTCCTGCCGCACTCAAAGATCGAATTATGCTGGCCGGCGGCATTGGACCGCACAATATCGACTCAGCGCTGAATCAGGGGTGTATCGGCGTAGATCTTAATTCCGGCGTAGAAAGCGCGGCGGGCATTAAAGATCCGCATAAGCTGTCGGCGGTATTCGCTAAAATCCTCGATCACTAATTCAATCCCGACCGGAGAGACAACGTGCCGCTCCGGTTTTTAGCATGCCTTTAACAACTCATTCAGCCTTTGTTCAACAAAATATCTATTTATCGAAAAAAGCGCTACACTTTTATGTACTAGTGTAGTAGTATTTAATTTATCAAAAACAAATCACTCATAAGGAAGCTCTATGTCAGATACACTTCTCGATCCCTATTTCGGCGAGTTCGGCGGCATGTATGTGCCCGAAATTCTGGTGCCGGTGTTAAAACAGCTGGAAAAAGCCTTTGTCGAAGCCAAAGACGATCCCGCCTTTCAGCAGGAATTTCAGGATTTACTGAAAAATTATGCCGGTCGCCCGACCGCTTTAACCCTGTGCCGTAACCTAACCAAAGGGTCAAAAACCAAACTCTATTTAAAACGTGAAGATTTACTGCACGGCGGTGCACATAAAACCAATCAGGTACTCGGTCAGATTCTGCTGGCAAAACGCATGGGCAAAACCCGCATTATCGCTGAAACCGGTGCCGGTCAGCACGGTGTCGCCACGGCGCTTGCCTGTGCCATGCTGAATATGCCGTGCAAAATTTATATGGGCGCCAAAGATGTGGAACGCCAATCACCGAATGTTTTTCGCATGCGTTTAATGGGCGCCGAGGTGGTAGCGGTGGAAAAAGGTTCCTGCTCGCTGAAAGACGCCTGTTGCGAGGCCATGCGCGACTGGTCAGCCAATTATGAACACACTCATTATTTATTAGGTACCGCGGCAGGTCCACATCCGTTTCCAACTATCGTGCGTGAATTTCAAAAAATGATCGGCGAAGAAACCAAACGACAGATTTTGGAACGAGAAGGGCGTTTGCCGGATGCCGTCATTGCGGCGGTGGGCGGCGGTTCCAATGCTATCGGCATGTTCGCCGATTTCATTCAGGAACAATCGGTACGTCTGATAGGTATTGAACCGGCGGGCAAAGGCATTGCCACCGGTGAGCACGGCGCGCCGTTACGCCACGGCAAAGTGGGGATTTATTTCGGGATGAAATCGCCGATTATGCAAACCGAAGACGGACAAATTGAAGAATCCTACAGTATTTCCGCCGGTCTGGATTTTCCGTCCGTCGGTCCGCAGCACGCGTATTTGCATGCTATCGGTCGTGCAGAATATGAAAGTATCACCGATGATGAGGCATTGGATGCGTTTCAGGCGCTTGCTCTGCATGAGGGCATTATTCCAGCACTGGAAAGCGCCCATGCATTAGCTCACGCCTTAAAATTGATTAAACAACATCCGCAGCAGGAACAACTGTTAGTGGTCAATCTATCCGGGCGCGGTGATAAAGATATTTTCACCGTTGATAAAATTTTAACTGCAAGGGGGAAAATCTAATGTCTCGTTTCAATACGCTATTTGCACAACTGGCGGCGAAAAAACAAGGCGCCTTCGTTCCCTTTGTTACCCTTTGTGATCCGGATTTTGACCGCTCTTTTGAGATTATCTGCACTTTGGTGGATAACGGCGCCGATGCACTGGAACTAGGTTTTCCGTTTTCAGATCCGTTGTTGGACGGTCCGGTGATTCAGGCTGCCAATAATCGGGCATTACAGGCAGGTTGCAGTACGGCGGAAAGTTTCCGTTTATTGGAAAAAGTGCGGTCGAAATATCCGCAGATTCCAATCGGTCTGCTACTCTGCGCCAATCTGATTTACGCTCAAACGCTGGACGGTTTTTATCAACATTGCGCGGATATCGGCATTGATGCCGTATTGGTGGCGGACGTACCGCTGTTGGCGGCAGCACCTTATATTCAGGCGGCTAAAAAGCACGGCGTGCAACCGGTGTTTATCTGCCCACCGAATGCTGACGAACACACCATACAAGCCGTTGCCGCGCACAGTGAAGGTTATACCTATCTGGTTTCGCGCGCCGGCGTTACCAGCGCCGAAAACCAAACCCATGCGGTCAATCTGGATACTCTGATCGAACGCTTGCACGCCCATCACAGCGCACCAATTCTGCAAGGTTTCGGCATCGCCGCGCCGGCGCAGGTGAAAGCAGCGCTGCAATTAGGTGCCGCCGGTGCGATTTCAGGTTCGGCGACGGTGAAAATCATTGAACGTCACCTGAATAATCACGCCCAATGTCTGTCCGAACTGGCAGAGTTCGTTAAAGCGATGAAAGCCGCCACAATATAACGGATTATGCTTGTTTAAAAGCCCTAGCTGCAATCTGAGACTAGGGCTTTTTCATTGTACAGCGATAGGATTCGGGCTATACTGTGCAGCCGATATGCAGGAGTATAACAATGAAAAAAATCGAACAGTTGTTTGCCAATAATTACAGTTGGGCAACACGCATGAAAGAAGAAAATTCCAATTATTTTAAAGAACTTGCCGAACATCAAACCCCGGGATATTTATGGATAGGCTGCTCGGACAGCCGCGTGCCGGCGGAAAAACTCACCAATCTGGGACCGGGGGAACTGTTTGTACACCGCAATGTCGCCAATCAGGTTATTCACACGGATTTAAACTGCCTGTCGGTGGTGCAATATGCGGTGGACGTGCTGAATATCGAACATATTATTATCTGCGGACACACCAATTGCGGCGGCATCAAGGCGGCAATGGCGGAACAGGATCTGGGGCTGATTAACAATTGGTTGCTACATATTCGTGATATTTGGTTTAAACACAGCCATTTACTCGGCAAACTGTCGCCGGAAAAACGCGCGGATATGCTGACCAAACTGAATGTCGCGGAACAGGTTTATAATCTGGGACGTTCTTCAATCGTGCAATCCGCCTGGCGCAACGGCAAAAAACTGTCGCTCCACGGTTGGGTCTATGATGTTAACGACGGTTTTTTGATTGATCAGGGCGTAATGGCAACCAGTCGCGAATCATTGGAAATTTCCTATCTGAACGCCATTGCTCGTTTATTAAAACTGGAAGAAGATGATTTTTTAAAGAAAGCGCATCAACAAACAGACGAAAATACTACCGCACTTTAACCCTAACCGACTTTTATTATTGTTTTATAAGGATTTTATCATGCAACACAGCGCGTTATACCCAACCGTTTACGTCTTAGGCAATGGACAACTTGGTCGTATGCTGCGTTATGCGGGTGCGCCACTGGATATTAGCGTGCAGCCCCTGCCATTCGATGCCGCTCCTTTCCAACTGCCAGCCGACAGCATCATTACTGCGGAAATTGAACGCTGGGAGGCGACACCGTTAACCGATATGCTGAGCAATCACCCGCATTTTATTAATCGTTCGGTATTCGGGCGTCTGGCGGATCGGCTGACACAGAAATCGCTGCTTGATGAACTGGCATTGCCGACCGCGCCTTGGTGCCTATTGGAAAATCCGCAGCAATGGTCGCAGGTATTCGAGCGTATCGGCGACAAAGTGGTCGTAAAACGGCGCACCGGCGGATATGACGGGCGCGGTCAGTGGATTGTGGCACGGGAAAACGCCTCAATTATCGGCGATGACCTGTTTCAACAAGTCATTGCCGAAAAATTTATTCCTTTTGATTACGAAGTCTCCTTAGTCGGCGCCAGATTCAAAAACGGCGAAACGCGTTTTTACCCGCTAACTCATAATCTGCAACAAAACGGCATTTTACGCTACAGTGTAGCCGATACCTTGCCACAGCAAAGTGCACAACAGCAACAGGCGGAACAGATGCTGGCGAAGATCATGACGCATCTGGATTATGTGGGCGTGATGGCGATGGAATGTTTTGTCGTCGGCGAACGCTTGTTAATTAACGAGCTGGCGCCGCGCGTACATAACAGCGGGCATTGGACCCAGCTCGGCTGTACGATCAGCCAATTTGAACTGCACCTGCGCGCCTTGCTTGATCTGCCAACGCCGCCGTTGCAAGCCAGCATGCCCAGTGTCATGGTGAATCTGATCGGCACCGCGCATAATGCCGCGTGGTTAAACACGCCGTGCAGTCAATTACATTGGTATGGTAAAGCCGTGCGACCGGGTCGTAAAGTTGGACATATCAATCTGGCGCATCCGGATAAAAAAATGATTATTACACAGCTGATGAAACTACGTGGCGAATTACCGCCGGATTATCAATCCGGTCTGGATTGGGCGATTGAAAAATTACAATAATCCGCCTGCATTCTGCGCTTTTTTCAATAAACCGATAAAAAGCGCGGATTACCCCGAATAAGGGCTTGCCAATGCGAGCCTTTATCAGTATAAAAGAGATCTCAAACACATCATTTCACTTATAAGGATCAAGCATTATGTTCGAAAATATCCAAGCCGCACCGGCAGACCCAATTCTCGGTTTAGGTGAAGCGTTCAAATCAGAAACCCGCGCCAATAAAATCAATCTTGGCATCGGTGTTTATAAAGATGCGCAAGGCGCTACGCCAATAATGCAGGCGGTCAAAACGGCGGAACGTCGCCTGCTTGAAGCGGAAACCAGCAAAAACTATCTGTCTATTGACGGTGTGGCGGATTTCAATGCGCGCACGCAGGCATTATTATTTGGCGAAGGGTCCGATATCGTCGCCCAACGTCGCGCTAAAACCGTGCAAAGTTTGGGCGGCACCGGCGCATTACGGATTGCCGCTGAATTCATCAAACGCCAGACTAAAGCGCAAAACGTTTGGATCAGCTCGCCGACCTGGCCGAATCATAACGCCATTTTCAATGCGGTGGGCATCACTATCCGCGAATACCGTTATTACGATGCGCAGCGCAAAGCGTTAGATTGGGAGAACTTAATCGCCGATCTCAGCAATGCCGATGAAGGCGATGTGGTATTACTGCACGGCTGCTGCCATAACCCGACTGGTATCGATCCGACTCCGGAACAATGGCAACAACTGGCGCAAATGTCCGCGCAAAAGGGCTGGTTGCCCCTGTTTGATTTTGCTTATCAAGGGCTCGCCAACGGTCTGGATGAAGACGCACTGGGCCTGCGCACCTTTGCCGCCAACCACAAAGAACTGCTGATTGCCAGTTCCTATTCGAAAAACTTCGGCTTATATAATGAACGTGTCGGTGCATTCACGCTGGTCGCAGAAAATGAAACCATCGCCGCGACGGCGTTGACACAGGTCAAAACCATTGTACGCACGCTCTATTCCAACCCGGCCTCGCACGGCGCTTCAAGCGTCGCATTGGTGCTTGCCGACCCGGAATTAACCCAGCAATGGAGCACGGAACTGGCGGAAATGCGCAATCGAATCAAACAAATGCGCAACCTGTTCGTTCAATTGCTGAAAGAATACGGCGCGCAACAGGATTTCAGTTTTATTATCCAGCAAAACGGCATGTTCTCTTTCAGCGGTTTAACCCCGGCGCAAGTGGATCGTTTAAAAGACGAATTCGCCATCTACGCCGTGCGTTCCGGTCGCATTAATGTCGCAGGCATTACCGAAGACAATATTCGTTATTTATGTGAAAGCATCGTGAAAGTCCTATAAGCGATTTCGCGATTCTGCACAAAAACGCACCGCACTTTATCCGACAAGGCGAAAAGTGCGGTGCGTTTTTTATCAATTTTTACGTTTGACCGAATTTACGATTGCCACATTGCGCGGCAGCATGCGTTACCTCTCGCACGGCAAGACGGCAATATTAATATTCGCCTAAAATCCTGAACGCCAGCTTATCTTTTTCGGCAAAAATTCTGACCGCTCTTTGCATAAATTCAGGCGCGATCTTCTCTTTGTACAAAAAACGGCTGTTGACGGCGACAAACTCGGCATCCAGATGCTGCACATAAATCGATCCCGCATTTGCATTCACGCCCGCCATGGCACGCCCGCGCAATTTGCCGTAAATATGAATATTGCCGTCCGCCGCCACTTCCGCGCCTGCCTCGACATTGCCGTGAATAATCAAATCACTGTTTTTGGCATAAACCACCTGTGTCGCCTTTACATCCTGTTCGATCACTTTGGTCGGTAAATAACGCGGCTCCGGCAGCACCGCCGAGACATCGTCGCTTTTGCCCAGCACGGCAAAACCGGCGGCAACAATCAGTTCTTTTTGTAAATTATTCTGCCAGTCAGCAACACCGATGACCTGAATATTAAATTCCGCCAGCAGATTTTTCAGTGCGCTTAAATTGACTTTTTCCAGCATGGCGTTAAATTGCAAAATCACGGCGATATGTTGGAAAAACGACGGTGATTTTTTGATTTTCTTCATCAAGGCACGTTTTATCACATTAAGGCTTGCACTGTTTAAGGTAAGAAAAACGGAAGAAAACTGTCCCGTCCGCAGTTCAACAATATCTTGCGCCATAAGCTGTTCCAAACTGAAAATAAAGTGGTTCGATCATAAAGAATTGCGCTAAAATCAGCAAACTTTTTTTATAAAAAATAAATCAAAACAAACAGGTTACGATCAATGTTATGTGCAATATATAAAACCAACAAAAAAGACGGAATGTACCTTTATGTGGCAAAACGGGATGTTTTCGATAGCGTTCCTGAGGCATTGCGGGCAGCATTCGGTACGCCGATTTTTGTCATGCTGTTTAATTTGAAAGGCGGCAAATCACTGGTGAACGCCGATAATCAGGAAGTACTGAGGCAGATTGAGGCAAACGGGTTTTATCTACAATACCCGAAAACGGCAGAAAATTTATTACAGCAGCATAAAAACTCGCTGAAAAATCACCGCACTTAACCCGATTAAGCGCAAAGCAGGTTTCTGCCTGCTTTATCACGGCGACACCGGCGCACCTCTCATGCGCCGGCGTGCTCTGTTTCTCATTTACCGAGCGTGTTTAGGTTGTTTGAATACGGTCACGTCTGGCGCTTCACCGACAAATTTTTCAACCTGAACAATACAGGTATTCGGCGAATTTCCCTGCGCCAGTTTTGAGCTGCCTTCATCGCGGGTCAGTACATTCGGACAGCCGTTTTTACACAACGGTTTTTCCGACTGACCGAGATCGGCAGGATCATACCATGCACCTTCATGCAGCGCGACCGTGCCTTTTATAATACCGTCAGTGACTACCGCACCGGCCAATACCTGTCCGCGTCGGTTGAAGATTCGGACGATGTCGCCATCGGTAATCCCGCGTGCGACCGCATCTTCCGGATGTATCAACACCGGTTCACGATCATTGACTGCATATTTTTGCCGCAGTGACGTCTGCGCCAGTTGACTGTGCAGGCGGTAATACGGATGCGGCGTTACCAGCGCCAGCGGCGCCTCAGGTGTCACATTGCCGGCAAATTCCGCTGGTTCCATCCAGCTTGGATGCCCTTTGCAATCATCATAATTCATATTCGCCACCACCTCAGAATAAATCTCAATTTTACCTGACGGCGTACCGAGCGGATTAAGCAACGGATCATCACGGAATGCGGCATAACGCACCCATGCTTTGGCTTTTTCGCCGGCTTTAAAGCTCAACGGTTTATTTTCCTGCCAGAATTGTTCAAACTTCGGCATCAACACGCGATTTTTACGCGCTGTTTCAAATGCGGTCTGATAAAATGCCTGTAGCCACTGCATTTCGCTTTTATTTTCGGTAAATTGTTCACCAACACCGGCGCGCTTCGACAGTTCGGCAAAAATATCGTAATCACTTTTTGCTTCAAATTGCGGCTCAACCACTTGCTTCATCGGATAAATGTTCAACATTGAATAGTCGCCGGACATAGTCAAATCGTTACGCTCATAGCTGGTGGTGACCGGCAGTACAATATCAGCCATGCGGGCGGTCGGCGTCCAGTTGACTTCGTTGACGATCACAGTCTGCGGTTGCTGAAACGCTTTGACCAGCGTATTGGTATCCTGATGATGCACAAACGGATTGCCGCCCGCCCAGTACACCAGTTTAATATCGGGATAGGTGATTTCTGTGCCGTTATATTGAATGGTTTTGCCCGGATTCAACAGGGCGTCCGCCACACGGGCAACCGGGAATGCCATTTTTGCGGTTCCTGCCAACCAGCTTTGTTCCCCGTGCTGAACGGAAGAATTGGCAGTTATTGACCCTAGAATACCGCCGGTCGCACTCGGCACGCCGCCGTTGGCATAATGATAGCTGAACCCGAATCCGCCGCCCGGCAAGCCGATCTGACCGAGCATCGCGGCCAATGTCACCAGCATCCAGTGAGACTGTTCGCCATGGCGCTGACGCTGCATGCCCCAGCCGCCCATCAGCATGGTGCGTTTGCTGGAAAAATCGGCTGCCAGTCCTTTAATCACGTCTACCGGCAAGCCGCACAGTTTGCTTGCCCATTGAGCATCTTTTGCCTGCCCGTCGGTTTTACCCAATAAATAGGCTTCAAATTTATCGTAACCGGCGGTGTATTTTTGCAGGAAACTTTTATCGTGCTTGTTTTCTACCACCAGCGTATGCGCAATGCCCAGCATTAACGGTACGTCAGTCGCGGTATTAATCGGCAGCCATTCAGCGCCGAAAAATTCACAACTTTCACTGCGTACCGGGTCGATGCAAATCACCCGTTTGCCGCTTTCTTTCAGTTTTTTGCAATATTCAATGCCTTGTTGATCCGTTGATGTCCATGCGATGCGTAATGTCGTCAACGGGTTCGCGCCCCACAACACCACAATATCGGCGTGTTGCAGCACACTTTCCCAACTGGTTTGCTGTTCATACACCTCAATAGTGCCCAAGACATGTGGCATAATCACCTGTGCGGCGCCGGTGGAATAATCGCCTTTGGAACCGACAAATCCACCGCTCAGGTTGAGATAACGATGCAATAAAGTCCGTGCCGCATGCAATGCGCCGGCGCTGTACCAACCATAAGAACCGGCGTAAATGGCAGTCGGACCATAAGCCTCGCGCACCCGTTTGACTTCACCGGCAACCAGCTCAAAGGCTTGCTCCCAAGACAGTCTAACCCATTCATCACGCCCGCGTAGGGTGGTGTCTTTATTACCGTCTAAATAGCCTTTGCGCACCATTGGATATTTTACCCGGGTTTCGCTGTATAACTGATCCGCCACCACGCTTTGTAACTCATTGTCCACTGCCGGTGCAATTGCCGGTCCGGATTTGACGACTTTCCCGTTTTCAACCACTACGCCCAGCGCCCCCCAGTGCGCGGCGGTGACTACCGTATGCTGCTCGGCGGCAACTGCCTGCGGTGCGAGCAAACTACCGGCAACGGTACTGCCGAAAGAGGCGGTGGCAACGCCTAAGGAAGAATTCTTCAGAAAATCACGTCGGCTTAGATTAATGTTGTTCTGTTGTTTCATGTTAAACCTCATTGACGAATGATTCACAATGGGCGTTGCGAAAAGAAAAGGAACGCTATCGCTTTCCGCGCCCGAATACCAACAGGGCGCGACTTTCGCAAACAATTGTGAAAGTGAAATAACGACACCTTTCTAAAGGGAGTGGCGTGTTCATTTCTAAACACACCATGTGCAATCAAGTTGCAGGCATTGTCGCCATATCTTTCGACTTAGGCTGACAAGCTCGGAGTCGGATGATAATGTTCTCTTAACGAGAACCGTTTATGACTGCGCGTAAGGCGCAAGCCTTAAATCTCGGGCATCTGTTAACGTGCCATTGCTGCCATATCCTTGGCATTGCGCTGTAAATAGATCGTCAGACTGCGAACCTCCTCAGCAGACATTGAAGTGCGATCTTTCATGGAATTTACGACGCCGATCCATTGATTTGCCGTATAGTGATCGGCACCAATCGGCGCATGGCAACCACCGCAGTAATTTTCATTCAGATTTTTTCCGTACTGATTAAGTGCGGTCAAATTTGCCGCAGTTTTTGCTTTCGGCAGTCGCACCGTAAAACTGACTTGCTTCCAGTCAGACGCGGTAACATCATCGTAAACCGTGCGAACAAGCGTGACCTTATCTTTCGTCCCGTCATCCAACAAAGCGACCATCAGCCGTTTGCCTAACCCGGCATACACCACGGTTTCCGCCCCGCTTTGTTGCCAGCCTTGCACCGTTGCCGTCAACTGATCGCCGTCAACTTTCCAGTCCGTCAGTTCGGCATAGGGCATTAAACGTACTTCGCCGCCGTCCGCCAATGTCGCTGCCGACATCATTAAGGCGTAAAGCGTTTTGTCATCAGCTGCAAATTGACCACCGTGTTTCGCCAGTTCATCACCCGCCGTCGCATTATCGGCTTGCGTATCCGGCATAAAATGTACCAATCCTTTGTGGCAATCGATGCAAGTTTGGTTAGTCTCGGATGCCAGCTTGTGCATCTTTTGCGCGGCTTGCGATTGTTCCGATAGAATCATCGCATCCGGGTCGTGGCAACTTTTACAGGCGGCAGAATCTGTTGCTTTCATCTGCGCCCAAACCGTTTGCGCCATTTGCGCACGGTGTTTTTCAAAATCGTCCTGTTCGCTGATTTTTCCTTGCCATTCGTACCACACATCCTTTACCGCCAGCAGCTTAGCTTTGAAATAATGCCAGCCTTGCGACGGCACATGACAATCCGCGCATTGCGCCCGGATTCCCTTGCGGTTGGAAAAATGCACGCTACCTTCCCATTCTTGTTTCGGATAACTCATTGAATGGCAGCTGACACAAAATTCTGTCGCATTGGTCGTTTTCATCGCATATTGCGCGCCACCCCATAAGCCGGCGCCGATCAGCATCAGCACCAACCCGCCTAAAATAGCTTTTTTCTTGAATTTTTTTGCCATTGTCCCCCACTCCATTGCATCATCATTCATCCTTTAACGCAGATGCCTATCATAAAACGTTTCATTTTGCGCCATTTTGATATATGTCAATCGCAGTCAAAAAACAAAATCGTTTCTTATATCATCCGCACTTTTCTAAATAGACGATAATTCAAGAGGTTAATGTTTATCCTGATTTTTTTCCGCATTTATGAACGCGTGATAATCAAGTATAATACGGCGTAAATATTCGCAAATTATTTCAACAGGTTAACAAATATGAAAATAATGTCTTTTAATATCAACGGACTAAGAGCAAGACCGCATCAGCTTGAGGCGATTATCGAACAATACCGCCCCGATATTCTCGGGCTGCAGGAAATTAAAGTCGCCGATGAAGATTTTCCGCACAATCTGGTCGAACATCTGGGCTATCATGTTTATTATCACGGTCAGAAAGGGCATTACGGTGTAGCGCTGCTGCTCAAACAGGAACCGAAAGCCGTGCGCAAAGGATTTCCGACAGACGATCAAGATGCGCAGCGCAGAATTATTATGACTGATTTGGATACGCCTTTCGGCATGCTGACTGTGATTAACGGTTATTTTCCGCAAGGAGAAAGCCGTAACCACGCCACTAAATTCCCGGCAAAACAAAAGTTTTATGCCGATCTACAGCATTATTTAGAACATGAACACAATAAAGATAATCCGGTCATTATTATGGGCGATATGAATATCAGCCCGACGGATTCGGATATCGGTATCGGTGAAGAAAACCGTAAACGTTGGTTGCGTACCGGTAAATGTTCCTTTTTACCGGAAGAGAGGGAGTGGATCAATCGCTTGTATGACTACGGGTTGGTGGATACCTTTCGTTATCTTAACCCAACGGTAAACGATAAGTTTTCTTGGTTTGATTATCGTTCCAAAGGCTTTAACGATAACCGCGGATTACGTATCGATCATATTCTTGCCAATACGGCATTGGCGCACCGTTGCGTTGGTACGGGAATTGCGCTGGATATCCGGGCTATGGAAAAACCTTCCGATCATGCGCCGATCTGGGCTGAATTTGACTAAGAGGTTTCAATGGATGTAACGCAAAACTGGCAGAATTACCGTTCTATGGTCAATGACAAGCCCGCAATTTTTGCGGTGAATCTGACACTGCTTGAACAATATACCGCCGGCGAAGGAAAATATACGAAAATACTGCAATTTTCATTGCCGTATCACGCTGAAGATAACGGTCTGCCGTTACCGGAAGCATATCAATCGTTGCTAAATGAAATCGTTAAAGTTTCCGCCCTGTTGTGTACGCTGCCCGCGGTGCTTTATGCCGGCTATATTATTTCGGCACAACGAGCTAAATTGCATTTTTACTGCAATCAGGCTGCGCCGTTATTGGCGGTATTACAGCAATTTCCGACAATTACGGAAATTAATGAACAAGATGATCCGCTATGGGATATTTACTTTGACTTCCTGTTGCCCTCGCCGCTGGAAATTAAAATCAACGCCACGGAAGAAGTGCTGGATATGTTGGTACATAACGGTCGTAATCTGGCAGAGATTTATCTGATCGAACATAGCTTTCACTTTCCACAGGAAGACGATATGTACCATTTTTTAGACTATGTCACCAGCAACGATATTGCCTTTACCACGCTAAAACATACCAATCTACCGATCGCATTGGATGAAGAAGAAAACGTCTATCTGGTGAAACTGGAACAGGAACTGGCTTTGGATGACGGTGAAATTTTTGCTTATGTGGAAAAATTTGAAAATATGGCGATTCAATTTAGCGGCGAATATGTCGGTTGGGAAAGTCAGGATGCCGCGTTGGATAAAAACCGGCTGAATTAATCCGTTAAACCTGCCGGAACAAAAAACCTCTTTTATCACAAAGAGGTTTTCCCTATAACCAGTTAAAAAATGGACGATGCCAATGTAATAATCATCGCCAAGGCCAAAACGACCGTCAGCATAGAATAACCGAATGTACCCATAATCACTCTCCTCAAATTTGACTAAATCGGTCAGAATTATATCAACAGGTTGAATAAAAAGAAATAACTTTCCTTTTTTAACTAAAATCTGTGACATTACGCAAATTTTTGTTGTTACTCTATTAACCTGCTCCGCCTCAATCTTTATAATAGCCGGCAAATTTTACGGAGGCTATTATGGCAACAATTAAAGATGTGGCAAAAACCGCCGGTGTCTCAACCACCACGGTTTCCCATGTCATCAACAAAACGCGCTTTGTGGCGCCGGAAACGGAAAAACTCGTCCTACAGGCAATTCATGAGCTAAATTATTCGCCAAGTGCGGTCGCGCGCAGCTTAAAAGTGAATACCACCAAATCGATCGGGATGATCGTCACCACCAGCGAAGCACCCTACTTCGCCGAAATTATTCATGCGGTCGAGGAACACTGCTACCGTCAGGGCTATTCGTTATTTTTATGCAATACTCAGAATAATCCGGAAAAAATCAAAAACCACCTTGAAATGTTGGCTAAAAAGCGAGTCGACGGCTTGCTGGTAATGTGTTCGGAATATGCGCAGGACTCCTTAGACTTACTCGCCAATCTGACCGATTTGCCAATGGTGGTCATGGATTGGGGACCGAGCAATCCGCACACGGATATCATTCAGGACAACAGCTTTGACGGCGGTTATATCGCCACCAAATATCTGATTGATAACGGACATCGGTCCATCGGCATTATCGCCGGCGAGCTGACTAAAACCACCGCCAAAACCCGCTATGAAGGATTTGTCAAAGCCATGCGGGAAGCCGGTCTTGCAATAAATCCGGACTGGGTGATGGAAGGCTTTTTTGAACCTGAAGACGGCTATGAATGTATGAATAAAATTCTGGCACAAGAAACCTTACCAAGTGCGGTATTCTGCTGTAACGATGTTATGGCGCTGGGCGCTATTTCCGCTATCGGCGAAAAGGGCTTAACCGTTCCTGATGATATTTCCATCATCGGCTATGACAATATTCACGCCTCGCGTTTCTACTCGCCACCGCTGACCACAATCCATCAATCAAAATCCCGCTTGGGCGCCCAGGCTGTTAATTTACTGTTCCGCCGAATCAGCGACAAATCCGGTCAGCATGATATTATCGAATTATATCCGGAGCTGGTGATCCGCAAATCCGTTAAGAAACTAACCCCCGCAGCGGAATAACATATCCGAGGAAAACGCTCATTTAACGTTTTCCTCGCAATCCCGCTCCTTCCGGCATTATGCGGCAAAGCACAAAACGCTCATGTGTAATGCTGGAAACATTGAAAAAAACCACCGCACTTTTATCCATTCAAGCGATGGAAAGGCAAGAACTACTCTTTAACAAAAACTTAACTTTAATAAAAATAATTTAATTAAATTATGGTTTAATTAATTAAAATACACAAAAATAACTTTTTATCTATTTTTTAATATTTTAAATTAATTCTGTTTGACCTTTCTCTCGTTTTTCGTTATACCTATAGCCAATACCTACAATTTATTATTGACTAAAGAGGCGATTATGATTCAACAATACTCTACGATGCGTAACAATATCAATATGCTGGGGCATTTTCTGGGCGAAACGATCAGCGATGCTCAGGGCAGCGATATTTTGGATTTAATCGAAAATATCCGGGTGCTGTCGCGTAACTCCCGCGCCGGAGACGAACAAGCCCGCAAGCAACTTTTGGACACGTTGGCGACGATTTCCAACGACAATATTATCCCCGTTGCACGCGCCTTTAATCATTTCCTCAATCTGACCAATATTGCCGAACAATATCAAACCGTTTCTCGCCGACATATTGATCAGGAATCCTCCGATCGCTCTTTGGAAGCCTTATTTACCCGATTGAAACAACAGAATGTGGCAAAAGAAAAAGTGCTTGCCACAGTGGAAAAACTGTTAATCGAGCTGGTACTGACCGCACATCCGACCGAAGTCACCCGTCGTTCGTTGGGGCACAAACACATTGAGATCAACCGTTGTTTAAACCGTTTGGAACATGACGATTTAACCGAAGCGGAAAGCACAAAACTGAAACGCCGTTTAATGCAGCTGATTGCCCTTGCCTGGCACACCAATGAAATCCGTACTCAACGCCCGACCCCGGTAGATGAAGCCAAAGGCGGTATGGCAGTCATTGAAAACAGCCTGTGGAAAGCCGTGCCGGAATTTTGCCGTCAGCTTAATTTCCATTTAGAAAAAAATTTCGGCGTCCAGCATCCGGTGGGGCTTGCGCCGGTGCGTTTTTCTTCGTGGATGGGTGGCGACCGTGACGGCAACCCTTTCGTTACCGCGCAAACCACCCGTCGCGTGCTGGCAATGAACCGTTGGAAAGCAGCGGAACTGTTTCTGGAAGATATTAAAGCGCTTGCCGATGAGCTTTCTGTGGTGCAGTGTACCGCACAATTCCGGGAAAAATACGGCGATCATTTGGAACCTTATCGGGTCGTGGTCAAAGCACTGCGTACCAAATTAATTAAAACCGTTGCCTACTACGGTTACATTCTGGAAGACAAACCGTTAACCATTGATAAAAGTGAAATTCTGATCGACGATAATCAACTCTGGGAACCGCTGTACGATTGTTATCAATCCTTACATCAATGCGGCATGCGGATTATCGCAAACGGTGCGCTGCTTGATTGTCTGCGTCGCATTCGCTGTTTCGGGCTTGCCTTATCTCGTCTGGATATTCGTCAGGAAAGCACCCGCCATGCCGATGCCATTGCCGAAATCACCCGTTATATCGGTTTGGGCGATTATGCTCAATGGACAGAAGACGATAAACAAGCCTTTTTAATTCGTGAATTAAGCTCGCGTCGTCCGCTGGTACCGCGTAACTGGCAGCCGTCTGCACAAACGCAGGAAGTGCTGGATACCTGCAAAGTCATTGCCGAACAGCCGGAAGGCGTCATCTCTTGCTATATCATCTCCATGGCGCGTACCGCCTCCGATGTATTGGCGGTACATTTATTGTTAAAAGAAGCCGGTGTGCCTTATCACCTGCCGGTAGTGCCGCTATTTGAAACCCTTGACGACCTTGACGCCTCTGAGGAGGTGATGACTCAGTTATTCAACGTGGGCTGGTATCGCGGTGTTATCAATAACAAACAAATGGTGATGATCGGCTACTCCGACAGTGCTAAAGATGCCGGGATGATGGCGGCGTCTTGGGCGCAGTACCGCGCACAGGAACAACTGGTAAATCTGTGTGAAAAACTGGGTATCGAACTGACGTTGTTCCATGGGCGCGGCGGTACAATCGGTCGCGGCGGTGCACCGGCGCACGCTGCATTATTATCGCAACCGCCGCGTTCACTGAAAAACGGCTTACGGGTAACGGAACAAGGTGAGATGATCCGCTTTAAACTTGGTTTGCCGGCAGTCGCCGTCGCCAGTTTAGATCTTTATGCCAGCGCAATTCTGGAAGCGAACCTACTGCCACCGCCGGAACCGAAAGACAGCTGGCGTGCAGTGATGGAAGAATTATCCGCCTCTTCTTGTAAAATTTATCGCGATGTCGTCCGCGGCGACAAAGATTTCGTGCCCTATTTCCGTTCCGCCACCCCGGAACAGGAATTATCCAAACTGCCGTTAGGTTCTCGCCCGGCAAAACGTAATCCGAACGGCGGCGTGGAAAGCCTGCGTGCAATTCCTTGGATTTTCGCCTGGATGCAAAACCGCTTAATGTTGCCAGCTTGGCTGGGCGCCGGCGCGTCGGTGCGATTGGCAATTGAAAACGGCAACAGAGCCATTATTGAAGAAATGTGTAAACTCTGGCCGTTTTTCTCCACCCGTATCGGTATGCTGGAAATGGTATTCAGCAAAACCGATACCTGGCTGTCTGAACACTACGATCAGCATCTGGTAAAAAAAGAACTCTGGTATCTGGGCGAATCTTTACGCGCGCAACTAAAACAGGATATCAAAACTGTGCTGTCCTTATCTCATGAAGATCAGCTGATGTCCGATCTGCCTTGGGTTGCCGAGTCTATCGCATTGCGCAATGTTTATACCGATCCGTTGAATCTGTTGCAGGTGGAATTACTGCGCCGTTTACGTGAAAATCCGGAAAATCCGAACCCGGATGTGGAACAAGCGCTGATGATTACAATCACCGGCATTGCGGCTGGTATGCGTAACACCGGCTAGCCTTGCTGCCAATCGCACCGAAAAGTGCGGTCGATTTAAGCCGAGTTTATATAAATGGCTGAGACAAGGGCTGAGTCCGATATTATCATCGGTCTCAGCCCTTGCTGTTCCTGCATATCGATAAGCAGCTTTTTATCCGTCTCCCAGATTTTCCTTAATTCAACAACCGTCTTTTCCGTAATCTGTGGACAGACCTTGTACCCGTTCAGCTAAAATCTAACGCGCGATATCGAACATTCCCTTGTTTTTCTTGTCTTAGAGCATACATTGTATAAACAACGATACTATTTTAAATGGAGAAATAACGTGAAAAAGAAACATTTTCTATTAACCGGTATTGCGCTCGGCTTGAGCGTATTAACCACCTCTGTTGCAACACAAGCCGCTTTTCCGGCGTTTATGGACGGACAACAAACCTCAAGTCTCGCACCGATGCTGGAAAAAGTGCTACCTTCGGTAGTATCCATTGCGGTGGAAGGAAAGCAGAAATCCGCATTTCAAAATGATGACATTCCTGAAGAATTCAAATTCTTCTTCGGTCCGGATGTCTTCGGTGGCAATTCTCCGCGTAATTTCAAAGGACTGGGTTCCGGCGTAATTATTAATGCGGAAAAGGGTTATGTTTTAACCAATAATCATGTAATCGATCAAGCCGATAAAATTACGGTAAAACTGGAAGACGGGCGCGAATTCAAAGCGAAAGTTGTGGGCAAAGACGAAATGTCGGATATTGCGTTGATTCAGCTGGAAAATCCAAAAAACCTTACCGAAATAAAAATTGCTGACTCGGATAAATTGCGGGTCGGTGATTTTACCGTAGCAATCGGCAATCCGTTCGGCTTAGGTCAAACGGTCACGTCCGGTATTATTTCCGCGTTGGGACGTTCTACCGGCTCTGACAGCGGCACCTACGAAAACTATATTCAGACCGATGCGGCGGTCAACCGTGGTAATTCCGGCGGTCCACTAATTAATCTGAACGGCGAGCTGATCGGAATCAACACCGCCATTATTTCACCGAGCGGCGGTAATGCGGGTATCGCCTTTGCGATTCCAAGCAATATGGCGGACAGTCTGGTTAAACAGATTCTGGAATACGGCGAAGTGCGGCGCGGTCTGTTGGGTATCCGCGGCGGCGAATTAAATACCGATCTGGCAAAAGCCTTTAATGTTGACGCCCAGCAAGGCGCATTCGTCAGCGAAGTATTGCCGAATTCTGCCGCGGAAAAAGCCGGCATTAAAGCCGGTGACGTGATCACTGCGATCAACGGTCAGCGATTAGCAAGTTTTGCTGAATTAAGAGCGAAAATTGCGACCACCGGCGCCGGTAAAGCCATTGAACTGACCTATTTACGCGACGGTAAATCGCAAAATACCAAAGTTACGCTGCAATCCGACGAACAAAGTCAGGCTAATGCAAGCGGTATTTTACCAGGATTAGACGGTGCAGATCTGACCAATTACAATGAAAAAGGTCAGAAAGGCGTTTCAATCACAAGCGTTAAAGCGAAATCATTGGCGGAACAGCGCGGTCTGAAAGCCGGTGATATTATTATCGGCGTGAATCGTCATCCGGTGGAAAATCTGGGTCAACTACGTAAAATTCTGGACAGCAAACCGTCTGCGGTCGCGTTGAATATTCTGCGCGGCGATTCTAATTTCTATCTGCTTATTCAATAACGCAGCGGAATAAAAAAGGCGGCAATTCACTATGCTGCCGTTAAAACGGAATCAGTACAAAAAGACTTGGTGATGTAATCGGCAAACCAAGTCTTTTTTACGGCTATGAATCCAGCATAAAACGTTCCCGCAGTTCATGCAGCTGATCTCGCACGGCGGCGGCTTTTTCAAACTCCAGATCCTGCGCATATTTATACATCTGCTGCTCCAGTTTTTTAACTTGCTGCTGATATTCTTTCGGATTGTTCGGCGCATGATAAAGTGCGGTCGGTTCCGCTGCTTTTTGTACGCGTTGTTTATGTTTGACCTTATTGACTGTTCCTTGCCCAATATCCAGCAGTTCACCCACTTTTTTATTTAGTCCTTGCGGTACAATGCCATGTGCCTCATTGTATTTCATCTGTTTTTCACGCCGGCGCTGTGTTTCGGTAATCGCCTTTTCCATAGATTTCGTGATGCTGTCCGCATACAAAATTGCTTTACCTTGTAAATTTCGTGCCGCCCGTCCGATTGTCTGAATCAGCGAACGTTCCGAACGCAGAAAACCTTCCTTATCGGCATCCAAAATCGCCACCAAAGAAACCTCCGGAATATCCAGCCCTTCACGCAGTAAATTGATTCCCACCAACACATCAAACTCGCCTAAACGCAAATCACGGATAATTTCCACGCGTTCCACCGTATCAATATCCGAATGCAGATAGCGCACCCGCACACCGTGTTCTTCCAGATAATCGGTCAGATCCTCCGCCATGCGCTTGGTTAACGTGGTCACCAACACCCGTTCATTGCGTGCAGCGCGCAGGCGCGCTTCCGATAGCAGATCATCTACTTGAATTGATACCGGTCGTATTTCAATTTCAGGATCAAGCAAACCAGTCGGGCGTACCACTTGATCGATAATCTCGGCACCGGATTTTTCCAGCTCATACGGTCCCGGCGTCGCAGAAACATAAATGGTTTGCGGCACCAAACGCTCGAATTCTTCAAAACGCAGCGGACGGTTATCCAGCGCAGAAGGCAGGCGAAAACCGTATTCCACCAATGTTTCTTTGCGCGAACGGTCGCCGCGGTACATCCCGCCGATTTGCGGTACAGTAACATGGGATTCATCAATAATCAGCAAACCGTCCGACGGAATATAGTCAAACAAGGTTGGCGGCGGTTCGCCCTCGTTGCGACCGGATAAATATCTGGAATAATTTTCAATTCCCGAGCAATAACCGAGCTCATTCATCATCTCGATATCAAACTGTGTGCGCTGGGTCAGCCGCTGTTCTTCCAGCAGTTTATTGTTCTCCAGCAGCACCTTACGACGTTCCGCCAGTTCTTGCTTGATCTGCTCAATGGCGTCCAGAATCCGTTCCCGCGGTGTGACATAATGGGTTTTCGGGTATACGGTAAAGCGCGGAACAGCACCGAACCCGGTGCCGGTCAGCGGATCAAACAGGCTCAAACGCTCGATTTCATTATCAAATAATTCGATCCGCACCGCCCGATCATCCGATTCAGCGGGGAAAATATCAATAATCTCACCACGCACTCGAAAAGTGCCGCGCTGAAACGCCTGATCATTACGGGTATATTGCAATTCCGCCAGACGTGCCAGAATTTGACGCTGATCGATAATCGCTCCGGTTTGCAAATGCAGCATCATTTTCAAATAACTGTCAGGATCACCTAAACCGTAAATCGCCGACACCGAGGCAACCACAATGGTATCGCGCCGCTCCAAAAATGATTTAGTTGCAGATAAGCGCATCTGTTCAATTTGATCGTTAATGGAAGCGTCCTTTTCAATAAAGGTATCGCTGCTCGGCACATAGGCCTCCGGCTGATAGTAATCATAATAGGAGACAAAATATTCCACCGCATTTTCCGGAAAAAACGCTTTCATTTCCGCATATAATTGCGCGGCAAGAGTTTTGTTCGGCGCCAGCAGCATCGCCGGACGGTTTAAACGAGCGATTACGTTGGCGATGGTAAAGGTTTTGCCCGAACCGGTCACGCCCAGCAGGGTTTGATGCGCTAAGCCGTCATTAAGATTGTCCACCAATTTTTCGATTGCCTGAGGCTGATCACCGGAAGGCGAAAAATCAGAATGCAGAATGAAAGGTTTAGTATTAATTTTATTGTTCATCACTGTTAATTCCAAAACAAAGTGCGGTGAATTTTAACACATTTTTATCCCTCGAGCGGAAAGTAAAAATTCAAGTTTTACACAGACTTATATTTGTCAAGTTTCAAACCTCGCAAAATCTAAAAATTTTTTAAAAATTTTTCTGGAATTTTCATAACGCATTGAAATATATAACAATGTTATTTTGCAGCCAATTTTCATCGAGGATCGCAACAGGCTAGTTCTTATCAGGGATCGGCGCGTTTTTAAAATAATAATTCACAGAGTTATCCACAGGCGCTGTGGATATAAAAAAATAGCATAATGATTCAAATTTTTTTTATTCTATAGGTTGACAAGGCCGAGCAAGATCATTATCATGCACCACCTATTCCTTGTGATACAGAATTATTCCTCCTTAGTTCAGTCGGTAGAACGGCGGACTGTTAATCCGTATGTCGCTGGTTCAAGTCCAGCAGGAGGAGCCATTTTTTCTTTTGGTTAGTTTTTATTTGTCTCCTTTTATAAAAACTTATTTTCCCCAAAAGATTTTGAGCCCATATCCTCCTTATGGGCTTTTATTTTTGTTGTAAAAAATTTTCCGCTTCTATTATACTTTCCCCGCTTGTTATTTTTTATAAGGTTTATTATGTTAATTCCCGTTCTCGCGTTATTCGCCGGCTTAATGATACTGATTTGGAGTGCCGAACGCTTTATTGAAGGCGCAGCCGATTTCGCCGCGCATTTGGGAATGCCGCCGCTGTTAATCGGCATCCTTGTGATCGGCTTCGGCACATCGGCACCGGAGATGATTGTTTCGGCATTATCCGCGCTAAATCGCAGCCCCGGCATTGCATTGGGTAACGCTTATGGCTCCAATATTACCAATATCGCGTTAATTCTCGGTTTAACCGCGCTGATCAAGCCGATTATGGTTAATCCCTCGGTGCTAAAAAAAGAACTGCCGATCCTGACGCTAATCACCTTGCTTTCCGCCTTTCTGATTTACGATGCCACAATATCACGTGTCGATGCGCTGGTTTTATTGCTGGTTTTTGCTATTTATATGTTTTACACGATTGAACGGGAAATGCGCTCTAAAAAACGTGCGCATTCCATCAGCGAAGTACCGCCCCAATCCCGCACCAAACCGAGCATGTCGCTACGTTCCGCGCTGTTGTTAATGCTAGGTGGGCTGGTGTTATTAGTCGGCAGTTCGCAGCTTCTGGTTTGGGGTGCGGTGCAAATTGCGGCTTATCTCGGTGTCAGTGATCTGGTTATCGGGTTGACAATCGTTGCGATCGGTACTTCGCTGCCTGAACTGGCAGCCTCCGTTGTCGCTGCCAAAAAAGGGCAGGCAGATTTGGCGCTCGGCAATATTATCGGCTCCAATCTGTTCAACACATTAGCGGTGGTCGGGATTGCCGGTGCTATTATGCCGATTCAGGTAGAAAATGAAATTTTTAGCCGGGATTTTCTGGTTATGTTGGTATTAACCCTGTCACTGTTTCTATTCGGCTACGGATGGCGTAAAAAAACCGGTATGATTAACCGGTTTGAAGGCGCGTTTTTACTGTTAGGCTATCTCGCCTATACGCTGTATCTGTTGAAAACGGCACTGTAGCGGCAATAAGAATTCTGCCTTTAAGCGCCGAATAACGCCGCACCGCCCTGCACCGGCTGCGTGCTGGCATACAGCAAACCGAGTGCCAAAAAGATCACTATCGTCCCGACGGTCAGCTTAATCAGTCCGTCGGCATTACGCTGTAATCCCGGCGACAAATACCACTTACCCAGCTTCACCGCGCCGGAACGTGCGTATTGCACCATTAACGCGAACGCGGACAGAGTCAGTCCGGTTCCCAACGCCATCACCAGCGCAGCCGCCACGCCCCACAGATACAAATCCAGCATATAGGCGAAAAACAGAATAAAAATCGCACCGGAACATGGGCGCATACCGATACTTAGCACGATCAAAAACTGCGATTTGAAGTCCGCTGCCTGCGCCAGCTGCCGTTGATCCGGCAAATGCTGATGTCCACAGCCGCAATGCGAATCGTGCCGATGACATTCTTGCCGATTTAGCACCGCACTTTTTTGTATCTTTTGTATCTTGTCAGTCGACAACGACGTGATGCGATATACACTCGAAAATCCCCGTTGTGCAAGCGCTGTTTTACGTTGTTGCCAGAGTGTTCTGCCGCTCTGATAAACCCATTGCACACCGAGTAATAAAATTAAACCGAACGCGATCCGCTCCAGCCATAGCTGGCTGAATTTAAAATAGGCGGAAGAAAGACGCAACATCACCACAATCACGGAGGTTGCACTAACGGCAACGACGCCCTGCATCAACGATGACAGCAAGCTCAGCCGCATACTGGTTTTTAACTGTGATTGATGAGTTGAAAGATAACTGGCGAGAATAAACTTGCCGTGTCCTGGCCCCAGCGCATGCAATACGCCGTATACAAAGCTCAGTAGGATCAACAACCCCCCCGCATGCAGCGGCGCCTGTTTAATCTGGTGCAGATAAGCAGATATCAGCTGATTAAATTCCCGCTGCCACAGTACAATTCGGGCAAACAGATAAGGAAAACAATAAACGGCGGCGCAAACCAGCAGCAGCGGTAACAATAAATAGACATATTTGCGCTTTACTTGCATGAAATCACCACCTTTTGTGCAAACACCTCGCCTAAAGTAGCGTCTTCATCGCGTTGATCGCGATCCAGCGAGGCGGCGTATTGTTTCATTTTTTCATCCACCTTAGGCGCAACGACACGACCGCTGCAATTTTGTGGTAATGCGGAAAAATCCACCGCACTTTTTACCGGTTCGTCATAATACATGGACACATAATAGGTGGGATCATAGGTGCTAAGCTCAAAATCATCATGCGCCAGCAACTGCGGTTTGGACAACATAAAATCGAAATAATACAGCACTTGCGTACCGCTTGATTTCATGCCGTAATTCTGCGGCACAGAACTGTATTTGATTTTCTCCCCTTTTTTATTAAATAAATAACTGAAATAATGTTCCTGCACGATATTTTTTATCACCTCATCGATCAGCTTCTGTAACGCTGGCTGATCGCCCTGCGCCAGGGCTAAATCATACAAAATGGCGGAAGAACTGGGTTCATCAAGAATCCATTGCATAGAAAAACCGGTCAATTGATTATTTTCCACCAACACTTTATTTTTCATATCAATAAAGGCATGGGGATGGGCTAATCCCTGAACGGGAAAAATCAGCGCCATAATCAACGCCGATAATACAGTGTAATATTTAGTCAAAACGAGTGCTCAACAGATAAAATCAACTAAGTGCGACATTCTAGCATTAACGCGTCAATGAAACAAAATATGTTAAAAAATAAGCTACTTTAGATAAAAAATAGCATAAACCACACAAATTATGTGACATATGTCAAAAAAATATAAAATTAATATTACGTTAGCATAAAAATTTCTGTAAGATACCGCGCATCAAGTGATAGCTTGGTATTCATAAAGTTCCTAAATAAAATAATCATAAATAGCTAAACTACTTTCCTACCTCCCGCTTCGGGAGGTTTTTTTTATGCTACTCAAATCAATAAAATTCGGCGACTTATTATTCCATGAAAAATAAGTTAACCACTTTCCGTTCTGTCGCCTCAATATGAGTTTTTTTGCTTAATTGAACTTACAAAGCCCCATAATTTCAAGTAAAATGACCGCACTTTTTTCATCAAAATGAGAATTATTATGTCATCACAATTCGTTTACACTATGCACCGTGTCGGTAAAGTGGTACCGCCGAAACGGCATATTTTAAAAGACATTTCGCTCAGTTTCTTTCCAGGCGCCAAAATCGGCGTACTTGGTTTGAATGGCGCCGGAAAATCCACTCTGCTACGCATTATGGCGGGCATTGATAAAGACATTGAGGGTGAAGCGCGCCCGCAGCCGGGCATTAAAATCGGCTATCTGCCGCAGGAACCGAAACTGCAACCGCAGCAAACTGTGCGAGAAGCCATTGAAGAAGCCGTAGCCGAGGTTAAAAACGCACTGACCCGTTTGGATGAAGTATATGCCTTATATGCCGATCCCGACGCGGATTTTGATAAACTGGCGGCGGAACAGGCCAATCTGGAAGCGATTATTCAGGCGCATGACGGTCATAATCTTGCTAACCAGCTGGAACGCGCGGCAGATGCATTGCGTTTACCGGACTGGGAAGCAAAAATCGAACATTTATCCGGCGGGGAACGCCGTCGTGTGGCATTGTGCCGTTTGCTGTTGGAAAAGCCGGATATGTTGCTGCTTGACGAACCAACCAACCACTTGGACGCGGAGTCCGTCGCTTGGCTAGAACGTTTCCTGCACGATTACGAAGGCACGGTGGTAGCGATTACCCATGACCGTTATTTCTTGGATAATGTTGCTGGCTGGATTTTGGAGCTTGACCGCGGCGAAGGGATTCCTTGGGAAGGCAATTACTCCTCTTGGCTGGAACAAAAGGAAAAACGGCTGGCGCAAGAAGCGGCAAGCGAATCGGCGCGGCAGAAATCCATTGAAAAGGAACTGGAATGGGTGCGCCAGAATCCGAAAGGTCGTCAAGCGAAAAGTAAAGCCCGTATGGCACGCTTTGAAGAACTTAACAGCGGCGAATATCAAAAACGGAATGAAACCAACGAACTGTTTATTCCGCCCGGCCCGCGTTTAGGCGATAAAGTCATTGAGGTGGCACATTTAAGCAAAACCTATGGCGAGCGCAAACTCATTGATGATCTGTCCTTCTCCATTCCGAAAGGGGCGATAGTCGGTATTATCGGTCCAAACGGCGCTGGTAAATCCACGCTGTTCCGTATGCTATCCGGGCAAGAACAGCCGGACAGCGGTAGTATCACACTAGGTGAAACCGTACAGCTCGCCTCGGTGGAACAATTCCGCGATGCTATGGACGATAAAAAAACGGTGTGGGAAGAAGTATCAAACGGGCAGGATATTTTACGTATCGGCAATTTTGAGATCCCAAGCCGTGCCTATGTCGGTCGTTTCAACTTTAAAGGCGTGGATCAGCAAAAACGCGTCGGTGAGCTTTCCGGCGGTGAGCGCGGACGTCTGCATCTGGCAAAATTATTACAGACCGGCGGCAACGTATTACTGCTAGACGAACCAACCAACGATCTCGATGTGGAAACCCTGCGCGCACTGGAAAATGCAATTTTGGAATTTCCGGGCTGCGCCATGGTGATCTCCCATGACCGCTGGTTCTTAGACCGCATTGCCACGCATATTCTGGATTACGGCGATGAAGGCAAAGTCACCTTCTACGAAGGCAATTTCTCTGACTATGAAGAATGGAAAAAGAAAACTTTCGGCGCGGAAGCACTGCAACCTCACCGCATTAAATATAAACGTATCGCAAAATAATCAAAATCCCCGCTTGGGGATTTTTTTAGGCGAAACTAATACAATAAATATGAATCAAGCGTGTCGCCGCAGCATTAAAAATTGTACAGAATTTCGCAAGGCGGTCGGGTGTTTTCAAGCTGAGCATATTGGTAAATGATTGCTCAGTTTATCGACGCAGATATAAGAAAATCAGGCGGTGATTGCACCGCCTGAGATGAGCGAGATTATTTTGATAATGCCTGAATTTTCTTAATCACATTACTGGTCGAACAGCCGTTTTCGAAATTCAGCACTCTGACTTCACCACCGTTCGCCCACACTTCCTGACTGCCGGCAATCTCCTCCGGCTTATAGTCCCCGCCTTTTACCAGCAAATCCGGCAAAATTTCGCCGATTAGACGTTGTGGCGTATCTTCGTCAAAGGCGACCAGCCAATCCACCGAAGACAACCCCGCCAATACTGCCATTCTGGCAGCCAGCTCGTTAATCGGGCGATTTTCCCCTTTCAGGCGTTTCACCGACGCATCACTATTAACGGCGACAATCAAACGATCCCCCAACTTACGGGCGTTTTCCAGATAAGACACATGACCGGGATGCAAAATATCAAAGCAACCGTTAGTCATCACGATTTTTTCACCACGTTGTTGCGCTAATTTGACCGCACTTTTCAGCTCCGCTTCCGTCATAATACCGAAACCCGAACTGCTACGACCATGGATTGCATTTTCTAGCTCAACTCGAGAAACGGTAGAGGTTCCCAATTTGCCGACCACAATACCGGCAGCCACGTTAGCCAAATAACAGGCTTCCTCAAAAGAACGCCCGTCCGCCAATGCAATCGCCAGCACGCTGATTACCGTATCGCCGGCGCCGGTAACATCAAACACTTCTTTCGCCACCGTTGGCAAATGAAACGGCGCCTGATCTGGGCGTAATAATGTCATACCTTTTTCCGAACGGGTCACCAACAGCGCACTCAAGTCAATATCGCGAATCAGCTTCAGCCCTTTCTCAACGATATCCTGCTCCGACTCACATTTTCCGACCACCGCTTCAAACTCCGACATATTCGGGGTAAGCAAAGTCGCGCCGCGATAGCGTTCGAAATCGGTTCCTTTCGGATCAATCAACACCGGCACATTGGCCTGACGGGCGATACGAATCATCAACTGCACCTGATTGAGCGTGCCTTTACCATAATCCGATAAAATCAAAGCACCGTAATTTTCCACCGCACTTTGCAGCTTTTGCAATAAAACATCACTACGCACATTCTTGAAGTCTTCTTCAAAATCAAGGCGCAATAGCTGCTGATGGCGGGATAAAATGCGCAGTTTGGTAATGGTCGGATGAGTGTCAAGGCGGACGAAATTGCAACCGATGTTCTGTTCTTCCAACAGTGCGGTCAGCGCACCGCCGGTTTCATCCTGTCCAATTAACCCCAGCAACTCCACCGGAACATTCAACGATGCGATATTCATCGCCACATTCGCCGCGCCGCCCGCCCGTTCTTCATGTTCCTGTACGCGCACGACCGGTACCGGCGCCTCGGGAGAAATCCGATTTGTTGCCCCGAACCAGTAGCGATCCAACATCACGTCTCCTAAAACTAACACTTTTGCATTCTGAAATTGTGCTGAATATTGACCCATTTTTCTTCTATTCCTTAATCGCAATTGGAAAAATTTTGCTGATTTTACCACAGGATAAATGCTATTTACTAAGAATTCCGCTAAACTAATCGCTAAGGTCTGTTAAACTAAGCGATTTTCGTAACACGTTGTATTTTTATTATGGCAAAAGCATCACTTCCTACTTTCAGCAAATCATTTCTAAAACCCAAATACTGGGGATTCTGGCTCGCATTGGCTATCTGGCGGCTGATTCTGTTGCTGCCTTATCCGCTACTAATAAAAATCGGCGGTCTGCTGGGGTGGCTGTTTTCTAAACTGAAAGTCGGTCAGCGCCGACTCAAAATCGCACGCCGCAATTTACAACTGTGCTTTCCGAACTATTCCGCCGCGCAGATCGAGGCAATTGTGCAGGCAAATTTGAAATCGACCGGAATGGCGATTATCGAAACGGGCATGGCATGGTTTTGGTCGGATAAACGGATTAAAAAATGGTCTAAAATCGAAGGTTTGGACTATTTAACACAGAATCTGCAAGACGGCATTATTTTCGTCGGCATCCATTTTCTGACTCTTGAACTCGGTGCGCGCATTGTCGGCATACACCAGCCTGGCATCGGGGTTTACCGCCCCAACGACAACCTGATGATGGATTGGCTGCAAACCCGCGGGCGTTTACGTTCCAATAAAGATATGCTGGATCGCAAAGACTTACGCGGGATGCTCAGAGCGCTGAAACATGGCGAGATTATTTGGTATGCGCCTGATCATGACTACGGGCATAAAAATGCGGTTTTCGTCCCTTTTTTCGCGGTAACGCAGGCTGCCACCACTACCGGCAGTTATTATTTGCTGAAGGCATCACCAAACAGTAAAGTAATTCCCTTTGCGCCGCTGCGCAACCGCGACGGTTCGGGTTATACCGTTACCATTTCGGCGCCGGTAGATTTCAGCGATTTGACCACGGAAACCGATATCGCCATACGTATGAATAAAATCGTTGAAAAAGAGATCCTACGCGGTATTGAACAATATATGTGGCTGCATCGCCGGTTCAAAACCCGCCCGCACGCTCAAGACCCGAGTTTATACGATTGATTAAATGAAAAAAGCATCCGAGGATGCTTTTTTAACACCAAATCGTCCCACCTGATTTAGCGCATCGAATACGGTATTCATATTCTTGTTAAAAATCAACCGCACTTTTCTCCGATATGGCATTATTTATCCAGCATCCAGCTTTCAAATCGGCAAATATTTGCATTAGAACTGATAAATTCCGTTACTTCCTGCTCAAATATTCTTATCGTTTCCAGCAAACTCGGCTTAGCATACCGATGAGTCAGCAGGTAACAAATTCTTGGCGGTGGCGGTTCCTGAATTTGATAGCAAGCAATCCGATAGAATTCCTTAATATATGAAACCAAAGACATCGGTGCAATTGCCCAATAACCTGGTTTATCCAAATAACGTGCAATTAACGATCCGGTATTGACAGTAATTATTGGATGTTCATGCGGATCCCAATGTGCGTGATGCCATTGCTCAAAATCGGCCCCCCAACGTAAATAAATTTCATTGGTAATATCCAATTTTGCAGGATGAATATTATCGTAATAATCACTTTCCTGATGACAAATTAAATACATTTTCTCTCGGTAAACCGGTTTAGAGATAATATTTTGATATTTAATCTGACTAAAAACAAACCCTATATCAATAGTACGATTTTCAATAAGCGAATGAATCTCAGGCGAATGAAAAGTATTAATACATAACTTAGTATAAGGGTATTGATTCAAATAACGTTGATAAAGCGGAAAAAAAGTAAAATTATTAATTAAATCCACACTACCAATATTTAAAATTTGTATTTTACCCTGTTCAGTAATTCGTTTCGTATCCTGCCATAGGCTAAGCCATTGTTGTGCAATAGGAATAAATTCTTTGCCATGAGGTGTTAGCTCAATACTGCGCACGCCCTTACTTCTAATTAATAACTGAACGTCCAATTCTTCTTCTAATAATTTGATTCGGCTGCTGATTGTAGATTGTGAAGTAAACAATATAGTTGACGCGGTAGAAATATTACCACATTCAATAATAGTCAGAAATGTTCTGATTTGGTCAAAAGTCATATCACCCCCCAAATATCTATTTTATAGATATAAAATATCACAATTATTCGTTTTATAAATATATATCTGTATGTTAGGTTAAAAAAAGATACATTATTAACCAAAACAAGGAGAAATCATGAAAAATGTAGGATTTAGAATTATCAAAAATTTTACCCGCACTTCTTCACACCAACTAGAAAAATTCCGAGATATTCCCGTCTCTGTTCTAGATGACAGCATGAATAGAACAGCAGCAATATCCTCTCAATTTTTTGCTGTTAATGACAAATTGATGTTAGGTACAGCGTACACCGTTCGAGTACAAGGTGGCGATAACTTATTATTCTATTACGCTATTGCGCAGGCAAAAAAAGGCGATGTTATCGTTGTTGACGGCGGTGGCTTTAACGAAAGAGCACTCTGCGGCGAAATTATGGCACAGCTAGCTAAAGCTCGCGAACTTGCCGGCTTTATAATATACGGCGCAATTCGAGATAAAAAAGAGTTAGAAAAGATAGATTTTCCCGTTTTTGCCTGTGCATCCACACCAAACGGCCCTTATAAAAACGGACCAGGTGAAATTAACGTGCCGGTAAATATCGGTGGTCGCATTATTTTTCCGGGCGATATTATTGTGGGCGATGAAAGCGGCGTAATTTCTATTCGTCCCAAAGATGCGGAAGATGTTTTAATAAAGGCGGCTCAAATCGCCAAAAAAGAACAACAAATGTTGGCTGAAATTCATACCAATAAAAATCTGAATATAGATTGGGTCTATGACAAACTGGCACAAAGCGGATGCGAATTTATTGACGAGGAAGTAAATTATGATAATTACCTTTGATTTGTTACAAACTGCAGCGGTAGCCGCAGTATTATTTCTACTGGGACAATTCATTAAGAGCAAAATCAAATTCTTTCAAACTTATTTTATTCCGGCTCCCGTTATTGGCGGACTATTATTTAGTATTCTGATGTTTATCGGCATTAAAACCGGTACTTTTGAAATTAAATTAACAAATACATTACAAGATTTCTTCATGAATATCTTTTTCACTTGTACCGGATTTACCTGTAGTTTTTCCGTTATTCGTAAAAGCGGAAAATTAGGTGCTATTCTAGCTATTGTTGCGGTTAGTCTGTTATTTTTCCAGAATTTGCTTGGTGCGGGGCTTGCCCATTTATTCGGATTACACGCATTACATGGCGTGGCGATGGGTTCCATTTCCATGTCCGGCGGAGTGGGATCGGCTGCCGCATTCGGTCCGACCCTCGAAGAATTCGGTGCTGACGGAGGAATGACAATTGGTATTGCGGCGGCAACATTCGGTTTATTGCTGGGTAGTTTAATCGGTGGACCGGTCGCAAAACGTCTTATCGGTAAATATAATTTAACGGCTGACAGCGCTGAAAATCGGGATGATCGAAATAACTCACAGTCTGTTTTAAATGGCAAAAATCTATTACACAGCACAATTATGATTTTAGTTGCTGCATTAATCGGTTCTTATATTTCAAAACTGCTGAATCTAACCGGTCTAACCTTCCCATACTATGTCGGCTGTTTATTCGGAGGTGCACTGATTCGTAATCTTGCAGATCTGGATTTATTAAAGCTGAGAATGAAAGAAATCGATATTATCGGTGATATTTCATTAAATTTATTTTTATCTATGGTATTGATGGCGTTGAATATTAACAAATTACTTGATCTCGCCCTACCGATGGTGATTATTCTGCTCTCTCAAGCTGCATTAATGATGTTATGGGCTTATTATATTACCTTTTTCACTATGGGCAGAAATTATGACGCCGCGGTTATGGCAGCGGGACATTGTGGTGTAGGCTTAGGACAAACCCCCAACGCCATGGCAAACATGTCTGCTATCATTGAGAAAAACGGTCCAGCACCGACCGCCTGGTTTGTACTACCGGTGATTACCGTTGTATTTATTAACATTTGTAATCCGATTATTATTACATTATTTATTAACTTATTTAAATAACGATATTACTTACAATAAAGCATCCTCGGATGCTTTTTATCTTATACCGTTTCGCTTTCTTCCAGTTCATCGGCCATTGCGGATAAAATTGCTTTGCTGAGTAAGGCAAGCGAGCGGTAAAAAGGCAGGGTGGCGTTGGTTTCGACCGAAGTCAGGAATTGGGCGGCGCAAGGCAGTAAAAAACGCTCGAATAATGTCCGTTGGGCGGCAACGGAATCTAGATTATCTTCGATCCAAGAGGCGGTTAAAAAAACTAACGCAAAATGATCCGCACTTTTCACCGGTGGCATAGCTCTGACGGTTCTGAAATCAATGAATGCCGATACATCAAGTCCGTATGCTGAAATTCTCGGATCAACCAATGGGTTTTCGCCGCCAAACAGACGTTGATATTCCTTATCCAATAAGGTCAAATCAATCGGCATCTGCAAACTGTCTAGCGCCTGTTCGCTTTGTTTATCGGTATCCAGCGCCCAAATACGGCTCAAACCTTTTTGTTGTAGCCAGATAAAGGTTTCCGCCAATACGGGATCGGTCGGCGCACGATAAAATAGGTTGCCGAATAATCGGCTGATAAGAGAAAAATTATTTAATTGATACGCCGTAGTCATAATGCAGCCTTTTCTTGTTCTCGGTTAGTGAAAAGTGCGGTCAAATTTTGTTGAGTTTGTCGGGCGGCATCTCCAAGCATTCGCCCACGTGCCTGATCATCAATCACATGAATATCGCCGAACACTTGATGCTGAATATCCGTAATGCCGCAGTAATTAAACAAACCGTTAACCAAGCAATCACATAAAGATTGCGCAAAGCCGAGTTTGCGATATTTGTCGACATTATTGCCAATTGTCATGAAATGCTGCATTTTTTTCCCGCCCAGCAAGCCGACCGATACGCCCGCTTCAGTTTTATAGGCAAAACCGTGGCTTAATACGCGATCCAGATAGCCTTTCAATATTGCCGGGAATCCCATCCACCACAACGGATAAATCAGCGTGATTAAATCTGCCTGTGTAATCAGTCGCTGTTCATGGCTGATTTCCGCTGGCGTAATGCCGCGATATGCCGCCTGTAATTCTTTCCAGCTCAGCAACGGATTAAACTCCAGCGCATAAAGATCCCGCACCACGGTGTCAACCGCCAAATTCCGACTTGTCTGCACCACCGCATCCAATATCGCTTTATTAAAACTTTGCTCACCGTTCGGGTGAGCAAAAATAACTAAATGATTCATACTATTTTTCCACTTTACGTACCCACAACGTGATGCCTTCGACACGCTGCACCTCAACAATATCGCCCACCTGTAAATTTTGCCCCTGAATGCGCCAAGTCGTATCGCCAAAATAACCGCGCCCGATACCGCTGTCATTCATTTCACGCACGCTGCCGCGCAAACCGAGCATGGCGTGATCACGCTGATTCAGCGAGGTTTTCGCCTGATCGGCACGGTCTTTTCCATGCTGATATTTCCACCATAATAAACTGAGGATAATCGCCAATAAGGCATAACCGACAATCACGATGGATAGAGGTAAGGTCGGCACCAGCGCCACAACGGCAGCTATCACCAGCGCCGCCAATCCCCACCATAACAGAAACACGCCCGGCAGCAGAATTTCGGCAATCAATAAACTAAAGCCGAATACCAGCCAGTGCCATACGGTCCACGTCATCAACCATTGCATTATAGCCCCCTTCAAATCGGCAATCCGAGAAATCCATTCAGGTTTGCCGCTCAGATAATTCTATTCCTGATAAATAAACGCTTTCGTACATCATATCCAACGACACCGAGCAACCAGAGCGGTTATGCGCCGAAAACAACGGCACGGTCCGACAGGCTATTTTTTCTCGCCTTTCAGCAACTCGGCAATGCCCGCCACAGAACCGATAAGATTACCCGCCTCTAGCGGCATTAGCACAACTTTACTGTTATTGGAACCGCCGATTTCTTTCAGCGCTTCGGTATATTTCTGCGCGATAAAATAATTGATCGCTTTAGTATCGCCGCTGGCAATCGCCTCGGAGACCATTTGTGTCGCCTTTGCTTCCGCTTCGGCGGCACGTTCCCGTGCTTCAGCCTGTAAGAAAGCCTCTTGACGCTCCCCTTCCGCTTTCAGAATACGGGATTGTTTTTCGCCTTCCGCGCGCAGAATTTCCGCTTGACGCACACCTTCCGCCTCCAGAATATCCGCGCGTTTATTGCGTTCCGCTTTCATTTGCGCGTTCATCGCGGCAATCAGTTCATGAGGCGGGCGTACATCGCGAATTTCGATACGGGTCACTTTAATTCCCCACGGGTTAGTGGCTTCATCCACAATCGCCAGCAGACGACCATTGATATTATCGCGTTGCGACAGCATTTCATCCAGCTCCATTGAGCCCAGCACAGTACGAATATTGGTCATGGTCAGGTTGATAATAGCCTGTTCCAAATGGTTGACTTCATAAGCGGCGCGGCGTGCATCGATAACCTGCACAAAACATACGGCATCAATCGATACATTGGCGTTATCTTTGGAAATCACTTCTTGTGAAGGAATATCCAACACCTGTTCCATCATATTGATTTTACGACCGACGCGATCCACAAACGGCACCACAAAATTTAACCCCGGTGTTAAGGTGCGGGTATAGCGCCCGAAACGCTCAATTGTCCAATGATAACCTTGCGGCACGGTTTTTAAGGTTGAATACAAAACAAAAACGACCAGTAACACAAAAATAACGATGGCTGCGGGAAAGCCGTCCAGAAATTCCATAATAATTCTCCTATGCTGCACTTGGAATTAACAAAAGTCTAACAAATCAGACCGCACTTTGTATATAGTAATATTTCCCATTTTTTGCAATAAATTCAAATAAATGGGTAATACAGGCGGGAGCGTCCTGCGCCTGATGAGAAACGAACAACAACTGCGTCGCACTATTATTCACCAATTGGTCAATAAAATGCGTCACCAATGTTCGGTTAGCGGCATCCAGCCCTTGTAAAGGCTCATCTAAAATCAGCACGGGCGGATGCTTCACCATAGCGCGAGCGATCAATAGTAGGCGCTGTTGTCCCCAAGATAAAGAACGAAACGGCTGCTCCGCCACAGAGGTTAAATTAAGCCGCGCCAGCCATTGCATCGCATTTATCCGCAGCGCTTCCGGAACCGCCTGATAAACCCCGATACTGTCAAAAAAGCCGGAAATGATCACCGCCAAAACGGAGCAATTGACCCGATAATCCATGTGCAACTGGCTGCTGACATAGCCTATTTTTTGCTTAATCTCCCAGATTGTTTCCCCGCTGCCGCGCTGGCGACCGAACAAAACCACGTGATTGGCATAAGACTGCGGGTGATCGCCGGTAATAATAGATAACAGTGTCGATTTGCCCGCACCGTTCGGCCCTTTGATCCACCAGTTTTGCTTCGGCAACACCGTCCAGCTTAAATGATCCAGAATTTTTTTATCACCATATTGAATGCAAACGTCCTTTAATTCAAACCGCGCCGCCTTCTGATCCAGTTCAATCAAAGGCGTAATCGCTGCCGGCAGTGGTACATGAACGGCGGTTTGCGCATAACACAGCTGCCGGTAAAGGCTTTGAACTTCCAACTGGCGGCGCTCGCCCTGTAAAATGATTTCCCCATTTTCCACTACAGCCACATGACTCGTCTGCGGTGGAATATCATCAAAACGGTTGAGAATCAATACCAATGCCATTTTTTGCTGTAGCGTAGCAAGTAATTCCCGCCAGTCTGTTACCGATTGTGCATCCAAGCCTTCAAAAGGTTCATCTAAAATCAGTAAATCCGGTTGTTTAACCAACGCTTGACACAGCAACACTTTTCGGCTTTCGCCGGTTGAAAGCTGTATAAACGGACGGGATAGCAAAGCGCTGATTTTCAGCTGTGCGGCATACCGTTCACATAATTCATTCTTATCCGAACCGTCTAAAATGATGTCCGCGGCAGTTTTGCCCAAATCATCCGGACTGACACCATCGTTATTGCGATCCTTAAAATTCTGCTCAACAAGATGTTGTTGCTGTTCAAAAGACAAACCGGAAACAGAATGGAATGTGTTGTGATATTCGCCCCGCCGTACTGGGAAATTGCCCTGCAATGCCCGCGCCAGTGCGCTTTTGCCGCTACCGTTACCGCCCACAATAGCCCAAAAACCGTGCGCTCGGATCGTCAACTCTGCAATCTTTAAACATTTGCTCGGACTTAATTGGAATACCGCGTCATTTATCTTGATCATAACCATACCACCGATAAAAAAAGCGGATCTTAAACCCGCTTTAACTCTAAATTATATCTTCTTAGGCGTTATTTTTTTCTTCCGCCATACACACCGCCGCGGTGAAAACAACGTCGGTGGAAGAGTTCAGCGCGGTTTCCGCCGAATCCTGCAATACGCCGATAATAAAGCCGACCCCAATTACCTGCGCAGCAATCTCATTTGGGATCCCGAACAGACTACAAGCCAATGGAATCAGCAATAGCGAACCGCCAGCTACACCGGAAGCGCCACAACCGCACAGACTCGCCACTACACTCAGCAAAATGGCTGTCGGTACTGATACATTAATACCTAATGTATTCACCGCTGCCAGCGTTAAAACGGTTACCGTAATCGCCGCACCAGCCATATTAATGGTGGCGCCCAACGGAATAGAAACGGAATAAGTTTCTTCATCTAAATTCAAGCGTTTTGCCAGTTCCATATTAACCGGAATATTTGCCGCTGAACTGCGAGTTAAAAACGCTGTTAAACCGCTTTCACGCACGCAAGTCCAGACTAACGGATAAGGGTTGGAACGAGTTTTCCAAAACACCAAAATCGGATTAACCACAAAGGCGGTAAACAGCATAGAACCGATTAATACGACCAATAGCTGCGCATAATCTTGTAATGCCGACAATCCTTTATCCGCCAGTGTCGATGCCACCAAACCAAACACCCCGAATGGTGCCAAGGTAATAATAAAATGCACAATTTTCGAAATGCCTTCGGAGAAATCGTTAACCACGGTTTTTGTCGTGTCCGAGGCATGCCGCAATACCACGCCGAGTGCAATCGCCCAAGCTAAAATACCGATAAAATTCGCATTGAATAACGCAGCCAACGGATTATCCACTGCATTTAAAAATAACGTACTGAGCACTTCGGAAATATTTCCCGGCGGCGATAATTCACCTTCATGCGCCACCAACGAAATGGTGGTCGGCAGAATGAAACTGGCAATCACTGCGGTTAATGCGGCTAAAAAAGTTCCTAACAAATAGAGTACAACAATAGATTTCATATTGCTTTTGGTGCCGATACGTTTATTCGCAATCGCAGCGATGACCAGAACAAACACTAAAATCGGTGCAATGGCGCGTAACGAGCGAACAAAAATCGTGCCTAAAAAAGCCACACTCTTGGCAATATTAAAACCGAGCGCACTTTCTAAAGCCGGTGAAATCAGAGCTGCAATCACCCCCAGGACAAGACCGATTGAAATACGTTTGATAAGACTTCCATGAAAAAATAATGAGAATAAACGAGATGAATTCATAATTAATTTCTATATTATACAGGCTGACTTGCCGTTAAACTTCGGATCGCACAATAACGATCCCCCGAGCAGCAATAAAGATAGCGCAAATCGACTATAAAGCAAATATTAAATAGCAAGTTTATATTAAATCTCCTGCTATTTATTAAACAAAGCAATAAATTTCCCGACTAAATTTAGAAATTATTTATACGAAAAAAATTTATTTATCGCCTATTGACTTACTGTATATAACAACAGTATTATTTGCTGTACAAATTCACAGTAGTTTATACAGAGGTATATGATGAGAGATGTCAATAATATGGTACGACGCGATAACACTTATTCTTATCGTCCTATGCCGTTTTACGATGATACTGATCGATTAACCCCCAAATTCAGTAAAAAACTGGATTTAAATCTGTATTGTATAAAACGCCCGCAGCAAACCTGCTTTATTCAGGTAACCAATCCGAACATGTTGGCATGGGGAATTGAGGTCGGCGATATGCTCGTGGTAGAAAAAACAGATAGCCTGTCCGTTGGCGATCTGGTGGTACTGGAATTGCATAACACATTTCAGATTTATGAATTTGTTGCCCATAACAATGAGGAATTTATTTTCTTTCCGTTGGCCGCCAAGATGAAAACAATCAAAACACCGCACTGGGATAGCTTGCCTATCCTCGGCATTGTCACCAACAGCATACATCAAATGAAACCGAGGAAAACGATGAAATTTGCCGCCTGATCGGCGACAAAAGAAAAGAGCGGTCAAAAAACTCTCAGAATTTTAACCGCTCTTTTATGCTTTTTGCTTGCCGACTATTACAAAACTCGCCGTGATTGCGTATAGGTACGACTCCAGTAGTTTTCGTCCATTGAACTTATCATCACGCCACTGCGGGTACTCGCATGCATAAACTGATTATTACCGATATAAATACCGACATGGCGATTCGCACGGAAAAAAACTAAATCACCTAACTGTAATTCGCTTTTTTGAATCTTTCTGCCGACATGCCGCTGCTCTGCTGTCGAACGCGGTAAATCAATACCGTAAGCCTTGGCAAAGGCAGTTTGAGTAAATCCGGAACAGTCAATACCAAGTTTACTTAAACCGCCTAAACGATAACGCGTACCCGCCCATTCGCGATACACTTCAGATAATTGCTTATCCATAACGGCTGAATATTGGTGAGGTCTGTTAGTTTTTAAATTACCGATAAGTGTAGTGAGTTGCGCATCGTCACGTTCATCAACAGAAGCGTTCCTTTGCGTATTTGAACAGGCGGTCAGTAATCCCAGCCCTGCAATCATCAATATTTTTTTCAGCATAAGTTTACAATCTAAATAACTTTTAAAAAAACACTGCGCAGGATACTACAAAAATTTTAGCTAAATAGCCAGCTTTTCTTGTTTTTTTTACCGTTTTTGCGATCTAAGTCGAATTCTTTATCAGAATATCTATAAAAAAGCCTTTCCATCCATAGAAAGGCTTTAATTCGACAACAGCAAGAATTATTTTTTCTTCGCTTTCGGATTTGGTAAATCGGTGATCGATCCTTCAAACACTTCTGCCGCTAAACCGACCGATTCGTGTAATGTTGGGTGCGCATGAATGGTTAATGCCAAATCTTCCGCATCACAGCCCATTTCGATTGCTAAACCGATTTCCCCTAGCAATTCACCGCCGTTGGTACCGACAATGGCGCCGCCAATAATGCGATGACTGTCTTTATCAAAAATGAGCTTGGTTAATCCGTCCGCACAATCGGAAGCAATGGCTCGTCCAGAAGCCGCCCAAGGGAACTTGGCCACTTCATAATTAAGACCTTCTGCCTTACATTCCTTCTCGGTTTTGCCGACCCAAGCCACTTCCGGCTCGGTATACGCAATGGACGGAATAACTTTCGGATCAAAATAATGTTTTTTGCCTGCAATCACTTCCGCCGCAACATGCCCTTCATGAACACCTTTATGCGCTAACATCGGTTGACCAACAATATCACCGATCGCAAAAATATGCGGCACGTTGGTACGCATTTGTTTGTCAGTACGAATAAAGCCACGATCATCCACTTCGACACCGGCAATCGGCGCGTCAATGAGTTTGCCGTTCGGCGTACGACCAATCGCAACCAGCACCGCATCATAACGACGGGTTTCATTTGCCGCTTTACCTTCCATTGAGACATAAATACCGTCTTCTTTCGCTTCTACCGCGGTAACTTTGGTTTCAAGCAGCAGATTGAATTTTTTCTCAATGCGTTTAGTATAAATCTGGACAATATCTTTATCCGCCGCCGGAATCACCTGATCAAACATTTCCACCACATCAATGTTCGATCCCAGCGCATGATAAACCGTTCCCATTTCCAAACCGATAATGCCGCCGCCCATAATCAGCAGATTGTCAGGGACTTCTTTGAGTTTCAGCGCATCGGTGGAATCCCAAATGCGCGGATCTTCATGAGGAATAAACGGCAACTGAATCGGACGAGAACCCGCCGCAATAATCGCGTTATCAAATGTGATCGTGGTTTCGCCCTCTTCACCGGCAACAATAATGGTATTTGGACCGGAGAATTTTCCGTAACCGTTAACCACCTGAACTTTACGCATTTTCGCCATACCGGCCAAGCCGCCGGTCAACTGGTTAATCACTTTTTCTTTCCAGCCGCGGATTTTTTCTACGTCAGTGCTCGGTTCGCCGAACACGATACCGTGCGCCGCCAGCGCTTTGGCTTCTTCAATCACTTTGGCCACATGCAGTAACGCTTTGGACGGAATACAGCCGACATTCAAACAAACGCCGCCCAAAGTGGAATAACGCTCGACAATAACGGTGTCCAATCCAAGGTCAGCACAACGGAATGCGGCGGAATAACCGGCCGGTCCCGCACCAAGTACAACAACTTGTGTTTTAATTTCTTTATTCATCTCTTACCTCGTTAAAACTCTGCGATTTTCCACCGCACTTTTATGGCGGCGTTTTCCGCAAGAGAAACGCCGCGCAACATTGATTACATGACTAAACGACGCAGATCGCTTAGCACACCATTAATAAAGGTAATAAATCTCGCACCATCAGCACCGTCGATCACACGGTGATCATAAGACAACGATAACGGCAGCATTAAACGCGGCGTAAAGTCTTTACCGTTCCATACCGGCGTCATTTCAGAGCGGGAAACACCTAAAATCGCCACTTCAGGCGCATTTACAATCGGCGTGAAATGCGTACCGCCGATACCGCCCAAGCTGGAAATGGTAAAACAGCCGCCCTGCATATCGGAGGCGGTAAGTTTACCGGCACGCGCTTTCTTGGAAATTTCCGCCAGTTCGCGCGACAGCTCAATAATGCCTTTTTTGTTGACATCACGGAATACTGGTACCACCAGACCGTTCGGCGTATCCACCGCTACACCGATATTAACATATTTTTTCAAGGTGAGGCGCTGACCGTCTTCGGACAATGAGCTGTTGAAACGCGGATAGGCTTCCAACGCCTTGGCCGCCGCTTTCATAATAAATACCAACGGTGTAATCTTCACATCCAGTTTTTGTTTTTCCGCTAACTGGTTCTGCTCTTTACGGAATTTTTCCAATTCCGTAATATCCGCCTTATCCCATTGCGTAACATGCGGAATCATCACCCAGTTACGGTGCAGATTGGCGCCGGAAATTTTCTGGATACGACCTAATTCCACTTCTTCCGTTTCACCAAATTTGCTGAAATCCACTTTCGGCCATGGCAATAAACCTAATCCTGCACCATTCGCGGCGCCGGCTGCCGGTGCGGAAGATACCGCCCCGCTTTCCACCGCTTTAATTGCGGCTTTCACATAAGCCTGTACGTCTTCTTTCAGGATACGCCCTTTGCGTCCAGTACCTTTCACCTTATCCAGATTAACGCCGAATTCACGCGCCAGACGACGAACAACCGGTGTAGCATGGGCATAAGTTGTGCTAGCGCTGACATCGCTCTGGTTCGCCGCTGCATTCGCCGCAACGGATTCTGTGGCTGTTGGAGCAGGTGCGGTGGTTTTTTGCTCGGTTTTCGCAACCGGTGCAGGTGCCGCACCTTTCACTGCAAAACGCATAATCAATGAACCGGTGGACACTTTATCGCCGGATTTCACCAAAATTTCTTTTACTACGCCAGCAAACGGTGCTGGCACTTCCATTGAGGCTTTATCGCCTTCAACGGTAATCAGCGATTGTTCTGCTTCTACGCTGTCACCGACTGCAACCATAATTTCAGTAACATTAACTTCATCGCCACCGATATCCGGCACTTCAACATCTTGCACGGCTTCGCCGGAGGCGGCAGCCTCATTTTGCACCGCCGCTTGTGCGGAAGTATCCTGACTTGGCGCTGCGCCTTCTGCTTCAAATTTCATAATCAATGATCCGGTAGAAACTTTATCACCGACTTTGATTAAAATTTCTTTTACCACACCGGCAATCGGCGCTGGCACTTCCATTGAGGCTTTATCGCCCTCAACATTGATAATGGACTGCTCCGCCTCTACGCGGTCACCGACTTTTACCAGAATTTCAGTGACATTCACTTCATCCCCGCCGATATCCGGTACATTGACATCAATCACGGCACTCGCCGCACTTGGCGCTGTCGCTTCAGGCGCCGATACAGGTGCGGCAGGCGCTTGCGCTGCTTTATTGTCTTCCGCATCCAATACAAACATCGGTGTACCGGTAGAGACTTTGTCACCGACTTTTACTAAAACCTCTTTGATCACGCCAGCTTCAGGAGAAGGCACTTCCATTGACGCCTTATCGCCTTCCACATTGATGACACTTTGATCTACGGCAACACTATCGCCCGCTTTAATCATCACTTCCGTTACGGTGACTTCATCACTACCGATATCCGGGATTTGAATTTCTTTTGACATATTTTTTGTATCCTCTCGTCGCTCTCTTATCGCATCGCACAAAGAGAGCCGTTTAATTATGCGTAAAGCGGATTGATTTTTTCTGCATCAATACCATATTTTTCAATTGCCTGTGCGACCACTTTGTTATCCACTGTGCCTTGTTTGGCAAGCTCGGTTAATGCCGCTACAACGACATAATGTGCATTGACTTCAAAATGTTCGCGTAGGTTCTCACGGCTGTCGGAACGACCGAAACCATCAGTTCCCAGCACGCGGTAACTTTGCGCCGGAATATAAGCCCGCACTTGTTCGGCAAACAGTTTCATATAGTCGGTAGCCGCAACTGCCGGAGCATCGTTCATCACTTGTGCGATATAAGGCACTTTGGCTTCTGCTTGCGGATGCAACAGATTCCAACGTTCGACATCCGCACCTTCGCGCGCCAATTCGGTAAATGACGGTACACTGTACACATCGGAGCTGACGCCGTACTCATCGGCCAGCAATTTCGCCGCTTCACGTACGTGACGTAAGATTGCGCCGGAGCCCAGTAACTGGATTTTACCTTTACCCTGACCGGTCACTGTTTCAAATTTATAGATACCTTTACGAATACCTTCTTCCGCACCTTTCGGCATTGCTGGCTGTTCATATGTTTCGTTTAAGGTGGTGATATAGTAATAGACATCTTCCTGTTCAGGACCGTACATACGACGCACACCGTCTTGCATAATCACCGCCACTTCAAATGCAAATGCCGGATCGTAAGAAATACAGTTCGGGATCGTTAACGCCTGAATATGGCTGTGACCGTCTTCATGCTGTAAGCCTTCTCCATTTAACGTAGTACGTCCGGATGTGCCGCCGATCATGAAGCCGCGCGCCCGCTGGTCGCCCGCCGCCCACATTAAATCGCCTACGCGCTGGAAACCAAACATGGAGTAATAAACGAAAAACGGAATCATCGGCACATCATTGGTCGAATAAGACGTGGCTGCGGCCAACCAAGAGGCTGTTGCTCCCAGCTCATTAATTCCTTCCTGCAATACCTGACCGTCGATAGACTCACGATAATAAGCGACTTGCTCGCGATCCTGCGGGGTATAGTTCTGACCGTGCGGGTTATAAATACCGATTTGACGGAATAATCCTTCCATCCCGAAAGTACGCGCTTCGTCGGCAACAATCGGCACAATGTGTTTACCGATTGATTTATTCTTCAACATGACATTCAATGAACGGACAAATGCCATAGTCGTCGAAATCGGACGCGCCTGTTCTTCAAATAACTGGGCAAAATCCTCTAATGCTGGCACCTCGAAAGTCTGAGTAAAATGTGTTGCGCGAGTCGGTAAATAACCGTTTAAAGCCTGACGGCGTTCATGAAGATATTTGTATTCTTCAGAATCCGGTGCAAAGGTAATATACGGCAGTTTTTCAATGTCTTCATCGGCAACTGCGATATTAAAGCGATCACGCACATGTTTAACGCCGGACATATCCATTTTCTTCACCTGATGCGCGATATTTTTGCCTTCCGCCGCATCCCCCATACCATAACCTTTGATGGTTTTGACTAAAATCGCCACCGGTTTGTCTTTAATCTGTTTGGCTTTATTAAAGGCAGCAAATACTTTCAGCGGATCATGACCACCGCGGTTTAGCGCCCAAATTTCATCATCAGTCATTTCTGCCACTAACGCTTCGGTTTCCGGATAGCGACCGAAGAAATGTTTACGTACATACGCACCGTCTTTAGCTTTGAATGTCTGATAGTCGCCGTCAACCACTTCCATCATCAATTGCAGTAATTTACCTGAAGTATCACGCTGCAATAAGCGATCCCAACGACGTCCCCAAATCACTTTGATGACTTCCCAGCCAGAACCGTTGAACTGACCTTCAAGTTCCTGAATAATTTTACCGTTACCGGTTACCGGACCGTCCAGACGCTGTAAGTTACAGTTGATAACAAACACCAGATTATCCAGCTTTTCACGCGCAGCAAATGCGATTGCACCGCGGGATTCCACTTCGTCCATTTCACCGTCACCTAAGAAAGCGTAAACGGTTTGATCTGCGGTATCTTTCAGTCCGCGATTGTGTAAATATTTTAAGAAACGAGCCTGATAAATGGCATTCAACGGTCCCAATCCCATTGATACGGTCGGGAACTGCCAGAATTCCGGCATTAATCTCGGATGAGGATAAGAAGAAAGACCTTTACCATGAGTTTCCTGACGGAAATTATCCAGTTGCTCTTCAGTCAGGCGTCCTTCGACAAAAGCGCGGGCATAAATTCCCGGTGAAATATGACCTTGGAAGAAAACTAAATCACCGCCGTTTTTCTCACTACGCGCTTTAAAGAAATGATTGAAACACACCTCGTAAATTGTTGCCGAAGACTGGAAAGATGACATGTGACCGCCCAGTTCCAGATTCTTTTTCGACGCTCTTAATACCATCATAATCGCATTCCAGCGGATTGCACCGCGAATACGACGTTCTAAATCCAAATTACCCGGGTAATTCGGTTCCTCCGATGCCGGAATCGTATTGATATAATCGGTTGTCACGCCGCTCGGCAACGAAACTGCATTCGCGCGTGCATGCTGCATTAACTGCTCGATAATAAACTGCGCTCTTTCCACGCCTTCTTCACGAATTACTGAATCGATCGCTAATAACCAATCGTTGGTTTCGATCGGATCTACGTCATTTGCCAAAATATCTGACATAGCCTTTTCCTTATTTGTTAATTTAAAGTTATGTTTAATTTTTCAGTCTAAAATTAAACGCCGGGTAGATAACAAAATGCCTTGAATTTGATTTGCCGGTATTTTACAGTCATCGGCATACATTTACAAATCTTTAACAAATTTAGTAAATCTTATTAAATTTTTTGAAAGAAAGATAGTGCTTTTTTAGCACGAAGGGCTAAAAACCCATCTTTAAACATGAAAGATGAGTTTATTTTGATAAACGATTAAATTTCTGACCGCACTTTTGTCCCAATGCACAATCCGGTGCGAGTGTTTTTTATTATTTTAGCGGCTAATAAAAAAGCCCATTCGGTTTGAATGAGCTTTTTTTACACCTGCCATTTTATTTTTTCAGCACTAATACTACTGATTCACCGGCAACGACTTCACCGGTTTTCTTATCCATATTGCTGATTTCGTCCATATTGGAGATAACCACCGGAGTCAGTACGGATTTCGCTTTTGTTTCCAATAACGCTAAATCGAATTCAATGATGGTATCACCACGTTTTACCGATTGTCCTTCCTGTGCTACACGGGTAAAACCTTCACCTTTCAGTTCAACAGTATCGATACCGAAGTGCACGAACAATTCAACACCTTCTTTCGACTCCATTGAAAACGCATGATTCGTTTCAAAAATTTTGCCAATTACGCCGTCCACCGGAGCAACGATTTTATTACCGGTAGGACGAATCGCAACACCATCACCGACAATTTTTTCTGAAAATACGACATCAGGCACATCTTCGATGTTGACGATCTCGCCGGAAAGCGGCGCATAAATCGTGACATCGATAGCTTTATTGTCTTTTGAACCGAACAGTTTATCGAAAAAGCCCATTTGTAAGTCTCCTACTAGTGAATGTTCGAGCTATTCTAGCGCAAAAATTTCACAATTGGTATCTAGTTTAACGCTTTTTCAGCTAAAAAATCGGCAACCAACGCTTCAATATCCGCGGCGGTCGGCTGCTGCAAAGCTTTATCCGCCAATTCTTTCGCATCCTGATAATTGACGTTACGGATTAATTTCTTAATTCGCGGCACGGAAATCGCACTCATACTGAATTCGTCCAACCCCATACCAAGCAGCAGTAAAGTCGCCTTTTCATCGCCGGCTAACTCACCGCACATACCAGTCCATTTGCCTTCGGCGTGTGAGGCGTCAATCACCTGTTTGATTAAATTCAACACCGACGGCATCATTGGATTGTACAAATGAGAAATTAACTCATTACCACGGTCAACCGCCAACGTGTATTGGGTTAAATCGTTGGTACCGATACTGAAAAAGTCCACTTCTTTCGCCAAGAATTTTGCATTCACCGCTGCAGACGGAGTTTCCACCATAACGCCGACCTGAATATCTTCGTTAAAAGCTTTGCCTTCGTCGCGCAATTCTTGTTTCAAGCTTTCAATTACCGATTTTAATTCGCGAATTTCTTCCACGGAAATGATCATCGGGAACATCACGGCCAAATTACCAAACGCGGACGCTCGTAAAACGGCGCGCAGCTGGGCGTGTAAAATCTCGCGGCGATCCATTGCGATACGGATAGCGCGCCAACCAAGAAACGGATTCATTTCTTTCGGCAGATTCAAATACGGTAATTCTTTATCGCCGCCGATATCCATCGTACGCAACACGACAATACGTCCGTTCATGGCTTCGACCACTTCTTTATAAGCAATAAACTGTTCTTCTTCGCTTGGCAGCTGATCGCGATCCATAAATAAAAACTCAGTGCGGTATAACCCGACACCTTCGGCGCCATTGCGATCCGCACCTTCAACATCACGAATAGTGCCGATATTGGCAACAACATCCACACGACGACCGTCCAATGTCAATGCCGGTAAATCTTTTAATTTCGCCAGTTCCGCTTTTTCTTCCGCCAGCTGTGCCTGCAAGGCTTTAAAACGCTCGACCTGCTCCGATGTCGGATTCACATACACCTGATTATTCACGGCGTCTAAAATTAAATAATCCCCGGTATTCACCAGCTGAGTCACATTATTGGTACCCACAATCGCTGGTAATTCCAAGGAACGCGCCATAATTGAGGTATGCGATGTTCTGCCGCCGATATCGGTAATAAAACCGAGTACCTTATCCAGATTAAGCTGTGCTGTTTCCGACGGCGTCAAATCATAGGCGACCAAAATCGCTTCTTCGCTGATGTCGCCCAAATCAATAATCTTCATACCAAGAATATTTCTGATCAAACGATTACCGATATCACGAATATCACCGGCACGTTCTTTCAAATATTCATCGTCGATTTCCGAGAGCATCGCGACCTGTTGGTCAATCACCTTACTTGCCGCCACGCCAGCATTGACTTTATTGCTACGCAGATAATCAATAATTTCTTCTTCTAATTCTTCATCTTCAAGAATCATCAGGTGACCTTCAAAAATCGCCGCTTTTTCTTCGCCTAATGAGGCGTAAGCGCGGTCTTTAATTGCGGTTAATTGCTCAATGGCAGCGGTTCTGCCCTGATAAAAACGCGCCACTTCCGCTTCAATCTGATCATCTTTAATTTTCTGCGTATCGAGGACAATCTTTTCTTCTTTTAACACCAATGCGTTACCAAAAACAATGCCCGGCGATGCTGGAATACCTGAAATCATATATAACCTTCCGAAATGATAAATTAAACGTTACCCTAAATAGAACAATAGCCATAAAACCCGAGCTTTTATCAATCACGATAAAAACCGCCGTTTTATGGCTAACTTCAAATTACTCTAACGTAGGAATCAACGCGACTAAATGATCAACCGCTTTCTGCTCATCTTCACCTTCGGCAGAAATAGTAATCACGGTACCTTGTGTTAAACCTAAGGTCTGTAATTTAAATAAACTCTTAGCACTTGCACTTTTGCCTGCGGATGTGACGGTAACTTCGGAAGCGAATGCTTTTGCTTCTTTCACAAACTGAGCGGCAGGGCGTGTATGTAAACCATTTGGCGCAGTAATTTCAACATCTTTTGAGTACATAATCGTATCCTCTAAAATTTAGTAAATTCTAAGTATTAAAAGTTAATAACAGATTTAAACCACAAACCTATTAAATTCGGTTTAATATTTATTTTATATTTAAAAATAAATCGTCGCGTAGTATCAGGCTTAGTAACGGAATAATCAAGATTAATAGCAATAAAATTTGAACTAAATCACAAAAAAACAGCAAAATTGTTTATTTTTTACACTGACTTTAACTTTTATTTAACCGTTTCAGCTCGCAGAAAAATGTCTTTGCGATTTGGTTTCCGATAAACCGGCGAGCAGGCGGTGATAATTTTCAAATCTGAGCGGATGAATTTTGCCCTGACGCACCGCTTCCCGCAGCGCACACCCCGGATCATCGCCGTGTTTGCAATCTCTGAATTTACAGGTGCCTAAAAAATATTGAAATTCACGATAGCCTTTGGTGATCTGTTCCCTGTCCAGATGCCATAAACCGAATTCACGGATGCCCGGCGAATCAATCAAAGCTCCGCCTTGCGGCAAATGGTATAAGCGCGATGATGTGGTGGTATGCTGCCCCAAACCGGAAATTTCACTCACCTCGCCGGTGGGAATATCACTTTCTGGTAAAATACGGTTAATCAAACTGGACTTCCCCACTCCCGACTGTCCGACCAGCACGGAAGTTCCGCTGGCTAAAAGTGCGGTCAGTTTTTGCATATTTTCACCGCTTGCCGCCGACAACATCATGGTCTGATAGCCAATATTCCGATAAATATCAAGCTGCGCCTGCGCTTCCTGGCGCTGTATATCGGATAACATATCCGCTTTATTTAATACGATCACAGCAGGAATGCCCGCGCTTTCGCAGATCACCAGATAACGATCGATGATATTTAAAGATAATGCTGGCACCACCGCCGAAACGATAATAATTTGATCGATATTTGCAGCAATAACCTTCAAGCCATCATAATAATCCGGGCGCGCAATGGCATTTTTACGCGGATGCACCGCTTCAATCACCCCGCTTACGCCCTGCAACTGCCGATTGCCTTTGCGCCAAACCACTTTATCGCCCACCACTAAACCGGACAATGTGCGGCGCAAATTACAACGCAACACTTCCCCGCTGTCCGCCTCCACATCCGCATGGACAGAATAACGCGTGACCACAATTCCGGTCTGCGACTCACCTAACATATCGTCCTGCCACTCAATATCTTGGTGCTGCTTGCCCTGATGACGGCGCAAGGTTTTGGTATTATTGGATTGGATACGTCGCTGCTGGTTGCGAGTTAATTTACGTTTGCTCAAAGATAAATCCTTAAAGTGCGGTCGGTTTTCAGTTAGAATAGCAAAAATTTTGTATAGGATATCTTATATTATGCAGCAGGATAAACAAAATCTTATTTGGATTGATCTCGAAATGACAGGGCTGGATCCCGCCAAAGAACGCATTATTGAAATCGCCACCATCGTGACGGACAAAAATCTTAACATTCTGGCGGAAGGTCCGGTACTGGCAATACATCAGCCTGATGAGTTGCTCGCCAAAATGAGCGACTGGTGCGTGAAAACCCACACGGAAAACGGGCTGGTAGAACGGGTGAAAGCAAGTAAACTGAATGAACGTGCGGCGGAATTACAAACTCTTGATTTTCTGAAAAAATGGGTACCGAAAGGCGTATCGCCGATTTGCGGCAACAGCGTGGCACAAGATAAACGCTTTTTATTCAATTACATGCCCGAACTGGCAGATTATTTCCACTACCGCTATCTGGACGTCAGCACACTAAAAGAGCTGGCATCGCGCTGGCAACCAGAAATTCTACAAGGATTTGAAAAGAAAAACACACATCTTGCGCTGGACGATATTCGGGAATCTATCGCCGAACTGGCTTATTATCGTGCTCATTTTATCCGCGCGGTCGATAAATAATTATTCAATTTGGTGAATATTCAGGCGGACGTGAGACTTTTTTTCCGATGGTGCTTGCCAGAGGAAAATTTTTTCGTATAATACGCCCTACATTCAGCACGAATGACCAACAAATTAACGCGGGAATAGCTCAGTTGGTAGAGCACGACCTTGCCAAGGTCGGGGTCGCGAGTTCGAGCCTCGTTTCCCGCTCCAATTTTATCCGGATTAGAAATAATATCCGTCTACGCGGGAATAGCTCAGTTGGTAGAGCACAACCTTGCCAAGGTTGGGGTCGCGAGTTCGAGCCTCGTTTCCCGCTCCAATTTCTTTTTTATTCAGATAACTCTTTTCATTAATAAAAGACTTTTATTGTTTACGCGATAACAATCGCAATGATGCGGACGATTTGTCCGCCGTCCTTAAAGATTAGCCATACGCTGCGGGCGGATCACATTATTTTCATCCACTTGCGCAACGCCTAGAAAAAGATTCTCATCAGAAAATAACCGCACTTGACCATAAAGCGCCTGTCGGTTATCGAATTTTACCCGCTGACCGAATTTTACCGCCCGGCTTTGTTCAGCGCTTAAACACAATTTCGGCAAACGAGCAACGGCACTGTCCGGCGGCAGTAATAAAGCGTCCATTTCAGCCAGCGAAGCAGTTTGTGCGATCTGCTGCAACTGCGCTAAGGTCAGCATATGCTCCGTCGGGTAATCCGCCACCGCCAAACGTCGCAGCATCGTGACATGTGCGCCGCAGCCCAGTGCCTGCCCCAGATCATCAACCAGCGTACGAATATAGGTGCCTTTGGAACAATGCACCTCAAGGGTGAGATAAGGCGCCTGATATTCGATAAAGCGCAGCTCGAAAATCGTAATCGGACGGGCTTCGCGCGCCACGCTAATACCTGCGCGGGCATAGTCGTACAGCGGTTTTCCCTGATATTTTAGGGCAGAAAACATGGTCGGTACTTGCATAATCTCACCGCGAAACGGCTCAAGTGCGGTCAAAATCTGCGACGTTTTTACCTCAACGCTTCGGCGCTGAATAATCTGTCCATCGGCATCGGAGGTATCGGTTCGCTCGCCCAACTTGGCAGTTACCCGATAACGTTTATCCGAATCCAGCAAATACTGCGAAAATTTTGTCGCCTCACCCAAACAAATCGGTAACATTCCTGTCGCCAACGGATCCAGCGCTCCGGTATGCCCGGCTTTATTAGCTTGGAAAAGGCGTTTTACTTTTTGCATGATGTCGTTGGAACTCATTCCCTGTGCTTTATCCAGCAAAAAAATCCCATGCACATCACGCCCTTGTTTACGCGGTTTGCTCATCACTACTCTTCTTTATGTTTTTTCTCATCTTCGCGCACGACATTCGTCACCAAATTCGACATGCGCATGCCTTCCACCAAAGAGCGGTCGTAAATAAAACGCAATTCCGGCACAATGCGCAAGCGCATGGCTTTCGCCAGCAACGAACGAATATAGGGCGCAGCTTTGTGCAGTCCCTGCATTCCGTTTTCGATAGCGCTTTCATCATGATCAAATAAGAATGTAACAAATATTTTCGCATACGCTAAATCGCTGGAAACCTCCACATCGGAGACCGTCACCATACCGATACGCGGATCTTTAACCTCGCGTTGTAAAATCAGCGCAACTTCTTTCTGTAATTCCTGCGCCACGCGGTCACTGCGCTTAAATTCTCTCATTGATACCCTCCTGAATAAGGCAGAGGCGAACAATTGTCCGCCTGAATAAAATAATGCATACCCGAGCGGACTACACCGCCCGGCATGCCATCGGATTAAATCGAACGTTTAACTTCGACCACTTCAAACACTTCGATTTGGTCGCCGACTTTTACGTCATTATAGTTTTTCACTCCGATACCACATTCCATACCGCTGCGCACTTCGGCGACATCGTCTTTAAAGCGACGCAGAGATTCCAGCTCACCTTCAAAAATCACGACGTTATCGCGTAATACACGAATCGGATTATTGCGCTTAACTATGCCTTCAGTCACCATACAGCCGGCAATTGCGCCGAATTTCGGATGACGGAACACATCGCGGACTTCCGCCAGACCAATGATTTCCTGTTTGAATTCAGGCTGTAGCATCCCGCTCATCGCCGCTTTGATTTCGTTTAACAGCTCGTAAATAATGGAATAATAACGCAAATCGATATTTTCATTTTCGATAATACGCCGCGCGGACGCATCGGCACGCACGTTAAAGCCAACAATAATTGCGTTGGACGCCGCCGCTAAAGTGGCATCGGTTTCGGTAATACCGCCGACCCCGGATCCCACCACATTGACTTTAACTTCATCGGTGGACAGTTCCTGTAACGCCTGTACAATGGCTTCAACCGAACCCTGTACGTCGGCTTTCACAATCACGTTCAGCTCTGCGATATCGCCTTCTTCCATATTGCTGAACATATTTTCCAGTTTGGCTTTTTGCTGACGCGCCAGTTTTACATCACGGAATTTGCCCTGACGATACAACGCCACTTCACGGGCTTTCTTCTCGTCACGCACCACAGTGGCTTCGTCGCCGGCTGCCGGCACGCCGGAAAGCCCCAACACTTCCACCGGAATAGACGGTCCGGCGGAATCAATATCTTTGCCGTCTTCATCACGCATTGCGCGTACACGACCATATTCAAAACCGCATAGCACAATATCGCCGCGATGTAATGTTCCCGACTGTACCAAAATAGTGGCTACCGGACCGCGTCCTTTATCCAGATAAGATTCAATTACCACACCGCTGGCCATACCGTCTTTCACGGCGGTCAATTCCAGTACCTCGGACTGTAATAAAATCGCATCAAGCAATTCATCAACGCCGATCCCTTTTTTCGCCGACACATAAACAAACTGTGTATCACCGCCGAATTTTTCCGCGATTACCTCATGTTGCAGCAATTCCTGTTCGACCCGATCCGGATTGGCTTCCGGTTTATCAATCTTGTTGACCGCCACCACAATCGGAACGCCCGCCGCTTTGGCATGCTGAATGGCCTCGATAGTTTGCGGCATCACGCCGTCATCTGCCGCAACAACCAACACCACGATATCCGTCGCTTTTGCGCCACGTGCGCGCATGGAAGTAAACGCCGCGTGTCCCGGCGTATCCAAGAAGGTAATCATCTTGCCGTCTTCGGTTTCGACATGATAAGCACCGATATGCTGAGTAATCCCGCCCGCCTCGCCGGCAGCCACTTTAGCTTTACGGATATAATCAAGCAATGAGGTTTTACCGTGGTCAACGTGTCCCATAATGGTCACAACCGGTGCGCGAGTGACTTTTTCTGCGTTTATATCACGATCTTCCAATACCGCTTCTTCCAGCTCATTTTCTTTGCGCAGAATCACTTTATGACCCATTTCTTCCGCCACCAGTTGTGCAGTTTCCTGATCGATCACTTGGTTAATCGTCACCATTTCGCCCATTTTCATCATCGTTTTGATGATTTCGGTGGCTTTTACCGCCATTTTATTCGCCAACTCGGCAACCGTAATGGTTTCACCAATCACCACGTCACGATTGACCGGTGCGGCAGGTTTGGTAAAGCCCTGTTGCAATGCACTACCTTTTTTGCCCTGTTTACCCTTGCCGCCTTTAGCACCGCGAGAATCTTTCTGATTGCGACGGTTGGACTCACGTTCGGTTTTGGAATTATCATCCTCACGTCCGCCTTTTTTCGCTTTCGCAACTTTATTTTTGCCGCGACCGCGCCCTTCGTTACGCCGTTCTTCCTCATTTTCCGCCTCAAGCGCATAGCTTGATGTCAAATGATAATCAGCATATTCATCCACATTTTCACTGCTGTTTTGTTCCTCTGCGCTTTCCGCATAACGTTTGGCTTCTTCCGCGGCTTTTTTGGCTTGCTCTTCCGCTTTTTGGCGAGCTAACTCTTCCGCCTTACGACGCAGTTCTGCCTCTTCCGCTTTACGTTTTTCTTTCTCCGCATCAAGCGCTTTGTTTTCCGCTTTAAGTGCGGTGATTTTTTCCGCCGTTTTTTTCTCCGCAGCCTGTGCGACTTTCGCCTGCCGTGCTTTTTCTGCTTCGATACGCGCCTTTTCTTCTGCTTCGCGCTGCGCTTTTTCCGCGGCGGCTTTTTTCTCGGCTTCTTCTTTTGCTTTCAAACGTGCCTGTTCTTCCGCTTTTCTCGCCGCTTCGGTTTGCACCATGCGTTTTTTACGCACTTCAACCTGCACTTCTTTGCTGCGTCCGCCGCTGGTCGTGCCGCTAACCGTCGTTTTGGTTCTCCGCTGCAAGCTCAGCTTTTTCGGCGCACCCGATAATTTTATTTCATCTGTCATACTGTCATCACTCCTTATTGTTCGCTGAACCAGCAAATGTTACGCGCCGCCATAATTAAATCCGCCGCCTGCTCTGCGTTCAGATCCTCAATATCCGATAAATCGTCCACCCCTTGCTCGGCCAGTTCCTCTAAGGTGGTAATCTGTTTCGCCGCCAGTTGCAACGCAATTTGACGATTCATGCCTTCCAGATTTAATAATTTATCTTCAATATGCGCCTGTTTCAACGCTTCTTCTTCCGCCAAAGCCGCCGCAGTGAGTGCATCTTTCGCTCTAGTTTGCAGTTCTTCGACCAAATCCTCATCTTCCAGCCCGTCGATTGCAGTCAACTCACTGACCGGTACATAAGCCAGTTCTTCCAGTGTAGAGAATCCTTCTTCAACTAAAATATGGGCGAATTCTTCGTCGATTTCCAACGTATCCATAAACAATTTCAACACTTTATTGTCTTCTGCCTGGTGTTTTGCATTCAACTCGTCGGTCGTCATCACATTCAGCGTCCAGCCGGTCAACTGAGTGGCAAGACGAACATTCTGTCCGTTGCGTCCGATAGCCTGCGCCAGATTCGCCGCATCCACCGCAATATCCATCGCATGCTTGTCTTCGTCCACCACAATAGAACTCACATCCGCCGGCGCCATGGCGTTGATCACGAATTGTGCCGGATTATCATCCCATAATACAATATCCACCCGTTCGCCGCCGAGTTCATTGGTAATCGCCTGTACCCGCGCGCCGCGCATACCGACGCAAGCGCCAACAGGATCAATACGTTTATCGTTACTTTTCACCGCAATTTTTGCACGGGAACCCGGATCACGCGCCGCACCTTTGATTTCGATCAACTCTTCCCCGATTTCCGGCACTTCAATGCGGAATAGTTCGATAATCATTTCCGGTTTCGCCCGAGTAATAAATAATTGCGCGCCTTTGCTTTCAGGATTGACATTATACAGCACCCCGCGCACGCGATCGCCCGGACGGAAATTTTCACGCGGCAGCATATCTTCACGCAAAATAACCGCTTCCGCCTGCTGACCTAAATCTAGAATAATGCTGTCGCGGTTCACTTTTTTCACCGTACCGGTCAGAATTTCGCCTTGATGGGAACGGAACTGTTCAACAATTTTATTGCGTTCCGCCTCACGGATTTTAGTACTGATCACCTGACGCGCAGTCTGCATCGTAATGCGGTCAAAGGCAACGGATTCAATTTGATCTTCCACATAATCGCCAAGTTTCGCATTCGGATCTTCAAACTGCGCCGCTTCCAATGTAATTTCCTTGGTCGGATTATTCACATGCTCGACCACCAACCAACGGCGGAAAGTATCGAATTCGCCGGTTTTGGTGTTAATCACTACGCGAACATCAATTTCCTGCTCGTATTTCTTTTTAGTAGAAAGGGCGATTGCGCTTTCCAACGCTTCAAAAATCTTTTCGCGCGGCAACAGTTTTTCATTCGAGACGGCTTCCGCCGCCAATAAAATTTCTTTACTCATGGTATTATTTTCCCCTGTATAAAATCAGAATTTAGGCATAATGTTGGCTTTCTGAATATTGCCAAATACGAACACTTGTGGCTGCCCTTCAACATTTAAGGTCAGCATATCGTTGTCGATTTTTTCCAGTTTTCCCTGCCATTTGCGACGATCGCCTACCGGAATACGCAGCTGCACGGCAATGTCCTGCCCGATAAAACGCTGATACTGCGCTAAACTAAACAACGGACGATCCAGCCCCGGCGACGAAACCTCCAGATTGTATTTATCTGCAATCGGATCTTCAACATCCAGCACCGCACTGACCTGACGGCTGACATCGGCACAATCGTCCACCGTCACGCCGCCTTCTTTATCAATATACAAACGCACGGTTAGAAAACGTCCGCTGCGCTGACATTCAATTCCCCAAAGCTCACAGCCTAAATCTTCCACTGAACCTTGCAGTAATTCCCGTAATTTTTCTTCTAAAGCTGCCAAAACAACCTCCCGATTAAAATTAAGACATAAAAAAAGGGCGTTCAGCCCAGTCCTACATCTAAATTGCTCGTACAAAAAAACCCCAAATTTGGGGTTCCTTTACTGAACTTGTTGTAAAGTGGTTGCGGGGGCCGGATTTGAACCGACGGCCTTCGGGTTATGAGCCCGACGAGCTACCAAGCTGCTCCACCCCGCGTCCGAAAATATGAGGCGCATTATACGGGGTTTATGCACCAATATCAAGTTTTTATTGCAAAAAACGCGGATTATTGCGCGTATCAATAGCATAATCCGAAAAAACAACAGAAAAAATCACCGCACTTTCTATTGTATTTCCGCCCTATCGGCATTTAGAGTGAGATTTTGTCACTTAAAAACGAATACCGCTGCCGATACCGATGCCCGCCCCAACACCGTTACTGCCCCCGCCAACGCCAAAACCACCGCCTACCAAACAGGCGACAAGCATCACAACAAGCAGCGCAATAATTATTTTTTTCATGTTATTTCCTCTTCATCTTCCAGTTTCTGCATAGTCTCAAACAGCCGATAAATCGCGATTAAATCCATCTTCGCAATTGCTCTAAACGGTCGCAAAACAACATACAGCCAGCGATATTTACGTACGGTTTTGAAGGTGGCTTGTCGGATCGGCGCTTCGCAGTCGGCGAAATAACCTTTTACTACGCTCACAATTCGCTCATCAGACAAACTTGCCGTGCGCCCCAGACTGTGAATAAAAATCAAATTATCACGCACTTTCTGGCGGGTTAATGCAGCGGCGGAATCCGTTTTCACCAATCCTGATTCAAAATCAATGAAACTCACCCGACCGTTATCCCACAGCATATCCCGCAATGCCGGACGCCCGTGTACCAGCCCTTGCCGATGCAATTGCGCCAGCGCACGCGCACCGTCATCCAGCATATGATCTTTCAAGGTTTGTGCAACCTTATCGTCATTCAGCTGCGAGCCGATAGATTTGCCGCCGTCGCGCAGCACAAAAAAATCCGCGCCGCATAGCACAATCTCCGGCACCGGCGCACCTTTTCCGGCAAAATAGCGCAACGCCTCAATTTCCTGCCGAAAGGCTTTGTGCGGATAGGGTTTTAATAGGCGCCAAATGCCTTTCACTCGCTCCGGCTGTTTCAGCCAAAATGCCTCACCGCCATAGTTAAACGGTGTGATTCTCTTTCCATGATATTTCTGTAATAATTGCCGAACATAATGTTCAAACGTCTGTTGTTCAGAATTTAACATATCGCCTATCCATAAAAGTGCGGTCTAAAATTAATACGTTTTTATCTTCGCATCGATAAAATTCGGTTGATTTAACTTATTTTTTGACTTTACCGAGATAATCATAAGGAGTATTTATGTTTTACAAAGTCGCGATTACCGCTATATTGTGCCTCTGCAGCCTGTTTATGCCCGCCGCCCATGCGTTCATTTCCCCCTTTGCCGTCAGCGAAGCGCAAGTCAACGATTATCTTGCGCAACACGCCAATATCAGCGATCAGTTCAGTTTTCCGGGGCTTTTTTCCATGCAATATCAATTACAGGACTTAACCGCCAGAATCGGACAAACGACGGAAAACCGAGTGGAAATCGACGGTAGCATAGACGGCACATTTAAACTGAAAGACAAACAATTTGCCGCCAAGCTCAACCTGACTTTCGATACCACGCCCTACTACGACGCACAAAAAGGCGCAGTGTATCTGAAAGACATACGCATTCTGCGTTGGTCCGGTTCACCGGACAGTTACATGCAGCAATTACAGACGCTGATGCCGTTTCTGAGTACGAATCTCTCCGCTTTAATCAACCATATTCCGATTTATACGCTGGACGACAATAACGCACGCGATGTTCTGATAAAAAAATTTGCCAAGGAAATCCGTGTAGAACCGGGAAAACTGGTACTGGACACAGGAATTTTATAAAACATACCATTGCCCGCCCTCACTGCGGGGGCAATGGCATTAACGGTATTAACGGCTTAAAAACAGTGCCGCAGCCCCGCGCACACCGCTTGAATCACCATAAATCGCTTTTTTAATCACCGGCGCAGAGGCGCCGCGCATTAACTGCCCCGGTAAAATGTTCGGCAACGCCTGATATAAATAGTCAAAATTGGATAAGCCGCCGCCGAACACGATCAGATCAGGATCGAAGACCACCGCTAAATCTCCGATACAAATCGCCATTAATTCCACAAACATATCAACAAATTCAACCGCTTTTTTATCACCGGCATAAAACCGCTCAATAATGGCTTTGGCGGGTAAGGGTTCGCCCTGTAAATCGCGATACAAAAATTCAAAACCGCGACCGGACAAATAGGTGTCCAGACAAGCCTGATTGCCGCAGCCGCAGGTATAAATCGGCGCCTTATCCCAACCGAGTAATTTCAGCGCCTGATAATTTAACGCAATATGCCCTACTTCGCCCGCCATTCCGCTTTGACCGGAATGCGCCTTGCCGTTAACGATTAAACCACCGCCGAAACCGGTACCGATAATAAACCCCATAACGCTTTGATATTGCTGATTTTCTTCCGCCCAAGCTTCGGATAGTGCAAGACAGTTGGCATCATTTTCCGCCCGCACTTCACGTCCGAGGCGTTCGGTTAAATCGGTTAAAATCGGTTTTTTATCGGCAGCGCGGATATTGCTGATTGATGCAATACCGGTTTTCGGATTGACAAATCCCGGAATTCCCAGCCCCACCGAGCCTCGACAGCCGAATTGTTGATCTGCGCGGCGCACCAGATCTTCAATCACATCAAGCCATTGCTGATAATCCTCTTTCGGTGTCGGCACTCGTTCGGCATAGTGTTTCTCCAGTTTTTCGTTAAACACGGCAAGCTCGATTTTCGTTCCGCCGATATCAAAACCATATAGCATGTAAACCTCTTTGATCAATTACAATAAAATAGCGCTTATTCTAACCGCACTTTTAACGGTTTTCTTTGCGAAAGATCGCCTTTTTGGCTAAAAAGGTGAAAAGCACGCAATGCACCAGCCACGCGGTGAGTATTGAAACGAACAAATCAATCGGATAGTGCATGCCCAAACGTAACCGGCTAACCAGCATAAGCAGCGCCCAAACCGCAATCACGCCGGTTAACAGCCGCATTTTGACGCGTTGTCCGCCCAACAGCCGACCGAACCCCACTGCCAGCATCAACCAAGCCGCGGCAAACAAGGTATGTCCGGAAGGGAAGGAATAACCGGTTTCATGCACGCGATGGCGTACCAACCAGTCCGGCGTCTGCGGTTTATCTGCATAATACAGGGAGACAATTTGCTCGCGCTGGGTGCGCGTCTGATCGTAAAAATACTCGGTGGAAATATCGGCTTGCTCCGCCAGCGCGGTAACAAAAGGACGCGGTTCGGCAAACAGCAGTTTTAGCCCACTTTTCATTCCCTGTGTGAGAACGATGGAACAGGCCATAATCACAATCACCCAAACGGCTTGTTTCTTATTCGGAATCAGCCAAAAATACAACCCGGCGAATACCGCACAGGTGATCATCGCATAAGGCGAACTACCGCTTTCCGTCAGCCAATACAGTGCGTGATCAAAGCCACTAAGCGCACCATCTCCCTGCCACTGCCAGCCGGTCGCCCAAACAAAAAAAGGTACAATAAGCAATAATAAGGTATATAATGACAGCCGTTTTAACATTTTAGTAACCATCTCGGATTGTAAAAAGAACGTATTCTAACACCATTACAAAGAAAAAAGGATAAGGATTTAATTATGTCAAAAATTCAGCGTGTGACTGAAGCCAACCTGCCAACCGAATTTGGACTTTTCCGTATTGTCGGCTTTGAATTTCCGGATACTAAAAAAGAGCATGTAGCGCTTGTGATGGGCGATATCAGCGATCCGAATGTGCCGGTGTTAGCCCGTATTCATTCGGAATGTTTAACCGGTGATGCGCTACACAGTTTAAAATGCGACTGCGGCTTTCAGCTTGCCACCGCATTACGCCAGATCAGCGAAGAAGGACGCGGCGTGCTGATTTATCACCGCGAAGAAGGACGCGGTATCGGATTAATTAATAAAATCCGCGCCTATTCTCTGCAGGATCAGGGCATGGACACCATTGAAGCCAATCTGGCGCTAGGTTTTGCCGCTGATGAGCGCAATTTTGCCGTCTGCGCCGATATTTTCGAACTGCTCGGGGTTAAACAAGTGCGTCTGCTCACCAATAACCCGAACAAAATCGACACCATGAAAAAAGCGGGTATCAATGTTGTGGAACGTGTGCCGTTGAACGTCGGAGAAAACCGCTACAATACGGAATATCTGGATACTAAAGCGAAAAAAATGGGGCATTTTATTGTCCATAACAATCAAAAGCATTTGATGAACTGCCCGCACTGTCAGGAAGAAATTCCACAAAAATGACCGCACTTTGGGACATTTCGCTGGCATCTCACACTGCGCTTACCAGCTGAAATACCGAATAAAATCGCTGTGTTCGGTTGAAAAAACGCATAAAATACACGGCATAATTGCACCCGAACAAAAATCTTGTTAAAGTGCGGTAAAATTTTGTGCCGAATGATGATTAGGAAAAACACATGAGCCAAGAATATTTAGATTTTGAATTACCGATTGCCGAACTGGAAGCCAAAATCGAATCCCTCCGTTCCGTTACGCAGCAAGACGACAAAATCAATCTTGATGACGAAATCGCCCGTCTACAAAAGAAAAGTGCGGAGCTAACACAGAAAACCTTCGCCAATCTGGATGCGTGGCAGGTCTCGCGCATGGCGCGACATCCGAACCGCCCGCATACACTAGATTATATCAAACATATTTTTACCGAATTTGAAGAACTTGCCGGTGATCGCGCCTTTGCCGACGATAAAGCGATTGTCGGCGGTCTCGCTCGTCTGGACGGCAGAGCGGTGATGGTGATCGGGCATCAGAAAGGGCGCAGCGTAAAAGAAAAAGTTATGCGTAATTTCGGCATGCCGGCACCGGAAGGCTATCGTAAAGCGTTGCGTTTAATGCAAATGGCAGAGCGTTTCCATTTGCCGATCATCACGTTTATTGACACGCCGGGGGCATATCCGGGTGTCGGTGCGGAAGAACGCGGTCAGTCAGAAGCTATCGCCCGCAACCTGCGTGAAATGTCAACCTTGAAAGTGCCGGTTATCTGTACCGTGATCGGCGAGGGCGGCTCCGGCGGCGCATTAGCAATCGGCGTGGGCGATAAAGTCAATATGCTGCAATACAGCACCTATTCGGTGATTTCACCGGAAGGCTGTGCGTCTATATTATGGAAAAGTGCGGAAAAAGCCTCCACCGCCGCGGAAGTTATGGGATTAACCGCACCGCGCCTAAAACAACTGAAACTGATCGACAATATCGTGCCGGAACCGCTCGGTGGCGCACATCGCAATTATGACGAAATTGCGCAAAATCTAAAACAACGTCTATTAACCGATCTGGCAGACCTTGATGTCTTAGATCAGGAAACCTTGCTGGATCGCCGCTACCAACGTTTAATGGGTTATGGCTACTGCTAAGTCGCATAGAATTCCAAAGGGGACGGTGGTCCGTCCCTATTTTCTGTCAATTACCCGGAAATAATCAATATCATGAAAAATATTCTTTCAATTCAATCTCATGTTGTATACGGCTATGCCGGTAATAAATCGGCAACTTTTCCGATGCAATTACTCGGTGTCGATGTGTGGGCGTTGAATACGGTGCAGTTTTCCAATCATACGCAATACGGCAAATGGACCGGCATGGTCGTGCCGAAAGAGCAAATCGGCGAAATCGTAGCCGGTATCGACGCTATCGGCGAACTGCATCACTGTGATGCCGTCGTCTCCGGCTATATCGGTTCTGCCGAACAGGTAGAAGAAATTATTAATGCGCTGCATAAAATAAGAGAAAAAAATCCGCGCGTTCTGTATCTTTGCGACCCGGTCATGGGTCATCCGGATAAAGGCTGCATTGTTGCCGACGGCGTAAAAGAAGGGCTGATTAATCTTGCCATGGCACAAGCGGACATTATGACCCCGAATCTGGTGGAATTGCGCGAGCTCAGCGGGCTGACGGTAGAGAATTTTGATCAAGCAATTGAAGCGGTTAAAGCGATTTTGCGTAAAGGTCCGAAAAAAGTGTTGGTCAAACATTTAAGTAAAGTAGGACAAAATCCGCAGCAGTTTGAAATGTTACTGGCGAATCAAGACGGCATTTGGCATATTGCCCGCCCGTTGCATCCGTTCGACAAAGAGCCGGTTGGCGTAGGCGATTTAACCGCCGGTTTGTTTATCGCCAACCTGCTGAACGGCAAATCCGACGTCGATGCTTTTGAGCACACCGCAAACGCAGTAAACGACGTAATGGCAATCACGCATCAACATGGTTCTTATGAACTGCAAATCATTGCGGCACGTGATCAAATCGTTACACCACGCAGTAACTATCGCGCGGTAAAAATCGCCTAATTCACACAATCTGTCGGCGCATTTGCGCCGTCAGAATTTTTTGGATTCTCACCATGCTGTTTGAACAATTCTGCCGCCAGATTAGCGATTATGCGCCCTCGCAGACCGAATTTCTGCTCGGCTTCAGCGGCGGGTTGGACTCCTCTGCCCTGCTTGGTTTATTCGCCGAACTACGAAAAAAACAACCGCACTTCATGCTGCGCGCCATCCATATTCATCACGGCTTAAGCCGCAACGCGGATCAATGGGCGCAACATTGTCAAAATCTCTGTCAGCAGCTGGAAATACCTCTGATTATTGAGAAAGTCAGGGTTGATACGCGCGCAGGCATTGAAGCCGGCGCCAGAGATGCGCGTTACAGCGCGATCAAAAAGCACCTGCACGAAAACGAAATCCTAGTCACCGCTCATCATCAACAAGATCAAACGGAAACCTTTTTTCTCGCGCTCAAACGCGGCAGCGGTCTGCAAGGGTTGAGCGCTATGGCAGTAAAAAGTGCGGTCAATAATCTGCCGATTTTTCGCCCGCTGCTGCCTTTCAGCCGCGCACAACTGGAAGATTACGTGCGTGCGCTCAAACTGCCGTGGATTGAAGACGAAAGCAACGCCGATAACCATTACGAGCGTAACTTTTTGCGTCATCAAATCCTGCCCCGATTACGCCGTCGCTGGCCGCATTTTGACCACGCGGTACAGCGTTCCGCCCGGCATTGTTTCGAGCAGCAGCAATTAATCGACGAGCTTATCAACCGGGATTTTCAGCAATATTATGCAAAATCCGACCGCACTTTTGATATTAGTGGGTTTGCACAGTTTTCCGTCCTGCGCCAAAAAGCCTTGCTGCGCCGCTGGCTGGCGGCACTTAACCTAGCGATGCCCTCCGTAGTACAACTGGAGCAATTGATTACTGATGTAATTAGCGCCCGCGCCGATCGCAACCCGCAGTTTCACTGGCAAAATCAGGTAATCCGGCGCTATCGAAACCGGCTTTATCTCACAGAAAATTTTGCCGATTTGAGCAAAATTCGCCTTGATATTCAACCTAATCAAACAATCGCCCTGCCCGATAATCTGGGAACATTGCGGCTGCACGAAACCCAAGAGGGTTTACTGGCGCAATGGCAGCATTACCACCAACCACTGCCGACCACCGATTTGCCGATCCAAATCCGCTTTGCTTATTCTGGCGCGGTACGCAATAAAAACGGTGTGAATCAGGATATCAAAAAATTATGGCAACAAGCCGAAGTGCCCGTCTGGCAACGCCGCCGGATTCCACTGATTTTCTACGGCGAACAGTTTAAAAGTGCGGTGGGTTTTTTTGTTGATTCTGCATAATCCAGACAGCAAAACGCCCGCACCTTTATAGCAATCATGCAGTAAACGGAAACACACGGGCAACAAAAAGGGCGCTAAATTGCGCCCGCTAAGTTATCTATCGATTATTTGCCGATAACCTCAAGCCCGCCCATATACGGACGCAATACTTCCGGAACGGTAATGCTGCCGTCGGCATTCTGATAGTTTTCCAAAACAGCGACCAAGGTACGACCAACCGCCAGCCCGGAGCCGTTTAAGGTGTGTACCAAACGGGTTTTCTTCTCGCCTTTGGCGCGGCAACGGGCCTGCATACGGCGAGCCTGAAAATCCCACATGTTAGAACAAGAAGAAATTTCACGATAAGTATTCTGTGCCGGCACCCAGACTTCTAAATCATAGGTTTTCGCCGAACCGAACCCCATATCACCGGTACACAGCAACACTTTACGATACGGCAACTGCAACAATTGCAGAACTTTTTCCGCATGAGCGGTTAATTCTTCCAGCGCTGCCATGGATTTTTCCGGCGCAACAATCTGCACCATTTCCACTTTGTCGAACTGGTGCATACGAATTAAACCGCGGGTATCACGCCCATAAGAACCTGCCTCGGAACGGAAACAAGGCGTATGTGCGGTCATTTTGAGCGGTAAATCTGCCTCATCCAAAATTTCATCACGCACCAAATTGGTGACCGGCACTTCAGCTGTCGGAATTAAAGCATAAGGTTGCTCACCTTCCAGCGGTTTGGTGTGGAACAAATCTTCGCCGAATTTCGGCAGCTGCCCGGTGCCGTATAGCGTATCGTGGTTCACCAAATAAGGCACATAGGTTTCCCGATAGCCGTGCTGCTCGGTGTGTAGATCCAGCATAAACTGCGCCAATGCGCGGTGCATTTTAGCGATTTGTCCTTGCATTACCGCAAAGCGCGCACCGCTGAGTTTGGCACCGGCGGCAAAATCCAGCCCGCGGAGCTGCTCGCCCAAGGTGACATGATCTTTGACTTCAAAATCAAAGGTTCTCGGCTCGCCCCAGCGTGAAATTTCTTTATTTTCGCTGTCATCTTTACCCAACGGCACTTCGTCCGCCGGAATATTCGGGATCGCAATCGCAATATTATAGAGCTCCGCCTGTACATCATCGAGTTGCGCTTTCGCCATGCTCAATTCGATGCCCATGTGCTCCACTTCTTCCAGCAACGGCGCAATATCTTCCCCGCGCGCTTTAGCTGCGCCGATAACTTTGGAACGCGCATTGCGTTCTGCCTGTAAGGTTTCCGTTTTAACTTGCAATGTTTTACGCTGTTCTTCCAAGCGGCTGATACTTTCCACGTCTAAATCAAAACCGCGTCTGAGCTTTAATTTTTCTGCCACTTCTGCAAGATTATTGCGCAATAAATTCGGATCGATCATAGTGTTACCCTAACCTGTTAATTTGAAATATGTGTTACTCTGATACTCGGCTATTCTAGATCGGATTCACAAAATAAACCAGTTATCCGCGTGATTTATAACGAATAGTCGTGCTTTGTTTATCCAGTTCGCGCAAGCGGGCTAATTTCTCGCTAATCTGAATTTCCATGCCGCGCTGGGTCGGGAAATAATATTGAGTATTTTGCAGCTCCGGCGGAAAATAGTTCTCTCCCGCCGCATAAGCGTTCGGCTCGTCATGCGCATAACGATATTCCGCACCGTACCCCAATTCCTTCATTAAATGAGTCGGTGCGTTGCGCAAATGCGCCGGCACGTCGTAATCCGGACTTTCCGCCGCCTGTTTTTTCGCGGCATTAAAGGCGCTATAAACCGCGTTGCTTTTCGGTGCGACGGCAAGATATACGATAGCCTGTGCGATGGCGCGTTCGCCCTCCGCCGCACCGACGCGAGTAAAACAATCCCAAGCCGCCAACGCCACTTGCATCGCTCGCGGATCCGCATTGCCCACATCTTCGGAGGCTATCGCCAGCAGACGACGCGCCACATACAAGGGATCACCGCCGGCGGTAATAATCCGCGCATACCAATATAAGGCGGCATCCGGCGCGGAACCGCGGACGGATTTATGCAGTGCGGAAATCAGATCATAAAAGCGATCACCCTGCTTATCAAAACGCGCCTGCCGTTCACCCAACACTTCTGCCAACAAAGTGCGGTTCAATATTTTGCCGTTTTCACTTTCTTGCGCCATATCCGCCATTAATTCAAGACAGTTCAGCGCCAGACGGGCATCGCCGTTAACATATTCAGCCAGCATATGCATCAGATTCTCTTGTAAAATCAACCGCTCTTTCCCCAGCCCGCGGACTTCGTCGGTTAACGCCTGCTCTAATACCTGTTCGATCTCCGCTGTGCTTAACGGTTTTAAAATATACACCCGCGCCCGTGACAGCAACGCATTATTCAACTCAAAAGAAGGATTTTCGGTGGTCGCCCCGATAAAAATGACCGTGCCGTCTTCAATATGCGGTAGAAACGCATCCTGCTGGCTTTTATTAAAGCGATGCACTTCATCCACAAACAGTATGGTGCGCCGATCCGACAGGCGGTTTTGTTTTGCCCGTTCGATCGCCTCACGAATCTCTTTAATGCCACCAGTAACCGCTGAAATTCGTTCAACCTCCGCATTGATATGGCGGGCGATAATCTCTGCCAGCGTAGTTTTTCCCGTCCCCGGCGGCCCCCAGAAAATCATTGAATGAACATGACCCGCCTCAATGGCTCTGCGCAGCGGTTTGCCCGGCGCAACCAAATGCGCCTGCCCGCAATAC
>NZ_LN776193.1:14733-73903 GCF_000827595.2 Necropsobacter massiliensis | reverse complement strand
TTTGATTTACTGATTGCGGAACATGGCTGGTGCGGGCATTTATGTCCGCTCGGCGCGGCTTACGGGCTGATTGGCGCGCGTGGCATTGCACGGGTTAAAGTGGTTGAGCGCAGCCGGTGCGATAACTGCATGGACTGCTATAACGTCTGTCCGGAACCGCAGGTACTGCGTTCACCGTTGCACGGCAAGAATAACGAAACTCTGCTTGTGCTTTCGAAAGATTGTATCAGTTGCGGACGTTGTATTGATGTCTGTGCTGAAAACGTATTTACCTTTACTACCAGATTTAATCATTCGGGGGAATAAAATGATTAAAAAAACGTTATTTATTTTGACCGCACTTTTTGCGGCAACTGCGGGCGCAGATGAAGTGGACAATTATCTACAAGGATCGTCGGAATATGTCGCTCCGGCATTTCATAATGAACCGAAAGAAAGCGATCGGTATGCGTTGAGTTATGTAAATCAACCGCCGATGATACCTCATGCGGTGAAAAATTATCAGATTACAAAAAATACCAACCAATGTCTGAATTGCCACAGCGTCGAAGCCTCGCGGATAACTGGCGCGACCCGTATTAGCCCGACGCATTTTATGGATCGCGACGGCAATATTGTCGGTTCGTCCACTTCGCCGCGCCGTTATTTCTGTTTGCAATGCCATACATCACAATCAGATGTTGAGCCGATTGTATCGAATGAGTTCAAACCGCTGAAAGGCTACGGTAAATAATCGGGGGATTTATGCTGAAATTAATCAAACGGTTCTGGCATTGGTTCCGTACGCCGAGCCGCATTGCGGTGGGCGTGCTAATTACGCTGTCGTTTATTGCCGGTATCGTGTTTTGGGGGGGCTTCAATACGGCGCTGGAATATACCAATACGGAAGAATTTTGTTCCAGCTGTCATATGAACGATGTGGTGCCGGAATACCGTCATTCGGTGCATTATATGAACCGCAGCGGGGTGAAAGCGACTTGTTCGAACTGCCATTTGCCGCATGAATTTATTCCGAAATGGACGCGTAAAATCAAAGCGGCGGGCGAAGTGTATTCCTATGTAATGGGACATGTGGATACCAAAGAGAAATTTGACGCGCATCGACTGGAAATGGCGGAACGCGAATGGGCGCGAATGAAAGCCAATAATTCGCAGGAGTGCCGTAATTGCCATAATTTTGATGCGATGGATTTCAGCCAGCAGAAAACCGTGGCGGAAAGAATGCACTCACTGGCGATTAAAGAAGGCAAAACCTGTATTGATTGCCATAAGGGGATTGCTCACCAACTGCCGGATATGAGCGGCGTGAAATCGGGTTTTGTAGACGACTAAACACATAGCCGGTTTAAAATAGTATCAATCAATGCAAAAGCCCTGTATAATAACGGGGCTTTAATTTTCCTGTTGGCGTGCGGCTATCAAAAACGATTTTGATGTGAGATTAAAGTGCGGTCGATTTTAAGATCGTTTTTGCTAGTCGCAATTGGGAAAATAACGCATCAATGCGGTGGGGAAATCCCGCCCTATTTTTTACTTAAAATATCACCTATTACATTATAAGGAAAATATTGTGAATCCAATTGTAAAACAATTTAAATACGGTCAGCATACCGTCACGTTAGAAACCGGTGCGATTGCCCGTCAGGCAACTGCGGCGGTGATGGCGAGCATGGACGATACTACGGTATTTGTCAGCGTCGTGGCAAAAAAAGAGGTTAAAGAAGGGCAGGATTTCTTTCCGTTAACCGTAAATTATCAGGAACGCACTTATGCGGCGGGACGTATTCCGGGCGGTTTCTTTAAGCGTGAAGGTCGTCCGTCCGAGGGCGAAACCTTGATCGCGCGTTTAATCGACCGCCCTATTCGTCCGTTATTCCCGGAAGGGTTTTTTAACGAGATTCAGATTGTGGCGACTGTGGTTTCCGTCAATCCGCAGATCAGCCCTGATTTAGTGGCGATGATTGGTGCCTCGGCAGCGCTTTCTTTATCTGGCGTGCCGTTTAACGGACCTATCGGTGCAGCGCGTGTCGGCTTTATCAATGATCAGTTTGTGCTGAATCCGACCATGAACGAACAAAAACAAAGTCGTTTGGATTTAGTGGTCGCCGGTACCGATAAAGCGGTGCTGATGGTGGAATCGGAAGCGGATATTCTGACGGAAGAACAAATGTTGGCGGCAGTCGTATTCGGTCATCAACAACAACAGGTGGTTGTAGAAGCGATCAAAGAATTTGCCGAACAAGCGGGTAAACCGCGTTGGGAATGGGTTGCACCGCAGCCGGATAACAGCTTGATTGAACAAGTGAAAGCACTGGCGGAAAGCCGCTTGGGCGATGCTTACCGCATCACCGAAAAACAAGCGCGTTATGAACAAATTGATGCGATTAAAGCCGATGTGATTGCACAACTAAGCGCGCAGGACGAAACGGTCAGCGAAGGTAAAATTATTGATATTATCACCGCACTTGAAAGCCAAATCGTGCGCAGTCGTATTTTAAAAGGTGAGCCGCGTATTGACGGACGTAGTGTTGATACTGTGCGCGCACTGGATATTTGTACCGGTGTGTTACCGCGTACGCACGGTTCTGCGATTTTCACCCGCGGTGAAACGCAGGCGTTGGCAGTTGCCACTTTAGGTACCGAACGTGATGCGCAGATTATTGATGAACTGACCGGCGAACGCTCCGATCATTTCCTGTTCCATTATAATTTCCCGCCGTATTCTGTGGGCGAAACCGGTATGATCGGTTCGCCGAAACGCCGTGAAATTGGTCACGGCCGCTTGGCAAAACGCGGCGTGGCGGCGGTGATGCCGAGCTTGGCAGAATTCCCTTATGTGGTGCGCGTGGTTTCCGAAATTACTGAATCCAACGGTTCTTCTTCAATGGCTTCCGTGTGCGGTGCCTCTTTAGCGTTGATGGATGCCGGTGTACCGATTAAATCGGCAGTGGCGGGTATTGCCATGGGGTTGGTAAAAGAAGAAGATAACTTTGTGGTGTTATCGGATATTCTGGGTGATGAAGACCACTTAGGCGATATGGACTTTAAAGTCGCCGGTACCCGTGCAGGCGTGACTGCGCTGCAAATGGACATTAAAATCGAAGGCATTACGCCGGAAATTATGCAAATCGCTTTAAATCAGGCGAAAGGCGCGAGAATGCACATTCTCGGCGTGATGGAACAAGCAATTGCCGCACCGCGCGCAGAAATTTCCGATTTTGCTCCGCGTATTCACACGATGAAGATCGATCCGAAGAAAATCAAAGATGTGATCGGTAAAGGTGGTGCGGTTATCCGTGCGTTAACCGAAGAAACCGGTACGTCAATCGATATTGATGACGACGGTACGGTGAAAATTGCGGCGGTAGATAATAACGCGGTGAAAGATGTGATGGCGCGTATTGAAGACATTACCGCAGAAGTGGAAGCCGGTCAGACTTACAAAGGTAAGGTGACCCGTTTGGCTGATTTCGGCGCGTTCGTTGCGATTGTGGGCAACAAAGAAGGTCTGGTGCATATTTCTCAAATCGCAGAAGAACGCGTAGAGAAAGTGAGCGATTATCTTGCCGTCGGTCAGGAGGTCACGGTAAAAGTGGTTGAAATTGACCGTCAGGGACGTATTCGTCTGACCATGAAAGACGTTGCGCCGAAACAGGATGCGGTATCTGAACAGGACGACGCCGCAGTCAGTGAACAGGCGTAACTAAGTTTATGCTTCATTATGCCGGGAAAAACCGCTTGCCCGGTATATGATGTATGATTTTATCCCCGCACTGTGTTGCGGGGAGTAACAAGCAATACCCGTGCTTTAAGGCTTATCTGATGACACAACTTCCTCGGTTGTTAAGATTCGTGTGGTATATACCGAATTTATGCGTTGTTTTATTACTTGCCGGCTGTGTAAGTTCAAATCAAACTTTTGTCTCGAAGAATAAGATCGTTTTAGCCGAACAGAATCCGAACATCCATTTCGAACAGGAAGTGATGATTGTTCGGATCAGTCAGGTATTGCTGGTCGGGCGCATGAGCAATGAAGAGCGTGCCGCACTGCACTTTGAACGGGGTGTGTTATATGACAGCCTCGGACTTTGGGCGCTGGCGCGTTATGATTTTACTCAAGCGTTGGCGCTACAGCCGAAAATGGCGGCGGTATATAATTATCTGGGACTTTATTTGCTACTGGACGAGGATTACGACAGTGCGTTGGAAGCCTTCAACGCGGTGCTGGAGCTTGATCCCGGCTATGAATATACGTATTTAAACCGCGGGCTGGATTTTTACTATGTCGGTCGTTATAACCTTGCACAGCAGGATTTTCTGAAATTCTATCAAGCGGATAAAACCGATCCGTATCGTGTGCTGTGGTTATATCTTAACGAACTGAAATTTAAACCGGACGATGCCCTGCATAATCTGACAACCCGTGCAGCCAGCTTGTCGGAACAATACTGGGGAACTTATATCGTTCAATATTATTTAGGTAAACTGTCGGTTGAGGATTTACAGCAAAAAGCGCGGCATTTCGCCGATCCGGCTTCGTCGCAATATGCAGAGATCCTGACCGAAACCTATTTCTATCTGGCAAAACAAAAACTCAATCAAGGCCAAACGGAAGAAGCGGAAACGCTGTTTAAACTGGCCGTAGCGAATCAGGTGTATAACTTTGTTGAGTATCGTTTTGCAGTGCTTGAGCTGGCGAAATTAAAACGCACTCAGGCGCAATAAAAGCGGGAGCGGCAGCTTACCCGCAATAGTGCATGTTGTGAAACGTATTACTGATCAACAATGTGATAAACAGAGCAGCTGATTGAGTGGATGGTTTTCGCTTCTTTATTCGAATCCGTTATTCTCCCGGCGACACCTATGCTTTGTCGAACCGAAAACCGTTGTGCTTTCTTTTATTTGAGAATTTTTTAATGACTGAAACTAATTTAACTTTTAACGATTTAGGCTTGCCTGAATTTATTCTTAACGCCGTTGCCGATTTGGGCTTTACAGCACCTTCTCCGATTCAGCAGGCTTGTATTCCGCATTTATTGGCGGGGCGCGATGTGCTGGGTATGGCACAAACCGGCAGTGGTAAAACTGCCGCCTTTTCTTTACCGCTGCTGGCGCATATTGACAGCGAGAAAAAACATCCGCAAATGCTGGTAATGGCGCCGACCCGCGAGCTGGCGATTCAAGTGGCGGATGCCTGCGAACATTTTGTAAAACATGCCAAGGGGGTACGAATTGTCACCCTTTACGGCGGACAGCGTTACGATATTCAGTTGCGTGCGTTGAAACAGGGGGCACAGGTTGTGGTTGGGACGCCGGGGCGTATTCTTGATCATATTCGCCGCGGCACATTGGATTTATCGGAATTACAATCCATCGTGTTAGATGAAGCTGATGAAATGCTGCGTATGGGCTTTATCGACGATGTGGAAACCGTTATGGCGGAGTTGCCGGAACAACACCAGACCGCATTGTTTTCCGCTACCATGCCGGAACCGATTCGCCGGATCACCAAACGTTTCATGCACGAACCGCAAGAAGTGCGGATTCAATCTACCCAAAATACGGCGCCGGATATTACCCAGAGTTGCTGGTATGTACACGGTTTTCGCAAGAACGAAGCGCTGCTGCGTTTTCTGGAAGTGGAAGATTTTGACGCCGCGATTATCTTTACCCGTACCAAAACCGGTACGCTGGATATTACCGAATTATTGGAAAGACACGGTTTTCGTGCCGCCGCGCTAAACGGCGATATGACGCAGCAATTGCGTGAGCAAACGCTGGATCGTCTGCGTAACGGCAGTCTGGATATTCTGGTTGCTACCGATGTCGCAGCACGCGGGCTGGATGTTGAACGTATCAGTTTGGTCGTTAATTATGATATTCCGCTGGATGCGGAAAGTTATGTACACCGTATCGGTCGTACCGGCCGTGCGGGGCGTGCTGGTCGTGCATTGTTATTTGTTGATCCGCGCGAGAACCGTTTGCTGAAAAATATTGAACGGTTAACTAAAAAAGCCATTGATGAAGTGGAAGTACCGGATCACAGCGCATTACAAGCCTGCCGACGTAAAAAATTCGTGGCGCAGATTACCAAGCAGCTTGAGCATCATGATTTGTCGCAATATCGCAGTTTGCTGGAAGATTTGTTTACCGCCGATCAGGATCAGGAAGATATTGCCGCAGCCATGTTAATGTTGTTGCAAGGCAAACAGAAACTGATTTTGCCGCCGGATCCGATGATTGAAAAACGTTCCCGCCGTGAGCGCGCAGAACGTACCGAGCGTCGCGATCGCCGGGAAAATTCACGTTCTGCCGAGCGCAGAGGTTACGGTAATCCGCAGCCAATGGATTTATATCGTATCGAAGTGGGACGCGGCGACGGCGTGGAAGTGCGACATATTGTGGGCGCAATTGCCAACGAAGGGGATATTAACAGCCGTTATATCGGTCATATCAAATTGTATGATGAATATTCGACAGTAGAGCTGCCGCAAGGCATGCCGAAAGAAATGCTGCAAATGTTCGATAAAACTCGAGTAATGAATAAGCAGATGCGTATGTCTTTTTTGGGCGCGGTAAAAGGCGGTGAAAGCGCCGAATTCGGCGAGCGTCAGCGTAACAAACGCAACGGTAAAAACGGCGGACAGGGGGCAGCACGTGGTTTTACGCGCGATGGTGGTTTCGGTCGTGATGAACGCAGATTTAAAGAAAAAAGTCACCGCACTTTTAATGAGCGTCCACGCCGAGAACGCTACGATCGTAATCGATAAACGTGGTACGCAGACGAATTGTCTGCCGGCTAATCATCAAGGGGCGAATGCCCCTTTTTTAGTTTTCGATCTTCTCTTTATAATGCCGGCGACACACGGATACATAATGATTATTGCCGCCAATCTGAATCTGCTCGCCGTCTTTCACCACCTCGCCCTGATCATTTAGGCGCAGGACAAAGTTGGCTTTGCGTCCGCAGTAACAAATGGTTTTCAGTTCTTCCAGCTGATCTGCCCATGCCAACAGATGCCTACTGCCTTCAAACAGTTCCGCCTGAAAATCGGTGCGCAGACCGTAGCAAAGCACGGGAATATTCAGCTTATCCACCACATCGCTGAGTTGATATACTTGCTGTTTGGTCAGAAACTGCGCTTCGTCAACCAAAATGCAATGCAGTTTTTCCTTGCCTAAATGCAGCGCAATTTCGGCAAATAGATCGGTTTCTTTGCCGAACAGTTTGGCATCCTGACTGATCCCAATACGCGAGGTGACTTTACCCACACCGAAACGATCGTCGATGGCGGCGGTATAAACCAGCGTGTTCATATTGCGTTCGCGGTAATTGTAAGCAGATTGTAGCAGGGTGGTGGATTTCCCCGCATTCATGGTCGAATAATAAAAATAAAGTTTTGCCATAATGATCGTGTCGGTGATTGAAGTGCGGTTATTTTAACGCCCATTTCCAGACATAATAGCACAGCGCACCGGTCAACGGCGGCAATGCTGCCAGTATCAAAATGCCGACGGTAGTGCTTTGTCCGACCAGCCGACCGGCGACGGTTAGGTAATCGATTAGAGTCTGACTGGGTAAGGTAAAGATTGCGATGCCGATCATCAGCAGCATTAACATACAGCCGATGCCAGCGGCACGCATGGCGCGAAATTGAATCGAGTCCATTTGATTTATCCTTCTATTTGATTGCTTTCAGTTCAGTCATTGCCCAGCGCGGTTTTACCTCAATATCCAACGGTGAAGATTCGCCTTGTTTTAGGCGCAGGAAACCGGTGTAGGCGATCATTGCACCGTTGTCGGTACAAAATTGCGGTTGCGGATAAAACACCTCACCGCCGAGCTGTTGCATAAGGGCGGCAAGCGCCTGACGTAATGGCCGATTAGCACTTACGCCGCCGGCGATGACTAGCCGTTTTAAGCCGCTTTGTTGCAGCGCGCGGCGACATTTTATCGCCAGCGTCTCCACCACAGCCTGTTGGAACGCATGCGCAATGTCCGCTTTAGTTTGTTCGCTCAGCACGCCTTCTGCTTGATGCGCCTGATTAATTGTATTTGCCGCAAAGGTTTTTAAACCGGAAAAACTGAAATCCAGCCCCGGTCGGTCGGTCATCGGACGCGGAAAACTGAACCGTGCAGGTGTGCCTTTCTCCGCCAGACGGGACAGCGCCGCGCCGCCCGGATAGTCCAAACCAAGCAGTTTTGCGGTTTTATCAAAGGCTTCGCCGGCAGCGTCATCAATGCTTTCGCCGAGCAGCTGATATTGTCCCACCCCGTCAACCCGTATCAGTTGAGTATGTCCGCCGGACACCAGCAACGCGATAAATGGAAAGTGCGGTGCATTTTCTTCCAACATTGGGGCGAGCAGATGTCCTTCCAGATGATGAACGCCGACTGCCGGTACTCCCCACGCGTAAGCCAGTGCGCGCGCGATTGTCGAGCCCACTAGCAGCGCACCGACCAACCCGGGACCGCAGGTATAGGCGATACCGTCAATGTCGGCGGCGGTCAATTCGGCTTCACGCAATGCCGCCTGAATCAATGGTGCGGTTTTGCGGATATGATCACGCGAGGCAAGTTCAGGAACGACACCGCCGTAATCGGCATGCAGCGCAATCTGAGTGTATAATTGATTGGCGATTAAACCGCGCGTCTCATCATAAATGGCGACGCCGGTTTCATCGCAGGACGTTTCAATGCCTAAAACTCGCATCTCTTCTCTCTTTGTTGATTATAGAACGGCTGATGATTTTACCCCGTTTACGTCGTTTTCTCCAGTTTGACCGGGGATTTTGCCACAAAAGATCATTCTTTCCTTTACTTTTGGCATGGATTTAGATTAAAATTGCGACCCTTATTAGTTTGAATAAGCCGTTTATCAAAATCGAAACGGTCACTAAATTTTGCAAAATATTAATCCATATTGAGGTGATGGCTTATGCCTGTAATTAAAGTACGTGAAAACGAATCCTTTGACGTTGCATTACGTCGTTTCAAACGCTCTTGTGAAAAAGCTGGTATTTTGGCGGAAGTTCGCAGCCGTGAATTCTACGAAAAACCGACTACCATTCGCAAACGTGAAAACGCGACTCGTGCAAAACGTCACGCAAAACGCGTAGCTCGTGAAAACGCACGTAACACACGTTTATACTAATTAGCTATTTTTATAAAAACTCGAGTTAAGCGGACCGTGAAACCTTTTTGGAATCACGGTTTTGTTTTCTTATCATCTTTCATCTATTCTCAATTAACGGATAAACGCAAAGCATAGAGGTAAACTCGATGGCAGGTTTGATTCCACGTTCATTTATTGATGATCTTTTGGCAAGAACCGATATTGTCGAGCTGATCAATTCGAGAGTAAAACTGAAAAAAGCCGGGCGGGATTATCAGGCCTGCTGTCCTTTTCATCATGAGAAAACGCCGTCTTTTACGGTCAGTCAGAAAAAGCAGTTTTATCATTGTTTCGGTTGCCATGCGCACGGCAATGCCATTTCTTTTTTAATGGAGTACGATAAACTGGAGTTTACCGAGGCGGTGGAAGAGTTGGCGGCGATGCACGGGCTTGAAATTCCGCGCGAAAAATCACCGCACTTTGACGGCAAAACGCAGACCTCTTATCAAACCAAACGCAATCTGTATGAATTGATGGGGGAAATCGCGCGTTTTTATCAACAGCAATTGCCGCTGAATATTCCGGCGCAGAGTTATTTACAACAGCGCGGATTGTCGGCGGAGGTTATCGCGCGTTTCGGCATTGGTTTTTCGCCCAATCAGTTCGGCGGTTTGCTGCAACAGTTCGGACGTACTCAGGAAGAGCGCCGGAAGCTGTTTGAGCTCGGTATGTTGTCGCGCAATGACGGGCGTGAACCCTATGATCGTTTTCGCAATCGGATTATGTTTCCGATCCGCGATCGGCGCGGGCGTACTATTGCGTTCGGCGGGCGCGTGATCAGCGATGAAAAACCGAAGTATTTGAATTCGCCGGAAAGCGTAACCTACCATAAAGGTAATGAATTATACGGCTTGTTTGAGGCGCTGGAAGTCGATGACAACCCGTCGATGTTGCTGGTGGTGGAAGGCTATATGGATGTGGTTGCGCTGGCGCAGTTCGGCGTGAATTATGCGGTAGCCTCACTGGGCACGGCAACCACGCCGGAGCAAATTCAGCTGGCTTTTCGTGCCACTGAGCAAATAGTCTGCTGTTACGATGCCGACCGAGCAGGGCGCGATGCCGCATGGCGAGCGCTGGAAAATGCCCTGCCTTATTTGGAAGACGGGCGGCAGCTGAAATTTATTTTTCTGCCCGATGGCGAAGATCCAGACACATTTATTCGGCAATACGGCAAAGACGGTTTTGAAGATTACATAAGAAAAGCCCAGTCTTTAAGCGATTTTCTGTTTTCCACCCTCAGCGCGCAGGTGGATTTTTCTTCCAAAGAAGGGAAAAGCAAGCTTGCTGCATTGGCGGCACCGCTGATTAAACGCATTCCGGGTGAGATGCTGTGCTTGTCATTACGCAATCTGCTGGCGCAGAAACTGGGGATTTTTGATCAATCGCAATTGGCGCGTTTGATCCCGGCACAGCCGGACATCAGCGGAAAAGCCGGACACAGCGCGCCGACGGTTAAACGCACGCCGATGCGCATATTGATTGCCTTATTGTTGCAAAATCCGGAGCTTATTCGATTGGTGCCGAATTTAAGCGCGTTGAAAATATTGGATGAACCGGGTTTCGATTTATTCGAAAAATTGACCGCACTTTGCCGTGAACGGATCGGAATGACGACCGGGCAGATTCTGGAACATTGGCGCGATACGGAATACAGCCGCCCCCTTGAAATTCTGGCCGCTTGGAACCACTTAATTGACGAGGAAAAAATTGAAGATACCTTTCGCGAAACCCTGAAATATTTCTATCTTCAGCTGGTGGAGAAGAATATTGAGATTCTTATTGCCAAGGAGCGCGCCGGCGGACTGAATGCCGATGAGAAGCTGGAGCTGGCGCAATTATTAATAAAAAAGCAACAAAATAAATAGTTAATCACATATAAGAATGATAAAATCAGCCGTATTTTATCTTCCATAATGACGAATCGAGGCGGATATATAATATGGAGCAAAATCCACAATCTCAGTTGAAATTGTTAATTGCGCAAGGCAAAGAACAAGGTTATTTGACCTATGCGGAAGTTAACGATCATCTTCCTGAAGAGCTTGTTGATGCGGATCAGATCGAAGATATTATTCAGATGATTAATGATATGGGCATTCAGGTGCTGGAAACCGCGCCGGACGCCGATGATCTGTTACTGAATGAAAATATCACCGATGAAGACGCCGTTGAAGAAGCGACGCAGGTGTTATCAAGCGTAGAAGCCGAATTAGGACGGACGACCGATCCTGTGCGTATGTATATGCGTGAGATGGGCAGCGTGGAACTGCTGACACGTGAGGGCGAAATTGATATCGCCAAACGTATCGAGGAAGGCATTAACGAAGTGCAGAGCGCGGTTGCCGCATATCCAGAATCCATTACCTATTTACTGGATCAGTATGCGTTGGTTGAAGAAGGCGGTATGCGACTGGCTGATTTGATCACCGGTTTTGTTGATCCGAATGCGGTTGAAGGTGCGGAAGTCGATGAACTTGATGAATCTCTGTCCGACGATGAGGACGAGGATAGCGATATTTCCGATGAGGAACTCGACGACGACGAAGAAGACGATGAAGAAAATGAAGAGGATTCTTCAAGCGATGACAGTGATTCGGATAATTCGATTGATCCTGAAGTCGCACGCGAGAAATTTGCCGAACTCAAACAGCAATATCAGAAAACCTTAGATACCATCAATAAGTACGGTCGTGCGCGGAAAGCCACGAAGGATCAGATTCAGATTCTGGCCGATGTATTCACCCAATTCCGCTTGGTACCTAAACAATTTGATACGCTGGTTATTTCCATGCGTAGCATGATGAAACGCGTACGCCAGCAGGAACGCAGTATTCAGAAAATGGTGGTGGATCATGCGAAAGTGCCGAAAAGCATGTTCCAGAAAGATTTTATCGGACATGAAACCACTGATGCGTGGTTGGAAAAAGCCTTAGCGGCAGGAAAATCTTGGTCGGAAAAATTGGCGCAATATGAAGCACCGATCCGTCAAGCGATTGAAGAATTGATTCGGATTGAACAGGATACCGGCTTAACCGTAGCGCAAATTCGTGAAATCTGCGAACGGGTTGCACAAGGCGAATTGAAAGCCCGCCGTGCGAAAAAAGAAATGGTAGAGGCAAACCTGCGTCTGGTGATTTCCATTGCGAAAAAATATACTAACCGTGGCTTGCAGTTCTTGGATTTAATTCAGGAAGGTAACATCGGACTGATGAAAGCGGTAGATAAATTCGAATATCGCCGCGGTTATAAGTTTTCTACCTATGCGACATGGTGGATTCGTCAAGCGATTACCCGTTCTATCGCCGATCAGGCAAGAACTATCCGTATTCCGGTGCACATGATCGAAACAATCAATAAGCTGAATCGGATTTCTCGTCAGATGTTGCAGGAAATGGGGCGTGAGGCTTCACCGGAAGAACTGGCAGAACGTATGGGTATGCCGGAAGATAAAATCCGCAAAGTGCTGAAAATTGCCAAAGAGCCGATTTCTATGGAAACGCCGATCGGTGATGACGACGATTCCCATTTAGGTGATTTCATTGAAGATAGCACGTTAGAGTTACCATTGGATTCCGCTACGGCGCAGAGTCTGAAAGCGGCGACCCACGAAGTGCTGGAGGGATTGACACCGCGCGAAGCAAAAGTGCTGCGTATGCGCTTTGGTATTGACATGAACACCGATCACACGCTGGAAGAAGTCGGTAAACAGTTTGACGTTACCCGCGAGCGTATTCGTCAGATTGAAGCGAAAGCGCTACGCAAGCTGCGTCATCCAAGTCGTTCGGAAACCCTAAGAAGTTTTCTTGACGAATAATTAACACCCAAAAGCCCGAGCCAATCGGGCTTTTTTTCTGATTAAATTTCATGCGGACAATTACCTAATCCTAGACTTTAACCTGGTATTTACATATAATTCCCACACTCTTCCCGCCCCCATAGCTCAGTCGGTCAGAGCAGTCGACTCATAATCGATTGGTCACAGGTTCAAGTCCTGTTGGGGGCACCAGAAAACTTATCACCTCCTCTTTACTGCCATTATGTTCCCGATTAAGTAAAATTAACATAATGAAAACATGCGGTTATTTACATATTCTAATTTGATACGGTTCGGATAATCATGTAGAATCCGCCCTATAAATTACATAAATTAAATGAAAAATGACGCGCTTTCGACCAAAATTTCTTAGCATACCTCTTATTGCTATCTCAATTACTGTTTCTGCTAATCAACTTCCAAGGTTATCGGAGTTAAATCGACTTGATGCAATGGAGCAGCAACGCCAACAGCAATACCGGCAAGCTCAGCAGAAACAACTTCAACATCAAGCTGATGTGAGATTAGATACTTCTTATCAACCCTTATCACTTTCCAAACACGAATCTCCCTGTTATCCCATTCATCAAATTTCACTTATCGACTACGGTTCACATTCTTCCAAAAGCCAATTTCAATGGGCCTTTGATAAAGCCGTTCGTGACTTAAAATTAACCTTGCCGCATTGTTTCGGTGGTAACGGTTTAGGTATTTTAATGAAACAAGTGCAAAACAATATTATTGAGAAAGGTTATATCACGACGCGGGTTGTAATTGAAGAGCAAGATTTACGTGGTGGCAAACTGAATTTAACCGTGATTTTAGGCAAAATTCGCAACACCATTGTTGTCGATAGCGGTGTCGTGCCTCGCTTTACTAAACTGCATGCGCTGACCGGTTTTACTTTTGCAAAAGGTGATCTTTTAAATGTGCGTGATATTGAACATTCTCTTGAAAATTTAAAACGTGTGCCAACGGCAGAAGCCAATATTGAGATTTTACCGAGTGAGGCGGATTCGGCTTCGGTGGGGGAAAGCGATATAAAAATCAGCTATGCACAAGGCATTCCTTTTCGTTTAAATTTAGGCTTAGATGATGCCGGCTCAACTTCAACCGGAAAATATCAGGTTAGCGGCACATTCTCTTTCGATAATATGCTTTCGGCAAACGATCTTTTTTACGCGTCTTTCACTCATAGCCTAAAAACACACAATGATGATAAAGGCAAGCGAGCCAGCAAAAACTTAACTTTCTATTACTCTATTCCTTTTGGGTATTGGACTTTATCTGCTTTCCAAACTTATAACCGTTATCATCAAGAAGTCTTTGGAAATCTTGATAACAACTACCGTTATGCCGGTAAAAGTAATACCACTAAGGCGACACTGTCTTATTTACTTTATCGGGATGATAAGCGTAAAACTTTTATATCCGGTAGTTTTTGGTCTCGTCAATCGCAAAACTATGTAGATGGTAGGGAAGTGGATATTCAAAAACGTCGCATGGCAGGTTGGGAGGCAGGCTTTTCACATAAAGAATATATTGGTAATGCGACACTTGAATTATCAGCGAGCTATAAACGAGGTACCGGAGCAAGAGGCGCATTATCAGCGCCAGAAGAACGTTGGAATGAAGGTACCTCACGCCCGCAAATTATTACCGCCACGATGGATTTTAGCCAATCTTTTATGTTGGGCAAGCAGCCGTGGCAATTTAATTCTACTTGGAGCGGTCAATGGAATAAAACCCCGCTCATTCCTCAAGATAGATTTAGTATAGGCGGACGTTATACGGTACGTGGATTTGATGGGGAATTAACACTTTTAGGCGAGCGCGGTTGGTTATGGCGTAATGAATTGGCTTGGAATGTGAATAACTTAGGGCATCAGTTCTATGTCGCGTTGGATGGTGGCAGAGTAATGGGGTTGTCTACCCGATATCAGCTTGGGCATCATTTAATGGGGTCGGCATTAGGTTTACGTGGTAATGTAAAAAATATGTCTTACGATGTCTTTGTCGGTAAGCCTATTCGTAAACCGGAAGGTTTTAAGACTTCTAATGCCGTAGCCGGCTTTAATTTAAGTTACCGTTTCTAATACGGGGCAAGATTTTTCCGTTAATCAATAAAACGAGATTAGTATATGAATAAACAAAGTTTCCGTGTTATTTTCAGTAAAGCTTTACAACGTTTAGTGGTTGTTTCTGAGTTGGTCAAAGCAGAGGGTAAATCAACCGAAAAATCACCGTTTACCTTTCCGCAACTTGTTGCTCGAATTCGACCGCTTATGTTTAGCCTATTTTGTGTGTTAGGTTTTATTACATTTTCTGATGCTGCCCTTGCTGAAACGTTGATTATTCAAGCAGATAGATCTGCTCCGAAGAATCAACAACCTATTGTATTACAAACGGCAAAAGGCGTGCCTCAGGTTAATATTCAAACCCCGAATGATAACGGGCTTTCTCACAATAAATATACTAAATTCGATGTTGATACCAAAGGCGCTATCTTAAACAACAGTCGTACTAACGTGCTTACTCAACAAGCCGGTTTGGTTGCTGGCAACCCTTATCTTGTGCGGGGTGAGGCTAAAGTGATTTTAAATGAAATCAATTCTTCTGACCCATCGGTATTAAAAGGATATGTTGAGGTCGCAGGTAAAAAAGCGGATGTGATTATTGCCAACCCATCGGGTATTCATTGCGAAGGTTGTGGTGTGATAAATTCGGATAGAGCGACTCTGACTACGGGTAAGCCTCAAATTAAACATGGCAATCTTGACAGTTTTGTTGTAGAAAAAGGCAGGGTGAGTGTTTCAGGCAAAGGCTTAGACAATAGCCATGTTGATTATACAGACATTATTGCCCGAGAGACGAAAATTAACGCAGGTATTTGGTCGACAAGAGAAACTAAGGTAGTGACGGGCAAAAATACGGTTAAGCGATCAGATAACCCGAAAGACTTGCAAATTATTCACACCACTCAACCGCTTGCAACCGAAAACCGACCACAATTTGCGGTAGATGTGGGCGAGTTGGGCGGAATGTATTCGGGCAAAATTCATCTAATCGGTACGGAACAGGGCGTGGGGGTACGTAATGCCGGGCATTTGGGGGCAGATGCGGACACTTTGCAAATCGACAGTCAAGGACGTATCGTCAATACCGGCACATTAAATGCGCATAACGCGGTTCAACTCACAGGTACCAAAGGCATTGAAAACCGCGGTAAAATCGAAAACCGTCAGAGGGATATCAGCCTTAAAACAGCGTCAGACATTCAACAAGACGGCGTGATCGTTGCGCGGGCAGGGAGTATTTATAACACCGCAAATCAAGCCATTGTTCAGAAAGGTGAAACTCTTGCTAAGGGGAATATTAGCTATCAAGCGCCAGAAGTCACGGCATTAGCGAATTCGCTTATCGCCGCGGGCGTGAATGTTCAAGATACTAAGCAAGGCGAAGTACGTTTACTGGAAAATATGTCTGCACAAGGTAAAAGTGTGACAGTTAAGTCAACAGGTAACACGACTTTACAAGGTAAAAATATCGCATCAGGTAAAGTTAAAGTAAGCGCAGCCGAGGCAAATTTAGACGAGAGCCATACATCTTCCCATTCAATTAATATCACGGCTTTGCAAGGAAGAATCCAAGCACATAACGCAACTGTGATTGCAAATAAGGATTTAACCTTAACGACACCCACCTTACTTGAAACTCAAAATAGCTACTTCAAAGCAGAAAAATTAACAACCCAACAGCGTTCTCTTAATACTCAACATGCCACTTGGGAGCAAACAGGCACAGGTGAATTAAAGCTAGATGTGGCGGATAAGTTAACAAATAACGGCGGTACTTTTAAAACCCAAGGGGATTTAACCGTTAATGCGCAAGGCATGGATAACCGACAAGGACGGTTGATTACCCACGGAAAACTTACTGTCAATGCGAACAAAGGAAAAGTTGATTCAACAAATGGCACCTTTATTGCAGCTCAAACGCTTGCGATAAATTCCGGTGAGCTTATCAATGATGGCGGTTTGATTCAGTCTGACCAAAATGTGATGATTAATACCCAAAAGCAATCTTTATCCAATAAACACACATTAACTGATAGCCAAGATAACGGAATTGTGGCACTGGGTATGCTTGATATTCAGTCAGCAAATTTATTTAATCAGCAAGGTCGTATTGTAAGCGTAGGTAAGCAAAACTTAAAAGTTGCTGATATTAATAACCAACAAGGTGTGATTTATGCTCGGCACGATTTAACCTTAAACGCTAAAAATCTATCTAATGATCAAGGTAAAATCAATTCGGTTAACCAAGCCGACATTACGCTTGCGGGTAATTTAAATCAGCAGAACGGTATAATTGACGCAAAAAAATTAAATTTAGCGGTCAATACACTGGACTCAACAGCGCAAAGTTTAATTGTTGCGGATAATTTGAATATCACGACTTCAGGTAAATTAACCAATCAAGATAGCCGTATTATTGCCAAGTTTGATGGCAATATTGCGACGGACAATACACTACATAATGAAAATAGCGCGCTTGGCAGTCAACAAGGTAGTTTAACGCTTAATACACATCATCACAGTTTAGTGAATAAAAAAGGAAATATTGTCGCCGCACAACATATCGCACTGGCAAGCGGAACAATCGATAATCGACAAGGATTATTTTCTGCAAAGCATATTACTCTCAACAGTAATGGGCAAACCATTAACAACCAAGATACTTTCTCTGACACTCGACATACCGGAATTATTGCCCAAAATACATTAATACTTACCACCGGCGTATTAAATAACGTCAAGGGCAATATTTTCTCGCATAATCGCAACACGATAAATGCCTCTTCGCTGACTAATCATAATGGGGAAATTCGTGCGCTATCACAACTTGATTTAAATCTAACCGCACTTTTACAGAATGCGGGACTTGTTACGGCGAATGCGGTTAATTTAGTCTCTCAACGTATTCAATCAAATCAAAAGAGCGAAATCAGCGGTTCTTTCGTCAACATCACGGCTCAAACGCTGGATAATCAAGAAAGTAAATTGCTTGCACGTCAACGCGCTAATATTGATGTTCGACACGGTATTCAAAATCAAAACGGTACCTTGGCAAGCCTGAACAAAAGCCTTTTGATTAATGCGCATCAATCAGCATTGAATAATACGGGCGGCATTATCGCTGCACAAAACGGCACTCTGCAATTAGCGGCGAATACGCTGGATAATCAACAGGGCATGATTCGTGCACATATTGCCAATATTACGGCGCGCCAACATATAGATAACAGTAATACCCTGATGAATAAAACGCAGGGCATTATTGTTACCGATCTGAACTTAAATACGCATCACATTAACAATCAAAAAGGTCGTATTACCGCATTTAATCGGGCGACGCTCAACGCCGCAGATATTCAAAACCGCGCAGGGGAAATCTTGACTGTAAAAGACGGGACTTTGCGTTCGGATAAAATTAATAACCAAGCGGGAATAATTGCTTCTACCACGGGCGGTTTAAGCATTGCCACACAAACTGTTCTAAATAACCAACAAGGCAATATCAGTGCGCTAAATAAACTTACACTGAATGCAAAAGGGTTGGATAATCAACAAGGTAATATCACCGCATCCAATCGGTTAATTATTAATACGGCACAACAAACACTGAATAACCAAGGCGGCACAATTTTTGCTAATCATCAGACAGAAATTGAATCTGGAGAAATACATAATCAGCAAGGACTTATTCGTGCAGATAGCGAACTTTCTATTGACGCTGGAAAAAATATAATTGATAACCGCCATACTCAAGGTAAAGCGCAAGGTATTGTGGGGCTGGGGAATGCGGTTTTACGAGGTGTGCAGGCTTTGCTCAACCAGCAAGGTAAACTCTATGCTGAAAATTCGCTAAATATTGGTGTTCAAACTAACACTAATAACCGCCAAGGGATGATACAATCCGGCGGAACGCTTACCCTTTCTAGCCAAAAACTCGATAATCAAGCTGGCAGCATTAGCGCTAAAAATGCAGGCAGTGTGACCGCGCATAGTATTAACAACCGCGCCATCTCTGAAAAAGGGTCGCTTATTTTCGCAGAATCTCTGACTTTAAACGCTCAGCAAGTTGATAACCAAGGTACAAAAGCGAAAGGCGCAAATCCAACACAAGGCGTTCAAGGCAATCACATTACCATTCAAACCGCTGCTCTGAATAATCGGCAAGGTGGCATTTATAGTACGAATAATATCTCGATTATCGCGAGTCGTCGCTTAGATAACCATCAAGGCGAGCTATTAGCCGTCAATACGCTGAATGTATTGCACAATGGCGGTTTAATGATAAATAACGAGGAAGGATTGGTTCAAGCGAATAAAACGATTAATTTAAATGCAAAAGGATTCGAATCTGAGGGCGATATTAAAACAAAGGGTGATTTAAACATTACCTTAAAAGATAGCGTTGTGTTAAATCATCTGTTTGAAGCGAGCAATCTTACGTTGAAAACAGAGGGAGATTTTACTAACAACGTTGAACAAAGCGTTGTAAAGCCGCGCGAGATAAATGCCACAAAAAAGCGAGATAAATGCCAACCCCGCTTTTTTCATATATTGAAATAGTGTTACATATTATTTAATGTAGATTAAATGAATTTCTGTGTTGTGCTATTTAAGTTTTTTTGCAACAGGTTGTATTTCACCATCTTTTGTTAGAGGTTCAAATTCCAAACTTCGCTCCCGTACATTGACAATAAGCCGAAGACTGGGGAAAGCATGCTTGTAACAAAATTCAAGTAAGCCGGCCATTAAATTATGCATGTCTGGTTCACACCCCAGCTTAATTCCTTTATTCATTTCATCTCGTAGATATGCGGTTACTGAGTCATGCATTAACTCGTCTAACATTTCTTTGCCTAGAAACATACACAATCCTTTTGCTTGCTATTATGTTAGTATAATGTCTGTGCTACGACGGCTGCAACTGCTAATGCAACTAAACTTTTCTTCATTTTAAACCTGCCACAATATCTAATTTATTTTCAATAATTTGGTGTTATTTGTCTTTGTGGAACGAACCATCAGCATTGTGCCAATGCGCCGCGGGCAGCTCATCACCATTGTGTTCAATGACTAATAATTTGCCAAATGGACTTTGATAAACCACTTCAGCAGCGTTTCCATTGCGCAATCTTACAGCACCTTTTGCTGCTTCATAGCGGCGTTGTTTTAACAGGTAGCCTTCCAGCTCCCATAATTTTTCGAAAGCGTTTTTATAAGCTATGTCTTCGCCAATTTTTTCATTAAAATTTTTGTCCGAAATGCAAGCGCTCGTACCTACAACCTGGAAGCCATTGCATAGTGTAATTGTACAGATTGTTAACATGCCTTGATGAATATAATCTGTTTTCATCACTAGGCGATTTAAATATTCTGTTGTTAATTTGTCTATTTGTAATAAACCCATTTTAAATTCCTTATTTAAAAATCGTTGCTAATTGATTTGGGCTAAACCGCCATCCGTTTTCATTGCCGAAAACGGCGTTAAAACACCACTCTGAACAGAAGTATTTACTGCGTTTCTCTTTAATTCCAAGCACCACACCTAACGCTCCCCACCAGTCATAAGCCTGACCTTTAGTTTGGTTGAAATAGGCTTTAATTTGGCCTTCTGCTACGTTTGGCAATAGTACTAAATCCCATTTGCCATCACGGACGTTGATTTGCTTACAACGCACGCCACCGTCTTGTACTGATGATGAATAACAGTCATAAACCACATCGTGTTCGTAATGTCCACCGCTTGTAAATTCTCGGCGTTCAATCACCAATTCACAGTGGCTATAGTCGCCTTTGGTAAAGCAACGCGTCACAGCGTCCGCAAAGGCTTTCCACGGCTCTTTGTGCCAAGAACGTTTGTGTTTGTAAAATGCGAGATAAATTTTATTATCCATTCTGATACGCCTCCGCTAAGTTGTTCATTTGTTGAATGATGTCATCATGGATCTCTTTCATTTCTTCCAAACTCAACCCATCACGCTTTAACTCATACTTGCGCATACGTTGATTGGCAAGCTCAACCTGTAATTTTTCTAAGCCGGCTGCTTGCTGAAGAATAATATCGGTTGCGGTTTTATTATCGAGATTGGCTTTTTGCGCAAAATCCGTAATGTAACGACTGACTTCACCTTGATAATTTTCCGCTTGAAAGGCTAATGCTGCGTCTTTTCGTTCTCGATATTCGCTTTCAAATCGCGTCCAAATGCTGTAAATGCTGGCAGCTTTGTCATCAATGCTAGTGATGTATTGCTGGTGCTTTTGGAATTTAAGCTCGGCTTGTTTTGCGTCTGTAATAATCCATTCCGTTCCTGTCCATTCATGATCTACACTTGGTCTAATTGTTGTGGCTTTCAACTGACCTTCTGCTATGTAAAGCACTGCTCCTTGATTACGTTTTTCAATAAATTCAACATACTCAGAGTCACTCACGGAAAGGGCATGAGATGGAATGTCGTGAATACCTTTTACAATAAAGGCATCATTTTCAATATCATAAAAATACATGTTTTATCCTTGAGTATTTTTTTATTTAATAACCAATGGCGAAAATAGTGAAAAGTCCAACTGACTCACTTTTTAATGTTTCAATAGTAAAATTATTTTTTGTACTATTTGTCACATAAATAATACCACCGCCATTTCCTGCCGCACTTCGATCTGTAGCAAAGACTTGAAGACAATTGTTAGGAAATGTGATTGGGAACGCACTTGTCACTGCATCCGTTGTTGGCTGTGAATAACTACCCCATTGAAGAATGAGACCATTAGGAAATTTTGTCCAACCATTACCATTAAATGACTGCCCAAAAAGTCTCTTGATAGAGTTCTCGGTGACTAGTTTTTGCCAAGGTTTCCATGTATCGCTGCGACCACCCCAACTTGTACGAAACCACACTTCACCGTCATTATCTGGATAATAGAATTGCGCGCCGAAAGATAGACCTGTTAATGTCACTACAAGCCCCCAGTCATACGCTCCTATTGGTGAGTTTGGTAATGACTTCATCGCGTTGACGTAATGAATAGAGTTTTTACCGTGGAGAGCATTTAGGTCACCATTATATATCCCTACAACATTAATCCCGTCTGTAATACCATAACCCTCCAAGGTTGTTGCTTTATTCGCTCTTTTAGCAATTTCAGCCAACAACGTGGCTTTAAGATTACCGTCAGAGCCTAATGCCGTCGCAATCTCAGCCAACGTATCTAATGTGGCTGGCGCTGAACCAACAAGAGCTGCAATCGCGGCTTTTACAAATGCAGTAGTAGCAACCTGGTTATTATTGACTGTCTGTGGAGCTGTTGGGGCGGTTGGAGTGCCAGTAAATGCAGGACTTGTATTTGGAGCGCGTTTTTCAACTTCTTCTTTCAACCACTCCGTCCGTTTTCCCAACTGAATTGCCTGACGGTTATCAATGCCGTCTGGTCCACCTATAATAAGGTCTGAGGTTTCAAGCTGATAGATTCCTTCAGTCCATTCTGGAGTTAAGATTAAATTTGCCATTTATGCTGTTCCTCGAGCAAATTGCCCATTTCTTTTGAATTTACCATTACGTCTTAATGCAACAGATTGATAATCAAGACTTTCTAAAACACATCGAGCAGGTGCAAATACTTGTAGTGTTTTTCGTAATAAACTCGCTTGGTCATTAGTAATCGGCAGACTTAAGATAATGTGATAATGAGCCCATTTCTCAGGCTGACCATGATAAAATTTTCCGTCTCGACGAATTTCCCCATCACGTTTATAACCTGATAAGCTTTCAATAATTTCCACTTCGCCAAATCCAAGCTGGCGGATAATTTCACGTATCGCCCACGGTGTGCCTTTATAGCGGTGTAGTTCCACCGCACTCTTAATGAGTTTGCGTTTGGCATCTTCGCTTTCTGCTAATAACCAGCCGTCGTAGCCTGTGACACTCCATTTTTCTGCCAATAGTGGCAAAAACTCGGCTGGCACTAAATCGACAAAACTCGTCATAATTTGCGCTTTATCAAGCGAATTTAACCGCTTGCCAAGGTCGGCAAGTGCGGTGAATTTTTTATCTGTTTCGATAATTGCAGGGTATTGCAACTTAGCCATCTTGCCGTTCCCCATTGATATTTATGGTGATGCTTTCACATTCCGCCCATTGTTGTTTAGTGAGTTTGGTAAGCTGTGGACTGGTCAATGTGACGTTATAGACCCCAGCTACTTTTAACGCTGATTGAATATCTAACGGCACAATATCTGCCCCCAATGTTTGTTTGCGAAATGAAATAAAGGCACGCAAGGCGGTTTCGGCTGCCGCTTTCACTTCATTTTCTGCGACGGTTTCGAGCAAGTCTAAATTAGCGACCACCGAATACCCCACACGCTCAGGCGAACTGACAATCACGGTGTCGCACAACGGACGACGTTTTTCGCCGCTAATATAGTTTTTCACTTTGTTGAGCAAAATTGACGACGGCAAACCTTGTTTGGTTAGCACTGTCACTTGCACCGTGCCGCCCGCAGGCGTGGCAATATTCACATCAGCGATATATTGCGATACGCTGCGAGTATGATATTCATAAGCCGCCACCGAACCACAGGTAGTAAAAGCTTCAGGCGCAAGCAAAATGCGTTTGCGATAATCGTCATCGCTTTCGATATCAATACCGTTGTCTGACACATCAATGTTGCTGACATTCACCTTCGCGTCGAACGTACTTTTCAGCGTTTTTACTTGCCCTAATTGCCAACCGTTGCCCACCGTGCCTGTGGTTTGGCAAACGCCAACCACGTCCACATAAGATTCCGTTGAACCAATGCGAACCTCCGTATCGGTAGCAAACACCACGTTATCGGTCGCTGCAACCAGTGTACCTTTGGGAATAACCACCGCTTCGTGTTCACCATCCACCGAAAAACGCAAAGTCACCTCCGCAGGTTGGTCTGATAAGCGATAACAGCCCATCGGTTCGCCGCATAAATCCAATGCAAGCCCTGTGGCAAACTGCGGAAAGGTTTGTAAAAAAGCGTGGTTAATGCCTTGGCGAACCAGCTGTTCACGATAAGCGTAGGATTGAATAATTGAGCGTTCAATATGAGCAGGTTGTAGCGTTTTGCCTGTGCGTTTTTCGTAGTCCGCAATGGTTTCTGCCAGCACGGTCTTCACGTCATCATTGATAATTTTGATTGCTTCTGTCATTACTAAACCTTACGCTTGCACTTGTGTTCGATAAATTTCACGGTAAACGTCATCCGTTAAAGACCACAACACCGTAAAGGTAAAATGTGGTGCTTGTCCTTCTACTAACACTTCATCAATTTCAATGCGTGTTTCCCATTTTTGCAGCGCTTGCGTGATTTCACGCGCGACATTTGGCACAGCCACATCTTCTGGGTAGTCGATGTAGCGAAAATGGTCAGAGCCAAATTCAGGGCGGAGAATATCCGTGCCTTTCTGCGTAGAAAGGATGTTCGCAATGCAAAGATGAATATCATCAATGCCTGAAGCGACAGAAACACCGTCAGCTTCAGGGGCTAATTGCCAGTGAGTAGATTGGATTTGTGTATTCATAGCCCCCATTATCGGGGGCGGAAGGAATTTTGGATTTTAAACCAAGTTAAAGAATTATTTATTCGGCTGTGGACTGCTACCGTGCGTATGCGTGCCTAACTCAACAGTGCCTTGTATCACTTTCGGTGCAGATACTTCTTCGCCTGAAGTGATTTTGCCTGTTGCATGCAATTTTCCATTTACAACTGTATCCGCGTTAATTGTAGCGCCAGCATCAGCGGTAACGGTAACATGTCCTTTCGTATTCACAACCACATCGCCTGTTTTGCGATTGTGCGAAATTTCAGTGCCGTTTTTAAATTTATGACACCATATTTCCGCATTAGCAACGGGCGTGGGGTCTTGGTCGTTATAAATTGCCCCCAGCACGCAGCCGCCTTCACCACGGGCATCCAGTAAAAGTGCCACCAATTCACCCTTATCCGGCAAGCAATAAAACTGATTACCGCCGGCGTTGGGAGTAAGAAAAGACAGCCACGCGGTTTCCAAATCCTCAAGCGCGGGGATTTTACACCGCACTTTGTGCTTGGCGGCGTCCACTTCAGTCACAATACCTTCTTGATAAGTGGCACCGAAATTATGCGTTTGCATTGGTTTTCTCCATTCCTAATGTGATTAGATCATCAGCGATAAATTCCAACATTCGCACTTCAATCTCGGTGGTGTAGCCTGAATTTCGTCCGAAACTGTGGCGAGAAGATTTAATCAGATACTTACCACTAAATACGCCTAAATTTTTGAGCAAAATTGTCGCTCCTGCTACCAGTTCGGGATTGCCGATTAACGTAATATTACCTGCGGTTTGGTCGTCGTTTTGTTCTGCCAAAGCCGCTTCGCCACGTGCGTCGATTTGTTCTTGGGTTTCTCCACGGGTCACCACTTTCAGCGTGTCCTCACTTAACGCTTTCGCCTGTTTGAGATTAGGACGAAGTGCGGTCGCTTTTTTGCTTTTTTTTACTAATTTCTTACCATTGGCATCAAAACCGCTGATTTCCACCGCTTTCGCCGTGTCTTTAATGCGATCTCGCAAGCTCAACGTAATAGTATCTCGTTCTTCCAACACCAATACAGGCTCGCTCTTCCCCAGTTCGCTTTTGTCGGTAAAAACCAGCTGACTATCCACTATTTTAAAACTGTGATGATATTCACGCGCTAAACGTGCTAAAAACTCCACATTACTTTCTTGATATTGCGTGATGCGTTTAATCGGAATGGCTTTGATTTTGCCGACGACTTTCAGCTTCAAACTATCTGCCACTTTTGCCACCACTTGGGCAAGTGTAGTGTTCTCGTAGGCTTTTGGTTTCAGTGTGCGGTTAGCTTTGCTTATGCCTGTGCTTAGTGCTTTTAAATTAATGGTGGACGGTTTATAGCGGTATTCCACTTCGTCAATTTCAAACTCACCAATATCAACCAACAACGAATCTTTATAACCAATCGCCGCTCTTAATTTATCGCCTTGGATCGGAAACCATTGGCGCACCCACTTGCCGCTGATATCTTCAAATTCCACCGTTAACTCATCGCTTTGTCCTTCCAAATGGTCGGTGTAAGTAAACTGTACTAAGTGCGGTTCAATATCTGCTGTGATGTTGGTTTTCTCATAAAACAATGAAAAGTCAGGCTTTGGTACGTTACTCATTTGTTCCCCTTAGCCAAGGCGGCATATTTTCATTGCTGGTTGGTTTCACATTTAACACAGGGATATAAATGGTCACGCCCGTCGGCAACACTTCGCAAAAGCTGATATGTGGATTAGCATCAATAATCCGTCCATATTCCAAGGCGTTGCCGTAATACTGATAGCTTAAGTTATCCCAACGTTCGCCCTGTTTGACGATATGCTTAAGCAAGGTCTGTGTCGTCATTGTCTTTCTCCGTATCAGGTTCATCATCGGCACGCAGCACGATCCAAGCGGTCATTTCTGCTACAGGTTTTGCAAGATTGTCGAAACTGTCATTGACCGCCGATAACGCATTATCCGCAGGTGTGAACCAATTCGACCAATCATTGCCCGACGCATTGGTGAAACTGTCTTTCATTATTTGCAAGTCGGTATAAATATCATCAATTTTATGACTAAATTTGACCGCACTTGGTAATAAATCCGATAACCCACTTAGCGTATTACTCAATCCCGTGATTTCGCCAAAACTGCCTAACGCTCCATCCAAATTCCGCAAAGCAAGGGGCAAATAACCGAGGGCCGTTGCCGGGTCATTAGCGAATTGTCTTATTACCGTCATAGTGTCTTGCACTTCATTGACCAAACGCTTGCCTTGGTTGTAAAGTTCTACACCACGACTGACAGCTTGTTTTACAGTAGATAATGTGCTGACAACCCCACTGGGTAAAATGCTGCCGAGTAACGAACCACTGCCAAAATTCAACGCATCACCTAATAAACCGTCGTCCATATCGCCGACAAATTCTTTTAAGCTGATGTTCATCTCACGACAAAGGGCATTACCATATTTATCGGTAAACAGAGTGGTGGAAGAAAGCTGAATAATCACATAATCGCCTTTATATTTGCCACGTCCCCAAATCAACGCCAAGGCTTGTTGTTCCGCTTTGGCAGTAAGTAATGCCTGATAGCGACTTTCTACGCCACCGATTTTGTGGTGCAGACGAATAGCAAAGCTCAATTCATTAAGTTTTTCGCCCATTGCTTGCAACCGTGGTTTGCCTTTCAGCACAGCATGTTCGGCAAATTCAGCGGCAAAGGTTTCACTAAATTCTGTTAAATCAATGGCTTCCAGGGCGATATTGCCCAACATAAAATACATTAGTAGGCTCTCCGTTGACGTTGGTCTAACACGCGATTTAACAATCGCTCGAAATCATGGGCAGTCATTTGCAAAGCTTGCGTAATTTGCTCTGTCACTCCTTGCGGAGCATTACCGTTTATATTAATGGTTGGGTTAAAGTTTACGACAATGCCGCCTGCATCTCGGTTTACTGCACGTTGTGAAACGGCATTTCTGTTCAGCGGTTCATAATCACTGAAAATCAACGAATCTCGACCGCCTGCACTTGGGTTAAAATCAGGTGTTTTCAAGCTCGATTGGTTTAATCCGAGCAAGTTGCCGACAACATTTGCCCCAAATTTCACATCGTCCCAAAGCGAACCCCAAAAGCCTTTTTCTTTGCTTAAAATAGGTTCCGCTATAGTTTTCACTGGTGTAAAAAATGGCTCAGATTTGACTGTACTTTGCATTTTATCCAGCGTTTGCATTCGTTGGATATATTGCAAGCGTGCGTTTTTCATCGTTATAGGCGTTGGCATTTCAGAAGTCTGAACATTTGGTGCCAAATCCTGTTCGGATTTGAGCGCACTTTGCATCGGTGCCGGTTTCGAAGCTTGCTTAACCGATTTTTTGGTTACTGGCGTTTTTACTGATTGCACAACCGGTTTTATGGGGACAGCAATAGCATTTTTTGCCATATTCACTGCAAAATCTGCCATATCTTGCGCTGGGTTTTTAACTCCCATTGGTTGTATGACCGGTACCGAAATGCTTTTCGGTGCAGCATTTTTCATTTTGTCGCTCATTGTTGATACGACATTGGCAGCGTGAACGGCATTTTTTGCCATATTCACTGCAAAATCTGCCATATCTTGTGCTGGTTTTTTAACTCCCATTGGTTGTATGACCGGTGCCGGAATGCTTTTCGGTGCGGCATTTTTCATTTTGTCGCTCATTGCCAATACGGCGTCAGCCGCCAATACCGCATTTTTTGCTACACCAATTGCCAAACCTTGTGCGATATTATCGCCATATTCCATAAAAACGCGGCTCGGAGAATGGATTTTCATTTCCCCGGTAAACCAGCCTTTAATGGATTGCCCCAAGCCAATAACCCAATCTTTCGCACCGTTCCAGGCGCTTCGAATACCATTGACCAGCCCGTCAATGATATTTTTACCGAAACCGCTGAAGCTATTTGGCAAATCCACACCGAACCAACTCATCACAGGTTGGAAAATTTGATAGAATAATCCCAATGGCGACCAGTTCAGAATGGTGGCGGTGATGTTACCGATACCGGAGGAGAAGAATCCTTTGATATTGCTCCACGCCGCCGAGAAATATCCGGTAACGGTTTGCCATAAACTGCCGAATTTGGCGCTTAACCAGTCCCAGTTATTCCAAATCAGGTAGGCACCCAGGGCAATACCGGTAATCACCAAACCGATAGGATTCGTCAGCAGGGCACGCCCCATCATAAACATGGCTTTGCCGAATGTGAGCGCCATATCCAGCACTTTGACGCCCAAGGTAGCAAACAACAAACCGCCTAATTTCAGCCACTTGAACACCGTCCCCAATACGCCGACGAACATGCCTATCGGTTTAGACAGACCAATCCAAGCCATGCCTGAAACGCCGATAACCGCACTTAATGCGGAAAATCCCGTCACCACTCCGGCAATAGCACCGCCGACATAAATAAAGGTATCGACCAGACCTTCATGTTCTTTGGCAAAATCCGTCACTTGGTGCATGAGTTTCGCCAAACCGCCGGAAACCGTGTTAATAATCGGTAAAAATCTTGCGCCGACAACTTTAAAGAATTCATCCGTGCTTTGACTTAATAATTTCAGTCCGTTTTCCGTGGTAGCGGAACGGGCGGCGAACTCTTTCTCCATGGAACCGAGATATTTTAAATTGCCGTTGGCGTCGGTTTCCTGCAAAGTTCTCAGGCTTTTATCCAGCACATTCACATTGCCGGCCAATACGGCGACATCATCGGCATATTCACGCCCGAACAGATCAACCAACACACCCATGGCTTTGTCTTTCGGCAGCTTTTCCAATCGTTTCAGAAAATCCACTAATGCCGCTTGTCCGTCTTTGGCAATATTCCGTTTCAGCTGTTTGGCGGAAATACCCACTTGATTTAAGGCGCCCTGGAAGGCTTTGCCGCCTTTCTCCGCCGTCATTAATTTGGTCAGCATGCCGTTAATGGCGGTGCCGGCGACTTCCGGCGCTTTGCCTAAACTGATAAAAGAATTTGTCAGTGCCGCCGCCGCATTTTCGCTTAACCCGAACTGTTTTGCCGTCCCGCCGACGCGGCTCATGGCATTGACAATATCCGCCGCTCTTGCCGGCGAGTTATTGGACAGCTCATTAATAGCGTCGCCTAAATTGCCCAACTTGGTAATCGGAATGCCGTAGACATTGGCGATTTTTGCCATGGCGTCACCGGATGCATCGGCGGACATATCAAACGCCACTGACATTTTGGCAATGGTGGTGGTAAAGCTTTTCAAATCTTCTTCCGCCACACCCAACTGACCGCCGGAGGCGGTAATCGCAGCAAGTTCTTCCGCCGCCATCGGGATGGTGCGGGTCATATCCAGAATATCGTTGGACAGATTTTTAAAACCTTCCGGCGTTTTAAAGTCCACAACTTTTTTCACATTCGCCATGGCGGATTCGAATTTCATCGCAGGTTCCGCCAAACCCAGCACTGCATTGCCGGTGGCTTTAATGCCGGTCAAGGCACCGGTTACGCCAAGTGCGGTCATTTTTCCGAGCGTTTTTAACTTGGCGGAGGTCGCAACAGACTGATCCCGCAATGTGGCAATCGTGCTTTTTACCCGGTTGAGTCCGGCAATCGCACTGCCGACACTGGCGCCAATCATTAAAGCGATTGATAAATTGGATGACATGCTTTATAGTTCCTTTAGATTTCTACGGAGGCAAAGCGATATGCTTAAATTTATTGATACCCTGTTTCTGGTATTTGCCTGGTTACTGATGACGGTGGCGGGATTGGCTATGCTTTCGGTCGGCTTGTACTATTACCCGCTAATGACCGCCGTGTTATTCGGCTTGCTGTTGCTTGCTCCAGTGCTGATTGCAGCGGATAAATACCTGGCTAACATCAACATGCCGGCAAGTGCGCCAAAATGGTTGCAAGCCCGTCATGGCGCGCTGACCAATATTCAGCAAACCTTATGGCGAACAGCCGAAACCGAATTGAAAAAAGCTCACCATTAACAAACAAAGCCGCTAAACAGCGGCTTTCGTATAATTGGCATCAATCTGCCGTTTGGCTTGTTTAAGCCACCGTTCGATTTCATTCAGCGTCATTTCTTCCAATTCCGAATGGGAAAACCCAAACCAAAAAGCAAGATCCGCCAAGGCGTTATCCAGGTCGTCTAGGCTGACTTTCCCTGCACCATCTCCGTAAAGGCTTTTTGCAACTTGCCGTAGTCCGCAATATCCAATTCGTCAATATCTTCCGGCACCAAACCGACCAACTGGGCAAACATAAAGATTTCCTGTTCCGCTTCGGTTTTCTTTTCGCTCATGCGGCGCATATCTTTGGCTTTTGCGCGGCGCATTTTCAGTTCCGTTACGGTATTGCCTTCGCCGTCTTTAATCGGGTAATCCAACTGGATGGTGCGGAAAACCAATAAATCATCTAATTTCTGGGACATAAAAAAACTCCATTGTGGGTTATTGTTTAACTTCACAATGGAGTTTACGCCGACTGCCGGCGGAGAGATTTTAAAGAGATTTAAAGGTTTACTGCCCGATATTCGTGCGGTATTTACTTAATACATCTTCGCCGTTGACACGGAAAATATTGGCAAATACATCAATAAACAGGATTTCTTTGCCGGCAACGGTCTGCTTAATGGAATGCACCGTAAAGGTGTCGTCGAATTTGGCGTTTTCTTTGTTTTCCATATCCGTGCCGCCTATTTTCACCGAGGACACATTCATGATAGTGACCATCGGCTCTTCCGCCGCCAACCCTTGGGCATTAAATACTTGCAGGTTTGAACGACATTGCAGTTGGAAGTTTTTGAACGGGTTGTATAGCTTCGCACGCACTTCCGGGTAATAACTGTCCCAGTTTACGCCGCCTTCAATCGCTTGGGCGCCGGAAGGCAGTTTAATGGTACCGAAAAGGCCCAGCCCCTTATGGTCAACCATTTCAAATTCAATGTCGGGGATTTTGATTTGCTGCGCCTTGCCGATTTGTGAATTACCGTCGATGTACACATTGGCATTCACAATTTGATTAATCGCAATACTCATAGTTTATCTATCCTTATCGTTGTGATACCAGGTTCGCCAAATAAGTACGGGTCATCACGGATTTATTGCTAATCCGCTCGCCCGGAATTTTCGGCGTGTAATCGTAAATTAACGGAATCTGCCCCTGACTGAAGGCATCCACCAAATCATAGTCATAATCCAAGCCCACCGAATAACCGACCAGCGATTTTTGGCTACGCATGAAAGTATCAATAGTTTCAATAAAACTATCAATTAAGGCGTCATCAATCGGCTTATCAATGAACTGTAATTCCGTCTGACGAATAGATTCGTCGATAATATCACCGGTACGGGACGCCACTTCAAAACAGCTGATATGCGTTTCGGTCGGATAGTTTGATGAGCGGTTACCCCACAAGCGGAAACCCGTGCCGAAGCTGTTGAAAATCGTGGTAATCCCCACCGCATTTAAGCGATTGGTTTCCGATTGAATATCGTCTACACGTGCAGTCAACGGAATTTCCATACCGATAACGCCGCTGAGTTCGTGATTCGAGGTTGAAAACCAATAACCTTCATCCACGTCCACTTTCATACGCAAACCGGCCGCATGCGTAGCAAGGCTTTCCAGGTTATTGCTTGAACCCAGTGCATAAGGGAAGAAATGGCGTACGTTCTCGTTCGACGCTGATGCGTTAATAGTTCCCATTGGTCCACGACCTTGAATCGCTTTGGATAGGCTCGTGCCTTTCGGCAACTGAACGTACGCTTTGGCATGCATTTGGTCTGCCAGTGTTGCCAGAGCAGCCGCACAGCTGGCAGTTTTGTCGTATTCCGGGCAAATCAGAATTTTGGCGTCCGCACCGTACAGGTTAAAACCGTCACGTAAAAGTTCAAAGCCCTGGCGTTTACCGGTTAAACTGTCCACGCCGCCTTTGATGTCATCTTCAGTGACCTTTTCAGGGTCGGCATACACATAGCTTGCAGTTAAGCCTTGTTCGCCCGCCGCCACGGTTAAAGTGATTTCGCCCGCTTCGAGATTGACGCTGTAAGTTTCGCCTTCGGTTAATAGCGAACCGCCTAATTTGACATTAGTGACGCTAATTAAGCCTTTCTTCGCGGTCTTCGCCACAAGGGTGTTGCTGTCCTGAGTTAACACTTCGTCCGTCACTGTCGTACGGTGTTTCGCCGGGTCTAACACATTGACCACATACACCTGACCGCTGGCGTAGCGCGCCAAAATGTCGAAGGCATCAGGCAAAGTAAAGCCCTGGTCTAAAATGGTACCGAACTGCGAAAAGTCTTTTTTGGTTAAACAGACGGTCAATTCGTTCACTGCCCCCATGGCTGCAGTGCCGACGATACCGATAATCGCACCGTCTACGGTGCTGACTGCTACGGAACCGCCGTTTACACGTTTGGTTTCCGAGCCGTGGTGAAAAGCCATAATCTTCTCCTATGGTTTCTTAGGTTTCAAATCCGGTCGCACAGGTTGATCTGCGCGGCGTAAATGTGCGGTGACAAATTTCGGCAAATCCTGCGCCTGGATCTGTTGCACCTGTTGTGTTTCCGTTTGCAATATCAGTTGATATTGCCAGATACCGGTTTCTTCGTCGGTGCCGTTAAAAAATTCGTCCACCAACCAGCACTCGGTGCAATTTACGGGGCGGAACCCCACCATCAACAAGCGCAACTTATCCAGCAAATTCAACGCACCTTCATCATCATGCAAATCACGGGTCAGTACCGTCAGGGCGACTTGTACATGCCGGGTTTGCAGCACCGCTTCCGTGGTACGCGGTTTTTCGAATTTGCTTGCCAGGTAACTAATCAGCACCGCCCCGTTAATATGCGATAAAGAATACATCCCGGGGTTGTTGGGAAAGAGTTCCACATCCCATTCCGGCAAATTTTCTTTCAAATATTGTGCAATATCGTTCAGAATTGGTTGGGTGTCTGACATCGTTAATATTCGTCGGTATTTATGCGCTGAGTTGCCCGCACTTCGTATTCGCTGTTATCCGGCAGTAAATCGTCCGATTTTTCTACCGCACTTTCCGCAATACCTAAATGCAATTTGCCGTTAGCAATTTGTTCCAGTTCCTTCACCGCCTGGGTGTAGGTTTCTTTCACGGTTTCCGGCATTTTGGTTTCCGGGCGGCGCGCATACAGCCAATAGCGAGCAAGGGTTAATGCGTGTTGACTGATAAGCGTCGGCACCTGCGTAAGCGGCAGGGTGTAACGGGAACGTAACGCCGCATCAATCCGTTCCTCCGCCACTTTAATCGCAGTTTCCAGCACGGTTAAATTCGGCTCCATCGCCGCCGGCTCGTCATTGCTTAACTGCACCAGCGTTTTACGGGCAAATGCCGTGGTGAGCTCATCAATCGTTACGTACATTATTCAACCTTAGATTCGTCGCCTTTACCGGCGTCTTTTTGTTGCGTTTTTTTCGCGCCACCGGTTTGCTTATTGCTGTCTTCCGCCGGTTTTACGATGTCCAAATAAATACCCAGGTTTTCCGCCTGCGCTTCGTCCAATTCGATAGTAGCGCCGATGTCATAACGTTTGCCGTTATGCAATAACGGGCTGCCTTTTACGGTTGCAGTCACTTTTGCCATGATTGTTTCCTTATGTGTAATGTTGTTTCTGTTTAAGCTGTCTCAGCTCATATCATTCTGAAATGCACCGCTGGCGGCGCATTTGCCTAAAGTGCGGGCAAAATTTCGGAAGTTTTACACCGCGGATTTAATTAAGTAACCGGCGTCCGCCATTAACAAATATTCTTTGTTGATGTCGGTGGCGCGCGCGTTGTACACTTTGCCGCCCACTTCGTCGTATTTGTCCACCACAAAGGCACCCTGACGACGGAAGGTATAACCGAAGGACGGTTTATACATTTTGTGTTTGCCGTCCGCCGCTTTTTGCGGTACGTACGCCATCACGATGTCGCTTTCCCATACCGGTTGCGTATCCTGGTCTAATTGGGTGGTGTAACTTGCACGACCGATAGCGATTTGCAAATCATCCTGACCTTCACCTTTGATTAATTCGGCGAATAATGACGGTGAAAGGGATTTCAAACCGCGTTCTTTTAAGATTTCCAGCACTTCTTTGTGGTTGCGAATCGCCTTCCAGACATTTGAGGAAATCACAATACGGTTCACGCTTTTGCCGCTTGCCATGCGCACGGCTTCGAATGCGTCATCGAAGACTTTAAATAATTGCGAATCTGCGTGACTGAACTGGCTGGTGCCGGATAACACGATTTTGTTTTTCGCACCGTATGCGGCTTCGTTGGTGACTAAGGCTTTGATACGCAATTCGCGATTCAGCGCCATTTTTTCCATCACTAAATCGATGGCGAATTGTTCATATTCGAAGTCCGCTTCTTTACCTTCGCGGTAGTCAATCGGATAGGCTAAATCTTTTTCGCCTAATGCGATGTCTTCCGTGGTGACTTTCGCCGGCGTGATTTTATTGCTTGCCGCATGCAATTCGCGTTCGTCGTTTTCGGTTACGAACGCTTCTTTACCGAATTTAGGCAAGCGTGCGCCTTCTTTCGGTACATCGGCGATTGGCAATAATAATTCGCCCACGAATTCGTTATTGCGATAACCCAACGCATATTGGGTTAAGACGGGATCTGTTAGGCGAGTCGCTACTTTTTGTCCTGCCATTTTTATTTCCTTTGGTTGAGATTGATGGAGTTAACGTGTCAATTACTTCACGGCGCCTAAGGCGGTGACGTAATCCACATTATGTTCTTTCATGTACGCACGAATACGGCGGTCGAGTTCAATGCGGGTAGGGTCGTCCGTTTCCGCATATTCCACTTCGTCCGGCGGCGTGTCTTTCGTTTTGTCCGAGGTCGCCACTTCACCGAATTCAATGATTTTCGGCGATTGCGCAAGTGCGGTCTTAAATTGGCTTAATACGTCCTGTTCTTCGCCCTCCCCGAATTCCGGGTCTTTACCCGCTTTCAGGTCGGCAAGATTGTCGAGTGCGCGCACTAATGCGTCTTTCACGACCGGGGCAAGTTTGCCCTGTTTAACCAAGCCTTCGGCGAATTCCGCATTACCGGCTTTTTCCGCCGCCAACGCCGCTTCCGCCTGAGCGGCTTCCGCTTTCGCTTTTTCTGCTTTCAGTTTTTCGTTCTCCGCCTTTAAGGCTTCGATTTCTTCAGGTGTCATTCCAGTTTCTCCTTCGGGTTTCTGGGGTTCGTTAAAAATCGGTTCAGGTGTGACTTGTTCGGACTGCACCTGTTTCTGAATCTGGTCGCGCATCGCGTCTTCTTTCAACCATTCCACTTCAAAGTGGGGTAGGGCTTTGTCGGCGTCTTCAATGCCGAACTTGCCGATAATCCATTCGCGCAAACGGCTGAACAGGCTGGCTTGTCCCCAGTCGCTGAATTCCAGGAAGTCGTCATCTTCGGCAAACTCCACCTGTTTCAAGCCCTTAACGGCCGGGGGCATTGCCCCCAGAAATCCCACGTGGCGCAGTGACAGTACGCCTTTGTGCGGATTATTCGGGCTGTCCGGCAGATAAAATGCCGCAGAAACTTTTTTGAATTTGCCGCTTTTCACCATTTCGGCAAATTCGGCGTCCACTTCGTCCACATCAGCTTTCAGTACATCGCCGTCAAGGCTTAAGCCTTTCACCCAGCCCCATGCCGGGTTGTTTAATTTGGGATGACCGATCACCAAGGGCGCTTCATGGAATTCGGGGTTGTAAAATTTGACGGTGTCTTGCAGATCTTCGACGGTAATATCCACTTCGGTGCCATGGGCGTCCAAGCGTTTACCTGCTTTGAAAATTTCGATTTGGGTCATATTGCCTCCGTTACGGGGCAATCATAGAAAATTAACGGGGATTGCGCTTTTAATCACGTTTAAAGAATGAAAAAGAAGTGTGCAAACAGAAAATCAGGCGTGAATGATGTTTTAGGTCGTTTATGCGTATTTATAAACGCCTATAAACGGATTGGAGCAATAATTTATCGAATTTAAAATAAAAACGCACAGCGACGTTTTTAGGGCTTATTTTTGATTTTAGCGGGTTATTTGATTTTCCCCAGCGTTTTTTGCAGGTGTGCGGCCGCTTTTTTAAGCAGAGAATATTCGTTCTCTTTGTTCACGCCCAGCCACGGACGTGCCGGGATAGTAACCTGACGCTCCTTTCCGGCTTTACCGCCGAATTGGTGTAACGCCGCATAGACTTCCGGCGAACCGAATTCCACGCTATCATCCAGGATATTATAGGCGGTTTTGTTCGCCAAATTACCGTCTTGACGCAAAATCTTCAGCGATTTACCGCGCTTACGTTTCCGCGCCAGAGTTTTGGCGGCAAGAGGCGTCCAGGGTTTTCCGTTCGGGTCTTTCTCCGCTTTAAAGCGTTCGTCATGGATTTTCTTTAATTCCTCACCAAGCAAGGCATACAAGCGGCGCGGCTCTTTGAGCTGAGCGGCAATGGATTGCAGTTTTTTAACGGCTTGGGTGTCGTCTAAGGTGATTTTTATCATAGCGTTTGCCTTTTCTCAAAAGAGTGATATATTTGAATACACGGCGGGGGTTTCCTACTGGAAAGGTTGTGCTGTTAAAGGCTCATTATCCTGTTCGAATCAGGCAAACCGCCGTGTATTACAACTTACCCCACAACACTTCGTATTTGTGCATTCCCGTTGAATCCGTAAATAAACCACCGGTTGAAACCATATTCAATTTAAATGTTTGTTTCTTGCCCGTCAGCTGATCTTTCAGTTTTGCGTTATAGTCCATCTTAATTGCGACCTTACCATTCTCCGTATCGTACACGAATAGAAGGGTGTCCAACGCCTTATCGGGGTTTTCAAAACTTTCTTTTGCCTGCAACAATATGGCACTTGGGTTTCGCAATTTTTCCGGCAGATTCTCCCAAAACACCAACGGTAAGGCGATATTGGCATTCTGCTTAATCTCACGTAATCCGTGCAACACGTCTTTATCACGTACGGCAATCACCGCCGTTTGCGGGGCTTTATCAAGTGCGGTCAGTTTTTCAATAATTTCCGGCGCCAGCACGCCCACATATTTCAGCTGTCCACGCGCCACCTTCTCAGCGGCGACCGTATCCACCATATCTTTCATCGCCGCATTTAACATCGTCACTGCCAGCGGGCGTTCCAGAATATTTTCCACCAACAGGCTGGCAAATTTCGGTGCGGCGGTGATGAGCTTTTGCATTAACACCGCATCGATGGATGCGTTGCGCCGCTGTTTAACACGGTCGAAGTTCCACGGGGTGAATCCGACGTCGGTGCCTTTTGCCACGGTGACGGTGCGCGGATTGCCGGAACGAATACCGACGGTTTTCTGTTCGAATTCGATTTCCGGTGCCGTGCCTACTTTCTTGCCGTAACGACGTAAATCCGCCTCATCGTGCGCCACGACGGTGCAGTGACAGCCGTAGGCTTTAATCGGGTAATGATAACGCCACCACGGGTCGTCATAGCGCAGCACCAAACCATCCCATGCCATGTGTTGTTCGCGCGGATGAGCGTTGTCATTGTGCTGATATTCCCAATAGGGCATATCTTCCGCCATGTCTAAATGTTGTTGCAACCGTCCGCGGTTGTAGGCGCCGTACACGTTGGTGTCGTAAATAATACGGGTGCGCCAGTTGCGACCGCCGTTATATTCCCACCCCGTATTGGCAATGATTTCGTTAAAGCGCCGGCGAAAGCCTTCTAAGGTTTCTCCCTTCAGCACGGCGGCTTCCACCGCTTCACGCAAGGCGGTCAGCACTTCGTTGCGATTGGCGCCGGCGACCATAAAAAAATAATCGTGTTCTTCGCCAAGCACATCCAAATAGCTGTTGGTTTTCAGGTTAAGTTTCTTTTCGAAATACTTCGCCTGCTCCTCGAAGGTGAATTTACTCATCGCCTTTTACCTTGCGTTCATCATTAACGGATTGGCGCCCGGCTAATTCCGATACGGTGGACGCTATTGCCAGCAATTTTCCGTATTCCGCAAAACTTAATTCCGGAATCAGGCTGTCCAGTTGATTGCGGAAGTCTTCCAGGCTGTCCGCCTGAGCTAGACGGTCTTTCACCGTTTGCAACCAATCGCCCACCTGGCTTTCGCCTTCGATTTCCAGTTGTTCGATAATTCCGTCGGCAATAGGGTGTAAGCCTTGCTGATTATGTTCGGCAAACTCGGAAACCTGCGGATTTTTGACCGCACTTTGCGCCTGCTGAATTTCAATGTCACCGTCTTCAAAACCGTATTCCCGCTGAAAATATGTTTTAGAAAACCGCACGCCCATGTTGTGCAATTTTGTGTCGCGTTCCACTTGGGTAGTATTGATTTCAGCCTGTTCAAAAAATTCAAATTGAGGCAACTGTTCTACGTTGAAATTGTATTTCACAATCCATTGCAACAGGGTATTAAAGGTTTCTTCAATCATTGCGCGGTCATCGGCACAAATATCCTCCGCCACCTCAAGCCCGGCTTGTGCGCTGGCGCGATTGCTTTCCTGTTCGGTGGTTTGATTCTGTCCGAGTAAAGCAATATTGATTTCAGCCTTGCAGAAGTTCAGGAATTTTTCAAAGGCATCGGTGCTGCCGGTTTTGCCTGCCGCCTCTTTAATTTCAATCGAACTGTCGTCCGGAATCACTGCAATTGCTGAGCCGATCATTGCCTCAAGGCTATCGGCTAAGCGGTCTTTATCGGTGATTTGTGCTGAACGGGGGTGCTTGCCAATCAGCCACGGCGAGCCGTATTTTTCAGTAAATTCCAGCCAAAATTTCAGCCCGCCTTTCTTAAAGGTCGCCGCCCAAAAGCAAAGCGAGAGATCGCCCAAGCCATAAGGGTTATCTTCGGTCGCTTCTTGGGTAGTGAGTAAGAATTTATCTTCCGGCAAGAGTTCGCCGTTTACCCAGTTTTCTTTGGTGCGGAAACGGAGTTGATTGTCTTCATCGAACACGAACCATTCCGGCTTTTTGCCGATGATTTCTAACGGCACAAACAAGCCGTCCCGTTCCCCCCACATCACTTCGCTGACCTGGTAACCGTATAAGGCGGCATTCAACATTTCGGTGATAATGTTATTCATCTTCAAACGGCTGAAAATCCGCTCAAGCTGAGCGTCCACTTTTGCGTTGTTAGTCGTGGTAATCCGCCATTCCAGCTTTTTCACCGCCGCTTTACGACGACGCACGCCGGAACGTACTTGTCCGTCGGAAAGTAATTCACGATAAACGGCAATGTCTTTTCCCATTTTTTTGAGTATAGGATCGGGATTTGGCAAATAATAGCCAAACGCCCAGAAATCAATACTTCTCGCCCGAGTGGCGATTTCAGTTACAAGGTTTTTATTTTTCATAATCCACCAGACAAGCTAAAACAACGAATACCCACCAAAAGGGCTTGTCGTAAAATAGTAAAAATGTACCTGAGAGCACAAGCGTTATAAATGCAATCATGGCTAATATCCTTCACTAATAGTTTGGCTACGCCGTGCGCGACGGGTGACCGCGACAACCGGCAATCGTACATCTTGTCGGGTGGCAAAGTGCAAGAGTAATAAGGCGATAGCCGTATCTCCGTGGCGCTTGTTTTTGCCGCCGTCCACGCTTTTTGCCCGTTTATCCGGGATGCGCGGCACACCGCGCACGATTTCGAAGGCGCGCAAGTCTGCCAATACATCGGCATTTTTCGGTAATTTGGTCAATGTGCCGTCTTCTAACGCTGCTTTAAACGGTGCGGTATTTTCCTTGTACCATTTCTCACTCAGCTGAATGATATGGATCAGACTGTCGCCAAAGGCGTCGCGGGCTTTTTCGGCTAATGAGCCGCCGTTTCCACCGCCATCAAATGCGGCGCCGCTGAACAATGGTAAGGCTTTCAAAATGTAAAGCACAATCTGTTCCTGTTGGGCATACGGCATATTACCCAGCTCGACAATAAACTGAATTTCATTGGTTAAATTCGGTTGTTGTGCGGCAATTACGAGCGAGGTTAAGTCGCCTTTGCGGGCAAAGTCTTCACCGACAAAGTGCGGTCGGGTTTTATCTAAATCATCTAACAGCGGTTGAATTTCTTCTTGGAGCCATTGCGCAATTTCTTTGGCGCGCACCGGTTCGTCAATGAGTTCAAAATCACGCGCCATTTCTTTGCGCACAAGCGGCGTATGCGAATGCATTTGGCTTTCGATAAGCGCACGGGATAACCATTTACCGCCGGAGTTTTTCGGAATGCAATCCAATTCTTCTGCGGCATCTTCGCCGTATGACGCTCTAATTTCCGCTTCCCATTGCTGTTCGCCTTCTTTCGAATAAGCCCGATTGGTACGTAGACAAATACGTTCATACAAGCCGTCTTTCATGGCATCTTCGAAGGTAATCGTGTGTAAGCTGTACGGTTTTTTGCCTTCTCGAATCTCTTGAATCAGTTCATTGAATGGATTATCCACACCATCGTGGGTGCTGATGATATGCACCCGACCGCCCCACATTAACAGCGCCATTGCGGCTTTGAGTAATTCGCTTAAGCAAGGGTGGAATGCGGCTTCATCAATAATGACTAAACCTTGTTTACCACGTAAGTTTGACGGGCTGCTGGATAGTGCGGTAATACGCCAATCGCTGGCAAAGCGAATGGTGAAGGCTAAAATGCTTTCTTTTTCATCGCCTTCTTTGAAAACTTCTTCCGTTTCTTCGATTTCACCGGCGGCAAGCCCGTAGAATTTCGCCCAGTTGGCACAATCCCGAATAAATTCGAGCGCCATATCTTTGTTATAGCCTACATACCACACATCCATACCGCTGTTACTCGCAGCAAGTAAGGCGCAATCGGCGGCTTCCCCCCAGGTTAAACCGATACGACGAGATTTTTCTACCACCTTGACGGGGTTAGTATCTTCACACCATCGTTTTTGATAGCCAAGCAACACCATTGGCGTGCGAGACAGCGCCTGCATAATAGGGTTGAGATCAAGTTCTACGGTTTGTTGTTTGCTCATTTGGTTGCAATACCTAAAATCTTACGGCGAATTTCATCGGCGACTTCATCACTTAAGCCGCCTTTCTTCACGACTCTTTCGACTTCCTTCGCCGCAGCTTCCGCCCGTTGTTTGACTTCCGCCTGATAGGCTTTCAGCTTGGTGCTGGCTTGGATAAGCGACGCGACATTTTTACCGGCAAAACTGAGCGCCTGGAATTTTTCCATCGGCGACATTTTTTCATCTTCTTTAGCATCTTCAATATCCACCAAGGCTTCGAAAAGTGACGATTGCAATAAGCCCATTAAGGCTTCACTGCGTTTGTCTTCTTTATCTTCCGCCCCTTCGGCGATAATGCGTGCCGCTTCGGTGCTGTCTTTGATTGCCTTGAAACGACGTTCAATCTTCTGTCCATAGCGATGTATCGCCGATTTGCTGATTTGATAGCCCTTTTCCTTCAGCAGTTCTTCAAGCTCCACATAGCCGGAAAAACCGTTTTCGGTTAAAGCGCGCTCAAGCCAGCGGCGGACATCTTCGGGCAGTTTTTCAATACTGGATCTTGGAGCCATTGCTTACTCCCAATACTTTTCAGGGCGAGCGATGCCTACTTGGCAATCAATGGTGTATTCCACAATGTCCACGCCTAAGCGGTTGATGTCGGCATACCAAGCGCCGGAAGGTTGTTTATTGAGTTCAATCAATTTACGGTCGGCGAGATATTCCAGCTGCTGACGGATTTCAAGCGGGGTGACATTAGGATAAATGCTTGCCATGACTTCACGCAGGAACTGTTCATGGGTGGTATAGGGACGGGCTTTATGCAAAGCGTTGAGCAAATTCCAACGCATACCTTCACGGCGGATTTTTTCCATCATTATTTTGCACTCTCAATTTTGTATAAATCACTTAAGGTTTTGTGAACGGCATCCATTTTGGCTTCCAGTACCGTTTGTCCGCGGATATAGTCGTCGCGCAGGACGTAAACCAACGGCATAGAGCTATTCATTTTGTTTACCATACGTTCCAGGTCCTCCACTTTTTCGTTGACCCGTTGTTGGTTGGCGTGGCGTTCTTCCATCGCATTCTGGAATTGCGCCACCAGCATTTTGGCAAACCCGAAACAACAACCGAGAAACGACAATAGCAATCCGACCAAATGCCAGAATTCAACGGTAATCGTCATGGGTTTCTCCGTCTTTTACGCATCACAGGATTTTCCACGCCTAATTTAAGCGCCTGGGTGATATAACTTCGGCGTTCCGCAATCACAGGGTTTTGTTGAGCAAAACGCCAGCCTTGCCAGCGTTTGCGGAGTTTTCTTAAGAATTTCATTTACGTTTTCCTAATTCATTTAGCCATTTAAAAAAGCGTTTAAGCAGTTTTACGAGATTCAGAAACGCCAGTAATTTGTCCATTGATAGCCCCCTTAATTTTTGCTTGATAGCTGGTGACCACGCCTTTTGCCGTAGTGGCGCCGAATAAATAAATCAGCACATTGTTCAGCAGGCTTTCCGCGTAGGGTTGACCTGTGACGACGGCATACACGGTTAAGCCGAATACACACAAAGCACCGATAAACTGCACGGTGCTGGTCGTGGATAATTTGCCGTCGGTGGATAACAATTCTTTCAGCATAATAATTCCTTGAATTTTGATGATCGGTTGAAACTACACTTCGTTATCGACCGCCGCATAAGCCAAGTTGCCGGCAATACGGTTCATCCAGCCTTTGCCGTAGCGCGGGAAGTTTTTCAACTTGGTATAAAAGCGGATGCGTTCGGCGTTAAAGCGTAAAAGCAAATCGGAAATCGGCATTTTTTCGACCGCACTTAATGTAACTTTGCCCACAATGCCGTCATCCGCCACATTTACCGCACGTTGCAACATACGGCTGGCGGTGCCGGTGCCGTGGTTAACCGCGGCATCAAAGAATTGAAACGCCACCGCTTCGGGTAATTTTTCGCAGTGGTAGCGTTGCCAGAAGGCTTTTTCATAGATTTTGAAGGCTTGTTCACGGGTCATGACTTTCATTTCTCCGTTGTAGCCGTTTTCGCGTGCGGTGTATTTGGTAATGCCCCAGTTAGTTTCACCACCGGGGTCGTGTGGGTCATTGACATAGCCGCCTTCGTGACCGATTAAACGGTCAAAAACTTGGCGAAAAGACAGGTTTTCAGACATAAAAAAACTCCAGTTACTTAGGTTTAATCAGTAACTGGAGTGTATAAAAGTGCAGTCTAATTTCATTTTAAACCGCTTTAAGGAAATTAATGCTGGCGATATTGACTCGCTGGCACTTCAAAACGGAACATACCACCATTTTTACGGTAGATACGTTTACCATTTCGAGTGATATAGGGAGTGTAAACCACTACCATATCAGTCTCTTGGGTTGTTTCAAAGGTCATAATACTATCCTTTTATTAAATTGCCATCACTTATTTATAGACAATGCCACACAATTTAATTTAGAATAGAACACCGTTTTCGAAGGTGTTCTTCTTTTATGTGCATTGTGTACAGCGGATGGAGAACTATACATAGTAATAAATATTGGCGTATTTATTACTCTCTAAAACCCAGTCCTTGTGATTGGGTTTTCACATTTCAGGACTTTCAAAATTCAGTGAAAGCTGCTTGGTCTGATATCCCATTGATTCTAAAATAACTTCTGCAAAAGTATCTGCTTGCCATTCAGGATTTTCATTGATTGTCGGTGGCTCATTTGATTTATGCAGGTATGTTTGGTGCATTAGAAACATATGTCCTAATTCATGTAGAATAATCCCAAGAGCATCTCGATCTCCTTGACACGCAAGCTGATATGTCTTTTCTGTTGTTCGAATTGTTAATTCATTAGGACTATAATGTGCTTGAGTTAATCCTTTCGTTAATTCGTTCCATTCTTGCTCAGAAAAAATTTCGATATTTACAATTTCGTTAAGCGTTTCTAAAATCCATTCAAACTTTGAACGTTGCTTATGCCATTCGGTAAATTTCAAGTATTTTGCAATAGGCAATGCAACTTGTACAATTTCTTCTCTAGTCATAGGCTTTACTCGGTAACCGTGCATCTCATATAACAGACTTTGCAAACTCATCCATTATTCTCCTTTATCTGAATGGATTTCTTTTAATAATTCAGCAAATTTTCTAAGTTGCTCAGCTGTCATTGCTGATTTAGCAAAACCTGCGACCATCATTTGTTGTTGTAATGGCAAACCTTCTACCGGAATTGCATCATTTGAAATATGAGCAAGTTCTTGTAAATCTTCGGTTTGTACATTTTTGCGTTTAAAAAAGTCTACAATTTTTTCCACCCATTCTGTTGGGATTTTTTTGCGACCTGTTTCCATACCGCTTAAAAAAGCAGGGCTTGTGCCGATTTCGGCAGCCATGCTGAGTAATGTTTCATTGGCATCAATCCGAGCTTTGCGGACTGCTTTGCCGAATTCTGTAAGTGCCATAGTGAGTTCTCCTGTTTGTTAGTTACACGTTCATCATAATTAAATTAAGAACAAAAAACAATGATTTTTTAAATTTATTTAACCTTTTTGGTAAATTAAGACCAAAAAGAAAAGCTCAAACCATTCGGTAAGAGCTTATCACGAAAAAGATTTCACCATTTTAAACTACATAAACGTTTTTCTTTTGTGTTTTTTGCTACGCTTGGCATACATCATCAGGCTACTTTACTATCCGCAAGCGCCTTCGCCTCTGCCAACGCGCTAGCGGTTTTTTCAATAGCTTCTTTGCCTTGTTCGTTACTTTCTCGGTAGTCTTCAAGGAGGGTTTGTTCTTTTTGAGTGAGAGTGCTTTCAGGTGTGCCGCCAATAAACATCTCGCCTTGTCCTGTTAAAAGCCAGTTTATGTTTATACCCAACTGTGCAAATTTTAAAAAAGCTTCCGCATTAGGTTCTCTTTCTCCACGCATATAGTTCTGCACTGAGCGGTAATTTATACCCGAACGTTCAGAAAACTTTGTAATACTATCGCCAAAATGTTCAATAATTAAGCAAACACGATTATTTATACTCATTTGTTCCAAATTTTTCTTGATTTTCTATACTCGAATGTTCATAATTTTACCACATCAACAACAAACGAACCATAAAACAACAGAAATAGGAGGCGTTTATGCTTAGTCGGTTATTGATTTACTTTTTAAAAAAACCTGCTGTGCAGGAAACCTTGGTGGATATCGTTATGGGTTACCGTAGAACTCGTCCCACCACTGAATTTGCTTCGCCATCCGATGTACCACCTGACCATAAGTCATCGGCTTGGTTAGATGAAATGCGTCGAGATGCGTCGGCTCATTTAGATACATCCGGGCTTGTTTGTAGAGGTAGTCCTTCATACCCGCCCGTACGTCGTCGTTCTCGATGTAATCGATAAGACAGCAAAGCAGGTATTCATAGAGATTGTTTTCCACTTGGAGCGTTTCGACTTTGGCTTCTAGCATTGCCAAACGAGCTTCAAATGATTGATTAGCGGCATTCATTATTTTGTCCTTATTTATGTAATATTTGCCACATTTTACCACAGCAAAACAAGGAGAATAAATGACAAACAACGAATTTTCCCCCTTGCCGTATCCACAAACTACGGAGAGCGTAAGAGCCTATTTTATCCGTCACGGAATTAACCGCAGCGAATGGGCAAGACACTTCAGCATAGACCAACAGGCGATTTCCGATTTACTGCGCGGGCGATTGAAAGGCACCTGGGGAGAAGCTCATAAAACCGCGGTGCTGTTGGGATTAAAACCTGACCCGAACACCGAAAATCAGTCCGTTGCCGCTTAAGTGCAACATTGCTCTTTAACAATTTGGTAGATCCTAAAGCGACATTTTTTGCAGAAAAATGCGGTTTTTAACCGCTTGAACAAGTTTATAGGAGAACAAAATGAAACGAATTTTAGAACGACTTGCGATGTGGTTTTTACGTCGCAACGGCTACATCGTACGTAGCAAAGCGGAATGCAATTTAGTGCCTGATTTTGTATTGCGAATGCAGGAAAAACAGGTGAAACCTATCCAACCGGTGGATTGGGCGGAGGAAGCGGAATGAAAGAGAAATTAAACACGACACAACGGGCATTGCGGATTTTAAAAGCCTTAAAAGGCAGAAGTTTGACAGGACTAACCAATAAGGAACTGTGTGAAGCGATTGGCGAAACGCCGGTAAATGTTACCCGAGCGATTGCCTTTTTAGAGGCGGAGGGCTTTGTGCAACGGCTGGACACCGGCGCCTATGGCTTGAGCTATCAGATTTTGCAGATTGCGGTAAGCCACGAAACGGAGATGCAGAAAGCGTCGGAACGGTTGGCACAGGTGCGTTCCCGAGTGCAAGCGGGTGCATTTTAGGCAAATTTTACAATAGGAGAACGGAACAATGACTGAATTAACCTTAAGCCAAGAACAGAATGCAGTGGCGTTAGCGGCTAAGGCGATGACGCAGGATTTGGCAGAAGCTCACGAAGCAATGGGAATGTTAAAGGCATTTAGCTTTGTGGAAAAACTGCTAACGGTTAGCAGTTTGAAAGTGCTAAACGAAATCAAGAACTCTAAGAAATACAAGGGGTTGAGCTATATTGACCAAGACGGAAAAGTGATAACGGTTAGCAGTTGGGAAAATTACTGCACCGCTTGTGGTTTTAGCCGACAGAAGATTGACCTTGATTTGCAAAATCTAGCAGTACTCGGCGAAGATTTCCTCGAAACCTCCCAACGCCTAGGCTTGGGTTACCGTGAAATGCGTAAACTCCGTCAGTTGCCTGAAGAAGCCCGCGCGGAGATTGTGGAAGCGGATTATTCGGAAGCCACCGATAAGGAAGATTTGATTGAGAAAATCGAAGATTTAGCGGCAAAACATGCTAAGGAAAAAGAAGCTTTAACTAAACAGCTGGAAAGTCTAAAAGGCAACTACGATGCGCAAGCGAAAGTGCTGAAAAACAGAAATGACCGATTGGACAAACTGGATAAGGAATTAGCGAAGAAAACCCAGCTTATCGAAATCCAAACGCCCGAGCAGCGTGGCGGTGCACTACGCGAAGAAGCGGCCGCGATTAGTTATAAGGCCGAAGCGATTTTAAGGGGGCAAGTATTCCAAGCCTTTGAAGCTTTGCAAGCTCACCAAGAAGAACACGGCATTGACCATCGCCAGTTTATGAGTGGTGTGCTTGCGGAGTATCAGTTGATTTTAAGTGAGCTGAAAGAACACTTTCAAATTAATGATCAACCGTCGGATGATGATTTGCCTGAGTGGGCGAGAGACGATTATACAGGCGAAGATGCTGAAACCGGTCAAAGTTTATCTTCTATTCTGGATGACGTAATTAACCCTGAAATTGTGGAGTAAGGATGATGCAATGGATATTTTACCGAATGTGCTATCCCTTTGGGCAAAGCGCATAGACGCGGCAAAGTTTGGCGAAAAAGAAAAAGTGATTAAAGAAGGTTGCGCCACTTGCGGATTAAGTCGGAATACTTTTTTAAATAAGCTTAAACCTTATCGTCAAGCCAGTTATCGTAAAGCGCGGTCGGATAAGGGGAAAAATCAGTTAAATATGGATGAACTGAAGATGATTAGTTCGGCATGGCTTCATACTCGGCGAAAAAACGGCAAAACCATGATGACCCTTGAGCGTATTCTTACGGTATTAAGAGCCAACGGAATAGTGAAGGCGGAATTTGTGGATAAGAAAACCGGCGAAATTCGTCTTTATTCGGCAAGTAGTATCGAGCGTGCATTACGCAATGCGAATATGCACCCTGACCAGTTGCTTCGCCCTGCCCCAGTGGTGCAAATGCAAAGCCGTCACCCGAATCATGTTTGGCAAATTGACCCGTCATTGTGTGTACTTTATTACCTTAAAGAAACGGGTAAAGGTAACGGCTTATGCATTATGGAAGAAGGCGAGTTTTATAAAAACAAGCCGTCTAATGTGGCAAAAATCGAACCTCAACGGGTATGGCGATATGTCATTACTGACCATGCCAGCGGTGTGATTTATGTGGAGTATGTTTACGGCGGCGAAACGGCGGAAAACATTTCTGAGACGTTTATCAACGCCATTCAACCGAAAGCAGATCCTAAAATCGAACCGTTTTATGGTGTGCCGAAAATCCTAATGTTTGACCGTGGTTCGGCGAATACCTCTAAGATGTTTACCCATTTATTACACCAACTTGATGTAAAGGTAGAAATTCCGAGAACAAAAAATGCTCGGGCTAAGGGACAGGTAGAAAAAGGCAATGACATTGTGGAACGCCAGTTCGAGAGCGGTTTGCGCTTTATGAATGTGAGCGGTTTGACGGAGCTGAATGAACTGGCTCATCGTTGGATGCGGCATTTCAATGCAAAAGTCAAACATAGCCGTCATAAATTAAGCCGTTATCAGGCATGGAATCGGATTTTGAATAAGGATTTGATTCAGCCGCCAAGCCGTGAAATTTGCAAGGAGTTGATGCTGACATCTCTGGCTGAGCGTGTAGTGTCGGACAAATTAGAAATCAGTTTCGGCAATTATCGTTATGACGTGCGAAATGTACCGATTGCAAGAGTTGGAGAAAAAGTGACAGTGGGAAAAAATCCATATCGCCCGAATTGTGTACAGGTGCAATGCTTTACTCAATCTTTTGATGAGAATGGCAAGGAAGTGTTGAAACCTTACTGGGTGGTACTTGAACCAATCGAAGTCAATGAATACGGTTTCCGTGTGGATGCGGCGATGATTGGTGAAGAATATAAATCTCACAAGAAAACAGCTTTTGAAACCCATAAAGAAGAGCTTGAACAATTAGCTTACGGTGTGACCAATGAAGACGATTTAAGACGTGCGAAAAAAGCCAATAAGCCGTTATTTAACGGTGAAATTGATCCTTATAAGCATATTGATGAGGCGAGCTTGAACTGGTTTATACCGAAGAAAGGTCAGGAACACGAACTGACCACCAACGCAAGACGGGTTGAACAAAAACCTGTCGGTTTAGTGGAATGCGCCAAACAGCTTAAAACCCACTTTCCGCAATGGAACGGCAAGCATTATAAGCAGCTGGCAACACATTTCGCGGACGGTGTGCCGGCGGAGTTGCTGGAAACCTGGTTACAAGATGAAAAATTGCCTGAAATTTTGAACCCTGAAACCAAAATCCTGAAGCTTAACGCGGCATAAATTTTGATGAACGGAGACGCTATGTTGAAGTTAAAACAGGCGCTGATTGACAAGGGTGTAAGCCTGCGGCAATTGGCGCAGAAGATAAACTTTTCGCCTGCAACGGTGGCACAGTTGGTTAATCATAATCAACGTGTGAAACAGTGGGCGAAATTTGAGCGATGTTTAAGTGATGGTTTACAAAGTTTCGGCATTACGGAACCGCTTGTAGACTTGCTTAAAGAGGAAGCGACAGGCGAAAGTTTGGCGACCGAGCCTGCCGCTTCAGCCCCTAAATCCAAACAAGAAATTAAGGACGAGATTATGTTACTCGCAAAACAGGCTTTATTTCCAGCCACAAAGAAACATTTTTCGCTGTTTCGGGATCCGTTTGCGGAAGATATTCGCAGTGCGGACGATGTATTCAGTTCGGCAGACGTGCGCTATGTACGCGAAGCGTTATTTCAAACCGCAAAACACGGCGGCTTTATGGCGGTGGTGGGTGAAAGCGGCGCGGGCAAATCCACCCTGCGACGTGATTTGATTGACCGTATCAACCAAGAAAACGCGCCGATTACGGTGATTGAGCCGTATATCATCGCCATGGAAGACAATGACGTGAAAGGCAAAACGCTGAAAGCCGCCCATATTGCAGAAGCGATTATTAATACGCTGGCGCCGCTGGAAAGCGTGAAACGTAGCCCAGAAGCGCGCTTTCGCCAGTTGCACAAGGTGTTAAAAGAAAGTGTGAAATCCGGTTATTCCAACGTGCTGATTATTGAAGAAGCGCACAGTTTACCGATTCCTACCCTAAAACATTTAAAACGCTTTTTTGAGTTGGAGGACGGCTTCAAAAAGTTGCTTTCCATTGTGTTAATTGGTCAACCTGAGCTGAAAGTGAAACTTTCCGAGCGCAATACGGAAGTGCGTGAAGTGGTGCAACGTTGCGAAGTGGTTGAGCTGGCGCCGTTAGACAGCGAATTGGAAAACTATGTGGCGTTTAAACTGGCGAAAGTGGGCAAAAAAGTGGATGACATTTTCGACGAAGACGCCTTTGCCGCCGTGCGGCAACGTTTGGTTGCGGTGAATCGTAATAAAACGTCTACCAGCATGCTTTATCCGCTTGCGGTGGGCAATTTGCTGACAGCAGCGATGAATTTGGCAGAAAGTTTAGGTGTGCCGAAAGTATCCGGCGAAGTGGTGATGGGAGTATAAAAATGGCAAAAAAAGCAGTACGTATTAAGGCAGAAACTCACGAAATTAATCTGCAAACGCAAGATGATGTGGCGTTAGCCATTAAGGAAATCGGCGACTTGGAGCGTGAGCAGGTGCGTCTTTCCACCTTGCAAGCGGATGAAAAAGCGGCGATTGATGAAAAATATACGGAAAAATTGACCGCACTTAAAGAGCAGGTCAAGCCGTTACAAAAGGCGGTGCAGGCTTATTGCGAAAGCCGTCGCGATGCGCTGACAAACGGCGGAAAACAGAAAACGGCTTACTTTACCACCGGCGAAGTGCAATGGCGGGCAAAACCGCCGGCGGTTATCGCAAGAGGTATCGACGTTATTTTGGAAAGCTTGCGTAATTCGGGGTTGTTTCGTTTTATTCGGACCAAAGAAGAGCTGAATAAAGAAGCGATGCTTGCCGAACCTGATATAGCGCGTTCGATTGACGGCGTGACGATTCGCGAAGGTGTGGAAGAATTTGTGATTAAACCGAACGATGAAGAGGTGCGAACATGAACGAGCGCGAACAGATTAAACAGGCATGGAAGCAGGAATACAATGAGGCGGCAGAAGCCGCCGCAAAAACGGAACGTTCCGGTAACTATTACCAAGCCGCCGAATTGTGGAAAAAAGCGAAAGAAAAGGCCTTAAATTTATCGCAAAAAGAATGGTGCAAACGGCGCTATCAATACTGCATAAGTTGGGCAAGCAGACGGGAGAAATAATATGTTTGATGTCCTTGAACAACTTAAACTGCAAATTCATCAAGCAATTGTGCAGTTAGAACAGGCGGAAAAAGCCTTACATAAACAAGAGATGACGCAGGCGTCTATTTATGTTGAAAATGCAAAAGGGATTCTGATGAAACTCGGAGGAAGAATTAAATGACTATCCATAGTGCTAAATTGCAATTAGTGGTAACCGCTGATAAGGATGATCTAAATATCAAAACCGGTATTGATTGTTATGGTTTACCCCATCAACTGAAGGAAATAATGTCGGATTTGCTGGTGAAATTTCCGGTATTGATTCGTTCGACTTGGTTTTATATTACCGATAATTATGCTGATGCTGAAAACGGTTTTGATGTCACGCTGACCTTCCATTTTGAAAAGGAACAAGGGGATGATTGGTCTACCTCGGCGAAATCAACACACCCCGGCACGGTTGAAGATTTATTGTTAGGCATGGCGAAGATGATTTTTCAGGAAGATCCCATTATTGACGAGCTTATCGAAATGGAACTGGAAGAATTAGATTTGCCCGAATATGTGCAGCATTTCGACCCAACCTGTTAAAAATAAAGCCACCTTCGGGTGGTTTTTTCATATATGGAGTATGAAAAATGAAAGACAAACTATTGAAGAAGATTAAAAAGTTGATGGCATTAAGCCAATCATCTAATCCGCATGAAGCGGCAAAAGCTTTAGAGCTTGCGCAAAAATTGATGGTCGAAAATGATCTTAATCAAAGCGATGTGCTCTTCTCAGAGTATAACGGTAAACAGGAATTTGCTATTAACACGCCACGTTATGTGCATATGCTGGCTAATGTAATTGAAAAATCCTTTGGCGTAGAAGGCTATTTTTCTAATGAGGATCCGGAACATGGTGTAGGTAGAAGCAAGTTTCATATTGTCTTTTTTGGAAAAGACGAAGCGCCGGCAATCGCTTCTTATTGTTTTGATGTTTTATATCGACAATTGCAAAAATCCCGCAAAGAATTTAATGCCACACAAAGTAAACGTTTAAAGCGTAGCACTGCGATTGCTCGGGCTGACAACTTTTGCGAAGGATGGGTTTCCGGAGTAAATGAAATTGTTAAAAATTTTGTTTCAACACCGAAAGAAAAAGCAGAAATGCAAGAGCAACGAAAAATATTCAATGAGACGCGCAAACTTACAGAAGGAAAGGTACGTGAAAGCGGAAAAACTCATGAATTCAGTGATATGTCTAGACAGCAAGGCTATGAGCTGGGCAAAAAGGCTAAATTAAATCATGGTTTAAACGGAAAAGAAACGATGAAACTGGGGTGTAAAAATGAAAGTTAAATGTAGCGCTTGTGGTGCGGTCTATTCGTTGGATGCGCTAATTGCCAATCAATCCGCCAGCCAGGCATTAAATGCGGCATTAATGGTCAGCGGGGAGCTTGGTGAAGTGTTGATTCGCTATTTGGGTCTGTTTCGCCCGGCAAAAACCTCATTAACCTTTGACCGGGTAGCAACCTTATTGAATGAGCTTACACCGATGATTCAAGCCGGGAAAATCACCCGTGACGGGCGTGAATTTCCGGCACCGACAGAAGCTTGGATTTATGCGATCAATCAAATGCTGGCAAGTCGACAGATGCTGAAATTGCCAATGAAATCTCACGGTTATTTATTAGAGATTATTGCCGGTTACAAGTCGGCAAGCACAGGATTGGGCGTGGTTGTGATTGATGAATATAGTAAAGCACAACCACCAACATCAAGCAAAATGAATGCGGTAAAAGGGGCGCTGGAATGGGGAACGAATGGATAAAACCGATTTTGGGCAAAGGCTTTGCGTTGTTGCTCACGTTACGGCTGAAAAACGCCCCGACGGAAGATATGGTAAAGCCAACGCTGGAAACGTGGTTCCAGGTGCTGACTTATAAGAAAAGTTGGGAGCAGGAACTCGACCAAGTGCGGTTTGAACGGGCATTTATGTGGATTTCACAGAATTGCGACTGGTTCCCCACGCCTAAGGTGTTTTTAGATGCGATGCCACGGCGTGAAGCGAAAGAGCTTCCGCCACCCCCACCGAAAACAGCGGAAGAACAGGCAAAACTGGACGAGATTGCGGTGCAAAATATTCAGAAATTGAAACGATTATTAAGGGGATGTTATGCGAAATAAACTATTGCAGTTAGTGCATATTGGGAAAACACAATTGGGAATGGATGATGAAACTTATCGAAGCCTACTTTCTCAACAATTTTACCAAAATTCTGCAAGAAATATAAGCTATTCAGATTTGCTTAAATTAGTAAAATTGTTGCAGGATAAAGGGGCTAAAATTCAGTTACCAAAAAGTAAATCCACATTATCACCACTGCAACGCAAAGTATGGGCTGTGTGGAAATCAACGGCGGATAATCCTACAAGTCAAGCATTAAATGCTTATGTTGCAAGGATAGGTGTTGATGAACCTTGGAATATGATGAATAACTCGCAGGCTTCTTTTGTATTGGAAACATTAAAAAAATGGCAAAAACGAAAGGGTAATTAAATGACTATCGCTAAATTCGACAATGAAGACTTTCGCAATAAAGCGCCTGATTTATTGGCGGATTTAGCGAAACACTCCGTTAACATCATTAAACAACACGCAGACATCGAAGACGATCTCGCTGAAAATATCGGTATGTTGATTGCTATGAAAATAGGTGAATCCTGGGGCGGCTTAAATATTTATATGCCAAAGGCTCAAACCTTGTTCTTCTGTGAACGCGAGAAGCAAATCTATAATGATTTCACCGGCAATAACCATGCTTATTTAGCACGTAAATATAAGCTGTCTCTTCAGTGTATTTACCAAATTGTCAAACGCGTTCAAAAGGATGAAATTAATAAGCGGCAGTATCAGATGTTTAGAGAGGATTAAAGATGAAAACATCTATTATTTTTAATTTACCAGCTGATGTAATCAATGAATTGCATAAACGATTAAGAGAATCAAACTACTCAGGATTTATTGAGCTTGAAAACTGGCTAAAGAATTTGGGGTTTAATGTATCAAAATCAGGTATTCATCGTTATGCTCAAAAACTAAAATCGCTAGATGGTTTTATTGGTAGAAGTGGTTCTTTTGATTTAGCTGTACAATTAAATAACTCTATTGATGATAATACCCCACTAAATTTGTTATACCAAGAACTTGGTAAACTTGAGTATCAAAAGCAACAAATTCTACAAAAAATTTCAGCTATGGAAGCTGAAAATCAAATCTAAAAAATAACTCAGCTTAGACTACTTAAGCTGAGTTATTTCTTTTCACTATTTGAAACGTTATTACATTTTAAAGAATGTTTCTTCCCATATAGACCACAGTGTTCCCATATTTACCTCAAATTTTATGTATTAGTTATCTTAGTTAGATTCAGCGTTGCCAATAAAATGACGATTTCGGCAAATGATATTGCAAACACCGTTAATGCGACGCTCTTTGCAAATGAAACCCTGTTAAATTCAAATAACTTAATCAACCGAGGTTTAATTGACGGCGGTAAAACCTTAATTAAGAGTACTAAGGTAAGCAATATCGGGACGGGGCGCATTTATGGTGATCAGTTAGCGTTTAGTGCGAATACGGTTGAAAATTTATCAGAATTGGTTGATGGCGACCTCAAAGCTGGCACAATCGCCGCGAGAAATCGACTTGATTTCGGGGTAGATAAGCTGGTTAATCGTGATCATGCGCTCGTGTTAAGCTTGGATAAATTGTTTATCGGTGGGCGTTTAGATGCGAATCATCAAGCAACGGGGAAAGCGACCCTGGTTGATAACGGTAGTGCGACGATAGAAGGATTAGGTGACGGTCATATTACGACTTCAACGTTACTCAACCATGATATGTATCTTCAACTGGGCATTCACTCGACAACTGAGGATGTGGAAGAAATCGCGTTAGAATCTAAACCGACCGAGCGTTATAGAGTCGGCGTAGATGGCTACTACGGTTGGTCAGGCAGAACGGCATGGTTTACATTTTATGATAAAAATAAACCGACCATTTCAGAAAAACAATTCTATGTCTGGCGATATCAACGAACAAGCCATACGCCTTATATTAAACAGCAAGATAAAGCGCATTTAAATATCGGCGGCGATTTATATCTTAACGGCGACAATTTACATAATAAATACAGCCAACTGTCTGTTGGCGGTAAGTTATTCCTTGGTGATCACTCTTTTTCTCGTAATGAGGCGAGTCAATCTTTAAGTGCGGCTGGTATTACGCTGAAAAATGAAGATATTGAAAAAGTGATTAATATTGATGAAAAAGGCGAAGCATTATTTCTGAAACATTATAAAAAACATGGGCATAATGGGCATGAACATGCAAAAATCTCAGATTATGTTAAGCCGACTTATAGCGTAACTTCATCTTTTAAAGCGGTATCTAACATTATTGGCGTCCCGCTTGCATCCTCTGGCGCGATGGACAATAAACCCAAGGTTAAGGATATTCAGTTAAATACCATTTCAATCAATACACCTCATGCAGCGCCGTTGGGTAATGTGAGTGCTCCTCAAGCGCAATTGAATGCCGATAAGCAATACTCGGAAATTACGCTTACGCCAGCAATCAACGGTGATGAAATAGTGAATACCGGTCAAGTCATGACCAAACTACATACCGCAGCGAATACCGCCGAGCCGCTTGATTTAGCCGATATGCGCATGCCGATAGTAAAAACGCATCTTGCCGATGTACGTTTACCTGAAGCCAGTCTGTATAAAATCAACCCGGAGGCGCCGAACGGTTATCTGGTCGAAACCGATCCTCAATTTATCGACAATAAACAGTGGCTCAGCAGTGATTACCTGTTTAACGCATTACGTTACGACCACAATAACATGCACAAACGCCTGGGTGACGGTTTCTACGAACAGCGTTTAATCAATGAACAAATCAATCAACTCACCGGGCGTCGTTATATTGAGGGTTACCATAACGATTTAGCGCAATACAAAGCCTTAATGAACAGCGGGGTAAAATATGCTCGACAATTTAATCTTGCTATGGGGATAGGTTTAACCGCAAAACAAATGTCGGAATTAACGACAGATATGGTGTGGTTCGTCAACAAAGAAATCACTTTAAAAAACGGCAAAAAAGTGACCGCACTTGTGCCGCAAGTATACTTGGTGGCGAGAGATACAGATGTTACATCCCATGGTGCGGTGATTTCTGCGAACCAAATTATTGCTGATGTGGGCGAGTTAAATAACAGCGGCGTGATAGCAGGGCGAGATTTAACCCGCCTTAAGGGCGAGCAACTAGAAAATCGCGGTGCGATATTCGGTGAGCATGTCGATTTGTCGGCAACTCAAAACCTCATTAACCTTGGCGGGCGCATTGAAGCGGTGAAATCCTTGTCGCTTTCCGCCGGCAAAAATCTAGCGATTGCAAGTACAGTGTCTTCCGCGCAAGATGCTGACGGCAATTTTGCGCGTACCGTATTAGATCAAATCAGCATGGTAAAAGTGACGGGCGAGGGCGGGCGATTAGCGTTACACAGCGATGGCAACCTGAGCGTGAAAGCGGCACAACTTGAAAGCCAGGGTTCGTTGCGTGCGACGGCAGGCGATGCGTTGCAAATCACCACGTTACAGAGCCAAAACCGAGAACATTACAATGGCGATGCGGATAACTACTACCGTTTAGACCAACAGGCGGAAGGGGGAAGTGCGCTGGTGGGTAAAACGGGCGTGACACTGCTTGCGCAGCATGACATCACCCTTCGTCAAGCTGGCATAAGCAGTGAAAAAGGGCAAGTATTGGTGGGCTCAAATGCCGGCGATATCACGATTGAAGCCGGTCGTGCGGAAGAGCGGTTAGCCACCTCGATAAAATCGACCTCAAAAGGCTTATTGAGCAAAACCACCACGGTATCCCGTCGTGAATATCATACAACCAATGCGGTGGCGAGTAATGTGGATGGACAAGCCGTGACGCTGTTTTCCCGACAAGGCAACCTGACCGCAAAAGGCGCGCATGTGGTGGCGGAAGAGGATTTAGCCCTTGCCGCCAAAGGGAACATCTCAATTGTTTCAGACGTGAATACCCATTACCAAGCCGATGAAGAGATTCGCCGCAAATCAGGTCTCATGGGCAGTGGCGGTATTGGCTTTACCATGGGGTCGAAAAAAGAGCATCTTGAACAAGACCGCACGCAAGAAAGTGCCGCAAGCAGCCAAGTGGGCAGTTTAACTGGCAATACCGTTATTCAGGCAGGCAATCACTATCAGCAAACGGGAAGTACGGTAACATCGGTAAATGGCGATGTTAATATTTTAGCGCAGTCAGCGAATATCACGGCAGCCCGTTCGGATTATGCAAGTAACTACAAATACACGACGGAACAAAAAGGACTGACGATAGCGCTGACCGGTGCGGTTGTGTCTGCCATTCAAGCGGTGGATTCTACGGCAAAATCGGTAAAAACGGTGGAGGATAGTAAAAATCACCGAATTAATGCAATGGCAGCGGCGAATGCTGGTTTTGCCGCGTTGCGAGCGGCGGAACAATTGCGAGGGGTTGCGCAAGCGGTTTCTAATGGTTCGGCAACAGGCGGCGCGGTGGGCGTCAGTATTACCTATGGACAACAAAAGTCCGTCGAAACCCAACATAGCAAAGGGAACGTTGCAGAGAAAAGTCAAGTTAATGCGGGTGATAAGGTGACGATTACCGCACAGGGTCAGGGCGAACGTTCTCACATCACCATTGCCGGTTCAGATGTCTCAGGGCAAGCTGGCACGCACTTAAAAGCGGAGGGTGATGTGAATCTTTTCGCTGTTGATGAAACTCACCTTGAACGCAGCCAAAACAAATCCAATGGCTTTAATGTGGGGGTAGCGATTCAGTTTGGTAACGGCATTGCGGCGGGGATTACCGCCGGAGGCAATGTAGCCAAAGGTTATGGCAATGGCGAAAGCCAAGCGTGGGTCGCAAGCCAGCTGGGCAGTGAACACAGCCAAACCACGATAGAAAGCGGGCATGACAGCAATATCAAAGGGTCGCAAGTGACAGGTAAACGGATTGAGGTTTTGGCAGAAAATCTGAATATCGAAAGCCTGCAAGACACTGCAAAATATAAAGGCAAACAAGAAAGCGCCGCGGGACAAGTCACCGTGGGTTACGGCGTATCAGCCGGCGGCAGCTATAGCAAATCGAAAGTCAATTCAGACTATGCCAGCGTAAAAACACAAGCCGGGATTTTTGCGGGCGATGCGGGATATGACATAACTGTCCAAAAACACACCGCACTTACCGGCGGCTTGGTCACCTCAACGGCTAAAGCGGAAGCGGAAAATAAAAACCGTTTTAGCACCGGTACGTTGAGTGCGACGGATATTGAAAACCACGCTGATTATAACGGCAAGGGTGTTGGTGTAAGCGGTTCAGTGGCAATGAACGTTGATACCCCGTT
>NZ_LN776193.1:11520-14465 GCF_000827595.2 Necropsobacter massiliensis | reverse complement strand
TCGATCTTAATGTGATTTGTGGAGAAAATCGATGCTCTCAAAATTCTGATGGTTCATATACATATTATGGTGATGATAATTTAACTAGTTTAACGGATGCTGTTAATCCAACTAAAAATAAATTAGCTTCGAGGTTATATGGAGAAACAGGAGGTTTTCAATCTGTCGGAGGAGAATGGAATTTACACTTTAAGCGAATTCCTTATACGAAAGGTTCTATATCGGACAAAATAGTAGAATCCTTTGCGGGTACACATGACATGATAGGAGGGCAAATTTGGGGTTGGTATGATAAACAGGGTAACACATTGCAAAATAAAAATACTCTTCAAACGGTGGGGTCAACAGCGACAACAGTTGTTGCAATTCCTGTTGCAGCACCATTTGCCCTATCTGATTTAATCAGCTCAGATATGATGGAAGTTTTATTTAAATTAGGGGGTAATTAATATGAAAAAATATGTTTTTATTATGCTATCTCTTGTATTAAGTAGTTGCTTATATGATCCTCAAGCAGGATGTGTTAGACCTATTATAGAAACTACAGCAAGTTCTTGCTATAAAGGTAGATCATATCCACCTATTGCTCATTATCAAAAACTTCATCATTTAGGTAATACGAATTCTGAACAACGCTGGAAAGATGTTGTAAGTTGTGGAGGGAAATATGGAGATGAAAGTCTAAGGAGTGCGATGACTAAAGATAAAAATGGACCTATAGATAAAACTATGCAAAAAAAATTCAGACAATGTATGGAAAATAAAGGGTACGTAAGAATACAAGATTGTGGATTAAAAAATTCTTCATCAGATACAAAACAATGTAACTAAAATACGGAAAATGTAGAAAATAGTGCGGTCACAAATGGTGTCGGTTTAGCCTTAGGTGGCACACCAACGGAAGGCGTTGTGGCAGGAATACTTCCCCTTACATCAATCCTGAAATTAAAAAAGCCACTCAAGACAATGATAGCGCGAATATCATTGCGCACGGAGTGTGGGGCGCAATTGAAGCGGCAACTCAAGAAGTTATGGCAACAAGTTTATGTTAATGTGGGATTAAATGTATTAGGTACAAAAGATCCTGATGATTATGGTTGGAGTGCTTTATCTGGAGTAACTGGGGCTTTTGGTGCTCATATAACTGGTAAATTTAGTTCTTCAGTATATAAGTCACCAATAGAAAAGTACACGACACAATTTGGATCTAATTATGCAGGAGAATATTTTGGTGACTCTGAACGCTTGAGAACATTTTATAATTCATTAGAGAATCAATATGATAGAAAAAATAAAAAATAGCTTTTTGCTAAGAAATATTATTTTCTTTGTTATTATGTATTTGTGTATGTTTTTAAGCAGAGACATATTATTTATGATATTTGTTTATATTAAATATGGTCAAATATATTGGGATAATGTCGCTTTTTACGAGGCATTTAAAGCTACGTTACCATTATATATCCCTTTAGTAATATTAGATTTGATATATACTTTAGTCAAAAAGAAATCTAAAAAGTAAGTATGCTAATCAATATTCAGGCAATGATGTTTTAAATAATGCCAGTGTTGTTGTTCGTAAACCTTATGCAGGTTTAGCGGAAGAAATGACATTTACAATCTTTGAACGTTTACGCGCAGGTATTGATTTACCCTCTGTCTTTGGCGCATCAAATGCTAGCCGAGAGCAGGCAATGATTTGGGATAAATTAAAGTCTGTTTGGGGTAAACCTAGTCCGACATTAAAACGTATTGATATCAAATAGCATAAATTAGCGTGAGGATTTAAGATGAAAAAATCTATTTTTCTTATTGTGTTTCTACTAATTGGATGTGTTTATCATTTTGATTATCAATATAAAAACACTAGAGATTTTTGGGTGAAAAATGGTGTTAAAGTAACAGATATAGATTATATTTACTGTGATAAATATGCTGAAAAAAACTTTCAAATACAGAAAGCATATTATATAAAAATTGGCAGAAAATTTCTGATGGCGCAATATCTGATCATGAAATGACTAGTTACTTTACCGTATTAAAAAAATTGCGCCTACAGCGAAGTAATTGTTTATATTCTTTAGGATATAAATTTAAGCCTGATTTTTTTTGGTGTACTCTTAGCTCATATAAAGAAAAAGTTTGTAATGAAAATGAAAAATATGAGAATTAATATAAGGTACGCCATGTTCCAAAAGATAGGGTTGCGACAGGGATTGCGAATATAAATACAACGAAAAGTAATGATGACGGGATTTCTCTTTTAGGATCATAAACAATAGGAGAGTATTTATGAAAGTTCCAGCTATTCTTTGCGGTGTGTTTTTTTTAGCCAGTTGCTCTTTTGGAGGCTTTCAACCACCAAAACCTTATTACATATGGTATTCCAAAAATAAAAATTTGGAATCGTTAATTGATTTTGTAGATGCAAGAGAAAAAGACATGCGAGCTTGTGGAATGGATCCTGTGCGTGGTGGAAGTGACTATCCTGAAGTGAATTTATGTCTAGAAAAAAAAGGTTGGTATTTAAAAGGCGGACCCGTATGCGAAAATGAATTAATGTGGAATAGACCTTTATGCATTGAGTGGCGAGCGAAGCATAGTAGCCCAAATGCGAAGCCTTGGGGAAAGAGATAGTGTAAAAACTATGGAACTATGAATTCTCCGCCGGTGGATGTTATAGCAAATCGAAAGTCAATTCAGACTATGCCAGCGTAAAAAAACAAGCCAGGATGTTCGCAGGTGATGCGGGATATGACATAACTGTCCAAAAACACACCGCACTTACCGGCGGCTTGCTCACCTCAACGGCTAAAGCGGAAGCGGAAAATAAAAACCGTTTTAGCACCGGTACGTTGAGTGCGATGGATATTGAAAACCACGCTGATTATAACGGCAAGGGTGTTGGTGTAAGCGGTTCAGTGGCAATGAACGTTGATACCCCG
>NZ_LN776193.1:0-11262 GCF_000827595.2 Necropsobacter massiliensis | reverse complement strand
CGATCTTAATGTGATTTGTGGAGAAAATCGATGCTCTCAAAATTCTGATGGTTCATATACATATTATGGTGATGATAATTTACCAACACTATCTCAAGCAATAGATCCTATAAAAAATAGAGAAGCCATATCTTTATATGGAGCCACAGGCGGATTCCAATCTGTTGTGGGAGGTTGGTATTCTGGTGACAAAGCAGTAATTCCGTATAAATCGGGTGATATATCCGCTCATCTTGTGGAGTCGTTTGCTGGTACTCACGATATGCTCGGAGGGCAAATTTGGGAGGGGGATGATAAACAGGGTAATAAAAAGATGTATTTTGTATATCATAAACAAGAAAAAAACTTAAAGAGATGACAAAAATAGAATTAATTAACTGGGCTAAAAATGAAAGTGTTTATATATCTGATATAAGTACTTAAAATAACGGCTTTATTATGCTAATTTGGTCACTCAACACTGAGTTATCGCGGTATTTCAAGGTATCGCAGGCAGAAGTGTTGAACAGATGGCTGTGGGATTAGCCCCATCGTATTTAAATCAACAAACCAAGGAGTGGACGGTAGATAAAGATGACAATGTTAATAAACTTGTTGATTTGGTAGTGCACACTACTCTTGGTGTGATTGGAGCCAAAATCAATGTCAATAATGCCTTGGTTGGTAGTGCCACTGCAGGTAAAGTTAACGTAATGATTATTGCGAAAACACTTTACAGAGAACTTGCCGAGAAACTCACAGAAGTGAAGAAGAATATAGCATTTTTAAGTTAAATAGCCAGTGACTTAATTTTAACAGCAACAACTCGAAATAATCTTGCGACAGCGCAAAATATGACTGTTTGTGCGACGCAAATTCAGCGTACAATAATCTCGACTTGCACTACACGCGCTGCACGGTTTAATGCGTGGTGTACACTATAAATGCGACAATAAATAAGACTTGCATTAAGCAGCGTTCCTATCCGACAATCGCTAAAAACTCAATGGCGAATTGTTTAGCGACATACTCAAACGCTGTTTAAATCCTATAATGATTCTTTCTCAATGTAAATTAGTTTCTACTGCTTGTTTAACAACATCGATCCCTTTTTTATAAAGATCTATAAAATTTTGATATCCCAAATGTGTGGCTAAATCAGGTTGAGCTATATGAATTTGTTGGATTTTGAATATGTGATTAAGGTATTGTTCTAAGGATTTTTTGTTGGCGTAATTTAAGAAATTCGCCAGTAACGCAATTCCCCAAGCTCCCCCTTCTCCAGCACTACTTTGTGTCGCTACGGGAATATTTAAGGCCGAGGCAAGAATTTGGGCGGCAACTTTTGGCGTTTTAAACATGCCGCCATGTCCAAGAATTTGGCGAATTTGTACATTCTCTTGCTGAATTAAAATATCCATACCAATTTTCATTGCTGCAAAAGCAGAATAAAGATGGACGCGGATTAAATTAGCTAAATTAAATTCGGCATTAGTTGGATGAAATAGCATAGGGCAGCCATGTTCAAGCCCTACATTATGCTCACCCGAATAAAATCCATAAGAAAGTAAACCGCCGCAATTAGGTTCACCTTGTAACGCTTGATTAAACAAGGCTTCAAACAATTCTTCTTTGGTCACATAGACGCCAAAAACTTGTAGATTTTGTTCAAAGATTTTCATCCAAGCGTTAATATCCGTACTGCAATTATTGGCATGTGCCATTGCAACTAATTTTCCAGCTGGTGTAGTGACTAAATCTAGTTCAGGATAAACTCGAGATAGATTTTTTTCTAATACAATCATAGCGAAAGCCGATGTGCCTGCGGAGATATTGCCCGTGGTTTCAGCAATGCTATTAGTGGCAACCATGCCTGTTCCTGCATCGCCTTCGGGCGGACAAAATGAAACGCCAGCCTCTAGGTTTCCTGTTAGATCAAGCAGTTTCGCACCAAGTGTAGTCAGTTTTCCAGCCATTTTTCCTGCACTCAAGACTTTAGGTAATAATGTGTTGATTTTCCAAGGATAATTTTTATCAGAAATCAGACTATCAAATTGCGCTAACATGCTTTGATCATAATCTTGTTTCGCAATATCAATGGGAAACATGCCAGATGCGTCACCGATACCTAGCACTTTTTCTCCCGTTAATTGCCAATGCACATAGCCTGCCAGTGTGGTGAAAAAGTCTAATTCAGCCACGTGAGGTTCATTATTAAGAATGGCTTGATAGAGATGGGCAATGCTCCAACGTTGCGGGATATTATGATTAAAAAGTGCGGTCAGTTTTTCTGCTGATTTTGAAGTGAAATTATTGCGCCATGTGCGAAATGGTGTGAGCAAATTGGCATCTTTATCAAAAGGAAGATAGCCGTGCATCATGCCACTAATACCAATGGCTGCTAGTTTTCTTATCGGCACACCAAACTGCGAACGCACATTTGAAGCTAAATCAGCATATGCTCCTTGTAAACCGTGCCAAATTTCCTCTTGAGAATACGTCCAGACTTCATTTATAAACTGATTTTCCCAATCATAAATGCCTGTGGATAAAATCTCCCCTTTGGGATTTATCAGTACCGCTTTAATTCTTGTTGAGCCAAATTCGATGCCAAGAACGGCTTTTCCTGATTGAATAAATTGTTGCATAGTATTCACCTAAATAAGTTTTTTAAATAAGGTATTCTTTTGTAAGAAAATAAAGAGAATTAACAATGAACCCCACAAAATCATAGTAATATAACTACTGATACCGAGCATATTTAATCCACTTTCGATCATTTGTAATAAAACTAAAGCAATCATAATTCCTACTAATTTTCCTTTTCCTCCATCAGGATTTACACCTCCAAGTACTGATGCGAGAATGGAAATTAATAAATAAGAGTCACCATATGATGCTTTGGCTGAATTAAGTTTAGAGATCATAATTAGTGCGGCAAAGACACATAATATTGAGGAAATAACATAAACTAAAATTAATATCTTATTAGTGTTTATTCCAGAATATAATGTTGCTTTTTCATTGTTGCCAATAAAATAAATGGATTTTCCTAATGTGGTTTTTTCTAAAACTAGCCACATCACAAATGCCAACGTGAGGAAAATAATGATTGGTAATGGAATTAGCCCAAGTTCAATTGAGTTTATTGATAGAATATGCTGAGGAAAGTTAGCAATCGTTGAACCATTTGTGATTAGAATATTTAGCCCATTGATTAATGTCATTGTTCCTAAGGTTGCAAGAATTGGTGATACACGAATTTTGGCGATTAAGATACCATTAAATAATCCGATAATTACAGCACAAAGAAAACTTAAAAAAAGACCTAACAATAAGTAAAGAAAGCTATCTTGTTGAGTAACATAGTATGCAATAATTAAAGCACAAGCATTCATTCCTGCAATGATAGAAAGATTAATTCCCCCTGCGAGCATAGTAATTGCCATAGCGAGCGTTAAAATACCTAAAGTTGGGATTTGTGAAGCCATAGATTGGAAATTAGCCACTGACCAAAAAATATCAGGAATAAGAATACTGAATATGGTCATTGCAATAACAAATAAAATAAATAAATATTTTATAGAATGATCAATTTTCATTTTATACTCCTTTGCGCTGGCTAAGCGCAGTGGCACTAATGCTGAAAATAATAATCAACCCTGTGATGACTGTTTGCCAATAGGATGAAACGCTTAGCAAATTTAGTCCATTTTGAATAATAGCCAATAATGCAACGCCCATTACCGTGCCTGACAATGTTCCTTTCCCTCCCGACAAACTTGCACCGCCTAAAACGACAGCAGCTAATACAGTTAACTCATAGCCTAATAAAGAGTCAGGTGCGACGGATTGCACCGTGTAAGACTGCACAATGCCCGCTAAGCCTGACATTAATCCCATATAGCCATAAGCAAATAAATGTAGTTTTAATATATTGAAACCAATGCGAGATGTGGCATCTTTATTACCACCCAATGCGTAGATTTTTCTCCCTACAGTAAGTTTATTAATAATTAAATAAGTTAGTAAAATTGCAATTAAGGCAATAACTGCTTGGAATGATAATCCATATTCAAAGCCATCTTCAGAGATTATTTTGAACCAAATAATTTCCTGCTGAAACCATTCTGGATAATCATAAAGCCATACGCCTTTTGTCACATAAAGTAGCGCCCCATAGAAAATATTTAAGGTTGAAATTGTGATAATAATAGAAGGTACATTTAGTTGATTAACAATAATTGCATTAATAAAACCAAGTAAAACACCAATACTTAGAGAAATAATAAATACGCCAACAAATCCTATTTCATAATAAGAAATACAAGAAATCATTACATATTGTGAAATAATTGTAATCGCAGGAAATGAAATATCAATACCTCCTGAAAGTAGAATAACAAAAAGACCGCAAGCTAAGATCATTAACATTGCGTAATTATTAACAAGATCGTAAATATTCTCTATTGTAAGAAAGTCCTGAGTAAAAATACTTAACAATATGGAAAGTATAGCTAATGTGGTAAATAAAATAAGGTTATTGCGCGCTTTCATAAACTGCCTCCGCAATTTGTTGCTCAGTACATTCTGTAGGAAGAAAACTATTAATAATTCTTCCTTTTTTCATGATGAGTATTTTATGGCTATTAAAATAGGCTTCTTCGATTTCATCAGTTACAAAGATCACTGCAATACCTTGTTCTGCTAATGCTCTTATAATTTGAAAAATACCTTCTTTATTTGCAATATCAACACCAATAGTTGGCGAGTCTAAGATAATAATATTAGGCTTAATAGCTAGCCATTTAGCAATAGATACTCGTTGTGCATTACCCCCTGATAACGTATTTACTGCAAGATTTGAATTGTTTACTTTAATTTTTAAAGATTGAATTAATTCGTTACTTTGTTGATAGGCTTGAACGTTATTTATCAATTTAAATTTATTAGCGATTTTCTTGAAAATTGTCGAAATAATATTATGATGAATACTTTCTGCCATAATTAGTCCAGTATTCATCCGATCTTCTGAAACGTAAGCAATGCCATGCGCAATAGCATCTTGGTTAGTCTTGAGTTGTACTGGTTGATTATTAATAAGGATTTGTCCGCTGTCAGGTTGCGTAATGCCAAATAAACTTAAACAAAGTTCTGTTCTGCCAGAACCAAGTAAGCCTGTGATAGCAATAATTTCTCCTTGTTTTAAACTTAAACTAATATCTTCATATTGGTTTTTACGGCTAAGATCTTTGACTTCTAATACAGGAGATTTATTAGAAAACGTTGGCAAATTTAACCGCACTTGCTCAAATTCAATTCCTGTCATCAGGAAACCAAGATATTTTTCAGTCATGCCAGTAATAGGGTATTGTCCAATCATATTACCGTCTTTTAATACCAAAACGCTGTCTGAAACTTTCATTACCTCTGATAATTTATGACTTACAAAAATAATACTAATTCCTTTGCTTTTTAATTTAAGTACCACATTAAGTAAATCTTTAACCTCTTTTGCTGTTAGCGATGCTGTGGGCTCATCCATAATTAATAATTTTGCGTTTTGTGCAAGAGCGCGGCAAATTGCGACAAGTTGTTGTTGAGCTACTGGTAAGGTTTCTAAAATGGCGTCCAGATCTAAATTTGCATGAATACTTTCTACAGCTTGTTTAGCTATTTCACGAAGATGTTTTTGATTTACCCAACCCAATTTTCGATGAGAATTAATAGCAATATTTTCATAAACAGTTAAATTGGGGAAGATAGCTAAATCTTGGTAAATAACTTGAATACCTTTATTAATTGAAATCTCAGGTGTTAATTTATTGTAAGTTATTGCGCCAATTTTTATTTCTGCACCATTATCAGGTTGATAAACACCAGAAAGAATTTTAATTAATGTTGATTTTCCGCAGCCATTTTGCCCAGCCAAACATAATGCCTCGCCGTAATTTAAACTCAGTTCAACCTGATTTAAGGCTTTAATTCCATGGAAGGTTTTACTGATATTTTTCATTGAAATAAATGCCATAAACAACTCGCTTATTAGAGAATGGGGCGTATTGCCCCATTGTTAAGGAAGATTAGTACAATTTATCAATATTATCTTTAGTCACTTTTAAGACATTATGGAATTGTAATAATTTATTCTCTTTATCGACTTTAGCTTTACCAACCGTTGGAATTTCTAAGCCATCTTCAATGGGTTCACCTTTTACCATTTTGGCTGCAACAGTGGCAAGCGCGTAGCCAGAGCTGGCAGGATCATAAGTAATGCCCATGGTGATATTGCCCGATTTAATTAAAGAAGCAGCTTGAGACGGGATCATCATACCGAATACGTTTAATTTTCCTTTTAAACGTTTTTCTTTCACTGCTAGTCCCGCTCCAATAGGACCTTGAGAGCCGAAAGAAATCACGGATTTCAAATCAGGATGCGCTTTCACTAAGTCAATGGTCGTGCGTCTTGCGTCATCAATATTTTCTGCCACAGGCATACGGCTAGTGACTTCAAACATCTCTGGATAATGCTCTTTTTGATATTTCACAACTAAGTCTGCCCATAAATTATGTTGTGGTACAGTCAAACCACCCACATAAATCACATAGCCACCTTTACCACCTTGTGCTTTTGCGATTTCTTCCACATAATCAGAAGCAAATTGTGCATTATCAATAATTTCAATATCCCAATCGGCACTGGGTTGCCCTACTGACTCGTGTGTTAGTACCACAATATTATTTTGTTTTGCCTTTTTCAGCACAGGCTCAAGGGCACTAGCATCATTCGGAACAATAGAAATCACGTCTACTTTTTTAGCAATCAAGTCTTCAATCAATTTTACCTGTTGTGGTGCATCCGTGTTTGAAGGACCTACTTGGTAGGCATTTACATTGTTGTCTTTACCTGCTTGCACAACACCTTCCGCCATGCGGTTAAACCAAGGCATACCGTCAATTTTAGAGATGTTTACAATATCGGTGGCAAACAAGGTACTAGAAAATGTTGCGGTCAACAAAGTAGCAAGGAACAGCTTTTTGATGTTGAATTTTTTCATAAGAGAGTCCTTATAAATAAAAGTGGATTATGGCTGCATAAGTAGCATTGCATATACTTTAATCAATTATCTATTAAAGTATGAGGATATTAGGGCGAAAAAAATGAAATGACTATGTAATATCATGTTATGAATATGGAGTATTCTGCTACTGAGATGAAATCGAGAGCTAGATCACATTTATGCTTTTCTTGTTTTATATAGTTGGCGAAATTCCGTTGGAGAAAGCGCGGTGTGTTTTTTGAAAATTTTTGAAAAATAAAGTGGATCTTCGTAGCCTAAATTTTTAGCTAATAAATTTATAGAAATATCTGAAAAATAAAGATGCTTTTTTGCTTCGGTAATACGTAAGGTTTCACGCCATTGGATGATGCTGCTTCCAATGGATTCGGAAAATAAATGAGAAAGACGAGATGGTGATAAGAAAACTTTATCAGCAAGTTCTTGAATAGTTAAATTTTGCATTAAATTTTCTGCAATTAAGTTACATACTACTACAATGCGATTGTCTAGACCGCTTTGCATTTGGGGTTGTTCTGCCGAAAAGCATTTCATCAATAAATATTTTAGCAAACTCAATGCTATTTCTTGTTTAAAAATATTATTACTTTGTAGCTCTTGAGCAATTTTGGTAAAAAGTTGACTTATTTCATGAAAATATTGATTATCGGTAATTTGGATTTTGCCAATAGTATTTTGTGTATCCGTCCAGTTTAACCATTTAACCCATTGCGAATTAGGGTAAAAATAAATCCATTTATAGTGCCAAAATTCGTTTTGCAAGTTACGCCCATAATGATGTACTGCATATGGTGCAAATAATAAGAGTTGTCCTCTTTCTACGGAGTAGATGTTTTCCCCATCAAAAACATCTCCTTTCCCGAAAGTTGTGAGTTGTAAAATATAACCGTTCATTCCATTCGGGCGATCTATCGTAAAATCCATATAGTTACCACGCTCAATTTGCGTGATACCAGCAGCTAATTCAAGATTAAAATGATAATTAACTAAAAGTGGATTAATTTTTGAACGCATTTTATATGATCTCTTCTCCCCCCTTTCTCACCCAATATCTAAATGGCGTTTTTTCTGTGTCGCTTTTTAGTAGGTGATGTTCCATAAACTGACAGAAACTCGGAATATCTCGAGTGGTGGCGGGGTCATCGGCGATAATCAGTAGCACTTCGCCCGCTTGCATATGGCGGATTGTTTTGCGTACCAGCATAACGGGTTCCGGGCAGCGCAGACCCTGCGCATCAAGGGTGTGATGAATGGTAATATCGTTCATGGTTTTCTTAGTCGTTTCATCCATTTTGTGCGTATAATACCGTTCAATCAAATAACGGTCAAAAGCAAAGAAAACATTATGCAATATCCAATCCCGAAAAGTGCGGTCGTTTTTGAAGAAGAAATTAAGAAAAGCCGGTTTATGACTTATGTCGCACATACGCCGGGGCTTGAGCGGGCCAAATTATTCTGGCGGGAGATTAAACGCCTTCATCCCGATGCCCGTCATCACTGCTGGGCGTGTGTGGCGGATACGCCGAGCGATTCGTTGGCGCTGGGATTTTCTGATGACGGCGAACCGGCAGGCTGTGCGGGAAAACCGATGTTGAATGTGCTATTAGGCAGCGGAATCGGTGAGATTAGCGCGGTGGTGGTGCGCTATTATGGCGGGATTTTGTTAGGTACCGGCGGGCTGGTACGCGCTTATGCCAACGGTGTACGGCAAGCGCTGAGATTAGTGGAGACGCAGTTAAAAACGCAGCGGCAGGGATATCTGTTGGTGTGCGATTACGGGCTGGCTCAGCGGGTGCGATTGTTGTGCGAGAAATATGATGTGCTGATTGAAGCGCAGGATTTTCGCGCAGACGTTCGGTTTGAGTTGGGCGTAAGTGGTGATAAACTAGCGCCATTTCAGCAGGAATTAACAGCATGTTCCGCTGGCGCTTTACAGTTGCGGCGAGTGGAATAAGAGAGAAGATTGTGCATATTTTATCTATCGTGCGGATTGTCGGTATTTTGGTGATGTGTTTTTCCATTACCATGCTGGCGCCGGCATTTGTAGCGTTATTATACGGTGACGGCGGCGGTAAGGCCTTTATGCAGGCGTTTGCGATTAGTTTAAGTGTCGGTGCGCTATTGTGGTGGATGTTCCGTTCTCATAAGGCGGAATTGCGCTCGCGGGAAGGCTTTTTAATTGTTGTGCTGTTCTGGACGGTGCTGGGATTGTTGGGGTCTATTCCGTTAATGTTGTTTGAACTGACGCATTTAAGTTTTGCCGATGCAGTGTTTGAGTCTTTTTCGGGATTGACTACCACCGGAGCGACAGTGATGTCCAAGCTGGATCAGCTACCGAAGGCCATTTTGTTTTATCGTCAGTTTTTGCAGTGGATCGGCGGGATGGGGATTATCGTGCTGGCGGTCGCGATCATTCCTTTGCTTGGCATCGGTGGAACGCAGTTATATCGGGCGGAATCCTCGGGGCCGCTGAAAGAGCAAAAAATGCGCCCCAGAATTGCCGAAATTGCCAAATTATTATGGTTTACCTATTTATTTTTAACCGTACTGTGCGCCTTGTCTTATTGGTTCGCCGGGATGAATGCGTTTGATGCGATAGGGCACAGTTTTTCGACGATCTCAAACGGCGGATTTTCTACCCATGACGCCAATATCGGCTATTTTAATAATTCGACGATTTATCTGATTACGGCAATATTTATGTTGATTGCCGGCTGCAATTTCAGTTTACATATTGCCTTGTTGTCGAATTTTAAGCGGATTGGCGTGTGGAAAAATTATTATGCCGATCCGGAATTTCGGTTTTTCTTTTTCATGCAGATTGGCTTTATTCTAATTTTTTCTCTCGGCTTGTATATAAGCTATGATTTAAGCGCGTTTGATGCTTTTGCGCAAGGCGCGTTACAGTTATCGTCGATGTCGATGACGGCAGGCTATACGCTTTTTGATATTAATACCTTGCCGGCAGCGTTGGCATTGTTGCTTGTTGTTGCCGCGGTGATTGGCGGTTGCGGCGGCTCGACCACCGGGGGTTTAAAGGCGATTAGAGTGTTGGTACTGAGTTTACAGGTGAAAAGAGAATTAAATCAGTTGGTGCATCCTAATTTAGTGCAACCGATTAAGTTCGGCAAAGATATTTTACCGCAACGGATTATCGAAAGTATTTGGGCTTTTTTTATCACTTTCGTATTTGTGTTTTTGTTGTGCGTTTTCGCGGCGATTTTATGCGGAATGGAAATTTTTGACGCTATCGGCGGTGTGTTGGCGACTTTAACCAATGCCGGTCCGGGTTTAGGCGCAACCGGTCAGAGTTTTGAACACGTCCCCGATAATGCCAAGTTTATTTTCTCGTTCGCCATGGTGTGTGGGCGTTTGGAGCTGTTTTCTTTGCTGGTACTGGGTACCTCGGCATTCTGGAAAAGTTAAATGGAAACCTTAATTTTATATTCGAGCCGTGACGGGCAAACTAAAAAAATCGCCGATTTCATCGCAATGGAGTTAGGCGGAAACGTCAGTGTTCAATCGCTGCATGATGTGCAGGAAACATCGCTTGTGCGTGCTGAGCGGATTATTATCGGCGCCTCAATTCGTTATGGACATTTTGAGCGGACATTGGACAATTTTGTGAAAAAACAGACCGCACTTTTGAATAAAAAGCCCAGTGCGTTTTTTGGTGTAAATCTCACTGCGCGCAAAGCGGGTAAAGATACGCCGCAAACTAATGTGTATGTCAGAAAATTTTTACAGCGTATTCACTGGAAGCCTAAACAGGCGGCAGTTTTTGCTGGTGCGTTGCGTTATCCGCGTTACCGTTTTTTTGATCGCATAATGATTCAGTTAATTATGAAGCTTACCGGCGGCGAGACGGATCCGACAAAAGAGATAGAATATACGGATTGGCAGAAAGTCAGAGCATTCGCAGAAAAATTAAAATGATGGTTTAATCTGCATAAATAGGCTAAAAATAGTGCTATTTATGCAGATTTGTTTAATAAAAAAGCATTCGTGATCTTTTTCTCAAAAAAGATCTTGCGTCGAAACGGCAAATCTCTATAATACGCCTCCGCAGCCGCGATGACGGCGGGCAGGCGAAAGTGCGGTGGTTTTTTTCGATGAAAATGGAAAAATAATCACTTGACGTAAAGTAAGATTCTGTATATACTTGCACGCCTTGCTTAATGCAACTGTTCTTTAACAATCTATC
>NZ_LN776192.1 GCF_000827595.2 Necropsobacter massiliensis | reverse complement strand
CCGCAATCAGTAAATCAAACAAAAATACCGCCGCAATCAACCACAATGTCGCGCCGAAACCGTAAATCAGCGCACGCCCAAACGCTGCCACCGGGTTGATCCACTCCCATAACAGCATGCCGCTGACGGCGCTGCCGACAAGCACGGTCAGCAACAGACCGTAACGCAAGCCGCGCGGTATTTGCATATTCTGGCGAATGCCCAGTTTACGTCGCAGCCAAGCCGCGGCATCGGTGACGACGTTTAGCGGGCAAACCCAGCCGCAGAACACTCGACTGCCGAGCAGCGCATACAGCACAACCACAATAAGCGCGCCCAGTAACGTTGTCATATTCGGTAAATGCCCGGCAGCAAGGCTTTCCGCCGTAATCAACGGATCACTCATCGGAATCAGCCCCAAAAACAAGCTGCCGCTATAATTACCTCTTAAAATCCATACACCCAGCCAAGGACCGCTTAAAAACATCGCCAGAATCATACACTGACTTAACCGGCGCCAGAATAAAAAGCGATTGGCGTGCCACCAGCCGAGTTTCTCGCGCGCCTCTTTGCCGGCGTGTTGCGGTGAATTCGCCATCAGTACCCCTCCGGTTTGCGTATCGGTAATGTAATGATGTCATCCGGCGCAAGGGAATGCCCGGCTTTCTGTTTTTCTTCCCAGCCCAAGCGATAATGTTTGCCCAGCATGCCTTTTGCCAGCCCTATCGGCAGCACTTTAATCGCCGCCTCTTCTAGCACACAGCTTTCTTCACATTTGCCACAGCCGGTACAGGCATCGGAATGCACCGTCGGAATAAATACCGCATGCTTGCCGGTACGCTCGTTGCGGTGCATGTCCAGCGTGATCGCTTTATCGATCAGCGGGCATACACGATAACATACGTCACAACGCAGCCCCTGCCAGTTCAGGCAGGTTTCGTGATCCAGCAAGACCGCCAATCCCATGCGCGCATCATTGATATCGTCCGGCGTCGAATCCAACGCACCGCTCGGGCAGGCTTTCGCACAAGGAATATCCTCGCACATTTCGCAGGGCTTATCGCGCGCAATGAAATACGGCGTTCCCGCTTCCAACGGCGACAGCAACGACGCCAAATGCAGCATCTCGTAAGGACAGGCTTGTACGCATTGCCCGCAGCGGATACAGGCGGCAGCGAAATGCGCCTCGTCCTCCAGCGCAAACGGCGGACGCAACGCCACCCCCTGACGGGCAAGGCTTTGTTTCTGCTGTAAACCGAGCAATATGCCGACCCCCGCCAGACCGGCGGCGGTACGGGCTGCTTGTTTAAAGAATTTACGGCGTTCCGGCGTTACAATCGGTGTTTTCATCATTCCCTCACCGCACGTTCAAAAGTGCGGTCATTTTTTTACGCTTTTTCCACTTTCACCGCACATTTTTTGAAGTCGGTTTCTTTGGAAATCGGATCGGTGGCATCTAAGGTCAATTTATTAGTCAACTGCGCCGCATCAAAGAAAGTGGTAAACACTAAGCCTTCTGGACATTTATTGCGCCCGCGGGTATCCAAAAACGAAATCATTTCGCCGCGACGGGATGAAATTTTGATCTTATCGCCATGACGCAATCCGCGTTTTTTCGCATCGTTCGGATGCATCCACACCAGATTGTTCGGGAACGAACGGTGCAGTTCAGGTACGCGGCGAGTCATCGTGCCGGTATGCCAGTGCTCCAACACACGACCGGTGCAGAACCATAAATCGTATTCTTCATCCGGCGCTTCTGCTGGCGGCTCATACGGTACCGCCAGAATAATCGCTTTTTTATCTGGATAACCGTAAAACGCTACTTCTTCGCCCGCTTTTACATAAGGGTCGAAGCCTTCGCGGTAACGCCATAAGGTTTCTTTACCATCCACCACCGGCCAGCGCAAACCGCGTGCTTTGTGGTAACTGTCAAAGGCGGCTAAATCATGACCGTGTCCGCGCCCGAAACTGGCATATTCTTCAAACAATCCTTTATGCAGGTAAAAACCGAAATCGTAAGATTCATCGTTCAAACGACCTTTCAGCTCGTCGGTGGAGAATTTATTCACTTGTCCGTTGCGGTATAACACTTCATATAAGGTTTTGCCTTTGTATTCTGGATTGGCGGCTAAAATGTCCGCCGGCCACACTTCGTCCGTGGTAAAGTATTTGGAAAACTCGACCAGCTGCCACACATCAGATTTCGCCTCGCCCGGTGCTTTAACCTGTTGACGCCAGAATTGTGTGCGACGCTCGGCATTACCGTAGGCACCCTCTTTTTCCACCCACATCGCCGTCGGCAACATCAAATCAGCCGCCAACGCCGAAACTGTCGGATAAGGATCGGAGACAACGATAAAATTATCCGGATTACGCCAGCCGGGGAAGGTTTCTTCGTTAATATTCGGTCCGCCCTGCATATTGTTAGTACACATTTGCCACAATACGCGCATTTTGCCGTCTTTCAACGCACGGCTTTGCGCCACGGCATGAAAACCGAGGACATCGGAAATCACCCCTGCTGGCAGTTTCCAAATTTTCTCAGCCTTGGCGCGATGTTCCGGGTTCGTTACCACCAGATCCGCCGGCAGACGGTGAATAAAGGTTCCCACTTCACGTGCGGTACCGCAAGCAGACGGCTGACCGGTCAACGAGAACGGTCCGCAACCCGGCATAGAGATCTTACCGGTCAGCAAATGAATATTATAAATCAAGTGGTTCGCCCACACGCCGCGGGTATGCTGATTGAATCCCATGGTCCAGAAAGACACCACTTTCTTCTTCGGATCCGCATACAATTTCGCCAGATTTTCCAGCACATCTTTCGGTACGCCGGACATTTCATGAGCTTTATCCAGCGTATATTCAGCCACCAAGGCTTTCAGCTCGTCGAAATTGCTGTCATACATTTTGCCGCTATTCGGATTTTTGGCGGCTTTTTGTAATGGATGATCATCGCGCAGACCATAACCGATATCGGTTTCGCCGCGTTTAAATTTGGTATGTTTATTGACGAAATCCCAGTTGACGGCATCGTTTTGAATCAAATAGTTGATAATGTAATTTAAGATCACCAGATCGCTGTGCGGTTTGAAAATCAGACCGTAATCCGCCAGTTCGAAACTACGGTGCTCAAAAGTGGACAGTACCGCCACTTTGATCTCAGGGTTTGATAGACGGCGGTCGGAAATACGCGACCACAGAATCGGGTGCATTTCCGCCATATTAGAACCCCACAGCACAAACGCTTCGGCTTCTTCAATGTCGTTATAGCAGCCCATCGGTTCGTCCATACCGAATGTACGCATAAAAGCGACCGCAGCGGATGCCATACAATGACGGGCATTCGGGTCGATATTATTGGAACGGAAACCGGCTTTCCATAATTTCGATTTGGCATAGCCTTCAAAAATCGTCGTCTGACCAGAACTGAACATGCCAACGCCGTTCGGTCCCAACTCTTTCATTGCACTTTTGAATTTGTCCGCCATGGTGGTAAAGGCGACTTCCCAGCTGACTGGCGTAAACTCACCGTTTTTATCGTATTTACCATCCTTCATGCGCAGCATCGGCTGGGTTAGGCGGTCTTTACCGTACATGATTTTCGGTAAGAAATACCCTTTGATACAGTTTAATCCGCGGTTGACCTCCGCATCAGGATCGCCCTGCGAAGCCACTACGCGTCCGTTCTGAGTACCAACCAAAACGCCGCAGCCGGTTCCGCAGAAACGGCACACGGCTTTGTCCCATTTAATTTCGGTGTCCGCCGCTGCGACGTTTTTTACCGGAATCATCAGCCCGGCGACTGTTGCCGCGGCCATTGCCGCATTGGCTTTCATAAAGTCTCGACGACTTAAATCCATAGTGTCCCCCCACTATTTATTCGTATCTGTTTGAGTAATCTGTTTTCCGACAGGCACGCCCCGAAGGTGCAGCCACACTTATGCGACCTGTTCATCCTGCTGGTGATACACCAGCGACACCGTAATCACCCCGTCGATATTGCGCGCCTTCTCCATGTTGTCCAGCAAAATACGCTGATCATGAGATTGCATTACCGCCACAATTTTGCCTTTTTCCGCATCTAACGCCGGAATTTCGGTATGTGCAATCGCTAAAAGTGCGGTCTTAATTTGCTCGATTTTGTGCGGATTACATTGCACCACAAGCCCGCACACATGCCAGTTTTCCGCTTCGTTCATTGAAATAATGCTTTGTTCCGACATTCTCCGTTCCTGTAAGTCATGCGCCTTGAGCACCGTTTTGCCGAACGTAGCACAACATTAGGCGACATCTTTTTTCAGGCTTGCCATTGTCCTGAACCGAACCGCGCTTTTTAATTACCCAAATTGAGTATTTCAGTGAAAAGATGAAGCTTTATTGTTATAAATCAAATTTCACGGGAACAAAACTCTCGATAATTTTTGTTAAAATACAGTCGTTTCCGCATTCACTTTCAGGATACTGCCGTGCACTACAAAAAACATTCGGTGTCAACCAAGATCGCTAACTATCTGCTGCTGATCATCATCTTTGTCGCTGCAATCAGCGCACTAAGCCTCGGTATAATGTTGAGCAACAAATCCGATGCAGAGCTAATCAACGTATCCGGTTCGCTGCGCATGCAAAGCTATCGCCTGCTGTATGAAATCGAACATGAGCCGGCAAGGGTCGAACATAATCTGCGTTTGTACCGCTTAAGCCTGCATTCCTCCGCATTAACCACCATTAACCACCAGTTCTTTGTGCCTGCGGAAGTGAAATTGGCGTACAAGAACCTGATAAAACGCTGGGAACAAATGGAAACCTATGCACGCCAACAAAATTATCAGGCTTACCGGCAACAAGTGGAAAATTATGTGGATCAGGTTGACCGGTTCGTTGCCACATTACAGCATTTTGCCGAAAAGAAGCTGTATACCGCCGAACTTTGTATCTTATCCGCTATGCTGTTAATTGTCGGCATGGTGTCTTATGTGATCTGGTTTACCAACAAACGAGTGGTTAATCCGCTGGAGAAACTGGCGCTCGCCAGCGCGCAGGTACAAATCGGACAATTTAACCATACTCCGTTGGATATCCACAAAAATGATGAAATCGGTCGTCTGGCGGCCGTCTTTACCCAAATGGCGAGCGATTTGCAAAAACTGTATGCTCGGCTGGAAGACAAAGTCAACGAAAAAACCCAGAAACTCAGTCAGGCAAACCGCTCGCTGACCATGCTGTATCAATGTTCGCAGCTGGTTACCACCAACAATATTAATCCGGATATTCTGCGCCAAGTGCTGAAACAGATTATGCGCAACGAACATCTACGTTATATTGAATTGCGGGTGTACGGCGCCGAGCATTGGAATATCAGCCTTGGCGAAAAACCCGATCAGCCCTGCCAGGAAACGGAACTGAATATAGAAGGCGATAAATTCGGCGTCTTTTACTGGCAGGCGGGCTTGCCTTGTCCGGATTTGCGCTCGCTGCGCAATGTGGCGCAAATGTTAAGCCGTTCGCTTTACTTTCACCAAATGCAACGCCAGCAACAGCAATTTTTACTGATGGAAGAACGTTCCATCATTGCGCGCGAGCTGCATGATTCACTGGCGCAAGTGCTGTCTTACCTGCAAATTCAACTGACCTTGCTGAAACATAATTTAAAGCAAAAAGGCGCGGACGCCGATGCCAAAAGCCTGATGATTATTAAAGACTTTGAGCGGGCGTTGAACGACGGATATATTCAACTGCGCGAATTGCTCGCCACATTCCGCTTGACGATTCAAGAAGCCGATTTACAATTGGCGCTGGAGCAGGTAATCGACTCATTGCGTAACCAAACCAGCATGCAGCTCAGCGTAAACTGCACGTTGCCGGCACAAACTTTCAACGCTCAACAATTGGTGCATGTGCTGCAAATCGTACGCGAGGCAGCGTTGAACGCAATAAAACATTCGCAAGGCAGCAAAATTGAGGTTATCGCGCGTACTGCTGCAAACGGCGGATACGAACTGCTAGTGCTTGACGACGGTGTCGGCATACCGAGTCTGGAAGAACCGATGGGACATTACGGACTGAATATCATGCAGGAACGCAGCCTACAGCTTAACGCCTCGCTCGACATCCGCAATCGCCCAAGCGGCGGGACGGAAGTTAGAATCACCTTACCCGATACGCTACAAAAACAAGGATAAACTATGGAAAATTTAGCCCCTTTTCACACTTTCGGTATTGCGGCAAAGGCAAAAAAAATCGAAAAAATCACCGCACTTGAACAGCTGATGCCGATATGGCAGCAATGTCAACAAGCCGCTATTCCCGTATTATTTTTAGGTCAGGGCAGCAATGTGTTGTTTACCTGCGATTTTAACGGCGTGGTGCTGCTTAATCGGCTGCAAGGAATCAAGCACCGCAGCGGCGATGCCTTTCACTACCTGCATGTCGGTGGCGGAGAAAACTGGCATGAGTTAGTGTGTTGGACGCTGGACCATCAGATCGGCGGGCTGGAAAATATGGCGTTAATTCCCGGTTGCGCAGGTTCCGCACCGATTCAAAATATCGGCGCATATGGAGTGGAATTTAAAGATGTGTGTGATTATGTGGACGTACTGGCGCTCCATAGCGGCGAGCAATTTCGCCTGACTAACGCGCAATGCGGTTTCGGCTACCGTGAAAGCGTCTTTAAGCACCAATATCGGGACGGTTACATTATTACGGCGGTGGGACTGAAATTAAGCAAAAACTGGCGCCCAGTATTAAAATACGGCAATCTGACCAAGCTGGATGCAGATACAGTCAGCGCGCGCGATATTTTTACCGAAGTCTGCGCCGTACGCAACAGCAAATTACCCGCACCGACAGAATTCGGCAACGCTGGCAGCTTCTTTAAAAACCCGCTGGTTTCCCAGGCAGATTTCGAGGCGTTGCAGCAAGACTATCCAAACATACCGCACTTTCCGCAACCGGACGGCAAAGTTAAGCTTGCCGCCGGCTGGCTAATTGATCAATGCGGTCTGAAAGGTTATCAAATCGGCGGTGCCGCAGTGCACCAACAGCAGGCGCTGGTATTAATCAACAAAGCTAACGCAACGGCGTCGGATGTGATTGAACTGGCACACCACATCCGCCAGTGCGTTGCGATTAAATTCAATGTTTACTTGCAGCCCGAAGTCCGGTTTATCGGCGCCGACGGCGAAATCGACAGCGAACAGGCCATTATGTGATTTGGGAGCAGCCATGGAATTTAGCCATATTTTAGATACATTACCGCCTATTGATAGATTAAGCGGACTGAATATTCTCGCCGGCAGCGATGTGATTGCCCATATCCCCGCCGTTGCAGGGAAATTGGGGGCGCTACGGGTTTACAATGCGCTGGCACAGGAATTTAACGGAAAATTAGACCGCACTTGTGCGCAAAAAGGTCTGGTATTATTTGCCGAACACACCGCGGATGCCCGCCAACATCCGGGCAAACACCCGAATATCGATTTATTGTTAAAGGTGCTAGCACAGGATTTATGCTACCGCTTGCTGCCCGTAAACAAATAACCAATCGGCACGAACTTTCGGATTAAAGTGCGGTCTAATTTTATCGAAAATCGGAAAGATTAATTGTCAAAATCAATTGATCTTATTTTCAGTTATGTTATAACTACAACCCGACAAAGGTTGTAACGGCAAGAAGGAATAAAATGAACAAAGACGCACAAACAATGATGTTGGTTCCTCAAGGCAGCTTGGAAGGCTATATCCGAGCCGCCAACGAATATCCGATGCTCAGCGCGGAGGAGGAAAAGGAATTGGCGGAACGTTTGTATTATAAAGAAGATCTTGAGGCGGCAAAAACGTTGATCCTATCTCATCTTCGCTTTGTGATTCACGTTGCGCGCGGCTATTCCGGTTACGGTCTTCCGCAGGCGGATTTAATTCAAGAAGGCAATATCGGCTTAATGAAAGCGGTAAAACGCTTTAACCCGGAAGTGGGCGTGCGGCTGGTGTCTTTCGCCGTACACTGGATTAAAGCGGAAATCCACGAATATGTTCTGCGCAACTGGCGTATCGTAAAAGTGGCGACCACCAAAGCGCAGCGTAAACTTTTCTTTAATCTGCGCAAAACCAAACAGCGTCTGGGCTGGTTCAACGAAAATGAAGTCGATATGGTCGCTACCGAACTGGGCGTATCGAAAGAAGACGTGGTTGAAATGGAAAGTCGCATGACCGGCGCCGATGTCGGTTTCGATTTGCCAAATGACGACAGTAGCGAAGAAACCTATGCGCCGGCATTATATCTGGAAGATAAAAACTCCGACTTCGCCGCAGAACTTGAAAGCGAAAACTATGAAACACAGGCGGCAGACCAAGTCTCGGCAGCGCTGGAAAGTCTTGACCAACGCAGTCAGGATATTATCAAAACCCGCTGGCTGGATGAAAACAAAGCGACCTTGCAAGAACTCGCCGCTAAATATAATATCTCCGCCGAACGGGTGCGCCAGCTGGAAAGCAATGCACTGAAAAAACTAAAAAGTGCGGTGAATTTTTAAGCCGTCTAGACGAAAAAACCTGCCCGACGGCAGGTTTTCTTATGCGACAGATTACTGCCCATAATAAGCATTTTTACCGTGTTTGCGCAGGTAATGTTTATCTAGCAGAGCCTGTTGCATCGGCGCTAGGTTCGGGTTTAACTGGCGGGCGAACAGGTTCATATACGCGATTTCTTCCAACACCACCGCATTATGTACCGCATTATCGCCGTCCGTTCCCCAAGCAAACGGACCGTGTGAATGCACCAGCACTGCCGGGATGTCCAGGGGGGCGATGCCCCGCTGTTGGAAGGTCTCAATAATCACATTTCCCGTTTCTAGCTCATAATCGCCCTTGATTTCCGCTTCCGTCATTTTCCGCGTACAAGGAATTTCACCGTAAAAATAATCCGCATGCGTGGTGCCGGCAGCTATCAAACCTTCGCCTGCTTGCGCCCAAACGGTAGCATGGCGTGAATGGGTATGGACGATACCGCCGATTTCCTCAAACTGACGATACAACGCTAAATGCGTTGCGGTGTCCGACGACGGCTTTTTCTCGCCCCACACTTTGTTGCCGGCTAAATCCACAAGCACGATATCGTCCGCCGTCATGCTCTCATAGTCCACTCCTGACGGTTTAATCGCCACCAAGCCCGATTCCCGGTCAATTTCACTCACATTGCCCCAGGTAAAGGTCACCAAATGATGTGCCGGCAACGCCAAGTTTGCCTTTAACACGCGTTCGCGTAATGCCGCTAACATGCCAATCCCCCTTCTTTCATCTTCTCTTCTATCCAACGACGGGCGTTGATAATCTCCACCAACGGCTCCGACGCCTTTTCCGTCCACATTTCGATTAAAAACGCACCGCGGTAATTTAACTGCGATAGCACCTTAAAACAGTCGGAAAAATCCACGCAACCCTCGCCGAACGGTACATCACGGAATTGACCGGCACAGCTTTCCGTCACCTTATAAGTGTCTTTTAAATGAATCGCCGAGATTTTATCAATGCCCAGTTTCAGCTCTTCTGCCACATTATCATTCCAGGCTGATAAATTGCCGACATCCGGGTACACCGTAAACCACGGCGAGGCAATCAGTTTATCCCACTGCTTCCAGCGTGAAATCGAGCTCATAAACCGCGTGTCCATTATCTCCACCGCCAAGGTCACCTGATGGTTCGCCGCCAGTTCAACCGCCCATTCCAGCCCTTGCTGAAAACGGGCGATAGTGCCGGCGTCTTGTTCTTCGTAATAGACATCATAACCCGCCAGCTGAATGGTGCGAATGCCGATATCTACCGCCAGTTGAATGGCTTTGTCCATGATTTCATAGGCTTGCCGGCGAGTGGCTTCATCATGACTGCCGAACGGAAAACGCCGGTGTCCGGACAGGCACATGGACGGCACCGTGATGCCAGAATCCAACACCGCACGCACGAAATCCAACCGCTGCGCCTTACTCCAGTTTAACCGCGCCAGCCGCTCGTCGGTTTCATCGATTGACATTTCCACGAAATCAAAGCCGCAGGCTTTAGCAACCGCCAAACGCGCCGCCCAGTCGATATCTTTCGGCAACGCTTTTTCGTAAATCCCCAGTTTATGTTTTCTCACAAGGTTCTCCTGTATATAGGGCTAGTGCAAGGTTTTCAACGCCTCGACCAATTGAACATATTTATCGTATTTTCTTTGATACGCTGCGAAATTATCGGGATTTGGGTGAATTTTCTGCATATTACCAGTCAATTTAACGGAATTTTCACCCGCACTTTGCATTGCCATCAGGGCGGCACCTAGGCATCCCGTTTCTTCTACCGACGGAATCTCCAGCGTAATTCCGGTCAGATCCGCCAACATTTGCAGCCACACGGCGGATTTGGCCGGTCCACCGGTAACTCTCAGTATTTTAGTCTCCGGAAAGCGTTGCAACATTCGATTTAAATGGTGCATTAGGCTGAACAGCACGCCTTCGTAAATGGCTTGCAGCATATGCATTTGGGTATGATAAGATTGTATACCGTAAAAACCTGCTTGCATGCCCAATCCGGCGTTAGAACCATACAGAAAAGGTACAAATAAGACCGAACTTGCCGCCGCTGGCAGCTGTGCAATGCCATGATTAATTTGGTTATAATCTAAATTCCACTGCTTGATGAACCATTCCAGATTGCCAGCGGAGGTGGGGCTGGCCTCATGCACCAGAAATTTGTCTCGTTGCGCATAACGCCCGTAAACAAAAGGAATGCTTTGTGTCTGATCAATATGATCGGTCAGCCCGCTGACCACCGACCAAGTCCCCAAAACCACATTTAGCTTTTTCTCATCATTCAATCCGGCGCAAAGTGCGGTGGAAATTACATCAAATAATCCACCTACCACCGGCGTGCCGACCGCTAGACCGCTGGCTTGCGCCGCCTGTGGCGTAATGTAGCCGGCAATCTGAGCAGGTTTAATTAGCGGTGGAAGTTTTTCGATTATCTCGCTCAAATCCAACAAGCGCGCCAACTCAGGATCATATTTCCCTTGCTGCATATTATACAAATTGGACTCAGAAATATTGGTTTCTTCACAATGCAACTCACCGGTCAGGCAAAAACGCAGATAATCATGCGACATTAATACATAGCCGATCTTGGCGTAACGCGCCGGTTCATGTTGTTTGATCCACTGTAAAATTGATACCGGATGACCCGTCCACAGCGTTTGTCTGGTGAGCGGATAGAGTTTTTCCGGTATTCCCTGTTTTTGCCATTGTTTGACAATATCTAACGCGCGTTGATCGGAAGACAGAATCGCGCGTCCTAAAGGCTGTTTGTGCTGATCCAGCAAGAATGCGCCTTTCCCTTGGGCGGAAATACCGACTCCCTTAATAGTTTGAGGATCAAGCCTGCTTGCCGCAATTGTTCGTTGAATAACTGAAGCGCACACTGACCACAACTGTCGCATGTCCCGTTCGGCATAACCGGCTTGTTCGCTGATCACCGCCAAACTTTCCCGCACGGAAAAGTGCATGTTGCCCTGCTGATCAAAAAGCGCCGCTTTAATAAAGGTGCCGCCGCAATCGATGCCTAAATAATAATCCATATTGTCTCCGCCTGATAATCATGCCGGATTATACCCGGTCAGGTATAATCCGAGCGCGCTAAAATTATTTGGCTAATGCGTCAATTTGTTTAACTAGTCCGTCACCGTTTTTCTCAATAAATGCTTTGCGCACATCTGCCTCAATGATGTCTTTGAATGGTTTGGTATCCACTTGTTCCACCACTTCGACGCCCGCTTTTTGCAGTTTGCCGATAATCTCTTTTTCGTTATCTAAGTTCAGCTGACGTTGATATTTGCCCGCTTCCTGTGCCGCTTCAAGAATCGCTTTCTGCAATTCCGGGCTTAAACCGTCGAATTTGGCTTTATTCATCACCACGATTAATGGCGTGTAGCCGTGATTGGTTAGTGATAAATATTTTTGTACTTCATACAGTTTTGCCGACCAGAGAATGCCGATCGGATGTTCCTGCGCATCGACAGCTTTAGTTTCCAGTGCGGTATAAAGTTCCGACAACGGCATCGGTACTGGATTGGCGCCTAATAATGTAAATGCCTGAATATACATTGGATTTTGATTGGTTCTGACTTTTAAGCCTTTAATATCAGCCGGCGCATTAACCGGATGTTTGGAATTGGTAAAAGAACGGAAACCGACTTCCCAGAACGCCAATCCTTTTAATCCTTGTGCTTCCAGATCTTTCAACAATGATTGACCGATGTCACCGTCCAGCACCGCATAAGCATGCTCGCGATTTTTGAAAATAAACGGAATATCAATCACATTTAATTTGGGTTCCAGTCCTGAAAAATTTGGTGAACCGGACATTTCAATATCAATGGTACCGCCGCGTACAGCGCTGATCATCGTCTGCGAATTACCCAGCGTACTGTCCGGAAACAGGCTTAATTTTAATTCGCCGCCGGTTTTTTCTTTTAATAAATCGTTAAATTTTTTCGCCGCAATATGCTGGGTATCGCTACGCGGCGCTTCATAACCGAAACGCAATGTAGTCTGTGCGTTGGCACTACCGCTGAAAACCGCAACACTTGCCACTATCATCGCCAGAGTTTTGAGATTAAAAAGTTTCATAGAGGTCTCCTAATTGAGTCGGTATATTGTGTATGAAATTGTGTTCATACGTTAAGGTTGCATCCACGAAAGTGGGGTTAAAATTAATGACGGCATAAAGATGAAAGCGAACAATAATACAATCATCATTAACATATATGGCAGAATGCCTCTTACTGCCTGATCAAACGGTAATTTTGATACGCCAGTAATTACGTTCAGTACATTACCGACCGGCGGTGTGATCAAACCGATAGACGTGTTCAGGATAAATAACACCCCAAAGTACACGGGATCGATTCCCGCCTCTTCCACCAGCGGCATCAGTACCGGTGTCAGAATCAATACGGTCGGTGTTAAATCCATCACCATGCCGATAATAAATACGGCAAACATGATGACAATCAGTAATAAAGTCGGTGAATCAATAAGCGGTTCAAGCAATTCGGTCATTGTTTGTGGTAATTCGGCAATCGTAATTAACCAACCGGTCACGTTTGCCGCCGCGACCAGCAACATCACCACCGCCGTGGTTTTTCCCGCATTCAGCAGTACGTTATACAGATCTTTAATTTTTAATTCGCGATAGACGAACAGAGAAATGATCAGCGCATAAAACGCTGCAACTGCCCCGGCTTCGGTCGGAGTGAACATTCCAGTGCGGAAACCACCGATAATGATCACCGGTAGTAACAATGCCCAGATACTGTTTTTGAACGAAATACACAGTTCCGCTTTTGTCGCTTTCGAGAATGTCATTAAATTCAGGTGTTTGGCCTGCCACCACCAGAGTAACGCCAGACAAACACCCATTAAAATCCCCGGAAAGATTCCGGCCAGAAAGAGTTTGGTAATGGACACACCGCTTGCGACACCGAATACGATGAACGGAATTGACGGCGGAATAATCGGTGCAATAATGCCAGCGGTACCGATCAACCCCGCAGAGCTGTTTAACGGATAGCCGGTGGTTTTCATCATCGGCAATAACATTGCGGCGACGGCGGCAGTATCGGCAACGGCGGAACCGGAAAGACTGGCCATAATCATGGCGGCCAAAATCGCAACAAAACCTAAGCCGCCCCGTTTATGCCCAACTAATTTCATGGGTAAATCAATAATACGTTTGGATAAGCCGCCTTCATTCATAATTTCACCGGCAAGAATGAAAAACGGAATCGCCATCAATGAAAAACTGTCCGCGCCGCTAACAATATGCTGAGCCAGAATCTGCGAGTCAAACAAATCCAGATGTATCATTAATGCAATGCCGCAGACTAACAGCGAAAATGCAACGGGAATGCCTAAAATGATTGCGCCTAATAATACGGAAAGGAAGATGATAACCGTCATTGTTTCGCTCCTTTAATAAACTCGCCGATGGATGTAACAATTCGGATAAGGATTAAAATACCGATGCCAAGACCGGCGATCACACTGGCAAGATAAGTCAGTCCCTGCGGTAAGCCTGAAATAGGCGCTAAATTGTTAAGATTAAGTTGGAATTGAATCCAGCTGCCGTCAATAATGAGATAACAGCAAAAAAGCATCGCCGTATCGGTAAATAATCGCAGCACTTTTTGTTTTAGCGGAGAGAGTTTGTCGGTCAGAATGGTGACATTAACATGTTGGTTGTCGTTAAAGGCAAGAATCGCCGCCAGAAATACCAGCCAAACGAACATATAACGGGAGACTTCCTCCGTGACATTAATACTGCTGTTAAAGCCATAACGCAAAACAACATTCAAAAATACCAACGTTGACATCACCGCCAGAATCACGACAACCAATATCTCCAACGTTTTCCCGATAAACATCGCAACTGATTTCATAAGTCACCTCGAATTTCACTGATTGCAATCTTGACAACGACTTTACGAATGTTACTGCTTTCTCCGTCTATACATGCCGGGCGGTGTATATCTTCCGGGAAAAATACGGCGAAGCTGCCCGGCCGCATAATTAACTCGCTTTCGCCTTGCACATTTTTATAGAAAAGAATATCGCGTTCGGCATTGTACGGTATTGCAATTTCATTGGTCCCTAAATCGGGGGCGACCCCGATTCGTTCTTTACCGGCATGCAAATATTGCACATCTAAAAAAGTGCGGTGGATTTCCGGCAAGTTTTCCGCTTTCGGTTTGGTTTCCAAATCCAGCACCTGCACATAAATCAAATCGCCTTTAAGTGTATAACGTCCGGTTTCTAATTTATCGAAGTCAGTATTTTTCAGGTATTCAAGTGCAACTTGAATCGCCTTAGGATACTCATTCAGATTAATTTTTGAGATATGTCCGAAAAACATCGCATCACCTGTCTATAATGATTTGAGTTTAGCCCATACGGTATCATCCACCGGAATACCGTTTGCTTTGTTATCCGCCAGAATAGCCGTGAACTCATGTCCCGGCAGACGAACTTCAACATTCGGATCCGCTCTTTCTGCGGTTTTAACGTAATCCATAATGCGTTGCAGTTTTTCATCTTTGGTTTTGCCGTCGATCAAGCGATCCACTTCAATGGCGATAAATACCTGCGATACGCAATATTCATCATCTTTTTCTTCCGTAACTTCCGCTGTGGATAAACCGTTAGACAGCAATGTCGCAATCATATCCAGTACGATAGAAAGACCGGAACCTTTCCAGAAACCCATCGGCAATAGCCGGCGGTTTTTTTCTACGGTTGCCGGATCTTTCGTCAGATTACCGTCATCATCAAAACCCGCATCAACAAAGGTTTGTCTGCCAGCTAAACGATTGACTTCCAGCATACCGTAAGAATACATGGAACAAGACATATCAACCATGGTAATCGGGTTGCTCGGCACGGCGATAATTAAAGGGTTGGTGCCGATACGGCATTCTTTTGCCCCCCAAGGCGGCATCACCGCCAGTGCGTTTGTCCAGCAAATACCGATATAACCTTTTTCTGCCGCCTGCCAGCCGTAACCACCGCCACGCATCCAGTGATTAGCATTTTTCAGCGCCACCACACCGATACCGAACTGATCGGCGATTTCCATTGCTCTGTCCATCATCTTCCGGGCAGTTAGATTACCGATAGCCTGATGAGCGTCCCATTGTTCAATGGCGCCTAATGAAAGTACTTTGGTCGGTTCGGCTTCAGGAATAACATCGCCTTTTTCCAGTTGTTGAATAAAGCGCGGGAAGCGATTTACACCGTGTGAGTAAGCGCCCGCCTGAGTGGTATCGGCAAACAAGCTTGCACAATCTTCGGCGATATCTTCACGCACATGACGTGCAAGCAAAACACGTTTAAATTCGGCTTTTAATTCATCGTAAGACACTTTCATAGAGACCTCTTTGATTTTAAATTTCATATAGTGGAATTACATTTTATAATTTAAGACTCAACCTTTATAATGTCAACGAAATAAGAGAATAATAAATACATTAAAATCATATAGTTATATATTATTTTCCGGATTTGTGATCTTGATCGCATTTTGTGTATATTGGATTTCAATATGTAAAATGATATTTTGATATTATAATTCCGGCATTGATGAAAAATTCGCTTTAAGAGAGGTTTACTATGGCGGATGAAAAGCAGGGCGGTAATCAAAGTTTAATTCGCGGATTACGCATTCTTGATATTTTAAGTAATTTTCCTAATGGCTGTCCGCTGGCGAAACTAGCCGAAATGGCGGAGTTGAATAAAAGTACCGTACACCGTTTATTGCAGGGATTGCAAAGTGAAGATTATGTGCAGGCCGCCGGTTCGGTCGGTAGTTATCGTTTAACCACGAAATGCCTGAGCCTTGGTCAGAAGGTGCTTTCTTCAATGAATATTATTCATATTGCCGCGCCTCATTTAGAAAAGCTTAATCTGGTACTCGGCGAAACCGTAAACTTTTCCAAACGGGAAGGCGAACGGGCGATAATGATTTATAAGCTGGAACCGACGGTAGGTATGCTCAGAACACGGGCATATATCGGGCAACATCTCCAATTATATTGCTCCGCAATGGGGAAAATTTATCTTGCCTACGATAAAAATAGCGGTTATCTGGAAGATTATTGGGCGTCTCATCAGGATATTATTTGCAAGCTCACCCATAATACGGTAACCGAACTGGAAGAAATGCGTAAAGAATTGACCGATATTCGTAAAAAACAGTTTGCCATGGATAAGGAAGAAAATGAATTAGGTGTGGTATGTCTTGCCTGTCCGATATTTGATTTTTTCGGCAATGTAGATTATTCGGTGTCGGTATCGATGTCAATTTATAAATTACAGCAATTAGGCATACAGTTTTTCTTCCGAGAAATCGCCCAGACTGCCCGTGATATTTCTCTTGAGCTGGGCTATTCTGCCGATGATCATGCCCATTAAATGAACAGTGCGAAAAAATAGCCTCCGATTGCAGAGGCTATATTCATTTTACTCGGCAGTATCATTACCAGTATTTCTCAATTTCGGCGCGAATAGCCTGTGCGGTTTCCTTGCCTTTGGCACCCACTAAGGCACGACCGGCGATAAAGGCTTTAGCGTTTTTGATCTGTTGAAATAGGTGAATGTCTTCCGGCACAATACCACCGGTAATGGAAAGCTCAAGACCTAACTCGGCAAGCTGTTGCATTAATTCCACATCTTGTACCGTCCAACCTTTGCCGGCCAGTTCCGCATCACGGGAGCGGTGATAAATCGCCTGTTTTACCCCTAACTCAACCCAGTCTTTGGCATCTTCCAACGTCCAGTTGCCATAAATTTCGATTTGAATTTCTTTTTTCACTTTTAATTCGGGATGAGCGGCATTAAATTCATCCGCGACTTTTTTACAGGCAGCTTTCGTCGCCGGATGGGCGGCAGCGGAAACGGTCAGCCAATCGGCACCCGCGTCAAAAGCCATTTTAGCCAGAATCGCTCCACCGTCGGTGGTTTTTAAATCGCATACGATAATATGATTCGGATGCAAAGCACGCAGCGTAGAAACCGCTTTCATACCTTCGGCGCAAGCGAGAATGGTGCCCACTTCAATTACCTCAACCTGACTTTCCGCCTGTTTGGCGTCAGCAACCGCTTTTTCGAGGGTGAGGGAATCAAGGGCAATTTGCAGTAATGGTTTAGTCATGATTAAATCTCTCCTGAATTTAAATTATCCGATATGCTTAAGTGTTATCCTTCAAGTGCGGTGTCAATAACCGCTAAAATTTCGTCCGCACTGTTGCAACGCAGGAATTTGTCGATATTCACCCCAGTTTCACTGTCCGGATCGTCCAGTACCTGAGTGATCTCCATTAACCCTTCCATATGTTTATCGCTGTCGCTGCCAGCCAGTGCGATCATCATATATACGGGATCGCTTTCACCGTCAAAATGTATCGGTGTATCAAATGTTACCAACGAAAATGCAGTCTTGAGCACGCCGTCCTCTGGTCGAGCATGAGGCATTGCCAGACCGGGGGCTAGAATAATATAAGGACCGATATTTGTGATACCTTCAATAATACGATCATAGTAACGCGGTTCTACCGCACCGGATGCAATCAGCATATCTATAGCGATTTTAATCGCTTCCTGCCAGCTCGCAGCGGATTGATGCAATTTAATCGAGTTATTGTCAATAAGAGATTGTTTTAACATTTTTTCTCCTTAGTGAGTTTTACCGTTAATTCAGAGGTAAAGGTTATCAGGCGCGTGTGTTACGTTTATTGATCAATGCCTGTAATTCATCACCGAATGAATTTGGATTTAGCATATTCTGTACACCGAGTACCGAAATATTATCATTATTTACGACGATTTCGTCCTGTAAATGTCTGGAACAAACGATAATATCCACACTGTCCAGTCTGCTTTTATAATCTGTTACCGCACATGAGTCCATGACATTCGGAATACCTTTTTTATCCAGATATCCTTTAATCTTCATTTTCATCATCATGGACGAACCTTGTCCGGAACCACATACCGCAAGAATACGTATCGCCTTATCGGAGGTCGCCGTTGTGCTTTGTTGCACAGGCTGTTGGTTGGCCGCCGCCTCAGGTTCATTATCTAAATCATAGCCGTCCATTTGCTCCAGCGTTTTTCCGGCAAGCGCCGCCGCTGCTTCATCCGCACGCAGACGACGTGAAGCAAAGAACATATAAACCATAGATAACGCCAAAATTACAAAGAAGAATCCCGGAATACTGACAATCCCTTGTAATACCGGCGGGAAGAATAACGCCCAGTCGGCCATTCCCATCCAGCCATTAAATTCCGTGCCCTGTGTCGCTAATAAATGAATAACCCAAGCGGAACCGAGCACTTCAATAATGCCCATCACAAAACAGATTTTCAATACGGCTTTCCAACCGCCGAACTGATTGGCAAATACACCGATAGTGGCGTTGGAGAAAAACATCGGAATAAAGCCTGGAATAATAAGCACTGGTGCGCCGACAGCCAGTAAAATACCAACCGCAACAAACTGACCGATTGCCCCCCACATAAAACCGAACACCATGGCATTTGGTGAGAACGCATAAATGGCGGCACAGTCGATAGCCAGTACGGAATTTGGAATCACCCGTTCGGAAATCCCCTTGAAGGCTTCCGACAATTCGGCCACGAACATACGTACCCCGGTTACGATCACCTGAATCGCCACCGCGAATTTCAGCCCAGTCTCAAGAATATACATAAACCAGTGCGTTTTTCCTGCCATAGTTTGTAAATTATTCAGACCAAAAGAAAGCAAAATAATGCCGAAAAAGACTGTCATCACCAATGCCGTTGCAGAAATGCTGTCATGGAAAATATGCAGCCATTTAGGCAGTTTCATATTATCTACACTGTCATTTTTATCACCTAGTTTAGGCGCTAATTTAGTGGCAACCCAAGAGGCGATTTGCTGCTGATGTCCGATAGAAAATCCCGCCCCGCCGGTTACCGCCTGAGTCGGTTTATACATAATATTCGACGAAATGCCCCAATAGAGCGCCATCAGCACTGCGGTATAAATCACCGTCTCCCACATAGATGCGCCAATGATCATATAAAACACCGCAACTAATCCTGCTTGCTGGAACATGATATGCCCGGTAAGCATAATGGTGCGGATACCGGTGATGCGTCTGAACACCACCAATAAAATGTTTAGCGCCAGTGCCAGCAGGACGGCATAGCCGACCCAACCGTAATTTTCTCCCATGGTTTCGATGGTGGATTGCATACTGGTGTAAGGGTCGATCACCGCACCGGTTAATCCATGGAATTCGGACAGTTTCTCAATAATAGGTTTAAAACTTGATGTCAGTACGCCGGAACCGACCTGCACCATCATAAAACCCACAATCGTTTTGATTGTGCCTTTAATGATTGTGGTGGTATCTTTTTTCAGAAGAATGTAGCCGAGGCAGGCAACAATCCCCAATAAAAAAGGTGCTTTAGACAGAACCTGAGCATTAAAGCCCAGAAATAGGTTATAGAGCGTTTCCATAATCAACCTCTTTTTAATCGTTTATATAAAATTTTATGATGATTTGCATAAGCATATGACGGCTTACCGCTTTCAAACGACAATCAAGCGGGACTAATCATAGCATTTCAAATATGATTGAAAAGATTATTTTTGACAATATGTGATTATTGTCACACTTTTTAGTATTCCTTATTAAATAAGGATTCAACTTTACTTTTGTTTATTTATATATAAAACAATATATTAAATATAATTCTGGAATTTCTGGTTTAAATCTATTTACAAAAACATAATGATTGTTTATGATTTGTTGTGATTATTTCGTTAGTTGGGTATATGAGGAGATGCTATGAGCAAAGTGAATGAAATCACCAGAGAAAGTTGGATTCTGTCTACTTTTCCGGAGTGGGGAACTTGGTTAAATGAAGAAATTGAGTTGGAACAAGTACCGGAAAACAATGTTGCTATGTGGTGGTTAGGCTGCGTCGGTTTGTGGGTAAAAACACCGGGAGATGCAAACCTGTGCATTGATTTATGGTGTGGGCGCGGTAAAGCAACGAAAAAAGTCAAAGACATGGTACGCGGTCACCAAATGGCGAATATGGCTGGCGTACGCAAATTACAGCCGAACTTGCGTAATTCCGTTGGTGTACTGGATCCGTTTGCCATTAACAATGTTGACGCCATTGTTGCCACCCATTATCACAACGACCATATTGATGTTAATGTTGCCGCGGCGGTCATTCAGAACCCGGCATTGGCTCATGTCAAATTTATCGGTCCGCAGTATTGCGTTGACATGTGGACAAAATGGGGTGTGCCAGCGGAACGTTGCGTTGTCGTCAAACCGGGCGATACGGTAAAAATTAAAGATCTGGAATTAGTCGCATTAGATTCTTTCGATCGTACCTGTTTGGTGACTCTGCCGGCGCGCGGGGCGGAAGAAAACGGCGGCGAATTGCACGGTATTTGCCCGAGTGATGAGGAAATGGGCTTAAAAGCGGTGAATTATCTGATCAAAACGCCGGGCGGCAATATTTATCATTCCGGTGACTCTCATTATTCCATTTACTATGCCAAACACGGTAAAGATTACGATATTGACGTGGCATTGGGCAGCTACGGTGAGAATCCGGTCGGTATCGCCGATAAAATGACTTCCGTGGACATTTTGCGTATGGCTGAGTGTTTGCGCGCGAAAGTCGTAATTCCGGTTCACCATGATATTTGGACTAACTTTACCGCAAGTACCAACGAAATTCTCGAACTTTATCGTATGCGTAAAGATCGTCTGCAATATCAATTCCACCCGTTCATTTGGGAAGTCGGCGGTAAATATGTGTATCCGCGTGATAAAAATCTGATTGAATATCATCATCCGAGAGGATTTGATGATTGCTTTGAGCAGGAACCGAACGTACCGTTCAAATCAATTCTATAACAAATTTGACCGCACTTTTTCAACAAAAGTGCGGTGTATTTTTTGCCCGTTTATATTGAATTGAGCAAATGGATATTGTAATGTGCTTGCCGTGAGGTTTAAGGAGGGCGACAACGTGAATGAACAAATCAGACATAAAAAGTTATTGGCGCTATTAGCGCAAAAACAGATGTTATCTGTGCCGGAAATCATTGAATATCTTAATATTTCTCCTGCAACCGCACGACGAGACATTACAAAATTAAACCAACAGGGACGCTTGATAAAAATCAGAAACGGTGTGGAATCCCTGCCGCAAGCGCAACCGACCGGTCGCCTAACACATATCAATCATTTTGATGAAAAACAACGCATTGCCCAGGCCGCCTCCGCATTATGCCAAGACGGCGAAAGCGTGATTCTGACCTGCGGCTCGACCATGATGATGCTCGGTGAAGTGTTATGTAATCGCCGTATTCAAATTATTACCAATTTCTTACCACTTGCCAATTATCTGATTGAACATGATCACGAACAAGTCGTTATTATGGGCGGGCAGTACAATAAAAGTCAGGCGATTATGCTGTCTTTACATGCAACGGACGAAACCTTCGCCGCCAATATTGTGTTTACCAGCGGCAAAGGATTAACCACCGACGGACTGTACAAAACCGATATGCTGATCGCTAATTCGGAACAGCGGATCCTGTCAAAAAATACAAAACTTGTCGTGTTACTGGACAGTTCCAAACTCGGTAGCGCGGTCGGTATGCTGTTCACGGAACTAAAAAATATCAATACGTTAATCACCGGCAAAGAGGCCGATCCCAATATAATCAAAGCGCTGCGGGAAAAAGGCTTACAAGTGATTACCGCATAATCATACAGGAGAACCTTGTGAGAAAACATAAACTGGGGATTTACGAAAAAGCGTTGCCGAAAGATATCGATTGGTCGGCACGTTTGGCGGTTGCCAAAGCCTGCGGCTTTGATTTCGTGGAAATGTCAATCGATGAAACCGACGAGCGGCTGGCGCGGTTAAACTGGAGTAAGGCGCAGCGGCTGGATTTCGTGCGTGCGGTGTTGGATTCTGGCATCACGGTGCCGTCCATGTGCCTGTCTGGACACCGACGTTTTCCATTCGGCAGTCATGATGAAGCCACTCACCGGCAGGCTTATGACATCATGGACAAAGCCGTTCGACTGGCGGTGGATGTGGGGATACGTACCATTCAGCTGGCGGGCTATGATGTCTATTACGAAGAACAAGACGAGGGCACTATCGCCCGTTTTCAGCAAGGGCTGGAATGGGCGGTTGAACTGGCGGCGAACCATCAGGTGAGCTTGGCGGTGGAGATAATGGACACACGGTTTATGAGCTCGATTTCACGCTGGAAGCAGTGGGATAAACTGATTGCCTCGCCGTGGTTTACGGTGTACCCGGATGTCGGCAATTTATCAGCCTGGAATGATAATGTGGCAGAAGAGCTGAAACTGGGCATTGATAAAATCTCGGCGATTCATTTAAAAGACACTTATAAGGTGACGGAAAGCAGTGCCGGTCAATTCCGCGATGTACCGTTCGGCGAGGGTTGCGTGGATTTTGCCGACTGTTTTAAGGTGCTATCGCAGTTAAATTACCGCGGTGCGTTTTTAATCGAAATGTGGACAGAAAAAGCGTCGGAGCCGTTGGTGGAGATTATCAACGCCCGTCGCTGGATAGAAGAGAAGATGAAAGAAGGGGGATTGGCATGTTAGCGGCATTACGTGAACGCGTGTTAAAGGCAAACTTGGCGTTGCCGGCACATCATTTGGTGACCTTTACCTGGGGCAATGTGAGTGAAATTGACCGGGAATCGGGCTTGGTGGCGATTAAACCGTCAGGAGTGGACTATGAGAGCATGACGGCGGACGATATCGTGCTTGTGGATTTAGCCGGCAACAAAGTGTGGGGCGAGAAAAAGCCGTCGTCGGACACCGCAACGCATTTAGCGTTGTATCGTCAGTTTGAGGAAATCGGCGGTATCGTCCATACCCATTCACGCCATGCTACCGTTTGGGCGCAAGCAGGCGAAGGTTTGATAGCTGCCGGCACCACGCATGCGGATTATTTTTACGGTGAAATTCCTTGTACGCGGAAAATGACGGAAGCGGAAATCAAGGGCGATTATGAGCTAGAAACGGGAAATGTGATTATTGAGACCTTCCAACAGCGGGGCATCGCCCCCCTGGACATCCCGGCAGTGCTGGTGCATTCACACGGTCCGTTTGCTTGGGGAACGGACGGCGATAATGCGGTACATAATGCGGTGGTGTTGGAAGAAATCGCGTATATGAACCTGTTCGCCCGCCAGTTAAACCCGAACCTAGCGCCGATGCAACAGGCTCTGCTGGATAAACATTACCTGCGCAAACACGGTAAAAATGCGTATTATGGGCAGTAAAAACAGGAATCTCTATGCCAAAACCATTACGACAAATCGCTCTTGATTCCGTAACACTCGAAAAAGCGCCGACGCCAAACGGAAAGTCAGGTTGAAATGAACACAAAAGCTTTTATCGCCGCCCGCGCCCTAATGGCTGCCAACGGCAAACAAACTGCATAAGCTATGCGCGCGGGAAGTGAGAAATACGGGCGCAATATTAAATCCGACGCCTATCTTTATGCCGGTTCCACGACCGTTTTTTAACCTTAAACGCTCCTATCGATCTATACCGAGAAGGAGTTGTTTTATTTTTCGGTTTATATTGCCGATTAAATTAATTCCTCTTTTCTAACGAAAATAAGGTAAAATATGACCGCACTTTTATCGTTATTTTGCAAATTTATTATTAATGTATCATAGGAGAATAACATGACAGCCCGAAAACAACTTGCTAACGCCATTCGTTTTTTAAGCATGGATGCCGTGCAAAAAGCCAAATCTGGTCACCCCGGTGCACCGATGGGCATGGCGGATATTGCCGAAGTGTTATGGCGTGATTTTTTAAAACATAATCCGAATAACCCCAAATGGGCCGACCGCGACCGCTTCGTATTATCCAACGGACACGGTTCAATGCTGATCTACAGCCTGCTGCACTTAACCGGCTACGATTTATCCATTGAAGATTTAAAACAGTTCCGTCAATTGCATTCTAAAACCCCGGGACATCCGGAATACGGTTACGCACCGGGCGTAGAAACCACCACCGGGCCGCTGGGGCAAGGCATTACTAACGCCGTCGGTATGGCGATTGCGGAAAAAACCTTAGCTGCACAATTTAATCGCCCCGGTCACGACATCGTTGACCACTATACTTATGTGTTCTTAGGTGACGGCTGTTTAATGGAGGGAATTTCTCATGAGGCTTGTTCCTTGGCGGGAACATTGGGGTTAGGCAAATTAATCGCCTTTTATGACGACAATAATATTTCCATCGACGGTCATGTGGACGGTTGGTTTACAGATAATACCCAACAGCGTTTTGAAGCCTATGGCTGGCAGGTGATCCCCGCCATCGACGGGCACGATCCAGCACAAATCATTGACGCTATTAAGCAGGCACAGGCGGAAACCGACAAACCGACATTGATTATCTGCAAAACCATCATCGGTTACGGTTCACCGAATAAATCCAATTCCCATGATTGCCACGGCGCACCGTTAGGCGATGAAGAAATTGCCTTAACACGTAAAGCTTTACATTGGGATTATGTGCCATTTGACATTCCGGCAGAGATTTATGCCGAATGGAACGCCAAAGACAAAGGTAACCGAGCAGAAAGCGCATGGAATGAAAAATTTGCCGCTTACGCCAAAGCTCACCCAGAGTTGGCTGCGGAATTCAGTCGCCGCATTCAAGGCAAATTACCAGCAAACTGGGCACAGGAAAGCCAAGCGTTTATTGAAAAATTGCAGGCCAATCCGGCAACCATCGCCAGCCGCAAAGCGTCACAAAACGCCATTGAAGCCTATGCCCATCTTCTACCGGAGTTTCTGGGCGGTTCTGCTGACTTAGCCAGTTCCAACTTAACGCTATGGAGTGGCTCAAAACCAATCCGTGCCAACACCAACCAAGACGGCAACTATATTAACTACGGCGTGCGTGAATTCGGTATGTCGGCGATTATGAACGGTATCGCGCTGCATGGCGGTTTCATTCCTTATGGCGCGACGTTCCTAATGTTCTACGAATACGCCCACAATGCGGTGCGTATGGCGGCATTAATGAAACAACGCAGCCTGTTCGTTTATACCCACGATTCCATCGGCTTGGGCGAAGACGGTCCGACTCACCAACCGGTAGAACAAACCGCAAGTTTACGGTTAATTCCGAATCTTGAAACATGGCGTCCGTGCGACCAAGTGGAATCCGCTATTGCGTGGAAAGCGGCAGTAGAACGTCAAGACGGTCCAAGTGCCCTAATCTTCACGCGCCAAAATCTCGCACAAATGAACCGCACTTCAGCACAGCTTGCCAACGTAGCACGCGGCGGTTACATCTTAAAAGAATGTTGCGACAAAGGTGGCTGCCCGGATTTAATTTTAATCGCCACAGGTTCAGAAGTGGCGCTAGCGATGCAAGCAGCAGAAGTGCTGACAGCCAAAGGTGTCAAAGTGCGGGTGGTCTCCATGCCAAGCACCAATGTCTTCGACAAACAGGATGCAGCATATCGCGAAAGCGTCCTGCCACATAACGTAACCAAACGCGTGGCTATTGAAGCTGGCATTGCGGATTTCTGGTATAAATACGTCGGCATTGACGGTCGTATTGTCGGCATGCACCGCTTCGGCGAATCCGCCCCAGCCGACCAGCTATTCAAACTGTTCGGCTTTACGGTAGAAAACGTAGTCGCAAAGGCAAAAGAAATTTTATAAATTTTGACCGCACTTTGCCCTGCCCCTCAACACTTGAGGTAAATAAACAGACCTAAGTTCAACATTAAGCCCGGCAACGTACCGGGCTTAAATCAAACTTCAGAAATTTTTATTAAATACAAATAATTAAATTGATTTTAAGGTACATGTAATCACATAGAAAAAATACGGCCATAAAATTTTATATTTTTGACCGCACTTTTATTAAACATCAATCAATTGTCGGGAACGATTTGTTTAATCCTGCGTGTAATTCCTGTACCGAATACACATCGCAGCCGTCGATGCTTTTTACCCCTTCCACCAGCGCTTCGGCGGCGGCTAAGGTAGTTTGGATAAACACCTTTTGTTGCAGTGCGCTGCGGCGGATGGAATGGCTGTCGGTAATGCTTTCTGGTAGGCTGCCGACGGTGTTGATGACCATGGCGATTTCGCCGTTTTTAATCGCATCTACAATATGTGGGCGACCTTCGCGCACTTTATTGATAATTTGAGCGAATACGCCGTTATCGCGCAGGAATTTCGCGGTCCCCATGGTCGCACACAAGCCGTAGCCTTCTTCCTGCAAGCGCTGGGCGATTGGCAGTAAGCGGGCTTTATCGCCGTCGTCAACGGACAGGAACACTTTGCCGGTTTTCGGGATGCGTTCGTTGGCGCCAATCTGGGCTTTCAGGAACGCTTCCGAGAAGGTTCTGCCGACGCCCATCACTTCACCGGTGGAACGCATTTCCGGTCCGAGAATGGTATCCACGCCCGGGAATTTAATAAACGGGAATACCGCTTCTTTCACGGCATAAAAGTGCGGTCGGATTTCGCCCTGAATACCTTGTTCTTGCAAGCTGATTCCCGCCATCACGCGTGCGGCGATTTTCGCCAGCGGGCGACCGGTAGCTTTGCTCACAAAAGGCACGGTACGGCTGGCGCGCGGGTTGACTTCCAACACATAAATAACATTATCCTGCACCGCAAACTGCACATTCATTAAGCCCACCACGTTTAATGCGCGCGCCATGGCGGCGGTTTGCCGACGGATTTCATCCTGAACGGCACGGCTTAAAGAATACGGCGGCAGCGAGCAGGCGGAATCACCGCTGTGAATCCCCGCTTGTTCAATATGTTGCATAATGCCGCCGATAATCACCTGTTCGCCGTCGCAGATACAATCTACATCCACTTCAATGGCGTTATTCAGGAAATGATCCAGCAGAATCGGGCTGTCTTCCGAAACTTGCACCGCTTCACGCATGTATTTGTTCAGTTCGTCCACATTATAGACAATCTGCATTGCTCGACCGCCCAGCACATAAGACGGACGTACCACCAGCGGATAGCCCACTTCTTGTGCTAAATTAACCGCTTCAGCAGCATTATGGGCTGTACGGTTGTTAGGCTGTTTCAAGGCTAAATCCCGCAGAATCTGCTGGAAACGTTCGCGATCTTCTGCGGCGTCAATGCTGTCCGCCGAGGTGCCGATAATCTTCACGCCGTTGGCATGCAGCGCGTTAGCCAGTTTCAACGGTGTTTGTCCGCCGTAATGTACGATAACCCCCCAAGGTTTTTCCACATGGATGATTTCCAACACATCTTCCAGCGTTAGCGGTTCAAAATATAAACGGTCGGAGGTATCGAAATCCGTGGACACCGTTTCCGGATTACAGTTCACCATAATGGTTTCAAACCCGCTTTCGCGCAATGCTAATGCCGCATGTACGCAGCAATAGTCGAACTCAATCCCTTGTCCGATACGGTTCGGTCCGCCGCCTAAAATCATAATTTTCTTATTTTCAGACGGACGGCTTTCGCACTCTTCTTCATAAGTGGAATACAAATACGCGGTATCAGATTTAAATTCGCCGGCGCAGGTATCCACTCGTTTATACACCGGATGCAAATTCAATAAATTACGCTTATTTCTTACCGCACTTTCGCCCGCATTGGTCAGCTGTCCAATACGTTTGTCGGAGAAACCTTTGCGTTTCAAGCGGCGCAATTCGGCATAATCCAGCTCGTCCAGCGTGCGTTTTTCCAGCGCCAACTCTTCCTGCACCAAATCCTGTACCTGAATCAAAAACCACGGATCAATTTTAGAATAATGATGCACTTCTTCCAAACTGAAGCCGGCACCGAAGGCGTCTGCCACATAAAGAATGCGGTTCGGTCCCGGATTACCCAACTCAGTACGGATTTTCTCAGGCTCTTCGGATAACAAATTAAAGCCGCAAATACCGGTTTCCAAACCGCGCAGGGCTTTTTGCAAACTCTCTTGGAAAGTGCGTCCCATTGCCATGACTTCGCCGACGGATTTCATTTGAGTGGTGAGCCGGTCATCCGCCTGCGGGAATTTTTCAAAGGCAAAGCGCGGCACTTTGGTGACCACATAGTCGATAGACGGCTCGAAAGACGCCGGGATCAAGCCGCCGGTAATGTCATTGCGCAGTTCATTTAAGGTATAGCCCACCGCCAGTTTCGCTGCCACTTTGGCAATCGGAAAGCCAGTGGCTTTAGAGGCCAGTGCGGACGAACGGCTGACACGCGGGTTCATTTCGATGACGATCATCTCACCGTTTTCTGGATTGACTGCAAACTGCACATTCGAACCACCAGTATCCACGCCGATTTCACGCAACACTGCCAGCGAGGCGTTGCGCATAATCTGATATTCTTTATCGGTTAATGTCTGCGCCGGCGCCACGGTAATGGAATCGCCGGTGTGTACGCCCATAGGGTCAAAGTTTTCAATGGAGCAAACGATAATGCAGTTATCCGCTTTATCGCGCACCACTTCCATTTCGTATTCTTTCCAGCCGAGCACTGATTGTTCGATCAACAGTTCGTGCGTCGGCGAGGCATCAAAACCGCGCTCACAAATAGCGTAGAATTCATCTTTGTTATACGCAATTCCGCCGCCGGAGCCTCCCATGGTAAAAGACGGGCGGATTAACGTCGGAAAGCCCACTTCCGCCTGTGCGCTCCAAGCCTCTTCAAAGCTGTGACAAACAAAGGATTTCGGCGTATTTAAGCCGATTTTCGCCATCGCTTGTTTAAAACGTCCGCGGTCCTCTGCTTTGTCGATTGCATCTTCAGTCGCCCCGATCAGCTCCACGCCGTATTTTGTCAATACGCCGTGTTTGGATAAATCCAGTGCGCAATTTAACGCGGTCTGTCCACCCATCGTCGGCAAAATGGCGTCAGGACGTTCTTTTTCGATAATTTTTTCCACCGTCTGCCAGTGAATCGGTTCGATATAAGTCACATCCGCCATGTTCGGATCGGTCATAATCGTGGCGGGGTTAGAATTGACCAGCACCACTTTGTAGCCTTCCTCACGCAAGGCTTTGCACGCCTGCGCGCCCGAATAGTCAAACTCGCAGGCCTGACCGATCACAATCGGACCGGCGCCGATAATTAGAATTGTGTTTATGTCTGTACGTTTTGGCATCTTCTCTTTCTCTTAAAACTGGTAAAAAACTGACCGCACTTTAGGCTTTCGCCTTTCTCATTTCATCAATAAATCTGTCGAACAGGTACGCTACATCATGCGGCCCCGGACTGGCTTCCGGATGTCCTTGAAAGGAAAATGCCGCTTGATCGGTCAATTCAATGCCCTGCACCGAGTGATCAAATAAAGAGCGGTGAGTTATACGCACGTTTTGCGGCAGGCTCTGTTCATCCACTTCAAAGCCGTGGTTCTGGCTGGTGATAAAAACTTTCTGTGAGATCAAATCTTGCACCGGATGATTGGCGCCATGATGTCCGAAAGCCATTTTTTTGGTTCTACCGCCCACCGCCAGCCCGAGCAATTGATGTCCTAAACAAATACCGAACATCGGCTTTTTACTGGCTAATAATTGCCGAACGGCGCGGATTGCATAATCACAGGGTTCTGGATCGCCCGGACCGTTGGAAAGAAAAATACCGTCCGGATTTAACGCCAGCACCTCCTGCGCACTGGTTTTTGCCGGTACAACCTGAATGTGGCAACCGCGTTCGGCGAGCATTCTAAGAATGTTGTGTTTTACGCCGAAATCATAGGCGACGATATTGAATTCAGGATTTTTCGCTTCCGCATAGCCTTTGCCGAGCTGCCATTCGCCCTGCGTCCACTGATAAGCCTGCTTGGTCGAAACTTCCTGCGCCAAATCTTTACCCGCCATCGAACCGAAACCGCGTGCCAGTTCAAGCGCTTTTTTCTCGTCGATTTCGCCCGCCATAATGCAACCCGCTTGCGCACCTTTATCACGCAGAATACGGGTGAGACGGCGGGTATCAATGCCCGCAATAGCAACCACATTGTTGTCTTTCAAATACTCGGTTAAACTCTGCTCCGCACGGAAGTTGCTGTGCAATAACGGTAAATCGCGGATAATCAGACCGGCGGCATACACACCGTTACTTTCCAAGTCTTCGCGATTGGCACCGGTATTGCCGATATGAGGATAAGTCAGCGTGACGATTTGTTGAAAATAAGAAGGGTCGGTCAGAATTTCCTGATAGCCGGTCATTGCGGTATTGAACACCACTTCGCCGACAGTGTGCCCCAAGGCACCGATAGCATTGCCGTGAAAGATACTGCCGTCAGCCAATACTAACATTGCGGGTTCAGACATAAATTACTCCTGTTTGTAATCTGTTTCGGTTGAACACTTACGAATGCTCATTAACCACAATTTAATCCCAAAACGAACCGCACTTTTGTATTTTCGGAGGTTTAAAAACTAAACTGTGTCTGATGATATAGCCAATGTAGGCTAAACCTGCTAATTCTAAAGGACAATGCCCGGCTATTCAAGTAAAATCGCAAACGTTTAAATGATTATTTATGCAAATATTTTGCATAAATAATGACAAAATTACAAGGTGTTTGTAAATTCTCGTGAATTATTTTGTAGTTGCCGCATAAGTTGTTTACAATGGGGCATCGTTTTAATCCGAGAGAACGCAGATGAAAAAAATCACCTCCATGACCACCGTTTTATTATGCAGCGCATTCGTTGTCGGCTGCACATCCATTGATCCGCAAACGGGAGAACGCCAAGATCCGCTGGAAGGTTTTAACCGCACCATGTGGGATTTTAACTATAAGGTTGTCGATCCCTACGTGCTGAAACCGGTCGCTACCGGCTGGAAAAATTATGTGCCTTCTCCGCTGCGCACGGGGCTAACGAACGTTGTCAATAACTTGGATGAACCCGTTAGTTTCGTCAGCCGATTGCTGGAAGGCGAAGGGAAAAAGGCCATGGTACACTTCAACCGGTTCTGGATTAATACGGTCTTCGGTCTCGGCGGTTTAATTGACTGGGCAAGTTACAGCGAACCGCTGAAAATTGAAAATTCGCGCGATTTTGCCGATACCATGGGCAGCTACGGGGTCGAGCCCGGCGCTTACGTGATGCTGCCAGCATACGGTCCGACCACACCGCGTCAAGCCACCGGGACGGCGGCGGACATCGGTGCGATGTATCCGTTCTGGCATTGGGTCGGCGGTCCTTGGGCGCTGGTAAAATCCGGCATTCAGGCAATTGACAAGCGAGCCAAAGCGCTGGATAAACAGGCGCTGCTTGATCAGGCGCAAGATCCTTATGTCACATTCCGTGAAGCCTATTATCAGAATCTGGAATACCGCGTCAGCGACGGCAAAGTCAAAGCCACCCAGGAATCCCTTTCACAAGAAGAACTTAACGAAGTCGATTAACAGGAATTTATTATGCAAATGACATCAACACAACGTCTCATTTTAGCGAATCAATATAAATTAATGGGACTTTTAGAACCGAATAATGTGAAAAAATATCAGCGTCTGGAAGCCATTGTAAAAGGTGGTTTCGGCTTGGAGCTGCAAGAGCTGGACAAAGAATTTTCCGATATTTCGGAACAGGAATGCCGTACTGTATTGGCAACCCTGGAAATGTACCATGCGTTGCAAGTTTCCTATAACAATCTCGGCGATCAATCGACGATTACGCCGCACCGCCTGCAATTTGCTGGCTATTGCGCTCAACGTGAGAAAAAATATTTGAATTATCTGCGTTTTATCACCGGTACCGAGGGTAAGTATCAAGAATTTATGCATTGTGAACACGGCTGCGATTCACAAACCCCAATGTGGGATAAATATATCAGAATGCTCGAAGTTTGGCGCGCTTGTCCGCATGAATACCATTTAAGTATGGCGGAAATTCAGCGCATTTTAAACGCCTAATCCGAAAAACGATAAAAATATAGACCGCACTTTAAACTGCCCCGAAAGTCGGAACATCCAACCGATTGATTGAGGCGGTTTAAAGTGCGGTCATTTTTTGCTGTATTTCGCGTTTCTATCCTGCATTGACAATAGGCGACAAAAAAGGGTATCTTTCGATACCCTCTTTATTCAGCATGTTCGCTTGACATCGGGTAGCCAGATTGCATTACTGCAATCTAGCCCCTAAGAACTGTACAAGCAAATTTCTCTGCATATAGCTCAAGCCTTTCTATTGGCTACTAGACAGTCGGCTTCACGACTTTTAAATAGCTCGCCATTGCTGTCTATGAGATTGCTCTTCATAAAGTCTGCGTTGGTGTAATACTTCTTTATATAATTCCCATTCAGGTAAAAACGGATTGTAATCTGTCTTTATTTTCTTGTGTCGTTTTATCTTGGTATCACTACAATAGCGTAAGTCTAATAGATATTGCTCGCCTTTACTCTTGGTATCCGTTGTACCGAATATCCAGTTTCGGGTTGCGGTGGTGCAAAAGTATTTCGCTTTTATCCAACGCTTTCCTTTATTTGGATGTCGGCGATGACACCATTTCCATAGTGCTTGCCATATTAGCATATCCATTCGATTATAGGTCGCTTTCGCCACAATATGTCTATGATAGTTCGCCCACCCTCTGATCATTGGATTTAATACCTTAATGACATCGGATTGTTTGGCGGTTCGCATATCAGTTAGTGCTTTCTTCACTTTTCGGTAAAATGCTTCTGCATTCTTCTTACTCGGCTTTATGAGTACTTTCCGCTTGAACCGTCTGACTGTCCAACCCAGAAAATCAAATCCTTGATCAATATGTACGATTTTAGTTTTGGTTTCTGACAATGTTAAACCACGCTCTGCCAGAAAATTTTTAACTGATGGGATAACTTTTTCTTTCAGTATTTCTTTCGAACTTCCTGAAATAATAAAGTCATCTGCGTACCGTACCATATAGGTCTTGTTACGGATTATCTGTCTGCTTTGCTTTTTACCAAAATGTTCAGCAAGCAAAGTGTCCATTCCGTCTAGTGCCATATTCGCTAATGTTGGCGAAATTATGCCACCTTGCGGCGCGCCTTCTTTCGTTGCTTTTAGCTGCCCAAATTCAACCACACCCGATTTTAGCCATTTCCGCAAAATCCGTTTATTCCTCGGAATATGTTGAATAAGCCAATCGTGGCTGATATGGTCAAAACAACCTTGTATATCTGCGTCAAGTACCCATTCCGCTGATTTCTTATCTCCTCTTAAAGAGAAAATGCTGTGTATATGGTTTATCGCATCTGCCGTTGAGCGGCTTATCCGAAATCCATAAGAACTGGCATCTGCTAGGGTTTCTGCAACAGGTTGTAATCCCAATAAGTGTAAGGCTTGCATAGCTCTATCTTTCATTGTTGGAATACCCAATGGGCGTTTTTTTCCATTCGCTTTGGGTATAAACACGCGCTTCAATGGGCTTGGTTTATACTTTTTGCTTGAAAGCTCACTAATCGCTTGCCACTTCAATTCGGGTTTATCCCAAATCGTTTTATCTACACCTGCGGTTCGTTTGCCTTGATTTTTAGTCACTCGCCTTACAGCTAACGCTTTTGCATAAAACGAGTTGGTCAGCATTCGTTGTAGATTTTTAACTCTACGCCAATCGCTTTCCTGTGTCGCCTTCGCAATCCGCACCTGCATTCCTTTCACATATCGATTAACTTTATACCAATCAATATAATGCCATTGAGTTATGTGTGAGGTCGTTGGAGCTGGACTGTCTACTAATTTCTTAGTATGATGAGTTCGCTCTTTCATACTTATTTTCGAAAATACAGGCTTACCAAGTTCCGTTATTACCACACGAATGAGGAAGATACCATCTGTTCTCCGACAGCATTTTGGTAACGTATTCCCACAAATAAAAGGAATAACCTGCTGCATACCATTTTGGTTAGAGCCAATAACTACCGTAGGCTCATCAGATCTAACGAAGTTTATCAATGGTTCACTTACGTTTATCTTTTCATTCAACCTAGCCGCTCAACATTATGTAGTTTAATGTTTTCTTATTGTTCCCTCACGAGTTCAATAACCTTTACAGGGCGTACATTGTCAGGAAGCTCCATACATTACCGTTGCCAGTAATGCACTATCCCTAGGTTACTGCTAGTTACATAGCAGGTTACGCTTATCAATATTGTTGCACTGCATATATCTTCAACATTATTGATTGTAACAATGGTAATAACAGCTTACGCATACTTACTAAGTGATAATAAATAAGCCCTTGCTGTTGCTTTAAAACTTACCTTTGTAATTTTAATTTCAAAATTACATTGTTAATTGGCCACTTATCATCAAATAGATCGAACCCACCCGTTGCAAATAATACATAGATGATCAGTCTATTTATTATATGTTAATAAGGAAAAGTAAGATTATTTATATGTAAGCTGAGGTAAATTAAGACCGAGAAAAAACCGTGCTGTTACCGCAAGCCGTTCACGGGTGGTTATTATTTCCAAACCACAATGGGTGCTTCCTATTTGGAACATCCCTAAGTAAAGATAAGTAGTAAAGGATACATTCAATCATAAGAAATTCCACTTTCTTATGTTCGGTTTTTCTCAGAATGCTGAAAACCTTTGGGACTTTATTTATAGTAGGTTGGATAACTAGTCTTTATGAACGATATGACGTTTTGGCTCTGACCCAAGCCACTCTACATAATAATATAGGCGACTAACGGTAGTAATATCTTTCGATAACGGATCTTGCTTTCTTACTCTTCTTAATTCCTAATCAGAGAAATTAAGTACATCAGAGTGAAGATCATACCTTATTACCGCATAAAGTTGGAAATTATCTTCCCCAACTTAGAACCAAGTTTTGAGCAACGCCCCTTTCTTGGTCTGCCTACCCTTTCAAGCTCCAAGAGCTATCAGAATAGTCGAGAGTAAGTGGCCCAAAGACCACTTACCCTTAACAGTAACTACTTGATATATAATCAGTTACTGCCATAAGTACGACAGCTTGTCACACTATTTGATAATCTTCGCTACCACGCCCGCACCAACGGTACGACCGCCTTCACGAATCGCAAAACGTAAACCTTGGTCCATCGCGATTGGGTGAATTAAGCTTACTGTCATTTTGATATTATCGCCTGGCATTACCATTTCCACGCCTTCCGGTAACTCGATAGTACCAGTTACGTCCGTAGTACGGAAGTAGAACTGTGGACGGTAGCCTTTGAAGAATGGAGTATGACGACCGCCTTCTTCTTTGGACAATACGTATACTTCAGATTCAAAATCAGTATGCGGAGTAATTGAACCCGGTTTCGCCAACACCTGACCACGTTCGATTTCTTCACGTTTGGTACCACGTAATAATGCACCGATGTTTTCACCTGCACGACCTTCGTCTAACAGTTTACGGAACATTTCAACACCGGTTACGGTTGTTTTCGCTGTCGGTTTGATACCCACGATTTCTACTTCATCACCAGTACGGATAATACCGCGTTCAACACGACCAGTGACTACCGTACCACGACCAGAGATTGAGAATACGTCTTCAATTGGCAACAAGAATGGTTGGTCGATAGCACGTTCCGGTTCAGGAATGTAAGTATCTAAGTGGTTGGCTAATTCCAGGATTTTTTCTTCCCATGCCGCATCGCCTTCCAACGCTTTTAACGCTGAACCACGTACGATTGGTGTGTCATCTCCCGGGAAGTCATATTGAGACAGCAGCTCACGCACTTCCATTTCAACCAATTCTAATAACTCTTCATCGTCCACCATGTCGCATTTGTTTAAGAATACGATGATGTACGGTACGCCTACCTGACGACCTAATAAGATGTGTTCGCGAGTTTGTGGCATCGGACCGTCAGTCGCCGCAACGACAAGAATCGCACCGTCCATCTGTGCCGCACCGGTAATCATGTTTTTCACATAGTCCGCGTGTCCCGGGCAGTCAACGTGTGCATAGTGACGTGTCGGTGTGTCGTATTCAACGTGAGAAGTGTTGATGGTGATACCGCGTGCTTTTTCTTCCGGCGCGTTATCAATCTGGTCAAATGCACGTGCCGCACCGCCGTAATGTTTGGATAATACGGTTGTGATTGCTGCGGTTAAAGTTGTTTTACCATGGTCAACGTGACCGATTGTACCCACGTTAACGTGCGGTTTTGTACGTTCAAATTTTTCTTTAGACATTGCTAATGTTTCCTTAATTGAAATTCCGCAGCGCTCAGCGCGCCACGGAGTTTTGATAAAAGATTATTTTCTACGTGCTTCGATGATAGCATCTGCCACGTTTTTCGGCGCTTCGGCATATTTCAACGGTTCCATTGAATATGAAGCGCGCCCCTGAGTTTGCGAACGCAGATCCGTCGCATAACCGAACATTTCTGAAAGCGGTACTTCAGCGTTGATCTTGGTCACAAATTCATTGCTTTCCTGACCGTTTACCATTGCACGACGACGGCTTAAGTCACCGATCACATCACCCACGTATTCCGGCGGAGTTTCCACTTCCACTTTCATGATTGGCTCAAGCAATACCGGATTGGCTTTGTTAAACGCCGCTTTAAATGCAATGGACGCAGCCAATTTAAATGCCAGTTCGGAAGAGTCCACATCATGGTATGAACCGAAGTGTAAACGAACACCAATATCCACAACCGGATAACCGGCCAACGGTCCGGATTTAAGCTGTTCCTGAATACCTTTGTCAACGGCAGGAATGTATTCGCCCGGAATGACACCGCCTTTGATTTCGTTAACAAACTCGTATCCCGGACCTTCCGGATCCAACGGATATAAGTCGATTACCACATGACCATACTGACCGCGACCACCGGATTGTTTTGCATGTTTACCTTCAACATCGTTAACACGGGTACGAATCGTTTCACGGTAAGATACCTGCGGTTTACCGATATTCGCTTCAACTTTAAATTCACGTTTCATACGGTCAACGATAATATCCAAGTGTAACTCACCCATACCGGAAATAATGGTTTCACCGGATTCTTCATCAGTATGAACACGGAATGAAGGGTCTTCCTGGGCAAGACGACCTAAAGCAAGACCCATTTTTTCTTGGTCGGCTTTAGTTTTTGGTTCCACCGCAACAGAAATAACCGGTTCTGGGAATTCCATGCGTTCAAGAATGATCGGCGCGTCTAACGCACATAACGTATCACCGGTACCGACATCTTTCAAGCCGATGGCGGCAGCAATATCACCGGCGCGAACTTCTTTAATTTCTTCACGTTTGTTCGCGTGCATCTGTACGATACGACCAAAACGTTCGCGTTTTTCTTTGACAGAGTTCAGCACAGTCGCACCGGACTCAACCACACCGGAATAAACACGGAAGAAAGTTAGGTTTCCGACAAACGGGTCTGTTGCGATTTTGAATGCCAGTGCCGCAAACGGTTCGTCATCGCTGGCATGACGTTCACCTTCGGTCTCATCCGGGTTAATTCCTTTGATTGATTCAATATCCGTTGGTGCAGGCAAGTAATCGATTACTGCATCAAGCATCGCCTGAACGCCTTTATTTTTGAATGCCGAACCACAGGTCACCAAAATGATTTCTGTTGCTAACACGCGCTGACGTAAACCGACTTTGATTTCTTCTTCGGTTAACTCTTCACCGCCGAGGTATTTTTCCATGAGTTCTTCTGAAGATTCCGCCGCCGCTTCAACAAGATTTTGACGCCATTCTTCACAAGCTTCAACCATATCTGCCGGAATGTCATCATAGGTGAAGGTCATACCCTGATCCGCTTCATTCCAGTTGATCGCTTTCATTTTGATCAGGTCAACCACGCCTTTGAAGTTTTCTTCTGCGCCAATTGGTAGCTGTAAAGGCACCGCATTACCGCCTAAGCGAGTTTTGATCTGTTCAACAACACGCAGGAAGTTTGCGCCGGTACGGTCCATTTTATTAACAAACGCGATACGAGGCACTTTATATTTGTTCGCCTGACGCCATACGGTTTCGGATTGCGGTTGAACGCCACCCACCGCACAATATACCATTACCGCGCCGTCAAGCACACGCATGGAACGTTCCACTTCAATGGTAAAGTCAACGTGTCCCGGAGTGTCGATAACGTTAATGCGGTGCTGCGGATACTGTTGTGACATACCCGACCAGAACGCCGTAGTTGCCGCAGAGGTAATAGTAATACCGCGCTCTTGTTCTTGTTCCATCCAGTCCATTGTCGCTGCACCATCGTGAACTTCGCCGATTTTGTGACTTACGCCGGTATAGAAAAGGATACGCTCAGTAGTGGTTGTTTTACCCGCATCGATATGCGCACTGATACCGATATTACGGTAAAGTGAAATAGGGGTTGTACGAGCCATTAATATTTCCTTTTTTGGAATTCAGTAAATATAAAATTTTAAATATGGATAAGGCTTCATCGCACGAATCATGAGATGAAGCCTGAAAAGCCGGTCTGCTAACCGATTACCAACGGTAATGCGCGAAGGCTTTGTTAGCTTCAGCCATACGGTGCACGTCTTCACGTTTTTTCACCGCCGCACCTTTGTTTTCAGATGCATCGGATAATTCGTTGGCTAAACGCAACGCCATGGATTTGTCACCACGTTTACGTGCGGCTTCAACAATCCAGCGCATGCCTAGTGCGTTACGGCGGGCCGGACGCACTTCAACCGGTACCTGATAAGTGGAACCGCCTACGCGACGGGATTTAACCTCAACCGTCGGACGCACGTTTTCCAGTGCGATTTCAAATGCTTCCAACGCTTCTTTGCCAGTACGTTGGGACAATGTTTCCAGCGCACCGTAAACGATAGACTCTGCGATAGATTTTTTACCGTCTATCATTAACACATTAATAAATTTCGCAAGCAATTCTGAACCGAACTTCGGATCTGGAAGAATTTTGCGAGGTTCAATACTACGACGACGTGGCATTGTAATTTCTCCGTTTTTTAATCTTCAGGATTATCCAAAACTCTGACTGGAGTTTATGGTTAATTAATAATTTAATTGACGTTTGGCCTTACTTAACGGAGAACCATTAAGCTTTTGGACGTTTAACGCCGTATTTAGAACGACCTTGTTTACGATCTTTAACGCCTGCGCAGTCCAATGCACCGCGTACAGTGTGATAACGCACACCCGGCAAGTCTTTCACACGACCGCCACGGATAAGCACAACGCTGTGCTCCTGAAGGTTATGCCCCTCACCGCCGATATAAGAGGTTACTTCGTAACCGTTGGTTAAACGAATACGGCATACTTTACGTAATGCGGAGTTCGGTTTTTTAGGTGTAGTTGTGTACACGCGAGTACACACGCCACGTTTCTGCGGGCAAGCCTCTAATGCAGGAACGTTGCTTTTTACAACCTTTTTAACACGCGGTTTGCGTACTAGCTGGTTGATTGTTGCCATTAAAAAAGCTCCAGTTTATTCATAGTTATTCATAAAAGAATGTATATTTTCTCATCTATCCACGGATAGATAGACGCAGAATTTTAATCTTGAAAACCGCTGATGTCAAGAATTACACAAAACACAGAGAAAAATGACCGCACTTTCATTTTTATAACCAAAACATCTAAACAATTCATTTTTATTTCTTTTGCCGCAATCGTTTGCGTCTTATAATTCAAATATTTCAAATCAGTATTAAAAGAGCCTCGCAATGAACTGGCAATATGTATGGAGTGCATTACCGCGTTTTTTCGACGCCGCATTAATTACGCTACAACTTTCCGTCTGGGGGATTTTGCTGTCCGTCAGCATCGGTATTATCTGCGCAGTGATCACAACATATAAAGTGCGTTATATTAATCCGCTGATTAAAGTTTATATTGAATTATCGCGCAATACACCGTTACTGATTCAAGTCTTTTTCCTGTATTTCGGGTTATCGAAAATCGGCATCAAGCTCGACGGTTTTACCTGCGCGGTGATCGGGCTGGCATTTCTGGGCGGCAGCTACATGGCGGAATCGGTACGCGGCGGTTTGGAAGCCGTTTCTAAAGGGCAGGTAGAATCTGCCCTCAGCATCGGTTTAACGCCGTTGCAAGCCTTTCGCTATGTGATTTTCCCGCAGGCTTTTGCCATCGCCAGCCCGGCAATTGGCGCCAATTGCCTGTTTTTAATCAAAGAAACTTCGGTAGTCAGTGCAATTGCCATTGCGGAACTGATGTTTATGGCGAAAGAAATTATCGGTATGGATTACAAAACCAACGAAGCATTGTTTTTGCTCGTGGTGAGCTATCTGATTATTTTACTACCGGTATCAGTCTTTATCGGCTATTTGGAACGTCGCACGCGGAGAGCAAAATATGGGGCTTAATATCTTATTTGAGGGCAATAACCCGGCGCGTTTGCTCGGCGGTCTATGGGTAACCGCTGAAATCGCCTTTGTATCGGTATTCTTCGCCTGCATTTTCGGCGTGATTTGCGGAGTGTTGATGACATTGAAATCGCGCCTGCTCAGAGCGCTGTGCCGTTTTTATCTGGAATTTGTGCGCATTATGCCGCTGTTGGTGCTGTTATTTATCACCTATTTCGGCGTGGCAACATGGTTTAACACGCATTTAAACGGCGTTACCGTCTGTATTGCGGTATTTATTTTCTGGGGTACCGCGGAAATGGGCGATCTCGTCCGCGGTGCGCTGACGTCCATTGAAAAACATCAACTGGAATCCGCTTACGCACTGGGTTTAACGCCGATACAGACATTTATCTATATTTTACTGCCGCAAAGCCTCAAACGCGTTACGCCAAGTGCGATTAACTTATTCACCCGAATGGTAAAAACCAGTTCGCTGGCAATGTTAATCGGCGTGTTGGAGGTGATCAAAGTGGGGCAACAAATCATTGAAACCTCGCTGTTTACCGAACCGTCGGCAGCGTTATGGATTTACGGCGTAATTTTCGCCCTGTATTTCATGATTTGTTATCCTTTATCGTTATTCTCGCAATATCTGGAAAACCGTTGGGAAAAATAAAGGTTAAAACATGGCATTATTAGAAATTAAAAATCTGGTTAAAAATTACGGCGAGGTTACCGCACTGAAAGGCATTAATCTATCGGTGCAAAAAGGCGAAGTGGTCGTGATTCTCGGTCCGTCAGGCTGCGGGAAAAGCACGTTGCTGCGCTGTATCAATGGCTTAGAAGAGATTCGCAGCGGTCAGCTGATCTTACAAGGCAGCGGAGAACTGGGCAAAGATATTTCTTGGGTCAAGACCCGACAGCGGATCGGCATGGTGTTTCAGAGTTATGAATTGTTTGCGCATATGTCGGTTATCGACAACATTCTGCTCGGTCCACTGAAAGTACAAAAACGCCAGCGAGCGGAGGCGGAAGCGCAGGCAGATGAACTGCTACGACGGGTCGGGCTGTTTGAGCGCAAAAACGCTTACCCGCGCGAACTGTCCGGCGGGCAGAAACAGCGCATCGCCATCGTGCGTGCGCTATGCATGAATCCGGATATTATGCTGTTTGACGAAGTGACCGCCGCGCTCGATCCGGAAATGGTGCGCGAAGTGCTGGATGTCATTCTGGGGCTTGCCAAAGACGGCATGACCATGCTTATCGTCACGCATGAAATGTCTTTTGCCCGTCAGGTTGCCGATCGCATCGTCTTTATGGACGCCGGGCAAATTATCGAACAGGAATCCCCGGCATTGTTTTTCACCAATCCGGGTACGGATCGGGCAAAAGCCTTTCTCAATATCTTAAATTACGAACCAAGAGGTACCAACTATGAACAAAACATCTAAAAAACTGACCGCACTTTTCGCTGCCGTACTGCTTGCAGCGGGTTTAACCGCCTGCGGCGATAAAGAAAACACTCAAAACAGCCAATCGGCATCCAGCGTTGCACAGTTGCAACAGGCAGGTAAAGTACGGATCGGCGTATTCAGCGATAAGCCGCCTTTCGGCTATGTGGACAGCGCGGGCAAAAGCCAAGGCTTTGATGTAGAAATCGCCAAGGCGATCGGCAAGGATTTGCTCGGTGATGAAAACAAAGTGGAATACGTACTGGTTGAGGCGGCAAACCGAGTAGAATATTTACAGGCAAACAAAGTGGATATTATTCTTGCCAACTTTACCGTAACCCCTGCGCGTCAGGAAGTGGTCGATTTTGCTAAACCTTACATGCAGGTGGCATTAGGGGTCGTCTCCAAAGACGGTGCCGTTACCGATCTCGCCCAACTTGAAGGCAAAACCCTGCTGGTCAACAAAGGCACCACTGCAGATGCGTATTTCAGTAAAAATTATCCCAATATCAAACTGCTCAAATTTGAACAAAACACCGAAACCTTTGAAGCGCTGCGCGACGGTCGCGGTGATGCACTGGCACACGACAACACGCTGCTGTTCGCATGGGCAAAAGAAAATCCGGGCTTTAGCGTCGGTATTAAAAACCTCGGTGATCAAGACTTTATCGCCCCGGCAGTGAAAAAAGGCGACAGCGCACTGCTGGAATGGCTCAATGCCGAAATCGAAAAACTGGGCAAAAACGGGGTATTAAAACAGGCGTATGACAAAACCCTACTGCCGGTTTACGGTGATACAATCAGTGAAAAAGAAGTATTGGTGGACTATCACTAACCTTGTAACTATGCCTAAAACACATTAAAAAACGACCGCACTTTTATCATGCCACATCCCCGCAAAACGGCTTAAACCTTGATGCGGGGATTTTTACGCTAATCCAATACTTTGCCTTTTAATTCTGGAATCAGGACCATTGTTGCGAGCATATCAATCACATAAATCAGTGCTAAAAATGCAATGGCGATAGAAAAAGAATACGCCGAGACAATCGCACCGACAACCACCGGACCGAATCCGCCGACGGCACGACCTAAATTAAACAGCACATTTTGTGCCGTTGCCCGTGCTTGAGTCGGATAGGCTTCCGCCATTAAGGCGCCGTAGCCGCCCATCATTCCGTTCACAAACATCCCTAGAAACGCCCCCGCGATGAGCATCGCGCTCGGATCTGTGAGCTGCGAATATGTCATAATGCTAATGACCGCGCCCAGCTGAAATAAAATAAAACTCGGTTTGCGCCCGAATCTGTCCGCCAAACGCCCGAAAATCCAGATTCCCGCCATCATGCCGCACACGGTTACTGCTGTCCAGATGCCGGATTTGGTTAAACTGAATCCGAGCTGCTTGGACAGAAAATTCGGCATCCAGATCATAATGCCGTAATAACCAAAATTCTGTACCGATGTCAGCACCACAATCCCCGCACTGATTTTAGTCGTGGCTTTATCTTTCACTAGCAATTTAAAGGCTTCCAGTCTCGACGGCTTATGTTCCGCCTGCCGAAGTGCGGTCTGTTTTTTCACAAAAACCGCCGGTTCATGCAATCTGGCCCGCAAAAACCACGCCACAAACGCCGGGAAAATACCGAGTAAAAACATGCCGCGCCAACCGATATAAGGCAGCAATAGCGGGGTGAGCAAGGCAGCCGCCAACACGCCCAGCTGCCAGCCGAGCGCAACATAAGATGCCGCTTTGGCACGGTGACGCGCCGGCCAAGCCTCTGCCGCCAGCGCCATGCCGATACCGAATTCGCCGCCCAAACCGATACCGGCGATCGTGCGGTAAATCAGCAGATCCCAATACCCCTGCGCGAAAGCACATAACCCAGTGAACAGCGCAAACAAAACGATTGTCCAAGTCAACACTCGTACACGTCCGTAGCGATCACTTAATGCGCCGAAAATAATTCCGCCGGCAACCGCTCCGATTAGCGTCCAGCTCACCAGTGAGCCCGCCTGTGCCGGAGACAGCGCCAAATCGGCGGAAATCGCCGTCAGCATAAAGCCGAGAATCAGAAGATCAAAGCCGTCCATCGCATAGCCGACGGCAGAACCGATTAAGGCTTTCCAGCCATAATTATTTACGTTGTCTGTCATAGAGAACCCTTTTGCTACTCACAGGTAGCGTTTAAAGTTAAATTTGAAAGGAGGGTTAAAAAACCGTGGCGTAGTTTAGGGGATTTATGCCTTTCTTGCAAATAAAAAACAACCCCGCGGTTTAGACGGGGTTGTATCGGCATTGAATATAACAGTGGATTATTCTACCGTTACTGCTTTAGCCAAATTACGCGGCTGATCCACATCGGTACCTTTGATTAACGCCACATGGTAGGCCAGTAACTGCATCGGCACGGTATAGAAAATTGGCGCGATAATTTCATTTACTGTCGGCATGGTGATAATTTTCATGCCCGGCGCTTCGCTGAACCCCGCTTCACGGTCGGCAAATACATACAGCTGACCGCCTCGAGCGCGCACTTCTTCAATATTGGATTTCACTTTTTCCAATAACTCATTGGTCGGCGCCACCACGATAACCGGCATATCCGCATCAATCAACGCCAACGGACCATGTTTCAATTCACCGGCAGCATAGGCTTCTGCATGAATATAAGAAATTTCTTTTAACTTCAGTGCCGCTTCCATGGCAATCGGATAATATTCGCCGCGTCCTAAAAATAGCGCGTGGCTTTTCTCAGCGAAATCTTCCGCCAGCTTTTCAATATCCTGATCGAAGACCAATGCTTTTTCAATTTCAGCCGGTATGGATTGCAGCGCCTTAACGATTTCACGTTCTTTCTCGCTGGAAATATGACCGTTTAATTTCCCGATTGCGGTCACTAACATTAACATCGCCGCTAACTGGGTAGTGAACGCTTTGGTGGAAGCCACGCCGATTTCCACCCCGGCACGGGTCATAAAGGCCAGATCCGATTCGCGTACCAGAGAAGAACCGGCAACATTACAAATCGTCAGCGCCGCCATATAGCCTTTTTGTTTGGCCAAACGCAGTGCCGCCAGCGTATCCGCCGTTTCCCCCGACTGCGACAGCGTTATCAGTAGGCTATTCGGACGGGTGACGAAGTTGCGGTAACGAAATTCTGAGGCGATTTCTACATCACAACTCACGCCAGCTAACGCTTCAAACCAATAACGCGCCACCATGCCCGAGTTATAGGAGGTTCCGCAAGCAACGATTTGCACATGCTGCACATTTTCCAAAATGGTTTTTGCGCCGTTGCCGATACTTTCCACAATCACATTATCATGGCTGATACGCCCTTCCATGGTATTAATTAGTGCGGTCGGCTGTTCAAAAATTTCTTTTTGCATAAAATGACGGAATTTGCCTTTTTCGGCGGCGTCATTTTCCAGATTGGACTCATGCACTTCGCGTTCGACTTTATGTCCGTCGGCGTCATACACCTCAACGGAACGACGGGTAATTTCTGCAATATCGCCCTCTTCCAAGAAAATAAAACGACGGGTAACGCTTAACAGCGCCAGCTGATCGGAGGCAAGGAAATTTTCACCAATACCGAAACCGATCACCAACGGGCTGCCAGAACGCGCCGCAACCAAACGGCTTGGGTCTTCACTGTTCATCACCACCATGCCGTAAGCACCGCTTAGCTGGGCGACCACTTTCTGCACCGCTTCCAACAAACTGCCCGCAGTCCGCATTTCCCAGTTCACCAAGTGGGCAATCACTTCCGTATCGGTCTGCGATAAAAATTCATAACCGCGCGCCACCAATGCACTGCGTAATTCCTCATGATTTTCAATAATACCGTTATGTACCACCGCAAAAGTGCCAGATACATGCGGGTGCGCATTGGCTTCCGACGGCTCGCCGTGTGTCGCCCAGCGAGTATGTGCAATTCCCGTGCCGCCGATTAAAGAATTTTTCTCAACCGCCTCGTCCAATGCTTTTACTTTGCCTAAACAACGCACCCGTTGCAATTCATGTTGTTGGTTAACAACCGCGACACCCGCCGAATCATAGCCACGATATTCCAATCGATGTAACCCGTTAATTAAAATTTCAGCCACATCACGCTGTGCCACCGCACCGACAATACCACACATAACTTTTCCTTTATTGATCAAAAAATACTTAATTTCAGACCGCACTTACACAGATAACTTCCGTGCCGTGCATTGCGATCGCCTGTTTGTTTTCGTTGCTCAGCAGATCGTCTGTAATCAAAATGTCGATCTGCTGCCAAGTTAATTCCAGATTCGGCATTTTTCTGCCGATTTTATGGGATTCCACCATCACGATGACTTCACGTGACACCTCCGCCATCACCTGACTTAATCCGACCAGTTCATTGAACGTTGTCGTGCCTCTTTCCAGATCAATACCGTCCGCGCCGATAAACAGCTGATCAAAGTTATAAGAACGCAGCACCTGTTCTGCCACCTTGCCCTGAAAAGACTCGGAGCGAGTATCCCAAGTGCCACCAGTCATCAACAAGGTCGGTTCGTTTTCCAAGGCGCGCAACTCGGTTGCCACCGACAAGGAATTGGTCATCACCACTAATCCCTGTTTCTTATTCAGTTGCTTAATCAGCGCCGCCGTGGTGCTGCCGCTATCCACAATAATTCGGTTATGATCGCAAATACGTTCCGCCGCCGCTTTGGCAATAGACAACTTTCGTTTCGAAAGCACTTCTTCCTGCGGTTCTTCAATCAATTCGTTCGGCATTAAAATCGCGCCACCGTAACGGCGCAATAGAAACCCGTTATTTTCAAGTGCGGTCAGATCTTTGCGAATAGTCACTTCAGAGGTTTCAAACAACTGTACCAGGCGTTCAACACTGACTTCGCCCTGTTCCTGCAACAACTGCATAATCATATGTCGGCGCTGCTGCGAGTTGCGTTGCTGGAAGTTTCGTTTCATTAAAAATCCTCAGAATAAGTTTCGGTTCGAAATACTACAGAAATTTTTACCCACTGTAAACCTCTTTTTGCTACGGCGAATAAATTCATGCCAATAAAAAACCCTGCATCAGCGCAGGGTTTTAGGAAGAAAACGTAAATACGATTATTTAACAGAATCTTTTAATGCTTTACCAGCAACAAAGGCCGGTACTTTGGAGGCAGCGATTTGGATTTCGGCACCGGTCTGCGGATTGCGACCTGTACGCGCTTTACGCTCATTGACTTTAAATGTACCAAAGCCGATTAATTGTACAGGATCACCTGCTTTTAAGCTACCAGCAATAGCGTCTAATGTCGCTTCTAATGCCGCTTTAGCTTGTTTTTTGTTTAATTCTGCTGCATTTGCAATAGCATCAATTAAATCCGTTTTGTTCATAAATTAGTACCTTCTATTTCTATTCAATTTTCAATAGCGTCAGGTTAAACTCCTAATCTCCTGACGCCAGAACCACTGTAATCACAGTGGAGTAAAGCATAATCTAAGTTTTGTTTAAAGCAAAGCAATATATCTAAAAATTGTAATACAAATCACATTATCGCTCAATTTCTATACCGATATTAGAGATTCCCACCGCTCTTAACTCATTTTTTAATGCCAAAATCAGCGCAACATCACGTTCTTCACACTCGTTCAGGCTACGATAAATCTGCCATTGCACGTCCAGCTCTTCTTCGATTTGCTGATTTTCCTTCAGTTCCTGTGCGGAAAATTCCCGTTCCGCCTGCGTTTCCAGCACACCGATTAAGGTTTGTAACGAAAGCCGACTGAGTTTGACCGCCTGCTCAGCGGTCGTTCCGGCAATAATGGCATGCAGCAGTTCGGCCAATCCTTCGCAGGCATCCAGTGCGGGAACCACGCCGTAAAACGCATAATCATTGACATCGGGAATAATCGGTTCCAGCTTTTCCAGCTGATTTTCAAAGTTAATGTTCGCCCCTTTCACCGTCAGATATTCCCAAACCAGATTTAAAATATTGCGGTAGAGTCCGGCATGTTGCGGCTGTTGCGTCATCTGACAAAACAGCTGAAAATTCGGGTACATACGTTCGCACAGGCAAGCCATAAACGTAATATGCTGCCAGCTTTCGAATTTTTCTAATCGCTTATGGATTGGATTTCGCATAAATTTCTACCGCACTTTATTTTGATGATAAGGTTGAGAATAGCGATGCACGGCATCGACCAATATTTTCGGGCTCTCACTTGGCACATCCTGATGAATGCCATGTCCCAGATTAAAGACATGACCGGCGCCTTCACCGAAATCCGCCAAAATGCGTTGCACTTCCTCTTCAATCCGCTCCGCCGGCGCATATAACACACAAGGGTCCATATTACCTTGCAATGCCACTTTATGCCCAATACGCGCTCTGGCTTCGGTCAGATTTACCGTCCAGTCCAGCCCGACCGCATCACAGCCGGTTTCCGCAATCGCCTCCAGCCACAACCCGCCGCCTTTGGTGAACAAGGTTACCGGCACTTTCCGCCCGTCATGCTCGCGAATCAGATTATCCACAATGCGGTGCATATATTGCAGAGAAAACTCTCGGTATTCGCGCGCAGCCAAAACACCGCCCCAAGTATCGAAAATCATGACTGCCTGCGCGCCAGCTTTAATTTGCGCATTCAGATAAAGGCTGACAGCGTGCGCCAGTTTATCCAATAATTGATGCAATAAGTGCGGTTCGCAATACAACATTTTTTTGATTATGCCGAACGTTTTGCTGCTTCCGCCCTCCACCATATAAGTGGCCAACGTCCAAGGACTGCCGGAAAAACCGATCAACGGCACCGCACCGTTCAGTTCGCGCCGAATGGTACGCACGGCATTCATCACATACTGCAATTCCTGCTCCGGATCGGGAATTGGCAAATGCTCCACCGCTCGCCGGGAATCAATCGGGCGGGCGAATTTCGGCCCTTCACCGGCGCCGAAACTCAAGCCCAGCCCCATGGCGTCAGGCACAGTCAAAATATCGGAGAATAAAATCGCCGCATCCAGCGCATAGCGGCGTAAAGGTTGCAGCGTAACTTCACAAGCTAAATCGGCATCGCGGCAAAGCGCCATAAAATCCCCCGCTTGCCCCCGCGTTGCGCGGTATTCCGGCAGATAACGCCCTGCCTGACGCATCATCCAGACCGGCGTCATATCCACCGGTTCGCGCAACAGCGCTTTTAAATAACGATCATTTTTGAGTATTGTCATGGTATTTTAGTCACATAAATTAATCATAAACGCACACAGGCCGCACTTCGCCGATAAACGCCTTACTCCGCTGCCCGTTTACAGATTTCCAGCGTGGCACGAATCAACTTTAATGCAATGGTGCCTTCCGGTGGTAATTGCGGCAACGGCTGATCATAACGGAACCATTGCGCGTCACACAATTCGGTTTCCTGTACGCGAATATCGCCGCTGTCAAAATCGGCTAAAAAACCGACCATTTGCGAATTGGGAAACGCCCACGGTTGGCTGCCGAAATAGCGGATATTTTTCACTTTAATGCCAGTTTCTTCAAAAACTTCGCGCTGCACGGTTTGTTCAAAGGTTTCACCAACTTCCACAAAGCCTGCCAAAGTCGTGTACATGCCGTCGCGGTGACGCTGATGATTGGCCAGCAGAATTTCCGTTCCGCGCCGCACCGCCACAATAATGGACGGACAAATCACCGGATAAGTACGATATCCGCATCGTTCATTTACGCACTGAACCGCCCATTCGTCTTCAGTAATGCGGGTTTTGGCTCCACACTTGCCACAGAATCGGTGAGTGCGGAAAAAATGATTTAACTCGACGCCACGCCCCAATAAATTAAAAGTCCGCTCGGGCAAATAAAGCTGATCGCGCAAAGAAAAATAAGCGCGCGAATCATCTTCCGTTGCGCTTTCTTCCACCAGCCACAAGGGCTGCTGCTCCAGCGCGCCGATCACCATCGCATTCAATCCCTGCAAACCGAATGCGGCGGCTTTGCCGTAAGGTAAGGTATTTTCAATTAAATGAAGGGTTGAACCTCGGGTTAGTAACCAAAATCCGCTGTCGTCAGGTTGTATCGGTTTCATTGCCTCACCTTAAAAAATCAGTAAAAAATAACCGCACTTTATGCAAAAAAGTGCGGTTATTATAAAGTGATTCCTGCATTTTAGCGAATAAATAAAACGCTACGCACGGATTAGACCAGAAAAACAGAGAGAAACGCCGTCCCTCTGTTGTTTTGGATGCCGATTACCACTGATAGCCGATACTTGCCGCTGCGCCGGTATCGCCACGGGTATTGGTGTTAATGCTGAATTTAACGCCCATTTTGCCGTTATCCGATAAGCGCGAATAACCAATGGCAACGGCACTTTCACCGCGATAAGCTCCTGCACCGGCGGAAACCATGGAACGTCCCGGCAAAGTGGCATGATACAGACCGGCGCTCGCCAACGCACCGGCAATACCGCCGCGCAGGTCTTTGTCCACCTTATTGATGTGGTTGCCGATATTGTTCACTGCGCTGTCAAGCTGACCTTTATTTACCGCATCGGTCGGGTTCACACCCGGCGCGACGTGAGTAATTGTCGCATTGTTAACATTAACGTTTGCACCGCCACGGGCGTCTGTCTCCAGACTGACTTTGGTGTTACCGTGAGAAATTGAGCTGATACCACTCAGATCGCCTTCGACACTCACCTGATAAGCCGTTCCCTTGGCGCTGCTTGTGGTGGTAACTTTCACATTGTTACCCGCCGTTACGCTGGTTTTGCTAGCGTTCAACTGTTTGACAGTCGCGGCATCATTATCTTTCACGCCGTCTCGTATATTTGAAATCGTCGTATTCGCCGCATTGATGCCCGATTTGGTGACGCTCGGACCGCCCTGAACGGTTAACCCGTCATTGCTGATCTTCGTCTCACCAACAGTAACGGAACCGTCTTTAGTCAGGTTAACGTCTTTCGCCAACTGAACCGTTAAAGTATCGGAACCGTTCGCTTTCACATTGATATTACCGGATGCGCTGGTAAATTTATCGGCCGCGGCTTTATCCACACCTTCGCCGACAATATTCACCTGCGTATTCAATTTATGCGTATTCGTCACGCCGTTATTGCCGGCAAACTTCAAGCCGTCATCCATCGTTGCGATTTCACGAGTAACACTACTGCCGTCGGTATAAACGATACGCGTTGCCGCCGAACCGTCCGCAACAGGCTGACCGTCTTTGACCTGAATCGTCGCTGCCGCACCCTGTCTGCCATCAGCACCTTTCGCACCGGTTAAACCGATTGAACCGTCCTTACCGTTCAATACCACGCTTGCGCCGTCTTTGCCTTGCGCGCCGATCACCCCATCAACGCCGTCAGCACCGTTACGACCTGCAATCACAGTGCCATTACCGGAAACATGCACGCCGTCTTTGCCATCGGTGCCTTTCACCCCGATTGTACCTGCCTGACCGTCTTTACCGTTTACCGACACTTCACCGGCCAAGCCAACTTCCAGTGCACTATCGGTCTTATTGGCAGTTACGGTAACGCCGTCTTTACCCTTGATCTGAATAGTTTTGCCCAGATCCTGTTTCACTTCGGTACCGTTGTCATCCTTCAGCCCAAAACCACCGTTACCGTCTGCGGAAGAAAGTGTATTCACTACCTCTTTCAGATCACTCACGTTAACGCCGTTACCGAGCATGCTGCCTGTGGCATCGCGTAATTTTATCTGATTACCGTTGCTGTCTTTCAGACCGCTATCGAGGTTGGTAATCTGTTTATTGCCGACATTAATACCGCTCTTCGTTACACTCGGCCCACCTGCGATAGTCAATCCGTTGTTATTCAAGGTGGTATCGCCTACTGTCACCGAACCGTCTTGAGTCAGATTAAGATCTTTCGCCAACTGAACCGTTAAGGTGCTTGAACCATCGGCTTTTACATTGATATTGCCCGCCGCACTAGCAAAGTTTTCTGATGCGGTTTTATCCACACCTTCCCCGATAATATTTACTTTACTATTCAGTTTGTGGACATTAACCACCTCATTATTACCGGTGAAATTCAAGCCGTCGTTTAAAGTCGCCACGGTTTCTTGAGCGCCGTTCGGTTTTTCATACAGGATGCGGGTTTTGCTTTCACCGTTCGCACCGTCATTGCCGTCTAAACCAGCTGCACCGTTTACCACGCGAATACTTGCCGAAGCGCCGTCAGTGCCGTCCTCACCTTTCGGACCAGTTAAGCCGATTGAACCGTCCTTACCGTTCAACACCACGCTTGCACCGTCTTTACCTTGCGCGCCGATCGCCCCATCGACGCCGTCGGCACCGTCGCGACCGGCAATCACGGTACCGTTACCGGACAGGCTCACACCGTCTTTACCGTCGGCACCTTTCACTCCGATAGCACCGTCTTTGCCGTCTTTACCGTTGACGGAGACCTCACCGGCCAAACCGACTTCCAATGCGCTATCGGTCTTATTGGCAGTCACGGTAACGCCGTCTTTGCCCTTGATCTGAATAGTTTTGCCCAGATCCTGCTTGACTGCGATGCCGTTATCATCAGTGAGACCGAAACCGCCGTTGCTATCCGCAGAAGTAATATTATTTACTGCTTCTTTTAGATCCGCGACGTTCACGCCGTTATTCAGCATATCACCAGTGGCATTGGCTAATGCTACTTTGTTGTTATTACCATCTTTCAGACCGCTATCTAAATTGGTAATTTGTTTATGATTAACGTTAATACCGTCTTTCGTAATACTCGGACCATGATTAATGATTAAACCGCTATCACTTAAAACCGCATCGCCGGTAGTCACGCTGGTAAATGTCGGATTCTCGGCAATTTTAACAACAAGCTCACCATTTTCGCTATCTACGCGTACATTGGCTGAAGAAGCAACAACTTCATTTGCTAGCGAGCCGGCAACTTTTAGCGTTTGTCCCAGCTGTTTCTTGATGACCTCACCCTGATTGCCAGCAAACTTCAAACCGTCTTCTAAGGTCGCAACCTGATACGGGTTACCGTCTTTATCGGTATAAACGATACGGGTCAGGCTGTCACCGTCTTGACCGTTAATGCCCGATTGACCGTTTTGTACCGTAATATTCGCCGAAGCGCCGTCAGTGCCGTCCGTCCCTTTCGGACCGGTTAAACCGATAGTTCCGTTTGTACCATCCAGACCGATCTTACCGTCCTTGCCGTTTTTACCGCCGATGGTCAGATTTTCATTTAAAGCGAAAGTCACGTTATTGTTCGCTTTCGTGATCACAATATTGCCGTCTTTATTCGCTAAATCCACGGTAGCATTCGGCGCAACATTAGAACTGTCAGTACTGTTCACCGTCAGGTTCCAACCAGCGGTTGCGGTTGCATTGATCGCATCCAGCTGATCTTTATTTACCGCATCAGTGCCGTTTACCCCTGGTGCAACGTGAGTAATCACTTTATTTCCCGCATTGACACCGCTCTTTGTGATACTCGGACCGTTTGTAATGGTTAACCCATTATTTGTCATAACAGAATCACCGAGAGTCACTGAACCTGTTGCGGTCAGGTTAAGATCTTTCGCCAGCTGAACCGTTAAGGTGCTTGAGCCGTCGGCTTTTACATTGATATTGCCCGCCGCACTAGCAAAGTTTTCTGATGCGGTTTTATCCACACCTTCCCCGATAATATTTATTTTACTGTTCAGTTTGTGGGCATTAACCACCTCGTTATTACCTGTAAAGTTCAGACCGTCGTTTAAAGTCGCCACGGTTTCTTGAGCGCCGTTCGGTTTTTCATACAGGATGCGGGTTTTGCTTTCACCGTTCGCACCGTCATTGCCGTCTAAACCAGCTGCACCATTTACCACGCGAATACTTGCCGAAGCGCCGTCAGTGCCGTCCTCACCTTTCGGACCGATTAAGCCGATTGAACCGTCCTTACCGTTCAACACCACGCTTGCACCGTCTTTGCCTTGCGCGCCGATCACCCCATCAACGCCGTCGGCACCATTGCGACCGGCAATCACGGTACCGTTACCGGACAGGCTCACACTGTCTTTACCGTCGGCATCTTTCACCCCGATAGCACCATCTTTGCCGTCTTTACTGTTTACCGACACCTCACCGGCTAACGCCACTTCTAGGGCTTTGTTCACGGTATCGGCAGTGACCGTTACACCGTCTTTACCCTTGATCTGAATAGTTTTGCCCAGATCCTGTTTGACTGCGGTGCCGTTATCATCAGTGAGACCGAAGCCGCCGCCGTTTTGTGCCGAAGTGAGATTGCTGACCGAGTTTTTCAGATCGCCGACATTCACTGCATTTTTCAACACATCACCGCTCGCTTCAGTCAATTTTACAATATCGCCGTCAGCTGTTTGTAACCCGCTACCAATATTGTTAATTTGTTTTGCCGCACCGTTAATACCGCTTTTTGTAATACTTGGACCGCCAGTAATCGTCAACCCATTATCACTTAAGCGTGAATCACCGGTCGTTACGGTTGTAAAGCTTGGGTTCTCAGCAATTTTAACCACCAACTTACCGTTTTCACTATCAATACGGATATTGTTAGCCGAAGCCGTTGCGTTGTTAGCTAAAGCACCGACAACGTCTAAGGTCTCGCCCAATTGTTTCGCAATCGTATCACCCTGATTGCCGGCAAACTTCAAACCGTCTTCTAAGGTTGCAACTTGATGCGGCTTACCGTCTTTATCGGTATAAACGATACGGGTCAGGCTGTCACCGTCTTGACCGTTAATGCCCGATTGACCGTTTTGTACCGTAATATTCGCCGAAGCGCCGTCAGCACCGTCCGCCCCTTTCGGACCGGTTAAACCGATAGTTCCGTTTGTACCATCCAGACCGATCTTACCGTCCTTGCCGTTTTTACCGCCGATGGTCAGATTTTCATTTAAAGCGAAAGTCACGTTATTGTTTGCTTTCGTGATCACAATATTGCCGTCTTTATTCGCTAAATCCACGGTAGCATTCGGCGCAACATTAGAACTGTCAGTACTGTTCACCGTCAGGTTCCAACCAGCGGTTGCAGTTGCATTGATCGCATCCAGCTGATCTTTATTTACCGCATCAGTGCCGTTCTCGCCCGCTTTAACACGCGTAATAATTTGATCACCAGCATCAATGCCTGACTTAGTGATATTCGGTCCATTCTGAATGGTTAATCCCTTATCGCTTAATGTCGTATCTCCGGTTGTAACGGTGGTAAAGGTCGGAGCTGTCGTAGTAGCGATACTGATCGTATTACCTGTTTGGGTAAGATTGATATTGTTACCGCCGTCAAGCGTCACAACAGCGCCCATACCCACTTTTGATTCGGACTTACCAGTGGTATTTCCCGATGTGGTGAGCGTCCAGCCTTTAGCCACTTCCGTATTTAAATTGGTCACATTCTGGTTAGTTTGATATAACTGGCTACCGTTCACCGCCTCAGTTGAACTTGCCGATACTTCACCGGCAGTAACATTGGTGATCTTCTTATCGCCAGCATCAATACCGGATTTAACTATACGCGGACCGCCTGAAATCGTTAATCCCTGATTATTCATCACTACATCACCGATAATAACCGAACCGGCATTGCCTAAATTCAAGGTGTTATTCAGGTTCACGGCAATCTTGCCGTCAGTCACGATCGTATTAAGATTCGTGTTACCGCCCACAATCTCAATTTTGTCACCTAATTGTTTGGTTACATTTTGTCCGTCTTCAGCTTGCAAACCAAAACCACCATTCACTTTCGTATTCAGATTTGTGATATTTTGATTGGTCGCATTCAGCTGGCTGAAATTCACCGCATCATTATCTGAGGTGCCGTTAGCTACATTGGTGATCTTCTGGCTGCCCGCGCTAATACCGTCTGTGTTTACTTGAACGTTACCAATTGTTAAACCGCTTGTATTAAAGACATTACCGCCCGCAGTTACGCTCTCTACCGTAATATTTTTCGCCAATGATAAGCCCACACCATTTTTTGTTGTGGTACTAATGATATTGCTATCACCGGCAACGGCTAATTCATCCCCTAAAGCATAAGTATTATTAGTGGTGCCGTTGCCAAATTTCAGCCCTTTATCGACCGCACTTTTCGCATCAACACCTTGAGTAATATTGGCTTTTGTCGTATCAGACAAATCAACCGCATATTCGGTCACATTATTGGCTTTTTCCGTCGACTTAACAGTTATTGCCTCCGAGGCATTGAGCACTGTTGCCGCATTGGCATTAATGGTGTAAGTTGTCACGCCATTTTCTGCCTGCTGAGAAGTAATATTGGTATTATTCCCTGCGTTTAATAGAACTGTTGCAGCGGTCAGTTGTGCCATGGTTACCGCATCATACAACTCTGTGCCATTAGCTACATTAGTGATTTTTTGATGACCCGCATCAATACCTGTTGCTGCAACTTTCACATCACCAACGGTCAAACCGCTTGTATTCAAGACATTACCGCCCGCTGTCACGCTGCTAACCGTAATATTATCCGCCAAGCTCAGTTTCACCCCGCCATCAACAGTTTCACTGACAAGGTTATTGTTGCCTGCTGTGACATTTAATGTATCGCCTAATTGATACTGTTTAGCTTTCGTACCGTTACCAAACTGAATGCCTTTTGCGATATTTTCTGCATTTTTACTAATATCCTGGGCATTATTGCTCACATTTGTATTAGTCGCATTTAAATCGTTTTTCACGGTATTAATCGCATTGGTATTATTAGTGATATTTTGCGTATTGTTTGCTACGGTTGCATTTGTCGCGTTTAAACCATCTTTTACAGTATTAATCGCATTGGCATTATTGGTGATATTCTGTGCATTATTTGCCACATTTGCATTAGTGGCATTTAACTGGCTGAGATTCACCGCA
>NZ_LN776191.1 GCF_000827595.2 Necropsobacter massiliensis | reverse complement strand
TAAACCGAGATCAAAATCTGCTGATGAACCGATTTACGAAGAAATCTCGCAAGCAATTTACAGCAAAGTCAAGGATAAAAGTGCGGCCATACTCCCTCTCAAGGAGTAAACTATAGCGTCATCATGTAGTTGTCCGTTTTTCCTATGCCTCTTGAGAGGCATGTGAAGTAATAACGCCCTATAGGGTAGTCTAAAAACCGCACGTTTTACGTGCGGTTTGTTATTTTGCCCCAACCTTTCCCACCGTTAACTTTTAACTTGCAATCCATGTTTTGCATGTTAAATTATTACGATTCTCATTAACATTAAAATTCACAGGAAATCCGCCACTAATGAAGAAGACATTAATTTACAGTACGGTCGTCTCGAGTTGTCTTGCAGCAACAGTATCCGCCGAACAATCTCAAACTGAGGAACTGAACGCTATCGTTGTGACCGCTTCAGGTGCGGTTCAGGATTTGAAAGACGCGCCGGCAAGCGTGACGGTGGTTAATCAGCAATCATTGCGCAGCAAACCAATAAGCGATTTAACTGACGCCCTACAAGATGTGCCGGGCGTAAGCGCCGGTGGTTCAAGTGCGAATACTCAGGATATTTCAATTCGCGGACTCCCCGCCGATTATACCCTGATCATGGTTGACGGCAGACGTCAAAACACTCGTGAATCACGTCCCAACGGCAACGGTGGCTTTGAAGGCGGTTTTATTCCTCCTATTGGTGCCATCGAACGTATTGAAGTCATTCGCGGACCGATGTCCTCGCTTTACGGTTCCGATGCAATGGGGGGCGTGGTGAATATCATCACCAAGGATGTCAGCGAAAATTGGACAGGTTCGCTGTCTTCCGGCGGAATCATACATGACGACGGCAAATCTGGTAACGGCTATCAGGGCAATTTCTTCCTGTCCGGTCCGCTAATTGCGCACAAACTTGGCATACAGCTCTACGGCGGCGGCGATTATCGTCAGGAAGACGAATTTGTCGGCGGTTTGAATAAAAAAGAAAATAAAAACATCAACACTAAACTCGTTTTCACCCCGACAGATAAACAAAAATTTACCCTGGAAGCTGGCCGCAACGTACAGCAAAAAGCGCAACATCCGGGGAAATCCCTTGCCGCGACGACAAATCGTGCTGGCGTTATTACCCAAAACACCGCTTCCGAAACTATCGTCAGCCGCAACCATTGGGCGTTAAGCCATTACGGCGATTGGGGTACGATGAGTTCCGAATTCAGTTTGTATCAGGAAAAAGCCAAACGACAAATTAAAACGCCGAGCGGGTATAACAGCCGCCGACCGGAAATTACCAATACGGTATTTGACGCTAAATTCATGCTGCCGGTTAATCGGCATTTCTTTGTCTTTGGCGGACAATATCAACATGCTGAACTGCATGATGATTCGGTCATCAGCGTCACTCGCAGCGGAAACCGTTCTATTGCCAATTTTAAAACCTCAACCAATAAAGCCATTCAAAAAGCGCTGTTTGTGGAAGATGAGATCAGCCTGACTGATAACTTGCTGCTGACTCTCGGCACACGCTTGGACCATCATAAAACCTATGGTACGCACTGGAACCCGAGAGCCTATCTGGTTTATCACCTTAACCAAGCACTCACGCTGAAAGGCGGCGTGGCAAAAGCGTTTAAAGCCCCGGGAATCCGTGAAACCAGCGCGGATTACGTCACATCCACGCAAAACGGTGCTGGCGTGATTTATGGCAATCCGAATCTGAAGCCGGAAACCAGTGTTAATCAGGAAATCGGGTTTAGTTATACCCGCCTGTCTGGGTTAAATTTGTCCGCCACACTGTTTAATACCGATTTTAACAACAAACTGACCAGCTACGGCTTGGGGACGACCGACCCAATAACTGGCGCAAATCTATACGAATACAGCAATATCGGCAAAGCCAACATCAAAGGCGTTGAGCTGACCGCGCACCTTCCGTTTAACCTGCAATGGTCGTTGGATCTCAGCTATACCTATCAGCACTCGAAACGCAAAACCGATGAGGATCGCGCCGCCTCAGGTCAATCACTGCAAGGTTATCCGCTGAACAACACCCCGAAACATTCGGCTACGGCGAAACTGAACTGGCAACTGCGCGAAAATCTGGATGCCTATGCCCGCTGGCACTATCAGGGACGTCAAATCTGGGCGAACCCGCGTAACGGCGACAGTAAAAATATTGCACGTTACCGCGCTGCTTACAACACGCTGGATGTCGGCGTAAATTACCAAATCAGCAAAAATATCCTGCTGAATGTCGCCGTATTAAATATCGGTAATGCGCGCGCCGACGCCATCAATACCGACGGCGGCAACTGGTTGCCGGAAGACGGTCGCAGATACTGGGCAAACGCGACACTGACCTTTTAAAGCCGAAACGAAGACCGCGCTTGCTTGCCCGAGGCGCGGTACGGTCTAATCAGATGAACAAATTGCATTACCTGATAATCGACATTGTCGCGTTTTTCCTCGCGGCGATAAGCAATGCCACACCGAGTCAACAAATCCAGCCGATAAACCCAACTATGTACGATCACTTTAATATCACCACTGAAGAGCTCAGCGTAGCAAACAAGGCATATCGTCTGTTTATCGCCGCGCCGAAACAATGGTCGGCACCACTGCCCGTGTTATATTTACTGGACGCCAACGCACAGTTTCCCCTTGCCGTAAACGCGGTCAAAACCGACCGCACTTTACCGCTGATTATCGGGATCGGCTATAGCGGCGAACAGGCATATTTTGTGAATCAACGTACCCGTGATTACACATTTCCAGCGCAAGGTGCCGCATTCTCCGCCGGCGGTGGCGCGGCAGAATTTCTGCACGTTATCCGTAGCAAAGTCATTGCGCGTATAGCGGCGCAGTATCCGATTGCCACCCGGCAACGCTATTTTTTCGGGCATTCTTTCGGCGGATTATTCGGGCTTTACATCCTATTCAACCAACCACAACTGTTTGATCATTATATTCTCGCCAGCCCATCACTGTGGTGGGACAACGCCGCCTTTTTGCCGCGCCAAACACCTTGGATCACGCCGTCGCCCGCCTCAATGTTGATTACGTTGGGAGAATACGAAGCAACGCCGACGGCAGACCCGACAATGACTGCACAACGGTTGGATAAAATCATGCAACGTCGACAAATATTCACGGCGGAACAATTGAGCCAACAGTTGCGCCAACAAGGCTATCCAGTGGAATTTGAGTTAATCGCACGGCAAAACCACGGCGGCTCGATACCTTATGCCATTGCGCGCGCAATACGACGGATACAGGACGGCGAATAATCCGACAATCAAAAAGTGCGGTGAAAAAATAAAAATTTTCACCGCACTTTTAAGCCGAATGAAACAATTACAACGACGACGCGACCGCAACTGCCGTGCGCCGACTAAATAATTCTGGAAAACTGCTGCTGTTTTGCCTGTTGGCGGGAATAGGTATCAAAACACAGGCAAATATTACGGATCAATAAGCGACCTTTAGATGAAACCTGTAATCCCTGTGGGTTGATTTCAATCAGTCCGTCTTGCGCCAAAGGCTGTAGCAGCGCCAGATCTTCGGCAAAATGCTGACTAAAATCAATACCGTACTGCCGTTCAATTGGGCGATAATCCAGTTTGAAATTACAAATCAGCTGCTTAATCACATCACGGCGCAGGCAATCTTCCTGCGTCAGCACCAACCCTTTATGCAAGGCGATACCCTGTGTTTCCAGCGCCGCATAATAATGCTTCAGCTCTTTCTGATTCTGTGCGTAAGTGTCGCCTAACAGGCTGATCGCCGACACGCCCAGCCCCAGCAAATCACACTCTTCTTGTGTGGTATAACCCTGAAAATTGCGGTGCAACACGCCGTTTTGCTGGGCAATCGCCAACTCGTCATCTGGTTTGGCAAAGTGATCCATACCGATAAAACGATAACCGGCGCCGTTCAACGTTTCGATGGTTTTCTGCAAAATCGTCAGTTTGGTTTCCGGGCTCGGCAACTGCGCATCTTTAATTTTCGCCTGTCCAGCGAAACGGCTCGGCAAATGCGCATAATTGAAAACGCTCAACCGATCAGGATTGAGTTCAATCACTTTTTGCAGGGTAAACATAAAGCTGTCTACGGTTTGCAGCGGTAAACCGTAAATCAGATCTAGATTGGTTGAGGTAAAACCCAACTCGCGCGCACGGATTAACAAGGCACGGATAAAGGCTTCGTCCTGCTCGCGGTTAACCGCTTTCTGCACCGCTTTATTGAAATCCTGTACGCCCATGCTGATACGATTAAAGCCGATTTTGCGCAAATGTTCCAGCATACTCAGCTCAATTTCGCGCGGATCCATTTCAATACTGATTTCCGCCTGCGGGTCGATGTGGAAATGCTCACGCAACATATTCATCAAACGGGCGGACTGGTGTTCGGTTAAATAGGTCGGCGTACCGCCACCCCAGTGAATTTGCGTTACCCGGCGAGATGCAAATAACCCGGCGCGGTTGCTGATTTCCTTTTCCAGATAATCCAGATAAATATCCGCTTTGTGCTGATGGCGAGTAATCACCTTATTGCAGGCGCAGAAATAACACAGCTTGTGGCAAAACGGAATATGCACATACAACGATAACGGGCGGTCAGGATAGCGCGCCGCCGCGGTTTCAAAATCTGCCTCGGTATATTCTTGGTTAAATTCCAGTGCCGTCGGATAAGACGTGTAACGCGGTCCCGACTGATTGTATTTCTGAATTAACGCCAAATCCCATGTGATGTCCGACATTCAAGTTCCCCCCGGATTTGTTCCATATCGGCTAATAATTGCCGTAACTCCAACATAATTTTTTGTTCCAGCTCCGCCTCGGCGCTTTCGCGTTGCAAATCCAAACGCATACGCTCGTTTTTCGGCAAAGCACGGCGCGCCTCGTGGGTCGGCATATCCATCACCACTTCATACAAGGCAAACATGGCGGCATACTGTTTTAACGGTTTACCCAATGGTTCAAGCAGCATTTTCAATCGGATCACCCCTTCCGAATGATTGCAGTCGCCGTTTTGCATCGCAGCGGCGATCATCACAATGCTCTGTTTTAAACGTTCAATCCGCGCCGCGCGTGCCTGCGCAAAGGCTTTTTTCTGTTTTTGCAACGCCGCCAGCAAATAGACGGTATAAGCGATCAAACCGGCGATAATCAATACACCGAGCAACAATAAAATGGTTTTCCACATAACTTATCTGAATCGGTTGATATCCATCGTTTCAAAAGTGCGGTATAAATCGTCGTCGTTTTCTTCTTCATCCTCAATGCCCAGTGTTTCCATTAACTGAGCAATGCGTGCCAGACAGTCGTCCACAAAGCGCTGATCGTCGGCGCTGAGCGTTTTACCGGCATCCAGTTCATCCAGCAACTGATTCAGGCATTCATTATTTTCTAGCTGTTCCAATTCGCGCTGCGGATCCAAGTGCGGTGGTTTTACCGCCGTTTTCTGCGCGTGCAGATGCAAACCTTGTTCCGGTTTATTCACAAATTCCACCATCAACGGCACTTTTTTACGGCTGCCCAAACGCGGATCGCGCTGTTCTACTGTCGCTGCCTTCCGATTATTTTCCTGCGCGCTATGGCGGGAGCCGGCAGCCAAGCCTTTATGTTTTTTCTTGCGTTTTTCCTCACGCGCCTTAGCATCCAGCTCGTAGCGGGTTTTGCTGCGCCCCGGGCGGGACGGTTGTTCTTCCGCACGCTTATCCGTTTTGCGTGCCGGCATAATATCGGTGATGCGGCGGGTTTTCTTTTGACGAGCCATAATGTTATCTCTTAATTATAAATTTAATCACGGATTGTAACATCCAAACGGATAATTCTCACTATAATTACCATGTTTTCCTGCCGCTGACAGGTATAAGTTGAAGCTAAAACGGCGCCGGCGTGTCAAAACACATAAACTCACCGCTCAGCGGATGGCTGATTTGCAGGCGTTCGGCATGCAGACACAACCGCGGTGACATAGCTTTCGCCTGCGGGTGGGCATAAAATTTATCGCCCAGAATCGGATGTCCCAAGGCTAACATATGCAAACGCAGCTGGTGTGAGCGCCCGGTAACTGGTATCAGCCTCACTCGCGTACGATTATCCGGCAGACGCGCCAAAACGTGATAATGCGTCACCGCACTTTTGCCCTGCACAAAACAAATTTTCTGGCGCGGACGGTTTTCCCAATCGCAAATCAACGGCAGGTTCACCGTGCCTTCATTTTTTGCCAGATGTCCCCACACCAGCGCCTGATAGGATTTACTTACTTCGCGCTGGCGAAACTGGCGCTTAAGCGCCTTATCCGCCGCTTTACTCATGGCAAACAGCAAAATGCCGCTGGTCGCCATGTCCAGACGGTGCGCCGGTTCGCAAAATCCATATTTGTCTTTCACCCGCGACATCGCGCTGTCATAATACTGCGGTTGATTACCGGGTACGGAAAGCAGCCCGCTCGGTTTATTCAGCACCAAAATATGATCATCATGATACACCACATCCAGCCAAGGTTCGGTCGGCGGACGATAATCGATTAACGCCATGTTTACTCTCTTTGCGCGCTTAACGGTCGCGCTATCGCTTGGTTATACTTTATTACTGACGATCAGCCGCAAGCTATCCAGTCGCCAAGTCGCGCTGCGGATTTCCATGACGATCTGCATTTGCTGCCGTTCCAGCGTGTCAATTTCCTGCTGATGAATATTTTTATTGACCGCCTGCAATGCGCGCAGACGATTCAGCTCGGCGCTCAGTTGCTGCTCGGCACGCGTTTGGGCCTGTCGAATACAGCGTTGCGCCGGCAGTTCGATATGCTGCTGTGCCACGGTCAATAAACTTTCAATCTGCGGGCGCAGCATTTTAACCAGCTTGTTCGCCATGCTTCTGCCCATCGGTTTAAGCTGTTTCTGTAATCCGTCGAAAGACACCCGTTCGCCCAGCTCATTGCCGTTGGCATCCAGTAACAGGCGAATCGGCGTCGGCGGCAGAAAACGGCTTAATTGTAACCCTTTCGGCGCCTGCGTTTCCACCACAAACACGGTTTCCAGCAACAGCGTTCCCACCGGCAGCGCATTATTGACCAATAATGCCGCCGCACTTTTGCCAATATCACCGGAAGTGATTAAATCAATGCCATGACGTATCAGCGGATGATCCCAACTGAGAAATTCCAACTCTTCGCGCGCCAACGCCAGCTGACGATCAAACGTTAAGCTGACGCCTTCTTCTTTCAACCCCGGGAAATCCGGCACCAGCATGGTTCCGCTCGGGCGGATAACTAGGGTTTGCTCGCCAATATCTTCTTGCTCCAATCCGATAATATCAAAGAGATTGAATGCAAAATCCATCAGTTGCGGGCTGCCGTCCTGCGCGGCGATATCTTCCGCCAGTTGTACTGCCGCTTCGCCGCCGTTGGAATTCAGCTCCAGCAACCGATCACGTCCGTTTTCCAGCGCTTGTTTCAGTTGCTGGCGTTGTGCACGGGTTTGTGCGATAAAAGCGTCAAATCCGTCAAGTGCGGTAGGATTTTGTAAAAAACTATGCAATTTTTCACCGCACTTTGTAAACAGTGCTGCGCCCATCGGACAGGTTTCCTCAAAAGCATTCAGCCCTTGATGATACCATTGCGCCAGCAATAATTGCGGGCTGTCATCAAAACAAGGAACATAAATCTTCACCGTCTGCCGCTGCCCGATACGATCCAGCCGACCGATACATTGTTCCAACAAATCCGGATTATCCGGCAAATTGAACAAAACCAAATGCGCGGCAAATTGGAAATTACGCCCTTCGGAGCCGATACTCGAACTTAGCAGCACCTGCGCGCCATCTTCCTGTTGAGCAAAATAAGCCGCCGCTCGGTCACGCTCTACAATCGACATATTCTGGTGGAACAGTGCGCTGCGAATGCCTTCTTTTTCACGCAGTGCGCGTTCCAGTTGAACGGCGGTTTCCGCCTGTCGGCAAATCACCAGGATTTTTTCCGTCCGATGACTTTTCAAGAACGTGATCAACCAGTCCAACCGCGGGTCAAAGTCCCACCATGCCGCCTGCGGATTCATTTTGCTGAACATCTGTTCAGGATAAAATAAATCTGCCGGCTCAGTATCGCCAAATCGCGCCAGCACCTTAATCGCATTCTGATATTGCGCCGGCATGTTTAACTTAATCTGATGATAAATGCGTGACGGAAAGCCTTTCACACCCTGTCGGGTATTGCGAAACAGCAGCCTGCCGGTACCGTGGCGGTCGATCAAACTTGCGATCAGTTCCTGTCGCGCCGCATCGCGTTGCATCGTGGTCGCCTGAGAATTGATGATTTTCAGCAGCGGTTCAATATCCTGTTCCGCTAATAATTCAGTTAAATGATTTTGCTGCGCGGGGGTTAAAGGCTGCTCCGCCAACAGGGATTGCACTGCTTCCGCCACCGGTTGATACTGTTGCTGCTCCTGCAAAAAGGCGTCGTAATCATAAAAACGCTCCGGATCAAGCAGCCGTAAACGTGCAAAATGGCTTTCCTGCCCCAGCTGCTGTGGAGTGGCGGTCAGCAACAATACCGCCGGAATACGTTGTGCCAGCTGCGCTACGAGCTGATAAGACAGGCTTGGTACCGCCTCCGACCAACGCAAATGATGCGCCTCATCGACAATCAACAAATCAAACGCACCTTCCAACAGCTGCGCAGCACGTTTTGGCTGTGCTGTCAGCCAATCAAGGGAACAGATCATCAAATTTTCACTGTGAAACGGATTGGTGGCAGCATTGTCCGCTGTCGCGTCAAGGTCGGCGCAGCGTTCTTCATCAAACAGCGAAAAGGACAGATTAAAACGACGCAGCATTTCCACCAACCATTGATGCTGAAGATTTTCCGGCACGATAATCAGCACGCGTTCCGCTTTTTCCGCCAACAGTTGCTGCTGTAGAATCATCCCCGCTTCAATGGTTTTGCCCAACCCCACTTCATCTGCCAACAATATACGCGGAGCTATCCGCCCGCCCGCTTCTCTGGCGATATGCAGCTGGTGCGGAATTAACGCCGCGCGCGCGCCGCGCAGTCCGCGTAACGGCGATTGATATTGCGCCTGCTGATGACACAGCGCCTGATAACGTATCGCAAAATGCACGCTGCGATCAATCTGTGCGGAAAATAAACGCGCCTGCGGTTTGCTGAAAACGATGCGGTGTGCCAGTTCAATTTCGCTGACAACGCACTGCTCTACAGTATCAAGCCGCCGCACCAAATAAAACCACAGTTGATTGCGCGCCTCGACATTCAGCACTTCCGCCTGCCAGCCCTGCGCATGGGTTAGCGTATCGCCGATCTGATACTGCACCCGCAGTAAAGGCGCCGTTGCCAAGGCATAGATCCGGCGCTCATCCGCCGCCGGAAAAAACAACGTTACCGTCCGCCGGTCGGCTTCGGTCACAATTCCCAGCCCAAGGTTATTTTCACTTTCGCTAAGCCAGCGCTGCCCCACCGCAAAGGATGCCATGCTCTTTTTACTCTCTTTGATTGTCAAAAAAACGGTCGGCTATTTTAGCGGGGTTAAGGATAAAAAGAAACGAAAATATATATTACAATTTTGCTGCAATAATAAGAATGTTTTCAAAGAATGCAGCTGCTTGACATATGAAAAGTGCGGTGCAAAAATCAAACGAATTTTTTCCTTCTCATCAACAGGAGCAATACGCATGAATCTCTCGCAAACCCTAAAAAACGAATTTTTCGGCGGCTGGAAATCTTTTGAAGTGCTCTGGCTGTGCATCTTTCTAGCGGCACAAATTATCGCTTATGTGCTAGATCCGGTCTCGCTACTGGAGGTAATTGCCGGTATTTCCGGCATTTTGTGCGTGGTGTTTGTCGGTAAGGGCAAAATCAGTAATTATTTCTTCGGCTTGATTTTTGCTTACAGTTATTTTTATGTGTCGCTGGATAACAAATTTTACGGTGAAATGACCACCGCATTATACGTATATATTCCGGCGCAATTCATCGGCTATTTCCTGTGGAAAGAAAACATGCGCAACGGCGCCGACAAAGCGGAAACCGTTATCGCCAAATTCCTGTCGGCAAAAGGCTGGCTGGCATTAATCGGCGCGGTGGTTATCGGTTCCCTGGCCTTTATCGCCGTGTTAAAAACCACCGACGGCAACTCTATCGGGCTGGACGGTGTGACAACCGTATTGGTGATTGCAGCGCAGTTACTGATGATCCTGCGTTACAGCGAACAATGGCTGCTGTGGATTGTGATTAACGTACTGTCTATTGTACTGTGGGCGGACACCCCGGCGATGTATCTGATGTACGGTGCTTATCTGCTTAACTCGCTGTACGGTTACTATAACTGGTCGAAATTGGCGAAAGTAGGAAAAAATTAATCGCTGAACGCCATCGCGCTTAAACTAAAAAAGCTCGGAAAATATCCGAGCTTTGTCTTCAATGTGAGGATTAGTCACCGAGACGTTCTTTGATACGTGCGGATTTACCTGAACGTTCACGTAAGTAGTAAAGTTTCGCTTTACGTACCGCACCTTTACGTTTCACTGCAATACTGTCGATAACCGGCGAATGAGTCTGGAAGACACGTTCAACGCCTACGCCGTTAGACACTTTACGTAATGTAAAAGCGCTGTGCAAACCGCGGTTACGAATTGCGATAACCACGCCTTCGAATGCTTGCAGACGACGTTTGCTGCCTTCAACCACCCATACTTTAACTTCTAACGTATCACCCGGGCGGAAGCTCGGTACATTTTGTTTTAACTGTTCTTGTTCAAGTTGTTTAATGATGTTACTCATTTGTATTAATCCTTCTAAAATCCTAGAGTTAACTGATGCTATCTGTGTTCAGATTGAATCTGATTCAACAGCTTGCGTTGTTCGTCAGTCAGAGCTAGGCTTTCCAATAGCTCAGGGCGTCGTAACCACGTCCGCTCAAGGGATTGTTTTAATCGCCATTTGCGGATTTCCGCGTGATTTCCCGACATCAGCACGGGCGGCACGCTTAAATCGTCCAACACTTCCGGACGCGTATAATGCGGGCAGTCCAGCAAACCGTCGGCAAACGAATCTTCCTGTGCGGAAGCCTGTTTGCCCAACACACCGGGGATAAAGCGGGCGACGGCGTCAATCAACGTCATTGCCGGCAGTTCTCCGCCAGTTAGAACGTAATCGCCGACCGACCATTCCTCATCAATTTCGGTTTGAATCAGCCGTTCGTCAATGCCCTCATAACGTCCGCATACCAGAATCATTTTTTGATTTTTGGCAAGCTCCGTCACGCCGGACTGCGCCAGCTTACGTCCCTGCGGTGAAAGATAAATCACTTTCACGCCGTCTCCTGCCGCCGCTTTCGCCGCCCGGATTGCATCACGTAATGGTTGTACCATCATCAGCATACCCGGTCCGCCGCCGTAAGGGCGGTCGTCCACGGTTTTATGTTTGTCAACGGTGAAATCGCGCGGATTCCAGCATTGCACCTGCAAGAGATTGTGTTTAACGGCTCGTCCCGTTACCCCGTATTCCGTCACAGCTTTAAACATTTCGGGGAAAAGACTAATAATCCCGATCCACATTTGCGTCACCTTTTGGGTCAAAATGTTACTGCATAAGCCTAACGGCATACCTGAGATTAGAAACCAGCGTCCCAATCCACCTCAATAGTCTTGGTGGCGAGATCCACTCTTTTAACTACTTGTTCATACAAGAACGGAATTAAGCGTTCTTGTTTGCCGAAAGCGTCTTTGGCGCCAGCACGGACCACCAAAACATCATTGGAACCAGTCTCCATCATTTCGGTGACGATTCCCATCGCGTATCCCTGTAGATTGACGACCTGACAGCCGATTAAATCGTGCCAGTAATAATCGCCTTCCTCCAGCACCGGAAACACGCTCAAGTCCACGCCAATTTCCACATTGGCAAGTGCCTGCGCGGTTTCTCTGTCATCTACGTTTTTTAGTTTCACGATCAGCTCGTGATTATGATGTTTCCAGCTTTCCAGCTCGGTCGGCTGCCATTGACCTTTAATTTTCAAAAACCAAGGCTGGTAATCAAAAATACTTTCGGTCTGCTCTGTGGATGAATAAATACGCAACCAACCGCGAATTCCGTAAGTTGAACCCAATTTGCCAACTACTTCCATGCTCTGCCGTTCCATTTTATTCACCTATAACCTTAAAATCTGCGATTACGCAGCTTTTTGCGCTTCTTTAACTAAAGAAGCAACGCGGTCGGATAACGATGCGCCCTTTTCAACCCAAGCGTTAACACGTTCCAGATTGATGCGCAGACGTTCTGCGTTACCGGTTGCCAACGGGTTGAAAAAACCAACGCGCTCGATAAAACGACCGTCGCGCGGGCAGCGGCTGTCCGCCACAACAATTTGATAGAATGGGCGTTTTTTAGCTCCGCCACGAGATAAACGAATGGTTACCATAACCTTCCTCTAAATGTTTAATGCGAAAAGAAGACCCACCTCGAAGGAGTGGGAATGCTTACTTTTTTCTCTGTATATATAGACAAAAAGCCTGGGGATCATACTCTTTTTCGCGAAAAAAGCAAGGTAAAACTCGGTTTTTGCCGCCCCGCGCTGTAAAGTGCGGTCGGATTTGATAGAATATCGCATTCCATTTCATTAAGAGCCATATTTATGCAGAAATTACTTGCGATCCGCAATGATAAACTGGGCGATTTCGTGCTTTCCTTTCCCGCCCTCGCCGCGCTCAAACAATCGGCGCCGAACATTGAAATTACTGCGCTGGTGCCGCCATACACCGCACCACTGGCGGAACTTTGCCCTTATATTGATAACATTATTATCGATGCCAAAGATAAAACCGATGCGGACGAATTTAACCGGGTACTGAATGCCGTTAAAGCCCGCCACTTTGACGCCGTGATAAGTTTTGTGTCCGATTGGTACAACGCCAAGTTGACTTGGCGCAGCGGCATTAGATACCGGTTGGCGCCCGCCACCAAATTATTTCAGTTTTTATATAACCGCCGCCTGACGCAACGCCGTTCCCAATCGGCAAAACCCGAGTTTGAATACAACCGCGATCTGGTGCGTCATTTTTTGCAGGAGCAGCAAATACCGCTGCGCGAAGCCCAACCGCCGTATTTAACCTTTGCGCAAAGTGCGGTGCAAAATCAGCGAGAAAAACTGTGCCGCATGCTGGCGATTAGCGCCGATAAAAAATGGCTGTTCGTACACAGCGGTTCCGGCGGTTCCGCCAATAATCTGTCCGCCGCGCAATATGCGCAGCTGATTAAAGGCGTATTGCAAACCTTCAATTGCTATGTGGTTTTAACGGCGGGGCCACATGAAAGTGAAAAAGCACAAGCCCTGGCACACGCGGTCAACCATCCGCAAGTGGTGGTTTACGATAAAAACGATGGGCTGGCAGATTTCGCCCGTTCTTTATCTTGTGCCGATATGTTTATCGCCGGCTCCACCGGACCGCTGCATCTCAGCGGCGCGCTGAATATTCCGACCATCGGTTTTTATCCGAGCCGCCGTTCGGCGATTCCGTTGCGCTGGCAGCCGATTAATCAGCCTGAGCGCCATTTGGCATTTTGCCCGCCGCCGCAAAAACAGTTTCAGACAGATCTGAGCGTAATCGATATTCATCAAGCGCTGCAACAAATACGACCTTTTATCCGTCGGCAATGGCAATAAAACAAAAGTGCGGTGGAAATTGAGGTAATTTTCACCGCACTTTGTCATTTTTGGTAATTTCGGCGATGTCAGCGATCTTTGGTTCTAACCCATAAATCCGCATATTTGACAAAAGTGGAATGGGTAGAAAGCAGCGCAAGCAGCAAGCCTTGTTTGCCGTCTAAAAAGCCCGCTTTGAGAATGTACATTTTTACAAAACAACCGAGTGCGTGCGTAATCCCTTGCAGCAACGACCCCTTTTTCCCGTCAGCGGCTTTCTGCTGCGCCCACGCGGCAGCATAACTGGCGGATTTAACCAGATAATGCTGCACATCTTTATAGGTGTAATGATACAGATCGCCGGTTAATTTTTTCACCTGCGCGCTGGCGGGATAATGCACCCGTTCGTGTACCAGCTCGTCGCCGTAGCGGGCAAAATCGGTTTGATACAGGCGCACCACATAATCGGGATACCAGCCGGAATGCCGAATTTCGCGTCCGAACACTTCGCTCAAACGACCGATCTGATAAACCGTATTCCGCGCATTTTCCGCCACCGCTTGTATAATAGAACGGCGCAGTGCATCACTGACCCGTTCGTCGGCATCCAGCCACAATACATAATCGCTACTGACATACTGCTGCGCACGCTGGCGCTGTTTGCCGAATCCCTGCCAGTCGGTATGTCGATAAAACTTTGCGCCGTAACGCAAGGCAATGGCTTCGGTATCGTCCGTACTGCCGGAATCTACAATCACGATCTCGTTAACCCAGTCCTTCACGCTGTCTAAACATTGGGCGAGATCCTGCTGTTCGTTTTTTACAATCATCGCGACGCTTATGGTCGGCATAATTTATCCTTAATAATGAGGGCGGTTGGTAACGCGGGCTTCATTTTAACCGATTCACCGAGGTTAAGAAAGTCGGCAAAAAAGCACCGCACTTTATCCTCCATTTATTACGGTGCGGCACGCTCGGCGCGGTGGCAGCGTACAATCACAGAAAGGGTCAGCTGCATAAGCCAGCCGATAGAAAAAGCGAACAACAAAGTGCCGATACCGACCGTACCGCCGAGCAAAAAACCGAGCAGGCACACGCTCACTTCAATCACAGTGCGCACAACGCCGACTTTCCAATGGAAACGATGACATAATCCCACCATCAGCCCGTCGCGCGGTCCGGCGCCCTGATGACAGGTTAAATAAAATGCCGATCCGATTCCGAACAGTAAAATCCCGATCAGTGCATACAGCGCACGCGTCAACAATGCCTGCGGTGGCGCCAGAAACGCGGTGGTCAGCCCCAGCCACAACGCAATCACCAGCACATTGAGCAAAGTGCCGATGCCCGGTTTCAGTTTCAGTGGAAACCACGCCAGCATCACCAGACAACTAACAATCAGCGACGCCCAACCGACGCTGAAACCGCCCTGCAAGGAAACGCCTTGCGATAATACCGTCCATGGGGCGGAACCCAGATTCGATAACAGCAAAAATCCTTCACCGATGCCGATAACGCTGAGCGACATCAGCAACACCGATAACGGCTTCCGCTCCAGACGCCAGAAAGCGGTCGCCGTCCACGCGGTTTTCGGCAAAACCCTAAACTTATGTCTCATAATAATATCGTCATTTTTATTGATTACAGCAATAATAATGGAAAAAATCGATTCGCCCAACAAGATATTGGCAATAACATATAGCTAAATCATTTAAAAAATCGTTTAGATTTCATGCATCGCAATCGCTTGCCTTCACATTTCTTGATATTGACACAAGATTTTCAATGAAAAAAAAGATAAAATCATTTCGCTGTTTTATATCAACGTGTTATTTCAATTTGAGGAATTCGATTATGGACACCCTAATCAGTGTAATCGGTATTTTCGCCCTGTTGGCGATCGCCGTATTACTATCCACCAATCGTCGTGCCATCAATCTGCGCACCGTACTCGGCGCCTTATTGATTCAAATCGCGATGGGTGCGCTTATTCTTTATGTGCCGGCTGGTCGTGACGTGCTGTTAGGCATGGCGGATGCGATCAGTAAAGTGATTGCCTACGGCAACGAAGGGATCGCCTTCGTCTTCGGCGGACTGGCGAATACCGAGACCGTCGGTTTTGTGTTCGCCGTGAAAGTATTATCAATTATCGTCTTTTTCTCCTCGTTAATTTCCCTGCTGTATTATATCGGGGTGATGCAATGGGTGATTAAAGTCATTGGTGGTGCGCTACAAAAAGCTTTGGGTACCTCCAAAGCGGAATCCATGTCCGCCGCAGCCAATATTTTCGTGGGGCAAACCGAAGCGCCGCTGGTAGTCAAACCTTATATCAGCAAAATGACCGAATCGGAATTATTCGCAGTGATGTGCGGCGGGCTGGCGTCTATTGCTGGCTCCGTAATGGCGGGCTATGCTGGCATGGGCGTGCCGCTACCGTATTTGATCGCTGCCTCCTTTATGGCCGCACCGGCAGGGTTGTTATTCGCGAAGATTTTGATTCCGCAAACGCAGAAATTCAACGATGATATTGAAAAAGTCGATCTGGAAAAACCTGCCAATATTCTGGATGCCGCCGCAGCCGGGGCGTCTTCCGGTATGCAATTGGCATTAAACGTGGGCGCCATGTTGGTGGCGTTCGTGGCATTGATCGCGTTGATTAACGGCATGCTGGGCGGTATCGGCGCATGGTTCGATATGCCGGATCTCTCCCTCGGTCTAATTTTCGGCTGGGTGTTCAGACCGTTAGCATGGATTATCGGCGTGCCGTGGGAAGAAGCACAAATCGCCGGACGCATGATCGGTACCAAACTGGCGATTAACGAATTCGTTGGCTATCTGGAATTCGCCCCTTATCTGGCGGCGGATGCGGCGGTGCAGCTGGGTGATAAAACTAAAGCAATTATCACTTTTGCGCTGTGCGGTTTTGCCAACTTCAGTTCTATCGCCATTTTGATCGGTGGCTTAGGTGGTATGGCGCCGAATCGGCGCGGCGACATCGCCCGTTTGGGGATCAAAGCGGTTATCGCAGGCTCGCTGGCGAATCTGATGAGCGCCACGATTGCGGGATTATTTATCGGATTGAGTGGTGCAGCACTATAAAGTGCGGTATTATTTTAACCAGTTTTATCACGACACCACGACCCAGTTCGTGGTGTTGTCATTATAAGGGCAACGAAAACGTTTGCTACAGAGGTAAGAGAGGTGAGTATGAAACGTGTATTTATCATGATGTTAGATTCTTTCGGTATCGGCGCCAGCGATGACGCGGACAAATTCGGTGATCAGGGCGCAAATACGCTCAGGCATATCGCCCAACAATGTGCGGCGGGAAACGCAGATAATTCAGAGCGCCAAGGGCCGCTGCACTTACCGAATTTGGAAAAACTGGGGTTAGGGCTGGCGGCACAGCAATCCGCCGGTCAGCTGCCCGCCGGTTTCGAGGCACAGCCGGAGCTTATCGGCGGCTATGCCTACGCACAGGAAATCTCTTCCGGTAAAGATACGCCGTCGGGTCACTGGGAAATCGCCGGCGTGCCGGTGTTATTCAACTGGGGATATTTTCCACAACACGAAAACAGTTTCCCGCAGGAATTATTAGATCGTATCGTACAAAAATCCGGCATCCCGGGCTATCTCGGCAATTGCCATTCGTCGGGTACCGTCATTTTGGACAAGCTCGGCGAAGAACATATGAAAACCGGCAAACCGATTTTCTACACGTCTGCCGATTCGGTATTCCAGATTGCCTGCCACGAAGAAACCTACGGGCTAGAAAAACTGTATGAACTATGCCAAATCGTGCGCGAAGAACTGGCGGATTATAATATCGGTCGGGTGATCGCCCGCCCGTTTGTCGGCGCGAAAGCCGGCGAATTCAGCCGCACTGGCAACCGTAAAGATTATGCCGTCGAACCGCCGGCCAAAACCGTATTACAAAAGCTGGTGGAAGAACAACACGGCGAGGTGGTCTCTATCGGTAAAATCGCCGACATTTACGCCCACACCGGCATTACCCGAAAAGTGAAAGCGACCGGCATTGCGGAATTATTTGACAAAACCCTGACCGAAATAAAAAGAGCGGGCGAAAATACTATCGTTTTTACCAATTTCGTCAATTTCGACTCTGATTACGGGCATCGTCGCGATGTGGCGGGTTATGCCGCCGCACTGGAATATTTCGACAGCCGCATTCCCGAACTGCTGGAACTGGTGACGGATAACGATATTGTAATTTTCACCGCCGATCACGGCTGCGATCCGACTTGGCAAGGCAGCGATCACACGCGCGAACATATTCCGGTACTGATTTACGGCGCTCGCATACCGAAACAGTTTCTGGGCAAACGCCAGACTTTTGCCGATATCGGACAGACCATTGCGCATTATTTTGGCTTATCCGCCATGGATTACGGAACTTCCATTATTGATTTCAACTAAGAGGACAACATTATGACTCCACATATTAACGCGCCTGCTGGCGCATTCGCCGACGTTGTGCTAATGCCGGGCGATCCGCTGCGCGCCAAATATATCGCCGAAACCTTCCTGCAAAACGCGCAGGAAGTCACCAATGTGCGCAATATGCTCGGTTACACCGGCAGCTATAAAGGTCGCCGCATTTCCGTTATGGGGCACGGCATGGGAATTCCGTCCTGCTCCATTTACGCCAAAGAGCTGATCACCGAATATGGGGTACAAAAAATTATCCGTGTCGGTTCCTGTGGGGCGGTACGAATGGACGTACAAGTACGCGACGTCGTCATCGGTATGGGTGCCTGTACCGATTCCAAAGTCAATCGTATTCGTTTTAAAGACAACGACTTTGCTGCCATCGCCGATTTCGACATGACCCAAGCAGCAGTACAGGCGGCGAAACACAAAGGCATCAAGGTACGGGTGGGCAATCTGTTCTCCGCCGATTTATTCTATACGCCGGATGTGGACATGTTCGACGTCATGGAAAAATACGGCATTTTAGGAGTAGAAATGGAAGCCGCCGGCATTTACGCCGTGGCGGCGGAATTCGGTGCCAAAGCCTTGGCTATCTGTACCGTCTCCGATCATATCCGCACTCATCAACAAACCAGCGCCGAAGAGCGCCAGTCAACCTTTAACGAGATGATCGAAATCGCCCTTGAAAGCGTACTCATCGGCGATCAGGCATAATCCGCCGCTCAGGGTGCCACACGGCGCCCTGAATTTGCACCGACGGCATAATTTTATCCGGCAATCTCCTGCTGTCGCTACAACGCTGCTGGTAAACCTGATATAATCCGCCCAATTGTAATCAAGTCATCGGTTGCTATGATAATATCGAAACATATCACAGCGCGAATACGCTATATTCTGCATAAAAAACTCCGCCAAACCCATCGGATTTCCCGCAAAAGCATTGAATTTGCCTGCCTGTTGCTCGGCGCCACGCTGGTTGCGCTGTTTTCTCTCACTTTCGCCAAACTGGCTGATCTGGGACTGGCATGGAATGCGCAGTGGAGTGCGAAATATCCGGTGGCGGCATGGCTGGTGTTACCGCTCGGACTGGCGCTACTGGCTTGGTTTACCCCAAAATATACGCCCTATGTGGCGGGCAGCGGCATTCCGCAGGTCATCGCCTCTTTAAGCCTGCCGCACGGTACCAATAAAAGTAAGCTGCTGGCATTCGGGCAAACCTTATGGAAAATTCCGCTAACCTTTCTGGCAATGCTGTTCGGCGCCTCCGTCGGGCGCGAGGGACCGTCCGTACAGGTCGGCGCCGCAGTCATGCTGGCATGGGGCAACTTTTGCCGTAAACACGGTGTCGCCTTTAACGGTCTGAGCGCCAATGAACTGATGGCAACCGGCGCGGCTGGCGGTCTGGCGGCGGCATTTAACGCACCGCTGGCGGGCGTGGTTTTCGCCATTGAGGAATTAGGTCGCGGCGTCATGTTGCGCTGGGAACGCCGCGTTTTATTGGGCGTATTGGCAGCAGGTTTTATTCTGGTGGCGTTGCAGGGCAACAATCCCTATTTCCCGCAATATCAAGGGGAAAATGAAGTGCCTCATATGTTACTGTGGATTCTGCTATGCGGTCTGGTGTGTGGCATTTGTGGCGGTATTTTCGCCCGTCTACTGACAAAAGGCGTCGCCGGCGTTGCGCCCGCACGCATGCGCGGCTGGATATGTCGGCACCCGATTTATACCGCACTAGTTTTGGGCCTGCTGCTTGCCGCCCTAGGCACCTACGGCAACGGGCAAACTTACGGTACCGGCTATCAGGTAGTCGCTAATGCGCTGGATGGGCAAGCAACTCGCGCCGATTTAGGCATCAGCAAACTGTTTGCCACCGTCGCGACCTACTGGACGGGCATCGCCGGCGGGATTTTTACCCCGTCCCTGACCGTCGGTGCAGGTCTCGGCGCACAAATCTGGGCGCTAAGCGACGGCGCGGTGGATCAGCGTTTGTTGGTCTTGCTGTGTATGGCGGCATTTCTAGCAGGCGCCACGCAATCGCCGGTTACTGCCAGCGTAATTGTAATGGAAATGACCGGCTGCCAACCGGTATTGTTTTGGCTGTTGATTTGCTGCTTAATCGCCTCTATTATTTCACGCCAGTTTAACCCGAAACCGTTTTATCATTTCGCCGCCGGGCGTTTTCGCCAACGGGTGCAGGAAGAAAATAAACCAGAAACCAAAAATTCATGAAACTTATCGAAAATTCACCGCACTTTTATCGCGCGCGCTTTTCCGTCGCGCCGATGCTGGACTGGACTACCCGCCACTGTCGCTACTTTCACCGCCGTTTCAGCCGCTATGCGTTGCTGTATAGCGAAATGGTCACCACCGGCGCGCTGCTACATGCCAAATATGATCATCTGGCATTCGATCCGCACGAAAATCCCGTTGCGCTTCAGCTCGGCGGCAGCGATCCGGCGCAGTTGCGTCATTGTGCCGAGCTTGCCCAGCAGCGTGGTTATCAGGAAATCAATCTAAACGTCGGCTGCCCTTCCGATCGGGTACAAAACGGCATGTTCGGCGCCTGTCTCATGGCGCATGCGAAGTTAGTGGCAGAGTGCGTCAAACAAATGCAAAGTGCGGTGGAAATTCCGGTCACGGTGAAAACCCGTATCGGCATAGACGATTTTGACAGCTACGACTTTCTCTGCGATTTCATTCAAACCGTACACCAAGCTGGTTGTCAGGAATTTATCGTGCATGCGCGCAAGGCTTGGCTGTCCGGATTAAGCCCGAAAGAAAACCGCGAAATTCCACCGTTGGATTATGCACGGGTTTATCGGCTGAAACGCGATTTTCCGCAGCTGATGATCAGCATCAACGGCGGTATTAAAACCATCGCGGACATGCAGCAGCATCTGCAATATGTGGACGGCGTGATGGTGGGGCGTGCAGCCTATCAAAATCCTGCGCTGCTGGGTTATGTGGATCGCGCCCTATTCGATGCACAAGCGCCGATTATCACCCCGCGCGAGGCGGTGGAAAGCATGTTTCCTTATATTGAACGACAGCTCAGTCAGGGCGTTTATCTCAATCACATCACCCGCCATATGCTTGGCGCGTTCCAACATTGCAAAGGGGCACTCCAATGGCGGCGGCATTTAAGCGAAAACGCCCATAAAGCAGGCGCCGGCATTGACGTACTGGAAACTGCACTGGGCTTTGTAGAAACCGAATAAGCAAAAAGTGCGGTATTTTTTACCGCACTTTTTTGTATATTGAATTTTTATCTGTGAATTACAGGATATTGTCAAATTCCTGCATTACGGATTTCGGCCAAACACTAGATTGCACTTCGCCGATATGTTTTTTATGCAGCAGCAGCATCGCCAAACGGGATTGCCCGATACCGCCGCCAATAGAAAGCGGTAAACGCCCGTTAATTAAATCCTGATGCCAGTCGAATTTCAGCCGCTCTTCGTCATTAGTCAGCGCCAACTGTTTGCGCAATGCGGTTTCATCCACCCGAATGCCCATCGACGAAATTTCAAACGCACGCTGTAGCGTTGGATTCCACACCAGAATATCGCCGTTCAGCCCTTTGTATTCGCCTTCCGACACCGTAGTCCAGTCGTCATAATCCGGCGCACGCATATCATGCGGTTTGCCGTCGGATAATTTACCGCCGATACCGATTAAAAACACTGCACCGTATTCTTTACAAATTGCATTTTCCCGTTCTTTGTCGTTCATGCCCGGAAAACGCTGCACCAACTCTTCGCTATGTACGAAAGTAATCTCTTGCGGTAAGAATTTTTCCAGACCGAATTTTTGGCTAACTGCATCTTCCGTCTCTAAAATCGCCTGATAAATGGCGCGTACAGTTTCTTTCAGATACGCCAAATTACGTCGACCTGCCGGAATCACTTTTTCCCAGTCCCATTGATCCACATACACGGAATGAGTTTGATCTAGGCTATCTTCATCCGGACGCAGCGCTTTCATATGCACAAACAACCCTTCATTTTCGGCAAAGCCGAAACGCGCCAGCGTATGACGTTTCCATTTCGCCAGAGAATGCACCACCTCAAAGGTGGCATCTGTGATCTGTTTCACATTTACTTGAACTGCTTTCTCAATACCCGAAAGATTATCTTGAATACCATTGCCCACTTGGCTTAGGATAGGACCTTGAACTTCAACAAGTCCCAAATGTTCTGAAAGTTTGTCGGTGAATGTATTTTTAGCGAAACTGATTTCTTGTTGTTGTAAAATAAATGACTTTTTCATTGTTATAATGGACCTTATGTCTGTTTCCGATTTCGGTTACATATTATTTAATAAAAATATGACGTAACTCAATAGTTAAATGTAAAAACAACAGCACAACTATATTTTTTATAAAAAACATTCGATTTTTTAAAATAAATTTAATTCAGGACTAGATATGTACAATATTGATAGCTTAGATCAACAAATTTTACGTGTTTTAATCAAAGACGCACGCACGCCTTATGCCGAAATGGCGAAAAGTTTCGGCGTCAGTCCCGGTACTATCCACGTGCGGGTGGAAAAAATGCGCCAATCGGGCATTATTCAGGGCACCAAAATTCGCATTGATGAACGTAAACTGGGTTATGATGTGTGCTGTTTTATCGGTATTATACTGAAAAGCGCCAAAGATTATGACAAGGTAATTCAAAAATTAGAAAGCTTTGATGAAGTGGTGGAAGCCTATTACACGACGGGCAACTATTCCATTTTTATCAAAGTAATGACGCATACCATTGCGGAATTGCATTCTGTACTGGCAAGTAAAATCCAGCTGATTGACGAAATTCAATCGACGGAGACTCTGATTTCCATGCAGAATCCGATTTTGCGTGATATAAAACCGTAACCATAAATACAACTATAAGGAAAATTTTATGTCTGATGTTTTTCATCTTGGCTTGACCAAGGCTATGTTAGAAGGGGCGCAGCTGGCGATTGTTCCCGGCGCACCAGAACGGGTTGAACGCATCGCCCGCCTGCTGGATAATCCGAAATTTTTAGTTTCCACCCGAGAATTCACTTCTTGGCTCGGTTATATCGGAAACAAAGCCATTGTCGTATGTTCCACCGGGATCGGCGGACCGTCGGTTTCCATTGCGGTGGAAGAACTGGCGCAACTCGGGGTGCGCACTTTCCTGCGAATCGGCACCACCGGCGCGATTCAGCCGCATATTAATGTCGGCGATATTCTGATTACCACCGGTGCGGTACGTCTGGACGGTGCCAGCCGCCATTTCGCACCGCTGGAATACCCAGCAGTGGCGGACTTCACCTGCACCGCCGCGCTGCATAAAGTGGCGAGTGAAGACCCGGAAGTGAACGTGCATGTCGGGATTACCGCCTCCTCCGACACCTTCTATCCGGGACAAGAACGCTACGACACTTACAGCGGTAAAGTCTGGCGCCATTATCAGGGGTCATTGAAACAATGGCAGGAGTTGAACGTGATGAACTATGAAATGGAAAGCGCCACCCTGTTTACCATGTGTTCGGCATTGGGTTTGCGCGGTGCAATGGTGTCCGGCGCAATCGTAAACCGTACCCAGCAGGAAATCCCAAACGAGGAAACTATCCACCAAACCGAGAAAAAAGCTATTGAAATCGGCGTAAAAGCCGCCGCGTTATTAATCTAGCAACCCATGATATAAAAGTGCGGTGGGTTTTTATCAAAATTTGATCTGCACCCCAAAAGTTGAACTGAATAACCAACTGAGTAAGGTGCAGATCTCTTTTGCCTCACTTTCAGTTAACTGTTTCAGTAAACACCCATTCAAAGATTTTTTTACTTCTCTTACCCGTCATCAATGGCTCTAACTCGGCGACGCAACGATGATAATGCGGGGTTTCACGGTGCACTTCTAATGCCGCTTTATTTATATACACTTCATAAGCATAAAAACGCGTGCGCACTTGCGGATCGCGCAACACATCAAACCGTACGTTGCCCGGCTCCTGGCGAGTACCAAGATGATTGCGTTCAAATACCTCAAGAAATTCCTGCTCTTTACCTTCCTTGATATTAATTTCTACCAACATTGCAAACATAACAAACTCCTTATTGCAAAAAATGAGAAATACTAGGCATTTTTTTCATGCAGATATAACTGATAGGCTTTTTCTGCATTTTCGCCGCCGTGTACGATAGCGTGTACCGCTTTCAACATGGCTATCGGTGCCTCGGATTGGAAAATATTACGTCCCATATCTACGCCGGAAGCTCCTTGATCGATAGCATGGTAGCACATCTCTAATGCATCTTGTTCCGGTAATTTTTTGCCGCCAGCAATCACAATCGGCACCGGACAGCCTGCGGTTACGCGTTCAAAGCCTTTATCCACATAATAAGTTTTGATGATATGCGCCCCCATTTCAGCTGCAATACGGGTTGCCAGTGAGAAATAACGTTGATCTCGCGCCATATCTTTACCAACGCCAGTTACCGCCATGGTCGGCATGCCGTAACGGGTGCCTTGATCCACCAGTTGAATAATATTTTTGATGGATTGGTGTTCATACTGAGAACCAATATACACCTGCGCCGCCATTGCGGAAACATTTAGACGTAAGGCATCTTCTACGCATACCGCCACCGCCTCATTGGATAATTCAGTGAGAATGGAATTGGCACCGGAAGCCCGCAAAACCACCGGTTTACGAGTCGCCGGTGACACTACACTACGCAAAATCCCACGGGTACACATCAACACATCTGTATATTCAAATAGCGGCGCAATATGCAGATCAATACGCTCTAATCCGGTAGTCGGTCCTTGGAAATAGCCATGATCGAATGCCAGCATAATAGTTCTGCCGGTTTTCGGATTAAAAATATTCGCCAAGCGGGATTGCATGCCCCAATCCAGTGCACCTGAACCTTTTAAATAAAACGTCTGATTGGTTTGCGCTCGATCCAAACCGAAATCCTTGCCGTCTCTGATGTCATCTAAATCTGCCATTGAAATACTCCTCTCTTCGCTAATCAGAAATTGTAGTTATCGATATTGTCTTTGGTGAACACAACGCGTTCAGGTAATAAAATAATGCCGTTGCTGTCCGCTTCGAACGCATAGCCTTGCACTTTGTTGGGTGACACTTCAATAGTGCCGATACCCTGCACGTTTAATTTATCGCCCACATTGAGTTTTTCACCTTTCAGTAAAGCATTGGCGGCAGCCACGGAAATCTTGCCTTGTTGCACCACATCCCATAGACCGAATTGTTTTACCGTGCCGCGTTTCACATAAGGACGCATGACATTCGGTGTACTGAAGCCAACGATAACCACGGAATTGACTTTCAGGTTTTCCGCCGCTTGGGCGGCTGCCGGTAACGCATTGGCATCCGGTGCAATAATTGCATCCAAATCCGGATAGGCTTTCAAAATACCCTCGGCGGTTTGCAGGGATTTAATTGCATCGTTGTAGCCGAATTGAGTCGTTACGATCTCCCATTCGGGATGATCTTTGGCAATTTTCGCTTTGGCTTCTTTCACCCATTGATTTTGGTCGGTTACGGTCGGACTGGAATAAAAAAACGCCACTTTGGCTTTCGGTTTGTCGATTTGTCCAGCCGCCATATCCACCAACATGGCACCCAGCTGTTCCGGCGTACCTTGGTTAATATAATGGCTACGGCATTCCGGTTTAGTATCAGAATCCCAGGTCAACACTTTCACACCACGTTTCATGGCGCGTTGTAAGGTGGAACATAAGCCGTCCGGTGACACCGCAGACACCACAATGGCGTTATACCCCTGATTAACGAAGTTATTAATCAATTGCACTTGATTGGATACGCTCGGTTCGGTCGGACCATCATAAGTGACACCAACACCCAAGGTTTTTCCCATTTCGGTCGCGCCTTGTCCGCCGCTGGTGAAGAAGCCAACCCCTACCAGTTTAGGAATAAAAGCGATACGATCGGCAGCCTGTGCTGTCGTCGCCACGGATAAGCCAAGTAACACAGAAAGTGCGGTTAGTTTTATGCGCGTTTTCATAATAGGGTCTCCTTTTGATTGAGTTTTTCATCAATTACTGCTTGACGTTCGGTTCGCCGACGAACCCATTGCACAATAGTTCCATAATGCAAACTGACGGACTTACCGATTAACACGATAATAAGTAGTGCGCCGGATAACGCACTGGAAATTTCATTAGGGATGCCGATCATTTGCAGCCCCTGTTGCAAATAACCAATGAGCATGGCGGCAATTGCGGTACCGATAATGGAACCGGCGCCACCGTAAATATTTGCACCGCCCAGCACTACGGCGGTTAATACCGGCATGAGTAACGAGCTGCCCAAATCGGAACGGGCGGAGCCAAAATAAGACACCAATAACACGGCAACAAAAGCGGCAATGATCCCAATGAAGGAATAAAGCAATACTAAGGTGCGACGAATAGGCACCGCACTATAACGGGAAGTGCGTTCACTTTGTCCGATAAGAAAAGTACTTCTGCCGATAGTGGTTTTGTGCATTAATAACCAGAAAATCACCGTCATGAACAGAAAATACAGAATCGGCGTTGGAATACCAAAAAGGGTTTGATTGGCGAAGTCCAGCAATGTATCGGGAAACCCACCGATGCCTTCATAGCCCGTCGCACCGGCAAAACCGGATAAAAGTAATGCACCACCGCCGAACAAATACATGGTACCGAGCGTAATCACCAATGGATTTACTTTAGTATAAAGAATCAAGCCGGCGTTAATTAAGCCGCATAACATGCCAGCCACAAAAGTCAACGGAATCGCTAACATTAGCGGCACATCCGATTTAAACAATACGCCCAAGGTAATGGCACATAAGCCGACGGTAGAACCGAAAGAAATATCCATCCCGCCACTGACGATGATCATGGTCAACGGTAACGCAAGCATACCGATATAAATAAAATCACTGGTGCTGTATAACAACACGTTCAGATCCAACATGCGCGAGTTGAAAGCGCCGAAGCCAAGAATTTCAATAATGACTAAACAAAATAACGTCAATTCCCAACCGTATTTTTTTAACGTCATAACGATTCTCCTCTTATTCTGACCGCACTTTTGCATCAGCATCGTTCAGACTCTCGTCTTTCAGGAAACGGGCATAACGTTGTAATTTCAAATTATTGCCGATCATCACCCGAATTCGACCGTCAAACACCAACACGGCTAACAACACAATCCCTGCAACAAAATTATTCCAATACGCCGGCACTTTAAGCAGCACCAGAATCGTATCGATTTGAATTAAGAAATAAGCGCCCAGCACCGCACCGATTAAATTCCCCGCGCCGCCAAGCAGACTGATACCGCCCAACACACAAGCGGCAATGGCTTTCATTTCCAAACCGTTGCCGGTGGAATTGGGTACAAAGCCGATTTGCGAAGCAAAGACGATACCGGCGATTGCCGCCGTCATACCGTTTATAGCAAAGGCAGCGATTCTGACCTGATCAATATGCACACCAAGTTGCATCGCACCTTGCAAGTTATCGCCGACCGCATAAAAATTGCGCCCGGCAGGTAATTTGGTTAAGAAATAGAAGGAAGCAATAATCAGCAGAATCAGTAACCAGCCGATAGGTGAAATATGCCAAAAAATGGGCTCAGACAAGGTCTTTAACTGTTGTGGTAATCCCTCAATCCATTTTCCGCCGGTGATTAACAACATAATGCCTTTGTATAATCCCAGCGTCCCTAGTGTTGCGACAATAGCGGGAATACGCAACGTGGTGACTAATATGCCGTTCAACAAGCCCGCCGCAAAACCGCAACATAGCGTAATCAGAAAAGCGGAAGTCAGCCCGTAACCGGCATTCAACAAGCTGCCGACAATCACCGCACAAAGCCCCATGGTGGAACCGACGGACACATCTATGTTGCGGGTTAAAATGACGAAAGTAGCACCGATTGCCAACAAAATAACAATTTGCGCAGAATTAAAAATCATGCTTAGGGTTTGCAAATGAAGACCATTTCCCACAAAACCTAATAATAAAAACAGCAAGCCGATGGCAATGAGAATGGTCAGTTCACGATTATCCTGAATCAGTTTCAATATTAATTTCCCCATAATCGCCCCCTTACGCATGCGTGCCACCGAACGCCATTTGCATGATGTTATTGGTATTAATCTTCGCACCCACCAATGAATCACCGATTTGTCCATCGTGCATAACCAACACACGATCAGACATTTGCTCAATTTCTTCCAAATCAGAAGAAATAAACAACACCGCTACATTCTGTTTGGCAATATTTTTAATCAGCTGATAAATATCGGCGCGCGCCCCCACGTCCACGCCGCGTGTTGGCTCATCCACAATCAGCAATGCCGGATCCGCCTCCAGGCATTTGGCAATCAATACTTTTTGCTGATTACCGCCGGATAAAGTTCTGACCGCTTGTCGCTCGTCATTGAATTTGATTCCGATGGCGCGATAATAGCGTTCCAGAATGGCACTTTCTTTTGCCGTATCCAGCCAAAATCCCATGTCGTTATAGGTTAGTCCACACACATTCCAAGTTAACGGTGAATCCAGATACAGTCCCGAAGCCTGGCGATCTTCCGGCAAATAAACGATGCCTTGATGTAATCGGGCTTTAATGTCACAAGCGCTGATTTCCTGATTATCAAAAAAAATCCGACCGCACTTTTGTTTGCGCAACCCATACAACGTTTCCGCCAATTCGGTTCTGCCTGCACCGACAACACCCGCCAGACCTAAAATTTCACCGGGATAAATAGCAAAAGATACATTCTTAAAACCTTCACCGGTCAGGTTATTCACCTGTAAAATCGGCTTATCGGTGGATTTCACCCGATTATGTCCCGGCAGCTCCAACCACAATTTTTGACTTTCCGTTAACTGAGCATTCTTCACTTTCGGGGTAATGGCTGTAATCACGTCATCTTTTTTTAGATCGGCGGTGTTGCCGCTTAAAGCGATATAACCGTCGCGCATGACGCTGATACGATGTGAGATTTGCCACACTTCGGGCAATTTATGAGAGATGAAAACAATACCGACGCCTTTTTCCAACAATGAACGAATTTTGTTAAACAGATTTTCCGTTTCAATCGGTGTTAGCGATGCGGTCGGTTCATCCAAAATCAAGATTGACGCCTTACGCATAAGCCCACGCATAATTTCCACCAGCTGCTGATCAGCAACCTCTAAGGAGCCAGCCAGCATATCCAGTGCTAAATGCGAGTTTAGTTCCCGTAAAAGTGCGGTGAGTTTTTCCGATGTTTTTTCACTGCCAGGTAAGCCAAATAAAATATTTTCCCTTACCGTCAAGTTCGGAAATAGCAGCGGCTCCTGCGGTACCAAATAAATACCGAGCTGATGGGCTTTATTCGGAGACAATTTACCATGGCGCACGCCGTGGATCACCAACTCGCCAACGTCTTGCGGCTGAATACCGGCAATAATTTTCATCAGCGTGGATTTACCCGCACCATTACCTCCAAGCAAGGCATGCACCTCGCCAGCATATAAAGAAAAATCAATGGTTTTCAGTACTTCCACACCGGAAAACGACTTACCGATGTTTTTTACCGCAAGTAAGCATTCCGGCTCTGAAATTTGAGTTTGCATATTTTACCCACCAGATAGAATGAACAAATATATTTATAAAAATACATTTGTTCAGAATACTAGATGGGAACTTATAAAATTTCTGCGAAGAAGATCACAAATATTAATAATCATGATAAAAAATTTGCTTTTATTTTTAAAAAAGTGATCTCCATCATGCTTTTACAAAAAAAACAAAAGAACAATTGATAATAAATAAAAACAAATGAATAATACTCTAAACTATAAAAAATGAATAAAACAATATGAATGAGCTAACAACAGATAATCATGAAACGATACAAACCTTTGGCGAAGAGGAATTGCTGGCGCGAATTGCCTGGTTTTATTATCACGATAACCTGACCCAAAGCGAAATCGGCGACAAACTAAAATTGCCTCGCTTAAAAGTATCCAGACTACTGGAAAAAGGACGACAATCAGGCATCATTAAAGTGCAAATCAACTCTCGCTTTACCGGTTGTTTGGAATTAGAAGAAGCACTGCAACAACGTTTTCGGTTAAAACATATTCGCATTCTGCCAACACTGGAGCGGCATGAAATCAATGAGCGCTTAGGTATCGGAGCAGCACAGCTGTTAATGTCGTCACTTAAGCCGAATCAGATACTTGCTATCGGCTTCGGTGACACCATTATGAAAACGCTGAAACATGCCAATGAGTTTATTACACATAACGCCATTAAACTCATCACCTTATCTGGTGGTGTCGGACCTTATATGAAAGGGATTGGGCAATTGGACGGTTCCTGCACAGTGAGTATTATTCCTGCGCCTTTAAGGGCTTCGTCAATTGAAGCGGCTAAGTTATTCAAGCGGGAAGCCTGTGTACGCGATATTATGCTGGCGGCATGCAGCGCCAATGCGGCAATTGTCGGAATCGGTGCAACTCGCCAAAAAGGACAAGCTACCTTGCTCCGTTCCGGTTATATTACCGAGGAAAAGCAGCAGATTATTCGTAATCAAGGGGCGGTGGGCGATATTCTGGGTTATTTCATGCGTAAAGACGGCAGCTTACAGCCGGATATGCCGTTGCATGAGGAATTAATTAGTGTGTCTTTAGAAAATCTGCAAAAAATACCCAATGTCATCGGCGTCGCCGGCGGCGAGGACAAGGTAGAAGCGATTTTAAGCGCATTACAGGGAAACCATATTAATTCATTGGTAACGGAAGAAAACACGGCTCGAATGATGTTGACGCAGTTGGTTTAACGGTAGGGGTAGCCGGCTTATTTTCTTCCCATGCAAAAGGAGGAAATATGAATAATCAAGCGACTTATCTGATGGCATTAGATGCCGGGACAGGCAGTGTTCGGGCGGTAATTTTTGATCCGGAAGGCAATCAAGTCAGCGCCGCACAACGAGAATGGACCCATCTATCAGATCCGAATATTCCTGGTTCAATGGCGTTTGATCTTGTTAACAACTGGCACTTAACCTGTAGTTGCATTCGCCAAGCATTAGATAAAGAACAAATTCAAGCGCAACAAATTGCAGCGATTTCTACCTGTTCCATGCGTGAAGGCATTGTACTCTACGATAAATATAAAACACCAATTTGGGCATGCGGCAATGTAGATGCCCGCGCGGTAGAAGAAGTCAGAGAGCTTAAAACACTGGATAATTATACTTTTGAACAACAGCTTTATTCTGTCTCCGGTCAAACTTTAGCCCTAAGTGCCGTTCCCCGCTTATTATGGCTTGCCCATCACCGTCCCGATATTTATCGCAATACTAAAGCCATTTCCATGATTAGCGATTGGCTGGCGTTTATGCTCAGTGGCGAACTGGCGGTAGAACCTTCCAATGCAGGCACTACCGGCATGCTGAGTTTGAAAACACGTCAATGGTCACCAGAATTATTGGATATGGCAGGCTTAAATGCAGATATTCTGACACCGGTAAAAGAAACCGGTACGCCTTTAGGTGGCATAACTGCCGAAGTCGCTCAACAAACCGGTCTGGCAGTCGGCACGCCGGTAGTGGTCGGTGGAGGCGACGTTCAATTAGGTTGTGTCGGTTTAAGTGTAACAGAACCGGCACAGGCAGCAATTATCGGCGGCACATTCTGGCAGCAAGTAGTGAATTTGCCGCAGGCAATCACCGATCCGGAAATGAATGTGCGCATAAATCCACATGTGATCCCGCCGTTAGTACAAGCGGAATCTATTAGCTTTTTCACCGGATTAACCATGCGTTGGTTCCGTGATGCCTTTTGTGAAGAGGAAAAAAGACTGGCGGAAAAACTAGGTACTGATGCCTACGCACTGCTGGAACAAATGGCTGCTCGAGTGCCTGTCGGTGCCAATGATGTGATTCCGATTTTCTCCGATGCTATGCATTTTAAATCCTGGTATCACGCTGCTCCGTCTTTTATTAATTTATCTCTTAACCCCGACAAGTGTAACAAAGCCGTATTATTCCGCGCTCTAGAAGAAAATGCCGCCATCGTATCATCCTGTAATTTAGATCAGGTGCAAAAATTCTCCGGTATAAAACTCACATCTATCGTGTTTGCCGGCGGCGGTTCAAAAGGCAACTTATGGAGCCAGATTTTAGCCGATGTGACCGGATTAACGGTGAATGTTCCCGTTGTAAAAGAAGCGACCTCTCTCGGCTGCGCCATTGCGGCAGGCGTCGGTGTCGGTATTTATCCCTCTCTAGCCGAAGCCGGTAAAAAACTGGTGAAATTTGAACGACAACATCAACCGAATTCGGATAACTACACCCTCTATCAAGCGCATAAAGCCCAGTGGGCGGATATTTATAAAAAGCAATTACAATTGGTTGATAGCGGTTTAACTACATCATTGTGGAAAGCACCGGGATTATAATCTTCCAGTAAAAAGTCGTAGAAAAACACCTCTCTTGAAGTCCTGAAAACGGCATAGTAAACAAAAAGTGCGGTGGATTTTTCACCAAAATCCAACCGCACTTTTACCTATCGCCTCTTACTGCTGTTGCGCATGTTTTCTCAAAATCGCATAGATTTCATCTTTCAAACGTAACTTTTCCTTTTTCAGATTTTCCACTTGTTCGCGCGTGGCGAATTCAATCTTTGCGTCGATATTTTGTACCTTTTGATCCAGTTCATTATGTTTGTCGAATAAACGGGAAAAATGGTAGTCCTCGGCTTTGAGTTTGGTAATTAAATCACGAAATTCCGGAAACATAAGAAGCTCCTACAATAAGAAAGAACCGTATAACGGATGTTATACGGCACTATCTTATCGAAACCGCGTGTCAATGACTGTGGCTGAGATCACAAAAACTCAATTTAGCCCTTGTTCGCGGCGAATTTTCATCAGCAAGGCGTCGCAGCATTTATCCAATAATTCATAGGTTTGCCGAAAATTGCCGCTGTACCAAGGGTCGGGGATGTGATCGACGCCCAAATGCGGACACAGGGTTGTAATCTGAAACAGCTTGTGTCTGTGCCGACCGAACAGCGCTTCCAACTCACGCAAATTGTCGTTATCCATCGCGATAATATAATCAAAATGCGCCCAATCTTCCAACCGCACTTTACGGCTGACAAAGCCCTTGCCGTCGATGTGATGCAACTCCAGCATCTCTGCTGTGCCACAGTGCATGCCTTGTCCGTCATGCCAGCCGGCAGTACCGGCGCTGTCGGTGGAAATATATGCCTGCAAACCGGCGTGCTTGATCTTTTCGCGCATTAGATATTCCGCCATAGGAGAACGGCAAATATTTCCCAGACAGACAAACAATAGCTTAATGTGTGGTATGCCTTGTGACATGAGTTACTCCGATAAAAAATCCCCATGCGGGGATTTTGCGTATTGCGCTTTGCAACTAAAAAACGATTATTTTTTACACCGCACTTTTCTGCCTACATCGGCTGCGATGCGACAATTTGATGAGCTTGCATCCAGTCCTGTAGTTTTGCATAAAAGACTTCGCCCATCGGGCTCGGATCTCCGCTGAACAGGGTGTTCAGACCATTATTTTCAATAATATGACGACGTAACTGCAACCGTTCCGCATGATTTTCCGCTAAACGAACGGCGCGCTCGACATAATCGTCCACTGTCTCGGCGATTAACCATTCCGGCAGTCCCAGCCGTTTAAACAGCCCTTCGTCAATATGCTCATGCACTTCCGGCCCAGTTTTACACACGCCCACCAGCCCCAATGTGACCATATCGATAATGCCGTTCGTATTGCCGAACGGGAATGGGTTGACCATCATATCGCAATTTTGCAGCACCGCCAGATACTGATGATACGGCGAATGCGGGTGCGCCGTTGCGCTGTCGCCCAAATAACTGCGAATAAAACGCGACACGTAAGGATGCGTGATTCCGCTGGACTGTCCGAGCGCAAAATGGAAATGCACTTTCACTTTCGCCCGCTCACGAATAGCTTTTAACACCTCTAGGAAATACGGGTTCAGTTTCATAGTAGTGGAGGCAATCCCGATATTTACTACATCGGGATGTTCACGCAAATTGTATTCCACATTGCTCGGCGCTAATGCGGAAGGCACATAAGGCAGTGCGTCTTTCGGCAAGCGCAGCAGGGTCTCGCTGAAACATTGTGGTGAACCGACGTAATCATCTTCTACGATCACATATTCAATAAAATCGGAATGCGTTGTCGCCGGGTGTCCCAGCGCAATGGCCTGAATCGGCGCTAAACGGGTGTTGCTGGCAAAAATGGTATTTAAATCCATGCCGATACTCGGCATATAAAAGATCGCCGCCTGATTATTTTCGCAAACCATTTTAATCGCAGTCAGTTTTTCGAAAATATTATTGCCTTCCAGCAACTGAAATTCATCAAACACATCCCGTCCGGCTTGGTCGACCGCCTCGCCGCCCAAACCAATCAGATAAAAATGCTTACGCGCCGCAACCATGGAGGTGGAATGAGTGCGATAAATGGAATGAGCAGAATGAAAATGTTCCAGTAATACCACCATAACCGGCTTACCGTCGCGTTGACCGATTTGCGAAATTTCGCGATCCTGCCAGCCGTTTTCCAGCAAATGACGGCGAATAACCTGATTCAGCGCCTTTTTCACATCGTGTTTATTGGCAGCAATATCATAGCTGCAATGCATATACACATCATGAGAAATACTGCTTGGAATGCGGTTTAAGTTCTGAATTTGCGCCAGTTTATCCGGAAACCATTGCAAAATCGTACCGCGCTTATTAAACGCGCCGGCGGTTCCGATAAAACGCGGCGATTGCAGGGCAAAACATAATGACGCGCAAATTTCGGGATCTGCATTCCAAATGGCATCAAGATTTAATGACACATTGGATTCCGGCAAATACAGAATACAAAATTTGATGAGCGCGGCTTTCGTCGGCGCAATATGAATATCATTCGGATTCGTTGCATGCTCGTTTTTATTGTAAGTACGCAGCACATGATCGGCATTAATATACGGTGATGTTGCAAAAATCAGGGCAATCCAGCGCTGAAAACCGAAGAAGCGCTGCGCACCGGAATCGGAAATCTCCAGTTTAGGATCCGCAAATAAGGTGCTGATCGCCACCGCCATGCGGGTACAAAAATAGGCAGATTTATCCTGCTCTAAATTCGCGATTTGTTCCGGAATATCAATTTCGATGCCCTGTAAAGTACCGAAGTTACCGTCGATCTTGCCTAAAATCTCTAACAATTCGACACAGGCCGCCTCGTAATCTTTCTCACTGACTGCGTGTTCAAAGCGCTGAACGCTGGGTTGTTTGGTGTCTGACATAAGCTGTTCCTTAAAATTAGCAATGACCCCACAGATCATAATCATCTGCGTCGGTAATTGTGACGGAAATAATCTGACCAACCGTTATTTCCAGATTCGATTGATTATCCACATAAACGACCCCATCGATTTCCGGCGCATCCGCCATCGAACGTCCGATAATCCCTTGCTCGCCGATCTCATCAATGATAACGGCCAGCGTTTTGCCGATTTTTTGCTGCAAACGCTGAGCGGAAATCTGCTGTTGTAGCTGCATAAAACGGTGAAAACGCTCTTCCTTCACCGCTTCCGGCACCTGATTCGGCATATCCGTTGCCGCCGCCCCCTCAACCGGGCTGAATTTAAAACAACCAACCCGATCCAATTGCGCCTGCTGCAAGAAATCCAACAACAGCTGAAAATCCTCTTCCGTTTCGCCAGGAAAGCCGACAATAAAGGTAGAACGCAAAGTCAATTCAGGGCAGATTTCGCGCCACGCTTTAATGCGTTCCAGCGTCCGTTCGATTGAGCCCGGGCGTTTCATCGCTTTCAGTACTTTCGGGCTGGCATGTTGCAGCGGAATATCCAAATAAGGCAAAATTTTACCCTGCGCCATTAACGGAATTAAATCATCGACATGCGGATACGGATACACATAATGCAGTCGCACCCAAATGCCTAAGGTGGCGAGCTGTTCGCATAGGCTGAGTAAATTATTTTTAATCGGCTTACCATGCCAGAACACGGTTTTATTGCGATTTTCTTTGCCCTGATCCAGGCTGTAAGCCGAGGTATCCTGCGATACCACCAGCAATTCCCGCACACCGGAATCTGCCAGCCGTTTTGCCTCATCCAGCACCTGTGTAATCGGGCGGCTGTCCAGATCGCCACGCAAAGATGGGATAATGCAGAATGTACAACGATGATCGCACCCTTCTGAAATCTTCAAATAGGCATAATGTTTCGGCGTTAATTTTACCCCTTGCGCCGGTACAAGATTAACATACGGATTATATTGCGGTTTCGGCACATATTTATGCACCTGTGTCATAACCGCCTCATAACTGTGCGGTCCGCTGACTTCCAGTACTTTCGGATGCACCTCACGAATACGATCTTCTTTAGCGCCCAAACAGCCGGTGACAATAACCCGCCCGTTTTCTTCCAGCGCTTCGCCGATTGCCTCCAGCGATTCCTGCACCGCGCTGTCGATAAAACCGCAGGTATTAACAATCACCAAATCCGCGTTTTCATAGCTCGGAATAATATTATATCCGTCGCTGCGCAGCTGGGTTAGAATCCGTTCCGAATCCACTAAATTTTTCGGACAGCCTAAACTTACAAAACCAATATTCGGGGTTAAACTCATAAAAAATCTCGATAATCACTGAAACGCTTAATTGTACAGAATTCATCAATAAAAGGCGATAACTACACTGCAAACCAATGTAAAGATTCAACGCAAAAAAAGACCGCACTTTCAGCTTGCCAAAAGTGCGGTATAATTTTTCATCGTTTTTAATTAATGCTGACAACCGCCTTTGCCACCACAGCAGCCGTCATGGGCGTGATGATGTGCATGATGCTCATGGTGATGACCGTGATGGTGGTGACCGCCGCAACCGCAGCCGTGACCTTCTTCATCACTGTCATGATGATGACCGCCGCAGCAACCACCTTCCTGATGAATATGACCGTGAGCGATTTCTTCCAATGTTGCTTCGCGGGTAGCCACCACTTCGACAGTAAACAGTAATTCCTGTCCCGCCAGCATATGATTGCCGTCTACCACCACTTCGTTTTCACCCACTTCGGTAATCACCACCGGCAATGGACCCACATCAGTATCGGCGATAAAACGCATGCCGACCACCAGCTCGTCCACTCCGACAAACACCTCTTTTGGCACGCGCTGAACCATGTTTTCATTATATTCGCCGTAACCGTCCTGCGGTTTCACGCGTACTTCAAATTTATCGCCGACGGATTTTCCCTCCAGCGCATTCTCAAGACCGATAACCAAATTATTATGCCCTTGTAAATATTCCAAAGGCTGGTTCGCCGGCGCTTCATCCACCAATACGCCGTCTTCGGTACGAACCTGATAAGCGATACTCACAACCACATTTTTTGCAACTTTCATTCATTACCTCAATTGCCGGTTAAAAAACACATTCATTGTATAGGAAATATGACAGACTGTCATTAATCCTTGATAAGCGCAATTCGCGCGTCAACACGAGCGCGCACGGTTGCTTTACCGCCTCCCAACGGCACACCGCCGTCACTGCCTTCGCTAAACCCATTGGCTTTTGCCATCACGCCGTAAGGCAACGGCGCATAGTCATTATTTCCTGTCGGCGTAATGACTTTCAGCTCAAGAATTTTGTACCCTTTCGCCTGTAGCGCAGTCTGAATCATCCGAGCCTTACCTTCGACTTTTTGCAGCGCCTGTTTAACCAGTTCATCTTCCACGCCGGAAAGTGCCGCCGACGACACCGAAGAGTTGACATATTCGATAGCCAGCGTACCGCTCAGCTCGCCCAAGGCTTTTTCCAGCGCTTCAGTATTTCGGCTTTGCAACATCAGCTGCGCACGCGCGACCCAGCCGTTCTGTTTCCCGGAATCGCTGTAACGCACATGGGTCGTGCGCGAATTGTCACGGATTTCTATCGCTTCATAGCGCTTCACAATATCCAACGCTTGATTTATTTTCTCGTTTACCGCGTTATTGGCTTGCTGTAAATTGGCGTTTTCCACCTGAATAAACATGGCGACCTGTAACGCATCATGCGCCACCTCTTGTTCCGCTTCAGCGCTGAACACGACGACATTATCCGATGCCAGCGGATTATCCGCCATAACGGGAGCGGCAAACGGCAACGCCGCCCACAGCATAGCAACATATTTTAATTTCATAATTTATCCTTAGGTTAAATATAATCATTGATTAGGCAAGCGCGGGGAAAAATAGTTCAAAAACGAACCGCACTTTAAAAAGTGCGGTCATTTTTGCTGAAGTTTTTAATGCAAACGCTTTTCTTCGATTTCTTCGTCATCGAAAAACTCACCGTCGTCGCCATATTCGTCATCAGTGGCGTCAGGATCTTCAAAATAAGTGCCCCAGCCGTCATAGATGCCGCCGAATTTCGCTACCAGCGGCAGTAACTCTTTTTGCTGCGCATCAATAATTTCCGCTTTTAACGCGACTTCGCTGATAATATCGAAACAGAAAATTTCCCGTCCGTTATCGTCCTCAAATTCTTCCGCTTCGGACACTTCGTATCCCGCTTTAAACGCTTCCACCGCAATTTTTTCCAATTTATCAAAATCATAATGGGCAATATGGTGTTCAATAATATAAAGCGCCGCCGGATCACTGCCGTCGCTGAGCAAATCCTCGATAATTTCGCGGGTTTGTGCCTGTAATGCGTCAAGCTCTGTCATTTGTACTCTCCCTCTGTCGGTAATCGGTCTATTGTAGCATTTCCGGATAAAAAAAATCTTCTCATGCGAGAAGATTCTTATGTGGAAATTCACTTATTTTTTCAGTAAATCGCGGATTTCCGTCAACAATTTTTCTTCATTGGACGGTTCTTCCGGCGCTGGTGCCGGCTCTGGTTTTTTCAGCCGGTTAATGCCTTTAATCATTAAGAAAATCGCAAACGCGATAATCACGAAATCAAAAATGTTCTGAATAAAAGCGCCGTAGTTCAGCGTAACCGCCGGCACATCGCCGACTGCTTCTTTTAATACGATATTCAGATCTTTGAAATCCACGCCGCCGGTTAAAATACCCAACACCGGCATCACCACATCGGCGACCAGCGAGCTGACGATTTTTCCGAACGCGCCGCCGATGATCACACCGACCGCCATATCAACGACGTTACCGCGCATGGCAAATTAGCGGAATTCTTTAATAAAACTCATAAAATGCTCCTAAATTAAGCGAAGTGATTTAGAACCCACGATTCATCCGATTGATAAATATTAGCGCGGATTCTAAACCGCACATTATAGAAATTAAACACAATAAGTACAGTACTTTTACATATCTTTAAATAAAAAACGCGCTCGGCTGAAACAGTTTCTCAATTTCCGGAATATGTTTTTTATCGCTGACATAAACCACTACATGATCCTCTGCCTGAATCACCAGATTTTTCTTGGCGATAATCACCTCGCCGTTGCGCAATACCGCGCCGATAATCGCATTCACCGGCAATTTTAATTCAGACACTTTACGCCCGATCACATTGGAAGAACTTTCATCACCGTGTGCGACAATTTCCAGCGCCTCGGCAATACCGTGACGCAGCGATACCACATTGGTGACATCTCCTTTGCGAATATGCCCTAACAGGGCCGAAATCGTCGCCTGCTGCGGAGAAACCGCAATATCAATAGTGCCGCCTTGAATCAGATTGATATAAGCCATACGCTGAATCAACACCATGGCTTTCTTCGCGCCTAAACGCTTCGCCAGCAACGCCGACATAATATTGGCTTCATCGTCACTGGTCAGAGATAAGAAAACATCAATATTCTCAATATGTTCTTCAAACAACAGAGACTGATCCGAAGCATCCCCGCAAAACACCAACGTCTTTGCCAGCTTCTCCGCCAGCACCGTCGCCCGCTCCGCGTTACGTTCGATCAGTTTGACCGAACATTGTTCCTCCAGCCGTTTCGCCACACCGGTACCGATATTGCCGCCGCCCACGATCATAATCCGTTTATACGGTTTTTCCAGCCGCTGCAATTCGCTCATCACGGCTTTAATATGAATTGTGGCGCAGATAAAGGTAACTTCGTCGCCAGCTTCGATAATCGTCGAACCCTGCGGACGAATCACCTTATCCTGACGCAGGATCGATAGAATCCGACAATCAATATAGGGCATATGATCGCGCAGTGCCGATAAGGTGTAGCCCACCAGCGGTCCGCCGTAGTAGGTTTTCACCACCACAATACTGATATGCCCGTCGGCGAAATGAGAAACTTGCAACGCGCCGGGATAATCAATTAAACGGGAAATTTCTTCCGTCACTAGTTTTTCCGGCGAAATAATATGATCAATGGGGATCACATCGGGCTGGAATAGTTTATCTTTTTCGCGCAAATACGCCGAACTGCGAATGCGCGCAATTTTGGTCGGCGTATTAAACAAAGTCCGCGCAATCTGGCATGCCACCATATTGGTTTCATCGGAATTGGTAACGGCAACCAATAAGTCCGCATCCGCCGCACCGGCTTCGCGCAGCACTCTCGGCGAAGACGCGGTGCCGCTGATTACCCGCAGATCATGCTTATCCTGTAGGGCTTCCAAACGTGCGTATTCGTTATCGACCAAGGTAATATCGTTATCTTCGCTCACCAGATTTTCAGCAAGCGTGGTACCCACCTGCCCGGCACCTAAAATAATTATTTTCATTTCTTCGTTCTCTAAACATTCCGGCTCAATCTCAATGCCGCTCACAACCATCGCGCGAATTAACGCCCGTTAAGTTATCCGCGCGCAGCGGTGATGCGCGCTGACTGCGGCGTATCATTGCCGCCTAATACACGCACTTTCTAAGTTTTGCATAGTAAAACCCGTCACCAGCTTGGGCATGGGGAATAAACTGATGACCGATGCAACTCTTTTGCGGCGTAAATGGCAACGGCAACAATTCGGCATCGGAATGACGCGCCAGAAATGCGGCAATCTGCTGCGAATTTTCCTGCGGCAACACGGAACAGGTTGCATATACAAGCACGCCGTTCGGTTTTAATTTTGCCCACAATCCATCTAGAATCCGTGCCTGTAATGTCGCCAACTGCGCAATATCCGTCTCTTGGCGCAGCCATTTTATGTCCGGATGACGGCGGATAACGCCGCTGGCGGAACAAGGCGCATCCAACAAAATGCGGTCAAATTGCACCGCACTTTCTCCTTCATTGGAAACGACCTGAGCAATCCACTGCGCCGGTGTCGCCGCATCGGCACAAACCAGCTGTGCCTGTTGACGCATACGGGTGAGATTTTCCGCCACTCGCTGCAAACGATGCGGTTCAATATCCAGCGCCACCACCCGCGCCCGTGGCGCCAATTCCAAAAGATGCGTCGTTTTGCCGCCCGGCGCCGCACAAGCATCTAAAATCAATTCGCCGTTCTGCGGTGCCAGCAGCTGTGCCGCCCATTGTGCATGCAGATCCTGCACACTCACCCAGCCATCGGCAAAATGCGGCAACCCACTGACCGCTCGCGGCTGTACCAAACACAGCGCCTGCGCCGACTGTGGGCAGTAACTTTCAATACCTTGCTGCGCCAGCAACGCCTGATACTCTGCGACCGAGCAACGCTGCGGGTTCACGCGCAACCACATCGGCGGTTTTTGATTATTGGCATCAATAATCTCACGCCAGTTCGGATACGCCGTTTTCAGTTGGTTCACCAACCATTCCGGGTGTAAGGTTTGCCAGTGTTGATCAACCTTTGCCAGAATCTGCTCCTGTTCACGCAAAAAACGGCGCAACACCCCGTTCACCAGCCCGCGAAAATGCTCAACCTTTAACTTAGCCGTGGCATTAACCGCTTCATCCACCGCCGCGTGCGCCGGGATTCGCATATACAAAAGCTGATACAATGCAACCAGCAGTAAACAATGTACGATACGAACTTTCCCCTTTAAAGGTTTGACCAACAGCGCTCGCAATACTTGTTCCAAACGTGGCAGCACGCGGCAAACACCAAAACAGATTTCCTGCAATAAAGGCAAGTCCTGCGGATTAATATGAGCTTGATTGTGCGGCAGCAGCACGGCAAGCGATTGTTTCTGATCAAGGACCTGCACAACAATCTGTGCCGCCACAGCACGAACCGAAAGTGCGGTGTTTTTTGCGGAAGATTTCTCGTTGCGGCGCGCCCGCAACAGCGCGGCTTGCTTTAAACGCTGCGTCATACCAGCACCTTACCTACAGTAAACCAATCCGTTCTGCCGTTTAATAAATCCTGTGCCGACATCGGTTTTTTCCCCGCCGGCTGCAATTGTAGAATATTCAGCACGCCTTGTGCGGTCGCAATTTGGATGCCCTGTTTATCCGCTTGTAAAATAGTGCCCGGCACAGCATTCTGATGCGGCAGTACCGTTGCCCGATGCACTTTCAGAGACTGCGCGTTACCTTGTCCATCGCAGGTTAATAAATAACTCATCGGCCACGGATTAAATGCACGAATACAGCGTTCAAGCTGCTGCGCGGATAATTGCCAGTTCAGCTTCGCTTCTTCTTTCGACAATTTCTCGGCATAATTTGTCAGCGCTTCATCTTGTAGCTGCGGCTTAAATTGACCGCCATCCAAGCCGTTCAGCACCGCAATCAATGCGGAAGGCGCCATTTTCGCTAGTTTATGATAAAGACTGGCGGAAGTTTCATCAGCAGCAATATCACAATACACCTTATGCAGCATATCGCCCGTATCCAGCCCCTCATTCATCAGCATAATGGTCACGCCGGTCTGCGCATCCCCCGCCCAAATCGCCCGTTGAATCGGCGCCGCACCACGCCAGCGTGGTAATAAAGAACCGTGTACGTTTAAACACCCCAGACGCGGCGCTTCCAACACCGCCTTCGGTAACATCAGCCCATAAGCCACGACTACCATGACATCCGCATGTAATGCCTTTAACTGTTGCTGCGCCTCTTGTTGGCGTAAAGATTTCGGCTGATATAACGGTAGATGGTGCTGTTCAGCCAATATTTTGACCGCACTTGCCTGTAGTTTCTTACCGCGCCCGGCGGGTTTATCCGGCTGAGTATAAACGGCAATAACCTCATGTGGGGAATCAATTAGAGCTTGTAAATGTTGTGCGGCAAAATCCGGCGTACCGGCAAAGATAATTTTTAATGGTTTCATCATAATGTTCTGCGTCGTAAGAGTTACTGCGCTTAAAAGTAACCCGAGAATAGGCTGCGGTCAATCGGTTTCGTCCGCGCCATAAAAAAGTGCGGTCTGTTTCACTTGATTATGCCGCACTTTCTTCACTTTATTGTTGTCGTTCCATTTGTTTTTGCAGTTTGAGCAACTTCTCTTTCATACGCTGACGTTTTAACGGAGAAAGATAATCAGCAAATACGATTCCATTCAGGTGATCAATTTCATGCTGAATACAAATTGCCAACAAACCGTCGGCTTCCAAAGTAAAAGGTTCACCCTTTCGATTCAGTGCGTTCACTTTAACCTTTTCTTTGCGTGGAACTAGCCCGCGCAATCCCGGCAAAGACAGACAACCTTCTTCAATCCCAGTTTCACCGCTGCTTTCCACAATTTCGGGATTAATCAGCACCAGTTGATTTTCTTTCGTTCCTTCAATATCGATAGTAATCACCCGTTTATGCATGTCAACCTGCGTTGCTGCCAAACCGATGCCTTGTTCCTGATACATCGTTTCAAACATATCATCAATAAATTGATCCAGTGCCTCGTCAAATATCTCAACGGGCGAGGCAACTGTCTTTAAACGTTCATCGGGATAAATGAGTATATTTAATAATGCCATAAATTCCTTGTTAAATTTCGTAATGAAAATAAGTGTTGTTTATTTTACTGACTTTTTTATAATTTTTTAACAATTACAGATAAAAAATTCGCTAAAAACACACCGCACTTTTATGTTGAGTAAAAAGTGCGGTGCGTTTTTCGGTTGTTTGATGGATTTGCCGGAGGGGGCGATTATCTGGTATGGATTTTTCGGTTCGTCAGGCGGGAGGGATTAAACATTTACTTTGAATATTCCAATTAATGAAAACTAAACGCCGTTTATCCGTTTAATGTTGCCGCTTCGCCGAGTATCGCCCATAAAAAAACCACAAG
>NZ_LN776190.1 GCF_000827595.2 Necropsobacter massiliensis | reverse complement strand
AAGTTCAATCGCTCAATAAATCACTTAGCTTTAATTTTTGTTTGTGGACGCAATCAATGCCTCCCGACAAACACAAAATGAATTTTAAGTTAAGCACTTATCAAGACTTCAAAATTAAAATAATTTCAACAAAGTCAATCAACAAGTGCCCACACAGATTGTCTGATAGATTGTTAAAGAACAAAAAACAACGACGCGAGTTATTTTTCAGTTTGTTTACAACGTCGCGTCGTTGTGTGGGGCGTATTATAGGGATTTTAAAAATCTACGCAAGTACTTTTTGCAAAAAAATATAAAACTTTTATCAAACGGCGAGAGTTTCGTCAAACTGCGTAAAAAGCATAAAAGTGCGGTTGTTTTTTTAAGCGTTTCTATGCTGTTTTGCTTTTTCTAATCTCAATACACCCAAATGGGTCATATAACAGCAGAAAATACATCCCATTACTGCAAAAAGTAATAAATAGAAGCCTGCATCCCAGCCGAAGCGTTCCGCTAAAATTCCAAATAACGCTGTACCAGAAAAACTTCCTAAAATATAACTTAGCAATCCACGCAATCCTGTTGCAGACCCTGCTGCAAATGAAGGTACTAATTCAATAGTCTGCAAGGAGGATAAAAACATTGGCACATAAATCAAGCAGCCAATAATGCCAGCTCCGATAATCACCGTGGTTAAATCGGTACCGCCCCAGTAGGCAAACATCGCCAATCCAACGCCAACTAATGTAATTATGGCTAGTGGCATACGTTTTCCTTTAAAATAAGTATCAGTTACCCAGCCTGCAAGTAATGTTGAAGGAATAGCTGCCCACTCAAAAATTGCGAAAGCAGCGGACATCTGCCCTTTAGTAAATCCTTTTGTTTCCAGCAAATAAAGCGGCAACCAAGTCAATACACCAAAACGGATCATATAAGTGAACACATCAATAAAGGAAACAAACCAAACATTGACGTCTTTTACAATATATTGAGTGAAAATTTGCCAAGTCGTTAGATCGACATTTTCTTCTTTGGTAACCACTAATTCGTTTTCTTCACTATCAAGAATTTTTCCAACTGGCGGCAAGCCTTCATTGTAGGTTCTTCCTGTACCAAAAATATAAAAAATTATGGCTACAACTGCAGCAATTGCGGTAGGTACGATAAAATGTGCGGCTTGCCAATGTTCTTGCCCTAACCAGGCAATACTTGCTCCTGCAATCGGTGCCACTAAACCACCGCCCACATTATGAGAAATATTAAAGGCCGCGGTTATCACCCCGCGAGATTTGCGAGGGAACCAGCTAGCTAAAACAACATAGGCTGGCCCAGCCCCCATTCCTTGAAAGATTCCATTTAAAATGCATAGGAGCAAGAAAATCCAAAATGATGCGGTAAATCCCATCATTAAGTTGACCACAGCGGACATAGCTAGACCAAAAATCATAAAATGTTTCGGGTTAGATTTATCAGCTAATGCAGACATAACCCCTTTACTAATACCATAGACAATCAGCATTGTGCCTGAAATGAAGCCGATATCTTTTTTAGTAAAACCAAAATCACTAATTAATTCTGGCGATGATAGTAAGAAATTGTTGCGCAAAATATAATATGCGGAATAACCAATAAAAATACCAAATAATGCATGCCATCTTAAACGATTATAGCGAATCACAATTTCTGCTTCCGGCACTGGTGTGCCTGATTTAGATTGTAGGAATGAAAACATAAAAAACTCCTGTTGTAATAAACTGTGAAAATATAGTAATCTAGCTTCCCATTAGTTCAAAATATTTAAAAATGAGTTAAAACTGACACAGTTTTATTTTTCGCTGTGTCATTTCTAACCCAAATTGAATAATTTGTAGAAACTTATCGAATTCAACTTGATTAAATAAGAGATAAATTTGACAGATGCATATATAACGCAGAAAAAATATTTTTTAGAATTGTGATCTTAGTCACAAAAAATTCGGTTACTAAAATGAAGAAATTTCTTTGCCTACTCTTTTTATTTTATTCTTTATCAGCACAAGCTATAGAATTAGTTATTGGAACAACATTTTCTTTTGAAGCTACAGAATTTTTAGTTAAACAATGGCAAACATATTCAGGTGTAAAAAATGTTCGATTAATTAATAGAACAACTCACTCCTTAGAACAACTATTTAATCAACCACACTTAGAAAATGTAGATGTCATTTTGAGCTCTTCCCCAGTTTTATTTCATAATTTATCTAAAAAACAGTTACTTTTACCCTTACCTGAAAAATATATTCAAGTCAACAATCAAACAGTTCCCAACCAACTTCAGCAATATATTGTTCCTATAGCATATTCTGGTTATGGTATTTTATCTAACCGCCGTTTATTACGGAAATTTAATTTGTCAGAACCTAAATCTTGGTATGACTTATTAAATCCTAAATATGGAAATAATATCGCAATAAGTTCCCCTTCACGGTCTGGAACTAATTTAATTATTTTAGAGATGCTATTACAACAAAAAGGCTGGCAACAAGGTTGGCGAGATATAATGCAACTATCTGCTTACATATCCTCTATATCTTCTCGTAGCTTCAATGTTACTGATCAAGTCCAAACAGGTTTATCCATAAGTGGAATTACAATAGATAGTTACGCATTAAACTTAAAAGAAGATACTAATTTAGTATTTCATTACTTTCCACAATCTATTATATCTGCAACATTTTTAGCTATACATAAAAATACTAAAAATAAACATAATGCACTTTCTTTTATTGATTTTCTACTTAGTGATAAAGGGCAAAATATTATTTCCTCACCAAATTTTGCTAAATATCCTATTAATAATAAAAACTTACCATTCTCTAAGTCACACTTAAACTATGATTTAATGTTTAGCCGACAATTAGTAAATGAGCGATTATTTGATATTGCCATTACATTCCGACTTAATCAACTAAAAGAAATTTGGAAAACTACAGAAAGAATAGAAAAAAAGGAAAATAAAAATCTAGATCGTATACGTTCCTTACTAACTGAAATTCCTGTCACCATAACACAAATTGAAGATAAGACGTTCTTAGAAAGATTTAATCAAGATAAAACCTATAGATTACAGCAAGAGAACAGCTGGGAACAATTCTTTCAAGAACGAACTGAATATATTCTTTCTCTATTAGAGGAACGTTAATAATGTTTTCTCATAGTATTATAAAAACGCTAAAAACAGTATTCTCATTAGGATTATTTGTTATAATTTTAATTGCAATATTGAATTTAATTGCTTGGCAACAACAAAGAGAGCAAGTCAACTATATTATAAATGACTATTTCCCAAGCATGAACCAGGCATTAAAATTAGAAAATGATATAAATGTATTAATTAATGATATAAATAACTTTTCTCAATTAAAAAATTATATTATTCGCCAACAAAATTTCAAAAAAATTAACTTAAAAATAGAAAATATTGAAAATAGCTTACTCCCTTATCTAAAGGATGAAGTCTATTTCTCTCTAAACAATAACTTATTGAACCTAAGAGAGCTAATAGAAAATATCAATAATTATCTTATTGAAGAAAATCTTATTGAACAAAAAAGACAGGAATTAATAACTAAAACGCAATGGCTAAATGATGACTTCAACAATGAAATGTTTCTATTAATTAAAGATAATCATTGGCAGCAAACTAACTTAAGTAACTTAAAAGAAGATGAAACACATCAATTATTGAAAAAATTACATTTAGACTTGCAAGAAGTCTATCTACTTTCCAAATATAAAGAGCAAATAAAGAATGAAATCAATTTAACTTTAAATGAAATTAATACACATAACATTTTGAACCAGTACAATAGTTTGATTAATCAAGTTAATATTATCTCTCCTTATTATTATACTAAAGACCATCGTTCAAATAATATTCTACTGCAAATTACAGAGTCTTTTATCTCTATGGCAACTGAAAATAATACACTTCACCAGTTAATTAAGAGATCTATTTCCAATTCAGAATATTATAAAAAAATACAAACACAAAAAGATAATCTATCTAAGAATACACAAGATCGACTTAGTCAAATTTTAAATAATACGAAGAATAGATTTAATCAGTTAAACACGGAGTTATACAATAAAATAGAGATAAGTGGAGTTATTATCTTGATTCTACTAATCTCTTCTCTACTTGCACTATTTTCGTTTAATTATTTTTACCTCTATAAAAACTTAGCGAATCGTTTTAGAATTATTATTAATACCATCGAAGATCTTAATATGGGTAAATTAGATATAAAGTTAAACAAAATAGGAAATGATGAAATAGGAAAAATTGCCCACTTATTGCAAACCTATGTCAAGTTAAATTATGAAAAAATATTAATTGAGAAGGATCTTAACCAAACACAAGAAGAACTTATTCAAACTGCTAAGCTAGCCGTGGTAGGCCAAACCATGACTACTTTAGCGCATGAAATTAATCAGCCTTTGAACGCTATTTCTATTTATATATTTAGTTTAAAAAAATTACTAAGCTCAGTTGGTATTAGTCAGGCTAAGCAATATATATCTAAAATAGAGAGTTTAACAGAAAGAATTAACCAACTAATTCAAAACTTGCGTCATTTTACAAAAAAAAGTGAATATATTGAATTTGAAAGAAATGTTAATTTACATAATGTAATTAATGATAGCTGGAATTTACTTTATTTAAAACATGAAAAACTTAAAGCAGAGATCTCTATTTCCGGAAATGCTATGATTAGCACAAATAGAATTTTACTAGAACAAATTTTCATTAATTTAATGAGCAATTCTTTTGAGGCGTGCTCCAACATCAGACCAATTATCTATATTGAAATTAAAGAAGAAAAAGACTATTTCTATATTTATTTCCATGATAATGGAATTGGCTGGAAAACCTCAGAAAAGTTACTGCAGCCATTCTATACAACTAAACTTGTTGGCTTAGGGCTTGGGCTTACAATCTGCCAACGAATTATGCGGCAATTTAAAGGCAATTTATTTATTGCTTCCACATTAACTCAAAATGCTATGATTGTCCTGCAATATCCAAAAGGAAATTTATGCTAGATAAAAATATTTTATTAATTGATGATGATAATGATGTATTACAAGCCTATCAAGATTTATTAGAAATGGAAGGCTATCACACAAACATTCTTAGTGATCCCAGCTTAATCTTAGATATTATTCCCACAAATTGGGAAGGTATTATAATTAGCGATATTTATATGCCAAATATCTCTGGTTGGAATATTTTGAAACAAATTCAAGAAAAAGACAAATATCTTCCTGTTATTTTAATTACGGGCCATGGCGATATCCCTATGGCAATTGAAGCAATGAAACAAGGGGCATTTTATTTTATTGAAAAGCCATTGAAGCCAGAAAATCTATTAAATCAGATCAATTTAGCCTTAACACAACGTAAACAATATTTATCAACTCAAAAGCAGCTACAGCATCAGTTAGAAATCGAATTTATTGGTAATAGTCGCTGGATAAAATCTTTGCGACAGCAATTACAACAATATACTCAAATTAATCTTCCTATTTTCATTTATGGAGAAAATGGCACAGGTAGAATGTCTATTGCTGAATACTTATACAAAAATCATTCTCCAAAGCTAGAAAATAAAAAGCGGATTGAACTTATTACAACAACTAATGAGCAGGAATTACAAAATTATATTATGAATGATAGTGCATTTATTATTATAAAAAACATTGAATATCTCACTAAATCTGCTCAACAGCTACTATTACAATATATTCATAAAAAAGATAATTATCGTCTTGTTGTCTTAAGTCAATATTCTCTACAACAGCTTGTTAAGGATTTTAATTTATTACCTGAACTATATTATATTTTTTCTTCCTCGGAGCTAGAATGCCCGCCATTATCTTATCGAACTGGTGATATAGAGCCATTATTTCGGCATTTTGTTGAGAAAACTTGTAAAAGATTAAATAAGAAAAAACCTTTAATTAGTGAAAATTTCATTAAGCAACTATTATCCCAACAGTGGATTGGTAACATAAATCAGTTAATTCATACTGCAGAACTTTATGCAGTTGGGGTTAATATTAAAAATGATAGTCTCTATTTTAATTTAGATAAACAAGGTGAATGTTCTCTTGATAATCTTGTTGAGGAATATGAAAGAAATATCATTATGGAAACCTTAGATCGTTTTCAAGGTAAAATTAATGAAACAGCACATTATTTACAAATTCCACGTAAAAAATTATATTTGCGTATGAAAAAATATGGTATAGATAAAACAGAATATAAATTTATCGACTAATGCTTTCTTAATAATGAGGTGAACTATGCAACTGAATAATTTTATTGGTTTAGGCGTGGCGGGCAACTTTGCCGGCCATTTAGAACAAGCTGGCGAAGCGGCTGATTTTCTACAGGTGAAAACTGAAGAAATTCACCAACCCAAAGCCATTTTTCCATTTTATGTACCAGCAGAAAAGCTTGGCGACTATCAATTTCTTTCCGTATTTCCACTTTCCAATGACAAAATTGTCTTCCCTAAAGATGCTGATAATTTACAAATCGAGCCGGAAATCGCTTTAATCTGTGATATTGAATATTCTGAGCAAAAAGTGACCGCACTTTCGCCGCGTTATTTCGCTGCTTATAACGACTGTTCTATTCGTCGTCCGAATGCCCATAAAATCTGTGAAAAGAAAAATTGGGGTAAAAACACTAAAGGGATTGCACAAACATTGATCCCGCTGTCCGACTTTACCCGCGGCTGCGCAATCGACCGTTATCGGATCGCCTGTTTTCATCGGCGCGACGGTGTGCTGAATGCTTACGGAATCGACAGCCCGGCGTTAGGTTACAGCTATTTTCATCAAAAATTGCTCGACTGGATTATTGATAAAATGAATAATCAGCCGGAGCAAGGCCCAATGAACCACATTGCGCCGCTGTTGGCGCAAGCCAAATATCCGCGTCAAGCAATTATCAGTATCGGCGCCACACGTTATACCGCATTCGGTGAACATACCTTCCTGCAACCCGGCGATACCAGCATCGTCGTTGTTTATAACGGTGAAACATACGATCACGCGACTATTGCGGAAATGGCGCACAAAGAAGGTTTTGCGACGGACATTTCCGCACTGGTGCAAAAAGTGGTTTAATCTCAGCCTGTTTATGTATCACCGTAAGTGCGGTCAAAATTATTGCATTTTTTACCGCACTTTTACTACGCCTTACGCAGTGACACTTCACCGGCATTAAAACGCAGCATGTTTTCACCGTTGTTAATGGATAACAGCAAATAGCCTTCATCATCAATGCCTTGCTCGATACCTGTGATCACTTGCTGGGCCGTGATAATATTCACCTGTTCGTCCAAAAAATGATCCAATTCCAGCCAGCGCTGACGAAAAAAGGCAATCCCCTGCTGTTGAAAAAGCGCTAAATAGGTATACAGAGTATTAACCAGCCGAATAATCAACTCGTTGCGATCTACCTGTGGCAGCACCTCGGTCAATTCCGCCCAAGGCTGATCAATCCGATTGTCCTGCGCGGGAATGGATAAATTCATTCCAATACCCACAATGAAATGTATCAAGCCGTTTTTATTGTTGGCAATTTCGACCAAAATTCCGGCAAGTTTTCGCCCCTGCAACAGCACGTCATTCGGCCATTTTAATTCCACTCCTTCCGCGCCTAGCTCCTTCAGTGTATCAACAATGGCAATCCCGATCACAAGGCTTAACCCGTTGAGTGACACCTCCGGCGCCAGCGTCCAATAAAAGCTCAGGATCACCTGCCCGGCAAAAGGTGAACGCCACTGTCGCCCACGTCGCCCGCGCCCTGCCGATTGATATTCTGCCAGACATAAATCGCCTTTTTGTAAGTCACTCAACCGATCTAATAAAAATTGATTGGTAGAATTAATTATCGGTCGAATCATCACACGATAAGGCGACAACTCCCGTATCAGACGATTGCCGTCCAGCAGCGCCATTTGCGGCTGCAAACGAACGCTTTGTTCGTCAGTCAGCAAAGTTAGTCCTTGTGCCCGCAAAGCGTCAATTTCGGCACATAGCATTTTTTTCTTTTTGCCTAAAAGTGCGGTCAGTTTTTGATAAGAATATGTCTTGCCATCCGCCAGTAACATTAATAATGCGTCCATAATCTTCTCCGCTAAAATCATTTCGCTTTTTCTAGCACAATTTTTTTAAAAGATAAAATATTTATAAAAATTCATTCCCAAACGATTGCGGAGTCTGTATAATCCCAGCGCAATATTTTTTACATCCGTTGAATTTCAACCTTTCTAAAGAGAGAATATTGCCATGTTACGAGTAATAAAAGAAGCCTTAACCTTTGATGATGTTCTGCTGGTTCCCGCACATTCCACCGTGCTGCCAAACACCGCCAATTTATCCACCCAACTCACTCAAACCATTCGCTTAAACATTCCGATGTTATCCGCCGCAATGGATACCGTGACCGAAACCAAGCTGGCGATTTCGTTGGCGCAGGAAGGGGGCATCGGATTTATTCACAAAAATATGAGTATCGAACGTCAGGCCGACCGCGTACGTAAAGTTAAAAAATTTGAAAGCGGTATCGTCTCCGAACCGGTGACCGTCTCACCGGATTTAACCTTAGGCGAACTCGGCGCATTAGTCAAGAAAAACGGCTTCGCCGGCTATCCGGTCGTGGATGCGCACGGCAATCTGGTCGGAATTATTACCGGTCGCGATACCCGTTTTGTGAAAGATTCCACGAAAACTGTCGCCGATTTGATGACGCCGAAAGCACGTTTGGTGACGGTAAAAGAAGGCGCCAGCCGGGAAGAAATTTTCCATTTAATGCATTCTCACCGCGTTGAAAAAGTATTGGTGATTGATGACAGCTTCAAACTCAAAGGCATGATCACCTTAAAAGACTATCAAAAAGCGGAAAGCAAACCAAACGCGTGTAAAGATGAATTCGGTCGTTTGCGTGTGGGCGCAGCGGTCGGCGCTGGTGCCGGCAATGAAGAACGCATTGACGCCTTAGTCAAAGCGGGTGTGGATGTGTTGCTTATCGACTCATCGCACGGTCATTCCGAAGGCGTATTGCAACGCGTGCGCGAAACCCGCGCTAAATACCCCGATTTACCGATTATCGCCGGTAATGTGGCAACCGCAGAAGGCGCTATCGCCCTTGCCGACGCCGGTGCAAGCGCGGTGAAAATCGGTATCGGTCCGGGTTCCATTTGCACCACTCGTATTGTTACCGGCGTGGGCGTGCCGCAAATCACCGCGATTTCCGATGCGGCGGAAGCCTTAAAAGAGCGTGGCATTCCGGTTATCGCTGACGGCGGCATCCGCTATTCCGGCGATATTGCTAAAGCGCTGGCAGCCGGCGCCTCCTGTGTGATGGTCGGTTCCATGTTCGCCGGAACGGAAGAAGCGCCGGGCGAAATTGAGCTTTATCAAGGTCGTGCGTTTAAATCATACCGCGGTATGGGTTCCTTAGGCGCAATGTCAAAAGGTTCTTCAGACCGTTATTTCCAATCGGATAACGCGGCGGACAAATTGGTACCGGAAGGCATTGAAGGACGCATTCCTTACAAAGGTTTTCTGAAAGAAATCATTCATCAGCAAATGGGCGGTCTGCGTTCCTGTATGGGGCTGACCGGCTGTGCGACCATCGATGAGCTACGCACCAAAGCACAATTCGTGCGTATCAGCGGTGCGGGCATCAAAGAAAGCCATGTGCATGATGTCACTATTACCAAAGAAGCGCCTAACTACCGCATGGGCTAAGCGTTAAACAACGTCGCAGGGTGGGACTTGTCCCACCTTTTTGAGTTTAAAGTGCGGTTGATTTTTTTAAATTTTATAACATAACTTACCAGGGAAAATGATGAAAAAATTAACTATTCTGACTATTGCATTACTATTATCTGCTTGTGCAAATGACTGGTCATCAAGCGGCGTGCCAGATATGTATGAAGGACAATCACAAGAAAGCGTGCTTAAGTCTTTACAGAAAAATAATTGGGTAATCAAAAAGCAACAAACCGATGAAAAAGGTAACTTATATTTAATTGCCCAAGGAAAACCAACAAAACAATTGGCTGATCTTTTTGGCTCTGATTGTCGTCAAGGTGCATTTGCAATTTATAAAAAAGAAGGATTGCAAGTTCTTGAAACATCCGCTTGTAACGAATCAAAAAAATAACTTAATCACTAAGAGAATTTAAATGAACAATATTCACCAACATAAAATCCTGATTTTAGACTTCGGCTCGCAATATACGCAATTAATCGCCCGTCGTGTGCGCGAAATCGGCGTGTATTGCGAACTTTGGGCGTGGGATGTGACGGAAGAACAAATCCGTGAATTTAATCCGACGGGGATCATTCTTTCCGGCGGTCCGGAAAGCACCACAGAAGAAAACAGCCCGCGCGCGCCGGAATATGTCTTCAGCGCTGGTGTGCCGGTGTTAGGTATCTGCTACGGCATGCAAACCATGGCGATGCAGCTGGGCGGTCTGACGGAAAATTCCAATCATCGTGAATTTGGCTATGCATCAGTGGATTTAAAAGCCACCGACAGCTTATTTGCAAAATTAAATGATGATTTGACCGCATCAGCGCCAAAATTAGACGTATGGATGAGCCATGGCGATAAAGTCACTCAATTACCACCGCACTTTAATGTCACCGGCACCACGCCGACCTGCCCGATTGCCGCCATGTCCGATGAAAATCGTCATTTTTACGGTGTGCAGTTTCATCCGGAAGTCACCCATACCAAAAGCGGTTTGGAATTATTAACCAATTTTGTCGTTAACATCTGTGGCTGTGAAACAAAATGGACGGCGGAAAACATTATTGAAGACGCGGTTGCACGTATTAAAGCACAAGTAGGCGATGACGAAGTGATCTTAGGTCTGTCCGGCGGCGTGGACTCTTCCGTTACGGCGCTGTTGTTGCATCGTGCCATCGGCAAAAACCTGCACTGTGTGTTTGTGGATAACGGCTTACTGCGCCTAAATGAAGCGGATCAAGTGATGCAAATGTTCGGCAATAAATTCGGGTTAAACATCATCCGCGTCAATGCCGAAGAACGTTTCCTTGAGGCGTTAAAAGGTCTCACCGATCCAGAAGCAAAACGCAAAATGATCGGAAAAGTCTTTGTGGACGTTTTTGATGAAGAATCCCACAAACAAACTCACGTCAAATGGCTGGCGCAAGGCACTATTTACCCTGACGTGATCGAATCTGCCGCCAGCAAAACCGGCAAAGCTCATGTGATCAAATCTCACCATAACGTCGGTGGTTTGCCGGATTATATGAAACTCGGTCTAGTCGAACCGCTACGCGAATTGTTTAAAGACGAAGTGCGCAAAATCGGTCTAGCACTCGGCTTACCGGCAGAAATGCTTAATCGCCACCCGTTCCCAGGTCCGGGATTGGGCGTGCGCGTGCTGGGTGAAATCAAAAAAGAATACTGCGATTTACTGCGTCAAGCCGATGCGATCTTTATCGAAGAGCTATACAATTCCGGTTGGTATTATAAAGTTAGCCAGGCATTTACCGTCTTCCTGCCGGTAAAATCCGTCGGCGTAATGGGCGACGGGCGCAAATACGACTGGGTTGTCTCACTGCGTGCCGTCGAAACGATTGATTTTATGACCGCACATTGGGCGCATCTACCATACGACCTGCTGGGTAAAATTTCCAACCGCATCATCAATGAAGTCAACGGCATCTCCCGCGTGGTCTATGACGTTTCAGGAAAACCCCCCGCAACAATTGAATGGGAATAAAAAATCCGCTTTTCAGTTGATTCCAATTCATTTCAAAAATAGTCTTAAGCCCTGTTGTTACAGGGCTTTCCTATTTCACATCATTTCATGGTATTTTGTAGTAATTTATTTTTCTTTCGGTAAAATTGACAGTATAGCCTTGTGTTTATCGGTAAAAGTGACGTAAAAATGCTAACAGATACAAAAATCAAATCTCTTAAACCAAAAGACAAACTTTATAAAGTAGCAGATCGTGACGGGTTGTATGTAACTGTATTCGCAGCCGGCACCATAACCTTTCCCTATAACTACCGTATTAACGGCAGACAAGGAACGCTAACTATTGGCAAATATGAGTAGCTTGTAAAAAAGTGAGCGAAAGTATTTCACCAGCGAATAAAAAACACAATAAAAAAGACTTGATCCGCAATACTGATTGTTTTTCTGCTTTTTCGGTGAACTGAATGTTTTCACCGCGACATCAACTGCCGTTTCAACAATTTTATTCGTCATTTTTATCACCTAAGCTCATGTCGTTAACTTCAATTTTTTGCGAATAAGCGAGAATAAGAGTTTCCGTATTTCTTCCGCCCCAATAAAACCAAACATACCTCCGACAAAGGTTGATAGATTTTCAGTAAAACCTAAGTGCGTCAATAACGACATGCACGACAGAGTTGGCGCGCCGCAGATCACCCCACTCCGCTTATTCCGAAGCAATAAAAAAGTTCACCCGTTAAGATGAGCTATTAATTTTTTCTATTTCACATAATAAACTATGTGATCAAGTTCACATTTTAAAGTTTATTCTGACATAACCATTGAAATTCTTCTTACTGCTAAAATTAATATACCACTGCAATGTTGTAGTAGACTAAAAGAGAAAAAACTATGAGTAAAACTATTAAACCTGGTGAACTAACAGATAAAGAGGGAGGGATTTACCAAGAAATCGGTCCTCGTGGTGGACTTAAAGATAACTTTGTGACAATCAGAGATCATGAAAAAGCACCACCAACTACGCAGCCCGGACATTCTTGGAAGCAAATCCACAAAACACCAGATAGTAAAAAACGATAATTTTCAAAGCCAGTATTTATGATCTGCCCCCGCTTTTAATCACTTTTCAACTCATTTCAAAATTAATTAATGCTAATATTTATCCGCTGTACCGACAGATTTCTGTCAATACAGAATTAAAGATTAAGGAATAAAAATGTTAACTGACGAGTCGTTAAACCTAAAGATAACATTCAATGGACTTATTGAAATAGAAGATCAAAATCAACCTTAATAATCTCCCGTTTAAAATCTTATGTCTGCCAGATTTAGCTTAAATTATTTTCTGCTCGAATAAGCCGTTCTGATTTCATCATCAGCACTGTTATCTTGTTTATCGCATACTAAGTCTTATATCGGATGCGTTTTTTATGTAAACAAACTCGTTTAAACCAATGACTGCCTCCACAAAATAATTTTTAACTGGCAACAAAAAAGACCGGAATTTTATATTTCCGGTCTTTCTCTATCGTTAAAAATTTCAATGTACTTCTATTTGGTGTCCGTGACAGGACTTGAACCTGCACTGCCCGAAAGCATTAGAACCTGAATCTAACGTGTCTACCAATTCCACCACACGGACGTTAACTTCGTTAACTGTTTACGGGAATGGATTCTAGCACAACAAATTTGAAAGTTTAACTACAAAATGCAGATATTTTTTCAATAGCGCATAATTTGAACATAAACACTCAAGTGCGGTCATTTTTCTTCATTTTTCGGATAGCATGTAAAAACTGTGCGCAAAAGCACCGCACTTGCTTACAGCGCAATATATTCCAATTTCACTTCACCTAAATATGCCAGCAGTTCTTCTGCCATAGAGCGGTAAGACAAGCTGAGCGGTCGTTCAACCAACACCACGCGGGCGATATTTTCCACCTCATTACCGTTTAGCAGCAAATAGTTTAAGGCGCTTTGCAGTGCCGGCAGGCTTGGGTTAAACGCGGCATTTTCGGCATAACTGCCGTGAAATATTTGTTGATCCTGTAACTGAATCGCCGCCCCGGAATAGCAGCGGGAATACGGTGCATGAGCACGGTTTGCAGCTAGCAGCGCGGTGCGAACAAGACTATCCTGCGTGGAAAAATGCAGCCCGTGTTCTTCCCGATCAAACAAACGGTGCGCAATGTTGAGATCTTTAGGACCGAACGCATCGGGCAAATAGTCGATCAATAGATTATTCTGATTATGTGGCAAATGGATACGCAACGTGTCGGCACCGTTCAATTCGTTCATAAATTGACGGCAATGCCCGCACGGCGTGTAATTCACCGTAATATCGGTCAGCCGCGTTTCATTGCGCATCCACGCGTGAGCAATCGCGCTTTGTTCGGCATGAATGGTTTGCTGAATATGAGTTGCACAAAATTCCTGATTGGCGCCAAAATAAAAATCGCCGCTCTCCCCTTTCGCCACCGCACCTACGCTAAAATGGGAAATCGTTGGATTGGCATAGCAAGCACTGAGTGGTAACAACGCCAACGCCAGTTGTTTATCCGTCATTCGGTATTTTTCACACAAATGACCGACCGTAAAGTGCGGTAGAAATCCTTGAAAATGTTGCTCACCAAAAATGCTCCATAAATCCTGCGCCAGCATGGCGTTTTCCATTTGATTTAATGCTTGTCGGATGCGCTGTGAGATATGTTTTTGTGAATGATTGTTCATAACGGCTCCTCTCTGAATAAACCGGAATAGGCTTATCATAGAGAATTATCGCGTGGAAATCCTCAAGCGAAATTCGATTCTGTGAGGCGTATCAAAGATTTAAGTTATCTATGCGGAATTTTTAAGCAGGCGCCGAGCAATGGCGCCCGTGAATAAAGGGTTCAATGACGGCGATTGTCGTTAGCCTGCTGTAACAACTGGCGACTTTCCGTTAAAAATTGCTGTGAATAGTCACCGAACCATTCTCGCACTCGGTTAAAACAATCAATAAATCCCTGTTTATCGCCGTTCTCAAAAAAAGCCAAACTTTCTTCATAACTTTGCTTCAGGCTTTCAATAACCGCCAGATTTTCCGGCTTGTCCATGATAATATCGGCGTAGAGTGCGCCGTCCTGCGCAAATAAACGCCCAATCATCGCCAGTTCCAGCCGATAAATCGGCGAAGACAGCGCCAGTAACTGCGACAGCTGTACCGGCTGCTTGGATAAATGCAATCCGTTGGCAAAAGTAGCGAAATGGCGCAGCGCTTGTATATAAGTCATGCTGTGGTCATGTTCGGCGGCATCTGCTTGATATATTTTCGCGCCCCAGATTTGAATTTGCTCCAGCAGCCATTGGTAACGCGCCGCATAACGCCCGTCACAACAGACAACCACCTGTTTTGCCATGCTAGCAATATCCGGTCCAAACATCGGGTGCAATCCTACGACCGGTCCGCGATGAACTTCCAGCATTTTTGCAAGCGGCGCACGTTTAACTGAGGTTAGATCGGTCAGCAGCATGGTTTCGGTTAAATAAGGTTTTAGCCGTTCTATGGTTTCGACGGTGTTGACAATCGGTACCGACACAATCACCACATCGGCACCGGCTAAAATGCTCTCCGCCTGCGCCCAATCCTGACGACCTAATGCCTGCACATTGTAACCGGACAGCGTTAAATAACGCCCAAATAACGCGCCAAGTTTCCCTCTGCCGCCGACAATCACAATTTTTCGAATTGCGGAATTCACCGTTTTAAAGCCAAACTGATTTTCTCGACTGTAGGATTCCCGCATTAAGCGACGCAGCACATCCTCAATCAGATCCGCCGGCACCCCCATGTTTTCCGCGTCTTGCCGTCTTGCCGCCAGCATAGCCGCCTCCCGCTCTGGTGCATAAATCGGCAAACCGCACTGATGCTTGATTTCACCGACTTTTTTCACCAGCGCCAACCGTTTGGCAAATAATTGCAGTAATTCCCGATCCAGATGATCAATTTCGGCTCTGAGTTCTTTTAGCGCATCCACTTATGTCTTTCCTTCATATATAAAAAATCCCGTTCATGGTAAATAATTATAGCAAGAACGAGATAATTCGCGCGGTTAAATCATGCTTTTTTACCTAATGTCATCGCCATTTTTCTTAGCAATTGTTCCGTCGTGTCCCAATCGATACAGGCATCAGTAATGGATACGCCGTATTGCATTTCACTGACCGGCTGTTCCGCCGATTGATTACCAGCGTAAAGATTACTTTCCAGCATTAAGCCAATAATCGATTGATTGCCGCTGACAATCTGACGCACCGCCTCTTCCGCCACCGCCGGCTGACGGCGATAATCCTTATTGGAATTGCCGTGGCTACAGTCGATCATAATTGCACTTTCTAGCCCCGCCGCCGCCAATTCCTGTTCGCAGCGGCTGACAAATTCCGCCTGATAATTCGGTTGTTTACCGCCACGCAAAATCACATGACCGTCCGGATTGCCCGCTGTATGCAGCAAATTGACTTGTCCGCGCTGATTAATGCCGATAAAACTGTGTCCCATGGATGCCGCTTTCATCGCGTTGATCGCTGTCGCCAGGCTACCGTCGGTACCGTTTTTAAAGCCAACCGCCATAGACAACCCGGAAGCTAGCTCGCGGTGAGTCTGTGATTCGGTGGTTCGTGCACCGATAGCCGACCAGCTGAATAAATCCGCCATATATTGCGGCGTAATCGGATCCAGCGCTTCAGTCGCCAACGGTAAGCCCATTTCCGTCAGCTCGAGCAGCAATTGGCGAGCAATATGCAAGCCGTGTTCTACATCAAAGCTGCCGTCGATTTTCGGATCATTAATCAAGCCTTTCCAACCGACTGTGGTGCGCGGTTTTTCAAAATACACCCGCATGACAATATATAATTCGTTTTTTAATTGGTCGGATAAGGCTTTCAATTTTTGCGCGTAATCCACCGCAGCAAGAGGATCATGAATAGAACAAGGACCGATCACCAACAATAAACGTTTATCTTTTTTATGAATAATATCGGCAATCTCACGGCGTGATTGCTCGATTTGGCTGCGCAATGCCGTCGGCAGCGGCAGTTTTGCCTTTAATTCATGCGGGGTAATCAATACTTTTTCATTCACAATATTTACATTGTGGATACTGTCTTTGTGCGTAACGCTGTTCATATCGCTTTCCTTTTTGTAAATTTTTATGTACATCAAATGTATCGATTAAATTACACTTAAATCACATAAAATTCAACCGCTTTTCTTAATTTTTTATTACCGACAAACTAAAGCCGAATAACAGACTCTGCAATTCGGCTTTCGCTAAAAAGTGCGGTGATTTTTTTCTGAATTTAACGCACTGTTGCGCAGTTTATACAGTACAGGTACTGCCCTTTCGGATCGTTAAAACGCTCAAGTATCTTCAGCTGGGCGCTCACTTGCCCAAGTTCTTTCGGCAAGCCGATAAACTCTGCCACGGCGTTTTTCAGCGCGCTTTGACTGCTACGTTTAAAATCTTTCATCAGCATTCCGAGGAAAGAGGTATCTTCTTCCGTTAGCCATTCCACCGCAAACTGCGCAATCTGTTTTTCTGCATCCCGTTGCCGATTGACCAACTCGCCCGCTTTGTTCACTGCGCTGTCAAAATCGCCCAATTCATCCACCAGTTTATGCTGATAAGCCTCAACGCCTAACCAGACCTGTCCTTGAGCAACGCTGTCAGCCTGCGCTTTCGACATATTACGTCCTTTACTGACCAATGATAAGAAACGCTCATAGCCCTGTTCGATTTCCAGTTGCATAATCTCACCGTTAAGCGCCGGCAATCCGCTGAAAGACGAACCGCGGCTAAGCTCGGTGGTAGCGACGCCGTCCGCCGAAATTCCTGCCTGCTTAATGGTGTGTTCAAAGGTCGGAAACAGGGCAAAAATGCCGATAGAACCGGTAATCGTATTCGGATCCGCTACAATATAATCCGCCGTGCTTGAAATCCAATAACCGCCCGATGCCGCCATGCCGCCCATCGACACCACGACCGGTTTGCCGGCTTTTTGCAGATTGTCCACTTCCTGTCGAATCAGCTCCGAGGCAAAAGCACTGCCGCCCGGACTGTTGACCCGCAACACGACCGCTTTAATTGCTTTATCACGATAGGCTTGCCGCAACAGTGCCGAAATACTGTCACCACCCACATTTTGCTCTTCGCTGTCGCCGTCGATAATCGTGCCTTCAACATTCACAACGGCGATTTTATTCTCGCCCTCCGCCGTCATACGATCAGGCAGGCTCGCCAAATAACGCTCCAGCTCCACTAATTTGGTATCGCCGTCCTCAGTTTTACCGAAAAGTGCGGTCAATTTTTGCTCTAAATTTAAGCTATCCGCCACCTGGGTAACTAATTGACGCTGCTTGGCATAAGCGGTACTATCGCCCCCCAGCTTGCGTAACGCCGCCAAATATTGCTGCCCTTCCGGCAATACCGCTTCCGGCGTAATATTGCGATTATCGGCAACGGTGGTTTTATAGCTGTTCCACATTTCTCCCAGCCAGCGTTGCATATTCGCTTTAGCCTCCGACGACATATCATCACGCAGAAATGGTTCAACTGCGGATTTATAAGTTCCAACACGGAAAACATGCGGAGTGACCGCTAATTTTTCCAGCATGGATTTAAAATACAGATTCTCCGCCGATAGCCCTTCTATCGCCACCTGCCCCATCGGATTGAGGTAAATCTCATCGGCATAACTTGCCAGTAAATATTGCTTTTGCGTATAGTTGTCCGCATAGGCGATAACCGGCTTGCCGCTTTGTTTAAAGCGCCGAATTGCACTGCCGACATAATTCAGCGCAGGCAAATCCGCGCCCTCAAACCGATTTAAATCCAACACTAACCCTTTAATACGCGGATCTTCCGCCGCCGTGCTGACGGCATAAACCACATCAAAAGTAGAAATTTGACGCGGTACATATTGGTTATCCAGCTGTTTCAAGGTATTGCGCCAAGACATGCTATCCTCACGGTTATCCGCCAGATAACCGTCAAGATTAAGCAGCAACGCGCCCTGATCGCCACGCAAGTCCTCTGCATCCTTATATATCAGACCGCTAGTCAGACTGAATATCGCCGCGAGGAGTAACACAAAAAATAAAAACACAATATTCATGACTAAATCACGAATAAAATTCAGCATTCGCCAACAAAAGTTCAAAAATCGAATAATTAGTTGCATAATTTCTCTGTCAGGTTTAATAAAAAGCTCCACATGCGCCGATGCGTTTTCGCCCTGTCCAAAATTTACACCAATAGCGCAACATCATCAGCGCTTTAACATACCACAACCCGCAATTTCAATAAATCCGAATTGAAAAAATATGCTAAAATAGACCGCACTTTTCACCACATTTAAAGGAATACATTATGGATGCCCTACATCTGCTGACCACTCGCCGCTCGGAAAAAAAATTGCATGCGCCCGCCCCAAATCAACAACAACTGGAGACGATTTTTCAGGCAGCGCTGCATGTGCCGGATCACGGAAAGCTGCAACCCTATCATTTTGTTGTGATTGAAAAAGACGGCTTAGCGCGATTTGCCGCCTTACTTAAAAGTGCGGTACACGAATTTGATTTGGGCGAAGAGCGGTTAAAAAAAGCCGAAGATCTGGCAACCCGCGCGCCGATGATTATCGCCGTCATCGCGAAAATCAATCCGGATATCGCCAAAGTGCCGGCGTGGGAACAAACCTTAAGCGCAGGCTGCGCCGCCTATGCGATACAGTTGGCCGCCAACGCACAGGGATTCGATAACGTCTGGGTGACGGGTCCTTGGGTCAACGGCAGTGATTTACGTCACGCTTTAGGCTGCGAAAAACAGGATAACATCATCGCCTTTTTAATGCTGGGACGCGGCGAAGAAAAAATCATCCGCGAGCTTAAGCCCACAGACACCAGCGCGTTGGTGAGTTATTTGTAATCTCTCACTGTCGGAGCGGAAACCGCCCGCTCCTTTCTCTATTGCGCGTTATTGTGTCAGCACCGCCTCAAATCTTGCCTCAGGTTTCAACACCATTGTCGCCATACGATCCAGATTATGCTTCGTTACAATTCGCTCTAATTGCTGATATAAATAAATCAGACGCGGCGAGTTATCTAACCGGTAACTTTGTTCGATCTTCTCCGCGACATATAACAGCGAATCAAACTGCTGCTTAATTTGAATTTGCTTTTCCGCCAGTGTTTTCGCAATGTCCTGTGGGTCAACACCTTGAGTGCGCAAAGCGTCTAAAATCCGATGGGTTAACGCAAGTAATGCGTCTACGCGCTCCGGCGCACAGCTGAAGGTAATTTTGCCTTCAATTTGTGTGGTGTTCGGTTCTTGCGATAGCCAAGTATTGACCGAATAAATTCCGCTTTCTTTTTCCCGTAATGCGATGCGCAGTTTTTCCTGAATAATATCCGCCAATACGTCTAACAGATAATCATCCTCTGCCCGCCACTGATTATCGACGGTTAAATACAATTCGACTTCCGCTCGCGGTTCGGTCAGTCCTTTAAGTACGAATCGCTGTTTCGGTATCGCCATCCGCGGCGGCTTGAAAGTTCGCGTCTGTCTTTTGATATCGAGGTTGGCGAGATATTTTTCCGCTAACGATTTAACCGTCGCCTCCGGCACGTCCCCGATAATAAAATAAGTAAAATCGGTTTTTCCGTTAATCATTGTTCGGTATAAGCGGGATAACGTTTCTTTGTCGGCTGCCAGAATCTGCGCTTTATGCTGACTATAGACGGTTTCCGACTCGGGATAACGCAGTTTTGTCACCGCACGCATGAACTCGGTTTCTTTATCCATTTCAGCAAAATATTGAGCGGTTTCCTGCTGATATTTTTGCCATACCGACAACGCAATCGGGCTGGATTGTAATTTTAAACGGAACAATTTGAGCAAATTCTCCAGCTCGCCGCTTTTACCAACGCCGATAAATCCTTGGGAATCATCATTCAACAAAGTCGAAAACACCAACGGGTTTTGTGCAAACAAGCGATTGATTTGCTGCTGTGACAGCGCACCGATTCCCGTTTCATCGACAGCGCTCACTGCCGCTCGCAACAAATGATAGTCTTCTCCACCGACGGAACGTAATCCTCCGGCGGTCAGTGCTTTAAAATACACCTGATCCGGCTGCTTATCGGAATAATGGTAAATCAGGCGACTTCCGTTAGATAAGGTAAATTCCGTTATATTTCCCTGCCGATGATATGCCGTTTTAACCGCGCGTGCCGGCGACAGATTAAAAGCCGGTAGCCTTTCAACATCATATTTTTGCGCCTGTACGCCTTTATCTTCGATTAGCGCGGCAGCATTTTCCCATCGGCGTTTAATCTCCTCAACGCCGAAAGTCAGTTTTTTCGCTGGATACGGCTGAGTTATCAGCAATAATTTAGCTTGTTGAGCCGTTAACCGACGGAAATCCGTATTGAGCTCGTTTACATTCAGCTCAGATAATATTTTTTTATTCAATACGTACTTATCACGACGATTCAAACTGATCTGCTGATTCGCTGCCACAGGGATCAGATCATCCGCCAGTTTTAAACTGCCCGCGCGAATCTCCGACTGCCGTTGATTCAGCTTCTGTAAACGGCTAATTTCCGCCCGCAGTTCCGATTCGGTAAAACCGTTTTGCTTTATGTCCGCAATAAAACCGAATAATGCGTCAATCGCTTCAGCATAATTGTTCTCGCTTAACTGCATGGAAAATACCGTTTGCACACTGTATTTGCCCAGATGAGTCTGATAAAAGTTCACAGAATCCACCGCACTTTGCTGCTTTTCCCATTGCTGTAATCTGACATTCAACAAGCGTATCAGCATCTGGCGAATAAATTCTCGCTTATATTCACCGACGGTGTTGTTCGCATAAAAATCGGTTAAAAAGCTCAGCTCAACGGACGGTGTTGTTATTCCCCGTTCATCAATTGACGCCAAACGCCAGTGTTTAATTAATGGAATGCGATAATCTATCGTATCCAACGGGGGCAATGCCGCGGGATTGGGCTGACTTAATTTTGCACTCAGCAGATTTTTAATTGCATTTTTATCAATATCGCCGACCACAATAACCGCCATATTATCCGGGCGATACCATTTGTCGTAAAAATCCTTTACCCTGCGCGCCGTCACATTTTTTATTATCGCCACATCCCCGATAGGATCTCTTAATACATAGCGCGAACCCGCCATTTCCAAGGCGCTTTTTTTATCCCCCAAACGCAGCATCGGACTTAAGCGCGAACGCCATTCTTCCAGCACAACGCCACGTTCCGCCGCTAAATCTTGCGGTAATACGGTAACATGGTTTATCCATTCGTTAACGACATCAAAAGCCAGATTTAACCGGTGCGGATCATTATTCGCCAGATTTAAAGTATAAACCGTGTTTTCAAAATCGGTGAATGCGTTAATATCGCGGGCGAATTTCATGCCTAATCGTTCCAAGGCGTCAATAATTTGGTTTTGCGGAAAACGTTCAGTTCCATTAAACGCCATATGTTCAACAATATGCGCAACGCCTTTCTGATCATCCTCTTCATTCATCGAACCGGCATTCACCACTAAACGAATATACACCCTGCCAGCGGGCTGACGGTTCGGCATAATATAATAGCGCAATCCATTATCCAATCTGCCGTGGGCTATTTCAGGGTCAAAAGGCAATTCTTGCATATCCCGCTCAGGATCAAATGCGCTATGACAACCGCACAACATCAATAAAAAAAGGCAATAAAACAGATATTTTTTCATAAGTATGACGATAAAAAATAATCTGCGGAATTTCTCCCGCAGAGTTTTTTGTATTGATCAGTTAGAAGTTATAGCCTAATTCCAGCCAGAATTCCCGACCGGCGCTGTAAATTCCGTATTCATCGGAAGCGGAAATACTCTTCGACGATTTTTGCCGAACGTTATTCAGCACATTTAATACATCAAGCTGAATATAAGCGGAATGCGTCCCACTTATCGGCAACTGCCAGCGCACGCTGCTATCCCATTGATAGTGCGTGCCGTAATCAAAGGAGCGATAACGAGAAATCTCTTCGGCATTGGAACTTATCTGCTCATAGCCTCTTATCGGTGCTTTGACATACAATCTGTTCGACCATGTAATCGCATAATCCGGTATGCTCATATCCAACCCGGCACGCACAATCCAGTCTTCGCTGCTGCTATTGACTTTTTGTTCCATTTGTCGCCGAGTCATCGCTTTACCGTCTAAATAAACTCGTTCATCGGGATTAAGATCCTTATCCAGATCCGCTCGCTTGGTCGTGAGCCAATCGAAACCCAAACTGGCATTCCAGTAGCTGTTTCCCCATTGCCACGGTTCAATATTATTGAGCTGCAAAGCATATACATCAACGCCGAAATCATTGCCGTTATGATAAACCGTTTTGCGATTCTCGCGTCTTAGTACGATACGGTTTTTGTTTTTGCGGTGAATATAATTCAGTTTCAGCGCCCAATTGGCAAGATGCTGCTCAAAACCTAAACTTAATTCATCCGCATAAGGTGTTTTCAACGCACCAAATGCCTGATGCTGTCTGGAGGAATCATTATTCAGGCGCAAAATTTCATTGGTGAGTTTTAATGAGGAGAAAGAACGCCCGTAATAACGATTCAAGCCTAAACTGAACTTGGTTTCCTGCCAAGGGCTATAACGTGCCACAAAGCGCGGTGCGATATTGTTATTTTTTAAATAATCATCCCGTTCGGCACGAATGCCAGGGCGCAATTCTATATTCCGCCATGTGATTAAATCCTCTGCATAGACAACAATATTTTGATAGTTGGTGTTTACACTACCGGCCGGAACAATTTCCTCGTGCAATAGGCTGGAGGTGGAATCAGGATAAATATCAATGATTTTCGTCTTTACCGCATTAGGTCGATGAAAGCGGTAAGAAGTTCTTTGATAAATACCGCCGACAGAAATAGAATGACTGACATTTCCCCAATTAAACGGGTTGACCGCATATTCGGTAGAAAAATGCAAATTACGCTGAGCCAGCTCGCTGTCACCCCAACCGCCTTTTTCATAGCTGTATAGCAAGTCATAATTATCATCAAGGACGGAGATGTTCTCTACACTGTTGGAGCTCGATTTACGTTTATCAAAAAACTGATCATAAGCCAAGGTATTGGTCAATACGCCCGACTCAAACGCACGCACCCAAGATAAGGTCATACCGTAGGCATTGTGATAATCATCAACATTGTTACCGATATTATCGCGATAATATTTGCTTTCTTTATAGCCGGAATAGCGGAAGCCTAACTCAAAACGATTGTTGTCATTGGGAGTATAATTCAAATTCAACAATGCCGTATCCGCCAGACGGGAATGATTTTCTTTATCCAGCTGAACCGGTTTATCTTTTTCCGGGCGGATCAACCGATTTTGTTCAATTCGGCTAATTCGCCGACTGAACCCGAACACCATCCCCAAGTTATCCGTTAATCCCTGTTCTGCCGTTAAAGAGAAAAACTGTTTACCGTATTTTGGCTGGAATATCGCTGCACCGCTATCATCAGGACGGACCTGCGCAAGCGTTTTCCGTAACGAATCATCCGTTTTCATTCTTGCCCAAGAGGAATCTGTGGTGCGGTATTTTAATCCGATACGATTATGACCGTCATATTGTTTGGTCTTTGCCACCACCGCCCCGCCAGTAAAGCCGCCCAGACTGGCGGAAATATTACTGTCATGCAGTTCCACTTTAGACAGCATCGTCGCATCAAAAAAATACGCCTGGGTACTGCTCAGCCCGGGAACCGTCTGAACCGAACCATCAAAAATTTCACTGTCAACGGTCAGATCGTTATTGATATTTACATTATCCACAAAATACGCAGTCTGATTGAAATCTGCCCCGTTAATCGAAATATTTTCCGGCTTAATTTCGCCACGCAAAAAACCGTCTTTATCGCTGTTTTCATAACGCACATGCGGATTAGCGGCTAAATAATCGGAAATATTGCCGTTTGTCGCCGGCGTTTTTCGCATTTCTTCGCGATTAATGGATTGAACGGAGGATAAGGAACGGTTTTGCTCAGCATACACCACAATTTCCGCTAATTTATGCTGAGTATCCCCATTGCTGCTCTCCGCGGCAGATAATCCGGCAGAAAATACCGAACCGATGACCACGGCTAATAAATTTTTATTGTAATTAAACATTAAATGATCCCTTAAAAAACATAAAATAAATGATAATTATTATCATTTAATATGGTAATTTAAAGAGACTCTGGAGTAAAGAAAAGATTACAAAACAAAACTTAATAATTAGACTTCAGTTTATTGAAAAGAATAAAAAAACGCCGAAACATTTATTTCGGCGTTGGCAAGTTATTTATTAATTAAGGTTAAAAACTCTTTGCGGGTTTCCCGATCGTTGAGGAAAATCCCGCCGAAGGCTGAGGTGACAGTGTAGCTATTGGTGTCTTTAATGCCACGACATTTAACGCAAAAATGCGTCGCTTTGACATAAACCGCGACATCATCGGTTTCCAAAATAGTTTGAAACGCCAGCAAAATCTGCTCGGTCAGCCGTTCCTGCACCTGCGGTCGCTGGGCAAAAAAAGCAACCACGCGATTAATTTTGGATAAACCGATCACCCATTTTTTCGGATAATACGCCACCGACACCATACCGTCGATAGTCACAAAATGATGTTCGCAAGTGCTGGTTAGCGTCACATCGTTTACCAGTACCATTTCACTGACTTTCATCCGGTTTTCAATATTGGTAATTTTCGGGAAATTGGCATAATCCAAGCCGCTGAAAATTTCATCTATAAACATTTTCGCCAACCGCACCGGCGTTTCTTCAAGGCTGTCATCGGTCAGGTCTAAACCGATTAATTTCATGACTTCGCGCATATGCCGTTCAATGCCCGCACGCCGTTGTGCTTTTGTTCGGTGAAGTTCAATGGTCGGCGTTTCTATCCCTTTTTCTATCAGCGCCCGACGCACCTTCTCCGCTTCTGGTGAAATACTACTCATTTCCCGCTCCATGAATGATTAATCCGGCTATTCTACCAGACAACAAAACAATAATAAAATGAGAATAATCGTTAGATCCTATGAAAAAAATAAGTAAAATAATCGGGTATTTTATTAAAAGAGGAATCTGCTATGCTCAGTCTCGAACAAGCTTTAAATCAAATGTTGACACAACTGCCTTCTCCGTCATCCGACAATGCCCGAACCGTCAAACTGGATCAAGCGGTTAACCGCATTTGCGCTCAGGATGTGGTTTCGCCACTTAACGTTCCTGCGTTTGACAATTCGGCGATGGACGGATATGCCGTGCGGCTGTCGGATTTACGTCGGTCGATGCGCTTGACTATTGCCGGAAAAGCCTTTGCTGGCAACCCATTTCACGGACAATGGCCTGCACAAAGTGCGGTTCGAATTATGACCGGCGCCATGATTCCGGCGGGAACCGACGCTGTGATTATGCAAGAAGATGTGGAGCTGAATACAGACGGAACGGTAACCTTTAAAACCTTGCCGCAGCCCGGACAGCATATCCGTCGTTGCGGCGAAGACATCAAAAAAGGAGAAATCGTCTTAAAAACAGGTGAAAAACTGACCGCACTTTCCCTGCCGCTGCTGGCGTCACTGGGCATTTCCGATGTTGCGGTGTTGCCACGTTTAAAAGTGGCGGTACTTTCCACCGGCGATGAACTGGTGCCGGTGGGGCAACCGTTAGAAAACGGGAAAATTTATGATACCAACCGTTTCACGGTAAAACTGATGCTGGAAAAGCTGAACTGCGAGGTGCTGGACTTCGGTATTTTACCCGACGATCAACAACAGTTCGAACGGGCTTTTATCGCCGCTCAGAAGCAGGCGGATCTAGTCATTACTAGTGGTGGCGTGTCCGTCGGCGAAGCGGATTTTACCAAAACCGTGCTGGAAAAACTCGGGCAGGTCAATTTCTGGAAAATCGCCATCAAACCGGGCAAGCCGTTTGCTTTCGGCAAACTGGAAAACGCGTGGTTCTGCGGTTTACCGGGCAACCCAGTCTCCGCGCTGGTGACCTTTTATCAATTGGTGCAACCTGCTATCGCCAAACTAAGCGGTTATCGCCACTGGCAGCTACCGCACCGTTTTCCGGCAATCGCCGCTGTTAACCTGAAAAAAGCGCCCGGCAGACTAGATTTTCAACGCGGCGCTTATCGGCTGAATGCGCAAGGACAACTTGAAGTCGAACCAGTCGGTTTTCAAGGCTCGCATATATTCAGCGCTTTTGTTAAAAGCAACTGTTTTATCGTGTTGGAAGCCGAACGCGGCAATGTGACGGCCGGCGAAACGGTCATGATCGAACCCTTCAACGATTTATTAGGTTAAGTTATGGCTGAACTCACTGCGGCGGAAGAATTCCGTTACAACCGTCAGATCGTGCTGAAAGAAGTGGATTTTGACGGTCAGGAAAAGTTAAAAGACAGCACCATGCTGATTGTCGGTCTCGGCGGGCTGGGTTGCGCGGCGGCGCAATATCTGGCGGCAGCGGGCGTCGGGACATTGATTTTACTAGATTTCGATAAGGTTGCGCTGTCCAATCTACAGCGGCAGATTTTACATAATGACAGCCGTCTGGACATGTTAAAAGTAGAGTCCGCCAAAATCGCCTTGCAGCAGCTCAACCCACATGTGCATATTCATACCGTTAGCCGTATTTTGGACGACGACGCCTTAAGCGAGCTAATCCAGCGTGCCGATGCGGTGCTGGATTGTACCGATAATGTGACTACGCGTAACCAGTTGGATCGCTGCTGCCAGCAACACACGACACCGCTGATTTCTGGTGCGGCGATTCGTATGGAAGGACAGGTTTGCGTATTTACCTATGCACCGCAAACCCCGACTTATCACAGTCTCAGCCGGTTGTTCGGTGACAACGAAATCAGCTGCGTAGAAGCGGGCGTATTATCGCCGATTGTCGGCATTATCGGTTCCATTCAGGCGCTGGAAGCAATAAAAGTGCGGTTAAATATCGGCAAGAATTTGTGCGGTCGGTTATTGATGATCGACGGACTAACAATGTCCATACGGGAAATGAAATTGCCGGTTTAAACATTGCATCACACAACTTAAGATTTTCTTAAGATTTGTATGTTTTACTGCCTACCGTAATCAATACGTGAATGTAAGGAGTATGTATGATTAAAAAACTGGTGGCAGTTGCCCTGCTGAGTACATTTCTCACTGGCTGTCTTCTTCCTTGGCCCGGTCCACACGGCGGCGGTGGCGGACCAATGATGCAGCAAGGAGGAGGCGCCGGCGGACATGGAAACGGCGGCGGTCCGCGCTAAACACGTTTATCGACGACAAAGGGAACCGAAGTTCCCTTTGTCTTTTATTTTCACCGATCGTTTATTGCTATTTTCACCGATCGTTTATTGCTATTTTCACCGATCGTTTATTGCGCACCCCAGCGCTGAAACAGATCTTTTTCCAGCTGAATGCCGAACTGATCGCATAAACGATTCACGCTTTGATTGACAATATCATCCACTGTTGCAGGACGATGATAAAACGCTGGCATTAAAGGGGCAATCTGTGCGCCGATCTCCGCCGCCTGCGTCATCAGGCGCAAATGCCCCAAATGCAGTGGCGTTTCCCGCACACACAACAATAGCGGCTTACGTTCTTTCAAGCAGACATCCGCCGCCCGACTAATCAAATCATCGCTATAACTTTGCGCAATCGCAGACAGTGTTTTTATCGAACAAGGCACAATCAACATGCCTAAGGTGCGGTAAGACCCCGACGAAACCGCCGCCCCGATATCGCGCACATCATAATTCACATCCGCCAGCGACCGCACTTGTGCAACGGAATAATCGGTTTCAGCGGCGATGGTTCGTTTGGCGGCGTTGCTGATAATCAGATGCGTTTCGATATCTGGCAGGCTTTTCAGCACTTCAAGCAAACGAACGGCGTAAATCGCACCGGATGCCCCGGTGATACCGATAATCAGCGACTGTTTATTTTTCATTATGTATTTCAAGATTAGTGGCGTCTTTTTCGCGTTTTTTCTTTGCATTATCATTACGCAGCCCCGCGATCGTATCTAAATACTCCGGCGTAATATCCCCCGTCACATATTCACCGGTGAATACCGAACAATCAAACGCCTTAATCGCTGGATTCTCCTGTTGAACGGAGCCGGTTAACGCATCCAGATCCTGAAAAATCAGTTTATCCACGCCGATTAACTGCGCGATTTCATCCACATTGCGCCCATAAGCAATTAATTCGTGCTTAGTCGGCATATCAATGCCGTACACATTCGGATAACGGATTTCCGGCGCTGCGGAGGCAAAATAAATTTTATTGGCGCCGGCGGCTCTCGCCATATCCACAATCTGTTCGGAAGTGGTGCCGCGCACAATGGAATCGTCCACCAACAGTACATTTTTGCCTTTAAATTCCGATGAAATGGTGTTCAGTTTACGCCGCACCGCGCTGACCCGCTGAGTTTGCCCTGGCATAATAAATGTGCGTCCCACATAACGGTTTTTAACAAATCCCTGACGATAAGGTTTACCCAGCACATGAGCAATGCGTAAAGCGATATCGTTGGAAGTTTCCGGCACCGGGATCACTACATCAATATCCAAATCGCGCCACTCGCGCGCAATTTTTTCGCCCAAGCGCTCGCCCATATGTACGCGAGCGGCATACACGGAAACGCCGTCAATATAAGAATCCGGACGAGCAAAATAGACATATTCGAAAATACAAGGACTTAACTGCGGATTATCGGCGCATTGCTCAGCGTAATATTCGCCGTCGAAGGTGACATACACCGCTTCACCCGGCAGAATATCACGCACAAATTCAAATCCGACCACATCCAGCGCAATACTTTCCGAGGCAAACATATATTCGGTTTTGCCCTGTTCTTCCCGCTTGCCCAATACCAGCGGACGAATGCCGTGCGGATCGCGAAACGCCACCATACCGTGCCCGATAATCATCGCTACACAAGCATAAGCGCCGCGAATATCCTGATGAGTTTCCTTAATTGCCCGGAAAATATCCTGCGCCGAAAGATGACGCGTATCAATCTGATCTAAATGATACGCCAGAATATTCAGCAATACTTCTGAATCCGAATTGGTGTTAACATGACGACGCGCGCGGTTAAACAGGGTTGCTTTCAACTGCTCAGAATTAGTCAGATTACCGTTGTGCACCAGTGTCAAACCATACGGCGAATTGACATAAAACGGCTGTGCTTCGGATACGCTGGAACTGCCCGCTGTCGGATAACGCACATGCCCAATGCCGGCATTTCCCTGTAAGCGCAACATGTGAACCTGCTGAAAGACATCGCTGACCAAGCCGTTAGCTTTACGCAAGCGGAAACGGTTTTCATCATCCACGGTGATGATGCCCGCTGCATCCTGCCCGCGATGTTGCAATAAGGTTAACGCATCATAAATGGATTGATTCACTGGACTTTGACTGACAATACCGACAATACCACACATACTGGTGTTGATCCTCTATTTAGTTAAGGTTGAGTTTAATAAACTGGAGTTCGCCTGTAGCTGCTGAAAAAACCACTCGACGATAAAGCCGAAGTGCGGTATTAATTTTGATGATTTCCACACTTCGGTCTGGCTGAAATTGGTAAAGGTATCCACAAAAAATAATAACGCAGCGACAATCAGCACGCCGCGCAGAAATCCGAAACAGGCGCCTAATACACGATCGGTTCCGCTTAATCCGGTTTTATCCACTAACTGACTGATAATGTAATTGACAATCGCCCCGACGATCAGCGTTACGATAAATAAAATACCGATAGCCGTGCCATTGCGCAGATAGACGGATTCAATCTGAGTCAGATAATTAGCAAGATAAGGATAAAAATGATTCGCCACTAAAAAAGCCACTACCCAACTGGCCAGTGACATTACTTCACGCACAAAACCGCGCAGTAAACTTACAATAACGGAAAAAATAATAATTCCGATAATAATCAGGTCAATATAATTGTTCATTAATAATCTCTAATAAACAGGACAATTTTCGACCGCACTATTCTAGCAAAAAACGAAATCGTTTGCGCAGTTTAATTGCGGTTTTCAATAAATTCCTGCGGTTCAATCAAAGGCGCCACTATATCACTAAATCATGGCGCGGAAAAACACAGATTAAATTTCCTGCCAAAAATCCGAGGGCAATTTTTGCTGTGCTTTGTTCAGCACATTTGCCAGATCCTGATAAGTGGGCTGTGCTTTCGCTTCAACGATTTCGTTAGCTTTTTGCAAATGAGCGCAAATTTTATCAAACCACACCGCACTTTGTGCTGGCAGCGGGGTTTGCGCTCGTTTTCCCAGCCAGTATAATCCCTGTAACGGCACACTGAGCGCAAACAAGGCGGTTAAGATCGCAATCGCCAGTGCCGCCATCTCGCCCTTGGCATAAATTTGTTGCCAAACAACGGCGAACACGGCGACAAACGGCATGAATTTCTGCCCAAACAGCGTGCTTTTAATAATCCGGTTTTCCGGAAAAATCATGCCGAGTTTAGTTTCCGATGGCCAGCTGCGTAAATAGCGCTGTCCCTGTTTAAAAACAGAATAAATACCCATAGTTTTTTATATTATCGTGATTTGAAATACCCAATTCGATTGGCACTTATTCTACCATAAAATCCCATGCCGATTTTTATTCCGACGCGTTAAATTTTAATCATTTTCCGAGAAAAATCGCATTTTTTAACGTTCAGAATTTATTTTACCCGCCGAAAGGTGTATCCTATTGCGCAATCACGACTTTTATGTGTCTGGCTCAATATTCGGGTCAATTTCTTTTAACTCAAATCAAAAAATAGGTTATTTATGTCACAAAAATTAGTCCTAGTGCTTAACTGCGGCAGCTCCTCATTGAAATTTTCCATTTTAGATCCAGTATCCGGTGAAGAAAAACTGTCCGGTTTGGCGGAAGCATTCAATTTGCCGGAAGCACGAATCAAATGGAAATTACATGGTGAAAAAGGCAATGCGGATTTAGGCGCAGGTGCGGCACACAGCGAAGCCCTTGCATTTATCGTGAATAATATCTTCTCATTGGATCCGTCCTTAAAAGATGAGGTTGTGGCGATCGGTCACCGCATCGTACACGGCGGGGAAAAATTCACTTCTTCAGTAATTATTACCGATGAGGTAATTAAAGGTATCGAAGATGCCATTCAGTTCGCACCGTTGCACAATCCAGCACACTTAATCGGGATCAAAGAAGCCTTTAAAATGTTCCCGCACTTAAAAGAAAAAAATGTGGTGGTATTCGATACTGCGTTCCACACCACCATGCCGGAAGAAGCTTATCTTTACGCGCTACCGTATTCCCTTTACAAAGAACATGCAATCCGTCGCTACGGCGCGCACGGTACCAGCCATTTCTATGTCAGCCGTCAAGCCGCTCAGCGCTTGAACGTCGCGGAAGATAAAATCAATGTGATTACCTGCCATTTAGGTAACGGCGCGTCGGTTGCGGCAGTCCGTCACGGTCAATGTATTGATACTTCCATGGGGCTGACACCGTTGGAAGGATTGGTGATGGGTACCCGTTCCGGCGATTTGGATCCGGCAATCATTTTCTATCTGCACAACAATCTGGGCATGTCGGTTGAAGACATTAACATTCTGTTGACCAAAAAATCCGGTTTACTTGGTTTAACCGAAGTCACCAGCGACTGCCGTTATGCGGAAGATAATTACGAAAAAGAAGTACCGGCTAAACGCGCACTGGATGTGTTCTGCTATCGTCTGGCTAAATATATTGGCTCTTATATGGCGGTTATCGGCGAACGCTTGGATGCTATTGTGTTCACCGGCGGGATTGGTGAAAACTCTGCCCATGTTCGCGAAATCACCTTACAGCACTTGAAATTGTTCGGTTATCAGCTGGATACGGAAAAAAATCTTGCCGCACGTTTCGGCAATGAAGGCGTGATCACCGCAGACAATACGCCGATCGCGATGGTTATTCCGACTAATGAAGAATTAGTCATCGCACAGGATACAGCCCGTCTTTGTATCTAACATTACCGACAGACTGCCGACATTCTCGGCAGTTTCTTTTTAATAAAACAGATTATTAGGGTTTATTATGTCACGTACCATTATTCTTATTCCAATCAGCGCCGGCGTCGGTCTAACCAGCGTCAGTCTTGGTTTAATCCGTGCTCTGGAAGAAAAAGGCGCTAAAATCGGTTTTATGAAACCGATTTCCCAACCGAATACCGATGAAGATAAAATCGACCGCACGACGTCAATCGTTCGTACCAGCACGACGCTAGAAACCGCCGAACCGTTCATGTTAAGTGTGGCGGAAAGCCTAATCGGTCAAAATCAATCCGACGTGTTATTGGAAAAAATCGTTGAAAATCATCAACGTCTAAGCAAAGATAACGAAATCATTATCGTAGAAGGGCTAATTCCAACCCGTAAACATGCTTACGCCAGCAGCATCAACTACGAAATTGCACAGGCACTTGATGCGGAAATCATTCTGGTCGCCGCCCCCGCAACGGAAACACCGGCGGAACTGAAAGAACGCGTGGAAGCGGCAGCCTCCCAATTCGGCGGACGCCACAATCCGAATCTGCTGGGTGTTGTGATCAACAAATTTAACGCTCCGATCGATGACACCGGCCGTACCCGTCCGGATTTAAATGAAATTTTCGACGCTTATCAACATAGCCACAACAACGCCTCCGAAGTATATAAACTCTTTGAAAACAGCCCGATCAAAGTATTGGCGTGTATTCCTTGGAACGCTGAACTCATCGCGACTCGAGTAATTGATCTGGTTAATCATTTAAGTGCGGCAATTATTAACGAAGGCGAAATTAAAACCCGCCGAATCCGCAGCATTACATTCTGCGCCAGAACCCTAACTAACATGGTCGAACATTTCCGTACCGGCAGCCTGTTGGTGACTTCAGCGGATCGTCCCGACGTTTTGGTTGCAGCGGCATTAGCGGCCAGCAACGGCATTGCGCTGGGTGGAATATTGTTAACTGGCGGATATAAAATTGACAGCCAAATTAAAAAACTATGTCTGCCGTCTTTTGAAAAATCCGGTCTACCGATTTTCCGTATTGAGGGCAACACTTGGCAAACCGCATTAACCTTACAAAGTTTTAACCTTGAAGTCCCGGTTGACGATAAAGATCGAATTGAAAACATCAAAAAATATACGGCAACCCAATTTGATGCCGAGTTCATCAATTATATCGTAGCGGAATCTTCCCGTGTGCATCGCCTGTCTCCGCCGGCGTTCCGCTTACAGTTGACCGAACTGGCACGCGCAGCGAAAAAACGCATCGTGCTGCCAGAAGGTGACGAACCGCGCACAATTAAAGCCGCCTCCCTGTGTGCCGAACGCGGTATTGCCGAATGCGTACTATTAGCCAATCCGACCGATGTCAAACGGGTTGCCGACGCTCAAGGCGTTAAATTAGGCGCCGGTATTACCGTGATTGATCCAGCAAGCGTGCGTGAAAATTATGTGGCACGTTTGGTCGAACTGCGTAAAAACAAAGGCATGACCGAACAGTCCGCGCGTGAGCAATTGGAAGATACCGTGGTGCTCGGCACAATGATGCTGGAAGCCGGTGAAGTGGACGGTCTGGTCTCCGGCGCGGTACACACCACCGCCAATACCATTCGCCCGCCGATGCAAATCATC
>NZ_LN776189.1 GCF_000827595.2 Necropsobacter massiliensis | reverse complement strand
CAGCTTGAGTTATGGCGGGAAAATAACATTTATTATCTCGGCAAAGTTGCCAGCGAAACGCCCGCACAGCTTGCCGCCACGCCGCTGTCGGAGATATCTGCACTGCTTCCCGTTGCCGAAACGCCAGCGCTGACCACCACATCCGTCAAGCTGCATTATGCGAAAGCGGCCGACGTGATGAAATCGTTAACCGGCGGCAGCGGTTCGTTATTATCAGCGAACGGTAGTATCGCGTTTGACGAACGCGCCAATCTATTACTGCTGCGCGATGAAAAACAAATCGTCCAGCAACTTAAACGCCTGATTGCCGACATGGACAAACCGATTGAACAAATCGCCATTGAAGCGCGCATTGTCACGATCAGCGACGAAAGCCTGAAAGAATTAGGCGTGCGCTGGGGTATTTTGAACGCTACGGAAACCAGCCATAAAATCAGTGGCAGCCTGAATGCCAACGGATTTGACAATATCACCGATCAACTCAACGTGAATTTCGGCACGGCAACGACTCCGGCAGGCTCCGTTGCGCTGCAAATCGCCAAAATCAACGGTCGATTACTGGATCTGGAATTAACCGCGCTGGAACGAGAAAACAATGTCGAAATCATCGCCAGTCCACGCCTGCTGACGACCAATAAAAAAAGCGCCAGTATCAAACAAGGAACGGAAATCCCTTATCTTGTCAGCAACACTAAAAACGATATTCAATCGGTGGAATTCCGTGAAGCGGTGTTGGGGCTGGCGGTTACGCCGCACATTTCACGGGACGATACCATATTGCTGGATCTGGTTGTCAGCCAGAATTCACCAGGCAATCGGATCGCATACGGACACAGTGAAGTCGTCTCCATTGATAAACAGGAAATTAATACGCAAGTATTTGCCCGCAACGGCGAGACCATCGTATTGGGCGGTGTTTTTCACGATACGATAACCAAAGGCACCGACAAAGTGCCACTGCTGGGCGACATTCCGCTGGTAAAACGCTTATTCAGCAAGGAAAGCGAGCGACATCAAAAGCGGGAGTTAGTCATTTTTGTCACACCGCATATTCTACAGCCCGGACAGCGCCCGGAGAATTTCAGCGTAGAAAAAAACACACTCAAAACAGACCGCACTTTAAAAATTTCCCGCGATAGGAAATAAATCCGTCCGGAAGGTTGAAAAAGGTAAGCATTTATTGCGATAATCTCACTTATTTTTTGGGTGATCTTTTGACAGCCACATTTTTATACTTTGTGGTTGCGTTTTTTATTTGGTGAAAAGATCAATTTGTTTTAATTAATTTAAAGAAGAATAAACAAGAAATGGCAGAAAAACGTAATATTTTCTTGGTCGGACCAATGGGTGCCGGTAAAAGCACCATCGGTCGTCAGTTGGCACAGCTCCTCGGCATGGACTTTATTGATACGGATACGGAAATTGAGCAGCGTGCCGGCGCCGACATTAGCTGGATTTTCGATGTGGAAGGCGAAGCCGGATTTAGAAAACGCGAAGAGCGCATTATCAACGAACTCACCCAGAAACAGGGAATCGTGCTTTCCACCGGCGGCGGCGCAGTACTATCTAAAGACAATCGTAATCATTTATCCGCACGCGGTATCGTGATTTATCTGGAAACCACGGTAGATAAGCAATTCCAACGCACGCAGCGCGATAAAAAACGCCCGCTGTTGCAAAATGTGGAGGATCCGCGGCAGGTGCTGGAAGAACTGGCGCAGATCCGTAATCCGCTGTATCGCGAAGTCGCGGACATTACACTACCGACGGACGAACAAAGCGCCAAAGTGATGGCGGGTCAGATCGTCGATTTAATTGAGAATTTCAACGGCTAATTGTTACCAAAAGGAAATCAGTATGTTGTGCGTTAACGTGGAATTAAAAGAACGCGGTTATCCTATTCGTATCGGTGCAGGATTATTATCGGATCCGGCGGCATATCCGCTCCGGCGCGGGGATAAGGTCATGATCGTCACGAATCCGACCGTCGCACAATATTATCTGGCAGCTGTGACGGCAACACTGGAAAACATCGGTTGTATCGTAGAACAAGTACAACTGCCGGACGGAGAAAAATACAAAACGCTTGACTCCCTGAATCTGATTTTCACCGCCTTGTTGAAATCCAACCACGGCAGAGATACCACCATTATCGCATTAGGCGGCGGGGTGATCGGTGACGTAGCAGGTTATGCGGCGGCAAGCTACCAGCGCGGCGTGCGCTTTATTCAAATTCCGACCACCTTGCTGGCCCAGGTGGATTCTTCCGTCGGCGGCAAAACCGCCGTTAATCATGCGCTGGGTAAAAATATGATTGGCGCCTTTTATCAGCCTTGCGCCGTGATTATCGACACCCTGACGTTGAACTCACTGCCCAAACGTGAAGTGAGCGCCGGTCTGGCGGAAGTCATAAAATACGGCGCAATTTTGGATTACGGCTTTTTCAAATGGCTGGAACAGCACATGAACGCCCTAGTCGCGTTGGATCAGACGGCGCTGCAACAATGTATCGCCCGTTGCTGTCAGCTGAAAGCCGATGTAGTTGCCCGTGATGAAACGGAACAAGGCGAGCGCGCTTTACTGAATTTGGGGCATACTTTCGGGCATGCGATTGAAACGCATCTCGGCTACGGCAACCTGCTACACGGCGAAGCGGTGGCGATCGGCTGTATGATGGCTGCGACATTATCGGAAATGCGCGGAGATCTGACTTTCGACGAAGCGGCACGGCTGGAAAAACTGCTGGCCCGTGCCAATCTACCGACCGTCTCACCGGATACGATGCAACCGGAGGATTATTTGCCGCATATGATGCGCGATAAAAAAGTGTTGGCAGGCAAATTACGTCTGGTATTGCTAAAATCATTAGGTCGGGCTTACGTTACGACCGATATCGATCAAGCATCGGTTATCGCGGCAATCCGTCGCTGTTCGCAAAACGACTGACCGAATGCAGCCGCCCCGTTCCCCAGTAAAATCCCGTCTAAAGCACCGCCCTTTTCTGAAATGGGCGGGCGGCAAATTTCGTTTAACCGAAGAAATCAACAAGCTGTTGCCTAAAAAAAAGCAGTGTCTAATTGAACCTTTTGTCGGTGCCGGTTCGGTTTTTCTAAACAGTCAGTTTGAACGCTATGTGCTGGCAGATATAAATCCCGATTTAATCAATCTGTTTAATATCGTAAAACAGGATGTCGAGCATTATATTGACGCCTGCCGCGTGCTGTTCGCTCATCCCGATGCCAACAGCGCGGCGTACTATTATCAGCGACGGGAGCAGTTTAACCGTTCACAAAACAGTTTTGAACGTTCGGTCTTATTTCTGTATCTGAACCGTTTCGGCTTTAACGGACTTTGTCGCTATAACTCAAAAAACGAGTTCAATGTGCCTTTCGGCAGCTATAAAAAACATTATTTTCCAGAAGCGGAACTACGTTATTTTGCTCAGAAAGCACAAAGTGCGGTGTTTATTTGTGCAGATTTTCAGGAAGCCTTTAAATTCGCCGACGAACATTCAGTAATTTATTGCGACCCGCCCTACGCGCCGCTGACGCAAAACAGCAACTTCACCGGTTATGCTGGCAACGAATTTTCGTTGCTGCATCAGCAAACCCTCGCTGCACTGGCAAAACAAACGGCAAGCGAACGAAAAATTCCGGTGATTATATCCAATCATGATACCCGCTTTACCCGTGAAATCTATCAGGGAGCAAAATTAAAACGGCTGAAAGTACAACGTTCAATCAGCCAATCGTCACTGCAACGCGTGAAAGTCAATGAACTGATTGCACTGTTTAAAACCTAAAGGGGCGTTATGGATTATCTGGATTTGGTACTGCAACATTACAAATACAGCAAATTGCGCTAAAAGTCGGTAAAAACATTTTTTGCGCAACGATAACGTGAATCTAACGATACAGTGGCATGGCTTTTACCTGTAGTCCCATGGCTTGTCGCCAATAATCGAGTAAGGCGTCCGCCAGCAGCGCCAGCCCGGCATAAAAATCCGAAGTCTGCTGTTCAGCAAGCAATGTCAAAAAACGATGACTCCACGGCAGCAAATGTTGCGTCAGATATTCTGCCAATAAGTGCGGTTGATTTTCCGCCAGAAAAGCCAGCAGCATTAACATTAAACCGAAATGGTCTTCCGGTTGATTGCAAGGCAATGACAGTTCAATGCGGTTTTTCTGTAAGAAATCCCGCATGTCCAATAATGAAGAAGCGACGCTCGTCGCCTCCTTATCCAGATACGCCGATCCCCATGGCGGTGCGGGCAGCTTGTTCGCCCCGACAAACAACTGCTGATATTGTGCGGTCAGTTGTTTTACATCGGCTGTACTGCGAATAAATGCGCTCTGAATACGTGCGATGCGTTGCGGTGCGAGAAAACCGACATCAGTCTGCCAGTTTTCCTGCTGAAAAAATGTGATCAGCCATTGATTTTGTTCGTCTTGCGGCGCGTAATAAAACAGCGAGCCCAGAATCCTTCCGAAATGAGATATTGAATGATAAATATCCTGCATTGCCTGTCCTTATCCAAAAAGTCAATCACCGTGCAGTATGTCGTGCCAGTTCAGGGTTGATTTTAAAGATCAAGTGCCGCACCTGCGGATAATCCCGCTGAACCAATGCCAATAATTCTTGTTGTCTGAACAACAACCCTTGTCGCACCATGCCGTTCGCCGTATCAATAAACAATTTGTCCTGCGCCAAATGCGCTGCCCGATAAAGCCCCTTAAATTGCTCAGGAAATAGCCGTTGGATCTGTTCGTTCAGATTATGCACCAGCAAGCCCTGCTGCATAATGCGCGCCAATTCGGAATGTTCCAGCACATCCTGCACATTAACCGGTTTATGGTATCGCGTGGATTTCATTGACTTGTTTTACCCGTTTTTGTCCCAATATTTGCAACGATGATGAGACATTGTAGCGAATTTCGGCTACAATGGTGCAGTTTTTTTAATGGGCAACACGAATATCCGATGACGTCAGCAAAAGGCAAGCAGCATTTCTGGTCGCGATTACTATTAAGTATGATCGCGATTTTTGCCTTGCCTGTCGCACAGGGACTGGAAACATCAGGTCTGAATGCGGAGAATTATGCAAACCAACAACGTCAGGCACAACAGCAAATTCAGCAGGCTGTTTCACTGGTCAGACAAGTGCATCGTCAGCCGTTACAGCGCCCACAATATAGCCTGAATGAACGGCAAATAATCGGTGAAAATCGACCGCACTTTTGTCATCGTCCCTTTTACGCCCATGCGCCAATCCGTGCTGGACCGGCAGCGATCTAGTTTATTTATTCCTTTATCCGAATTCGCAGTTTAGCCAAGGGTTAAACTGCACCGATTAATTTTATTTAGAAAAGAAAAATCATGTTAAGAACTATTGCAACTAAAATCTTCGGCAGCCGTAACGAGCGTATTTTACGCCGCTTAAATAAACAGGTTGCCAAAATCAATAAACTGGAACCGGAATTTGAAGCCCTAAGCGATGAACAACTGCGGGCGAAAACAGCGGAATTTCGCAAGCGGTTAAGCGACGGCGACAAACTCGAAGATCTGATTCCAGAAGCCTTTGCGACCGTACGTGAAGCCAGTAAACGCGTATTGGGTATGCGTCCGTTCGACGTGCAGCTGATCGGCGGGATGGTGTTGAATAACCGTTGTATTGCGGAAATGCGCACCGGTGAAGGTAAAACGCTGACAGCAACCTTGCCTTGTTACCTTAACGCCCTCAGCGGCAAAGGCGTACATGTGGTCACGGTGAATGATTACCTTGCCCGTCGCGATGCCGAAACCAACCGCCCATTATTTGAATTTTTAGGTATGACTGTGGGCGTCAACATACCGGGGCTGGCACCGGAAGAAAAACGTGCTGCTTACGCCGCCGACATTACCTATGCAACCAACAGTGAATTGGGTTTTGATTATCTGCGCGATAATTTGGCTCACTCGGCGCAGGATCGTTTTCAAAAACAACTGCATTACGCTCTCGTGGATGAAGTGGACTCGATCTTGATTGATGAAGCGCGCACCCCGCTGATTATTTCCGGTCCGGCTGAAGATAGTTCGGAATTATATATTGCCATCAACAAGCTGATTCCGCTGCTAATCAAACAGGATAAAGAAGACAGTGAGGAATATCAGGGCGACGGCGATTATACGCTGGATCTGAAAAGCAAGCAGGCTTATCTGACGGAACGCGGTCAGGAAAAAATTGAGCAATGGCTGATTAAACAAGGGTTGATGAGCGAAACCGAATCCTTATACTCGCCGTCGAAAATTACATTGCTGCACCATGTGTATGCTGCATTGCGTGCCCACACGCTGTTTGAACGCGATGTGGATTATATCGTAAAAGACGGTGAAATCGTCATCGTCGACGAACATACCGGTCGTACCATGGCGGGACGTCGTTGGTCGGACGGTTTGCATCAGGCAATTGAGGCAAAAGAAGGAGTGGCGATTCAAAACGAAAACCAGACCGTTGCCTCCATTACTTACCAAAACTATTTCCGTCTGTATGAAAAATTAGCCGGTATGACCGGTACGGCGGATACGGAAGCCTTTGAATTCCAGCAAATTTACGGACTGGAAACCATCGTCATTCCGACTAATCGTCCGATGATCCGCGATGATCGTACCGATGTGATGTACGAAACCGAACAATATAAATTTGATGCGATTATTGAAGACATTAAAGACTGTATCAGCCGCAACCAACCGGTGCTGGTCGGAACAATCTCCATTGAAAAATCGGAGTTACTGTCCGCCGCATTGGATAAAGCTGGTATCAAACACAATGTGCTGAACGCGAAATTCCATGCGCAGGAAGCGGAAATTGTCGCCAATGCAGGTTATCCGGGCGTGGTTACCATCGCCACCAACATGGCGGGACGCGGAACGGATATCATGCTCGGCGGCAACTGGAAAGCGGAAGTGGCAAAACTAGACAACCCGACGGCGGAACAAATCGACGCCATTAAACAGGCTTGGCAGGAACGTCATGATATTGTCAAACAGGCGGGCGGGCTGCATATTATCGGTACGGAACGACATGAATCGCGCCGTATCGACAACCAGCTGCGCGGTCGTTCCGGTCGTCAGGGCGATCCGGGTTCATCTCGTTTCTATCTTTCTTTAGACGACGCCTTAATGCGCATTTACCTAAACGAAGGCAAACTGAACATGATGCGCAAAGCGTTCAGTACGCCGGGCGAAGGCATGGAGTCCAAACTGCTGGCTAAAGTAATTGCCTCGGCGCAAGCAAAAGTAGAAACGCACAACTTTGACGGACGTAAAAACCTGCTCGAATTTGACGATGTCGCAAACGATCAGCGTCACGCCATTTATGAACAGCGTAATGTGTTGCTGGATAACGACGATATTTCCGACACCATCGATGTGATCCGCAAAGACGTCTTTAACAGTGTTATTGATCAATATATTCCGCCGCAATCGCTGGAAGAAATGTGGGATATTCCAGCACTGGAACAGCGCCTGAAACAAGACTTCGCCTTGGATTTACCGGTCGGTCAATGGCTGGAAGAAAATAACGCGCTACATGAAGAAACCCTGCGCGAACGCATTGTTGAAGCCGCCGCAGCGGAATATAAACGCAAAGAAGAGTTGGTCGGAGCCGAAACCATGCGCAACTTTGAAAAAGGCGTCATGCTGCAATCTCTTGATGAACTGTGGAAAGAACATTTGGCCGCTATGGATCATTTACGTCGTGGTATTCATCTACGCGGTTACGCGCAAAAAGATCCGAAACAGGAATACAAAAAAGAATCCTTCCAGATGTTTACCGAAATGCTGGATGCATTGAAACTGAATGTGATCACGACGTTAAGCCGGGTACAGATCCGCACACAGGAAGAAATTGCCGAAGCGGAGCGTTTACGTCAGGCAGCGGCACAGCGTGAGCAGGCGGCAATGAACTATCACGCACCGAATGCGCAACCGCACGAAACTGACGACGCTGCACCGGAACAAGGGCGTAAAATCGGGCGCAATGAGCCTTGTCCTTGCGGTTCGGGCAAAAAGTACAAACATTGCCACGGCAGCCGGGCAAAACATTAATCAACCCGATAAATGCGGTAAAACTTTTCGGTTTTACCGCATTTAATACAGGGAATAAACACATGACAAAACCACTTATCCACGTTGCTGCCGGCATTATCCGCAACGAATTCGGACAACTCTATCTGACCCAGCGTCTTGAAGGTCAGGATTTTGCGCAAGCACTGGAATTCCCCGGCGGCAAAGTCGATGCAGGAGAAAGTCCGGAACAGGCGTTAGTACGCGAACTGGAAGAAGAAATCGGCATTCTCACCCTAAGTGCGGTGCTGTTTGAACGATTTTTATTTGAATATCCGACCAAGCTCATTCACTTTCACTTTTATCTGGTAGAACAATGGGTCGGCGAACCGTTTGGACGGGAAGGTCAGAGCGGCATGTGGATTGCTCAATCAGAACTGGATGCGGGTCAATTCCCGCCGGCGAACGCCAAACTGATTCAGCGCCTACTGGCAGAAAGCTGAATGATACCTGTCATGCTAGCAGCACATTTGTGCCGACAGATGTGCCAGCTTCTCCCACAGATCATCACTAAACTCCTCTTTTGCCGCACGTTCAAGCTCCGCCAGTTGCTGCACCAATAAATACAATTTACGGTAAGTCAAACGCTGCACCGCCTGCACAAACAACGGACGGCGGTTCTGCCAGACTTTTAAGCGATCAAAACGTTCGCGCAACTGCGCTGTCGGCAACGGCGCATCAATGCCCGCATCATGCTGCTGCGGTTGAGTCAGGGTTAATAGCGTGATTAATTCACGCTGTAAGGTACGCAGCAGAATAATCGGTTGCACCGCCTCGCCCTGCAATCCCGCCAGAATATGCCTTGCCCGCTGAAGTTTGCCCTCCAACAGCGCATCAATCCATTGAAACGGGGTAAATACCGAAGACTGCTCCACCACAGTCTTCACCCGAGCAAAGCTGAGTTTGCCGTCAGGATAAAGCAACGCCAGCAATTGCAAGGTCTGCTTTAATGCCAGCAGATTATTTTCATAACTGTAACACAACAGCTGCACGGCATCCTTATCAAGCTCCAAGGTCATCGTTTTCGCCCGATGCGCAATCCAACGCGGCAATTGTTCAATGGTCGGAGTCTGGCAATTCACCAGCACACTTTGCTCGTCATATTGGTTAGCGCGTACAAACCAATCCTGTTTTTCAATCGGCTTGCTCAGTCTGCTGAGTTGTATAATCAACAACACATCGGCATTCAATAAACCGATGAGTTCCAGCAAGTTTTTTTGTAAAAGTGCGGTCAGATTTTCGGCTAAATTTAAACTGATGATCTGACGATTAAAAAATAACCCCAACGACTGCATACGCTCAAATAAGGCATTCCAGTCGGTAGTATTATCAATCGTAAATTCGGCTTTTTCATCAAATCCCTGCGAGAAAGCCGCATGCGTAATTAAATCGCGACTTTCCGCAAGCAATAAAGGATCCTGTCCGACTAAATAATAGATTGAGGACAGCTGATGGGTTAAAGTGCCGGCGAGTTGTTCCGTAAAAATACGGTTCATTCTTTTCCTTTCACTTGATACTGTAGCGCCACCATTTTGGTAATCAGCTGGCGGGCGGCCTGCTCGCGCATATCGTTCCAAATAACCTCTTTTTCCGCCGATTTAGCCAACGCCGCACGGGAATTGTCAAAGAATGTGCGATTGACTTTAGCGGAAATCGGATAAGCCGCCTTATTCGGCAGCTGCACGGCAGCCTGCACTTCCAGAATCAGCATCTTTTCTGCTTCACGTCCGCGTTTGAAAATTGACGCCACTTCGTCGCTGGTTGTGCTTTTGTTAATCCGCAGAATCGGCACATCGGATTTTCCGTCAACCAAACGGACATTATTGGCTTGCAATTGGTGACGCACCGCCATCGTCATCGGACCATACTGATCGCTACTTTCCAGACGGAGCGTTTTTAATTCCGGCGGAATCAGTTCCCCGTTCTGAAAATGAAACCCACAGGCGGTTAATGCCGTCAATGCGGCAGCCATTAACATGATTTTGCATGATTTAAACATAATTGATTCCTGATCTTGAGCAAACTGGAAATAATAATCCGGGCTAACAGCGAAGGGCGGACGCGCCGCCCGAGGATAAATTATTTTGCCACAAAGCTGAGCAATTTACCCGGTACGTAAATCACTTTATTGAGCGTTAAGCCGTCAAGGAATTTCGCCACATTCGCATCTGCCAACGCAAGCCGTTTAATTTCCTCTTCCGCCATATCCGCCGGCACGGTAATTCTGGCGCGCACTTTGCCGTTAACCTGCACCACAACCAGTTTTTCATCGTCAATCATGGCCTGTTCATCGGCGACGACCCAAGGGGCAAAATCAATGGTCTGCTGGTTGCCGAGCTCTTTCCATAGCTGGAAGCAAATGTGCGGGGTAATCGGATACAGCATGCGCACCACGGCACTTAACGCCTCTGCCATAACCGCCCGATCCTGCGCATCCTGCAACGGCGCTTTGGTTAATTTATTCATCAATTCCATAATCGCCGCAATGGCGGTATTAAAGGTCTGGCGGCGACCGATATCGTCACTGACCTTAGCGATGGTTTTATGTACATCGCGGCGCAACGCTTTCTGAGCGCCGGAAAGTGCGGTCGGATTTAACGCGGTTTCTGCCGGATTTTTGCTGTATTCAACGGCTAAATTCCATAAACGGGTCAGAAAACGCTTCGCACCTTCAACCCCGGACTCCTGCCATTCCAGCGTCATCTCTGCTGGCGAGGCGAACATCATAAACAGGCGCACCGTGTCCGCACCGTATTTTTCCACCATTTCCTGCGGATCAATACCGTTGTTTTTCGATTTGGACATTTTGGTCATGCCACTGTGTACCAGTTCGTGACCTTCATCGTCAACGGCTTTCACGATACGACCTTTTTCATCACGTTCCAGGGTCACCTTGGTCGGCGACACCCAAATCCGTTCATTGGTCGGGCTGGTGTAATAAAACGCATCCGCCAGCACCATCCCCTGACACAGCAGTTTTTTGGTCGGTTCATCGCTGCTGACCAAGCCGGCATCGCGCAATAATTTGTGGAAGAAACGGAAATACAGCAGGTGCATGGTCGCATGTTCAATGCCGCCGATATATTGATCCACCGGCAGCCAGTAATTAGCCTCTTCACTGTCCAGCATGCCTTGCTGATAATCCGGGCAAGTATAGCGCGCATAATACCAAGAAGATTCCATAAAGGTGTCGAAAGTATCGGTTTCTTTCAATGCCGGCTGACCGTTATAGGTGGTTTTCGCCCAGTTCGGATCCGCCTTAATCGGGCTTTTCACACCATCCATCACCACGTTTTCCGGTAAGATAATCGGTAAATCCGGCAACGGTGCAGGCACTACATCACCGTTTTCCAACGTCAGCATCGGAATCGGTGTGCCCCAGTAACGCTGACGAGAAACACCCCAGTCGCGCAGACGGTAATTGACCTGACGTTTGCCCACGCCCATCGCTTCCAGTTTATCGGCAATGCCATTGAACGCTTGCTCAAAATCCAAACCGTCGAATTCCGCCGAATTCACCGCAACGCCGTGTTCGGTGAAAGCCGCTTTGCTTAAATCAATGCTTTCACCGTGCGCCGGGGCGATAACCTGTTTAATCGGTAACCCGTATTTGGTGGCGAATTCATAGTCGCGCTGATCGTGCGCCGGCACCGCCATCACTGCGCCCGTGCCGTAGTGCATCAGGACAAAATTAGCCACCCAAACCGGTACTGCTTCGCCGGTAATCGGGTGAATCGCATTAATTCCGGTCGCCATACCTTTCTTTTCCATGGTGGCAAGTTCGGCTTCGGCAACTTTAGTATTTTTGGCTTCCTGAATAAATGCCGCCAGCGCAGGATTATGCCGCGCTGCTTTTTCCGCTAGCGGATGCGCCGCCGCTACCGCCATGTAGGATACCCCGTAAAACGTATCCGGACGGGTGGTGTAGACTGCCACGCTGTCATCAGAATTTTCAATCTTGAACGTAATTTCCACCCCTTCGGAACGACCGATCCAGTTGCGTTGCATGGTTTTCACCATATCCGGCCATTCCGGCAGATTATCCAGTCCGCCCAGCAGCTGATCCGCATAATCGGTAATTTTCAAAAACCACTGCGGAATCTCTTTTTGTTCCACCGGCGTATCGCAACGCCAACAGCAGCCTTCGTGTACCTGTTCGTTCGCCAGCACAGTTTCATCATTCGGGCACCAGTTCACCACAGAAGTCTTTTTATACACCAGCCCTTTTTGGTAAAGTTCACCAAAAAACTGCTGCTCCCATTTATAATATTCCGGTTTGCAACTGGTTAATTCGCGATCCCAGTCATAGCTGAAACCCAGCGCTTGCAACTGGTTTTTCATATACGCGATATTTTCATAAGTCCACTTTGCCGGCGCCGTATTATGTTTGACCGCCGCGCCTTCTGCCGGAAGACCGAAGGCATCCCAGCCCATCGGTTGCAATACGTTTTTCCCGTTCATGCGCTGATAACGGGAAACCACATCACCGATCGTATAATTGCGCACATGCCCCATATGCAGGCGACCGGAAGGATACGGCCACATGGAAAGGCAATAATATTTTTCTTTATTGTTATCTTTAACCGCTTTAAACGTTTTATTGTCACGCCAATATTGCTGAATTTCCGGTTCGATCAGATCGGGACGGTATTGTTCTTGCATAGTTGTACCTTTAAAAATTCTTAAAAAAACGACCGCACTTTTGCGGTGGAAATTGACTTGGAAAATGGCGTATAGGATAGCCTAAAACAGGGAAAATTGACAGAACTTTAGGGACGGTCGACAATTTATTTCCCATTCATTCGACACGATAAAAGCAGCGCCGGCAAGACTTAGCATTTCCCAAAGAGCGCCTGCCGGATAAAAAGTGCGGCGGTTTTTGCAACCGTTTCAAGCCGGGCATAAAACAGCGCTTTCCCAAAGCCTCATCGCGACAAATCAATTTTAAGCGTGATGCAGGATGCGCTGAATACCAAAAATGCCCTCGCTCGCTGGCGCCAAAGGAATACAATCCGCTGAATTTGCCTAGCGAGCTGCCTTATCATTCCACCAGTTCTGCGTGATATTGCAGCTTATCCACCGCCTGAATCAACTGTTGCGGTTCCAGCTGTGGTCGGACTGTAACCTTCACCGATTGATCCTTAAAATTCGCCTTGGTTGCAAGCACGCCGTCAACCGCACGCAATTCTTTATTCACCAAATACACGCACAGCTGGCAGGTCATTTGCGGAATTCTCAACACCAGCTGCTTTTCAGCCTGCGCGGCGACCGCAGCGCTAAACAAGCACATTGCAAGCATGGCAATCATTGATTTTTTCATCATCATTCCTCCAATATCCAAGGCAAAAAGGTCGGATAAAATAAGAAAAACAAAATCAGCACGAAAACGATCCAGTACAACAGGATCAAACTGCGCCGGGACAGATACTTGCTGCAAACAATGCGCTTGGAAAACAGCAATAACCAGAATCCATAACCAAACAGCAGTAATGAAATGACCAGCATCGGCACGCGCAGAAACGCCAAACGGTTCAGCCCGATCAACCATGCTGATGATACGCCAAACGCCAGATAAATCAGCGGCGCAATGCAGCACAAGGTCGAAGTAACGGCGGCCGTCACCGCCGTCAGACACACCATAAGAAAACGATTATTGCTGTTTTTCGGCGATAAATTCATAGCTGAACGCTTGCGGGTCAAAAGAATTCAACGGATCGCCACCAACCTCGGCATAGGGATAACCGAAATTATTCAGCAACGTCATTTCACCTGCCGGATAGAGTTCAAAATCGCGCCCGTGATTAAAGCCGATCCAGTTCATTTCCCAGTTACCGAACAGATATTGCGCCACCGCCTGCGTATCGGCATCGTCAACCGCTTTTTTCTCCGCCAAGCGCATTTTTGCCACATCAGCGGAATCTACCGGCACCCAGCCGAATCCCGCCAGATAAAACTCGGCGCGACAATGCTGTGCTGCGCTGACATTAGCAACGCCTTTTTCATCGGCGCTACCGAATGCGTTTGTGGAATATTTCGCCATTTTCGGCGCCGCGCCTAACCGAATACCGAACACTTCTCTGGCGGGAATGCCGGCGGCCCGCGCCAGCGCCACAAAAACGGAATTAATATCGGTGCATTTACCGCGTAATACGCCGCTGGTCAGTATTTTTTCCACATCGCCGTCACCGCAGCCAAGCACGCTGTTATCGCGTTCCATATTCCGAATAATCCACTGATGAATCAGCTCGGCTTTTTTCAGCGGATCGGTCTGCGCCCCGACAATCTTATCGGCATATTCCTTAACGATACCGTCGGTTTTAATATGCGGCGTCGGCTTTAGGTATTGCGCCACATCCACCGAATAATGAATATTCTGTGGCGCCTGATAATCGGTCAGCGCCCCGCTCAACCCCACTTCGCGGTCTTTGGTACGCACTTCTAACACAATTTTCAGCTCTCGTTTCGACGCCTGTTCATCCCAGTCGGCATACAAGGTTTTCGCCCCGTAGGCATTATTTTCCGTGATGTAAGCATGACGGTAATTCCCCTCGTAACGCACGGATTTCACATCCTGATAATCGTGATTAAACGGCAACGGAACCCATAATTTGGTTTCGCCCGTCGAACCTTGCGGAACGGCAATATTAAAGGATTGGATTAATCGGTAAGTGTGTTCGGTGGTATTCGGATTGTGCAGTTCAACAGCTGAAGCGAAAACGGCGGCACAAGAAAGTGCGGTCGCCAGAAACAGTTTTTTCATAAGTATTCCCTGATAGATAATAAACAAACTTGTTATACATCCTTGCATTTATTGATGCCAATATTGATATCAAGAAATGCCTGCTAAGCATAAGCGAAAACGTAGCAAAAGGGAATTGGTTTATTGATGGCATTTTTCATACAACGGGGCGAGTTCCCGTATAGTGCGGGCGATAAATGCAACAACGTCGATATCGTCCAACTGCGCTTTTTCCAGATTTTTACCGATACACCAGAAATCGCCGTCATCGCGCAAGCTGAGATCCGCCGCGCAGCATGCTCCAAGCTGGCGGAAATCGGCATATTCGCTGTCGTCGCCACGCCAAATATCAAACTGCGCATAACGCTGAAAATCCAGATTCTCCAGCCAGCGATTATATTGTGCCAGGCTGATTTGCGAGCGATCAGCGCGGTAACAATGCCAGTCCAAACTGACCGAAAGACGGCGGCTGTTTAAAATCACCGATAAAATCGCCGCCGAATTCAAATTGAATTCATATTTAAAATAAGCGAAAAAATGCCCGCGCACCTGCCAACCGTTCGTCCAGCTTTCGATATGCGGCTTAGCAAATGGCGTGCCAAGTTCGCCCGCAACCTGTAAAATGCAGCGTTTCCAATGATCCCAATGGCGTTTGTAATCAGCCTTGATGCGAGGAATATCTTCAGGGCAGAATTTTTTCATTTGTGCAAACTGAAAAAACGGGAGCCTAAACAGTTCGCAGCTGGCGGAACAAATCAGCGGTTCATTTGGCATAAAAACTTCCTATCACAATAACGAAAATAAGCGAATTTCCGACCGCACTTTACGCGGTGTTTGTCGCCCGCGTTAAGCGTATTCTTTCAGCGCCGGCTGAGTGAAATAGCGCTTATCCTCCCAGCGCAGCATAGTCATCCAGTTGCCCCACACACAGCCAGTATCCAGCGCGTAAATATGCGGCGGAGTCGGCGTGTTCAGCAAACTTGCCCAATGCCCGAACACGATATTTTGCTGCGCATATAACGGATTATCCAGCTTAAACCACGGCGTCAGCTCGTCCGGCGCCTGCTGCGGTGGCGCTTTGCAGTCAAAATCCAAACGGTGATCGCGATAGCAGAAACGCATACGGGTAAACACATTAATGCTGTAACGTAAACGTTCCATGCCCTGTAATGCCGGCGACCAGCGGGCGGGCGAGTTTTCGTACATCTGTGCAATCATAGTGGCATAATCACCGTCACGCAGCACCTGCTCCACTTCTGCCGCACAGGCTTTTGCCGTCGCCAAATCCCAGTCCGGCGCAATCCCGGCATGTACCATGACAAATCCCGCCTGCTCGTTATGCACTAGCAGTGGCTGTCGGCGCAGCCAGTCGATTAATTCATGAAAATCCGGCGCGCTGAAAATGGCGTCCACCCGATCGCGCGGTTTGATCTTTTTTATCCCAAGTGCGGTGGAAATCAGGTGTAAATCGTGATTACCCAACACCGTATGCGCACATTCGCCCAAGGATTTCACCAAGCGCAAACATTCAAGCGATTTATCACCGCGCGCCACTAAATCGCCCACCAGATATAATTGATCCTGCCGCGGATCAAAATTGACGTTATCCAGCAGTTGCCGTAATTCGTCATAACAGCCTTGTAAATCACCGACTAAATAAGTTGCCATCAGATTTATCCGTTCCTGTCGTTACAATGATGTCGCCGCTTGTTGCGCGCCTGAGTTATCCCTGCGCCTCGTTGAGTGCGGCGGAAATTGCCGTCTCAGCCGGCGGATTATCCGCCAACCAATTTGCCAGACGGGCATAATCGGCAACACTGAGATTTTCCGCCCGAGCATTCGGATCAACGTCAAGTGCGGTCAGATTTTGCTCAGAAAATAAAGTGGAAAGCGCATTGCGCAAAGTTTTGCGCCGTTGATTAAATGCCTGCGTACAGACGCGATTCAGCCAAGATAGTGCTTTGACCGGATGCGGCAATTGCGCGTGCGGCACCAACCGAACAACCGCGGAATCCACTTTCGGCGCCGGTTTAAAGGCGCTCGGCGGTACCTCAAGCACCGGCAGCACCTGACAAAAATATTGCGCCATCACCGTCAAGCGGCTGTACGCCTTGCTGTTTGGTGCGGCACACAGACGTTTCACCACTTCTTTTTGCAGCATAAAGTGCATATCCTGAATAATGTCATGATAATCAAACAGATGAAACATCAGCGGGGTGGAAATATTGTACGGCAGATTACCGAACACGCGCAGTTTACGATTTTGCTGCGCCAAGTGTTCATCTGCATACAATTTGCGGAAATCAAACTGCATCGCATCGCTTTCAATGACATTCAGTTTCTGGTGTAAAAACGGATGATGGCGCAAACGTTCAGCTAAATCGCGATCCAGTTCTATTACGGTTAAACGCGCCACCCGCTCCGCCACCGGCTCAGTGAGCGCGCCCAGCCCTGGACCAATTTCCACTAAAAACTGCTCTTGCTGCGGGTAAATCGCCATCACGATATTCTCAATCACTTGACTGTCATGCAGAAAATTTTGCCCGAAACGCTTGCGGGCGGTATGTCCTAAATGTTTTTTCGAATTCATATTGCCGTGTTCAATGATAAAAGTGCGGTCTATTATAAAACAAAATCCCGGCATTTTCGCCGGGATTGAGAAATTCGTACCGATTAGTTGAAATATTTGATTTCCGCATGCTTACGCAACGCGCTAACCCAGTCTTTCGATGCGCTCTGTAGCTGCTGATTCACGATTTGCTCATAAGCTTTCTGCATATAGGCATCCTGTGTGCGATCGCCCTGACGGGTATCGGTGACTTCCAGAATATGCCAACCGAACTCCGTTTTGAACGGTGCGGAAATCGTACCCTGTTTGGTGGTTTGCACGGTTTTGGCAAAAGCGCCGACATAAGCCTCGGGGAAAGCGAAACCTAAGCTGCCGCCATTCGCGCCGGAAAGATAATCTTTGGAATATTTTAACGCCGCATCGGCAAAGCTGATTCTCCCGGCGATAATATCGGAACGGATTTGAGTAAGCTGTGCTTTCGCCTGCGCATCGTTTAACAACGGGTTTAATTTCAACAGAATATGGCGCACCTGATATTCCGTGCCGGTCACTTTCTTCTCGGTGCCGGTTTCTTTTGCCTGTTTCAGCATTTTTTGTCCCAGCGCCTGCACTTCTTCACGGGTAACATCAACACTTTTACCGATGGCTTGATTACGCACTTCCGCCATCAGCAGCTGATTGGCGATCTGGCGGCGATAATGCTGATAACTGATTCCCTGATAATCCAACGCATCCAACAGCTGACCGAACGTCAGACCGTTTTGAGCGGCAATACCCTCAATAATCTGATCCACTTTCGCTTCACTAACTTTCACGCCGGATTCTTTAATCGCCTGATTGACCAGCATATCGTCGATAATCGAATTGAGTGCCGACTGACGGTTAACATCCGTATTCGCGCGTTTGCCCAACGCCTGTTTTACCTGACTTTCCAGAATTGGCGTACCGTTCACCGTCGCCACGCCCCGCTCCGCCGCCTGTGCGGCAGAAACCGCCAATAAACCGATGACAGTCAGAAAAAACGCTCTTAAATTCAATGCTTTCATATCTAGCCCATTCTTCAATTAAAAATTACCATTGTTAGAGTATTAATTTGTCAAAAGGTTCCGCCGATTTATGCAGAAATCAGCGCCACTTCATAGCAGTTATCGAATTTCATGGTACGCACTTGCACTTTTTCGCTGCGGCTAGTCGGTACGTTTTTGCCCACATAGTCCGCCCGAATCGGCAGCTCGCGATGCCCACGATCGACAAAGATCACCAGTTCCACTTTCGCCGCCCGACCGAAATCGATCAACGCATCCAGCGCCGCGCGGATTGTGCGTCCGGTAAACAGGACATCATCAATTAAAATCACCGTTTTATTTTGGATACTAATATAGTCGGATGCACCGCTATAGACCGGCGATTGGTTTTGCGGTTCCACATATTCGAGATCATCGCGGTAAAACGTAATATCCAGATCAATGGAGGGCAATTCCGCGCCGGTCAGATCCGCGATTTTACGTTTAATCAACTCCGCAATTTCCGCCCCGCGTCGCTTCACCCCGACAATCACCAGATCGCTTAAATCCTGATGCTTTTCAATAATTTCATGGGCAATGCGTGAAACGGTACGCATAAACCGATTTTCATCAATAATAATTTTTTCCGCCATTGAGATTCCTGCTAAGCATAATAAAAAACAGCTGCTACTATAACAAAAATTACGAAAAAAATGACCGCACTTAGGCAAAAAAAATCTCAGTCGTACTGAGATTTATTCGCCGGCATATCCCTCGGCAGGCAACGGACAACCATCCAAATAAGCCGTATCACCGACCAGTTTCAAGCGCCCGTCAACAAACCATTTCACCACTAACGGATAAATGCGCAGCTCCTGATTTTTCACTCGCTGTTCGATATCCGCCACGTCATCATCGGGAAAAATCGGCACTTTCGCCTGCAATACCACCGCACCGCCATCCACCTGTTCATTGACAAAATGCACCGTGGTACCGTGTTCGCACTCACCGGCATCCAATGCCTGTCGGTAAGTATTCAGCCCCGGATATTTCGGTAGCAGCGAAGGATGAATATTCAGAATTCTGCCGTTAAAACGACGGGTAAATGCCGCACTCAAAATCTTCATATAACCCGCCAACACAATTAACTCTGCGCCTAGCGATGCAATAAAATCGCCAATGTCGCTATCCTGCGCCTGCCCGTTGGCATAATCTTTTGCTAAGAAAACCCGTGTTGGAATATTCGCCTGTGCGGCGCGCTGCAAACCAAACGCATCGGCTTTATTGCTGATCACCGCACCGATTTCTGCCTGAATCAGACCGGACTGACAAGCATCAATGATTGCCTGTAAATTCAGCCCCTGTCCGGAGATTAACACAACGATTTTTTTCATCAGCGAATAACGACCTGCGCTTCACCTTCGGCGGCATGTTCGATTAGACCGATCTGCCATGCCTGCTCACCCGCTTGATTCAGCAACGCCACAGCGGTTTCCACATCTTCCTGCGGCAATGCGATAATCATCCCCACGCCGCAGTTAAAAGTGCGGTACATTTCATAGCGGTCGATATTGCCTTTTTCCTGCAACCAGTTAAAAATCGGCGGCCACTGCCAGCTTTGTTCATCAATAACAGCTTTCATTGACGCCGGCAGCACGCGCGGAATATTTTCCCAGAAACCGCCGCCGGTCAAATGCGCAATGGCATGCACGTTAGCATGCTTAATCAGCTGTAACACCGACTTCACATAAATTTTAGTCGGCGCCAGCACCTGTTCGGCAAAGGATTTGCCCGCCAACTGTTGCTCTGCCGGATTAATGCCCGCCACCTCAATCACTTTGCGGATCAGAGAATAACCGTTTGAATGCGGTCCGCTTGAGGCCAACGCAATTAATGCGTCGCCGGCTTTCACTTGGGTGCCGTCGATAATATCCGCTTTTTCCACCACGCCCACACAAAAACCTGCTAAGTCATAATCACCGGCATGATACATCCCCGGCATTTCCGCCGTCTCGCCGCCAACCAAGGCGCAGCCCGCCTGTTCGCAACCGTCGGCAATGCCTTTGACAACACTTGCCGCGACATCCACATCCAGTTTACCGGTGGCGTAATAATCTAGGAAAAACAACGGTTCGGCCCCCTGTACCACCAGATCATTAACACACATCGCCACCAGATCAATTCCAATGGTGTCATGCTTATGCAGATCAATGGCAAGGCGCAATTTGGTTCCCACACCGTCAGTTCCCGATACCAGAATCGGCTCCTTATACTTGCTCGGCAATGCGCATAAAGCACCGAAACCGCCGAGTCCGCCGATGACTTCCGGGCGCGTCGTGCGTTTCACATCGGCTTTAATTTTTTCCACTAACGCATTACCCGCATTAATGTCCACACCGGCATCTTTATAACTTAAGGATTGTTCACTCACGATTGTATTTCCTATTGATTTGTTGAGATAAATTAACCCGCGCATTGTATCACGGCATCGCAATCGTTTGCGATATTTTTGTGCCGCCCGCTGGATTTTTTCTCCGCCGTCGGCAGAAACCGGGCGGTGGTGTCGCGCCGAGCGTTTTTCAGTTAGAAATTCAGCGCAAAATATGCCACAATAAAGCAACCTTAGTCATCAGCATTAAGGCTTAAGGAGTTCAAAATGAAAAAAATAAGTCTCGCGTTAAGTCTTGCCTGTTTAACCGCCTGTTCTGCTCAAACACCGCCTCCGCATGCCGAAGTTGCCTTGATTCCGCCGCAAGTGGCAAAATCCGGCTACCTGAAACTGGCGCAGGATGCGGAATATTACGTCGATACCGCCTCAATTTGGGTGGATAACGAAGATAAACGACTGGTGCATTTTGATGCCGTGATCAATTCCGACAAAGGACTCTTCGTATATAAAGACAGACCCGAGCTGTACGCGAAATCTATTCGCCAGTATAAAATTCTAAACTGCGAAACCCACCGACTGACCCAAATAAGAACCGATTACTATACCGAATTCTGGGGCGACGGCATCCGCGCTGCACCGAAACGGCAGGAAAAATATACTGTGACGCTGAAAAAGAATTCATCGCTTTATGTATTAAGTCAGGTCATCTGCGCCAATATTCACCGCAGCTGGTAAGCGGTATATCGTCGAAATATGGTGATGATATGCTCGTCAATGAGTCAATGAAAAGTGCGGTTAAAATTATAAAAATTTTAACCGCACTTTTTGTTATCTTTCCGCCGTTTTTATCCTTAAGGCTTGGCAATTAAGCGTTTACGCATTTTAATGTTAATCATCTCGACCACGACCGAGAAGCCCATGGCAAAATAGATATAGCCTTTCGGAATATGGAAATCCAGACTTTCGCCGATCAACGCTACCCCCACCAGGATCAGAAAAGACAGCGCCAGCACTTTCAGCGTCGGATGAGTTTCAACAAAATCGCCAATCGGTTTTGCCGCCAACATCATCACCCCCACCGCCAGCACAATGGCAATAATCATCACTTCGAGGTGATTTGCCATTCCCACCGCGGTAATCACGGAATCGAGTGAGAAAACAATATCCAAAATTGCAATCTGTGCCAAAATACTGAAAAAATTCGCCGTTTTTTTCACCGTTTGCTGCGTATCCTCTTCCGGTGTCATGGCGTGGTGAATTTCATGGGTGCTTTTCGCTACCAGAAACAAACCGCCGAGCAACAAAATTAAATCACGTCCGGAAATTGCCTGCTCAAACACCACAAACAACGGCGCCGTCAGTTTCATCAGCCAAGAAAGCGACAACAATAACAAAATCCGCGTTCCCATTGCCAGCCCCAGCCCGATAATACGCCCCGACTGGCGCTGTTGTGCCGGCAGGCGAGAAACTAAGATACTGATAAAAATAATATTATCAATGCCCAGCACAATCTCCAGCGAAGTCAGCGTTAATAAGGCAATCCACGCTTCCGGCGTCGCCATCCATTCAAACATAATTCGATTCCTAATCTAAAAACAAGCTACAAATCATATATGCTTGCAGACAAAATGAAAAGCCGAAAATCAACTTCCCGCTAAAAATTGTTGCAAAATTTCTGCGGTAAATTCCTTGCGCAGATAAAAGCCCAGCGGCAGCGTATCGATGATTTCGCCGTGTTTACCGACGCCTTTAGTCAGCGCACGGCTGTTGGCGCCTTTCGGACGCAGTTGCATGACTTCGCCTAAACGGGCGTTAATCAATTCAATCTTACCCAGCACAATATAATCCATCAGTTCTTCCCAATCCTGACGCAATCGCATTTCTTGCTGCGGCGAAGGTTGCCATAAAATCGGGCTACCGATATGGCGCTGTGCCAGCGGAATGGCACGCGCGCCCTCAACGGGGATCCAAAGTACCTTGGATAGCTTATGCTTTACATGGGAATGCTCCCAGCGAATACCGCGGTTGCGGACAAGCGGTGCCAGACTGACAAAGGTGGTTTCCAGCGGTTTGCCCTGTCCGTCAATCGGAATGGTTTTTAATTCAATCCCTAAATGAATAAAATCCTGTTCGGCCTTACTGCCAGCACTGGCGCCCAGTGCGGTTTCAAGCAGCATGCCGCCCCAGCCTTTATGGCGTTTCAGATCGCGCGGCACGGGCAAATTTAATTCCGCCGCCAGTTCGGCAAGCGTCAACCCCGCGATGTCTCGCGCGCGCTGCAACAGTTCCTGTTCATTCTTCGGGATCATAAAAGTGCGGTCAGATTTTATATTTTTTTAATAATTTCTGTTTAACGTATTCCACGCCTTTATCTTTGTAGTCGATATGTTCGAGCTGCAATAAAAAACGTTTGACCGGCAATCCGCCGCCGAAGCCAGTCAGTGCGCGGTCTTTGCCTAAAATACGGTGGCAGGGAATAATAATACTGATGGGATTGCTGCCGACCGCGCCACCGACCGCGCGCACCGCCTTGGGATTTTCAATCAATGCTGCCAGCGCGCCGTAAGTGGATGTTTCGCCATGACGAATCCGGCGCAGCGCTTGCCAGACGCGTTGCTGAAACGCAGTGCCTTGCGGCGCCAGCGGAATATCGGAAAAATCCTCCGCCTCACCGTTAAAATAACGAGTCAGCGCCTGCTTAACTTGCGCAAAGAGCGGTAAGTTTTCATTGAGAATCCATTTCGGGTTGGGCGCTGCCTGTTCGATTTCAAAATCCAGATTAGTCAGTTTATCCTGCCGACCGAGCATCAATAAACGCCCCACCGGCGAATCGAAATAGCAATAATATAATTCGTCCATTATTCTTTCTCCAATAACAATCCGCACGTGAAACGTGCGGTTTTTAGGCAACCCTATAAGGGCCTAGTACTTCACATGCCCCTCAAGGGGCATGTGAAAAAAACTGACAACTGCACAATAACACTATGACTACCCCTTAAAGGGGTCCACATATTCTTTCTTCGATAAATTATCTTGAATCATATCTTCCTTTTCTTGATTCCTGATGTATTCCTCCACCACCTTAGTATTTAAACCCACTGTACTCACATAGTAACCTTTTTCCCAAAAGTTTCTATTTCCATACTTATATTTTAGGTTCGCATGCCTTTCAAATATCATCAGCGATGATTTCCCTTTCAGATAGCCCATAAAACTTGACACGGCCAATTTTGGGGGGATTCTTACCAGCATATGAATATGAGCTTTCATTGCGTGCGCTTCTAGAATGTCTACATCTTTGTAGTTACATAACTGTCTTAATATTCCACCTATATCTACTCGTAATTTCCCATAAATCGCTTTTCTTCTGTATTTCGGTATGAAAACTATATGGTACTTACAGTTCCATTTTGTATGTGATAAACTCGAATCGTCATTGGAATTACTTACCATGACCTCTCCTCCTATATGTTGAATTTTGGTTGTCAGCCTTATTCATTATAGGAGGATTTTTATTTTACTCACCGCTTAAGCTCTTTGATTCCACACGCATAGCGTGTGGTTTTTATAGCTAGACGTTGTCTAGCTATAATAAAAAAGCCTATCCGAAGATAGGCTTATTATCGTCTATTTTGTGGCGAATTAGAAACTATAATTCAGGTTCAAGCCATACAGATTGGCGGTTGCTTTCGAATGATAGTTCGCCTCAACCGTCACTAAACCGCCGGCAAGCGATTGTTTTTCAGTGAAGTTAAGTTTTTTGCCGCGTAAATGCGCAAAACCGACATCAACAGAAAGATTCGGAGTAAATCGATAAGTGGCACCCACACTATACCAAGTGCGGTTGGTATCTGGAATTGCCGCGCTGGCATAAGGCGTTAATGCTGCCGCTTCGTCATAAGCAATCCCCGCGCGCAACGTTAAATCGTCATTCACATCGTATGTCGCCCCTAATGCGATACGCGAGTTATCATCATATTCTTCGTCTTTGTGGAAAGCGAGCTGACCATTATTATAAGTCGCATGCAGGTTTTTCAAGCGGCTCCATTTGCTGTATTTATAACTGTAATGGACGGCAAATCTTTCGGTTAACTGATGAAAACCGGAAATTTCTAGATAACTTGGTAAATGCAGAATCAGACCGCCTTCACCCACATAGTCTTGGATACCGATCGGCAAATAGCTGCTCGCGGTATTATCCTTGAAATCAATATCTAATTTAGAGTGATAGGCAATACCGATACGGTTATCCGCATTGAATTCATACAAGGCACCGACATTCCAACCGAATGCCCACGCGTTTTTATCTTCCAAGCGAGTAACGACGGTACTTTTCTCAATGCCATCACTAATTACGCTCACTTTTTTCGCTAATGCGGCATACTGACCGCTAGCCGGAATGACAATTGCAGCACTATCCAATGCGGTATCCAAAATACCTGCCCTGCGTTCCACTTTCGCCCGTGCATAAACGGCATTAACGCCGGCACCGACACTTAATCCTTGCGAGACCCGATATGAACCGCTTAAGTTTAAATTCACCGCACTTAATTCGGTTTTGCCGCCGAATACGCCGGCATCATAATCGTCGTCATATTTACTCTTTAAACCAAAGTTAACGTTCATACCGCCGCCGATCGCAAATTTATCGTTCACCGGTGCAACAAAATACAGATTCGGAATCAATGATCCTGGCACAACGTCGCCGTTGTCAGCATTGCCTTCTGCAATGGTACCTAAACCTTCCATTTTCGCTACAACATCGCCGCTCATTCTGATTTTAGAATCGACATAAATACCGCCGACAGAAAACTGATTGGTTTTAAACAGGCTCATTAACGCCGGATTGGTGGCAACCACAGAAGCGTTATCTGCCATTGCCGCTTCCCCGGCATAAGCGCGACCTAAACCGACCGTTGAAATTTCAGCCAATTGGAATGCCGCTGCTGAAGCGCCGCCTGCGGCGGTAAGTAATAAAGAAGCAAGTAGAGTTTTAGTAAAAATGCGAGTTTTTGTCATTTTAGAACCTTGTTGTAGGGTTTTTATTGTAAAAAATCTGTCAGATTGTAAATAAACCATTGATATCGCGCAAACTAATTTAAGTTCCGCAGACAGTAATCCGACCAGTCATCAGACCGATGTGCAACACAGTTTCGGCATCAAAAAGGAAAAAAATATTCCCGCACTTAAGTGCGGGAATACGGATAGTATCGCTCGGAATTAAATTACAGGAACGTCCATAATAATATCGCCAGCAACTGCGGTGAAATAATACGTAGAAACATCACCAGCGGATAAACCGTCGCATAGGACAGCGCCGCCGCGCCGCTGTCTTCTTTAATGGCATTGGCAAATGCCAGTGCCGGTGGATCGGTCATAGAACCGGCTAACAGACCGCATAGCGTGAGGTAATTTAATTTCATATAAAGACGGGCAATTACCGCCACCGCCATCAACGGAATAAAGGTGATTAAAATACCGTATCCCATCCATTCCAGCCCCGCGCCGTTCACTAAAGTATCCACAAAATTACCGCCGGATTTTAACCCTACCACGGACAGGAACAGCACGATCCCGATTTCACGCAAGGCAAGGTTGGCACTTGGCGGCATAAACCAGTACAGCTTGCCCACGCTACCGATTCGCGCCAAAATCAAGGCTACCACCAACGGTCCGCCGGCCAAACCGAGCTTTAACGCCACCGGAAAGCCCGGAATGTAAAACGGTACGGAACCCAGCAATACCCCCAGACCGATACCGATAAATACCGGCAGCATTTGTACATGCTGTAATTTCTGCTGCGCGTTACCGATAATGGCTATTGCATTGCCGATGACATCGCTGCGACCGACCACATGCAGCACGTCACCAAATTGCAATGCGGTGTTGGCGGTCGGCACCAGTTCCACCCCGGCACGGTTTAAACGGGAAATCACTACGCCATATTTCTGATGAATACCCAAGGATTTGATTTTTTTACCCAGCACTTTTTCATTGGTGACCACAATGCGTTCAGAACGTAAATCGCCACTGGTAAAAGTTGAATTCGGCAGTTTACTTTCTTCGCCGATAATAATTTTCATTTTTTTCAGTGCGCCGTCTTCGCCCACCAAGTGCAGCAGATCATCAAGAAAAATTTCCGTATCCGCTTTCGGTACACTCACATTTTCACCGCGTTTTAAACGGGAACACACCACATCTTTGTTATCAAAACCCGGAATATCGGCTAAACGTAAACCGTTAAGGTTCACATTGGTAACTTTAATATTCATTGAGCGCAAGCTTTCTTTATCCTGCCCGCTGTCTTTGCGGAATTTAGTCGCTTCTTCTTCCACTTTAATCTTAAAGAACAAGCGAACCAACCACATCGTCAGCAAAATACCGCAGATCCCGAACGGATAAGCCACCGCATAGGCCATCCCCATGGTTCCCTGCGCTTGCAACATACCCAGCTCGTCTAAAATCTGCTGTCCTGCCCCCAATGCCGGTGTATTGGTGACCGCACCGGAATAAATACCCAGAATAATATCCAGTGGAATATCCGCCACTTTATATAAGGCGATAACACTTGCCGCCCCCAAAATCACAATCAATGCAGCCAGCCCGTTGAGTTTCAGCCCCGACTCGCGTAACGAAGCGAAAAAACCCGGTCCAACCTGAATACCGATAGTATAAACAAACAGAATCAAACCGAATTCCTGAATAAAATGCAGCGTATGCTCATCCAGTTTCAAGCCGTATTGATTCATAAAATGGGCAACGATTATCCCCCCGAACAGCACCCCGCCGATGCCAAGCCCCACACCACGAATCTTCCAGTGCCCGATCCACAGCCCAATCACGGCAACGAGCGCAAGAATACTAATGGTGATAGCAATATCACTCATAGTTACCTCTGTTAGCTTAAATTTAAAAAAAATGACTGCCGGAAATTATAGCAATCTCCATTTTTAAAAAACCAGTGAATTATAAAAAGTTGAATGTTTATCACATTTTTCTTGATTAATATGCTGTTTTTTTTAACAATATTTGAACAAGTTTGTAAATCAGGCAATTTATCAGCGGATAAATGGCTTTTTTATTCGGAACAACACATGAACTGGTCGGAAGAACTCGTCACCTCATTACTTTGGATTATCAAAAGCCTAGTTATTACAGGCATTCTCTTTTCACTTATACTTTATGTTTTAGCCAGAACAACCCGTTGGGCGCATCAGTTTTGGTTGTTGGCAAAAGGTTATCTGTCGCCGCAAAACAGCATAAAGCCTTTATGTTATTTTTTTGTTATTATCGCCTTTAATTTACTGTCCGTGCGATTAGATATTTTATTTTCCAACTGGTACAACGCCATGTACAGCGCATTGCAGGAAATCAATGCCGACGTCTTCTGGCAGCAGATGATCATCTTTTCCGTGTTAGCCAGCATACATGTTGTTAATGTCCTGCTCACCTATTACCTGAGCCAGCGCTTCACTATTCAATGGCGGGTCTGGCTGAATGCCAATATGCTGGATAAATGGACTGCCAATCAAGCCTATTACAAAGCACAGTTTTTATCAAATCAGCTGGATAACCCGGATCAGCGCATCCAGCAGGACATACAATCCTATGTATCCGACTCGCTCGGATTTGCCACCGGTGTGATTTCCTCATCGGTATCTCTGGTCGCATTTACCATCATTTTATGGAATCTGTCCGGTCCGATGAACATCGGCGGCGTGGAAATTCCGCACATGATGGTGTTTTTAGTGTTTATTTACGTGCTGATCAGCAGTATCTTTGCATTTAAAATCGGGCGTCCGTTAATTCGCTTAAATTTCCTCAACGAACGGCTAAACGCTAACTATCGTTATTCATTAATTCGCCTGAAAGAATATGCCGAAAGCATCGCGTTTTACCGCGGTGAAACCATGGAAAAAAGTGCGCTGCTACGTCAGTTCGACAAGGTGATTGAAAACGTTTGGCAGATCGTATACCGCAGCCTGAAATTAACCGGTTTCAACCTGCTGGTCTCACAAGTATCGGTCATTTTTCCGTTTATTATTCAGGCAATCCGTTATTTCAGCCAACAGATTAAGCTGGGGGATCTGATGCAAACCGCTCAAGCGTTCGGTAAAGTGGAAAGCGCGCTGTCTTTTTACCGCAATGCTTATGACAGTTTCACCGCCTATCGCGCGGTGCTGGATCGTCTAACCGGTTTCCATAGCGCGATTATGGATGCCAATCAGCCCTCCAAGGTGGAGATGCAGGATACTACAGGCGCGGTATTCTTCCGTGCCTTGAATGTCAATACGCCGGACGGACAAACCTTAATCCGCGATCTCAATGTGCAATTGACAGCGGGCACAAGATTGCTCATTCAAGGGCAGTCTGGTGCTGGAAAAACCACCTTATTGCGTACCGCCGCCGGGCTATGGCCGTATTCGGAAGGAAGCGTCGGTCGCCCACTACAAAGCGCATTGTTTTTATCGCAAAAACCTTATTTGCCGCAGGGTCGTCTGCTCGATGCGCTTTATTACCCGGAAGCTGCGCCGCAGTCGGCGGATATTCAACAAGCCGCCGCGCTGATTCGGCAGGTTAATTTAGGTCATCTGGCAGAAAAACTAGAACAGCAGGATGACTGGAGCCGCGTGTTATCGCTCGGCGAGCAGCAACGGCTGGCTTTTGCTCGCCTGATTCTGCACAAACCTGCCGTTGCGTTTCTGGATGAAGCCACTGCCAGTATGGACGAAGGTTTGGAAGATGCCATGTATCGGTTATTAACCACGGCGCTGCCGAATACGACCATTATCAGCATAGGGCATCGTTCAACCCTGCTGCGTCATCATCAGCAACATTTACATATTCATGCCGATCAAAGTTGGACACTGACGACGGAGTAAGAAACAAAAAAGTGCGGTGGAAAAAAGCAACATTTCCACCGCACTTTTGACTGTTTCGCATTCGGGATTAGAGAATAAAACGGCTGAGATCTTCGTTTTCTACCACATCACCTAAGGCGTTTTTCACATACGCGGCGTCAATAGAAACTTGCTGTCCGTTCATATCGCTGGCGTTAAAGGAAATTTTATCCATTAAACGCTCCATCACGGTATGTAAACGGCGTGCACCGATATTTTCGGTTTTCTCATTTACTCGAAACGCCGCCTCAGCGATGGTGTTGATCGCATCATCGGTAAAGGCGATATTCACCCCTTCGGTCGCCATCAGCGCTTTATATTGCTCAGTCAGCGAAGCGTTCGGTTCGGTCAGAATACGTTCAAAATCTTTCGCGGTTAAGGCGGAAAGCTCAACGCGGATCGGCAAACGCCCCTGCAATTCCGGAATTAAATCCGACGGGCGAGCTACCTGAAACGCACCGGAGGCAATAAATAAAATATGATCGGTTTTCACCATGCCATGCTTGGTGTTGATAGTCGAACCTTCCACCAACGGCAGCAGATCACGCTGCACTCCTTCACGGGAGACATCGGCGCCGCTGTATTCGCCTTTTTTACAGATTTTATCAATTTCGTCGATGAACACGATGCCGTTTTGCTCCACCGCATCAATGGCTTTCTGCTTCAGTTCTTCCGGATTGATCAATTTCGCCGCTTCATCGTCGATCAAAGCTTTCAGCGCATCTTTGATTTTCATTTTGCGTTTTTTGGTTTGCCCGCCGGATAAATTCTGAAACATCGACTGTAGCTGGTTCGTCATATCTTCCATGCCCGGCGGCGCCATAATTTCAACGCCCATGGACGGCACCGCCACATCAACGTCAATTTCCCGTTCGTCCAGCTGCCCTTCACGCAGTTTTTTGCGAAAAACCTGACGCGTACTGCTGTGATTGTCATGATTTTCCACATCGCCCCATTGGTTTTTCGCCGGCGGCAGCAGCACGTCCAAAATACGATCTTCCGCCGCTTCTTCGGCACGGAAACGATTTTTTTCAATTTCGCTTTGGCGCACCAGTTTCATTGCGCTGTCGGTAAGATCGCGGATAATTGAATCCACTTCTTTGCCCACGTAACCGACTTCGGTAAACTTGGTTGCCTCCACTTTAATAAACGGCGCATTCGCCAGTTTTGCCAGACGACGGGCGATTTCGGTTTTTCCCACGCCGGTCGGACCTATCATCAAAATATTTTTCGGCGTCACTTCATGGCGCAACGGCTCTTCCAGTTGCATTCTGCGCCAGCGGTTGCGCAAGGCAATGGCTACCGCTCTTTTCGCCTCCGCCTGCCCGATAATATGCTGATCCAGTTCGGATACTATTTCACGAGGTGTCATTTCAGACATAATCAATTCCTTTCCTACTCTATTGCCGATATATCGCCGTTTAAGGTAATTCTTCAATGGTGTGATGCTGATTGGTAAATACGCAGATATCACCTGCGATTGTTAAGGATTTTTCTACAATTTCGCGCGCCGACAGCTCCGTGTTTTCCACCAGCGCCCGGGCGGCGGACAGCGCATAATTGCCGCCAGAACCGATGGCCAGAATCTGATCTTCCTCGGGTTGTACCACATCGCCAATGCCGGTAATAATCAGACTTTCTTTTGCATCCGCCACAATCAGCATCGCTTCCAGTTTACGCAACGTGCGATCCGTGCGCCAATCTTTGGCTAATTCCACCGCACTTTTCAGCAAATGCCCTTGGTGCATTTCCAGCTTGCGTTCGAACAGTTCAAACAGGGTAAAGGCATCCGCCGTACCGCCAGCAAATCCTGCCAACACTTTATCGTGATATAAACGGCGCACCTTGCGCGCATTGCCTTTCATCACCGTATTGCCGAGCGAAACCTGACCGTCGCCACCAACCACCACTTTACCGTTGCGGCGCACACTGACTATTGTCGTCATCTTGTTTTCCTTCTTTAACTTGAAACTTGCCGGAATATATGCGGTCGGTACACGCTGGTTTCAAGGTAGGAGGCAAACATTTTCCCGCCGCCGTCTCACATAACCACAATATTCGTAATCAATTCAGCCAATTAAAAAAGCGCGGTGTTAATAAAAATGCCCGCCAGAAAGGCAATAAAAATGCACATACCGAAATAGTTGTTATTCAAAAATGCCTTGAAACAGTCTTCACGGGTACGGTTTTTGGTCAGTTTACATTGATAAATAAAAAATAATGCGGCAACTGACAACAGCACAAAATAAGCCGAATGTAATTGAGCCAGATAACCGACCGCAATCAACGCCAACAATGCGATAAATTGCAGTAATGCGATGATTTTATTGTCATATTGGGCGAATAAAATCGCCGTGGACTTTACCCCGATGCGCAGATCATCGTCTCGGTCCACCATGGCATATTGGGTATCATAAGCGACCGTCCAAGCCAGATTGGCGATAAACAGCAGCCAGCATTCCGCTGGCAGACGTTCCAGTACCGCGGCGTAAGCCATAGGAATCGACCAGCCGAACGCAGCACCAAGAAAAAACTGTGGCAAATGAGTATAGCGTTTCATAAACGGATAGATAAACGCCAGCAGCACGGCAATCAGCGACAGCGCAATGGCATAATAATTGAGAAACAGCACCAGAATAAAGGCACAGAACAGCAATAGCGCAAACAGTATTTTCGCTTCCCGCGGCGTTGCCCGTCCCGTCGCCAGCGGGCGCTGCGAGGTGCGTTTTACCTGACCGTCAATATGACGGTCGGCATAATCGTTGATCACACAACCCGCTGCACGCATCAAAATAACGCCGAGCATAAAAATCAGCAGTAGCGATAAATCCGGCAGCGTCTTTGCGGCCAAAAACAACGCCCATAATGTCGGCCATAGTAACAGCAAAGTTCCGATCGGTTTATCCAGACGCATCAGTTGCGCATAGGCGGTCAGTTTTTCTTTCGATAACGGCATAATTCGATAGGTTCGGTTTTAAGTTATGCCGCCATTTTACTGTAAATTTTGTTAAATTTCTTTAACAAACTGTTTTAAATCGATAATTTGGTGACAATAATGCTCAATTAAATGCTTGTCATGGCTGACGATTACCAACGTGCACTGCAAACGCGCACATTGTTCGATCAGCAAATCCAGCGTTTCTTTCTGAGTGATCGGATCGAGTCGTGAAGTCACTTCATCGGCAAACAGCAAAACGGGCTCAAACAGCAACGCGCGTAAAATCGCCACCCGCTGCAACTCGCCGCCGGAGACCTGTTCGGCGCTGCGCGTCAACAATTGCGGCTCAAGTTTGAGATGTCGCAGCAGATGAGGAATTCGACTGCGATCCAGACGATGTTTATCGATGACATCGTCCAACAGCACTTGCAGCGGAATATGCGGGGCAAAAGCCGATGGCGGCTCTTGATATAATTTCAACACTTTATGGCGCGGCACCTTTGTCTGCCAATCAATGCGACCGAATTCCGGCGCTAACAGACCGCACAACGCATCGCCCAACGAGCTTTTGCCGATCCCGCTGTTGCCGACCAGCCCCAGCACTTCGCCACGCTGCAAGGTAAATGTTAGCCCTTCAAACAATTCTCGCTTAGCGCGCTTCAGCGCCAGATCCTGCACATGCAACAGCGGCGCGGTCATTAACTGCACTTTTTTCTGCTTTGCCCAATTATGCGGCGCGCTGGCAATCAGTTGGCGAGCATAATCCGATTGCGGCGCACGCAGCACCTGCGCCGCGGCGCCCTGCTCCAGCAAATGCCCTTTTTTCATCACCATCACCTGACCGCCCAACTGTTCCGCCACTTCAATATCATGGGTTATCGTCAGCAATGCACCGCCCTGTTGGGCGATTTGCTGCAATAAACCGATCACGATATTTTTGTTGGCGTCATCCAGCCCTTTGGTCGGTTCGTCGGCAATCACCATATACGCCCCCCCGGCGCTGGCAATGGCAAAAGAAGCGCGTTGCGCCATGCCGCCAGAAAGCTGATGAGGATAATAACGGCTGAATTTTTCCAGCCCAAGTGCGGTCAGTTTTTGCTGCGTTTTTTGTCTTGCACCGACTTTATTTTGCGCGCCGACAAAATACAGGCTTTCCCAGAGCTGATTAAACACTGTCATGGTCGGATCCAGCGCACGGCTCGGTTCCTGTGGCAACATCGCCAGCCGCTTGCCCCAATACTGGCGGCGCTGGTGACAACTTAAGGCATCGCCCTCAATCAGCACTTGCCCCTCGGCAACCAATTCGTGCGGCAATGCGCCCATTATCGCCTGCGCCAACAGACTTTTGCCCGACCCTGTTTCGCCCAGAATGGTTAAATTGGTGCCGCCATGCAGCTGTAAACTGAGTGGCTCGACTAAAGTCACGCCACATTTGGTGCGTACGCTGAGTTGCTCGGTTTGAATAAGTAACGTCATTATTTCACTCTCCCCGACATTAACTGAAAACTCAGCACCAATAAAAACACCACCGCAATCGGCAACACAAAAATATAAGGCGCTTCATAATAATAGGGAAATAGCTCCGTCATCATCAGCCCCAGTTCCGGTGTCGGTGGGCGCAGTCCGACATTAATAAAACCCAGCGTCGCCAGCGCCAGCACTGCATTAGCGGCGGAAAAAGCACTGAGCGTCAGCACCACCGGCGCCAACTTCGGAAAGATGTGACGTTTAAAACAATACCAAAATCCCATATTCATTAAATAGGAGGACTGAATTTCATTGCTGCTAGCAATGGTTTGCGTGATTGCGCGGATCACACGGAAAAACTCCACCCACATTACTAGCGAAATGCCCAAATACAGCGACCAAAACGAACCGGGCGCCAGCGCGGCAAACAATAACACAAACAGCAAACCGGGCAGCGCCATAATAATATTGCACAAAAAATTGAACAGGCGATCCGTCCAACCGCCCAGTGCGCCCGCCGCAACACCGAACAATAAACCAAAAAACAGCGAACATCCCACCGACATCACAATTAAGGAAAACGACAGACGCACGGCAGACGCCAGTCGCGCCAGCATATCGCGCCCCAGATGATCGGTTCCCAACCAATAAAGTGCGGTCGGTTTTTGCAACGTTTTATTCAAATTTTGCAATGCTTCGTCCATAGGATAATAACAAGGCTGCAAATACGCCAACGCCAGCAATAAAATCAATAAAAACGCACCGCACTTTTGTGCACGAGAAAAAGACTGCCGCATTAGTGCCGCCCTCCGTTTATCTTCACCCGCGGATCAAGCGCACCGCTTAACATATCCACCAGCATATTCAACAACACAAAAATGCCGCCCATAATCAGGCAGGTTCCCTGAATCATCGGCACATCGCGCGCAATCACCGCATGCACCAGCGCATGACCACTGCCCGGCCAAGCGAACAGACTTTCAACAATCACCACACCTTCAATCAGATAAATCAACTGTACCGAATGATACGCCAACACCGGAATGGCGACATTGCGTAAGCCGTGGCGCAGAAAGCTCAATTGTTCATTTAACCCTTTCAGGCGGGAAAACTGATAATAATCGGTATTCATCACCTCGACCATGGCATGCCGACTGACTCGGATCGATACCGCACTAAGCCCGAGCGCCAGTGTCAGCGCCGGCAGAATAAAATACTGCCAGCCGCCATAACCGGCAGCGGGTAACCATTTTAACCGCACTGCAAACAGCGAAATCAGCCCGATTCCGATAATAAACGCCGGTACGGAACGCAGCAACGTACTGAGCAACAGAGTAACGCGGTCAAACCAACCGTTTGGCTTCCACGCCGCCAGCAACCCCAACGGCGGACCGATCAGCACGGCAAACATCAGCGCCACCAGCGCTAATGCCAGCGTATGCCCGAACTGATGACCGATTTCATGCCATACCGCATCGCCACTGACCAACGAATTACCGAGCTTCAGCTGAAGTAAATCCGTCAACCACTGCACATAGCTTTGCCAACCGCTTTGATTTAAGCCCAGCTCGCTGCGCACCAATTCTGCCGCCACACCGTCCGTCTGATCGTAACCGTAGCGACTGGCAGCGATACGATATGCCATATCGCCCGGCAAACTGCGGGTGAGCAAAAAAGTCAGCGTTCCCACCGACCAAACCACTAAAATAATCTGTCCGAGACGTTTAATGATAATATTCAGCACGCTTGATCCTTATGCTTATTCCTGCCAAGACAATTTATTCAAGCCGAAACTGCGCTCAAAAGGATCGATGTCCAATCCTTGCAGCGACTTATGTGCCACCGCGTTTTGCTGATAATACACCACCGGCGTTATCGGGCGTTGGCGATAAATAATCTCAGCAATTTGTTGTTTCAGCCGCCGCTGTTGCTGTACATCGACGCTTTTTTCTAATTCAGCCAATGCCTGGTTCAGGTTTTCATCCTGCCAGTTCATCACGCCCCAATCGCCCCCCTGCGGTGCGAAATCCTGTAGTAACGCACCGATGGGATCAGGCACCAGCGCATAATTACGCGCGTATAATCCCATTTCCAGCGAACCGTCCTGATGACCGGCGGGAATGTCGGAAAAATTGCCCACCGATACCGCGACATCAATGCCGATCTGGCGCCACTGATTTTGCAGTGCGGTGGCGATAATTGGCAGTTCGGGACGATCGGAAAACGTACGCAAAGTAAATTTGAACGGTTTGCCATCTTTAACCAGCATTCCCTGCGCATCAGTCTGATAACCCAGCGCGATTAAACGCGCCTTAATCGCGGCATAATCAGGCTGGACGGCGTTCAGAGCCAAACGCCAATCGGAGAATGCCTGCGGCAAAAGCTGTTCCGCTGCACCGTTATCAATGCGCAGCACAGACCGGGCGATGCCTTGCCGGTCGATGGCATCACTTAACGCGCGGCGTACTTCTACATCGGCAAACAGCGGGTTTGCCACATTCACTTTAAACTGAATCGTGCGGGCGATCGATTTGGATTGCAGCTGCAAATTCGGATCTTGCTGCAAACGGTTGACACTGGCGGGATCAAGATTGAACACCAGATAATTCGGTTCGCTCTGCGCCAATAAGGTCCGCGTTTCACTGCGACTATTGGCCAAATAAGTCACCTGACGGATTTTCGCTTTTTCGCCCCAATAATCGGCAAACGCGGTTTGCTCGATTTTCTGCGGCGGTTCGATTTTTACTGCTTGATAAGGTCCTGTGGCAACAATCTTATGTACGTTGTTTTGCGCATCAAAGGCGGATGTCGCCAAAATAATTGTGGAATAATGGGCTAAATAGGCGGGAAACGCCGCCAGCGGTTTTTCCAACGTAATGCGCACCACATCGTCGCCTTGCGCTTCGATTGTCTTAATCAGAGTATTTTTCAACGGCGTCGGTTTGGTAAGTGCGACTTGTAGGCTTTGCACCACATTTTCCGCTTTCAGCGGCGTACCGTCGTGAAACTTCACCGCCGGACGCAATTTGAACGTCCATTCATCCGCCTTATCGTTCGCCTGCCAGCTTTCCGCCAATGCAGGCTGTAGACGCCCTTGCCCGTCGGTTTCCAACAAAGTTTCCGCCAGCTGTAGACGTTGGAAAATATAACCCGATTTGCTCGGATCCGTCGACGTGATTTCCCACGGGGTAACAATAATCAAGTCTTTCTGCGCCGAAACCGGCGGATTTTTCACCGCACTTTGGTCGACTTCCGGCTGCTCGTTGCCGGCACGAAAAATATAGGCGAGGCTGAAGACCACCACTAATAAAACGAATAAAATAAGTTTTTTCATAGACGCTGCAAACTCCGGTAAATTAGTCAAATCTATCCTGTCGGACGGCAAAATCTAGCACAAATGAGAAACAATTGCATTAATTATTTCACAATAAAAAATAAGATAATGGAAAAATATTTGTCTGTATCACTCGGCATAATGTTTACCTGCGCAACCCAAAATGCTATATTGCCAACACTTGAATTAACATTTTTTTAACTTTTAGTTATGGTACAGTTTAGCGATATAACCCCACAGCAGGCTTGGCAAATGATGCGCGAGGAACATGCCACACTGGTGGATATTCGTGATCATCAGCGTTTTACATACAGCCATGCGCAAGGTGCGTTTCATTTAACCAATCAAAGTTATGCCGAATTTCAGCAACAGGTGGATTACACACAGCCGATTATTGTCAGCTGCTATCACGGCGTCAGCAGCCGCAATGTGGCGGCATTTTTAGCGGAACAGGGATATGACAAGGTCTATAGCCTTATCGGCGGTTTCGCCGGCTGGATGCAGGCACAGTTACCGGTGGAAACGGCGTATACATAGCTTGCCGTCGATACGCCGCGCTTATTGAGCCGCATTTTGCTTATGCTCGGCATGTGGCTCATTGAGAATCATGGATTGCTTGTCTTCATCTAAAAACATCCGCATCACCTTTTGCAGCAACACCGCCATTTGTTCCGGCGTTTCCTGTCTGCCACGGCGAATCCATTCGTCCAACGCCCCGAAACATACCCCCGTAGCAATAGATTTGCGGTATGCCAGCGGGTTATCATCTTCTGCTTTCGGACCAATCGCCCATTGAAAATAATGCAGGAACAAATGGCTCAGATTCTGCGCATAAAGCAAGTCAATAATTTCGTGAATGCTGTTAATACTCACGAACATGGCGATTAATTTCGCCTGCATACCGTCTGTTTGCTGACTGTCGAAAGCATGCTTCGAACGTTCAAACATGGATTTCACTAGGATGTCTTCTTTGGAATCAAAATTGCGATAAAACGAAATGCGGCTGACCCCCGCCAATTTTGTGATCTCACTGATACTAATGTGGTAAAAATCTTTTTTCCGCATTAAGCGCAACAGCGCTTCTGTGATGCTCTCTTTGACCACAAAGTTCAATGTTTTTTTCATACTGTTACAGATTCCCGGGTTATGTTTCAGTTTTTACCGATAAACTTGACTGGCATGATTCGCCCATTAAAATACCAATCATTGATGTTACAACTGTAACACAGTTTAAAGCTAAATTTAATTAAGGAGCGCAGTAATGAAATCATTAATTGTTAAAAGCTTAGCTATTGTGGTGGTCGCAACATCCGTTTCAACCGGGGCAATGGCGCTTGATCGCCAGCAGAAAGATACCGCGGTCGGCGCTTTATTAGGCGGTGCCGCCGGTGCAGTAATCGGTAACGATGTCGTCTCCACCGTCGCCGGCGCAGCCCTTGGTGGCGTGATCGGCAGCCAATGGAATACCCATAAATACGAAAAAGACCGCGGTCCGCGTGATTTCCGTCCGCATCCGCGCGCAGTGCGTGATTTTCGTCCGGAACGGGATAATCGCGGTCCACGTCATGAAGCGCGCGCACCGCATTTTGATCGCATGCCACACAAACACCGTTGATCAGCGTCAAAAACACGTGGAAAAACAACCGCACTTTTACCCCAACCAAAACGCACCCGCTGAGTCGACAACGGGTGCGTTTTTCATTTATGGTGTACGTTTTGATTTAATGGAATCCGACCATCGCCACATAACATAAAATCAGATAAAAAATCACCGCACTAATAAGCAGTAGCTTTTTTCCTCGCGCCGCATCGCGCTGATAGGCACGATAGCTTATTCTTGCTAGAATGCCGAGCATAACAGGATATATCCACAGAAAAACCGACATTGCGGCGGACTGAACCTCACTCAGGGCAGGATTTTTTAATAAATTCGGGGAAATCAATAAGGCCAGCGGCCATAACAGTATCGGCAGGCAAAACCCCGCCAGCGCCCAAGCAAAAGGGCTGAATCCGTCCGGTATATTTTGTTTTTTCATTTTGTTATCCGTTTAGTTAAAATAAGTAAAATTTATTGAAAAAGGAATATAACAAATGCAGTATTTATTTGGTAGCGAAATCCCGGTGTTAGCCTTGAATTTTCGGGATTATATTCGCACCCGCTATCAGGTTGAACTGGAATTAAAGGAAATCACAGATGACAACGGCAACCAATTACATGCCCTTTTCATTGCCGAAGATTGCCCTAAACTGGCGGAAATTACCCAAGAAAAACAACGCTTCATCCGTGATCCCTTCAATGATCGCTACGAACAGGCAAGCTGGCAAAGTGGCGATGTCGGCACGGCTCGCACGCACACATGGCAACGCATGCCGAATATTGTGCAGTTAGGGCAGCATGTGCTGCATAACGGGAAATTTACTTTATTTTTGACCGTACTTTGTGTGCTGATTTATCTGCTGCAACTCGGCGGCTTTAACGACGAGGTGCTGGAATTGGCTCATTATCCCGCTTATCCCGATGAAAAGGTTCAGCTTTGGCGCTATTTCACGCACAGTTTGGTGCACCTTTCTCCGCTGCATATTCTGTTTAATCTGGTGTGGTGGTGGATTTTTGGCGGCGCCATTGAGCGGACATGCGGCAGCGGCAAACTGGTTACGCTCTATCTGGTTGCCGCAGTGCTGACGGGTATTGCGCAGAATATCGCTTCCGATCCGGCATTTTTCGGCTTGTCCGGCGTGGTGTATGCAGTGCTGGGATATGTGCTTGTAGCGGACAAATACGGCGCACGCAAACCGTTTGCTCTGCCACAAGGTTTCTTTACGATGCTGCTGGTGGGGATTGCCGTCGGTTTTATCACCCCGCTTATTGATATTCAAATGGGTAACACGGCGCATATCAGCGGGCTAATTATCGGCTGCCTGTTCGGTTTTTTTGATGCCAAATCAGTCGCTGGCAGATGATTTCACAGCAAAAATACGCTAAAGTATCCGACATTTCAGCGTTAAGGACAGGCAATGAAACAATCTATTCGGCATAAAAAAATTATCGAACTAGTCAAACAAAGCGGCTATTTAAGCACCGAAGAATTAGTCAATTTACTCGGCGTCAGCCCGCAAACTATCCGCCGTGATTTAAACGAACTGGCGCAAAATAACGCCATTACCCGTCACCACGGTGGCGCGACCTCGCCCTCCAGCTCGGAAAACAGCGATTATAATGAACGCAAGCAGTTTTTTTCAGCGGAAAAACAACTGATTGCGCAAGAAGTGGTGAAGATTATTCCCAACAATGCCTCATTATTTATCGACATCGGCACGACCCCCGAAGCGGTAGCGAACGCCTTGTTGGCACATCAAAATCTGCGCATTGTCACCAACAACCTGAACGCCGCCTATATTCTTATGCAGAATAAAACTTTTGACATTACTATGGCAGGCGGATCGTTGCGTCAAGACGGCGGCATTATCGGCGAAGCCACTATGGCGTTTATCTCGCAGTTCCGTCTGGATTTCGGCATATTGGGCATCAGCAGCATCGACACTGATGGTTCGCTGCTGGATTACGACTATCATGAAGTGCAGGTGAAACGCGCAATTATCGAAAGCTCGCGCAACACGTTGTTAGTAACCGATCATTCCAAATTTTCCCGTCGCGCCATGGTTCGTCTGGGTTCAATTAGCGAAGTCGAATATTTATTTACCGACAGCAAACCGCCGCAATCCATTCAGGAGCTGATCGACAGCAGCAACGTCAAATTGCACATTTGCCAATAAATCGGCTACGACACAACGCGCGCAATCGTTGGATTACGCGCCTTTTACATACATAACCTTATTGCAAGGCCATTGCCAACAAGGTGATAGGATGCAGACAGGTGGTTTTGGTTGACATATCGATCTGCCATTTACAGGTTTCACATTCGGAAATTACATAATCAAACCCGCCCTGTTCAATATTGTCGAACAAGCTGTTGCCGATAGCCTGCGCGACATCGTAATTTTCCGCCTTAAAGCCGTAAGTACCGGCAATCCCGCAGCATTGTGACGGCAACATCACGATGTCCAAATCCGGAATATGTTTCAGCACCTCTAGCGTATAAGGCGCCCAGCCGGCTTTATCCACATGACAGGCGGTATGATAAGCGATTTTCAGCGGCATGGATTTAAACTGCGGTCTTTTTCCCGCATTAAATAAGCGATAAAGATAGCGAGTTACAATATTCACATGGGAACGAACTTTCGCATTGTCCATGCCTAAAATATGATGATATTCATCGCGCAGATTCATGGTACAACTGGATGAAGTGCCAATCACCTCCAGTTCCCGTTCGACAACCGCTTTTTCAATCTGAGCCAGATTAAATTCAGCTTGTTTTTTCGCCCGTTGCGGAAAACCGTTGACCATCAGCGGCAAGCCACAGCATTTTTCTTTTTCCAGCAATAAGACGCCGATATCCATAGCATTGAGCAGACGAATCAAATCCTTACCCAGCTGCGGATTATTATAATTCACGTAACAACCGTGATAATACACCACTTTATCCCGATAATAACGCTGCCGCTCCAACGCCTGTTTGTGATACCACTGACGGAATGAGCCGAAAGAATATTTCGGTAAACTGCGCTGCTGACTGATATTTAAGGTTTTTTCCAGCACAAAGCGGGTGGCTTTCAAACCGGTAACAGCATTAACTATCGGCGCCAACGGCGTATTCATTTTGCCCATAATATCCGTATTGCTTAAGATTGCATCACGCAGTTTATGCATTAACGGTTTATGTTGCTGTGCCAAATACTTGTTGCGCGCACGCACAATAATATCACCGATTTTCACATCTGACGGACAAGCCACTTCACAGCGTTTGCAGTTGGTGCAATATTTCAGCGCTTCATCATACAGTTCGGCGCTTTTCAGGCGCAAACGTTCGCCGTCCGGTCCCGCCTGTTTCGGTCCCGGATAAAATGGATTCTGCCGAGACACCGGGCAAACTGCGGTACAGGCAGTGCATTTGATACAACTCTCAAAGCTGTTATCCATACCCGGATGTGAAAGCGGCGCGGCGGTATGTTGTTTGGCGCTTTCGATTAATTCCTGAATATTCATCACTCCTCCCTATTGTTGCGCCGCAACAATATGCTCAGCGGCAACCAGCGCCGTCACGACCGACACACCCGAAGCGCAGCCCAGCTCAAGTCCGTTGTAGCCGCCGATGACATTACCTGCCGCATATAAATTCGACAAAAACCGACCGCACTTTCTTACTCGGCAATCGGCATTAATCGCCACGCCCGCCGACTGATAAGGCTGCGCTGCGGCAAAGCGGTGGTGTGTCCAAGACAGACGCGCATCGGCAGCAAACGTCGCGGTGCCGATAATATCGGCATTAAACACCGGCTCATAAATCTGCTCAAAATCGGCAATCAGTCCGTTACTGAAAAAGCTACCCGAAGCCAACACAAAATGTTCCGCCGACAGCGCATCTTGCCGGTGCAGGCGGGTATAAATCCGGCTGATGCGATCACCGTCAAATTCCGCACTCAGCGCCTTATCGCCGTTTAACATCAAACCGCCCGCTTGTTCAAAATGATAACGCAGAGATTTATGCTGGCGAATGCCCAACAAAGACGGCGGTAAGGTCGGCAGTTCGTACAGATTCAAGCCACTCGCCTGTTTTAAACGATTAAAAAACCCCTGATTCTCAATGCCAAAACAGGCCGGAAGAAATACTGCTTGTGCGCCTGCCGCGGCATTTTTGATTTCCTGAACCAAATCACGGAAAGCCAGTTCATGCTCCAACAACTGAGAAATATTCACGCTGCGAAACTCCCGCGCCTCACTGCGCAACTGATCCAGTTCGGGAATATTCAAATATGCGGTAGTCACGTTGCAATGGGAAAAAGCCGGGTTCTGTACTAGATTATCCGCCAATAAGCGCGGTTGAAAATCATGATAGCCGACAATTCCCAGTACCGCGATCTCCGTATGCGGAAAATTCCTTTCGTCATCGCCTAATAACGGCGTACCGGCGCTTGACAACCAAGTTGCGCGCAACCCGCCCAGCGGGGTGATGCGCAGATGATTTTGTTCACTCGAACCGAGCAATCCCAGCCCGACAGATTGTGCCAGCGCCTCAAACCGGCGCGCACTCGCCAATACCTTTTCTTTTCCCAGCAGACAATAAGGATGCTGCGGCAATTGCCGCGCTAACGCTTCATAAGACTGTTCAAAAGCACGCACCGGTTCACCGTCGGGCAGGCGACCGAGCAAATCCAGCGAGCCGGACGAAAAATCGATTGCCGCCTGTCCGTTATTAATAATGACACAACGTTTGCCCTGTTGTTGCAGCGCAATGCCGCAGGTCAATCCTGCCAGCCCGCCGCCGATAATCGCCACATCAAACTTCATTGCTATCCGTCCCTTGTTGAGCTTGCTCGGCAAGCGGTTGCACATCATTCAGCCCTAATAAGCTATAATAAATCCAGCTGGTAAATTCCGCCTCGCGAATCGCATCGCCCCAGGCTATCGGTTCAATACCGCGCCAGCGCTCCTCCATAAAAGAAGCCAGCTGCAAAGTGGATTGCCGCGGGGTCGCGACATTAAAACGCGCCATCAGTCCCGCCGCTCGGCAGGCGCATAATTCCGCCTGACAGGTTCCCATACCGACGCGGGTTCGGCGGCGTAAATCCACCAGATTATTGACTTTCAGCTCGTCCACCGCATAGCGCACTTCACCGGCTGTCACCGCTTCACATTCACAAACCAGCGAACAATCTAACCGCTCTTTTTCCAGTAACCGCACCGCCCGCCGACCGTGGCGATACACCGCAGAAATACGGATTGGCGCTGGCAGAGAAATCGTCTGCCGATGGGCGTCTTCGGTGCTGCTGTCCGAGCCCGGCAGCGGTTTGTCGGCGGTCACACAGCGCGCCGATTTATTCAATTTTTTACAGACTAAATCAGTCGCCCACTCAGCCATCAGCCGGTAAGTCATCAGTTTTCCGCCAGTAATGGTAATAAAACCGTCCAGACCATCGCGTTCAGCATGGTCCAGCAGCACAATACCACGGCTGACATTGCGCCCAGACGGGTCATCGTCTGTCGCCACCAGCGGGCGCACACCAGCATAGGCGCGCAGCACCCGAGTATGGCGCAGGCTCGGCGCCAGTTTTTCCCCTTCGCGGAATAAAATATCCACCTCTTCCGGCGTTACCACCATGTTATCGATTTGATCATAAGGAATGCGGCTGGAGGTGGTGCCTATCACGCAAATCGTATCACCCGGCACTAAAATATCGGCATCTGCCGGCTTACGGCAGCGGTTGATCACCAGATTATTGATGCGATGTCCCATAATCAGCAGCGCGCCTTTCGCCGGGAACATGCGAATTTTCAAATCGGCATATTCGGCAATGCCCTGCCCCCAAATACCGCCAGCATTGACGACAATCGGGGCAAAAAACTGGCGCTCGACTTTATTCTTATGATCATACACGCGCGTACCGATTACTCGTCCGCCTTCCCGAATCAATCCGGTGACTTCACAATAAGTAAAAATTTTTGCGCCCCGCTCGCCGGCATCCAGCATATTGGCGGCGGTCAGACGAAACGGATCCACCGAGCCGTCCGGCACCACCACCGCACCGACCAACTCGGGATTGACGGAAGGTTCCATGCGTTTTGCCAACGCCGGATCAATGGCGACCGCCTCAATACCCGAAGACGTACAGGCATCGATAAAGGTTTTCTGAAACGCCATATCGTCTTCCGGCAAAGTGATAAATAAGCCTTTACTGTCCTCGATACAATGGCGCGCAATGCGTTTTAGGATCATGTTTTCCTGAATACATTCACGCGCCGATTCCTGATCGTTAACTGCATAGCGCGCGCCGCTGTGTAGCAAGCCATGGTTGCGTCCAGTGGCGCCAGTGGCGATATCGCGCCGTTCCAGCAATACGCAGTTCAGCCCGCGCAATGCACAGTCACGCGCAATACCCGCGCCGGTTACGCCGCCGCCGATAATAATGACGTCCGTATTCACCGGTGAAACATCCGTGGATTGACGATAAATCTGAGGTGATATAGGCATAGCTTCTCCCCCACATGAATTGAAAAAATAAACAAACCGCCGTGCGTTTTAAATAATGGATATCATAGTCCAAATGTTCGTTTTAGAAAATAATATGAGCGATTTTATATAAAATAATGTGATAAAGATCACTTTATTTTTTCCTTTTTCATTACTGCGAAAAATATTTTGTGAGATATATCACAATATAACGCAAATAAAATTTTTCCTTTTTCATTTTCCGATATGATCGCTCACCTGAATGTTCGCAAAAGAACATTTATTGTAACAATAATTATTGTTTGGAGGATTATATGTTTGGCCCGTTTAAACCCGCGCCCTATATTGCGGAATTACCTAAGGAAAAAATCGACCCGACCTACCGTCGTTTACGTTGGCAGGTGTTTATGGGGATCTTCTTCGGTTATGCCGCTTACTATTTTGTGCGCGCCAACTTCGATTTGGCGCAAAAAGGCTTAATTGAAGCCGGTCTGTACAACAAAGCGGAGCTCGGTATCATCGGTACCGGCGCCGGTCTGGCTTATGGACTGTCTAAATTCGTGATGGCAAGTATTTCCGACCGTTCCAATCCGAAAGTATTCCTACCTTGCGGTTTGTTGCTGTCCGGATTATGTATGACCATGATGGGCTTAATGCCTTGGGCGACCTCCGGCATTGCTGTGATGTTCGTCATGATCTTCCTCAACGGTTGGTTCCAAGGCATGGGCTGGCCTCCGTGCGGACGCACGATGGTGCATTGGTGGTCGAAATCAGAACGCGGTACCATCGTTTCTATTTGGAACTGCGCGCATAATGTCGGCGGCATGATGCCGGGGCTGATGGTATTGCTCGCTGGGGCGATTTATTTCGGCAATAACGGAGTGGAAGCCACCGCCAAAGACGTCTGGCAGCAGGCACTTTACTATCCGGGCATCGCCGCTATGCTGTGTGCCGTTCCGGTTTATTTCGTAATGAAAGATACACCGCAGTCCTGCGGTTTGCCGCCAATTGAAAAATGGCGCAACGACTATCCGGATGACTATAATGAAAAAACCTATGAACACAATTTAACCACCAAAGAAATTTTCGTCACCTATGTGCTGAAAAATAAATTGTTATGGTATATCGCCATCGCCAACGTATTTGTATATCTGATCCGCTACGGTGTACTGAAATGGTCACCGGTTTATTTGGGTGAAGTGAAACATTTCAATATTAAAGGTACTGCTTGGGCTTATACCATTTATGAATTGGCCGCCGTGCCGGGCACCCTGTTGTGCGGCTGGGTATCGGACAAATTATTTAAAGGCAAACGCGGTTTAACTGGTTTCATTTTTATGATATTAACCACCGCAGCGGTTATTGCGCTGTGGCTGAACCCGGCAACACCGGATGCGGAGCTTGCCCAGTATGCGGGTAAAGCGTGGTATGAAAATCCATATCAGTTAACCGACTTTATTTTAATGACCACTATCGGCTTCTTAATTTACGGTCCGGTAATGCTCATCGGTTTGCACGCCCTTGAGTTGGCGCCAAAAAAAGCCGCTGGCACCTCTGCTGGTTTCACCGGTTTATTCGGCTATCTGGGCGGCACAGTTTCTGCCTCGGCGGTTGTCGGCTGGGCGGCGGAATATTACGGCTGGGACGGCGGTTTCTATGTGATGATCACCGGCGGCGTATTGGCTGTATTGTTAATGTTTATCACCATGCTGGAAGAAAGCAAACATAAAGCTAAACTCAGCGATCACTACGGTAAATAAACCGAGCGTACATAAAGGAAGAGCGGCAACGTTCTTCCTTTTTCTTTAATCGGTTGCAAAAACAAGCCCAAAAACGCTGCAATTTTCAACCGCACTTTTTAATCAATCCAATCACGCAAAAAGGAGAACCTAATGAAACTCAAACTGCTTAGTGGGCTGATTGCCTTATCTTTGCTTACCGCCTGCCATCATTCAGTTACGACCGACAGGGCGGATAATCAAAATAAATTGATTATCGCCCACCGCGGCGCCAGCGGTTATTTACCCGAACACACATTGGAAAGCAAAGCGCTGGCATTTGGTCAACACGCCGATTATCTGGAACAGGATCTGGCGATGACCAAAGACAACCATCTTGTAGTGATTCACGATCATTTTCTGGACGGTTTAACCGATGTGGCGCAAAAATTTCCGCATCGCCACCGTCAGGATGGACGTTATTATGTAATGGATTTCACGTTAAAGGAAATTCAGTCGCTGAATATGACGGAAAATTTCAAAACTGAAAACGGCAAACAGGTGCAGGTTTATCCGAACCGTTTCCCGATGTGGAAATCCCATTTCAAGATTCATACCTTTGAAGACGAAATTGAATTCATTCAAGGGTTGGAACAATCCAGCGGGCGGAAAATCGGGATTTATCCTGAAATTAAAGCACCTTGGCTGCATCACCGGGAAGGCAAGGATATTGCGCTGGCAACCCTGAACGTGCTGAAAAAATATGGTTATACTCACAAATCCGATCGCGTTTATCTGCAAACATTTGATTTTAATGAATTGAAACGAATAAAAACGCAGCTGCTGCCGCAATTGGGGATGGACATTAAACTGGTACAGCTTATCGCCTATACGGACTGGCATGAAAGCGAAGAAAAAAATGCGCAGGGACAATGGGTGAACTACGATTATGACTGGATGTTTAAACCGGGCGCCATGGCGGAAATCGCCAACTACGCCGACGGTGTCGGCCCCGGCTGGTATATGCTGATTGATGAAAAAGCCTCTAAAAGCGGCACAATTCGCTATACGCCGTTAGTCGCCGAACTTGCCGGTGCCGGGTTGGAACTGCATCCTTATACAGTACGCAAAGATGCCTTACCGCCGTTTTTCAACAATGTAAATCAAATGTATGACGCCTTGTTTAAAGCAGGCTCAACCGGTGTTTTCACTGACTTTCCGGATACCGGCGTACAATTCCTGAAATCCCGCAAATAATCTTACGCCAATAAGAAGGCTTCCTCCCGGAAGCCTTCTTGTTTTCAAACTATGCAAAAAACAACCGCACTTTTATGGGTTTAGCCCATCACCAGCGCATAGCCCAGCGCGGCAACCGCCGCACCGATACAAGGTCCGACAACCGGCACCCAAGCATAAGCCCAATCCGGCGATGTGTTCAGCTTGCGGCTTAAAAAACCCAGCGCAATACGCGGACCAAGGTCACGCGCCGGATTAATGGCATAACCGGTAGTCCCACCCAAACTTAAACCGATCGCCCATACTAAAATCGCCACCGGCAACGCACCGATAGAACCCAAACCGATCGGTGTTTCCATTTCCGTCCCCGGCAGGCTGATAGAACCTGCGGTAATATAGAAAATCACCGAGACCAACACGACAGTACCGATAATTTCACTGAAAAGATTACTCGGATAGCGGCGAATAGCCGGTTCCGTACAAAAACAGGCACGTTTGGCACCTTCCTCTGCGGTTGCAGCAAAATGATCAATATAGAATAGATAAACGATCAAGCCACCCAGCACACCGCCGACAATCTGCGCGGCGATATAGCCCGGCACCATCGCCCAAGCAAAACTGCCGTGCAGTGCCAGCCCCAGTGTGACCGCCGGATTTAAATGGGCGCCGCTGTACGGCCCGGTGACAACCACCGCCACATAAACGGCAAATGCCCACGCTGTAGTAATCACAATCCAACCCGAACTGTTACCCTTGGTTTTATTCAGACAGACATTCGCCACCACACCATTACCCATTAGTACGAGTAGCGCAGTTCCCAGAAATTCGGCAAGATATGCGTTCATAAGAGAGTCTCCTTAATTAATATATTTAAGATATAGCTTCATCACAACTCACAAGGTGATGAGGCGAATGTAATTGTTCGTTTTCATCCAAAATAATATTCTTTTTAAACCTCTTACCGGTGCAATGAGCATTATCGAAGCAAAAAGAATTAATTCAATAGTATTCATAAGGTTTTTTCTTAATTTGCTAGGCATATCACATTTTTTGCAATTAATAAGGTATATTAACTTCTTGATATAATTACGCTACTGTACTATATCGCATAGGCGGAATAAATGTGAGGCGGATCAAATTATTACTCTCCGAATGAAAAAATTTTTTGAGCGAGTTCAAATATTTTGAATTTGCTTATTTTCATATTGAGTGTTTTTGAATACATTAGCCGGGTAATTTGTTCGTTTTAGCTCAAAATTAAATTTACTCTTAAATTAAGGATTAAGGTGCGATTCGGGGTAGATTATCCATAATTGCAGTAAAATCACACAGGGGAATTTGTTATGACAGAGAAAAAATATATTATTGCGTTAGATCAAGGAACAACCAGTTCAAGAGCTGTATTGCTTGATCATAACGCCAACGTGGTGGAAATCGCACAACGCGAATTCACCCAGATTTATCCGCAAGCCGGCTGGGTGGAGCATAATCCGATGGAAATCTGGGCAACGCAAAGTTCAACCCTAAATGAAGTCGTCGCCAAAGCCGGGATTTCTTCCGATACCATCGCCGCAATCGGGATCACCAATCAGCGTGAAACCACTATCGTGTGGGAAAAAGAGAGCGGAAAACCGGTGTATAACGCGATTGTGTGGCAATGCCGGCGTACCGCGGATATTACCGATAAACTAAAAGCGGACGGCTATGAAGACTATATCCGCAAAACTACCGGGCTGGTGGTAGATCCGTATTTCTCCGGCACAAAAGTAAAATGGATTTTGGATAATGTGGAAGGCGCAAGAGCAAAAGCGGAACGCGGCGAATTGCTGTTCGGCACGGTGGATACGTGGCTGGTATGGAAGCTGACTCAAGGACGCGTTCATGTGACCGACTATACCAATGCCTCTCGCACTATGCTGTTTAATATCCACACTAAGCAATGGGACGACAAAATGCTGGAAATTCTGGATATTCCGCGTTCAATGCTGCCTGAAGTGCGCAATTCGTCCGAAATCTACGGGCAAACCAATATCGGCGGTAAAGGCGGCGTCCGTATTCCGGTGGCAGGTATCGCCGGCGACCAACAGGCGGCGTTATACGGTCATCTGTGCGTTAATGCCGGACAGGCGAAAAACACCTACGGTACAGGTTGTTTTATGTTAATGCACACCGGCGATAAAGCGGTACAATCGCAAAACGGGCTGTTAACCACCATTGCCTGCAACGCGAAAGGTGAACCGGCTTATGCACTGGAAGGTTCTATTTTTATGGGCGGCGCCTCTATTCAATGGCTACGTGACGAACTGAAAATCGTGCATGACAGTTATGACAGTGAATATTTCGCCCAGAAAGTACCGGATTGCAACGGCGTATATGTGGTTCCGGCGTTCACCGGCTTGGGCGCGCCTTATTGGGATCCTTACGCACGCGGTGCAATCCTAGGCTTATCGCGCGGTGCCAACCGTAATCATATTGTGCGCGCTACCTTGGAATCTATCGCTTACCAGACCCGTGACGTGCTGGAAGCGATGCAATCCGACTCCGGTACCGAACTGCAATCGTTGCGAGTTGACGGCGGAGCCACTGCCAACAATTTCCTGATGCAATTCCAAGCGGATATTCTCGCTACCAAGGTAGAACGTCCAGTCGTGAAAGAAGTTACCGCACTGGGCGCCGCTTATCTTGCCGGTTTGGCAACCGGTTTCTGGAAAGATCTCGACGAACTGCGCAATAAAGCGGAAGTGGAAAAAACCTTTATTCCGGACGGTAACGAAGAAAAACGCACGCGTCGCTATAAAGGCTGGAAAAAAGCGGTCAAACGGGCACTGGAATGGGAAAAGGATGAGGAATAGCTAAACGCCACAATTAAATACCTGAGTACTTAAAACGGCCGCTACATGCTTGGCGACCGTTTTTTCTTCATATTACATATTTGCTGTCGAATCATTACGGATTAATATTCATTCGCCAAATTAACATCATTATTCTAAATAAATAATTTTTATTTCAATATTACCTATTCGCATTAATAATATTGTAGCAGACGAATATATTACATATTATTTTATTCAACCCCCTAAAAAAACACCCTTTCATTTTTCATAGATATTTATTTTTCTACCTATTTATAATTACTTTATTTAAAAACAATAGAAACACTCCATAAAATCTTGATAATCGATTGAATTAATTATATTAAAAACTAGTCATCATAATAATGCAGCTATTATTTAAAAAAAACATGAATAATCCACTCCAACAGAAACATGGCTTTAACACAATCACCTCAATTAATTAACATAAATTTTCACCGCACTTACGCAGCTTTACATTTGCTTACAAAAACAGCAAAACTTGACGCTAAAATAGCGTTATACGATTTGGCAGTATTTAAATCAAACAATCGCAGTTTGAACCTTAGTCCGAATTAGTCTAAAAATCAGTCAAAAAAAAAACAACTGATACCAGTCAGTCATTAATAAAATTGAGTATTAACATATTAAAACTACATTGATATCAGACCGCCGATATAAAGCTTAAATGCGCTTTTGTCACATATAAACGGTTTTATTTATACAAGGGATAGAATTTAAAATTTATTTTAAATCCTAACAAACACGCTTATAAATTATTAACCATTTTATTATCTTATTTAAACTATGAATAAATTTAACGTTAGAGTCAGTTTATTAACGCTCTCGTGTCTGGCTTGCTTTAAAATAACGAATTCACTCGCCGCGCCATTATCTTCGATGGATAAACAGCGTGAAGATATCGTTATATTATCCAGACAAGGCGATGCGCAATTAGACCGGGCGATTCATCAGCTTCAGCAACTTTATCGCGCCAGCAAAGACCTCAAAGTGCGCGATGACCTGATTGCCTTATTAATGCGACAAGGAAATTTCAAAGGCGCATTAAATGTATGTCCGCAATGCGATGTGCAGACTTTTTCCGCCAATGAACTGGAAAATCTCGCCAGAGCGGCGCGTAATGAAAAGCAGTTTTCGCAATCGTTGGCATTCTATTCACGGCTGCGCACAAAATTTCCGTCCAATCCAAACGGTTTACTGGGCAGCGCACTGGTGGCGACGGAGTTGGAACAATATTCGCCAGCTAAAAACTATCTGGCGTTATACCGCCACAAATTCGGTGAAGATACCGGCTATCGGGAGGCAATCAATTATCTGGCCGATCACACGGAATCGGATATCAGCAAACTGGGACGCTGGCAAAAAGAGCTGGCACAGCGGCCGGATAATCATGATCTCGCCGTAAAACTCTATCGGCTCGCCGCCCAATATCATCTCTATCCGTTGCAACGTCGGATCGAAACGGCGTATCCGACCCTGTTCAGCGCTAAAGATCGCGCTTGGCTGGAATACGCCGAAAGTGTCGATTTAAGCCGCGGCAACGGTACGTCAAAACAACAACTGAGTCAATCTTACCAACGCTTAAGTGAAGTGCTTGAAACGCAGCAAAAATCCACCGCACTTTATCGGCAAGCATTGCAGGATCGTTTGGTGCTGGCTGCACGGCTGCACAATGCAAAACAGGTTGCAACCGATTATGAGGCATTATCCGCCGCCGGCACACCGCTTCCGGCTTATGTGAACGAGGCTTACGCTGACAGCTTATTGCGCAGCGGTTCGCCGTTTCGAGCGTTGGTGATTTATCAGCAACTGGAACGACAAGAACGCCAAACCAACCGACAGGTTCGCAGCGCATTGCTGTTTAAGCTGGTGAATGCCGCAAGTGATGCCGGAGATTTTCAATTGGCCGAGGCATATTTAAATCAAATTAACGAACCGCCTTTTGTCAACGACTACACTCACAATTATCGTATCGCTAACAATCACTACGATACGCTGTTTTTTGCTCGGGTAAATCTCCTGCAATGGCGCGGAAACAATCCACAAGCCGCTGAATTACTGCGAGTTCGTTTGCGCGATAAAACGCCGGGCGATCCTTGGACAATGCTGGCGTTAAGCGACATTGAGCGTTCGCGTTATCACTACGACGATGCGATGGCGCTGACTAACCGAGCCGCTCGGTTTTTACGTCCGCAGGATCAGGCATTTTACCGCTCACTACAGGCGAATATTCTACTTGACCGTGGTGATTGGAAACATGCCAGCGAAATCATTGAGCATTTCTCGCCGCAAGATAAAGAAAATACCGCCGATCTACTCGAACGCTATGCCTTATTAAGCGCCCCGAGGCTGACCGGTTCTTTCGGCATTCAGCACAAAACTTTCCCAAAAGACGGGCAAAGCAATGAAATTACACAGGACTATTATCTGTATTCGGGAAAAACCCGAAACGGTCATCAGGCTTACGTACATTATTTCGAAAACAATTCGCCGACCACGGAGAAAAACTTAAAACAACAACGCATCGGTGCCGGTGCAATAGTGAATTTATATCCGATTGAATTCAATCTTGAAGCCGGTAAAGGAACGCGATTAAACCACAAAGCCTACTTGTCCCTGAGCACCGACTACACTGTTAACGACAACTGGCGTTTTAGTCTCAGCGGCAATTTAAACGGCAGTGGCACGCCGCTTAAGGCGATTAATCAGGATATTTATAGCAAAGATTTCACGTTCAGCGCGCAATACACTTACAGCGATCGTTTGCAACTGGGAGGCGGTGCCAATCTCATGAAATTTGATGACGGTAATCGGCGCCGTTCGCTGTTCCTATGGGCAAATATGGAAACCTATAAACGTGATCGTTGGACATTAAATAACAGTGTTCGTTTTGATTATCAAAAGAACGATGAAATTCCGTCAGCCGCCTATTACAACCCGGCGCACAGCCGCAATATTGAATTCGGCGCGGATCTGAGCTACCTCCAACCCATGGATTATGCGTTGATATTAACTCACCATCTCAAAGCCGGCGCAGGACACTATAGTCAAAGCAATGAGGCGGGTGAAAACTCATGGTCCGTTAGCTATGGGCACGAATGGCGTATCGGCAAAAAAGCCGGTATCAGTTATGAAATCGGACGTAAGAAAAACATCTACGACGGCGAGGCGGAATTCAATAATTTCGCAAACCTGAATTTTTCCATTTATTTTTAGTTTACGGGAACTTATCACATGTTTTGGCAAAAAATTTATCAGGCATTCACTATCATCTGCCTGTCATTAACGGCTCTCGGCGTGCAAGCGAAAAACAACGAATATCGCGTGCTGGCATATCATTCCGTGATAGATGAAAGCGCGGCGCAGCAAGAAAAATTTTATCTTCCGCAAACCATTCCGGCGACAATGCTGATCAACCATTTCAACTGGTTGAAAAACAACGGTTATCACATTGTCAGCTGGCAGCAGATCATCGACGCCGAAAACGGCATTGCCGACTTACCAGACAATGCGGTACTACTCAGTTTTGATGACGGTTACGAAACTATGTACAGCGTCATCTTTCCATTACTGAAAGCCTATAATTATGCGGCAGTTTTCGCTCCGGTCACCAGTTGGTTGAACGCTCCCGCCGGGTCGACGATTGCATACGGCAACACAAAATTGGCGCGCTCGGCATTTACCAATTGGCAACAAGTCAGAGAAATGCAACAAAGCGGTTTGGTCGAAATTGCCTCGCATACTCATAATTTGCACCACGGCGTCAATGCAAACCCGGCGGGCAGTTCGTTACCGGCGGTGATCGCCCCGGTCTATAAAAACGGTCGATATGAAACACCGGCACAATACAAATCCCGGTTATCGAATGACTTCACACTGTCATCTAACGCCATTAAAACGGGCGCAGGTAAAGCGCCGCGGGTAATGGTCTGGCCTTACGGACAGTTTAACGAAACCGCGGTCGATATTGCCGCACAAGCCGGTTTTACTCATTATTTTTCTCTAAACGGTAAGAAAATCAACCGCGCCGGTGATAAATATGTGGGTCGTTTACTACTAGATGCGGAAACGGACATCGGCACTATTGCGGAATATCTGCAAAATAAAGAACAGGAAAGTCATATTCAACGTGTCGTGCACGTTGATTTGGACTACCTTTATGATCCGAATCCCGCGCAGCAACAGAAAAACTTCGATGATCTCATCGAACGCATTCATAACTACGGCATCACCACTGTGTATTTGCAAGCCTTTGCCGATCAAGACGGCAACGGAGTCGCCGAAGCATTATATTTTCCGAATAAATATTTGCCGGTCAAAGCGGATTTATTCAGCCGAGTAGCTTGGCAGCTGAGCACCCGTGCTGGGGTTAAAGTCTATGCGTGGATGCCGGTGCTGGCGTTCGATTTACGTCAATCAAACAAGCGCTATCAGTATGTCACCGATGCAAGAACGAACCGACCGTCCGATGCCCACTACCTCAGATTGTCGCCGTACAATCAGCAAAATAAAGAGGTGATCAAATCGATCTATCAGGATCTGGCATTTCACGCCAAATTCAACGGCATTCTCTTTCATGACGACGCCTTTTTAACCGATTTTGAAGGCAATCCCGCCGCGCCGCAAACAGCGCATAACAATAGCAAAACGATGGATTTAATTCACTTCACAGATGAATTGAAAGCAGCGCTGGCGCCTTATTTCTGGAACGGCAGAGAAAATATCAAAACCGCGCGTAACATTTACGCCTCACTGATTACCAATCCAGAAGCCGAAGCGTGGTTTGCCCAAAACTTTGTGGCATTCACCGAACATTACGATACCACTGCCATTATGGCGATGCCCTATATGGAAAACGAACAGTCGATTTCTAAAGCGCAGGCGTATGATTGGTTTAAACGATTAATTACCCAGGTTAAAGCCACAAACGTCAATCTCAACAAGGTGTTATTTGAATTTCAGTCGGTGAACTGGCGCACACGGCAAGATATCGACGTTAAAGAATTAATCCATTGGATTACCTTACTGGAACAGCAAGGCATAGACAGCTTCGGTTATTATCCGGACAATTTTCTAACGAATAAACCGGATATTAACAAAATGAAACCCTATATGTCGGTGAATAAAGAGTTAACCAAATAACCGTTAAGGAACCTGCAATGCTACTCGAAATACTCGGATTATTCGTGTTCAGCTACCCGGCAGTTATGGCTTTTTATTGGTCTGCCGCCGGCATGATTTACTTTCTTTTTATCGAAAGGAAGAAACGGAAAATGAACTTCCGCACCTTAACGCCGCAACAAGCGCCGATGGTCAGCGTCATGATCCCTTGTTATAACGAAGCGGAAAATCTGGATGAATCCATACCGCACTTATTAAAACTTAACTATCCCAACTATGAATTAATTTTTATTAATGACGGCAGCAAAGACGACACCGGCGAAATCATCGATAAATGGGCGCAAACCGACGCCAGAATCGTGCCACTGCACCAAGAAAACGCTGGCAAAGCAAGCGCACTAAATAACGCACTGAGCATTGCGCGAGGAAAATATGTCGCCTGCATTGACGGCGACGCCATACTGGATTATTCCGCGCTCGGATATATGGTCAGCGCACTGGAAAACAACCCGAAATACGGCGCAGTAACCGGCAATCCCCGCGTGCGTAACCGCAGCACGGTACTCGGTCGCCTACAGGTGTCGGAATTCAGTTCCATCATCGGCTTGATTAAACGGGCGCAAAGTCTAATGGGCACCATTTTTACCGTATCCGGCGTATGCTGTTTATTTCGGAAAGACGCCATGCGGCAAATCGGTGGCTGGAGCACCAATATGATTACCGAAGATATTGACGTCAGCTGGAAACTGCAAACCTCGGGCTACGATATTTACTACGAACCGCGAGCATTGTGCTGGGTATTGATGCCGGAAAGCCTGCACGGGCTGTTCAAACAGCGCTTACGCTGGGCGCAAGGTGGCGCGGAAGTCATCATCAAATATTTTCCGCGCGTTTGGCGCTTGAGAAACCGCCGCTTATGGCCGATGTATATTGAATATTTCACCACCGCCGCTTGGGCAATTTTATTGCTGAGCCTCAGCCTGACGGCGTTATATAAATTCGCAACGGGAAATCCTTTGCCAATCGACATCATGTTCCTGAAAACCAATATTTCGGTCTTATTTCTTACCTTTATCATGCAATGTATTTGCAGCATTTATATTGACAGCCGTTATGAGAAAGGATTAATCCGTTATGCGATTTCCTGTATTTGGTATCCATGGGCTTATTGGTTACTGAATACAGTTACGCTGCTTTTGGGCATACCAAAAGCGATCTTTAGAAATAAATCCAAACTTGCCGTTTGGATTAGTCCTGACAGAGGAGTTTAAATGTCACCACTTCAATTACAGCACTTAATGATTATTAACAAAAGTCAGCAATTACACTGGAAGGTAAAGACAAAAACACTGCTAATGGACTTAGCGACATGGGGGCTTTGGATGTATATTTTTCATTTTATTCTGACACAGTTCAGTAATATCATCTCTAAGCCCGTATTCGAAGGATTGTTATTTGTTGAAATCATCGGCGCCATGTTATCCGTCGCAGCCGCACTCGTGCTGCTGACGATAATGTGGTCGGGGATGACGAAAACAAAATTAACCACACGATAAAAAATCAATAGCTTAATGTCGCAAAGACATTAAGCTATTTTTTATTTTTCTGCCGGCTAACGCACAACCCGTTTAGTTTTCTTACGCATGCCCTGCAATAAATAGCCGATAATCAGCCCAATTGCGGCAAACGGCAGCCATTCCATCGAATAGGATTTCAACGGCAGCTGCTCAATAAATTCTACCTGCTCAATGCCGATAACAGATAAAATCGAGATTACCGAAACCAGCCCCAGCGAAAGACGGTGTGCCAGCAACGGCAGTGGCAAGAACAAGTTAATCAGCAACAATAAAATTACCGTCATCGCAATCGGATACAATATCAGCAGTACTGGCAGAGATTTGCTGATGACTTCTTTCAGCCCCAAATTGGCAATGGCAAAACTGATCAGACAAAATAAAATCACATAAGTGCGGTAAGAAATTTTAGGATATATTTCATTAAAATACTCACTTACCGACACCGCCAGCCCGACCGCTGTGGTTAAACAAGCAAGCGACACAATCACGCCGAGCAAAGTACGCCCCAGCTCACCAAATGCCATTGCCGTCGCATTGTTCAGAATATAAGTGCCCAAATCCTGATTTTTCACCGCCAATGTCTCCAGCTGCGTCGCATCCAAGGTTAAATGGTTGCCGATCCAGCCGAGCGACACATAAATCACGCCCAAGGCAATGGCAGCGATAACCCCCGCCTGAATGGTCTGTTTTTGCAGTGACGTATGATTGGTGGTCTTCGCCCGAATCGCATTAATCACAATCACCGAAAAAGCGATAGACGCCAAGGCGTCCATAGTGAAATAACCGTTAATAATCCCGTTAAAGAACGAGGCGTTATCCTCCGGCTGCACATAAGCGGGGGCGCTGCCGTTTAACATCAAATAGGCTTTGATCACCAACGCAATAATAGAAAGCAGCAGCACCGGAGTGAGCACGGCACCGATGCGATCCACCATTTTGGACGGATTTAAGCTCAGCCACAAAGTTAAAGCGAAATAGATCAGACAAAACAGAAATTTTGACCACACGCCCGGCTCACCAACAAAAGGCACAATCGCAATTTCATACGCTGTCGCACCGGTACGCGGACCGGCAAAAAAAGGACCAATAGACAGGTAAATCGCCACCAGAAAAACCAGTGAAAATAACGGATGAATCTGTTTCAACGCATCTTTATAACCGCCTTTATAAAACGCGCTGACAATAATCCCGAGCAACGGCAGCCCGATACCGGTCAGCACAAAACCGCTGATTGAAGGCCAAAACGCACTGCCGCTTTCAAACCCCAATTTGGGCGGAAAAATCAGGTTCCCGGCGCCAAAGAAAATGGCAAATAGCATAAAGCCGACCACAAATGTATTTTTTGTCATATTATTATCCCTTTATTTTTTCCAGTTTTTCAACGCGTCGGCAAAAGCATTGCTCATAGCGCCGTTGCTGTGCGGATTTGCACGGTTATTGCGCGACTCGCGGTTATCGCCGCGTCCTTTGGCGGATAAAGTGCGGTCGGATTTCGGCGTATTTTTGACCGCACTTTCGTCCAAACGCATAGTCAATGCAATCCGTTTACGCGCCACATCCACCTCCAATACTTTCACTTTGACGATATCACCGGTTTTCACCACCTGATGCGGGTCGTCCACAAATTTATCCGACAGGGAAGAAATATGCACCAAGCCGTCCTGATGTACGCCGATATCCACGAAAGCACCGAAATTGGTCACATTGGTCACGGTGCCTTCCAAAATCATCCCCGCTTTCAGATCGCCGATGTCTTCTACGCCGTCCATAAAACTGGCCGTTTTGAATTCGCCGCGCGGGTCACGCCCCGGTTTTTCCAGCTCTTTGAAAATATCCTGCACCGTCGGCAAGCCGAATTGCTCATCAATAAATTGTTTGGCATCCAGTCTGTGCACTGCGCTGGCATTACCCATTAAATCCTGAATAGACTGCTCAGTGGCACGCAGAATTTTTTCTACCACCGGATAAGCCTCCGGATGCACGCCAGAAGCGTCCAACGGATTTTTGCCCTGCGCGATACGCATAAAACCGGCGCATTGTTCGAACGCTTTCGGTCCTAAACGTGGCACGTTTTTCAGCTGTTCGCGGCTGTCAAAACGCCCATTTTCATCACGATAGGCAACGATATTCTGCGCCAGTGTTTTCGTCATTCCGGCAACCCGCGCCAATAACGGCGCGGAAGCGGTATTCAGATCCACTCCTACGGCGTTAACACAGTCTTCTACCACGGCATCCAATTTACGTGCCAGCTGGCTTTGATTAACATCGTGCTGATATTGTCCCACACCGATGGCTTTCGGTTCGATTTTCACCAGTTCCGCCAGCGGATCTTGCAAACGACGCGCAATCGACACCGCACCGCGCAACGAAACATCGAGCGTCGGGAATTCCTGCGCTGCCAGTTCGGAAGCGGAATATACCGACGCGCCCGCCTCGCTCACCACCACGGTTTGCGGTTTGTTGTCATCAAGCTGTTTAATCACCTCTTTGGCAAAACGCTCCGTTTCGCGTGACGCCGTACCGTTGCCGATGGCGATCAATTCCACGTTATGCCGTTTAATCAGCTGATACAGAGTAAGCATGGCGCGCTCGGTCTGCCCGGTGTGCGGATACACCGTATCGGTTGCCAGCAATTTACCGGTGTTATCCACCACCGCCACTTTCACCCCGGTACGCAGCCCCGGATCAAGCCCCATGGTATGTTTCGCGCCTGCCGGTGCCGCCATTAAAAGTGCGGTCAAATTACGCGCAAAAACGTCAATCGCCTCGTCTTCCGCCCGCTCACGCAGCGCGCTCATCAATTCCGTTTCTAAATGCAGGGAAACTTTAATCCGCCACGTCCAGCTGATCACCTGCGCGCGCCATTTATCCGCCGCTTGATTAGTAAAACGCACACCCAAATGCTCGCGGATAAGCTCCTCGCAATAGCTGTGGCGCGCGCCGTCTTCCTGCTCGGGATCGGCGTTCAAACTTAATTGCAACACGCCTTCATTGCGCCCGCGAAACATCGCCAAGGCGCGGTGCGACGGCACGTTACGCAACAATTCCTGATGTTCGAAATAATCGCGGAATTTTTCTCCTTCCTGTGCTTTGCCTTCCAAAACGCGCGAAATAATGACCGCACTTTGCTGTAAATAAGCACGTACTTTCGCCAGTAATTGCGCGTCTTCGGCAAAGCGTTCCATTAAAATATAACGCGCGCCGTCCAACACCGCTTTCTCATCGGCAAAGCCTTTATCCGCATCGACATATGCCGCTGCCGCCTGCTCCGGTTCATGCTGCGGTTCATGCCACAATAAATCCGCCAGCGGTTCAATGCCCGCTTCAATGGCAATTTGCCCTTTGGTGCGGCGTTTCGGTTTATACGGCAAATATAAATCTTCCAGCTCGGTTTTGCTTTGCACCACGGCAATTTTTTCGCGCAATTCAGCGCTGAGTTTGCCCTGCTCCTCAATGGATTTCAAAATGCTGTGGCGGCGCTCTTCCAGCTCACGCAAGTAAATCAGACGGGTTTCAAAATGGCGCAGCTGGGTGTCGTCCAGCGCGCCGGTCGCCTCTTTGCGATAACGCGCAATAAACGGAATGGTGTTGCCGTCATCCAGCAACTGCATAGCCGCCAGAATTTGTTGAGGGTGTACCGCAAGTTCGGCGGCAATAATCTGTGAAATTTGTTGATTTAACATCGTTATAATTGTTGATTATTAAAGTGAAATTTGTATAGGATACTGTTTTTATACATTACGCTCAAATAGTTATTGGAAAATTCATCAAATTCGCGAACTAAATCGGACAATTTATTCAATATGGCTAAATCAAACTATATTACCCGTGCGGGCTGGAACGCCTTAGATCAAGAATTAAAATTGCTGTGGAAAGAGGAACGCCCGAAAGTGACCCAAGCCGTTTCCGACGCTGCGGCGCTCGGTGATCGCAGCGAAAATGCAGAATATATTTATGGCAAACGCCGCCTGCGCGAGATCGACCGGCGCGTACGTTTTCTGACCAAACGACTGGAGGTGTTGCAAATTGTGGATTACAACCCGAAACAGGAGGGCAAAGTGTTTTTCGGCGCATGGGTCATGCTGGAAAACGAAGAGGGCGAACAGCATCGCTACCGCATCGTCGGCTGCGACGAATTCGACCCCGCTAAAAACTGGATTTCCATCGACAGCCCCGTCGCCCGGGCGCTTATCGGCAAACAGGTTGACGACGAAGTCAGCGTTGCCACTCCAGCCGGCAGAGTAATGCTGTATATTAATGCAATTTGGTATGAAAAATAATCCAAAAAACCGACCGCACTTTTGCCCGCAATTGTGTGGTCGGACATATCCTGCGAGGTGAAACCGCACTCCAAATGAATATAAACTGTATTGCTTTTCTCTTTCGGGTTTTTCTTCACAATTTGACTTAATTCCTTAAAACTTCACCGATAATTTGAAATCGATTTGTACTCTACACTGCATGAAATAGCGGTTTCATGAAGGAAAAATTCATTGTTTACTTTATGTTAATTAGTTGTTAAATAAGAGATTTTATCTAATTTGATCTAGATCACAGTTTAGCTTTTTTCTGGCTAAATTGTTGGATATCACTTCCTCCGACTGAGTATAATTTCGTTCAGGAAAATTTTTTATATTTGTAAACTTTAGGAGAAATCATTATGAGTAACACTGTTGAAAATGCAGTCAGCCCAGCTCAGGCGGAAGTCAATGCGCTTGTGGAGAAAGGTTTAGTGGCGTTGGATGAATTCCGCCTGCTGGATCAGAAACAAGTGGACTATATCGTTGCGAAAGCTTCGGTGGCGGCACTGGATCAACACGGCATTTTGGCAATGCACGCTTACGAAGAAACCGGTCGCGGTGTATTCGAAGATAAGGCGACAAAAAATCTGTTTGCCTGTGAATATGTCGTCAACAATATGCGCAATCTGAAAACCGTCGGCATCATCAGCGAAGACGATGTGACCGGCATCACCGAAATCGCCGATCCAGTGGGCGTTATCTGCGGCATCACACCGACTACCAACCCCACTTCCACCGCCATTTTCAAATCTTTAATCGCCTTAAAAACCCGCAACCCGATCGTCTTCGCTTTCCACCCGTCCGCTCAGCAATCTTCCGCACATGCGGCACGCATCGTTTATGAAGCGGCTGTGGCGGCAGGAGCGCCGAAAAACTGTATTCAGTGGATTGAACAACCGTCGATGGAAGGCACTGGCGCATTGATGAAACATCCGGGCATCGCCACAATTCTCGCCACCGGCGGTAACGCAATGGTGGAAGCGGCGTATTCCTGCGGTAAACCGGCGTTGGGCGTCGGCGCGGGCAACGTTCCGGCTTATGTGGAAAAATCGGCCGACATCAAACAGGCGGTACATGATATCGTTATGTCAAAAGCATTCGATAACGGTATGGTGTGCGCCTCCGAACAAGCGGCGATTGTAGATCAGGAAGTGTATGATGAATTCGTCAAAGAATTGAAATCCTACGGTGTTTATCTGGTCAACAAAAAAGAAAAAGGACTGCTGGAAGAATTTATGTTCGGCGCCAAAGCCAACAGCGCAAACTGCGCCGGCGCCAAATTAAACGCCAATGTGGTAGGTAAACCGGCGCATTGGATCGCCCAACAGGCGGGTTTTGAAGTGCCTGAACACACCAATATTCTGCTGGCGGAATGTAAAGAGGTCGGTCCAAAAGAACCGTTAACCCGTGAAAAACTTTCTCCGGTACTGGCATTGCTGAAATCCCGCTCTACTGATGAGGGCGTGAATCTGGCGGAAGCGATGGTGGAATTCAACGGTTTGGGTCACTCCGCCGCCATTCATACCAAAGATGCACAGCTGGCGAAAGCATACGGCGAACGGGTTAAAGCCATTCGCGTTATCTGGAATTCGCCGTCAACTTTCGGCGGTATCGGTGATGTATATAACTCCTTCCTCCCTTCTCTAACATTAGGTTGCGGCTCCTACGGTAAAAACTCGGTGGGCAACAATGTAAGTGCGGTGAATTTATTAAATATCAAACGTGTGGGAAGACGGAGAAATAATATGCAATGGTTTAAAGTGCCTTCAAAAATCTATTTTGAACGTGACTCAATTCAATATCTGCAATCGATGAAAGGCATGGAACGCGTTGTGATTGTTACCGACCGTACTATGGTCGATTTAGGTTTCGTAGAAAAAATCGCCAAACAAATCACCGCTCGTGGCAATCATGTTACCTATCAGTTATTTGCCGATGTTGAGCCGGATCCGAGCATTGAAACCGTACGTCGCGGGGTGGAATTAATCCGCAGCTACAAACCGGATACCATTATCGCGCTCGGCGGTGGTTCCTCAATGGATGCTGCCAAAGTCATGTGGCTGTTCTATGAACAACCGGAAGTGGATTTCCGCGATTTAGTACAGAAATTCATGGATATTCGTAAACGTGCGTTTAAATTCCCGCAGTTAGGGCGTAAAGCGCGCTTTGTCGGTATCCCAACCACATCCGGTACCGGTTCTGAAGTTACGCCGTTTGCCGTAATCACTGAAGGCGACAAAAAATATCCGATTGCCGACTACTCGTTAACTCCGACCGTGGCGATTGTTGACCCGGCACTGGTCATGACCGTTCCGGCACATGTGGCGGCAGATACCGGTTTGGACGTATTAACGCATGCCACCGAAGCCTATGTGTCCGTACTGGCAAACGACTTTACCGACGGTTTGGCATTGCAGGCAATCAAGCTGGTGTTTGAAAATCTGGAACGTTCGGTGAAAGAAAAAGACGAACACGCGCGCGAAAAAATGCACAACGCCTCAACTATGGCGGGGATGGCATTTGCCAACGCCTTCTTAGGTATGAATCACTCGCTGGCGCACAAAATCGGCGGTCGTTTCCACACTCCACACGGACGTACCAATGCGATCCTGATGCCGCATGTTATCCGTTATAACGGCACCCGTCCGCAAAAAACCGCGACTTGGCCGAAATATAATTATTACAAAGCCGACGTGAAATATCAGGAAATCGCTCGCATGCTGGGGCTGCCTTGCGCAACGCCGGAAGAAGGGGTGAAATCCTTTGCCCAAGCCTGTTATGATCTGGCGATCAAAGTCGGTCTGAAAATGTCGTTTAAAGAACAGGGACTGGACGAACAGGTTTGGATGGATGCGCGTCGCGATGTTGCGCTGCTTGCCTTTGAAGACCAATGCTCGCCGGCAAACCCGCGTTTGCCGTTAGTGCAGGATATGGAAGTCATTCTCACCAACGCGTACTACGGCTACGACGCCAGCAAATATTAATTTGCTGAAAATCAGCTAAAAATAAACCGCACTTTAGATACAAGCTCAAAGTGCGGTGCTTTTTTTAATCAATTATTAATTGCAGCTTGCACAAGCGGCGGCAAACATCCAGACCAATTTTTCCTGTTCTTTAATATAATCGCTCATTTGCGAAGCGGTTCCTTCATCGCCCGCGTCTGCGGCGACGGTAAGAATTTCCCGCTGCTGTTTCAATAACGTCTGTAAACCTGCCAACGTACCGTTTAAACATGCCTGTGCGGCACTGGCGCCCACATCTTCTTTAATCCGCGACTTGGTTAAATATTCGCTAAACGCATTGCTCGGGGTATAGCCCAATGTCAGAATACGTTCTGCAATCTCATCGACTTTCACCACTAAATCATTATAAACTTCTTCAAATTTCGCATGCAGTTCAAAGAAATTCACGCCTTTAATATTCCAGTGATAACCGCGCACATTCATATAAAAAACCTGATAAGTGGCTAATAGATTATTTAATTCGCCGGCCAGTTTTTCTGCCGAATGGGTATTTAAACCGATAGTATTTGTTGTCATCGTATGCACTCCTTATGTGTTTTGTTCGGGAGATATATTAAGCAATAATGACCTACAAATAAAATGGGTATAAATAATAGATTTAATAGAAAAATCCTATTAGTATTACCAAAATCAATAGTTACCACTTTTTATCCAGTTAGATAATAGCTGATAACCGAATTCCGACATATAAGATTCAGGATGAAACTGCACGCCATAAAGCGGTAGCGACCTATGCTGAACCGCCATAATGACATCCTCGTCACAGACCGCCGTTACCACCAGTTCCGACGGGAAATATTTGTCCGCCACCGCCCAAGAATGATAAAGCCCGACCTGAAACTGCGCTGGCAATCCACGAAACAACGCGCAATCCGACCGCACTTGCAGCGTTTTGGTCTGACCGTGGCGCACCTGCGGCAGATTATACAACTCGGCACCGAAAAAACGGCACAACGTCTGATGCCCGAGGCAAACGCCCAAAACGGATTTATCCCGATACCCCTGTTCCAGCACAGCGAACAGCTGCGGGTAAGCCTCCGGTACATCCGGTCCCGGCGAAATCAGAATATGACTGAACGGCGCAATCGTTTCGGGCCGCACATCTTCCGTATTCACCAGCGTAAACGGCACAGACAAACGGCGAATTAATTCCACCAAATTATAAGTAAAGGAATCGTGATTATTGATAATCAATAAATTTGTATTCATCTTGAGTATTAGGCTACAATCGCAAACCAATAAATTGCGCTTATATTACTAAATTAACTGAGCCTATGCCATTAAATCACTTTATCCGTCAGGCTGATGAATTCGGCACAAACAAACAGCCTTTTTTCTTTCTGATTGACTTTGAACGGCAAAAACCCGTTATCTGTCCGCCTGAGCAAGCCGAAAAACATGGCATTTCTTTTCAAATTGCCGCCCATAACAACCGATGCAACCGTCTGGCGCCACCCGCATCGCCTTTTTCTCTGAGCATGCAGCCGATGCCCTTTGCCGACTATCGCCGGGGTTTCGATATCGTTCATCAGGCATTGCAGAACGGCAATTCTTATTTGCTGAATCTCACTTACCCGACCGAAATCCACATCAATTACCATTTAAATCAGCTGTTTCTGCAATCTGAAGCGAAGTATAAGTTATTGTTTAAAGACGAATTCGTCTGCTTTTCACCGGAAACTTTTGTGAAAATCGAACACAATAAAATTTATACCTATCCGATGAAAGGCACCATTAACGCGGCGCTGCACAATGCTGAACGGCAGCTGCTGGATTCACAAAAAGAACTGCGCGAGCATTACACAATTGTCGATTTAATGCGCAATGATCTCGCAATAGTGGCAAAAAACATTAAAGTAAACCGATTTCGTTATGTCGAGAAAATTCACCGGGAAAACGGCGCAATTTTGCAGACCAGTTCGGAAATTTGCGGCGATTTGGCAGACAACTGGCAGGCGAATATCGGTTCGCTACTGGCGGCACTGCTGCCCGCCGGTTCAATCAGCGGCGCACCGAAAGAAAAAACGGTGGACATTATCCGTCGCGCAGAAGGTCAACCGCGCGGCTATTACACCGGCATCTTCGGTATCTTCAACGGCGACAGCCTGCAAAGTGCGGTGGCAATCCGCTTTATTGAACGCCGGCAAAACCGTTATTACTTTCGCAGCGGCGGCGGTATCACCATCCACAGCGATGCATATGCCGAATACCGCGAATTGCTCGAAAAAGTCGATGTTCCTTTGCGTAAGGTTTGAGCATGTATCCTTTATTTGAAACGTTGTGTATCGAACAGGGCAAAATCGGCAATCTCGCATTCCACCAGCTGCGCTATGAACGTTCGCTGGCGGTATTTTACGGCGAAAATGCAGCTAACATCTTCGATCTTGCGGAAATTATCAAAAAATCCAGCGCACTTTTACCCTTGGTGGACGAGCCCTTAATCCGCTGTCGAATTGATTATAACCGGGACAGCTATCAGATTCGCGCTTTTGCTTATCAGCGTAAACGCTATCGCACTTTTCAGCCGGTGATCTGCGACGATATTGAGTACGGACTGAAATACAGCGACCGCCGTCGGTTGGACGAACTGCTACGACAAAAAGGCGACTGCGATGAAATCATGATCATCAAACAAGGCAAAGTGACAGACTGTTCTATCGGCAATCTGATTTTTCGCCGCGGCGGACAATGGTTTACCCCGGACAGCCCGCTGTTGGCGGGCACTCAGCGAGCAAAATTAGTGGCAGAAAAGAAAATCAAAGTGCGGTCGATTTTCTTGCAGGATCTGGCACAATTTGAAGAAATCCGTTTAATCAATGCCTTAAACGGGCTTTAAGTTTCAACCAAAAACGGTAAAATAAATCCGCACATTCAATCACGACAATAAGGAAATCAATATGACAAAAATTATTCATAGCGAAAAAGCGCCAGCGGCAATCGGTCCGTATGTACAAGCAGTGGATTTAGGCAATTTGGTGTTCACATCCGGTCAGATTCCGGTGAATCCGGCAACCGGCGACATTGCCGCCGATATTACCGCACAGGCGCGTCAATCGCTGGAAAATATCAAAGCCATTATCGAACAAGCGGGACTGACCGTCGCCGATATTGTGAAAACCACCGTATTTGTCAAAGATCTCAATGATTTCGCCGCCGTCAACGCGGAATACGAACGTTTCTTTACCCAACACAATCACCCGAATTTCCCGGCGCGTTCCTGTGTGGAAGTGGCGCGTTTACCGAAAGATGTTGGGCTTGAAATTGAAGCCATTGCAGTACGTAAATAACTTGCCGATAACAGGGCACAATCGCCCTGTTAAATTTCCATCTCAAGTCAAACCGCACATATTGCCGCCACCTATCACCGACCGACATATTGCGGCGTGTTTATCTCACACAAATCGCTGCGAGGTTCTTATTCTATGATTTCACTGCACAATTTCCTTAAATTTTGCGCCATTAAGTAGTACACTAGAAACCGTTTATTTCCGCCATGTAAGAGGACAGCATGAAACCTTATTTAATTGCGCCGTCAATTCTATCGGCAGATCTCGCCCGCTTAGGCGATGATGTTGCAAACGTATTACAGTGCGGTGCGGATCTTATCCATTTTGATGTGATGGATAATCATTACGTGCCGAATCTGACCTTCGGTCCGGCAGTGTGCAAAGCGTTGCGCGATTACGGCATCCGTGCCCCGATTGATGTGCATTTAATGGTCAAACCGGTAGACCGCCTGATTCCCGACTTTGCCAAAGCCGGTGCTGATTACATCACCTTTCATCCGGAAGCCAGCGAACATATTGACCGCTCACTGCAACTGATTCGCGATTGCGGCTGTAAAGCCGGGCTGGTGTTCAATCCGGCAACGCCGTTAAGCTATCTGGATTATGTTATGGATAAGGTAGATGTGATTTTGCTGATGTCGGTCAATCCCGGCTTCGGCGGTCAATCCTTTATCCCCGCCACGCTGGAAAAACTGAAACAGGCACGCCGACGCATTGATGAAAGCGGTTTTGCCATTCGTTTGGAAGTGGACGGCGGCGTAAAAATTGACAATATCGCGCAAATTGCCCGCGCCGGTGCAGATATGTTTGTGGCGGGTTCGGCAATTTTTGATCAGACGGATTATCGCAAAGTCATCGACGATATGCGTCAGCAACTAGCAACGGTAACACAACCATGACTTCACAATTTAAACTTATCGGCTTCGATCTGGACGGAACATTAGTGAACAGCCTGCCGGATCTGGCACTGTCGGTAAATTCCGCCCTGGCGGAATCCGACTTGCCGCAAGCGTCAGAACAATTAGTCTTAACTTGGATCGGCAACGGCGCGGATATTTTAATCACCCGTGCGCTGAACTGGGCGGCGGAACAAACCGGTCGCTCGCTGAATGCCGACGAATTCAAGCAGGTGAAAGCCCGTTTTAATTTTCATTACGGCGAAAATCTTTGTAATATCAGCCGGCTTTATCCGCATGTCAAAGAAACGCTGGAACAACTGAAAGCGCGCGGTTTTATTCTGGCAGTGATTACCAATAAACCGAGCAAACACGTTCAGCCGGTTTTACGGGCGTTCGGTATTGATCATTTATTCAGCGAAACCCTTGGCGGGCAGTCGCTGCCGGCGATTAAGCCGCATCCGGCACCGTTATATTATCTGTGCGGTAAATTCGGATTGTACCCGAAACAGATGCTGTTTGTCGGCGATTCCAGAAATGATATTCTGGCAGCACATGCCGCAGGCTGCGCCGTGATCGGTCTGACTTACGGTTATAATTACAATGTTCCTATTGCCGAATCAAAACCGGATTGGGTATTGGATGATTTCGCACAAATTTTACAGATTATTTAGCAGAATTTTATAAGGAAAATAAAATGACAAAACCAGTTGTATTCAGCGGCGTTCAGCCTTCCGGCGAACTGACTATCGGCAACTACCTGGGCGCATTGCGTCAATGGGTGAATATGCAAGACGATTACGAATGCCTGTTCTGTATTGTAGATCAGCATGCGATCACCGTGCGCCAAGACCCCAACGCATTGCGCAAAGCCACATTAGACGTGCTGGCACTATATTTGGCCTGTGGTATCGATCCGCAAAAAAGCACGATTTTCATTCAATCTCATGTACCGGAACATGCACAGCTGGCATGGATTCTAAACTGTTACACCTATTTCGGCGAAATGGGACGCATGACGCAGTTTAAAGACAAATCGGCGCGCCATGCCGAAAATGTCAATGTCGGTCTGTTTACCTATCCGGTTCTCATGGCGGCAGATATTTTATTGTATCAGGCAAACCACGTGCCGGTAGGCGAAGATCAAAAACAGCATCTGGAAATTACGCGCGATATCGCTCAGCGTTTCAATGCCCTTTACGAACCGCTCTTTGCCATTCCGGAAGTGTTTATTCCGAAATCCGGCGCACGAGTCATGTCGTTGCTGGAACCGGAAAAGAAAATGTCCAAATCGGACGAAAATCGCAATAACGTAATCGGTTTACTGGAAGATCCGAAAGCGGTGGCGAAAAAAATTAAACGCGCGGTGACAGATTCCGACGAACCGCCGGTAATTCGCTATGATCTGAAAAACAAAGCCGGCGTATCCAATCTGCTGGATATTCTTTCCGGCGTCAGCGGAAAATCTGTGGCAACGTTGGAAACGGAATTTAGCGGTAAAATGTACGGTCATTTAAAAAGCGCGGTGGCGGATGAAGTTTCCGCTATGCTGACCGCACTACAGGAACGTTATCATCATTTCCGCAGCAATGAGGCATTATTAAAAAATATCGCAGCGGAAGGGGCGCAAAAAGCGCAGCAACGCGCCAAAACCACACTGGATGCAGTATATAATGCGGTGGGTTTTGTTGCGCGTTAAACCGGTAAATGGCGACGAGGCGGGCGGATGTCCGCCTTTTTTCTGAACTAATCCGCATAAACCGACTCTAACTATAAACTTTTTATATGATTTTGAGGGACGCAGCATGAAACTAATCAAAATATTACTTATCGCACTATTCGCCGTACCCGCTTGGGCGAATCTGAACACCAAGATAAAATACAGCTCAAACTATTTAATGCCCGCCTATGTTCATTTCAACACCGACGGCAAACAATATTATGTGAACGCGCAGATTAACGTGCCGCTGTATAACATCAAATTCAAATCCAACGGAACGCAAAGCGGCAGACAGTTTAATATGCTCAGCTATCAGGATACCCGTAACGACAAAGTCTATGCCAAAGCCAATATTAAAGGCAATGCCATTGAATACGGCAAAGTTAAAGACGGTCTAAAAACAGAAGCCATGAACATGCCGACCTTTGATTTGTTCACCGTTGCCTTTCAGTTAAGTTATTTTGATAAATTGCCGGTGAATTTTCAGATTACTAACGGTAAAAAACTGTATCCGATGACCAACGTCTTCGTGAAGAAAAATGAGCGTCAGGTGAAATATAATAAACAAAATGTCACGGAAATTACTTATCAATTTCACACCGGTGAGAAAGCCTTTATCGTGAAGAAACACGCCGGAGAACAATTCCCGCGCTATATTTCCTACGATAAAGACGGTGATCATTACGAACTAACCTTCAGCGAATTCGTCAAATAATCAGAATTACAACGGCAAGGAAAGCGACGGCGTCCTTGCCGCTGGTAGTTAGCCCAGAAAATAACGATACGCCGGGCTGTCGGTAACATCCTGATAGCGATACGCCAATTCTTCCAAATGCCCGTTAAATCGGATTTCATCGTTCTGATTAAATTGGAATCCCGCCAACACATTGCCGTAATCCGCACCGTGCGCACGATAATGAAACAGCGAAATATTCCAATGAGTGCCGAGCATTTCCAAAAATTTCAGCAGCGCGCCTTTCTGTTCAGGAAACTCAAAACTATATAACCGCTCTTTCGCCGGACTGGAAGAGCGCCCGCCGATCATGTAGCGAATATGGGTCTTAGCGACATCATCATCCGACAGATCCATCACCGTATAACCGTTTTGCTGGAGTTGCTCGATAATTTCCGCCTTCTCCCGTTCGCCGCTGATCCGTACCCCGACAAAAATACAGGCTTGGGTCTGGTCGGCATAACGATAATTGAACTCGGTTACAGCACGATCACCCAACAAATGACAGAAACGCAAAAAACTGCCCTTTTCTTCCGGAATCGTCACCGCCAGCATGGCTTCACGTTTTTCACCGATTTCACAACGTTCGGAAACATAACGCAAAGTATGAAAATTAAGGTTCGCGCCGGATAGAATATTCACCAGCGTTTCACCGTGCAGATCATGCTGCTGTGCATATTTTTTCAGTCCAGCTAAGGATACTGCACCGGACGGCTCGGACACGGCACGTACATTTTCAAATATATCTTTCATCGCCGCACAAATCTCATCACCGTCCACCAACACCACATCATCCAGATATTGCCGGCATACACGGAAGGTTTCCTCGCCAATACGTTTTACCGCAACACCGTCGGCAAATAAACCGACTCGTTGTAAATCCACCGGATGCCCCGCCTGCAAGGCTTCATATAAGCAGGCAGAATCCTTGCTTTCAACCCCAATTACCTTGATTTCCGGCATCAGCTGCTTAATCAACACCGCAACGCCAGCCGCCAGACCGCCGCCGCCAACCGGAACAAAAATGCGATCAATATGAGTATTTTGCTGTAACAGTTCCATTGCCAGCGAGCCTTGTCCTGCGATCACTGCCGGATGATCAAAAGGCGGAATAAACGTCATATTGTTACTCTGTGATAATTCAATTGCTTTCGCTTTCGCCTCATCGAAATTCGCACCGTACAACAGCACTTTGCCGCCAAATCCGCGCACCGCATCAATTTTAATACTCGGCGTATTTTGCGGCATCACAATCAGCGCCTGCAAACCGAGATGTTTTGCCGACAATGCCACGCCCTGTGCGTGATTCCCGGCAGACGCAGCTATCACACCGGCATCTTTCTGCGCCTGTGTCAGACCTGAAATCATGGCATAAGCACCGCGCAACTTAAAGCTGTGCACCGGTTGACGGTCTTCGCGTTTTACCAAAATCCGATTGTCCAACCGTTCGGACAGTTTTTCCATCGGCTGCAACGGCGTCACCTGCGCCAATTCATACACTTTTGAACTTAATACTGCTCTAAGATACTCAGCACCGCTCGGCTGAGCTGCTAAATTATAAACCATACGTCTGTTACTCATGAAAAAGTGCGGTTATTTTTACCGCACTTTTCGGTTAATTAAATTTTCGATTTATCCCGCACTGCGCCTTTATCGGCGGAAGTGGCGAAATGGGCGTAAACTTTTAAGGCGAAGGAGACTTCACGTTGACGGTTTACCGGTTGCCAGCCGCTTGCGTCCTGCTGCGCACGGCGCTGTGCCAGTTCCTGTTCGGATACTGCCAGGTGAATAGATCGGTTCGGAATATCAATTTCAATACGGTCGCCGTCTCTGACCAATCCAATCGCACCGCCCGCTGCTGCCTCCGGTGAACAGTGACCGATAGACAAACCGGAAGTGCCGCCGGAAAAACGTCCGTCCGTCAACAACGCACAGGCTTTGCCCAAGCCCATGGATTTCAGATAACTGGTCGGATACAGCATTTCCTGCATTCCCGGCCCGCCTTTCGGCCCTTCGTAACGAATCACCACCACATGCCCTGCCTGCACTTTACCGCCCAAAATGCCCGCCACCGCGTCTTCCTGACTTTCAAATACAATGGCGGTGCCGTTAAACCTCAAAATGGACTCATCCACACCGGCGGTTTTAACAATGCAACCGTCCTGCGCGATATTGCCCGATAACATTGCCAAGCCACCGTCCTGACTGTAAGCGAATTCTTTGCTGCGGATACAGCCGTGCTGACGGTCATTATCCACGCTGTCCCAGCGACAATCTTGCGAGAAGGCTTGCGTCGTGCGAATACCGGCAGGTCCGGCACGGAAGAATCGATGTACGGCAGGATCTTGCGTCTGCATAATGTCATAAGCAGCGATTTGCTCGCCCAAACTGGTTCCCAGCACGGTACGAGTATCGTTGTGCAACAAACCGGCGCGTGCCAGCTCGCCCAAAATCGCCATAATGCCACCGGCGCGGTGAACATCTTCCATATGGTATTTATTGGTATTCGGTGCGACTTTGCTCAAACAAGGCACGCGACGGGACAAACGGTCGATATCCGCCATAGTGAAATCCACCCCAGCTTCCTGCGCCGCCGCCAATAAATGCAATACGGTATTGGTCGAACCGCCCATAGCAATATCCAAACTCATGGCGTTTTCAAATGCGGCTTTGATGGCAATTGCGCGCGGCAACACGGATTCGTCATTCTGTTGATAATATTTGTGGCACAGCGCCACAATTTGTGAGGCGGCATTTAAAAATAATTGTTTGCGATCCGCATGGGTCGCCAAACAGGAGCCATTGCCCGGCAAACTTAGCCCCAGCGCTTCGGTTAAACAGTTCATGGAATTGGCGGTGAACATACCGGAACAGGAACCGCAGGTCGGGCAGGCGGAGCGCTCAATTGCCGCCACATCCGCATCGGACACATTTTTATCCGCACTTTGTACCATGGCATCGACCAGATCCAGCTTAATCAGTTGATCAGACAGTTTGGTTTTGCCCGCCTCCATTGGTCCGCCGGAAACAAAAACCGTCGGAATATTCAGGCGCAGCGACGCCATTAACATTCCCGGCGTAATTTTATCGCAGTTGGAAATACACACCATGGCATCGGCACAATGGGCATTTACCATATATTCCACGCTGTCGGCAATCAAATCGCGGCTCGGCAGGGAATACAGCATACCGCCGTGTCCCATGGCAATACCGTCATCCACCGCAATAGTATTGAATTCTTTCGCCACGCCGCCCGCCGCTTCGATTTGCTCCGCCACCAGCTTGCCGACATCACGTAAATGCACATGCCCCGGTACGAATTGAGTGAACGAATTCACCACGGCGATAATCGGTTTACCGAAGTCATCTTCTTTCATTCCGGTGGCGCGCCACAACGCGCGGGCACCGGCCATATTGCGACCTTGAGTGCTGGTCGCAGAACGTAGTTTAGGCATAATCTCTCCAAATCAATTTAATATTACGGCGTATATTCATACGCTTAATTTCTGCAACATAAAAGTGCGGTCGGTTTTTACGCCGTTTCCAGCACAAAATCCGCCGCCATCTTGGCATGTAACTCGGCGGTATCGAAAAACGGCAGCGGGTAATCCGCCTGTTGAATCAATAAACCGATTTCAGTGCAACCCAGCACAACACCCTGTGCTCCTTGTTTTTCCAGTGCGGCAATGGTATCCAGATAAAATTGTTTGGACTGCGGTAAAAATTTCCCCACACTCAGCTCATCAAAAATAATACGGTGAATTTCCTGCTGTGCCGATTCATCTGGCACAATCGGCTGAATGCCGCGTTCTTGCAAAGCATCGCGGTAAAAATTATCTTGCATCACAAAACGAGTGCCGAGCAGCGCAATTGTATCAATGTGTTGCGCCTTAATCGCTGTTGCCGAAGCATCTACAATATGCAAAAACGGGACTTTTACAGCGTCGATAATCGGTTGTGCAACTTTATGCATCGTATTAGCCGACAGCACAATCCCCTGTGCGCCGATTTGTTCCAACTTTTGCGCCGCCTCGGCAAGCGATTTACCGGCTTTCTCCCAATTACCGCTTTGCTGGCATTGCACAATATCTTCAAAATTTACGCTAACCATTAACAGCGGCGCGCTGTAGTTTTTGCCTAACGTCTGATTCACCAACCGGTTGATTTCACGATAATAGGTGATTGTGCTTTGCGGTGACATACCGCCGAGAATTCCGATAGTTTTCATTCATTATCTCTCTGGTTTTTATTTCAATTCAATCACATCCGGCAGTTTGACAAGCTGATTACATAACAGTGTAATCGCTCTGTCGCTTTGCACCTTAACCTGCAACAAAATTTCTTTTTGTTGCGTTTCAGTATGTAATTCAATCACTTCAAAGCCGCGGTGACGCATCACCCGCAATAAACGCTCCAGCGTTTCCGGGCGTCTGCCCGCTTTTATGGTTAATTCGTGTCGCTGCATATTATCCTCCCATTTCTTCTTCAAGCATATCTTTATTACAAGCGTTCGGCGGAACTAACGGCCAAACGTTTTCTTCCGCCGGAATACAAACATGCAGCAGATATGCCTGTTCGCTGGCGAATAAGCGCTCCAACGCCGCTTCCACATCGGCGCCTCGTTCAATGCGTTCGCCCCGAATACCGAAGGCGGAGGCAAGGGTGACGAAATCAGGATTATCATCCAGTATTGTATTGCTGTGGCGCGCTTGAAAGAACAACGTCTGCCATTGCCGCACCATACCTAAACGTTGATTGTCCAGCAGCACGATTTTAATCGGCGTCTGCGCGCGTTTAATAGTGCCCAGTTCCTGTACGTTCATCATCAATGAACCGTCGCCGGTGATCAAAATCACTTCATCCTGCGGACGGGCTTTCTGCGCGCCGATCGCAGCCGGCAAACCGAATCCCATGGTGCCGAAGCCGGCGGAGGTAATATAGTTTTGCGGTGCATGATGTTGCATATGCTGCGCCGACCACATTTGATGCTGCCCCACATCAGTTACCACAATGCTTTGTTTGTTTTTTCTGGCGGATACGCTGTTGAGCAACCACCAAGGATTGATCGGCTGCTCGCCCAGATTCTGCGCATAACGAAAATCAAACGCTGCTTTCAGGCGATTAATTTCCGCCTGCCATTCGGTTATTGCCAGCGGACGGCTTAAGGCGTTAAAAACTTCGGTTAAATCGCAGCGCAATGCGACATCAGGACGGCGCAGCTTACCCAGCTCTGCCACGTCAATATCACAATGGATCACTTTGGCATGGGGAGCGAAAGTATCCAATTTGCCAGTTACTCGATCATCAAAACGCGCGCCGAATACCAACAATAGATCCGCTTCCTGCGTCGCCAGATTCGCCGCCTTAGTTCCGTGCATACCAATCATGCCCATGTAATAAGGCGTGCCTGGTGCAATGGCGCCAAGACCTTTTAAGGTGGAGATACTCGGGATCTGCGTGACTGCCAAAAACTCGCGCAACGCCGGCACAGCATTGGCCATACCGACACCGCCACCCACATACACGACCGGACGTTTGGCATGTTGCAGCAGGTCAAGCGCTTGTTGCAGTTGGTCATGACAAAGTGCGGTCGGTTTTTCAACAGGTAATGTGAAAGGTGTCAGATCGGTTTCGGCAAATTGTACGTCTTTGGGAATATCAATCAGAACCGGGCCGGGACGGCCGCTGTGTGCGATTTGAAAAGCTTTGGCAAAAATTTCCGGTAATTCTTCGATGTGTTGTACGATAAAACTGTGTTTGGTGCAGGCAAGGGATAATCCTAATACATCCGCTTCCTGAAAGGCGTCGGTACCGATAAACGGTGACGCGACCTGCCCCGTAATAGCCACCAGCGGTACCGAATCCATTAACGCATCGCCTAATCCGGTGATCAAATTGGTGGCGCCCGGACCCGATGTGGCGATACATACCCCGGTCTTTCCGCTGGCTCTGGCATAACCGATCGCCGCCATTGCTGCACCCTGCTCGTTACGACACAACAGATGCGCTAGACCGGAATCATAAATTGCGTCGTAAACCGGCATAATCGCGCCGCCCGGATAACCGAATACTGTGGTTACATTATGTGCTTTCAAGCACGCCGTTACTAATTTAGCCCCGTTCATTTTTCACCCATTCCATTAAATTAACGCCCACAAAAAACCCCTCGACAATCACTGCGAGGGGTTTTCCGATCTAAGAAAGCAAATTACATTCCGAGTATCAGCACCTCTCGCCCCGCGGTAATAATAATCACCGCGAGGTTAATAATAATGCCGAGAAGGGAATGCTGTTTGCTCATGTACTCAATCCGTGCAAGCCGGTATGGCTTTTAATCAATTGCTAATATTGATAGCACATTTTAAAGATAAATCAACTTATTTTTTATTTTGCGCAAAGGATTGCGGTAAATACGCAAAAGTGCGGTCTTTTTTTGTGTAATTTTGTTATCATAGCGCCTGATTTAACAATAATAAGGTATTTTAATTTATGCAACCGCTTCCCTTTCGTGCTGTAGTTTCTGACTTGGACGGCACGCTGCTTAACGGCAATCATGTTATCGGTGATTTCACCATTGAAACGCTGGAAAAATTAGCCGCTAAAAATGTCGATATTATCCTCGCCACCGGTCGCAATCACACCGATGTTGCGTCCATTCTCAGCAAAGTCAGCGTAAAACGAGCGTTGATGATCACCTCAAACGGCGCGCGCGTGCATGATTTGCAGGGCAATCTGCTGTTGAGTGACAGTCTGCCGGAAGATATTGCGCTGGCAATGATGAATCTGCCCTTTGACCACAACAATGTGTTTGTCAATAGCTATCAGGACGAAGGCTGGTTTATCAATACCGAAGTGCCGGAAATGGCGAAATATCACAAAGACTCCGGTTTTATGTATCAGGTGGTGGATTTTGCCAAACATCACGGACGCGGCACGGAAAAAGTCTTTTTTATCGGACGGACGCCGCAGGACGTCGCGCCCATAGAGCAAGCGCTGCGGGCGCGTTTCGGCGAAGTGGCGAACATTACTTATTCCACGCCGAGTTGCCTGGAAGTGATGAATAAAAATGTATCAAAAGCGACCGCACTTGCGCGCATTATTCAGTCGCGGGATTACGGTTTGCAAAACTGCATCGCTTTTGGCGATGGCATGAACGATGTGGAAATGCTAAACGAAGTAGGCAAAGGCAATATTATGGCGAATGCAGATCCGCGCCTGTTACAGGCTTGTCCGCAACTGGAGCGGATCGGCCTGAACAAACATGAGGCAGTAGCAAGTTATTTGCGTGCCATTTTCGGGGTGTACTAATGCCGGTGTGGCAATCCGTGCTGTTAGTCGGCAGCGGTGCCGCACTGGGCGCCGTTGCGCGTTGGGGCTTGAGCCAGCTACTGAATCCGTTGTTTTCGCTGCTGGTGTTCGGTACGCTGATCGCCAATTATACAGGTTGTTTTATCATCGGTCTGTTGCTGGCGGCGTTCTGGCAATATCCGCAGATTGCCAGCGCATGGCGCTTATTTCTGGTCACCGGTTTTCTCGGCGGTTTGACGACGTTTTCTTCTTTTTCCGCCGAAGTGGTGGAATATTTTCTCGGCGCTAAATGGTTGGCGGCATTTACCGTGATGTCGTTGCATCTGTTCGGCAGTCTGTTGTTTACCGCGTTAGGCGTGTTGCTGTGGCGCTATTTCAGTTAACAATTCTGTAGTCGCATCATTTTCGATAAATTTAAAGATACGTTCCAGCGCCTGCGCCCGCAGCGGATCGCGTTCAAATAAAATTTCATGCTTGGCATTATCCAGCGCGACCAGCTCATGCTGCGGCAGCAACGCAACCAACGCTGCCAGTTCTTCGTTACGCACAATTTTTTCTTTACCGGCACGGAAAACCAGTACCGGAATCTCAATCCGCGGCAAAATTTTCGGCAGGCCTTTTATTGCGGTCAAACAAAGATGCACCCAACGGAATGTCGGACCGCCCAAATTTAATTCTGGGTAATTACGATTAATCCGATTCATCCATTTCATGCGGGTTTTACAAAAACTCAGTTCGTTATTATTCAAATTTGCCGGTTTATACGGCGTTTTGCCGAACACATAACGCTTTCCCTGTCCTAACAGCATCATCAGATTAATAATCAACTCATCGCGCAGCGGATGCCGTGTCGGCAAGCCGAAAAATGGCGAAGAAAAGACCGCACTTTTAATCCGATGATCATAATTCGCCAAATAATACGCTGCGATCAGCGCCCCCAGCGAATGAGCGATAACATGCTGACTATGGTAAGAATACAACCCGCTCACCTGTTCAATTACCGCCGCCATATCATCGGCATAAAAACGAAATTCATCAATGTAGCCCTTCTCACGATCTGCCAGTAAACGTTGCGAATAGCCCTGCCCGCGGTGATCAAAAACCAGCACGTCATAGCCGCGCAGGTAAAAGTCGTAGCCGACCTCCGACCATTTCAAAATATTTTCCGCCCGCCCGTTAACCAGAATCATCAGCTTGCGTTGCGTTACGCTGTGCGGCTGGATAAAGTGGCGATAAGCAATACGGCAGTGATTTTTACCGTTGATATATTGAATGGGAAACTGTGTAATAAAAGGGAGCAATTGCACCAAAGCAAATTGACAAAAACGAGGTTCTCTGATCATTGGATTCATTTATATTGTTTATTGTCCGCTGAAAAACAGGTGTATCGGGCAATGATAAGACATCCTTAAGCCAAGCGAGACCTTGACCTACAAAAAACGCATTATCATCCCTTAAGCAATTAAGGGCTATCCGAAGACAACCCTTATTGCATTATGTTACGCCACTAACTGTTTAAGAATACGACGTACAGGTTCCGCCGCTCCCCATAACAGTTGGTCGCCTACCGTAAACGCCGCCACATATTCCGGTCCCATCGCCAGTTTGCGCAAACGTCCGACCGGAACGCTTAACGTGCCGGTGACTTTGGCCGGAGTCAGCTCGCGTAATGTGCTTTCTTTATCGTTCGGGATAACTTTCACCCATTCGTTATGGGAGGCTAAAATCTGCTCAATTTCGGCTAACGGCAGATCTTTTTTCAGTTTGATCGTAAATGCCTGACTATGGCAACGCAGCGCGCCGATACGCACGCACAAACCGTCCACCGGAATTGGATTGTCACTTAAACCGAGAATTTTATTGGTTTCTGCATAACCTTTCCATTCTTCTTTGGTTTGCCCGCTTTCCGGCAGCAGTTTGTCGATCCAAGGAATTAAACTGCCGCCTAACGCCGCACCGAAGTTATCGATCGGGAAATCGTCGGCACGCATTTTAGCAGTGACTTTACGCTCAATATCCAAAATCGATGATGCGGGATCCGCCAGTTCGGCCTGTACGCTGGCTTCCAGCTGTCCCATTTGCAGCAACAGTTCACGCATATTTTTTGCGCCCGCACCCGATGCCGCTTGATAAGTTGCAACAGAAATCCACTCCACCAAGTCTTTTTCAAATAAGCCGCCTAACGCCATCAGCATTAAACTTACGGTGCAGTTACCGCCGACAAAGGTTTTAACGCCGTTTTTCAGACCTTCGCTGATCACATGTTGGTTAACCGGATCCAGCACAATAATCGCATCTTTTTCCATCCGCAGCGCAGAGGCAGCATCGACCCAATAACCGTTCCAACCGGTAGCTTTCAATTTCGGATATACCGCATTGGTGTAATCACCGCCCTGACAAGTGACAATAATATCCAGTTTTTTTAATTCGTCGATATCAAAAGCGTCTTTCAGCTCGCCCGCATCTTTACCGCCGAAAACCGGTGCCTTTTGCCCTGCTTGCGATGTGGTGAAAAACACCGGATTAATATTGGCAAAATCACTTTCCTGCTGCATGCGATCCATCAATACGGAGCCGACCATGCCGCGCCAACCGATAAAACCTACGTTTTGCATAAAATTTTCCTTATTAATAATGTTGTGTCTGAAATAAAAAATATCAGTTAATTAATTACAAGATACATTGCACAAAAGCAAGTCTTTTTATGAAAAAAACTGCTAAATTTGATTCAGCCTCCGTTTTTCACCACAGAATTTCGCATTCAGCCTTTTTTATCCAGCATCTGAATGTAACGGGTTGCCGACAACCACGCCCCAACATAACCCACAATGGCGCACATTACCAATAAGAACAGCAATTCACCGAAAGCAATGCCGTGCAACGAAAAATTCACCGCAAAAATATCCGTGACATATTTTACCGCACTGGTGAAATAGCCAATCAGACAGGCGCTGAAAATGCAGGCTAGTAACCCTCCTGCCAATCCGTAGAGAATACCGGTATAAAGAAACGGGCGCAGGATAAACTGCTCTGTCGCGCCAAGTAACTTCATAACTTCAATACTCGCCTGACTGCTATATACATCGGAACGAATGCTGTTGCCGATAACCAGAAAGACTGAAACAGTCATTAACACTGTGCATAAAATTGCAACATGCGCTATCAGCCACGAAAGTGCGGTCAGTTTTTCCATCCAATCATTATCCAGTCGAACTTCCTGCACCCCTTTGATTTTATTCAGGTTATCGCGCAGCGTATCGCGTTTCTGACTTTCATTGTAGGCTTTGCTCGGTTTGATCATCACCACCGCCGGCAGCGGGTTATCGTCTAAAATATCCAGCCCTTCGCTAAATCCCGACCAATTGCGAAACTCGTTCAGGCTTTCCTGGCGCGACACATAGTTCAGGCTTTCGACGCCCTCCTGCTGGCGGATTTTATCCACCACCAGATTGGCATCCTCTTCACTCAGATTTTTATGCAGATACACGGTTAATTCGCTTTCCGGATAAAACTGCGACGTAGCCTGATGAATATTTTTCCACAGCAGATAACTGATCGTCGGAATAGTCAGCGATACCGCAATCACCAACACGGTCAGCATCGTGCCGTATTTTCTCTTAAGCAGATCGGCAAACACTGCACGCAGCACATAATTCACTTGCACCCATAAGGACGCATTCATCGGACGAGAACTCATCACTACTTTCCTTAACGTAAATACCCTTGTTCAAGCACAAGGCAAGGTTTCGGTTTTTGTTGAACAATATTAATATCATGGGTGGCAATCAGCACCGTCATTCCCAATCGGTTAAACTCTTCAAACAGATTAAAAATCTCCAGCGAAAGCGCACTGTCCAGATTTCCCGTCGGTTCATCCGCCAGCAACAATTGCGGTTTATGTACCACTGCACGGGCAATATCCACCCGTTGTTGCTCACCGCCGGATAAATGCAACGGCAGATGATTGGCACGATCGCGCAGCCCGACTCGATCCAGCGCCGCCAAGGCACGAGATTGCGCTTCTTTCGGGTGCATGCCTGCGATAATCAGCGGCAACGCCACGTTATCCACAATGGAACGCTCCGCCAACAAACGGTAATCTTGATGCACCATACCGATCTGACGGCGTAAAAACGGAATTTCGTATTTAGACAGGCGAGTAATATCGTGCCCGTTAAACCAAATTTGCCCACCGTTGGCGCGCTCCATGCCCATAATCAGTTTCAGCAGCGTACTTTTCCCGGCACCAGAATGCCCAATCAGATAAGTCATACTGCCGACTGGCAAATGAAAAGTAAGCCCTTGCAAAGCCGGCTTGCCGCCCAAATAGGCTTTACTGACATTTTCAAAACGTATCATATTTTTGTCTCTTTAAAATCATCCGCTATTAATCGCCAAACTGCCGATAAGCGCTAAATCGCGACCAATTATAACGGATATTGCCTATTCTTGTGATGAATTTCTTATGCGCTCGTCCACCGTTTGAAAATCAACGAAGTATTAACCCCTCCAAAAGCGAAATTGTTATTCATCACATAATCCGTTGTTATTTCACGTCCGTCACCACGAATATAATCCACCTTGCCACAGCGTTGGTCGATATCATCCAGATTGATAGTCGGCGCAAACCAGCCATCACGCATCATTTCAATGCTAAACCAGGATTCCAGCGCACCGCAGGCGCCGAGGGTATGTCCCAAATAGCTTTTCTGTGAACTCAAAGGCACGTAACCGAACAGCGCCTCAGTCGCCAACGTTTCAGCAATATCCCCCTGTTCCGTCGCGGTACCATGACCATTGACATAACCGATCTGCGCTGGCGTAATACCCGCATCGTTCAACGCCAATGCCATACAACGTTGCATAGTGTCTTTCTGTGGACGGGTAATATGGCTGCCGTCACTGTTTGCGCCGTATCCTACCACTTCAGCGATAATATTTGCACCGCGGGCAAGTGCATGTTCCAATTCCTCCAATACGAACATACCAGCACCTTCACCAATCACCAGTCCGTCGCGCTGCCGATCGTAAGGACGCGGCGTTTGTGCCGGAGCATGATTACAACGACTAGCAGCATAAAGAGAATCAAACACATAAACTTCCGACGGACAAAATTCTTCACCGCCGCCCGCCAGCATCATTGGAATCAAGCCGTATTTAATTGCCTCATAGGCGTAACCTATGCCCTGACTACCAGATGAACAGGCACTGGAAGTCGGCACAATCCGCCCGGTCAGACCGAAAAAAATACCGATATTAGCAGCCGTGGTATGCGGCATCATGCGTACATAGGTATTGGCGTTAAAACCTTCGGATTTTCCCGTCATCAGCAATTCGGCGGCGGCTTTAATATCATGGGTGGAACCGGTAGAAGAACCACATGCCACCCCCATTCTGCCGTTTTGTACATCAGGCAGAATAATGCCGTTTTCATCAAGCAAACCGGCAGCAGCCAGCGCTCTTTCGGCAGCCTCTACGGTAAATTGTGATACCCGCCCCAAGCTTCTTAATTGTTTACGCTGCCAATGCTTAGGCGGTTGATAATCCGGGATCTCTGCACCTAAGCGAGCTTCCAGTTCGGGATAACGAGCCGCCCATTCCGTTTTCACCCGTACCGCATTTTGTTTACGCTGAAAAGCGTCTTTGATGTCTCGCCATTCTTTGCCGAAGGCGGTGATCCCGCCGATACCTGTTACTACTACTCGTTTCATTTTATTTTTCTCTAACACAAACCGCCGTTTACCGCGATGACTTGGCGGGTGATATACGCCGCCTTTTCATCCATCAAAAAGCTCACCGCATGCGCCACTTCCTCTGGCATCCCCATGCGCTGCGACGGAATCATTTTCACAATTTCCTCAACCGGTACATTTTCGTTTATGATATCCGTATCAATAAGTCCCGGTGCCACACAATTTACTGTGATCCGACGCTTCGCTAGTTCCACGGCAAGGGCTTTTGCCGCACCAATAATCCCTGCTTTGGAGGCACTGTAATTCACTTGCCCGCGATTACCGATTAAACCGGATACCGACGTAATGCATACAATACGTCCTGCTTTACGGCGCCGGATCATTGGCAGCATAATCGGGTGTAATACATTATAAAAACCGTCCAGATTGGTACGCAATACATCATCCCAATCCCTGTCACTTAACGCGGGAAACGCCGCATCTCGGGTTAATCCTGCATTCAGCACCACCCCATAGTAAGCGCCGAATTGTTGTATATCCTGTGTCAGAATTTGACGTACCTGTTCACGCGCTGCCACATCAAACTGCACTATCCGGACATGTCGTCCCAAAGATCGCACTGTTTGTGCCACTTCTTCCGCTGCCTCAATACGGTGGCGGCAATGTAGCACAATATCATAGCCCTGCTGTGCCAACGCTAAAGCAATAGCCTTGCCGATACCGCGGCTAGAACCGGTCACCAGAACAGATTCACTCATGATTTATTCTCCCTTTTATCTTCTTTCGGACTGAATACATTCAGCGCACCCTCAAGTAATATGGTATGTTTCATCAGATCAATAAGCTGACAGTCAAACACACCGAATCCTGCGTCATCTTGAATCGACAGGCGAATATTAATCTGCAACCGGCTGCCGATAGGGATAGTCTGATGGCGAACATGCAATTTGCGGCTGCCGAGCAAATACCCCAGACGCACCGGTTCGCCCGCCTGTATCGCCATACAGCCCGCCCAGGCAGCAATGCCCTGCGCCATAATTTCAAGTGCGGCGAAAGTCTCCAATTTGTTATGTTTGATTAAGCTATTATCCGCACGAATTTGTGTTTCTGCGGTGAGAAAATCCGCGCCGAACGCGGTAATACAATCGAGCAGAATCATCGTCCCGCTATGCGGCAGCAACGGTTCAAGACAGGTAATCGGACAACGCAGGTCAATCATCGCCTTCCCCCAGAATCAATACCGTATTATTACCGCCGAAAGCAAATGAACTGCTGGCCCCTATACGTCGCCCAGTTGGCCAGTAACTATGATGATCAGTCAGTCGCAGCAGTGCCAGATGTTGGTCGCTGATGCCGTCCCAGTGCTGCGCTGGCAGTTTTCCCTGCGGATTATAACGACGGCTGAGTACCGCCCATAAAATCCCCGCTTCAACCGCGCCTGCGGCGCCAAGGGTATGACCGGTATAAGGTTTGGTAGAGGTACAAAAAACCTGCTCACCGAAAACCTGTGTCACCGCCAGGCTTTCCATCTGATCATTATGCTGGGTTCCCGTACCATGTAGATTAACCCAACCAATTTGCGACGCGGAAAGTGCGGTCGAATTCAACGCCGTTTCACACGCCGCAATCGCCCCTTCACCAGCTGGATGCGGGGAAGACATATGATAGGCATCACTGCTGGAACCATAACCCAATAAACGGATACCATCCCTATCCAGCGCCTCCCGCGTCATTATAAACACTGCCGTTCCCTCACCGATATTGATGCCATTACGGTTTACCGAAAAGGGATTACTACGCTGTGGTGCCAACACGGATAAAGCGGCAAAGCCTTTCACAGTCAAAGGTGAAAGTGTATCTACTCCGCCGCAAATCACTGCATCACACAAATTCGCACGCAATAAACGGGCAGCGCTGATTAATGCCCGCGCACCGGAAGTACAGGCGGTAGAAATACCGTAATTCAGCCCTTGTAAACCATAAACCCTACGGATAAAATCGGCAGGCGCGGAAAACAATTGCTGTTGCTGATTAAATTGGTCGTCCGACCACTTCCCCTGTAGTGCCGCCCGTTTAAACAACGGAATATTTTCATCCACACCGGTAGTGGAAGTTCCCATTACTACTGCAATGCGCTGGGTACCGAAACGCTCGATGCAACGGATAATATTATCTTCGATCTGCGCTAGTCCGTGCCAAAGCACACGATTATTACGACTGTGATGAATGTTCTCCAGTCCGGTCGGAAATTCGCGTAATGAAACACTGATCTCACCGAAAAAATAAGGTTCTCCGCTAAGTCCGTTCGCGGCAAAAACCCTCTCAGAAAGCCGGAGAGGCGAATTTTCCCCCCGCAGTAAGGGCTGAAGGTGTGCTTCAATACCCTCGCCCATGCAAGTCACTATTGCCGGCTGAGTTAAATATAATGCTGTCACGTTATCCTCTTACTGTTCAATTTCTTCAAGCCGCCAGCGAGAATTATCCGGCAAGGCAATATCAGCGCCTTTCGGTGTCGATGTGATACACCAAACTTCTTCGCCGTACATATAATAATGCTGCCCGTCCGCCATCCGACGAATTTCACTGAATTCAAACAACGGAAGGGCTGGATGCAAATAAACGGCAATTGCTGAAAACAGCTGCTGAGCCCGGCGATTCGGGATAATAAAGCCGTCGTTACGCCAACCTTGCTGCGTCAACAATAAACGGGCAACCGGTGCGCCTAAAGCATCGGTTTGCACCCAACGCCATTGCTGCGGTGAAGACTGCAACGCTAATAGAGTTGCCTGGCTCTTCGGTTGCAATTGCATCAGTTTAAACAGGCGAGTTTCCGTCACTGACAGCGGCAATTGCTTTACTGTTAAGGGGGTGGCACAACCCCACATCGCGAATAAGCAAATCCACAAACCTAATTTACGCCACATTTTTCCTCTTTATTGATGTGATAACCGACTACATGCCCGGTTTATTGTACAACATGAATATGATCAATATGCTCAGTAATACACCGATACTGACACTGAGACCAAAATATGCCACCGCCGGAGTTGAACTCAGCGCGAGCAATACAAACGAGATCAATGTGGTCGCAGCGGCTAAGGATAATGCTGCACGTTTGGCATACAGCGGAGCCTGCACAGTCTGCATATACGCAGTATAATCAATACCGATAGCGGACACTAATAACAAACCGAACATCGAAAACAGCGTAACCGGCACCTTAAGCCAGCCCAAAATCCCTATGGTGGCAACAATGGCAAGCAATGGTACAAACAGCATCCGAAGTGTGCGTCTTAAACCCAAAAAACGCCACAATAACAAACCCGCCAGAAGAAAAGACAACCCTTTCAACCAAGCTGCCTGATCACGAGTCTGCTGAAAAGTGCGGTTTAACTGTGCGGGTTTATCCAGCCAATACACCGTACGGTTATCCGCCAGCGCAGAGACCGCCTGCAAATCAGTAATTCCGCTGACATTCACCAAAGCGGCAACTTTGCCTGCTGCCAATTCTCCCAAGTATAAAGGACGGTATCCCTGCGCGATCTGCATGGCCAAAGCTTCGCTTAATAATACCTGCGGCTGCGCGGATAGCGCCTGCAATTCCTGAGCAATACGTTCTGCCGGCATGCCGATCTGCGATAATACCGCATAATCCTGCGTTTGAATTTTCCGGGTCAATTGGCGGATAAAATCCTGCTGTTCGCGCGCCGACATAATCCAGCGGCTTAGCGATTGGAAGTCCTGTAGTTTATTGTGTGTTTGTAAATCCAGCAGCTGCTCACGCAATGTATTATCCGCTTCCAATAAGCTGTCATCGTTTTCCGCTATCAGCAGAAAATATCGACTGCCAGGTTCAATGCCAGTAATACTGCCGATTTTCTGCACTTGTGCCAACAGTTGCGGCGGCAATGCTACCCATTGCCGCACATCATCTTGCCATTCGCTGTGATAAATGCCGATAGCAAGCCAGATAGCAATACCGGAAACGATCCACTTTCGCCCTACCGACGACAAACGAAAGGAAAAATTCTCACCGAAAAATGACCGCACTTTTCGCATTCTCACCATGTCAAAACGTGCCGGCAGATAAAACCAGGTGCACAGCACCGCACTAAACAATGCCACAGCAGAAAATAACGCTGTTTGGCGCAGCACAGGCAGTCGGGTGAAACCAAGCAAGGCATAACCAAGCAGCGTGACCAACAGACTGACTAAAAACGTTAAGCGCAGTTTACGCATCGCTTTTTCCGCCTGCCAATCTGAATTAAACAAAGCTCCACTCAACCAATGTAGCGGAAAATCAATCAGGACCCCAATTAAACTGGTACCGATAACCAGAGTCAGAATATGAATCTGACCGAAAACAAATACGGTTAGCGAAACACCCGCCAGCATACCGGCAGCAATCGGCAAAAACAGCCATAATACCCGTAAGGTTCTGAATACCGCCAGCAATAACAACAAAGTTAAACCTATGCCGATAAATGCCATGCTGCGACTTTCCTTTTCCGCCTGCTGTTTTGCTGCCGCAGCAAATAATGCATTGCCAGCCACCAGCCATTCGCCGTCCTGCTGCTGCACAACCTGCTCGCCACTTCGCATAAGTGCCGGCAATGACTGTTGCGGATTAATCAGATTGCCGTCCGCTAACTCTGCCCGCAGTAATACCCAAGTTTTATCCGCAGAGGGGATATATAGCATTCCGTTGCCCGCATGCCACATTATACGACCGTGCAACCGGGATTGCGGAAGAACAAAACGACCGAATCCAAGCCAATCTTGTTCTGTGGGCAGTAAATGCGTTGCCATAAACGGATTGAGCATTTGTTCCGCATATTGCTGAAAATAAGCGCGAGGTTCGTTCAATAACTGGCGTCGGATATCCACTGGCAACACAGCCAAACGCAGCCGTTTAATCTCATCTCTGAGTAATGTTGGCTCGGGTTGTTGGCGGGCATCTACCTGCTGAAACAAGGCGCTTTGCCGCCACTGTTCAGCAATGCTTGCCGCAAGTTTAAAGGCCTGCGCCGCCTCATGATGTCCGATCAGAGCAATCACCTGCCGGTTCATGCTGTTTTCCTGCTTATTTTCAGCAGCAAGCAGAATCGGCGAACGTCCTGCTTGTTGCGGCAACAAAGCCTGTAAATCCGTTTGCAGCCAGTTTCCCGTATATAATTGCGCCCCGAACAACAATGCCATGCAAAGCATAAACAATCGGTATAGAAAAAAATAAACGGGAGAATGTCTGTCCATGATAAATATTTACAACCTGTCCGAATACAATAAAGACACAGCTCACAGCAACGCCTGTCTGGCAAATTCGCTTAAGCCTTGATCAATACGGATCTGCTCAAAGCTAATCAGAGTGCGATCACCCTGCGCTTCATTAAGCTCAATGCCTTCTACTGTATTGGCGCCTCGGATTTCAATACGTCGGAAAATCTGTTTCATTAACAAACTATTTGGAATCAAGCTGAGCTGCCAGTCCTGTGCCGTACCGTTCAGCACAATATCAAACTGTTCGGACAAGGCCGCCACATCACCAGTCAATAACCCCAGAAATAAACTCACTTGCTGCGCTTGCCCGACGCCATCATTGAGTACCCACTGCGCCCCGTTCCACTGCGCAATGCCCGCCCCGGTCACTCGTAAATCGGAGGCGAACGGAGTATGCATCTGCCACAACAGCCCTTTATTTTTCAGCAATGTAAACTGCCCACGCGTAGTAATGGGTTTACTCATCGCTGACAAAAAACGTTGCTGAGTAAATTCACCCTGTATAGTTTGTGGCTGTTGTAACCGGGTCATCAACTGTTGCTGAGAAAACGCATGTAGCGATAAAGAAAACAGCAGTGCCCACAAGGTAATTACATATTTTTTCATATCTAAATCCGCTCTTTTTCCGGCTGGAATCCGTGATAATTTTCCAGTGCATCACGCCACGACTGTGGCGTTTGCAACTGCATTTCACCGCTAGCCATTGCTACCGCAACCTGCGTCGTGCTACCTTGGGTCAATTTCCTCTCCGTTTGTATATCAACAATCGTATAATCCATGCGCAGACAGCTTTCATACTCTGTCACAGCCAACTCGACTCGAATTCGCTGGCGGAAAAAAGCCGGTCGGACATATTTCAAATTCAATTGCACAATCGGCCAGCCGTAACCTTTTTCACGCATAACATTATAGTCGTAACCGAGTTCTGCTAAAAATGCACAGCGCGCCATTTCCAGATATTTAACATAATGACCGTGCCACATAATATTCATGGAATCCACATCAAAAAACGGAATTTCATATTCCGAACAATGACGAGCGTAAATATGTTTTTTTATTCTCATACTGTCGAACGACATCAATCTCTTCACATAAAATAGGTGCGTATCATACGCACCTGGGAAAAATTACTTCACAATATCGCCTTTTAACGCCACCCCGGCAATGGTTCTGCCCGCATGACATTCATATTTATCGGCACTGGCATATTCTTTTTTCTTATAATAAGACACCAAATTGCTGACTTTACTGCCGCCTTCTTGTTTCGCCCGGTCCTGAAAGCGTTTCACAGCAGATAAAAAGACCCAGCGGCAGGCCTCTTCATCGCTTTTATTCAGTGCATTGGTTTTCGGATTGGAAACCGCACCTTTAACCAGCACATTACCCGGCACGGATTTAGCAAAATAAAGCGGAATTGCCGGATCCAGCACCTGTTTAGCCTCAGACGAATTTAATGCTTGCTCAATCGAATAATAATGGGTGGTATCCCGCGCTGAACAGGCAGCTAAGCTCAACGCAATCAAGGACAGTACAAGATTTTTTGTCAGTTTCATAGAGAACTCCTGTTATTAAAAGATAAGTTATGGTTGCCTATTCCAAAAATCATAAAAATTAAACCATAATAGCGGATTTTTTGCACATTCTTTAGCAAGCTCATCCGCATATTTTTGCATTGCCTGATGAATGTTCTGTCTGCGAATCTTTCCCCGTCCAGCGATTGCGGGGCAAAAACGCCGCAACTGCAGGCGATAACGTCCTTGTTCCTTTAAGCAAAAGATGGTGTTCACTGGCGCCTTCAACAGGCTTGACAACAACCAAACACCTTGCGGAAACACCGCACTTTGTCCAAGAAAGTTCACGGTTTCGGTTTTTTCACCGTGTAGCGGAATACGATCGCCGGCAATAGCAATCCACTCGCCACGCTCAATACGCTGATGCAACTCTAGCATTTTCCGGGCATCCAGTTCATCAACCTGAATCAGCGACAATTCGTCTGCGCCCGCTGCATGCAGTGCCCGATTAAATACAGCCGCATGGCGGTGATGCACCAGTATGTTTAAGCAAAAATTAGGATGTCGTTCGTTTTTAATCAACGCACGACTAATTTCGACATTGCCGAAATGCGCACACAGCAGAATCTGTCCTCGCTTCCCGACAGCGTTCATCTCCTCACAAAGGTTATCCTGATCATCAATGATCACATCTTGATAACGGATTTTCCCCTGCCAGACAGCAAAGCGATCAGCAATCGCCTCGCCAAAATTTAAAAACTGGCGAAAAACTGCATGAGCCGGTAAATCAACAAAGGGACACGTCTGGCATAAACGTTGCTGATAAACAGCAATATATTTTCGCATCAGGCGCGATGTTAGAAAAAAATACAGCACGATCCAAAAAGTGACAAAGCGGATCACTGGCAACGGAAAATATAGTACAATCAGCCGAGTAAGATGCAGGAAAATCCCGTTTCCTCGCTCTGTCTGCCGCGCCCAATGTTGTTCATTCATCGCCGTTTCCCCTTAAACAGACGTGCCAGCATGCCAAAAAACAAACGGGCATGCATTTTACTCAACAACCAGTTATCCGCCCAAGGGCGAAAATGGGAAACACCATCACGTCCATACCGCACCGGCGTATCCAGCCAAATCATAGGCATTTTGCGCCAATGGCAACGTACCAGTATCTCAATATCAAAATCCATACCATCGCCGACATATTCTTCATTAATCAGCTGCACTGTTGACGCTAACGGATATAGACGAAAACCGCACATACCATCAGGAATATCGAAAGAAACGGTATTTAATGCAATCCAGAAATTGCTGATTTTTCGCCCGTACAGGCGGGATTTCGGTGCATCCGCACCATACAGCGGACGACCACAAATAAGTGCGGTGGGATTTTCGTGCATTTTCTGACACATATTACGGGCGTCCTGCAGCTGATGCTGTCCGTCAGCATCCACCTGGAGAGCATGAGTGAACCCAGCCTGCAACGCCTGTTTAAATCCGGCTTTCACAGCACTTCCTTTACCACCATTGTGCGCACAAAAAATAACATTCACCGACGCATTACGTTGCAGCTCACGCAAAACCGCCCGATGCGGCTCATCAGAACCGTCATCTACAATCCATACCGGCAGATTCAATGCTAGTAACGCGTCAGTTACCGCGCTCACAGTATCCGAATGATTATAATGAGGAATCACTGCCACTACTTTGATGATGTCATTCATCGGTTCACCTCATCCCGTATCGCACGGCAAACAGCAGCAAAATCCGCCCATCGGATTTTCGCCTGACTGTCGCGTGGCAATTGTTCACAGAAACGCCAGAAACGAGGCAACGCAAAAGCTTCCTGTTTCGGTGCGAGAAAAGTTCTAAAGGTAGTAATCAGTGCTTTTCGCCCAAGCTGTTTAAATGCAGCAATTCCCGCTTCTGTTAATGCGATCCAAGCCACCGGACGTTGTTTTTCCGGATGCAATCCGACATAACAATCGCGCACATAAGGATGCATACTTAAATCGCGCTCAATTTTCACTAAGGAGACCCGTTTATCACCAGCCTTTACAATACGATCCAATCGTCCTAACAATCGAAAACCCTGCACTGACATTTCCACTGCGTCTTCAGTTTGTTCGCGTCCACTAAACCAAGGCGATTCCACCCATAACGCACCACGTTTATCTCTGCCAACTCGACTTTCAGGCATCGGCTGCCAGAAACTGTGGTCAGTACGACGGGCAATGACGCCGGTTTCACTGCTGCCGTAAATTTCCACCACCGGAACAGATAAACTACGGCGTATCGCATTGCCACAGGCTTCCGGCAGCGCACCACCGGAGGAAATAATGCCCGCCATCGGAATCCGCATTAGCGCCGGATCAGCCAAATTCAGATTAGTCAATAAAGTCGGGCTGCTGATCCACAGGACTTTTTCCGTAGTCTGACAGCCACAACTTGCCGCGATTAAATCATCGGGATAAAGCAGCTGCGCATTATTCACACGCCACCCCGCTACAAGTGGCAAAAATACCCGGAAAGTCAAACCATAAAGATGCTGTGTGCTCACGCTACCGAGCAAATAAATATTTTCGTTAAAGGGCAGGATTTCCCGCAGCGCCTGCGCCTCATGCCACATTTGCTGTGCGGTTTTCACCACAATTTTTGCTTCACCTCTGCTACCGGAGGTTTTCAACCGAATTTGTGTCTGATTCTGTATATCGGGAACTAATGTAAAGTGCGGTGGTTTTGGCAGCAGTTTATGAAAGAGGGCGTATTGTGTAAAATTCGACTTGGTCAAAAAAAGATCTGCATTCTTCGCCACCCAGCGACGATTTTCTGCCAATAGATTCGGCGGCAACAAGACATCAACCTTTGCTTCCAGACAAGCCAGCAATGCGCAGGAAAACGCTGTGCAGTTTTCCAGCCATAATGCTGCAGTACGGATACGATCCTGTCGAAGCTTGCAGGCAAGCTGTTGTACGCGATAAATAAAATCCGGCGGCGCGCATAACATACGGCGCTCCGACAAAAAAACGGAAGAAGACAGTATTTCGTTATTCATCGTGATGCTAGTAGCCCATCGGTATCAGAAAATACGATAGACAATACATTCGGTCTGTTGATAATTCAGTGCCGATTTTAACATCGTGCACACAATTTGAGAATATTTGCGACACGAATTATGTGTGTGATTTATTGATAATTTGTTGTCTGACATACCATTCGCTCCCCATCAATAGCCCCATCAAAATATATGAAATCACACCACTGAACCATGCCCAATAGTCATATTGATGGCTCACCACAAACACGCTGTTTACAATAATATTAAACAAAAAGAAACCGCACCATAATAGCGTAACTTTACGGGTATAAATAACTGCGCGTGGCGATAAGTCAGGCTCCCGTACGCGAGCCAGACGTTCCACTGCGGAACGGGAAGTCAGCAAACTGCCACCGAAAAGCATCAGCATACCGCCATTAATAAGCACAGGATACCAATACATGACGCCGATTGTGCGGGTCAAGGCAATCAGTGTCAGCAACCCTGCCATAACAAAGGCAATGGCTCTCACCCCGCCCGTTTTCTGCAAGATGCCTTTGATGCCCCATAACAAAGCAAGAAAATAGAGTAAATTGGATAACAAAGCAGGCCGCTGCGCCGCAGCAAACAACCACAGCAAAGGATAGGCTGCACTAAGCACGATGAGAATAAAATTGGTCAGTATTCGCGCGCTATTCAGCATAAAATACCACCCATCCGCTGGCGCAAGTTTCGCCTTCGGTCATTAACTGAAAGCGCACACGATATTTTTCTTGTTCCCGTTTAAGCGTGATTTCCAGACTGTCATTGGGACGCAAAAATTTCTGAAATTTCAGATTATCAAAGCGTAAAACAGGTTGTTTTACACCACAATATTGCCTGATTAAACCCATAATCCATTGTAATTCCACAGCCCCAGGAACCAGTGGAAAAGTGGGGAAATGTCCTACAAAGAATTTTAGCTCAAGCGGCACAATCGCATTGAATAGCCATGTTTCGCCTTGCTGTTGGTGTGTCAACCAAATCGGTTCATCCAGTGCATTAGCCCAAAAATGTTCCGATTTGCACCGCACTTTAGCCTGACTATAACCGGGCAAAAACGCACTGAGATGCCAGTAACAGGGAATAACCGTCGTGTTTTGGTTTTCTGCCAAATAAGTTCTCAGTATTTTAAGTACAAAAGCTCGTCCTTGCGTTCGAAACGCGGCAATCCCATCAGCGTTCAGCAACATTAGTGCAGCCGGCACACTGTCAACAGGATGCCTAACCACATGGCAATCCGCAATCCAGTGATGCTGCCATAATAGATGTTGTAAATCCGTGCAAGACATTTACCTTCATTCCTGCACTAGGCGGCACTAATTCGTTTGACAGCCTCAATCACATCTTTGACAGTCCGCACATTGCGGAAATCTTCCGCCTGTAATTTATAGCCAGTCTGACGTTTGATATAGTCGATCAGATCGATAGCATCAATACTGTCAATCTCAAGCTCCTCATATAAATTCGTTTCTGGTGTTATCTGTGCTGCATCCACCTCAAATAAGGACACTAAGGCATCGGTCAATACCTGTTGGATTTCCTGTTCTGTCATGCTGCCCCCTACGCTTGCTGCGAACGGATAAAATCTGCCAGCGTGGCAACACTGGTGAAATGTTCGCGTAAATTGTGCTGCTCACTATTTAATTGCAATCCAAAAGTTTTTTGTACTGCCAACCCCAACTCCAGTGCATCGACTGAATCCAGTCCTAACCCGTCGTCACCGAACAGCGATGCATCTGTTTCAATCTCTTCTACGCGGATATCCTCCAACGCGAGGCTATCAATGATTAATTGTTTAATTTGTAGTTCAAGTTCCATTTTTAGTCCTTTGAATAGGTATTAAAATAATTTTCTAAAAATTCGTTTAAGCGCCGTGAAGCAATCGGTAGCGGCTTTTCTGCCAACCAGTCACGCGGATCAATATCTTCGCCTACCGTCAGTTCGTAACGAATGGTACGCGCCGGAATACGATACCATGGCTGTCCTTTCTTAAAATTAAGCGGCTGCATTTTTATCACCACCGGCGTAATCACTTTCGCGCTGCGCAAACCGATGGACACTGCACCGCGATGTAGCTTCACAGTGCCGTCCCAGTCAGTTCGTGTGCCTTCGGGGAAAAGCAGCAGTGCCTGTTGCTGCAAGATATCATGGCATTGCTCCAACAATGCCTCCGATTCGGTGTTAGGAATAAAACCGCAGGCTTTTATCGGTGCACTCATCGCCGGATTATACATTAAATCTTTTTTTACCACACAGTTAAAGTGCGATATCCGACTGAAAATCAATACTACATCCAATAAGGAAGGGTGATTAGCCAATACCAGTTGCCCCGGTCTGCCCAAACGTTCGAAACCGTGATATTCCACCTGCAGAATGCCAGTGCATTGCAGATAACGGACAAAAAAACGCCAGGTGGCACCAACGATGCGGCGCCCTTTTCGTTGAACGGCTAAATTATTGTGCGGATAATTTTTAGTATAAGGATATAAAATAAGATGAAAAATTACGCCGACGATGCCGAATAACACGAAACCGAACAGCGTCGCCAGCAATCGTTTCAATTGATCTAGCTTTTCTGCCATTGCCAATAGCCTCCGCCGGAACTCGGTGTCTGCCAGCGCAATTCGTTCAGATACTGCTGTTTCACCCAGCTTAACGTGTTATCGATACATAACGTCTGCGGTGCAGCTTGTGAATGCAGGCTCAGGTGATATTGTTCCCCTCGTTCCACCAATAAAGCCAGGGCATAGGAAAAAGGATGCCGAAAAACAGGTTGTACATGATATTTTTCCGATAACGGTGATTCTGCCGTCACCACTAACACGCGCTGAGCGCCATCATTTAGTAACAGATAAGCTTCCATCAACGCCATTTCAAGGTTATCTTTATTCGCGCTAATTGCCGTACATTCCTGTTTAACCCCGCGGATTTCCGACCACTGCCCTACCAACGCGTTGTGAACCGATAAACTGAAAGAGGTGGGTGAAATGTCGCCTTCTTGCCATAACTGTTGCCATAACATAAAACTGCGGTTGATTTCACTGTTGAACGAGGCATATACCACCGGAATATTGCTTTCCTGTTCGGTCAGAGGCCAAGCGGCGGCAAAGAACAGCCGGGCGGCATTACTTAAACGGCGGCGTTTTAACGGCGGCAAAAAATCAAGCGGTGGCATAATCGTCTCCCGCTGAGCCACGACAGTGCGCCAATGCGACTCGCCCTTACGCCAGTCAGCAGGAAAGAGCGGTCGGTCACAGACAATTTTCCAGTCCGTAATATCAAACGAAAAATGACAAACCTGTTGTTGCATAATTTTTTACATACAAAATACGAAATACCGGTTATTCTTCACGAGCAAACAGCGCATCAATAAATTCATTTGCCCGAAACTCGCGTAGGTCTTCGATTTTTTCGCCAACCCCGATATAACGGATCGGCAACTTAAACTGATCGGCGATAGCAAAAATCACGCCACCTTTTGCCGTGCCGTCCAGCTTGGTCAAGCTAATGCCGGTCAGTCCCACGGCTTCATTAAAGAGTTTCGCCTGACTAATCGCATTTTGTCCGGTGCCGGCATCTAAGGTCAGCATAATTTCATGTGGCGCGCTGTCGTCATATTTTTTCATAACACGGACAATTTTTTTCAGCTCGTCCATCAGATTATTTTTATTTTGTAAACGCCCTGCCGTGTCGGCAATCAGAATATCAATATTACGCGCGGCTGCCGATTGCATTGCATCAAAGATCACCGATGCCGAATCCGAGCCCGTGCTTTGTGCGATCACCGGAATATGGTTGCGCTCGCCCCAAACTTGCAACTGTTCTACCGCCGCGGCGCGAAACGTATCGCCCGCCGCCAACATTACCGATTTGCCCTGTTGGCGGAACTGGCGGGCGAGTTTGCCGATAGTGGTGGTTTTGCCCACGCCGTTAACACCGACCATTAAAATCACATACGGTTTTTTCTGGTCGTCAATTCGCAACGGTTGTTCCACCGGCTGTAAAATATCAGTCAATTCGGTTTTCAGCTGCTGATACAACAATTCCGCGTCTTTTAGTTGTTTATGGCTGGCGTGCTGAGTCAGATTATCTATAATTTTGGTGGTGGTCGGTACGCCGATGTCGGCGATGAGCAACTGCTCTTCCAGCTCTTCAAACAAATCGTCATCGATCTTTTTACCGGAAAACAGATTACGAAAACCATCGCCGATATGTTGCTTGGTTTTTAATAATCCTTTAACTAAACGACTGAAAAAACCGCCCTCGCTCGGTTTTTCCTGCTCCTGAAAAACGGTTTCCGTTTCCGTTTCCGTTTCCGTTTCCGTTTCCGTTTCCGTTTCCGTTTCCGTTCGTTTCCGTTTCCGTTTCCGTTTCCGTTTCCGTTTCCGTTTTCGGCGTTATTGTAGTGCTACTCCGTTGCGATTCAAGCGCCGACAAAGCCGGTTCTGCGGGCGATTCGGCAGTTTGAAAAACTGCTTCAATTTCTACCGCACTTTCCACTGCATTTTCTACCGCACTTTGTAAGTTGATACCCGTTTTGCGACGAGATTGCACCTCACTTTCCGCTTTATCCGGCGCTTGTTCGTTATCCTGTGCGGAGGTATTTTCCTGCGCCGGCTGTGAGGTTGGGGATTGTTGTGTTTTCTTTTTTCCCATGCCGAACCAAGACCAGAAACCGCCTTTTTTATTCTCTTCTGACATAAATCGCTCGCTATTTTCTGAAAAAATTATTGGTTTTACCGATTTTGTACTACACTAAGCAAAATTTTGGCATAGTTTATCATAATTTATCTCTTCTCTATGAAAAAAAATCCTCTCTCACAGGGCGCGCAACGACCTGAGAACAAAGGCGAAGTGCGCATTATCGCCGGACGTTGGCGCGGGCGTAAATTGCCGGTGTTAAACGCACAAGGGTTACGTCCAACCGGTGATCGGATTAAAGAAACGCTGTTTAATTGGCTGATGCCTTATATTACCGATGCCCGTTGTTTGGATTGCTTTGCCGGCAGCGGTTCTCTCGGTTTTGAAGCGCTGTCCCGCAACGCAAAGCAGGTGACATTTTTAGAACTGGATAAAACCGTCGCTGCTCAATTAAGCAAAAACCTGCAACGTCTGCAATGCACAGCGCAACAGGCACAGATTATCAATCAGGATAGTTTGCAATTTCTGAATCAGCCTCAAAACACACCGCACTTTGATCTGGTGTTTCTTGATCCGCCTTTTCATTTCAATCTGGCGGAAAAAGCAATCGACTTATTGCACCGGCATAATTGGCTGTATCCTGGCGCCTTAATTTATGTAGAAACTGAAAAAGACAAGCCGTTGCACGTGCCCGCCAGCTGGCAACCAGTAAAGCAAAAAACCAGCGGTCAGGTGAGCTATCGACTATACCAACATTCAGGTGCGCCGATATAAACCGTTTTGCAGTATAATCAATTCCTGCAATTCCAGCTCCAGCAGCTGAATCAGCAGAGTTTCCGCCGTTAAACCCGATTGTGCCGCCAGTTCATCCAGACTGATCGGCGTATAACCGATGCGAGCATAAAGTTCGGGATAAGCCGGATTTTGCGGTGGCGTGTAAGCGGCGGAAGCATTCCGCGCCCGTTCGGCAACGAACGGTTCGCCTCTCGTCTTATAATCACCGTCGTAGGAAAGTGCGGGCAGATTTTCCACAATATCCCGCACATTTTCTACCAGCATTGCGCCCTGTTTAATCAGTTTATGACAACCTTGACTAAATTCGTTCTGTACATTACCGGGTACGGCAAACACTTCTCGATTTTGTTCCAGCGCATAACGTGCGGTAATTAAGGAGCCGCTGCGTTCAGTCGCTTCCACAACCAGCGTAGCTAACGACAAACCGCTGATAATGCGATTGCGGCGCGGAAAATTTTCCGCCATCGGTGGCTGATGAGGCAAAAACTCGGAAACCAATGCGCCGCCGTTGTCGATAATGTGCTGCGCCAGCCGGCGATGTTTAGCCGGATAAACGTTTTCCAGTCCGCTACCAAGCACTGCAACAGTTTGTCCGCGAACATTCACTACCGCCTGATGACAAAATCCGTCGATACCTAACGCCAGTCCGCTGGTAATCACAAAACCGATCGAACATAATTCGACGGCAAAATGCTTCGCCCAATATTCTCCATAATGTGAACAGCGCCGACTGCCGACCATGGCAATTTGCGGTTGAGAAAGTGCGGTCGAATTTCCGCACAAAAACAGCAACGGTGGCGCCGCGCTGATTTGTTGTAATAAATAAGGATAATCTTGATGATAAAAATCAATCAGTCGGTTTCCTTCTTTGTTGGCCCAACATAACGCCGGCTCAATATATTTCATTTCTGGTTTAAACCAGCGACGAATTTGTTGCGCTTTCCAACCTATATGATGAAAAGCCGTTTCGTCATAATTCGGCAGATCCGTGATGTTAACCTCAGTGATGATTCGATGAATTGCGCTACTGCCCAACTGAGGAATCTGCATTAGGCGGAGAAAAATTTCATTGCGTGTCATAAGGATTGACAACCCCGAATAAATAAAAGGCATTATTTATCGGACAAACCCAAAGCACCAGATTTTCCGTGATTTTAAAGGCGGTTTTGCGTGGCGGATCGAGAAAATAAAAAATTATTTTTATAAAAAAACCTGCCGATCGCGCTCGGCAGGCTCAAGATACGGAAAACAGCGGCATTACCCCAGCAGCCATTTATCCACCAGTTCCTGCGTTGTTTCTTTATGCGTCCACATGCTGCCAAACTCCGGCGGTGGGAATTTGCTGTGGTTGTAACCGACAAATCCGCTGAAATCAAATACCGCATGGGGATAGCCATTAATCAGCAAAAAGGCTTTGTAGCCGTCTTCCGACCAAGCAATCTGCAATTTACGCGGTTCATGTAAAGACTGCGCTTCAATATCCTGCACCGAATAAACAAACAGACTGTCTACAACCGGTTGTTCGGTCTGGTGTAAATCCATGGCATAAAAATATCCCGTCTCGCCGTCGTCTTCAAAAATCACCACCAGATGTTCGTGTTGCGTAGAATGAGCGCCGCAGCGATAAGCCTCCCCTAGCAAAATTTGCTCGTCAAGTACCGTATAAATCATATTTTCTCCCATCGCGTCGGTTAATAAAAAGGGAAAATCCCGTGACAAAAAAGCCACCAAGTGTTCTTGGTGGCTGTGATTAAATCAAGACCGAATTATGCCTGACCTTTTACCGCTTTTAAGCCTAAGAATGGTGCTTTATCACCTAAAGCTTCTTCAATACGGATAAGCTGGTTGTATTTGGCGATACGGTCGGAACGGCTCATAGAACCGGTTTTGATCTGACCTGCCGCAGTACCCACCGCTAAATCGGCAATTGTTGCATCTTCGGTTTCACCGCTGCGGTGAGAAATCACGGCAGTATAACCGGCCGCTTTTGCCATACGGATAGCCGCCAATGTTTCGGATAAAGAACCGATTTGGTTAAATTTAATTAAGATAGAGTTAGCAATACCTTTTTCGATACCTTCTTTCAGAATTTTAGTGTTGGTGACGAATAAGTCGTCGCCGACTAATTGGATTTTGTCGCCCAATACTTTAGTCTGATATGCAAAGCCTTCCCAGTCGGATTCATCCTGACCGTCTTCAATGGATTTGATCGGATATTCTTTGCATAACTCTTCTAAATAATGTGTGAATTCTTGAGATGTAAAGGATTTGCCTTCACCTTTCATTTCATATAGACCGTTTTCTTTGTTATAGAATTCGGATGAAGCGCAGTCCATCGCCAAGGTAACATCTTTACCTAATACATAGCCGGCTTTTTCCACCGCTTCTTTGATACAAGCCAATGCCGCAGCGTTAGACTCAAGGTTCGGCGCAAAACCGCCTTCGTCACCCACTGCTGTGCTTAAGCCTTTAGATTTCAATACTTTGGCAAGATTGTGGAACACTTCCGCGCCGATACGCAGCGCTTCACGCAAAGTTTTCGCGCCAACTGGTTGAATCATGAATTCTTGAATATCAACGTTATTATCCGCATGTTCACCACCATTGATGATGTTCATCATCGGTAACGGCATAGAATAAAGACCCGGTGTGCCGTTCAGATCTGCGATCCATTCATACAGCGGTTTGCCTTGTGCTGCAGCGGCAGCTTTTGCATTGGCTAAAGATACGGCTAAAATTGCGTTCGCACCGAATTTGGATTTATTTTCGGTACCGTCCAAGTCGATCATAATGCGGTCGATTTCTTTCTGATTCAACGCATCTTTACCGACAACGGCTTGAGCGATTTCGTTATTCACGGCAGCAACAGCTTTTAATACGCCTTTACCTAAGAAACGTGATTTATCGCCGTCGCGTAATTCCAATGCTTCACGGGAACCGGTGGAGGCGCCAGACGGAGCGGCCGCCATACCGACGAAACCGCCTTCCAAATGCACTTCAGCTTCAACGGTCGGGTTACCGCGTGAGTCAATGATTTCACGGCCGATTACTTTAACGATTTTTGCCATTTTAATTTTCCTCTTTTAAGTTAATTCAAACGAATTCTTACAAACGGCAAATATAGTAAAGCGTTTTTCGCCGTTTGTCTTGCTAAAAATCATGCTTATTTGATCAAACACAGCTTTTAGCTTATTTTTTCTGATTTTCCTTCGCGGCTTTAATAAAGCCGGCAAACAACGGGTGTCCGTCGCGCGGCGTCGAGGTAAATTCCGGATGGAACTGACAGGCGACAAACCACGGGTGATTCGGTACTTCAATAATTTCCACCAGTTTTTTATCCGCCGATAATCCGGTGACTTTTAAGCCCGCCTTTTCAATTTGCGGCAACAGCACGTTATTCACTTCATACCGGTGACGATGGCGTTCTTCAATGGTTTCCGCACCGTACAGCTCGCGCGCTAAACTGCCTGCCGCCAAATGACACTGCTGCGCGCCGAGGCGCATTGTTCCGCCCAAATCGGATTTGTCGCTGCGTGTTTCAATATTACCGTCGGCATCCTGCCATTCGGTAATTAAACCGATCACCGGCTGCGGGCAGGCTTTATCAAATTCAGAAGAATTCGCCTGTTCCATACCGGCCACATGACGGGCATACTCAATCAATGCAACCTGCATCCCCAAACAAATACCTAAATACGGAATGTTATTTTCGCGCGCATATTGTGCGGTCAAAATCTTACCTTCCACCCCGCGATAACCGAACCCGCCCGGCACTAAAATGCCGTCCAGCCCTTTCAAAATATCTGTGCCTTTGGTTTCCACATCTTGTGAATCAATATATTTAATATGCACGCTCAATCGGTTTTTTAGCCCACCGTGTTTCAAAGCTTCATTAACGGACTTATAGGCATCCGGCAGCTCGGTATATTTGCCCACCATACCGATAGTCACTTCGCCGGTCGGATTCGCCTCCTGATAAAGTACCTGCTCCCATTCGGAAAGATCCGCCGGCGGGCAATCCAAATGAAAACGCTGACAAATAAACTCATCCAGTCCTTGCGATTTCAGCAATGCCGGAATCTGATAAATGGAATTGACATCTTTCAGCGAAATCACCGCTCTTTCCGGGACATTGCAGAATAACGCGATTTTAGCCCGCTCATTCGGCGGCACCATACGATCGGAGCGGCAAATCAGCACATCCGGCTGAATACCGATAGATAACAATTCTTTTACCGAATGCTGGGTCGGTTTAGTTTTCACCTCACCGGCTGTCGGAATATAAGGCACCAAAGTCAGGTGCATGAAAATAGTACGCTCCCGCCCGACCTGCACCGCTAGTTGACGCAATGCCTCCAAAAACGGCAGGGATTCAATATCGCCGACCGTGCCGCCGACTTCAACAATCGCCACATCATGTCCCGCCGCACCGTCAATCACTCGAGCTTTGATTTCATTGGTAATATGCGGAATCACCTGAATAGTGGCGCCCAAATAATCCCCGCGCCGCTCTTTGCGCAATACCTCGGAATAAATCTTGCCGGTGGTAAAGTTATTGCGTTTGGTCATTTTGGTGCGGATAAAGCGCTCGTAATGGCCTAAATCCAGATCCGTTTCTGCCCCGTCTTGGGTGACGAATACTTCGCCGTGCTGGGTCGGGCTCATCGTGCCCGGGTCAACGTTAATATAAGGGTCAAGCTTCATGATAGTCACGTTAAGACCGCGCGCCTCAAGGATCGCCGCTAAAGATGCCGCGGCAATACCTTTACCCAAAGAAGAAACCACACCGCCTGTGACAAAAATATAATTGGTAGCCATATTAAACCTATGTATTTGGAATGAAAAAGTATGATAATAAATGCAATAAGACGGGATGACAGTCTACAGTAAAAGGCGGTTTAACTCAATCGCTGTGCAATAAGAATTTGTGCCCGCGCGACAGATTTCCGCCGTTGGCCCATTCTCAAAGTGCGGTGCTTTTTTACACAGTTTTCGGCAAAAAAGAAGGCCGTAACAACAGCCTTCTGTAACCGAATTAAGCGCTTGATTAATCGCGCGTATCGCTTTCAATCGGTTTAATGGTTTCGTCGAACACCGGTAACGGTTTATGTTCACTTGCGATATAAGTATAAATCACCGGCAATACGAACAGCGTGAATAATGTTCCGATCGCAAGACCGGCGACAATCACGATACCGATACTGAAACGGGACACCGCGCCAGCACCAGAAGCGTATAATAACGGTATCAGACCGGCGATCATCGCTGCTGTCGTCATCAAAATCGGACGCAACCGCACTTTTGCCGCATGGGTAATCGCATCGATTCGGTTTTTGCCGTGATTAAGCTGTTCTTCTTTCGCCACTTCACACATTAAAATACCGTGTTTGGTGATAAGTCCGACCAGCGTAATCAAGCCGACTTCCGAATAAATATTAAGCGTCGTTCCTGCTACGCCGAAGAAGCCGAAGAAATTCAGCGCCAACAGCGCGCCACTGACCGCCAACGGCACGGAAATCATAATTACCAGCGGATCGCGGATAGATTCGAACTGAATGGCCAGTACCAAGAAAATAATCACCACCGCCAAAGCGAACGTTACTGTCAACGAGTTGCCTTCCTGTACTAATTGACGGGCCTCACTCTTGAAGTCATAGTTATAACCTTGCGGCAGTTCAGTCGCCGCGGTATCTTTCAGCCACTGTACCGCATCACCGATACTGCTGGACGGCGACGGCACCGCCTGAATAATCGCGGAGTTCAGCTGATTGAAACGTGGTAATGAACTTGGCTGCGACTCCAGCTTAACATGTAACAGGCTGCTCAACGGCACGGACTGCCCATTGCTGGCTTCGACAAAGTAATTGTCCATACTTTCCGGTGACAGACGGTCTTTACGTTTTACCTGCGAAATCACTTTATAAGCACGACCGTCAATATCCACGCGGGTAATGGTCGCCGCAGACAAATAACTTCCCAGCGTATTACTGATCTGGCTCATGGAAATACCATAAGAACCGGCTTTTTCTTTATCCACAGTAATTTTCATCTGCGCCGTGTCAAATTTCAGATCCAGCGAGGTATAAATAAACTGCCCGGATTTCTGCATCGCCTGTAAGAAGTTACCGGCAACATTGGCTAAATTGCTATAATCGTTCGCCGTACTGATCACAAAACCAATCGGCGGTCCTTGTTCACCGGTATTAATTTCCGGAAACGGGAAACCGCTGACTGAAATTTCAGGAATTGCCTTCGCCTGACTGTTCAGATCCGCCAACACTTCACTTTGTTTACGTTTACGTTCGTTCCAGTCTTTCAATGAGATCACATTTAAAGATTGATTGCTGCTCGGCGCACCGGAAATCACCATGGAGAACTGCACTTCTTCGGTATTGCGCAGAATTTTTTCATATTCTTTCATGGCGCCCTGTACATAATCGATATTGACATTCGATGGTGCCGTGCCTACCGCAATAAACGCCCCTTTATCTTCTGCCGGAGTTAATTCACTGGACAGCGAATTAAACAACATCGGCAAGGTGGTGAAAATAATCGCCGCGAACGCCAACATACAGCGGCGACTTGCCATCACCAAACCGAGCGCATAAGCATAACCGCGATTTAATTTGCCCAGAGTGCGTTCAATTATTTCTTCTAGTTTGGATGGATTGGTATGCGCTTTCAGCAGTTTACTGCTCATCATCGGTGATAGGGTTAACGCTACAATTCCCGAAATAAACACCGCACCTGCCAGCGTCAGTGCAAACTCTTTAAACAATGAACCGGTAATCCCGCCCATCAACGCCATAGGTGAATATACCGCCACCAGCGCAATGGTCATTGAAATCACCGGCACCGCAATTTCGCGGGTACCGATAATTGCCGCTCGGAACGGTGTCTCGCCCAGCTTAATATGGCGATCCACATTCTCCAGTACCACAATCGCGTCGTCCACCACCAGCCCGATTGCTAAAATCAGCGCCAGTAAAGTCATCAGATTGATTGAAAAGTCAAACGTTTGCAGCATCATAATTACCCCGATTAAAGAAATCGGAATAGTAATGATCGGAATCAAAATTGCCCGGAACGAACCAATAAACAGCGTAATCACCACCAGCACGATCACGGTGGCTTCCAAAATGGTATGAACCACCTCATTGATTGAGCTGTTAATCGCAATGGTCGTATCGTACAGAATATCGGTTTCCATACTGTCCGGTAAACTTTTCTTGATATTCTCATATAACGGACGAATATTCTCCGCCACGGTCAGCGGGTTGGCGGTCGACGTCGGGTCAATCGCCAATACGACGGAGTCGGAACCATTCGCCACCGCACGGCTGTCGTCGCTTTCTTTATTGAGTTCGACATCGGCAATATCGCGTAAACGCACCAACTTATCGCCGTCGGAATATACGATCAGATTTTGTAGCTGCTCAATGGTGGTTGTCGTGGTTTCGACCTTATTTTTATAGACCGTGAAATAACCGTTATCATTACCGGCTGCGGTCTGGATATTATTGGCGGACAACGCCGATGCCACTTCCGTCGCCGATAAATTCTGCGACGCCATTTTCTGCGGATCTAACCAAATCCGCATCGCATACTGTGACGCCCCGTAAATGGTGACTTTCGCCACGCCTTCAACCGTAAAGAACTGCGGCTTAATCACACGTTCAATATAATCGGTAACTTGACTGGCATCCAGCTTTTTGGAGCGAAAACTGATGTACATAATCCCCGAACCACCGGTTGACGAAGTAATCGTCGGATCATCAATACCACTCGGCAGTTCCGAACGTACTGAGTTCACCTTTGCCAGAATATCTGCCAAAGCGGCGTTCGGATCCGTATTGAGCTTCATTTTTACCGTAATGGAAGAGGCGCTCGGGCTGCTGGAAGAAGACATATAGTCAATATTATCCGCCTGTGCAATCGCCTCTTCCAGTTTTGAAGTCACGAAAGCCTGAATCAGGCTGGCATCAGCACCAGCATAAGTGGTGCTGACACTGATAACCGTCGTCGTCATTTTAGGATATTCACGCACCGTCAGCTTCGCAATCGCCTGCAATCCAAGAATAATGATTAACAGACTGATTGAAATCGCTAATACCGGACGACGAATAAATATATCTGTAAATTTCATTCGTTTGTATTCCTAAGCTTAATTAAAGATTGGTTTTCTGTACCGGTTCAGAGGTACCTACGCCCTCTTTATCCGCAACAATCACTAAACTGCCGTTGCTAAGGTTCTGCTGCCCACCGGTCACCAGCTGATCACCGACTTTCACTTCATCACCGCTTAACTGCGCATAAATGCCCTGACGATCTTTGGTGAACACTGTAATCTGCTTAGCGCGGTACACTTTATCAATATTGTCTTTATGCGGGAAATTGTCGTTATCCATCAGCTTGCTTTTATCTTCTTCGGAAAGCGGCACCAATAAATAGGCGATTTCACCGTACATGTTGTAGCTCACCGCCACCTGCGGCACCACGATTTGATTGCTCTCAGTTGGCAAAGCAATACGCAAACGGGTAAACATACCAGACAGCAGTTTGCGTCCGTCTTCGGGTTCAAAGGTCGCCTGTAAATCGATTAAGCCGGTGGAAGAGCTGATTGCAGGTTCAATCGCGGTCACTTTCGCGCCGAAGGTTTCCCCTAAACGCGCATCAGCAGTGGCAGTCACTTTCTGTCCTACATGCAGATGCTCAAGTAAATTTTGCGCCACGGAGAAATCAATTTTCATTGAGCTGGTATCTTCCACCCGCACAATTTCGGTACCGGTGGTGACATATTGTCCGACATTGACTTTAACGATCCCGGCAACACCGTCAAATGGCGCCACAATCTGACGGCGCTCAATAGTCGCTTTCAACGAATTGATATTGGCGACCAACGAATCGTAAGTCGCTTTAGCGTCGTCTAAATCCTGTTGCGAAATGCTTTGGCTTTTAAACAACGACAAATAGCGCTGATAGGTTTGCTTGGCGGACGGTAATTTCGCAACCGACGCTTGCAAGGTCGCCTGCTCCACCGAACTGTCCAGTTCCACCAGTAACTCGCCTTTTTTTACACTTTGACCGGATTGAACCAAGACTTTTGAGACCGCACCTGCAACCTGTGCACTAAGCATCGCGCCCTGATTCGGTCGCACCAGACCGGTAGTTTCAATCACCGGCGTCCACTGTTTGGACTCCACCTTGATTGCCGTAACCGGGTTCGCGGTTTCAGGCATGCTTGACAGATATTTCCCGACAGCAATGCCTTTAATAATATTGGCACCGATCATCGCGACAAATACCAACACCAGCACAGCTAATATCACTTTCATGGTAAAAGCATGAGAGCGTTTTGGTCTCGTATTTTGAGCTTGATTACTCATAAAAAAACTCCGTAAAAAAGATAGAGATAAAACAAATACAAATTATTTCTGAATTGCGCGCCATGTTCTTTCGATCACAGCTTCCAGCATTTCATCGGATAACTCTTGTTTAAAAAAGATCCGATCAAAGGCTAAATTGATTGCACTGCCCAACCCCAGTGAAAACAAAATCTGACTCGGCAACTCTGCCAACACCGCCTCCTTAATTCCTTTCTGGCAAAAATGGCTCCAATGGCTCTGGTGTTCCAGTTCGGTGCAAATCTCGTAAAAATGGGGCAAAGACTGATACTGGCTCATATTCAGCACGGTTTTCGGATTGTTTTGCAAAAAGCGCCAAATATTCCACCACATCTGTCGGTATTGTTCAAAATAAGAGCGGGTTTCATCATGGTGCCGTTCTAATTCGGCGGAAAAAAGCGAAAAAAGCCGACGGGCAAACTGCTCCAGCAGCTCATCCTTACTTTTAAAATAAATATAAATGGTACCGGGAGAAATCTTCGCTTCTTTTGCGATCTTGTGCATTGAAAGGTTGTGCAATCCCTTTTCCGCCATTAAACGCTCCGTCGCGGCAAAAATCTGCTCGGCCATGTCTGTTTCTAATTGACGCATAATAATTAAAATAAGTTATGAAATTAAAGAAAAAGTCGCATACAGTAAGTCAGGAGGTTTATTTACAAATAAGCGTCCGAACGAGGGGACTGAATGAACGTTCGTTCATTTTAATGATTTTTTTCGGTTTAGCAAGCAATAAATCCGACAATCGCCGTATTATAGGGCGGTTACACAAAACGTCTGCGGGTAAATGCGTGGCACATTCGCAACGGTGCATTTGCGATAAGATGCCGAAAACTCAACAAAAAATGACCGCACTTTGCACCGCAATCTAGCCGTTACCACGCGATAAAACAAAAGAGCCGTAAATAACGACTCTTTTGCATTCATTTCAATCGCTTTTAATCGCGTTACATGCCGATCACCACACAACCGGCAATAGATTTCGCTTGTTCCAATGCGCGATTGGCAGCTATTCGGTCGCCAACCGGGCCGACCACAACCCGATTCCAGTCGGCACTGGCGTTAACCCGCGCATTAAACCCTGCCATTGCCAGACGTGCCTGCATATTTTCAGCCTGCTGCCGATTTTTAAAGGCGCCGCACTGCAACCCGAATTTTTTCTCTGTTGTTGCGCTACTTTGTGCCGTCTGTGTAGTTTCTGCTTTCTTCGGCTGTTCACGCGCCACTTCCTCCGCTGGCTTTTTCGTCTCCGCTTTTTTGACTTCGGCGACAGGTGCCGGTTTCGCTTCCTGCACAGGTTTGTCTTCGGCGCTTTGAAGGGCTGCTTTCAAGCCGTCTTCCTCAGCTTTTTTACGTTCTTCCGCCTGCTTCCGGCGCGCATTTTCCGCCGCTTGCTGTTCCTGTTCCATAGCCAATAGCACTTTTTTCTGTTCTTCCGTCAAACGCATATTTTTTTCCAGCGACTGCGGATTATCATCCACTGGCACAGTGCGAGTTTCCAACGCTTTAATATAGCTCCACACCTCTTCCGGTGGCGTCGGCAACATGCTTTTCGGCATTTTCTTCTCGCTCGATTCCAGTGCCGGCGTCATATCGGCAGATTTTTCTTTCAATAAATATAATCCACCGACAAAAACAACCGGTACAATCAATGCGATGAGCAACAGCAATGATCTACTGGTTCTTTTTGTCTGTTTCTTTTTCTTCTTTGAGCCGCTGCGAGCGACATAGTCACGTTGAGCCACAATAAAACCTGTTCCGTTCCAAAGTTATATTTCAATACAGTGCGACAATAAAAGGCGGCGCAATGTTTGAAAAACCTCACGCCGCCCGCACTCCCATTGAGTTTCCAAAAAGCAATCGCTAAGCGGCAAGAGAATGTCGATAACGGCGTGAATAAATAAAAAATCACGGCAATTCTACTGAAAAAGCGCATTTTTTTCCAGCGCTAAGTTAAATCCAGCGGATCCACGTCCAAAATCCACCGCACTTGTCCTGCCTTCAGTGCTTCCTGTTGTTGAAAGCTGGTCAGAATTCGCTGCAATGCCGCGCGGGAATCATGCTGTAGCAACAGCTGCCAGCGATAATAGCCGGCTTTTTTACTGAACGGCGCCGGCATCGGGCCTAAAATCTGCAAGTTATGAAGATGTTCGCAGTCTGCCAGTTTCCGCAAATGATCGGCAATCTGCGCTAACAGGAGTTCGACCTCTTCATTGTGTCGACCGTGCGCTTTAAACAACGCCTGTGCGCTAAAAGGCGGTAAATCCATAGTGCGCCGAAAATTCAACGCCTGTGCGGCAAAAGCGCCGTACCCCTCGGTCAGCAAACAGCGCAGCAACGGATGATCAGGATAATGGGTCTGCAATACCACTTCGCCACGCTTTTCAGCGCGCCCTGCGCGCCCCGACACTTGCATATACAACTGCGCCAGACGTTCTTCCGCGCGAAAATCCGGCGAAAACAGTGCGCCGTCCACATTTAATAACGCCACCAGCGTCACATCGGGAAAATGATGACCTTTCGCCAGCATTTGTGTTCCGATCAAAATCCGGCTTTTACCTTGCTGAATATCCTGCAAATGGCTTTCCAATTTGCCTTTACGCGCCGTACTGTCGCGATCGATCCGGGTAATGTGATACTGCGGAAATCGCTGATGCAAGATCTCCTCCAACTGTTCCGTGCCTTGCCCCGTGGTCATCAAATGGGTCGAACCGCACTCGGCGCATTGCATCGGTACCGGCGCCTGCGTCGCACAATGATGACAACGCAACACCCGCGCATGACGGTGATAAGTATAAGGTTTATCGCAATGCCGGCATTGCGCCACCCAGCCGCATTCATGGCAAAACAAAACCGGGGCAAACCCGCGCCGATTTAAAAACAACAGCACCTGATTACCTTGCCGTAAATGCTCGTCCATCTTTGCCAGCAACGCATCGGACAAGCCATGTCGCACCCGCTGCTGTTTTAAATCAATCACAAAATGACGCAATGCGCCGCCGCTACCGGCACGTTTGGACAATAAAATATGGCGATATTTGCCGCTTTGCACGTTATTCAGACTTTCCAGACTCGGCGTGGCAGACCCGAGTACAATGGGAATATTCTGCTGCTTGGCATAAACCACCGCCAAATCCCGTGCATGATAACGCCAGCCGTCCTGCTGTTTAAATGAGAGATCATGTTCTTCATCGATCACAATCAGCCCCAAATCCTGAAACTGAGTAAATAACGCAGAACGCGTGCCGATTACCACCGCACTTTGCCCGCTGCGCGCCCGCTGCCAAACCTGTAAACGCTGGGTATCATTCAAATTAGAATGCAACACGTCGATTTCCGCATTAAAACGCGCTTGAAAACGCCGCACGGTTTGCGGGGTCAGTCCAATTTCCGGCACCAGCACCAGCACCTGACGCCCCTTTTTCAGCACATCCTCAATAAATTGCAGGTAAATTTCCGTTTTGCCGGAACCGGTAATGCCGTCGAGCAGCCAAGCGGCAAAGCCTTGATGAAAAATCAGCTGCGTTAATGCCAGCGCCTGCTCTTTATTCAGCGTCAGCCGATCCTGCTGGTCGGCTATCGGCTTATCGCCTAAGGCCTGCCGCCAACTCAACGGTCGTGGTGTGATTTCAGATTCTTCAATATAGGCTTTTTCCCGCAGCATCGACCAAACGGCGGCGCTAAATGGATTATTGCCTTTTTCCTGCGGCGATATTGCCAACGCCGTTAAAGCTTGCGCTTGTTTTTTTGCCCGCTTCAGGCTGTTATTTTCCAGCGCCTGACGTCCAAGTGCGGTCAATTTAAATAAAACTTTCGTTTTTTCCACCGCACTTTCGCCCTGCCGCAGTTTAACCGGTAGCGCCTGCAACAATACTTCGCCCAGCGGAGCCTGATAATAGCTCGCCGCCCAATCCAGCAATGCTCGCATCGGTGGGTTAAACACCGATTGCGCATCTAAACAGGCGATGATCGGCTTAAGACGGGCAGACGGCACCGTCGTTTCCACCGGAAAATCCAACACGATGCCGACTCGCCGTTGTCTGCCGAACGGCACCAACACCCGCGAGCCGATTTGCGGCTGCGGCATGTCGTCGGTCAGCATATAGTCGAAAAAACGGAAAAGCGGTACGGCTAAAGCGATGCGGATAAGTCTCATAACTCACTCAAATGATATAAATTGCCGTTATTATAACGAATTTATCCCGCCCCTTGAATATTCCTTTTTTTCGGGTATAATCTGCCTCCTTATTAGCATTGCCGTTATACGGCGTAATATTAACCACACTCGGTGCCGAATTCAGTTTCGGAAAGCGGAGTGGCTTCAGATTGAGGTTTTCTATGAAACAAGGTATTCATCCAGAATATAAAGAAATTACCGTCACTTGTTCTTGCGGTAATGTCATCAAAACACGTTCTACCGTAGGCAAAGACTTAAACTTGGACGTATGTGGCAATTGCCATCCGTTCTATACCGGTAAACAACGCGTGGTTGACACCGGCGGTCGTGTCGAACGCTTTAACAGCCGTTTCAAAATTCCGGCGACAAAATAATTCGAATTCTTATCAGAAACCTCGCTTCGGCGAGGTTTTGTTTTATAGCGTGAAACAGGCGTTTGCCACCGTTTCAGCAGCACATCAAGGCTAAACTTTTCCGGTTATGCGGCATATCGCCCGTTTTAAATATTTTTTCGTCAGTCGACGCCATAAAATGCGGAATACGGATTTGTTTTCTCTGACAGAACCGACTTTATCCACCTCATTAAACATCATGCCCTGCCGGGCAATATAATCTAATCGCTGTTGATGCATGCCGTCGCGCGGATCCAGCGCATAATAAACTGTCGCCACACTCGTTTCGCCGTAAGGCTTGTGTCTTAATTTTTCAAAAATTAAACGATCTTCCCCATCGCCGTTTTCATTTGGCGAATCCGCCCACAAATGTAAAATATCTGCCGTTTTGATTTTATTGACCAGCATGCCGGACGGACGCACAAAACCGCCTTGTGCGGCAAAGAAACCTTTGTCCGGTCCGACACTTTCTAAATAATCGGGACACAAACCCGTACCTTGATTTCCGTTGGCATAAATGCAATATGAAAAAGCCCAACTCTTATCTGCTATCGCCTGCACAATCAGTCGGCAATGCTGCGGCGCTAGCCAGTCATCGTCGTCCAAATACATCACCAAAGGCGAATCGGCCGCAAAAGATAAAACGGTTCTCAGCGCACCGCCAAAAGTGCATTTATGAACGCCGCCATGTCGGACGGAAGTGGAATAGCCGGGCTCAAACCATAACAACGAACAATTTTGCGGCAGTTGCTTCTCCAACGTCCGCCGCAATTCGGCGGATTTCCCCGTTAAGTCTTTATCTACGCCGACCAAAATCTGAATGCGTCCGCTAAAATCCTGTCGGTAAATCGAGGTGACCGCACGCAGTAACGAACGGCGGCAAACTGTCGGCACTACAACAGCAATATCGTGCATAATCTTTTCTCTTAATTGTTGTTTTTGCCGCTTACACGGACGGCAAGTTGCGCATTCAACCACGCACTTGCCTGTTCTGTATCAAAATTTTGCGTGGCATCCGAATCCGCTGCCGCCCCCTGCCCGACGAGCATTTTAATGTTCGCGGTATCGCGCGCATAAGGTTGCCATTTGGCGATATTGGTCGGGAAATTCGCATAAAACGCCAGCAAGGGTTTATCAAATGCGCAGGCGACATGCACCGTGCCACTATCTACCGCCAGTACAATATCGGCAGAATTCACCAACGCCAGATATTGTTCCACCGTGGTTTTCTGCGCTTCTCGAATTTCGGGCAAGGCGCCGAATTGGCTCAGCTGCGCCAAATAGGCTTGATTCTGGGCGCTGTAACCTAATTGAAGATCGATGTTATCCTGCAAGTGCGGTGGAATTTTATGCAGAATCGCAGCACATTCCTGCGCCGGCAGTTGGCGCCGTTTTGAGCTGCCCTGCGGACATAACAGCACACGGATTTTGTCTATTTGCCATTGTTTTTCCGCCAGCTGGCAAACCGCCTCGGACAGCCGTAACTGATAAAACAACGGTGGCTGAGAGGCGAGATAAACGCCCAGCGCGCTGTGTTTCAGATAATCCTTAAAATGTGTATGTGGCGGCAGCGGAGTATAAAAATCATAATTATGAATATTATCTAACGAATAATATTTTTTTGCGGTTTTAACAAAGATCATCACCCGCTCAGGTGCTAGTATCTTGTCTAAAATCAAGCTCTTAGAATTAAAACGGGTGGTGAAATCGAGATAAAGATCCCACTTTTTCCGCTGTTTAACATAAGCTACCGGCGTCATGGTAATCAGTTCATCCACCACGCCACTTGCGGCAAACACCGCCCGATTACGCTCAGTGACAAATACCCCGATTTTTAAATGCGGATAACAGGCTTTTAACTGGCGTAAATGCAACCCGTGCGCAACCGCATCGCCAATGGCATCGCCGACAGGATTCAGCAAGACAGAATCAAGCTGTCCCAGATCGGTTTTTTTAGTCGGTCGGCGAGAACCGAACACGTTAGCAATAACTCGTTTTATCAACATATAACCCCATAACAAAAACAACCGGGCAAGCACCGCCCGAGTGGTTCAAATAGATATAATTCGTTATAATAGCCAGCACGTCGCGATTTGATACACTATGCCGAGCCTGAATTTATGAATATAAAAAATACCCTGAGAAAAATCCGTCTTCGTTTGGGTAAACGGTTAATCGACACTCGAAAAGAGAATTATTATCACATACCGGCAACTATAAAGAAAATCCTTTTTCTGCGTCAAGATGGAAAAATCGGCGATTATATTGTCAGCTCTTTTGTTTTCCGTGAAATAAAAAGACAGCGTCCCGATATAATTATCGGCGTCGTCTGTCGCGCAAACAATGCCTATTTATTTAACGCCAATCCTTATATTGATCAGCTTTATTTGATCAAAAAACGCAGTATTGCGGATTTAATAAAGTGCGGTCTGAATTTAAGAAAATTACAGTTTGACGCCTTAATTGATCCTACCATGCTACTGCGCAACCGCGATTTACTGTTTATTCGTTTAATTAATGCACGCATCAATTTAGGCTATCTGAAATCCGATTACGGTATCTTCAATTTGAATATTACCGAGCCGACGCTGCATTTTGCCGATATTTATAAAGCGGCATTGGAAGCACTTGGATTTAATCATATTAATACGCAATACGATGTGCCTTTTGATAGACAAGCAAATCTTGATATAGTTTCCTTTCTTGAACACAACGGATTGTCTGGCTTTATTAGCGTGAATTTTTTCGGGCACGGTTCCGCACGTCGCTTTAACCAACGGAATATTGCCGCCGTATTAGAATATTTATTGAAAAATACGACCTTACCGATTGTATTATTAACGTATCCCGCTGTGACTGCGCAATTAAAACAAATTATGCAATCTGTTAGCGCATTATCGAGCGTGCCACAAAAACTATTTATTAACGAAAATACCAAGACCATATTTCATAATATTGAACTGATTCGTTATTCCGCTTTATTAATTTCACCGGATACGGCGACAGTTCATATTGCGGCGGGGTTAAACAAACCGATGATTGCGTTTTACAGTCAGGATCAGGACAATTTTATTCACTGGCACCCGAACAATCACAATACGACGCATATTTTGCGTTATAAAGAAAACGTCAATGAAATTCAGCCCGCACAACTCTTACCCGAATGGCTCAAATAAGGAGAAATAATGCAACTTGTTTTACTCACCTTCGGCGAGCGCTTGGAAAATCATTATCAGGCGGTATTTTCCGTGCTGACTTATTTAAAAGATCCGCTCATCAAACGGGTATTGATAATTACGGATCGTCCGCAATATTATGCCTGGCTGCGCGAGCGGGCGGAGGTGATGGAAATCAGTACGCAAACATTGCGCGAATGGCAGGGTGCGCAAAATTTTTTCTGGCGGATAAAAATCAAGGCGCTGGAATTGGCGCAGCAACATTATCCCGCAGAACATTTGTTGTATGTAGACAGTGATACCTTTCTGGCAGGCAATCTGTCCGCGGCGGAAAGCCGATTGGCACAAGGCACCGCGCTAATGCACAAAGCGGAATGCACGCTGGATGCCGGTTGCGACAAAACCTTGCGCAAAATGCACCGCACTTTAGCCGCCAACACTTTTGCCGGTATTCCGATTACGGATAAAACACAAATGTGGAACGCCGGTGTCATCGGCTTGCCGGCGCAACAGGCGCAGGCAATGATTCGCCTTGCATTACACGCCTGTGACGAAATGTGCGCCACCACCTGCCCGCGCCGTCTGGTTGAGCAATTTGCCTTTTCCGTCGCGTTAAACCATGTGGGCGGACTGAGCGCGTGTGATAATGTGATCGGGCATTATTGGGGCAATAAAACGGAATGGAATCGTCTTATCGCCGAGTTTTTCATTAAAACGCAGTTGCAAAATTTAAGTCTGACGCAAGCCGTCGAATCGCTGCGCACTTTCGATTGGCAACAAATTCCGTTATCTAAAAAGCAACGCAACACTAACGCACAATTAAAACGCGTAATCGATAAGTTGTTTAAGCCGAAAAATATCCATTATTTTTCTTAATTTATCTTTATCACTCTCATTGACTGACAGGAAAGCAATATGATTATCGGACCTTATATCAACGGCGCCGCTATTATTCTCGGCGCCTGCATCGGTGCAGCGCTGGGCGGACGCATACCGGCGCAGCTGCGCCAGAACCTGACCTTAATTTTCGGGCTGAGTTCCATGGGCATGGGGATAACAATGGTCGCCAAAGTCAACACCATGCCAGCAATGATTCTCGCCGTGCTGCTCGGCACCATTATCGGCGAAATCATTTTTCTGGAAAACGGCATCAATAAATTCGCCGCTGGGGCGAAAAATTTGATTGAGAAAATAGTGCCGAATAAACCGAGGGCGATGTCGTCGCAAGAAGAATTTCTGAGTAAATTCGTGGCAATTATGATTCTGTTTTCATTCAGCGGCACCGGCATTTTTGGCGCTATGAACGAAGGCATGAGCGGTGATGCCAGTATTCTGATCGTTAAAGCCTCACTGGATTTTTTCACTGCCATCATCTTTGCCACAACGCTGGGCATTTCCGTCGCCACTATTTTTGTGCCGCAAACCTTGTTACAGCTGATACTGGCTTACTGTGCGGTTTTTATTATTCCTTGGGTGACGCCCGAATTGCGCGCCGATTTCGGCGCCGTAGGTGGCATGCTGATGATAGCGGCGGGTTTTCGGATCTGCGGTATTACGATGTTCCGTGTCGCTAATATGCTGCCGGCGTTGTTGCTCGTGATGCCAATTTCTGCATGCTGGAGTTCGTTTTTCTGATCGTTATCAAAACGCAAGGGCGGAAACCGCCCTCAACGGTTATACATCCACCCGCAGCGACACCAGCAGCTGATCGATTTTAAAATTCTCGGTATCAATAATTTCAAATTTATATTTGTCATACAGCACAAAATCTGTTTTTTTCGGGATTTTACGCAGCATATACATCATAAAACCGCCTACGGTTTCATAATTTTCCTCGCCGGGAAAGGATTCAATATTCAGCGCACGCATCACATCTTCCAGCGGCGTCGCACCGTCAATCAACCAAGAGGTTTCATCTCGGCGAACAATTTGTTCTTCCTCGCTGGAAACCAGCTCGCCCATGACGATGCTCATCACATCTTTCAGCGTCACGATGCCCACTACCAAAGCATATTCGTTTACGATAACCGCAAAATCCTCGCCTGCCGATTTAAACAGTTCCAACACCTCAAACAACGACAACGTATCCGGAATAAACAGCGGCTTACGCAATACGCGCTGATCCGTCAACGCCACTTTTTGTTCCTGCAAATAGAGGGTCAGCAGCGAATGCGATTCCACATAACCTAAAATTTTGTCTAAGCCGTTATCACAAATCAACAGTTTGGAATGGGGATTGTCTTTAATCGTCGCCAGCACTTTCTCGCGGGCAAAAGTGCGGTCTAAAAAAACAATGTTTTCGCGGGTCGTCATCGTTGAGGTGACGGTGCGTTCTTGCATATCAAAAATATTTTCGATCAAATAATGTTCCTGTGCTTTCAGCACGCCCGCCTCGGCGCCAGCATCCACCAACGCCACAATATCCTCGGAAGTCAGATTATCATCCCGTTCAGTGGAAATCTTAAACAGACGAAAAACATTGTTGGCAACGGTATCAAATAGCCAAACCAGCGGCTTTAACACCAGCATACTGAACTTCATTACCCGCACAGTGCGCAATGCCACGGTTTCCGGGCTGGTCATCGCCAACCGTTTCGGGATTAAATCCGCCAGTAAAATAAACGCCACCGTGACCACCACAAAAGACAACCAAGAGGCAACGGATTCTACCGCCTGCAAGGCGGTATAACGGGCTAAAAGCGTTTCTAAAAACGGACTAATCGCGCTTTCGCCGATCATCCCGCCCAGAATCGCCACCATATTCAGACCGATTTGCACCACCGTAATAAAACGCCCCGGCTGCGCTTGCAACTGCAACACCATTTCCGCCCGTTCATCGCCCTCATGCGCCAGACTCTGCAATTTCAGTTTCCGCGCACCGGCAAGCGAAATTTCGGCGGAAGAAATGACCGCACTAATCGCAATTAGCAGAATTAAAATTAAAATCGCTTCAAATAAACCCATAATAGTTACTCTATCCGATTAACGAAAGACGAAACTGGTGCGTAAATCGCACCAGCTTGATCCAATTGAAATCGCGCATATCGCGCGTTGTACTGAAATTATTTTTCGCTGTCAAACCAGCCGCGCACAAATTGTACGGAGAAAAACAGCGTAATCAGCAGGAAGAAATAGAAAATATACGCCAAAATCGGGTGCGAGGCGCCCTCGTCCAAGGTCACTTCCTTAATAGAAGTGGCATTGCGGAACTCATCCAACATGACTATCCGCCAGCCGTAATATTTCACCTGCACCAATTTATGCTCCACCGAAAAACTCTGCGCTTTCGCCTGCAAATCCGCTGAACCGAATTTAAAATAAAACGGAAATCCCCAGCGGGTATCTTCGTTGCGGTAAACCATCACTTTGCTTTCATTCGGCTTCTGAGTATAAATATAATACACATCACGAGTCGGTCCGTCCGCCGGATTGGATTTGGTAATCGGCCCGTCTTTGTCCACCCGTTTCACTTCAACGCCGGTCACACGGGTGATTTCATAATGCGGCATCACATAACTGATCACCGCAAATAAAAATCCATGAAAGGCAAAAATGGCGATAAGGAAAAAATACTTTAACAATTTTCTCATGCGACTTTCCTTCATTTATCAACTATTAGCGCTAATTTATTGTACATTAATTTTAAATAAACGCTCGAAATTTCGTGTGGTAATCTGCGCAAACTGCTCGACGTCCATACCTTTTAGCGCTGCCACATATTCGCACACTTCGCGCACATAGGCAGGTTGATTTTGCTTGCCACGATAAGGCACCGGCGCAAGATACGGGCTGTCAGTTTCCACCAGTAGACGATCCAACGGCACTTGGCGCACCACTTCGCGCAACGCCTGCGCATTCTTAAAGGTAATAATCCCCGATATGGAAATATAAAACCCCATATCCAGTGCCCGTTTCGCCATCTCCCAGCTTTCAGTAAAACAGTGCAAAACACCACCGCACTGTTGCGCCTGATGTTCTTGCAGTAGGGCAAGGGTATCTTCCCGTGCGCAACGCGTATGCACAATCAGCGGTTTATTCAGTTGATTTGCGATTTGAATCTGTTGCGCAAACACCGCCTGCTGTAAGGTTTTATTCTGTTCGCTGTAATAATAATCCAGTCCAGTTTCGCCGATTGCCACCACTTTTTTATCCGCTGCCAAACGCAGCAGCCGCGCAGAATCGAAAGGTTCGTCATCCAGATCGAGCGGATGTACGCCGCACGCCAGCGAAACGTTCGCAAAAGACTGAAGCTGCGCATACATTTGTTCAAACCGGCTTAAGGTTACGCCGACCGCAAGCAGATGTTTCACCTCGCGCTGCTTTGCTTTTTCCACCACATCAGCGATATCGGCATGCAAATTTTCATAATCCAGCGCATCCAAATGACAATGACTATCTACGATAAACACATTGATTCCTTATTTATTATTGACGTTAAATATTATCCGTTGCGGACAAACCGCAGCCGCTGATTTCGGCTTTAGGCTTCAAATACTTCGGTGATTAAACGGGTGAGCCCATCCAGTAGGATCAGTTCCTGATTTACACCGTTAATCCGCAACAAATCGAACCGCACTTGCTGCACAATTTCGTTGGCTTTCAGCAAACCAAGGGCGCTTTGCTGTGCGCTAAACTGTTCAATGCCGCGCACCAGATCGGCATTAATCCAGCCCTGATGTACGCCCAGTTTCGCCTTTAAGCTGTCGGATAAAAACGATGCCAGCCAGTCCAACTGCTGAAAAACCAGTTCTTTATCAAAATGCGCTAATAATTCCAGCGGCGAACGGCGGGTATAAAACAGCCAAAATCGGCGCAAGAAATCTTTACGCTGCGCCAACCATCCTTGCTGCAACGCCGCCAGCGCCGTTAACGGGCGCCCATAATTAATGCGCAGTGCGGTGCAAATATCCTCACTTGGAGCCGAACACTGCGCCTGTAGCCAATGCAGTGCCGTTTCCTCTGCTGGCAGCGGAATCAACCATGTTTGACAACGGCTGTGAATCGTGGCTAACAACGGTGCGGACAGCGCCGCCAGCAACAAAAAATAAGTATTCGGACGCGGTTCTTCCAACGTTTTTAACAGGGCGTTCGCTGCCGCGTCGGTTAACCGTTCCGCCGCAGCGATATACACCACTTTATTGCCCTGTTGCTGAGCATGCTGGGTGATTTTTTCATTGACGTCGCGCACCTGCTCAATACTGATGTCTTTATTATCCAGCGGCGCCAAAGTATAAAAATCCGGGTGATTGCTCGCCGCGAACAAGCGACAGCTGTGACACTGCCCACAACGCTGTAACGCCTGCGGATTCCGACACAGCAGCCAAGCGGCAATATCATTGATCAGACGTTCCGTTCCCAGCCCCGGTTCGGAGCGGAACAGCAGCGCATGATGGCCATGACCTTGCTGAAAAGTGCTGATAATCTCGGCGTAACGTTCGCCAAGCCACGGATAATCTACGGACATATTATTGATTGTGTTCCACAAAATTTCTGACTGCCGCCTGAATATCTGCGCCGACTTGCGCAAGATCCCGCCCGGCATCAATCATCACGACTTTCGGATTTGCCTGCACTAATTCTAAATAACGCGCTCTGGTACGATGAAAAAAATCCAATTGCTGCCGCTCAATTCGATCCAGCTCGCCGCGCCCTTTGGCACGCGCCAGCCCGACGGCAGGGTCAATATCCAGATACAGGGTAAAATCCGGTTCAAAATCCTGCAATACGGTGTGCTTTAAAGTTTGTAATAGCCTTTGATCAATTTGACGACCGCCACCCTGATAAGCCTGCGAAGATAAGTCATGCCGGTCGCCGATCACCCACTTACCCTGCGCCAGAGCTGGTTTAATCACATTTTCTACCAGCTGAATACGGGCAGCATACAGCATCAGCAATTCCGCTTTATCGGTTATCGGTTCCTCACTTTCATACTTAATCAGCTGGCGCAGTTTTTCCGCCAACGGCGTGCCGCCCGGCTCACGGGTAAACACTAAATCCGTTACGCCTTCGGCATGCAAAGTTTGCACTACGGTTTGCAGTGCGGTAGTTTTGCCTGCGCCTTCCAGCCCCTCAACCACAATAAATTTCCCCGATTTCATACATCACCCTGTTATTTCTGTCCCTGCTGAGTACGATACCAGCGCAAATATTCCTGCACCGCGCGATGATGTTCTGTCAACGTGCGACTGAATTTATGCCCGCCGCTACCGTCCGCCACAAAATATAAAAAATCATGTTTTTCCGGCTGCGCTACCGCCATTAAAGCACTTTCACTCGGCATGGCGATCGGCGTCGGCGGCAATCCGTCAATCACATAGGTATTGTAAGGCGTTGCCTGTTCCAAATCCTTACGCCGGATATTGCCCGTATAATGCTCGCCCATGCCGTAAATCACGGTCGGATCCGTCTGTAATTTCATATTATTATTCAAGCGGTTAACAAATACGCCAGCGATTTTGCCACGCTCGGTGGTCAATGCGGTTTCCTTTTCCACAATGGACGCTAAAATCAGCATCTGGTACGGATTTTCCAGCGGCAAGGCGTTATCTCGCTGCGCCCAAGCCTGCGCCAAGCGTTTTTTCATTTGCGCCGCAGCACGTTGCAACAGCTCAAGATCGGAAGAACCGGGGGTATAGTGATAAGTATCGGGATACAGCCAACCTTCGATTTTCGCTGGCGCCGCAAAATCCTGCGGCAGTGCCAGCAGGTGATAAATCTCCGCTTCGTTTTTTCCCTGTAGGGTTTGCGCTAAGTGCGGTGCGTTTTCCAGTTTTTTTCGCCAGCTTTTAAAGGTATCTCCTTCAATAAATTGAACACTGAACTGCGCCTCTTTGCCCGCATTCAGCACCTGTAATAAGTCGGCGACGGTATGCACGCCGTTTAATGAATAAGTTCCCGCTTTGACTTTATTCAGCTGCGGCTGTAGTTTCAGCAACCAAGGCAGCAGACGCGCATCTTGCAGCAAGCCTTGTTGTTCCAACAATGCCGCCAGTTTAGTGCCGGTTACACCGCGTTCAACGGTCAAGAGCTGATCCGAATGTGCCACCTGCACCGGTTGTGCGGCAAAGCCTAACAGCTGTCGATACCCCCACCACGCACTACCGCTGGCAAGCATCAGCAAAATCAAAAGAACAGAAAAACATTTCTTCATACAAACAGTTAACCACCGATAAAAATTATCGGCAAGTGTAACACAGGACAACAAAAAAGTGCGGTCAATTTTTTACTAAAAAATCAACCGCACTTTGCTGAAAAACGGCGGCTAATCAAAACCGCCGAACAGATTAGAACAGCACGCGAGCGCGAATAGTACCGTCAATTGCGCGTAATTGCTGGAGCAATTCACTGCTGTCATCGGTTTCTACGTCAATGACCACATAACCGATTTTCGAATCGGTCTGCAAATATTGTGCCGCCACGTTAATATTGGCATCCACAAATAATTGGTTGATTTTATTCAAAATACCCGGGCGATTTTCATGAATATGCAGCAACCGTTTGGCGGTACGATGCTCCGGTAAAGACACTTCCGGAAAATTCACCGCCGATAAAGTGGAACCATTGTCAGAATATTTGACGAATTTGGTCGCCACCTCAGTACCGATATTTTCCTGTGCTTCCGCCGTGGAACCGCCGATATGTGGGGTCAACAGAACATTGTCAAATTCACGCAACGGCGAAACGAATTCTTCATTAATCGACGCCGGTTCCTGCGGGAATACGTCAATGGCGGCACCGCGAATGCGACCTTCTTTCAACGCCTGCGCCAGCGCATCAATATCCACCACCGTGCCGCGTGCCGCATTGATAAAAATACAATCCTGTTTGAGCTGTGCGATACGCTCCGCGCTCATTAAATTCTTGGTTGAGGCATTTTCCGGCACGTGCAGCGAGATCACATCGCAGCCGGACAACAGCTCTTCCAACGTACTCACCTGCTGCGCATTACCAAGCGGTAATTTGGTTTCCAGATCATAGAAAAAGACGTTCATGCCCAGCGATTCAGCAACGATACTCAGCTGCGAACCGATATGTCCGTAGCCTACGATCCCCAGTTTTTTGCCGCGCACTTCGTGCGAACCAACGGCGGATTTGTTCCATAACCCGCGGTGTACTTCCGCATTCGCCTGCGGGATATTGCGCATCAACAGCAAAATTTCACCCAGCACCAGCTCGGCAACCGAACGGGTATTGGAAAATGGCGCATTAAACACTGGAATACCGCGCGCTTTTGCCGCCTCCAAATCCACCTGATTGGTACCGATACAAAAACAACCGATGGCAATCAGCTTACCGGCATGTTCCAAAATTTCGGCGGTCAGATGCGTGCGCGAGCGCAGCCCGACGAAATGTGCATCTTTAATCGCCTCTTTCAGTTCTTCCGGCGCCAGCGCTTTTTTATGATATTCGATATTGGTGTAACCCGCCGCATGCAATACGTCCAACGCGTTCTGGTGTACGCCTTCCAAAAGTAAAAACTTAATTTTTGATTTATCCAGCGATACTTTTGCTGTCATGTTTGCTCTCCGTAATGATTTATGATTATTCAATGATTTCAGTACCGTCGGGAGTGCCGACAATAATAATATCCGCCGCGCGCAGGGCGAAAATCCCGTTAGTGACCACGCCGGCGACATTATTCAAGGTTTTTTCCATTTCCACCGGGTTCATAATTTTAAAATTATATACGTCTAAAATCACATTACCGTTATCGGTCACAACGCCTTCGCGATATTCCGGCAAACCGCCCAGCGCAACCAATTTGCGCGCTACTTGCGAACGCGCCATCGGAATCACTTCCACCGGCAGGGCGAATGTAGAGCCTAACACATCTACCCGTTTGCTGCTATCCACGATGCAGATGAATTTTTTTGCTAATGCAGCCACAATTTTTTCACGTGTCAGCGCCGCGCCGCCGCCTTTAATCATCATTTTCTGCGGATTCACCTCATCGGCGCCGTCCACATAAATATCCAAACTTGACACATCGTTGGCACTGAACACTTCAATGCCTTGCTTTCTCAATAATTCTTCCGAATGTTTCGACGCCGCCACCGCGCCTTTAATCTGGTTTTTCAGCGTACCGAGCGCTTCAATAAAACAGTTTACCGTCGAACCGCTGCCAACGCCGACAATGGTATCCGCTTTTACATAGGCTAACGCTGCCTGCGCCGCCTGTTTTTTCATGGTTAATTGATCCATATTCTTTCCTTTATGCAGACGGGGAAACTCAATCGCCGCCTGACGTAAACGTTTGCCTGTAACCGCCATACTTTAATGCTATTGGACCGGATACACAAGCCCTATTCCGGTAAAAACAGCGTTAGCAACTCGTTTAAAAACAACTTGCCGTGCTCAGTCACCTGCCAAGTGCGGTCGGTTTCCGTGATATATTGCCGTGCCAGCGCTAAATCGGTTGGTTGTTGCACCGCACTTAACGGCAGCGCGGTAAGTTGTTCAAACGCCGCTTTCGGCACCGGTTCCAGCAGACGGAAACGATTCATAAAAAACTCAAAAGGGCGCTCCGCCGCCGCTACCGCTTTTTCTTCATACAGATAATCACCGCGCAAATAGCCACGCGGGTGTTTGGTTTTGCAAAAGCGGATAATCTCGCCGTCGGCGGCACTCAGCTTGCCGTGCGCGCCGCAACCGAGCGCCAGATAATCACCGAAACGCCAATAATTAAGATTATGCTGGCACTGATAGCCCGCTTTGGCATAGGCGGAAGTTTCATATTGTTGATATCCCGCCTGCGTCAATAAACGATGTCCCTGCTCAAAGATCGACCACAGCTCATCGTCATCAGGCAATGTCGGCGGTCGTGAAGCAAACAGGGTATTGGGTTCAATCGTCAGCTGATACCAAGACAAATGCGGCGGCGCTAATGCAATCGCCTGATGCAGATCTGCAAGCGCCTGTGCCGTGCTCTGTGCCGGCAGCCCGTGCATCAGATCCAGATTAAACGATTTCAGCCCGCAAACTTTGGCAAAACCGACCGCACTTTTAGCTTCGTCGGCATTGTGAATCCGCCCGAGGCTGCGCAATTTTTCATCGTTAAAACTTTGCACGCCCATGGAAATGCGGTTTACCCCGGCCTCGGCATAGCCGATAAAACGCTGGGCTTCCGCCGTACCGGGGTTGGCTTCCAGCGTTATTTCAATTTCCGCTTCAAAAGGAATGCGCTGTCGGATACGGTGTAATAAAAATGCAATCCCCTCGGCGGAAAACAGGCTCGGCGTACCGCCACCGATAAAAATGGAATGCAGCGCCCGATCATTAATGTAATGACGGTATCGCACCAGATCCTGCTCCAAATCCGCCAGCAGGTGATGCAGATAATCCCGCTCGGGAACGGCGCCTTTCTGTGCATGCGAATTAAAATCGCAGTAAGGGCATTTTTGCACGCACCACGGAATATGAATATACAGGCTGAGAGGCGGCGGTATCAGCATTATTTCAAACGCTCTTGCAGCACCGCCAGCGCTCTGGCACGATGAGAAATGCGTTTTTTCTCGGCGCGTTCTAACTCGCCGAAGGTACAGTTTTTGTCCGGATAGAAAAACAGGCTGTCATAGCCAAAACCATTGCTGCCGCGTTCTTCAAAGGTGATGCTACCTACGCATTCTCCCTCGGCGATAATCGGCGACGGATCGGTTTCGTGCATCAACATGACAATACAACTGACAAATTTCGCCTGCCGTTTTTCTGCCGGAATCTGCGCCAAATTTTCCAGCAATTTACGCCGGTTTGCATCATCGGCATTCTCGCCGTCCACTCCGGCATAACGGGCGGAGTATAACCCCGGCTCACCGCCCAGCGCCGCAACCACCAGCCCGCTGTCATCGGCAATTGCTGGCAAACCAGACATCTTCGCTGCATGGCGCGCTTTTAAAATGGCATTTTCGACAAAGGTCAGACCGGTTTCCGGCGGACTTTCAATCGCCAAATCGGACTGCGCCACCACTTCAAAGCCGAAGTCCGCCAGCACATCCGCCATTTCTTTTACTTTGCCCGGATTGCCGGTGGCAAGCACGATTTTCTGTTTCATGTTCACTCCTTGAATGGGTTGGAATCGCGTTTAATTATACGCTGAAAATAACAAAAGCCGAATACCTAACGGTTTCGGCTTGGCAAAATAAGGTTACGGATTTGCGGACTAATTCAATCTGATGCGCGCTCTGTTTTTATCCAACGTCGCTTTACCGATCCCCTGCACCTCCAGTAATTGCTCAAGAGCGGTAAAATTACCGTGCTTTTCGCGATACTCAACCACCGCCTGCGCTTTTTTCGCGCCGATACCAAGCAGGGATTTTTCAATCTCTTCCGCACTCGCCGCGTTGATATTCAGCTTATCGCCGACTACAACCTCCGCGCTCGGCTGCTCGTCTTGCGCATTTTTAGCCGGTTGGGCAAAGGCGGTTGTGCCGCACAGGGCGATGAATAAAAAGAATGCGCTGAAAAGCGCGTTAACTGTTTTCATAATCTGTCCTTTTGTCTAGTTAAGCGGTCGTTGGATTTAATCCAACGGGCATTACTGTGTACGAAAAGACAAAAACTGACAACTTAACGACCGCACTTTTACGATCCGGATCGCAAAGTGAATAAAAAGTGCGGTTAAAAATGGCAAAGTTTTTAAGCCTGCTGCAACCACTATAAACCGACAAGCCAATGCTGCCGAAACCGTGCCACCATAAGTGCTTAACGTGGCGCCGCTCCATTATTCAACCGGGCTTATGCGCAATTCTCTCGGCACTTCAAACACGGTATTTTCCTCGCAACCCTGCAATTCCTCCACCGTTTCCACGCCCAATGCCTTTAAGCGGGCGACAACGGATTGTACCAGTACTTCCGGTGCCGAAGCGCCCGCAGTAACCCCGATTACTTTCACGTTATCCAGCCATTGCGGTTCAATATCATCAGCATCGTCAATCAGTTTTGCGCTCACCCCCATACGCGAAGCCAGCTCCGCCAGACGGTTGGAATTGGAAGAATTTTTTGAGCCGACCACAATAACCAGATCCGACTGTTTCGCCAGCTCGCGCACCGCCTGCTGGCGATTGGTGGTGGCATAACAAATATCATTCTTGCGCGGTCCCTGAATTGCCGGATATTTTTGTTTCAGCGCTTCGATCACCTCGCTGGTGTCATCAATAGACAGCGTGGTTTGGGTCATAAAGGTGATGTCATCCTCCTTACGCAGCGACAATTTGGCGATATCTTCGACATTTTCCACCAGATAAATGCCGCCCTCGCGGTTATCATACTGACCCATGGTACCTTCCACTTCCGGATGCCCCTCATGTCCGATCAGAATCGCTTGCGTTCCTTTGCGACTGGCGCGCGCCACCTGCATATGCACTTTAGTAACCAGCGGACAGGTGGCGTCGAACACTTTCAGTTCACGATTTTTGGCTTCCTGACGCACCGCTTGTGATACGCCGTGCGCGGAAAAAATTACAATCGCCCCGTCCGGCACTTCGTTTAATTCTTCCACAAAAATCGCGCCGCGCTGACGTAATCCGTTCACTACAAAACGGTTATGCACCACTTCGTGCCGCACATAAATCGGCGCACCGTGAATTTCCAGCGCCAGTTCCACAATACTGATCGCACGATCCACGCCGGCACAAAAACCGCGCGGATTAGCTAAGATAATTTTCATGCCCCTTTACTCTTTTTCGTTGCTTTATCGCCCGGTTTAAAGGCGTCCAGCGCCAGTAGTCCAGCACCCACGCAAATGGCGATGTCCGCCACGTTAAACACCGGATAATGCCAGTCCCGCCAGTAAAAATCGAGAAAATCCACCACAAAACCATGATAGGCGCGATCCGCCATATTCGCCAGCGCGCCACCGATAATCAGCGCATAGGCGCTATTTTGCAAGGTTTGTCGCCGGCTGTTTTGATACAGAAAATACACCAGCATTGCCGAAATCGCCAGCGCCAACAGAATAAAAAAATACTGCTGCCAGCCGGAATGGTCGGCTAAAAAACTGAACGCCGCCCCCGGGTTGCGCACATACGTTAGATTAAATACCGGCAAAATATTCACACTTTCGTATAATTCGAAACGGCTGACAACCAGATATTTGGTCGCCAGATCAAGGATAAAGGCGATGCAACTCAGCCATAAAAATGAAAGTCCGGTTTTGTTATTGGACATAAAAATTCCTAGTTACGAAAAGTGCGGTCAAATTAACCGCACTTTTTGACGTTAATACAGATTAAGCGAATTGTCTAACTTCGCCCTGCCCTTCTACATTTTCTACGCAGCGCGAACACAGAGACGCGTCGTCTTTGCTGTCAGAATAATGCCAGCAGCGCGGGCATTTATGGTTAGTGGAACGCACCACTTTCACCGCCAGTCCTTTCAGCTCGCCTTCCGCCACATCAGCTTGCGCCAGCGGTTTGACCTCCGCTTTCGAGGTAATCAGCACGAAGCGCAGTTCATCTTGCAATTGCGCCAATAACGCGGCATAGCGTTCATCGGCATAAATCGTCAGCTCCGCTTCCAGCGCCGCACCGATAATTTTCTCGTTACGCGCCTGTTCCAATACGCGGTTAATTTCATCCCGCACGGTTAAAATCTGCTGCCAGTATTGGTCACCCATGACTTCGTGTTCATCCAGCGCAAAAAGCCCGTCATAGAATTCTTCGGTAAACACGAATTCACCGCGCTCGCCCGGAATGTAGTGCCAGATTTCATCGGCGGTAAAGGATAAAATCGGCGCAATCCAGCGCACCAACGCTTCGGCGATATGCCACAGTGCGGTTTGACAACTGCGACGGGCAAGACTGTCCGCTTTGGTGGTATATTGACGGTCTTTGATAATATCCAGATAGAAAGAACCCATTTCAATCGAACAGAACTTCATTAAGCGCTGCACTACGGCATGGAACTGGTAATTATCGTAAGCGTCTTTAATTTCATTCTGCGCCCGCAATGCACAATCTACCGCCCAACGATCCAGTGAAATCATTGCTTCCGGTTTCACCATATCGCGTTTCGGATCAAATCCATTCAGGTTTGCCAACAGAAAACGGGCGGTATTACGGATACGACGGTAAGCGTCCGCCGCGCGGTTTAAGATATTATGGGATACCGCAATTTCACCGGTGTAATCGGTGGACGCCACCCATAAACGCAAAATATCCGCTCCGTTTTTGTTCCACACTTCGCTCGGCAAAATAGTATTACCAAGGGATTTGGACATTTTGCGCCCTTTTTCATCTACCGTGAAACCATGTGTTAATACCTGATGATACGGCGCTTTGCCCTCGGTTGCGGTGGACAGCATCAGCGAGGACATAAACCAGCCGCGATGCTGGTCGGAACCTTCAAGATACATATCCGCCGACAGCCCGCGAAATTCCGGGCGCTGTGCCACAACGGAAGCATAAGTGGAGCCGGAATCAAACCATACATCCAGCGTATCCGGCACCTTGTGATAAGTGTTGGCGTCTTCGCCCAGCAGCTCGGCGGGATCCAGATCCCACCATGCCTGAATGCCCTCTTTTTCCACCCGTTTCGCCACTTCTTCCAATAATTCCAACGTGCGCGGATGCAGTTCTTCCGTTTCGTTATGCACGAACATGGTCATCGGCACGCCCCAAGTACGTTGACGGGAAATACACCAGTCCGGACGGTTTGCCACCATGGTATCGATCCGCGCTTCACCCCAGCTCGGGATCCAGCGAACTTGCTTAATTTCGCTTAATGCCTGTCGGCGCAAACCTTTTGTTTCCATTCCGATAAACCATTGCGGTGTTGCACGGAAAATAATCGGGGTTTTATGCCGCCAGCAATGCGGGTAACTGTGCTTAATGCGTTCCAGTTTCATTAACGCACCGGTTTCGCGCATTTTTTCGATCACCAAATCATTGGCTTCAAACACGCCTTTACCGGCAAAAAACGGCGTAGTAGAAATAAATTTGCCGTCGTTGCCGACCAGCCCCGCCATTTCCAGATGATATTTCTGCGAGACAATGTAGTCGTCCAGACCGTGATCCGGTGCGGTATGCACCAGACCAGTACCGCCGTCGGTAGTAACGTGATCGCCGAAAATAAACGGCACGTTGAATTCATAGAACGGATGATTAAAGCGCAACAATTCAAGCTCGGCACCTTTTGTCGTCCCCAACACCTCAACCTGCTCAACACCGACAGCTTTTTGCACATCTTCAACCAGCGCCTGTGCCAAAATCACCCGTTCGTCACCGAACTGCACCAGCTGATAATCCAATTCTGGATTAATCGCAATGGCACGGTTGGACGGTAAGGTCCAAGGGGTTGTGGTCCAGATTACCGCTGAAATTTGTCCGTGACCTTTGCCCTGTGCGTTAAATTTGTCTTCCACCGCGGTCGGATCCACTGCACTAAAGCGCACATAAATTGACGGCGAAACCTTGTCTTCATATTCCACTTCCGCTTCCGCCAGCGACGAACCGCAGTCCAGACACCAGTGTACCGGTTTCGAACCTTTATACAAATGCCCGTTGGCGATTACTTTGCCCAGCGTGCGAATAATGCTGGCTTCCGTGTCGAAATTCATGGTCAGGTAAGGATTATCCCAGTCACCCAGCACGCCCATGCGGATAAAATCGGCTTTTTGCCCTTCAACCTGTTCTTTAGCATAGGCGCGACAGGCTTTACGAAACTCGGCGGCGGACACTTTTTCATTCGGTTTGCCGACAATGCCTTCCACTTTCAATTCAATCGGTAGACCGTGACAGTCCCAGCCCGGCACATAAGGCGTATCGAAACCCAGTGCGGTTTTTGATTTCAAAATAATGTCTTTCAGAATTTTATTTACTGCATGACCAAGATGAAGGGTACCGTTCGCATAGGGCGGGCCGTCGTGCAAAATAAAGGTTTTCTTGCCCTTCGATGCCGCCCGGATTTTCTGATACAGTTTTTTCTCATACCAGTTTTTCAACATATCCGGCTCACGTTTCGCCAAATCACCACGCATAGGAAAGCCGGTTTCCGGCAGGTTCAGCGTGCTTTTGTAATCTACAGTTTCATTCGACATTTGTTTATTCCAGGTTGTAAATATTAAAAAATAATCTGCCTATAACACGCAGACGAATTTCAGCATTATACGCATAAATGTGGCAAGATTAAAGGCTGAATTCAGCCACGGAAAGGGAGCGGAACACGGACTTAAGCCGCTTTGCGACGCAGTCTTTTAACCAACATCGGCAGACTGACGGATAAAAAGGTCGTCGCCATCACCAACGCCATACCGATACCGCTGACCAACGAAAAACTTTCGCCCAGCACCAATACCGCCAGCAACACACCGAACACCGGTTCAAGCGTAATCAAAATACCGGACACATTGGCGCTCACCTGCTGCAACCCTTTATTAAACAGCAGCATCGCAAACCAGGTGCAGGCAACGGCAAGATACAGCACAGCGGCAATGCCGTTGAACGTCGGTGTAATTTGCCAATCTCGAGTAAACAATAAAGTAAACGGCAAGCATAGCAACGCACCGAGCACCAGAATGCAGTTAGTGTAAACCCGCGGCTCGATTTCCTTCATCACGCTTTTGCCTAAATACAGACAAAGGGCGAAAATCACCTCTGCCACCAGCACCAGAAAACAGCCCCAGAGGCTGATTTCACCCTCTTCTCCACCACCTAAAACCACCAAAGCAATGCCGATAAACGCCAGCGTGCTTAACAGCCAATCAATAGGTTTAGCCGCTTGACCGAAGCATAAGCGACCGATAAATACCACCAGCAACGGCTCCATCCCCACAATGGTGCTGGCACTGGCGGCCGAGGTATAATACAAGCCGATAAACTGTAAATTAAGCACCAACGGCAAATTCATCATCGCCAGCAGCCATACTTTAAGCCGTAAATGCGGCGGCACGCGGTGGTAATTGCGTTTAAACAGCGGTAATAACAGCAACGCGGAAATCAGCAGCCGAATCTGTACGGTAAGCGCCGGATCAAAGGTTTCGTAGGAGAATTTACCGGCGATTAACGAACTCGCCCAAATGGTTACCGCCGCAATCAGATACCACATAGCTCGTCTCTATGGGCAAAAAATGCGCGCGCAATCTCTACATCGCGCTTAATCTGTTGCTGTAGGCGCGCAAAGGAAGGAAACTTGATTTCATTGCGCAGCTTATAACAAAACTCAACCTGCACGTTCTGACCGTATAAATCACGGTCGAAATCAAAAATATGCACTTCCAGCAATTGTTTCACGCCGTTGATGGTCGGACGTTTGCCGATATTCGCCACGCCGCAGAAAATCTGTTCGTTTTTCAACCGCACTTTTACTGCATAAACGCCCTTCACCGGATTAACCTGACGATGCAGGCTGATATTGGCAGTGGGAAAACCGATTGTGCGCCCCAGTTTATTACCGTGAATCACGCGACCGAAAATCCGATACGGCTTACCGAGCAATTTTTCCGCCGCCATCAAATCGTCATCTGCCAGCGCCTGGCGGATTGCGGTACTGCTGATGCGCTGATTATCCAGCTGAAAACTGCGGTTATCTTCCACGCTAAAACCAAACTGCGCACCGGCACGCTGTAGCAGGGCAAAATCTCCCGCGCGCCCGGCACCGAAGCGAAAATCGTCACCAATGCTGAGAAATTTCACATTTAAGCGCGCCACCAGCCAATCGGCAATAAACTGCCGTGCGGGCAACGCGGCAAAAGTGCGGTCGAATTTTACACAGAAAACGTAATCCACCCCGACCTGCGTCAGATAATACAGCTTATCGCGCAATCGCATTAAACGCGCCGGCGCCTGTTGTGCCAGAAAATACTCGCTCGGCTGCGGTTCAAACAGCATTACGACCACCGGCAATGCCAAGGCGTTGGCTTTGTCGCGCAGATGACGCAATACCGCCTGATGCCCCAAATGAACACCGTCGAAATTACCGATAGTCAGCGCGCAGCCCTGTTGTCGTAAAATTGCCGGAAGATTGTGAATACCGCGAATGAGGCGCATGAGTTGGTCCGTATAAAATTGAAATAATGGCAGATTATACGCATAAATCGGGCAAGATCAAAGGCGGGGTCGTCCGTCCGATAAAATCAGACGGCGCCATTAAAACACATGATGTTCAAACAGAATTTTGATTGCAATCGCAATCAGCATCGCGCCGCCCAGCAATTCGGTTTTATTTTTCAGTTTACCGCCCAGCAGATGCCCGCCTTTCACTCCGATAATCGACAGCAGCATGGTAATCAAACCGATAATCGCAATGGCGCTGACAATATCCACCGCCAAAAAGGCAAAAGACACGCCCACCGCCAGTGCATCGATGCTGGTTGCCACCCCGAGCGCCAACAAGGATTTACAGCTGAAATTATCGTCACAGGGCGTTTCCTGTTTTGCGCTGAAACCATTTTTCAGCATATTGACGCCGATAATCATCAGCAACACAAACGAAACCCAGTGGTCGACTTCCCGAATGGATTCACTGAACTGAACGCCCAGCAAAAAGCCAAGCAAGGGCATACCGGCCTGAAACAAACCGAAATAAATTCCGGTTTTCAGCGCATTGCGCCATTGAAAAGAAGATGAAGACAGACCTTTGCAAACCGACACGGCGAAAGCGTCCATTGACAGCCCGAAAGCTATCACCCACAGTGCATAAAAACTCATAAACAAACAAATACAACAAAATAAAGGAACTGAATTATAGAACAAAAATCCGTTGATTTTGTTTAACCAGATCAAAAAACCGAATAATCGGGCGTATCAAATACGCCCTGATGCTATTTTCCGATACAAAATGAACTGAAAATATTGCCCAGCAAGTCATCGGAGGTAAACTGACCGGTAATCTCGCCAAGGTGCGTCTGCACAATGCGCAGCTCTTCCGCCAACAATTCGCCGGCATGAAATTCAACCAGCTGAACCAGCCCCGCGCGTAAATGCTCCGATGCCTGCCGTAAGGCTTCCAAATGGCGACGACGAGCAAGAAAACCGCCTTCCGAGCCGGTCTGATAGCCCATAGATTGCTTCAAATGGTCGCGCAGCAAATCAATGCCCTGCCGAGTTTTCGCCGATAAGCAAATGACGCTATAGCCGTCCTGTTCGCTGATTCCTTCACGTTCACCGCTTAAATCCGCTTTATTGCGCACCACCGTCAGCGGAATATCCTTCGGTAATTTCGCCAGAAATTCCGACCGCACTTGAGCCGGATCCTGACTGCTATCCGTACTGTCTTGCATCAATAAGATCCGATCCGCCTGTGCAATTTCATCCCACGCGCGGCTGATACCAATGCGTTCCACTTCGTCGGTGGCATCACGCAAACCAGCGGTGTCAATAATATGCAACGGCATACCGTCAATATGAATATGCTCACGCAACACATCGCGCGTGGTACCGGCAATATCGGTAACAATTGCCGCTTCCCGCCCGGCAAGCGCATTGAGTAGGCTGGATTTGCCAGCATTCGGGCGCCCGGCAATCACCACTTTCATGCCCTCGCGCAACAATGCCCCCTGTTTTGCCTCCGCGCTGACGCCATCCAGCTGAGCGATAATATCGCGCAGCTGTCCTTCTATTTTGCCGTCCGCCAGAAAATCAATCTCCTCATCGGGAAAATCAATCGCGGCTTCCACATAAGTACGCAAATAAATCACGGCATCCACCAGCTGATTCACCTTGCGCGAAAATTCACCTTGCAGGGATTTCAACGCCGAACGCGCCGCCTGCTCCGAGCTGGCGTCGATTAAATCGGCAATGGCTTCTGCCTGCGCCAGATCGAGCTTATCATTTAAAAATGCCTGTTCGGAAAACTCGCCCGGGCGCGCCAATCGCACGCCGTCAATTTGCAAAATGCGTTTCAGCAACAGATCAAGCACCACCTGACCGCCATGTCCTTGTAATTCCAGCACATCTTCGCCGGTAAAGGAATGCGGTGCTTTAAAATATAAGGCGATGCCTTGATCAAGCACGCTACCGTCCGCCTGTTTAAACGGTAAATAATCTGCCATCCGCACTTTCGGGCATTTTCCCAGCACTTGCCGCGCCACTTCCGCCGCCAGCGGACCGGACACGCGCAAAATCCCGATCCCGCCGCGTCCGATAGGGGTCGCTTGTGCCACGATTGTTTCTTTCATAAATTCTTTCCTAAATTTAACCGCACTTTTTTAACGCAAGAAAAGTGCGGTGCATATTTTGCGAAAAACGCTAACCTATTGATAAACTATAAAAATTCATGCTCATAGCAGGTGGATTTTTACTTAATAAACCAGCCGGTAGTCGTTACCGTTTGTCGATCCAACAATTTGATAAAGCCGTAAATAATGCGGAACAGAAACCAGATCCAGACAGCAAGCAAAATGAGCTTGCCAACTGCGATAATCAGCAAGATCGATCCCAGCACTACGCCGGCAACAAATCCCCAGAATGTGCGGATCAGATAAGTCAAATGAGCGTAGTAAACCGAGCCCCACACCTCGTTGCGTTTGACATAAGCCAATATCACACCGACAATCGGCAGCAGAGGAATAAAAACGCCGCCAGCAAATGCCAAATAGGTGATCAGCATATAGTTTTTATCTTTTTCCGGAAACAGCGTGGACAGATCGATTTCATTTTTACGCATAAGCCATCCTTATCTGTTTTTACCTTCCTCATACAACCATTCTGCCACTTGTTTGGCAAAATAAGTCAGGATGCCATCGGCACCGGCACGCTTAAAGCATAACAATCCTTCCATAATACATGCTCTTTCCTTTAACCAGCCGTTTTGAATAGCCGCCATATGCATGGCGTATTCACCGGAAACCTGATAAGCGAACGTCGGCACACCGAAATAGTTTTTCACGCGATATACCATATCTAGATACGGCATGCCCGGTTTGACCATTACCATGTCCGCGCCTTCCCGAATATCTAGCGCCACTTCCTGCAAGCCTTCATCGCCGTTTGCCGGATCTAGCTGATAAGTTTTCTTATTTCCGCCTTTCAAATTGGAGGAAGAACCGACCGCATCGCGGAACGGACCGTAATAATCGGAGGCATATTTTGCTGAATAAGCCATAATCTGTGTATTGATAAAACCGTGCTGCTCAAGTGCGGTGCGAATTTTGCCAATTCTACCGTCCATCATGTCGCTCGGCGCAACGATATCCGCACCGGCCGCCGCATGCGACAGCGCCTGCTTAATCAGTACATCAGTGGTCGTGTCGTTCAGCACATAGCCCGTTTCGTCAATAATACCGTCTTGCCCGTGCACGGTATAAGGATCCAGCGCCACATCGGTTAGCACGCCTAATTCAGGATAGCGGGCTTTTAACGCTTTCACGGCGCGCTGTACCAAACCGTCCGGATTATAGGCTTCCTCCGCACCGAGCGATTTATGCTCCTGCCCGACCACCGGAAACAGGGCGATCACCGGCACGCCGTATTTCACCAGCAATCCCGCTTCAATCAGCAACTGATCCACTGTTAAACGCTCTACTCTCGGCATGGAAGGAACCGCCTCGCGCCGATTCTCTCCTTCGATAATAAATACCGGGTAAATCAGATCATCGACCGTTAATTTATTTTCCGCCATTAAACGACGGCTGAAATCATGTTTACGCATGCGACGCAAACGACGGGCGGGAAATCCGCCGATAATTTGTTCTGTCATAATCTTATCCTCTAAAACAAAAGGGGCCTGCGCCCCTCGAATCAATCTTACATTGCTTATACCGATGCGCCATCATCGCCCGCATCCTGGTCTTTCGGTTGATAAAAACGTGCGAACAGCAAGCCGACTTCAAATAACAAACACATCGGCACCGCCAATAATGTCTGGGAAAAAATATCCGGCGGCGTAAGCAGCATGCCGATAACAAACGCGCTGACAATAATATAAGGTCGTTTGGTTTTTAAATCCGCCACCGTCGTTACGCCGGTCCAACATAGCAATATAATCGCCACCGGCACCTCAAAACAAACGCCGAAAGCCAGAAAAATAGTCAATACAAAATCCAGATAACTGCTGATATCGGTAGCAATCGCCACGCCCTCCGGCGCGGTTTTGGTCAAAAAACCGAATACCAGCGGAAAGACTACATAATATGCAAAAGCTACGCCGAGATAAAATAATAAAGTGCTGGAAAACAACAGCGGATAAACCAGTTTTTTTTCGTTCTGATATAATGCCGGCGCGATAAACGCCCAGAGTTGATAGAGCAAAAAAGGCACCGATACAAAGATGGCAACCACACCGGTCAATTTAAGCGGGGTGAAAAACGGTGTGGCAATATTGGTGGCAATCATGCTCATGCCGGCGGGCATCACATCCAACAGCGGCGCCGCCACAAAATTATAAATATCATTGGCAAAATAAACCAATGCCAGAAAAATCACCGCCACAAAAACGACGCAGCGCAACAAGCGGTTGCGCAGCTCAATCAGGTGGCTGATTAAAGGTTGAGTTTCTTCAACACTCATAACAAGTTAACTCGCTGATTTATTCTTTTCCGTTGGCGTAACATTGGCAAGCGTATCCTCTTCGGGATAATAATTCGCCATCCGGGTTATTGGATCATCCTGCTCCGCCAATTCGGCAAGCTCCGCTGGCGAAAGATCATCTTGTCGTTCGGCACCTTGCGTATTCCGTTCACTGTCGTCGGCGGCTTTTTCAACGGAATCTTTCAGCTCCCGAATCTGTTGTTGAAAATCGGTATTGGTTGCTGCGGCTTTTTTCTCCAGATCCGCTTTCATTTTTTGCGCCGACGCTCTCAGTTCTTCCACGGTTTTGCCGAGCTCCGGCGATAATTGCTGAAGATTGAGGTGCTCGGCTTTTTTAATACTGTCCTGCAACTCTTGTAATTTTAACTCCTGATTCAGCTCATTTTGCACATTCGCCGCCATACCGCGAATTGTCCGCACCCAACCCATTACGGTACGGATTGCTACCGGCAAACGCTGCGGTCCCAGTACCACCAGCCCGACAATCAGAATTAAAACTAATTCGGAAAAACCAATATCAAACACGGATTATGCCTGTTCCTTTTCTTTTACATTGTCAGTTTGCGCTTTTTTTTCGGCGTCATCACTGATTTTTTTAAATTCGGCATCTTTCGGTTCATCTTTCATCGCATCCTTGAACCCTTTTACCGCCGTACCTAAATCAGAACCGATATTACGCAGTTTTTTCGTGCCGAAAAACACTAATACAATCAGCAAAACAATCAATAATTGCCAAATACTTACACCACCAAGACCCATTTTTCATCTCCTATGGAATCAATTTATAAAACCACCGCTGACTATAACTGTTTTGCCTTATCTGAACAATAGTCAATTAAGATTATTTTTAAAATTGTGCGGCTACGGCAAGAGAAAGCCAACTAACCAAATCAGCAGACCGAATATCAATAATAGTCCGCTTAAGCCAACGGGCAGTGCACTGAATTGCCACAACGTGCCAATAAAAATAATCCCGCCGCTGAACAAGGCAAACGCCTTTTTAGCCCAGCGCTGCTGTCGACCCAGCTTGAGATTTATCTCACGCAACTGTTCGCTGATTAATCGCTGTTGCCGTAAAGCGCCGATCAGCATTTCCGGAAATTCCGGCAAGTGTTCTTGCAAATAAGGTAACTTTCCCACCATGCGTTTAGCCAAGTTTTTTACGCCCATTTGCTCATTCAGCCAATCCTGCAAAAACGGTTTCGCGGTATCCCATAAATCCAGCTGCGGATATAACTGGCGCCCCAGCCCCTCGATATAAAGCAACGTTTTCTGCAACAACACCAGCTGCGGCTGTACCTGCATATTAAATTCACGCGCCACATTAAACAGATTAAGCAGCACCTGAGCGAAAGAAATCTCTGATAACGGTTTGGCGAAAATCGGTTCGCACACCTCACGAAAGGCTTGTTCAAATGCGTCAATGTCGGTATCGCGCGGCGTCCAGCCGGCATCCACGTGCATTTGCGCCACACGGCGGTAATCACGATTGAAAAACGCCACGAAACTTTCCGCCAAATAGCGTTTGTCATTGTCATTCAGTTTTCCTACGATACCGCAGTCAATCCCGATATATTGCGGATCCGCCGGATGCTGCGGGTTAACGAAAATATTGCCGGGGTGCATATCGGCGTGAAAAAAGCTGTCGCGGAAAACCTGTGTGAAAAACACCTGCACGCCGCGTTCCGCCAGTAATTTCATATCCGTGCCATTACGCTCTAACGCCTCAATATCCGATACCGGAATGCCGTAAATACGTTCCATCACAATCACATTCTGATGGCAGAACTGCGGATACATCTGCGGAATATACAACATGGGGCTATCAATAAAATTATTGCGCAGACGAACGGCATTCGCCATTTCCGTACGCAAATCCAGCTCGTCTCGCAATGTCTTCTCATATTCGCGAATCACTTCCACCGCGCGCAAACGATAGCCTTCCGCCGACAAACGTGGAATCCAGCCCGCCAACTTATACATCCAGCTTAAATCCGCCTCGATTTGCGGCTGAATGTCCGGACGCAGCACCTTAATCACCACATCTTTGCCGGCGGCCTCTTGCTGGGCATTGAATTTTGCCGTATGAACCTGCGCGATAGACGCCGATGCCAGCGCGTTTTCGTCAAATTCCGCAAACCAAGTTTCAAGTTTCGCCCCCAATGCCCGTTCGATTTGCGCGCGAGCGGTCTGTCCGTTGAAAGGCGCGACCTGATCCTGCAACAACGCCAGTTCATCGGCAATATCCGGCGGAAACAAATCGCGCCGAGTGGACAGCATTTGCCCCAGTTTAATCCACACCGGTCCAAGCTCTTGCAACGCCAGACGCAGGCGCAGCCCAAACGCTTGATGCGGATGTCGATTGCGCAGCCAAAACAACGTATTGCGCCAGCAACGAAGCGGGCGGGTATAGCGATTATGCGGCAAAATGTCATCAATGCCGTAATGCAGAAAGGTTTTGACGATGGTGTATAATCGTTTGATGTCTTTTAATTTCATTCGCTCAAATCATCGCTGCGAAATTTGCCTTCGCGCGGTTATAACAAAAATATCATGACGGCGAGAACATGATGCCAAATGGCATATTATTTTACATAATCCGCCAACTTGCGCTCAAAAAGTGCGGTCTGTTTTTCCAGTGTTTTTACCTGTTCACAAAAATCTGCGACGGCTAAACTCGGTGCCAGCACCGCCCATTCCTCGCTTAAACGTTCGCCCCAATAACGTTGACTTTGTGCACTTTTGCGCTTAATTGCCGTACTGAAAACGCGCCAAAAATTGACCGCACTATGCGCCACCACGTCTCCCACATAAGGGGAAATCAGTTCGGCGGGATCGTTTTCCAGCCGTTCAAGCAAACCGGCAAAATCCTGTAACACTTGCAAGTCGCCTTGCAGCCGAATGGATTGCGCGTTAATACATGCGCTGAGCTGTGATTTTTTCGGTATGTTAAACAATAAGTTGGCGGCGATTTCTACGGCGCAATCCGGCTCGTCATCATATTGGTGCAGCAGGTCGATGCGTTGGGCGGAAAACACAACATAAAGCGGCAAGCCGATTTTCTGCAAGCGCAACGCCAACACCTTACCGTTTAATTTGCGCAAATAAGCTTCACCGCCGTCGGCACGCCGCAACAGATAATTCAGTAGCGTTTCCAAACCGCCGTTAAACAGCTGAGGCAGCATTAATTGCGTTTTTAACATGTCAAAATCCGGCAGCATATCATCCGTCCTAAAATTTATAACCGCGATGCAGCGCCACAATGCCGGCACTCAGATTGTAGTAGCTTACTTGCTCAAAGCCCGCCTCGCTCATCATCGTTTTCAGCACGTTCTGCGCCGGGTGCATGCGGATCGATTCCGCCAAATAGCGATAACTGTCGCCGTCGTTAACCACCACTTCGCCGATTTTCGGCAGAATATTAAAGGAATAGAAATTATAAATTTTACTCAACGGATCCAAAATCGGTTTGGAAAATTCCAGCACCAGTAAACGACCGCCCGGTTTTAACACCCGAAACATAGAACGCAGCGCTTTTTCTTTATCGGTCACATTGCGCAAACCGAAACTGATAATCACGCAATCGAACGTATTGTCGGGAAACGGCAATGCCTCGGCATTCGCCTGTACGTAATGAATATTGCCCACCACACCGAGATTACGCAGCTTTTCGCGCCCGACTTCCAGCATGGAAGAATTGATGTCCGCCAAAATAACCTCGCCTGCCTCGCCGACAATGCGCGAAAACTTGGCGGAAAAATCGCCCGTGCCGCCAGCAAGGTCCAGCACTTTATGCCCTTTACGCACGCCGCTGCAATCAATGCTAAAACGCTTCCAGAGCCGGTGAATGCCGAACGATAACAGATCATTCATTAAATCGTATTTTCCCGCTACGGAATGAAAAACATTCGCCACCATTTTCTGTTTGTCAGACTTGGCGACCGTTTTAAAGCCGAAATGCGTTGTTTCTTGCGCGTCGGAAAAGTGCGGTGGATTTTGCTTGAGATTTTCGGTGTGCATAAAGATTATCCGTAAAATAAAGATGAACCTTAGGATAACAAAAAACGCTAACATTTTCTTTGTTATTTTCGCCCAACGATAAAAATCGCGATAACGCTAAAATCCCGTCGATATTCTCAATCGGCTTGTCTAAGCGACTGATTTTCGTGATAGAAGTCACAAATATAAATTATCCTTCCGATATCTTCTTGACAGCGTTACACAACATATTATGATAAAAACAATTCATTTCATGTTTAAATATTGATAAATTCACTTCATTTTTTACAACGCTGAAATGAACCCACGGTTGTTTAGAGCATGTTATTTCTGATGTCGGTTACTCATTGGAAATTTAGTTATCACTAAAGGAGCGTTTATGACAAATCATATTGAAAATGAATCTCGCCGTAATTTTATGAAAGTACTTGCCGGCGTCGGCGCCGGAATTGCGTTTAGCGGTACCTTGGGTTCATTCGCACCGAAAGCTTTCGCGGCAGCACCTGCGGCTGGCAGCGTTATTCAGGCGGGTATCGCCTATCCGCTTTCCACCGGTTTCGACCCTGCGACTTCCAGCGGTGCTTCGGCAATGGCGGCTAATCTGCATATTTTCGAAGGTTTGGTAGATCTGCATCCAGCCACCCGCCAGCCTTATCTGGCACTGGCGGCAAAAGAACCGGAACAGGTGGACGAAACCACCTGGCGCATTACCCTGCGTGACGGGGCAACATTCCACGACGGCAAACCGGTTACGACAGAAGATGTGGTGTATTCCTACGAACGCGTGCTGGATCCAGCGAAAAATTCTTTATTCGCCCAGTTCATTCCGTTTATTGAATCGGTCAAAGCGGTAGATGACAAAGTGGTCGAATTCAAACTCAAATACCCGTTTGCCATTTTGAAATTACGTCTGGGTATTGTAAAAATCGTCCCGAAACATATTATCGAATCCGTCGGACAAACCGCGTTTGACGCCAACCCGGTCGGTTCCGGTCCGTATAAATTCGTGTCTGCGGTAAAAGATGACCGTATCGTTTTTGAAGCGTTCAACGCATATAACGGTCCTTATCCGGCGCGCGTAGAAAAAATGAACTGGTTCTTGCTTTCCGATGATGCTGCCCGTGTCACCGCACAGGAATCCGGTCGTACCCAGGCAATGGAAAGCGTACCGTATCTAGATTCCGAACGCTTAAAACGTAAAGGCACGGTCGAATCGGTACAATCTTTCGGTTTGCTGTTTTTAATGTTTAACTGCAAAAAAGCCCCGTTTGACAATCCGAAAGTACGTCAGGCTCTGCACTATGCGTTGGATACGCAGAAACTGATTGATGTGGTATTCCTCGGCAATGCGGAAGCCGCAACTTCTTATGTACAAACGACGCATCCGGATTACGTGAAAGCCGCCACTCAATATGGCTATGACGAGAAAAAAGCCGTTGCGTTATTAAAAGAAGCCGGCGTTGACAGCCTGAGTTTCCAGCTGTTGTCCACCGATCACTCTTGGGTGAAAGAATGTGCGCCACTGGTATTGGAATCTTGGAATAAACTGCCGGGCGTGAAAGTCACCTTACAACACCTGCAATCCGGCGCATTATACGGCGGTCATGTGGATAAAGGCGCTTATGAAGTTGTTATGGCGCCGGGCGATCCTTCCGTATTCAGTAACGATCTGGATTTATTGCTGAGCTGGTGGTATCGCGGCGACGTCTGGCCGAAAAAACGCTTCGGCTGGTCAGACACCCCAGAATATGCGCAGGTACAGGAGTTGCTTGATACAGCGATTAAAGCCAAAGCGCCCGGCGAGGCAAAAGAGGCTTGGGAAAAAGCGATTAATATTATCGCCGAGCAAGTACCGCTTTATCCGATTGTGCACCGCAAATTGCCTACCGCATGGAACGACAAAACCCTGGACGGCTTCCAACCGTTACCGACAACAGGTATGTCATTCCTTGGCGTAGGTCGTAAATAGCCATAGGCTGAAAACCCGCCTCGACCGAATGAGGCGGGAAATTTTGGGCATCTTCCTCAACTGTTTCAACGGCGGCACAATTAATCAAATAATTAATCAACCCGCCGTTTTTATACAATTTATTTATACAAGCTATCCTACGAACCGTTCTTGTAGTTGGAGAAAAAAATGGAAATCGTACTTCGTTTGTTATTACGCCGTTTAATGGCATTACCGATAATGATGCTCGGTGTAAGTGCATTAGTTTTTATTATTCTGCAATTCACCCCCGGTGATCCGGCTACCGTCGCGCTGGGTGAAAGCGCCAGTGAAGCAGCGAAACAACTTTACCGCGAACAACACGGCCTCAACGATCCGATTATCGTTCAATATATCCGTTTTATCGGCAACGCAATTCAATTCGATTTCGGCATGACAACACCGCCGGAACAACCGATTACCTCGCTTATCGCAAAATCTTTTCCGCTCACATTACAGCTCACCTTTATCGGTGTCTTTTTGGCAGCTGTGGTTTCATTCACCTTAGGGGTTATCGCAGCCCTTTATCGTGACAGCTGGGTTGACCAAATTATCCGGTTACTTTCTGTGGCGGCGGTCGCAACCCCTTCTTTCTGGCTGGGTATTTTATTAATTCAATGGTTTGCACTGGAACTGGACTGGTTTCCGTCGGGCGGTTTTATTCCGTTCAGTGAAGATCCAAGCGGCTATCTCCGTTCAATGACGCTGCCCTCGCTCGCCTTGGCAGTGCCGGTCTGCGCCTCGTTAATTCGTGTGGTACGCACCACCATGGTGGAAGAAATGGACAAAGACTACGTGCGCACCGCAATCGGCAACGGCGTACCTTATGCAACGGTTATTCGTCATAACGTCTTGCGCAATGCGCTGATTACCCCGGTTACCGTACTGGGTTTACGCGTAGGTTACTTGCTCGGCGGTGCGGTGGTAATCGAACAAATTTTCGACCTACCGGGAATGGGTAAATTGATTTTTAACGGTATCGTGAACCATGACTTACATTTAGTACAAGGTGTGGTACTGACAATCGCATTTACCTTCGTATTGGTCAATATCATTGTTGATATTCTGTATCTTATCATCAATCCAAAAATTCGGAGTTTATAATGTTTCGTCAAGGATTAGCAGATCGACTTGCTTCGGGCGGTGCAAGATTCAAAGCATTATCGACCGCCTCCAAAATTGCGCTGATTTTTATTCTGTTTGTCGCATTAATCGCCATTTTTGCGCCTTGGGTCGCACCTTATGATCCGCTGCAAACATTACGTCCGGTACAGGCTCCCGGCAGCGAATACCTGTTCGGTACCGACCGGCTAGGGCGCGATATTTTTTCCCGGCTGGTTTATGGCGCGCAAACCTCGCTATTTATCGGTCTGGGTGCGGTCGGCACGGCAATTGTATTCGGCAGTATTTTAGGGGCGACAGCGGCAACCGCCAATAAATTCGGCAACGAAGTTATTATGCGCTTAATGGATATTTTAATGGCATTTCCGGGCATTGCGTTGGCTGCCGTGTTGCTTGCCACGTTCGGTAACACTGTACCAGTTATCATTTTGACGATTGCCGTCGTTTATACACCGCAGCTTGCCCGCGTAGTACGCGCTAACGTCGTATCGCAATGGGAGGAGGATTACATCCGCGCCGAACGCGTAATTGGCGGCAGCCGCACTTATATCTTACTGAAACACGTAGTTCGTAATACCGCCGCACCGGTGCTGGTTTTCGCCACTGTGATGGTTGCCGATGCCATTGTGCTGGAAGCCTCGTTGTCTTTCCTCGGCGCCGGCGTGCAACCGCCGCATCCGTCTTGGGGCAATGTATTGTCCGAAGGACGTAATCTGGTTTTGAGCGGTTTTTGGTGGGCGACAACCTTCGCCGGTCTAATGATTTTATTAACCGTGCTATCGCTGAATATTTTATCCGAAGGCTTAACCGACGCTTTAGTCAACCCGAAACTGAAACGCAGCCCGACCGTTGCCAAATCCGATGTATCAAAACCGCTGTCAACCGACGTACAGGAAGCCATGGCAGAAGGCTTGGCATTAAAACGTTACCTGCTCAAATTACAGAATAAAGAGGCATCCCGCACCGATCGCATGCAACTCAACCCTAATGCGAAACCGATTCTTCAGGTGAAAAATCTGTCTATTCGCTTTCCGAACCGTTACGGTGAAACGCCGTTGGTGGACAATATCAGCTTCACCGTACACGAAGGTGAAACCATGGGGTTAGTCGGCGAATCCGGCTGCGGTAAATCGATCTCGGCATTTTCGATCATGGGATTATTACCGAAAACCGCCAAAATCAGCGGAGAAATCTTATTTACCGATCGTGCCGGCAATCAACATGATCTGTTAAAAACCGATAAGCTCAATGAATTACGCGGACATGAAATTTCCATGATTTATCAGGATGCCTTAAGCGCCTTAAACCCGTCCATGCGGATTAAGGATCAAATGGCGCAGCTGATTAGCCGCGGCGGCAAACAAAGTGCCGAAACCTTATTGCAATGGGTAAAACTGGATCCGGAAAAAACCTTAAACCGCTATCCGCACGAATTATCCGGCGGTCAAAGACAGCGGGTATTGATTGCGATGGCGCTGGCTCGCGAACCGAAGTTACTGATTGCCGATGAACCGACTACGGCATTGGACGTTACCGTACAGGCGGAAGTGATTAAACTGCTCAATGAACTACGCGAAAAACTTGGTTTCGCGATGGTCTTCGTCAGCCACGATTTAGCTTTAGTGGCACAAATCGCACACCATATCACGGTGATGTATGCCGGTCAGGTGGTGGAAGCGGCACCGACAACACCGCTGCTGATGAACCCAACTCATGAATACACGCGCGGTCTGCTCGGTTCTGTGCTGTCCACCGAATGCCGGGCAGAACGCCTGTACCAGATTCCGGGCAGCGTACCATCGCCGTTTGATTTCTCAGACGGAGATCGTTTCGCCAGCCGTTCGTTACGACCGGACGCCAATCCGCACCAACAGTTAAAACTTGTCCCAGTCGGGGATCACCCTAAACATATCTGGGCATCTCATTCGGAGGAGTAAACAATGAGCATGAAAGTCATAAAAACGCAACCGATTATTGAACTGGAAGAAATTGTAGTACAGTTTCCTTCTCGCGACGGTACATTGTTGAACCCGAAAAAATTCACTGCCGTAGGCGGCGTCAGCCTCAATATTCACGCAGGCGAAACCGTCGGGCTGGTCGGTCAGTCGGGATGCGGAAAATCCACACTGGCAAATGTGATTATCGGACTGCAAAAGCCGACTTCCGGTGTGGTTAAATTCAACGGATTGCAAATGAAATACGGCAGCGCAGAAGCCCGTAAACAGTTCGGACGTCAAGTTTCGGTCATCTTTCAGGATCCCGCCACGGCACTGAATCCAAGAATGCGAGTGTTGGATATTTTAAAAGATCCAATGGATATTCATCATGTGCTGAAACCCCACGAACGGGAAAAACGGGTTTACGAACTGCTTTCACGGGTTGGCTTGCCACGTTCGGCAGCATTAGTCGAACCCACCCGCTTATCCGGCGGTCAGAAACAACGAGTGGCAATCGCCCGTGCGCTGGCGCTTAGCCCCAAGCTGATTGTCGCGGACGAACCGACATCGGCATTGGATGTGTCGGTGCGCGCGCAGGTGCTGAACCTACTGGCTGATCTAAAAAAAGAATTAAACCTCGCCATGGTATTTATCTCGCACGACTTACAAACGGTCCGTCAGGTTTCCGACCGGATTATCGTGATGAACGGCGGCTTGATCGTTGAGCAAGGCGACGCATCACGCGTGTTTGATCAGCCGCAGCAGGAATATACCAGAATTCTGCTAAATGCGGCGCCGTCTCTGTTGTAACGCCTCAATACGCGGTGAGACAATCTGCCTCACCGCCCATTTTTGCCTATGCACAAGATTAACGTTAACCAATTCATTGAAACCGATGTGCTGATTATCGGTGGTGGAATCGCCGGTCTAGCCTGCTGCGTAGAAGCCGGACGCCAACACCTGCGCTCGATCTTAGTTTGTAAAACTGTCATCGGCGGTGGTGCCAGTTATTTTCCGCTAAAAGCCACCTTAGGTGTTCAGGTCAGCGGCGGCAAAGAGGATGAAGTCCGCTTTCAGGAAGAGATCAACCGTGTCGGTCACGGTTTAAGTGATCCGCATATCGTCCGTGCTTATATTGAAGAATCGGCACAGTCGATCGAATTACTCAACCGAATCGGCTTTCGACCGCGCAAACGCAGTGATAACCGACCGGCCTGTTTCGCCCGCTACAGCCGTCCGATCTATCTGATTGATCAATGGCGAGATGCGGCAGCTCGGGCGCAACGGATTATCGCCAATCAAACAAACACCGAGCAATACGAACATACGACTCTGCTGCATATCGTCTGCCAACATAATCAGGTACAGGGCGCCATTTTGGGGCAGCAAAAGTGCGGTCGAATTTTTTATATTTTCTGCCGTACCCGAAATATTATTTTAGCCTCGGGCGGAATTGCCGGCTTATATCAAGATAATCTCTATCCGGCAGACATTATCGGTTCGGCGCATTATATCGCCAAGCAGGCCGGCGCAAGTCTGGTTAATCTTGAGTTTATTCAGTTTATTCCGTCTTTCACTGAGCCGAAATATAAAGTGCTGTTCGGTGAACACACATTGAAATATGTCACCAGCGTCACGGATCGGCGCGGGCGCAACTTATTTGCGCACCTGCATCCGCAGCAATTCCGAGCCATGATGAACGCGCGTAGCGATTATGCGCCGTTCAGTATGGATTTTCCCGGCGTAGAATTTGATCTCAGCATGATGCGGCACCTGCTGGCGCATCCGGAAGAAAAAGGCGTTTACCTGCATTATTCGCCCGCGCTGTATCAGGACAAAACGGAATTCTATCAGGTTTATCTGCAATGGCTGGAGCGAGAAGTCGGTATCAATCTGTGTCGGGATAACATCGCTATCCGCCCTTTCGCCCACAGTTGCAACGGCGGAATTAAAATCAATCAATACGCGCAAAGCGAGGTGAACGGTTTATTTGCCGTAGGCGAAGCGGCGTCCTGTATTGAGGGCGCCAACCGTCTGGGCGGAAATTCCGTCGGCGGCAGTCTGGTATTTGCCAAAAGAGCGGTGCAAAAAATCAAACAAAATCAAGCGCTCAATATCGTCGAAAGCACCGTTAATGTCGCCGAACAAATACAGGCGTATTTCGCCGCACTGGACAATCCAAATGGCAATCCTGCCCTTTCCGCCTCCACCGTGCTTGCAACTATACGCGAAAATATGACGCGATTTGCCAATGTTTATCGCACTCAAAGCAATTTAGCCTTGCTTGCAACAACACTTGAGGAACTGGAAAAACATTACTGTCCGCTGCACTATGCCGATTCGCAGGGCATTGACATTTACAACGCGCTGAAAACCGCACAAGAAGTCGTTCGCCAGATGCGCTGTCGGACACTCAGCCTCGGTGCTCACCAAATCGCAACGAATTGCTGACACTCGACATTTCGGCACAAAAAAATAGCGAAGTATGCTTCGCTATTTCACCAATCAATAGGTAATTAACTAAAACCAGAACAGGTAAGCGGTTGTAGCAATAACCAGCACGCATAAAATATTCAACACCACGCCGGCGCGTACCATTTCTCGCTGCCGCACCTCGCCGGTACCGAATACAATCGCGTTCGGTGGTGTTGCCACCGGCAGCATAAAGGCACAAGACGCCCCCAAACCGATAATCAGGGCTAAGCCCAGTTCCGGCATACCTAACGATTGTGCAATGGAAATAAAGATCGGCACCAACAACGCGGCACTTGCGGTATTGGAGGTAAATTCAGTTAAGAAAATGATAAATGCCGCCACCAGCAATCCGATAAGATAGAAATGACCGCCTTCAATCATAAATACAATGCCGTCAGCCAAAATTTTGCTTGCACCAGAATCTCTTAATACCGCACTTAAGGTTAAACCACCGCCGAACAACATCAATACGCCCCAATCGGTATTTTCCTGGAGCTGTTTCCAAGATGCCACGCCGGTGACACAAATAACCACGGCGGCGAGCAGCGCCACAACGCTGTCAAAACTGCCGATCTTTTTCGTCATACCGAGCAGAGAAGACAACAGCGGGTTAATTTGACTGCTAAACACCCAACAAGCGGCGATAATAGCGAAAATCACCAGCGTGATAATCCGCGGTTTAGTCATTTCGATTTTTTCAAAACTTTGTTCAAAACGAATATTCAGTTTCGGTTTGAAGACCAGATACAGCGTACCGATCATTACCGGCATCAAAATAATCGCAACCGGCAGCCCATACCACAACCAATCGGAGAAGGTTAATTTCAGCTGAGAAGCCACAATCGCATTTGGCGGGCTGCCAACCAGCGTCCCCATGCCGCCGATACTGGCGCTGTAGGCGATACCCAACAGCACAAACACATAAGTATTATGATTGCGGGTTTTATCTATTTGGCTCAAAATGCCCATTGCCAGCGGTAACATCATCGCCGCCGTTGCGGTATTACTCATCCACATTGATAAAAATGCGGTTATCGAAAACAGATAAATTACCGCCACAAATAACTTGCCCTTTGCCAACGCCATAATTTTGTTGGCGATCATGCGATCAAGTCTCTGAATATGCAGCGCCGTGGCGAGCGCAAAGCCACCGAAAAATAAAAAGATCGTCGGATCTGCGAAGGCGACCAGCGCATCTTTGGTCGCCACCAGCCCAAGTCCGATAGCCAACAACGGCACCAACAACGCGGTAACGGTAACATGCAACGCTTCCGTCAGCCATAACACCGCAATAAAGACGAGTAAAGCTAATCCCTTATTCGCTTTCGGATCAAACGGTAATACATTCAGTAAAATAATAAACAACACAATATCGACTAAAAAAATAATCGCACTTTTATTTGATGCTGTTTTTGTCGGTGAAGTCGAACTCATAATAATATCCTCAAACGAATAAACACGGATAAAAACCTTGTCCTGCAATAGCAGACGATATGACGTTATCAACTTGTTAAAAAAAAGCAATGATTTTTTTATGGTTTTTTGAACTTCATCAGAAAAAATCATAAAAAATACGGCTGATCAAGCAGACCAGCCGTATTTTATCAAATGGAAACACTGTCAATGTTATTCTTCTTCTGCGTCTTCAAGTTCCAGTGGTTCCTGAGACAGGATAATACCGGTCAAATCCGCATAAACATAATCTTCTGGGAAGAAAGTGACGCCGCCGAAATTGACTGGCACATCCGCCTCACCCACCGTATTATCATCCGCGCCCACCGGAATCGGCGCCAACGCCTGAATACCGATATCAATATTTTCCAGCTGCTGTAACTGGCGAACGGCACCGTACACAATAATGCCCTCCCAGCCGTTATCCGCCGCCAGACGTGCCAGCTCGGCGTCAATCAATGCCCGGCGTACCGCACCGCCGCCGTCAATCAGCAACACCCGGCCTTCACCGTTCTCTTCTAAAATCTCGGCAATCAGTCCGTTGCTTTCAAAACATTTTACTGTCGTCACTTTGCCATAAAACGAACTTAAACCGCCAAAGCTTGAAAAAACAGGTTCGACGACATCAATCTGATCAAGATAAATATCGCACAGTTCCGAAGTATCAATATACATAAGAGTACCCTTTAATGTAAGCTGAAAAATCACCCGCTAGTATATGCGCTTTCTTATCCCGCAAGCAAGCCGAAACTGAACAACAAATTGGTCAGCAGCGCAAATAACGACATCTGCGCCAACATCGGACGCAACCGATGTGGTTCCCTGTTACGATAAACAAACCAAGCATGTCGGATTAACAAAGGAAACGCACATATGAAGACGAAGCTGAACCAATGGTGAAAATGCAGCACGGCAAACAGCAAATAGCACAGCGCCGCAACCAATAATAACGCGCAATGATAAAGCCGTCCTCGATAAGCGCCCAGCCGCACCACCAAAGTATTTTTTCCGGCTTTGCGATCCTGTTCAATATCGCGCAAATTATTAATGTTCAGCACGGCAGTGGCAAGCAGCCCAGTTGCCGCCGCCGGTAAAAAAATCGCCGCTTGCAGGCTGTGGGTCTGCAAATAATAGCAGCCCGCCACCCCCAGTAAACCAAAAAAAATAAACACCGAAATATCGCCTAAGCCCAAATAACCGTAAGGCTTTTCGCCCACAGTGTAGGTTATCGCGGCAATAATCGCCACGCCGCCCAATAGCCCAAAAGTCATCAAATCCGTTAGGTTTCGATAGGCGACAGCAAGCAACACGGTACCGCTTACGAGACTGGCCGCGACTACCGCCAACAGTCCCGTTTTAAGCTGAGAAGCACTGATTAGTCCATGCTGAATGCCGCGTAACGGTCCGATACGCTCGGCTGTATCCGAACCTTTCTGATGATCGCCATAATCATTGGCGAAATTTGATAACACTTGCAATAATAATGTCGTCAACAGGCACAACAACGTAATGCGCCAGCTGAACGCTCCGCTATGATAGGCTAGCGCCGCGCCCATAATAATTGATGCCGCGGCAAGAGGCAGGGTTTTCGGTCTTGCCGTTTCTATCCACATTTTCAATGTGTCTTTTGTCATAATTCTCACTTAACTTCAGAAAAAAGTCTTTTTTTCACCGCACTTTGCGTACAATAATGGCATATTCTACAAGTTTATCGCGTGCTTTTTAACTATTTTGAGGAAAATATGTCGGATTTATCCCTGCAATTACAGCCGGTTGCTATTATCCACAGCCCATACAAAGAAAAATTTTCAGTGCCCCGCCAACCTGATCTGATCGAAGACGGTATCGGTATTGTCGAACTGCTGCCGCCCTATAATCAGCCTGAGGCAGTACGCGGATTAGAACAATTTTCGCACATCTGGCTGATCTTCCGCTTTGATAGAATCCCCGCCGGGAAATGGCAGCCGACAGTACGTCCGCCCCGATTAGGCGGCAATCGACGCATTGGTGTATTTGCCTCGCGCGCCACGCACCGCCCGAATCCGCTGGGTCTGTCCAAAGCGCGACTGCATCGTATCGAATGCCGTGACGGTAAAGTGCTGCTGCATCTCGGCGCCGTCGATTTAGTGGACGGCACCCCGATTTTTGACATCAAACCCTACATTGCCTATGCCGACAGCGAACCTGCCGCACAATGCAGCTTCGCGCAACACAAACCACAAGGGTTATTGCAGGTTGAATTCACAGCGCACGCATACCATACCGCGCAAAAACTGGAAAAAAACCGACCGCACTTTATCCGCTTTATCCGTCAGGTTATCCAGCAGGATCCCCGCCCCGCCTACCATCAAGGTAAAATCAGTGAACGAATTTACGGCATTGCCTTATATGAATTCAACATTCGCTGGCGGATTAAAAAAAGTGCGGTGGATATTGCGGAAGTTTTGGACATTCAGCCATTGACCCCAAAGGTTTCACTGAATATACAAACCGAATAAATTGGTATATCTGATCATAACACGGCCAGTACCGCAATCTTTACCGGTTCTAAGCCGATTAAACAATAACCCCATAATAAAATCATGAGGTTACTTCATGTATGTGACTGACGTTCAGCGCGAGGCAGCCATTAAGTGGCGTGTCGCTAATCGGCAATCGGCGGATAATTGTGATAGCCTAGTTGCTCAGAGACTTTCTTGCCCGCCTGTTGCAGCAAACCGACCAAATACGGCAGTTGCTCTTCTTTAAAACGGATAGTCGGCAGGGAAATCGAAATGCCAGCAATAATATGCCCGAAGCGGTTATACACCGGCGCCGCAATACATCTTAAGCCCGGTTCCTGCTCTTCATTATCTTCCGCATAATGCTGTTGCCGTACTTTATCCAGTTCCTGTGCAAGCTGCTCAATGTTTTCCAGCGTTTTTTCGGTGTGTTTAATGAAAGCGACGTCTTTCAATATCTCTCTAACCTCCGCCTCGCTATAGTCGGACAGCAGCACTTTTCCGATCGCTGTGCTGTATAACGGGTTACGTCGCCCAATACGGGAGTGCATTCTTAAGCTGTAATTAGAATCAATCTTGTGCAAATAAATGATTTCATTGCCCTCCAGCATCCCTAAATGCAACGTCTCATTGGTTTGCTTGGCAATATAGGCCATTTCCTTGTTGGCTAATGTGATTAAATCCACATATTCTAAGGATTTCGCCCCGACCTCAAACAGCTTTAAGGTTAAACGGTATTTATCCGTTTCTCCCTCCTGAGATACAAAACCCAGCGTTTTCATTGTCTGTAAAAAACGATAGGTCGTACTTTTAGACATCATTAAGCGCTGCGCCAAGTCAGTAATGCCGATTTCTTTCTGTTCAGCCAATGCTTCAATAATACCGAACACTTTTAATACTGAAGATACTGCTTCCGGTTGCGTTTCTTTTTCCATGGTGATCCATATGTTATCTGTTTATGATTAAACGAAATTCTCTTGTAATAGCGCAAATAATAGCATAAAAGTTTTCTTTTAGAAAAAAACTTACGCTATCTCAAATTTAGATATAAAAAATGAAATAATGTTTCATATTTATTGTAATATATTTTTATTCTATGTATAATGCGGTTCATACAGCACAGAGAGTAACGCTGCTATTTTATTTCAATCCAACACATTCAGGTCTCAAGGAGATGTTATATGAACTTATTTGATCTCACCGGAAAAGTCGCCGTAGTGACAGGTTGCAACACAGGTCTCGGTCAAGGCATGGCGCTGGGTCTGGCGCAAGCCGGCTGTGATATCGTCGGGATTAATCTGGTCGAACCGCTAGAAACCAAACAAAAAATCGAAGCCGCGGGGCGCAAATTCGTCAATCTTGAAGCCAATCTAATGAAACAAGAAGGACTTGCCGAGATCATCGAAAAAGCCGTTGCCGTATTCGGTAAAATTGATATTTTAGTCAACAACGCTGGGATTATCCGTCGCGAAGATGCCATTGATTTCAGCGAACAGAACTGGGATGACGTCATTAATATCAACTTAAAAACCGTGTTCTTTCTGTCTCAACTGGCGGCAAAACAATTCATCAAACAAGGTCATGGCGGTAAAATCATCAATGTTGCCTCTATGCTGTCATTTCAAGGCGGCATTCGGGTGCCGTCCTACACCGCATCAAAAAGCGCCGTGATGGGCATTACCCGCGCCATGGCAAATGAATGGGCAAAATATCATATTAATGTGAATGCCGTTGCGCCGGGCTATATGGCCACCGACAACACTGCCGCCTTACGCGCCGACGAAGCCCGTAGCAAAGAAATTTTAGACCGTATCCCAGCAGGCCGCTGGGGAACGCCAAACGATTTAGTCGGCCCTTGTGTATTCTTAGCCTCGGCAGCCAGCGATTATGTCAACGGTTATAGCGTTGCAGTTGACGGCGGCTGGCTGGCAAGATAGTCACAACGCCGTGCCAGAGTATTTTTTAACTTAATTGATAAAAGGTGTATGACGATGAAAATTGCATTAATGATGGAAAACAGCCAAGCAGCTAAAAACGCTGTGGTACTGAAAGAATTAAAAACCGTGGTCGATCCAAAAGGCTATGCAGTGTTTAATGTAGGCATGTCCGATGAAAACGATCACCACCTGACTTACATTCACCTAGGCATTATGGCTAGCATCCTGCTTAATTCCAAAGCGGTGGATTTTGTAGTGACCGGTTGCGGCACCGGACAAGGCGCGATGATGTCGCTCAATATCCACCCCGGCGTGGTGTGCGGCTATTGTTTGGATCCGACTGATGCGTTCCTGTTTTGTCAGATCAATAACGGCAATGCACTGGCATTAGCCTTCGCCAAAGGTTTCGGCTGGGGAGCGGAATTAAACCTGCGCTATATGTTTGAAAAAGCCTTTACCGGCGTACGCGGCGAGGGCTATCCGGCAGAACGCAAGGAACCGCAGATTCGCAACGCCGGTATTTTGGATCAAGTGAAAAGAGCGGTGGTAAAAGACAATTATTTGGATACGCTGCGCGCAATCGATCCGGAACTGGTGAAAACTGCCGTCAGCGGCGAACGCTTCCAGCAATGTTTCTTTGCCAACTGTCAGGACAAAGCAATCGAACAATTCGTCCGCGACATTTTGGCGAGCTAATCAATCCGCAATAAACCCGCTTATATCAAACAGGCGGGTTTATTCACACGGGAGCAGGCAATGAAAAAAATAGCGATAATCGGCGAATGTATGATTGAGCTGAACGGCGAACCGTTCGGCACTATGCGCCAGACTTACGGCGGCGATACACTGAATACGGCGACGTATTTAGCCCGTATCAGCCCAACGCAACAGCTTGACATCCGATATGTCTCGGCGCTGGGTACGGACAAACTCAGTCAAGGTATGCTCGAGCACTGGCAGGCGGATAATATCAACACGGCTCTGGTACTGCGCGATGGGCAGCGGCAGCCGGGTTTATATTTGATTCAGCTTGATCCACAGGGCGAACGCACCTTTTTATATTGGCGCAACCAATCCGCCGCCCGCTATTTATTGCAACATCAAGACTACCCGCAAATTTCGGCGCAACTGGAAAAGGTCGATATGATTTATCTGAGCGGCATTTCGCTGGCAATTTTGCCGCCGCCGGATCGCATCACCCTTATCAATCGGCTTAAACAGCTTGCGCAACAAGGTGTTGAAATCGCTTTTGACAGCAATTATCGCCCGAATTTATGGGCGTCTTTGGCGGAAACGCAGCAAATTTACACCGCACTTTTCCCCGCCGTCAGTCTGGCATTAGTCACCTTTGATGACGAACAGGCCGTCTGGCAGGATGAACATCCGCAACACACGGTGCGCCGCTTGAAAAATGCCGGAGTAAACAGCGTGGTGGTGAAACAAGGAAAGTGCGGTGCGTTTTTCAGCAGTTTTAACGGTGAAGAACAACAAATCCATACCGACGCGGTTGCTAATGTGGTAGATACCACCTCGGCAGGCGATGCGTTCAACGCCGGCTTTTTAAACGGCTATCTGCAAAATAAACCGCTTGCTCACTGCTGCCGACAAGGCAATGCGCTGGCAGGCGTGGTGATTCAGCATAAAGGTGCGATTATCGACAGCGCCGCCACCGCACATTTTATTGACGAATTTAATTAGGAATAGATTATGAGTTATAGCACAGCACAAATTATCGACACACTGGCGCAATTAAAAGTGGTGCCGGTGATCGCACTGGACAATGCGGCTGATATTCTGCCTCTTGCCGAAACCTTGGCAACCAACGGGTTGCCGGTAGTGGAAATCACGTTTCGTTCCGCCGCGGCGGAAGAGGCTATTGGTCTGCTGCGCCGCCATAATCCGGCTATTTTGATTGCGGCAGGCACAGTGCTGACGCCAGATCAGGTGGTGCGCGCCCAACATGCCGGCGCTGATTGTATCGTCACACCGGGCTTTAACCCGCGGATCGTGCAATTATGTCAGGCACTGAATATTCCCGTTACGCCGGGCGTCAATAACCCTATGGCGATTGAAGCGGCGCTGGAAATGGGGATTCGTGCGGTAAAATTTTTCCCGGCGGAGGCCAGTGGCGGTGTGAAAATGATCAAAGCGTTACTCGGTCCTTATGCGCAATTGCAGATCATGCCGACCGGCGGTATCGGCATCCACAATATCCGAGATTATCTCGCCGTTCCTAATGTCATTGCCTGCGGCGGTTCTTGGTTTGTGGAAAAATCCCTGATCGCGGCAAAAAACTGGGATGAAATCGGACGCCTGGTGCGCGAAGTAGTAAATGTAGTGAAATAAGGAAAGAAACATGACGTTTGTGTATAACAACGATATTCCTCTTGAGGATCTTGGCGGCGGTGTTAAACGCAAAGTGCTGGCTTACAGTGAGCACATTATGGCGGTGGAAGTGCATTTTGAACAAGGTGCCGTTGGCGCAATGCACAATCATCCGCACGAACAATTAACCTATGTGTTGTCCGGCAGCTTTGAATTTACTATCGGTGACGAAACGAAGATGGTCAATGCCGGAGATGTATTATATAAAGCGCCGAACGTGATGCACGGCTGTGTCTGCCGGCAAGCCGGCGTCTTATTAGACACCTTCACGCCGATGAGAAAGGATTTTCTTAAATAGCTTTGACACTGCATTTCTCTTTTCATTGAACTGAAGATGACAGCATAAAAAATCTCAACCCCAATATTATTCACGCCTTTTCCCCAACACAGGCGACTTTCGGGCAGTATTCGACTGCCCTTTTTTACACAACCAACCAATAAAAATAAAACATTGTTTTGATTTTAAGATAACGATCACAGTTTTCGTGTTTTCGCTGTGCTACATTGCCCATCGTCGATCCCATGATTAAAGGTTGTCGAAGCTATTTTCACATATTGCAATGATGACGTGCATACCACATCGTCAAACAACACTGCCGCACAGAAAATCCGTTGTTTTCTGCGAGGCGAATACATTAGGCGCATTTGTTTGAACACGCAGGAGAATCTCTATGCTCACAAAAAAACTGACCGCTCTTTTTTATTTAACGTTATGTTCGGCGTCTGCTATTGCCGCGCCCTTGAATCCGAAGGATTTGATATGGAAAAGTATCACTTTCGGTCAATCTACCGATTTAAACTTCGGTTCGACCATTTTGCCGGAAAAAGTCGGCATCAACCACACCACCGTTGACGGCATGCCGGTGCAAGAGGGCGCGCTTGCGCCCCGCTTTAGCATTGAAAGTCGTGGCGGCAAGCTGGCTAATTCGCATGAAGGCGTCACCTATTACTACACCGAACTGCCGATTAATACCAATTTTGTGATTGCGGCGGATGTGTATCTGGAGCAACTCGGTCCGGAAACCGGCGCTAAGCCGAATCGTCAGGAAGGTGCTGGCATTATGGTACGCGATATTATCGGCAAACCGAGAGCAGTGCCGCAGCCAGTCGGTTACGAAGAATTCCCCGCCGCGTCCAATATGGTAATGAATTTATTGCGCAGCAATGCCAGAGAACATAACGGCAAAGTGAATATCAACGCGTCTTATCGCGAAGGCATTAACGATCCTTGGGGTACCGCGGGCAATCGACTGGTACGCGAAGATTATGCAGAAGGTATTGATTTTAAAGAGCGGAAATTACATTTAACAGTGGAGAAAAACGATCGGGGGTTTGTGCTTACTTACCGTCAGGGAGACAAAGAATATAAAAAAGTATTGGATCACGTCAATCCCGGCATTCTTGCTAACCAGAACGCTCAAACCCAATATCTCGGCTTTTTCGCCGCCCGCAATGCCAAAATTACGGTGGAAAATGTGAATTTACAACTATACGACGGCAAACCGGTTAAACCGGTCGCATTTACGCCGAAAACATTGCCGTTAGTGGTCAGTATCGAATCCGCACATAAAACCGCCGCCAAAGATTATATCTTCCAAGCGCGCGCGAATTATGACGGTCAATTTATACTGAATCAAAAGGGTAAACCCGCGTTTCGGTCGGCGCTGATCAAAGCCGGGGAATTTATGACCTATAAAATGAAATTAATCGCCGCACACACCGAGCTGAACGTACAATTCATACCGGAAGAAAAGCTGAAAGAAAAAGGCTTTGCAACAACCTTCAATATCGAATACTCTCAGTTAACACAGCCTGATTTATTATATGTCGCGCCGAAAGGTACGGCGGATGGCGACGGTTCTCAACAAAAACCATTGGATTTAAACACCGCACTTCAGCTATTGCCGCCAGGCGGCACCATTCAGTTACAGCCGGGCGAATACCCTGCGGTTGAAATCAGTGCCGAAAGCAGCGGTTTAAAAGGCGCATTAAAAACACTGCAAGGCTCCCAAGATCAGGTAAAATTCGTTGGCGAAGTACGACACAACGCTAGTTTCTGGAACGTGAAGGATATTGAAGTGGAGGGCGCCAGTTTAATCATACAGGGCAGCTACAATAATTTCAGCAATATCGTCACCCACGGTGCACCGGATACCGGTTTTCAAATTACCTCGGCGGAAAAAATCGGCAGACCGCTGTGGGCCCGCGACAATATCGTTAGCGACAGTATCAGCTTTAATAATATGGACGATTCACAAATTAACGCCGATGGTTTTGCCGCCAAAATGCGAGTGGGCGACGGTAATACCTTTATCCGTTGTATTTCGCACCATAATATTGACGACGGTTGGGATCTGTTCAATAAAGTGGAAGACGGTCCGAACGGCGTGGTCACCATTAAAGATTCTGTCGCCTTTATGAACGGGCAAACCTTGCAAGTCAAAAGCAAAAGCGCCTCCATCGGCAACGGCTTTAAACTGGGTGGCGAAGGCATTCCGGTACCCCATGTGATTACCCACAGTCTTGCGTTTCGCAACAATATGGACGGTTTTACCGACAACTTTAATCCCGGTACGTTCACCGTCGCGAACAATGTGGCAATCGACAACAAACGCTTTAATTTTCTGTTCAGAAAGAGTCCGTATGAGAACGGCCCTAAGCAAGGCAACTTTACACACAACCGCTCTTTCCGCTTTCATCAGGAAAGCCGATATCCGGATGTGGTCAACGGCGATGTGTTAACCGACAATGTGTTTTTAACAACCACTGACATGACGCAAGCAGACACTGATGTCATAACAAAATTGCAGGCATTAACCCAGATAGAGTTTTCCGAAAATAACGATGGTCTGCAAGAGGTGAAAAAAATTCAGCAATTATTGCGTTAACACATTGACTTGTTTCGATAAAATCACAGGGCATCGGATTCGCTGCCCTGCTTTAGTTTTTGGGATGAAGCGGTCAGACAGAGAAACAAATATCAAATTTAAAAAATACAAAACCAAAATTCTATAAAAATAAAACAATGTTTTGAATAATAGATATTGATCACATTTTTTTGTTTCCCGATATGCTAGATTTAACGCCGGTAATAAGACATGACTTATTGGAGGCGTTATTCTATGATTACGGATTATTTAGTGATAACCGGCTATTTCTGCATCATTGTGGCAATCAGCTTAGTGTTTAAAAAAATGGCAAGCAACAGCACCAGCGATTACTTTCGTGGCGGCGGCAGAATGTTGTGGTGGATGGTCGGCGGTACCGCATTTATGACTCAATTCTCCGCCTGGACGTTCACCGGTGCAGCCGGCAAAGCCTTTACTGATGGTTTGTCGGTGATTGCCGTATTCGTCGGTAATATGGTCGCTTATGTATTCGCTTATTTCTATTTCGCCAAACGATTCCGCCAAATGCGCGTCGATACACCGACCGAAGCCGTCGGACGTCGTTTCGGTTCGACTAATGAGCAATTCTTCACTTGGGTAATTATCCCGCTCAGCGTGATCAATGCCGGTGTATGGTTGAACGGTTTGTCCGTCTTTGCCTCCGCGGTATTTGACGCCGATATTACTGTCACCATCTATGTCACTGGGATTTCTGTCTTATTAGTGTCCTTGCTAAGCGGAGCATGGGGCGTGGTGGCATCGGACTTCGTACAAATGCTGGTAGTTGCTGTTATTTCCGTTGCCTGCGCAGTGGTCGGTTTAGTGGTTGTCGGCGGGCCAAGTGAAATTATCGAAAAATTCCCGGGCGGTTTTGTATCTGGACCGAATATGAATTATCCGTTGATTCTTGTGTGCACCTTCCTGTTTTTTATCGTAAAACAATTACAAAGTATCAATAACATGCAGGAATCTTATCGTTTCTTAAACGCCAAAGATTCTAAAAACGCCAGCAAAGCAGCAATCTTTGCCTTGCTGTTAATGTTGTTCGGAACGATCATCTGGTTTATCCCGCCTTGGGTAACCGCAATCATTTATCCTGACGCTGCACAGGCTTATCCGGAATTGGGCAAAAAAGCCTCCGATGCAGTTTATCTGGTATTCGCACGCAACGTTATGCCGCTTGGCACCGTCGGTTTGTTAATGGCGGGCTTATTCGCCGCCACCATGTCATCCATGGACTCCGCCTTAAACCGCAACTCCGGCGTATTCGTGCGCAGCTTTTATGCACCGATTGTGCGGAAAGGCAAAGCCGACGATACAGAATTATTACGCGCAGGTCAGATTGTGTGCATTGTGAACGGTATTTTGGTTATCTTAATGGCACAATTTTTCAACTCTTTAAAACATTTAAGTTTGTTTGATCTGATGATGCAAGTGGCAACTTTGTTGCAATCCCCGATTCTGGTGCCGTTATTCTTAGGAATTATAATCCGCAAAACTCCGAAATGGGCGCCGTGGGCGACTGTTGTATTCGGTATGTTCGTTTCGTGGTCTGTGGTTAACCTATTCACGCCGGAATATGTGGCGAGCTGGTTTGGGGTAGAAGACTTAACTAAACGCGAAATTTCCGAACTCAAAGTCATTATCACCATTGCCGCACATTTGTTCTTTACCGCCGGCTTCTTCTGCTTAACCATGCTGTTCTACAAAGAAGAAAAAGACGATAACAAAGCAAACAGAATCGCTTTCTTTAAAGACGTGGATACCGAATGTATCGCCGTTGAAGGTCAGGATGAAATCGACCGCGCTCAACGCAAAAAACTCAGTACATTGGTTTTAATCATGGCAGCGGGTTTATTATTAATGGTACTGATTCCGAACCCAATGTGGGGCAGAATGCTGTTCGCCTGTTGTTCTTTGGCAATATTCGCCGTCGGTTACGGCTTAAAACGCAGTGCGGAGCTAAAATAACTTTCACTTACAACAATAAATGGGCGTAGGCTCATTTATTGTTTTTCCGGATAATGAGCAACATTGAGGATATATTTATGGCTAAAGGAAAGAAAATTCAGTTACGGTTCGAATCGTTTATCGATTCGGATACCCAAACCAAAGTGACCCGTTTAACCCCGCAAGACATCACTTGCCACCGCAATTATTTCTATCAAAAATGCTTCACCAAAGACGGCGGCAAATTGCTGTTTGCCGGTGATTTCGACGGCAATCGCAATTATTATTTGTTAGATATGCAAACGCAAATCGCAACCCAGCTAACCGAAGGAAAAGGCGATAATACGTTCGGCGGCTTTATCGCCAATGATGATCAAGCCTTTTTCTATGTAAAAAACGAATCCAGTTTACGCAAAGTGAATTTGCACACGTTGGAAGAAAAAGTCATTTATACCGTGGATGAAAACTGGAAAGGTTACGGCACATGGGTAGCTAATTCCGATTGCACGAAATTAGTCGGTATCGAAATTCTAAAATCTTGCTGGCAGCCACTGACCGATTGGGATAAATTCAAAGCGTTTTATCACACCAAGCCTACTTGCCGCTTAATTAAAGTGGATATTTTAACCGGCGAGCTGGAGGTGGTGCATCAGGAAAACGGCTGGCTGGGTCATCCGACTTATCGCCCGTTTGACGACAGCATTATCGGCTTCTGCCACGAAGGTCCGCACGATTTGGTGGATGCGCGCATGTGGTTTATCAACGCAGACGGCAGCAACGTCAGAAAAGCTAAAGTACAGCAGCTAGGGGAATCCTGTACCCACGAATTCTGGGTGCCGGACGGTTCAAAGATGATTTACGTATCCTACTTTAAAGGGCAAACTGAACGCGTTATTTACAGTGTGGATCCGATGACATTGGAAAATACCCGCTTAATTACCATGCCGCCCTGCTCGCACTTAATGAGTAATTTCAACGGCAAGCTGTTGGTCGGCGATGGTTGCGATTCGCCAGTGGATGTAGACGACAGCGACAGCTACAACATCGAAAACGATCCGTTCCTGTATTTATTCAATATAGAAAAACAGCGTATCGTGAAACTGGCGAAACACAATTCTTCATGGAAAGTGTTGGACGGCGACCGCCAAATTACTCACCCGCATCCGTCTTTTACGCCGGATGATAGTGCGGTGCTATTCGGCAGTGACGCCGGGGGCAAACCGGCCATTTATCTGGCGGATATTCGCCACGTCGCAGATTAACCGCCTGTTCTCCGGCAAATAAAAGCAAAATCTTAACTCAAGAACCGGTTAAATATTTTACCGCAAATCAATAAAAAAACGACCGCACTTTAATCCGCATCTGAAAGTCGAACATCGCAAGTGGCTGATTAAGATGCGGATTTTTATGGGCAAACGTATTCCATTGCATTTCAACGCAACAGCATGAAATACAGCGTGGAAAAACATTGGGGCTTTCGTAGCCATATATCAACAATGCACGGATTGATTGTGAATCAAAAAATGAGAAATATGATAAACAAAATAATTTATTGCTCACAGATGATTAACAAAACAGTTTGTTTATCTGACGGTATTGGATTTTGTGTTTACTTTTCCTGTGTTGCGTAACAGCCATTTATCGAAAAAAACGGGCATTTCCACAGCCAGCGCCAACCGATTTACCAACGCTTTACAAGATAAAGGTATTGCAAACAGAATGAGATTGTTGCGACAGTGTTATTTTTAAGACATAAAAGTGCGGTCATTTTCGCCAACATTTTCAAAACGCCAGCTAAATCCGCACCTTAATAAGTTGGGCATTTAGCCCAACCTTTGGGGTGCAGATCAAAGTGCGGTCGGATTTTTAACTATTTTTATTGAGTTGCGACCACTTTCCCTTCAACAACATCAATATTCACGGTTTTACCCGGCAGTAATTTACCCGATAGAATTTGCTGTGCCAATGGATTTTCCACTTCCTGCTGAATCATACGTTTCAGCGGTCTTGCGCCGTAAATCGGGTCATAACCGATTTCTGCAATGAAATCCAGTGCCGCGTCGCTAAATTGCAATGCGTAGCCATGGGTTTCCATGCGTTTGACCAGCCGTTGTAACTGAATCGTCGCAATGGCGCGGATATTTTCTTTGCCTAGCGGGTGGAACACTACGGTTTCATCAATACGATTGATAAATTCCGGACGGAAGTGTTTGCTCACCACCGACATCACGATTTCTTTCATGCCGTCATAACCGAGGTCGCGGTTTTCCTGAATTAGATCGGAACCCAGGTTTGAGGTCATAATCACAACGGTATTGCGGAAATCCACGGTGCGCCCCTGACCGTCGGTTAAACGACCATCATCCAGCACTTGCAATAAAATGTTAAACACATCATGATGCGCCTTTTCCACTTCGTCGAGCAAAATCACGGAATACGGACGGCGACGTACCGCTTCGGTCAGATAGCCGCCTTCTTCATAGCCCACATAGCCCGGAGGCGCCCCCACTAAACGGGAAACACTGTGTTTTTCCATGAATTCGGACATATCAATACGCACCATGGCATTTTCGTCGTCAAACATAAAATTCGCTAGCGTTTTGCACAGTTCGGTTTTCCCAACCCCGGTCGGTCCTAAAAACAGGAACGAACCGATCGGACGATTTGGGTCGGACAACCCTGCTCGGCTGCGGCGAATCGCATTTGCCACCGCCACTACGGCTTCATCCTGACCGACAACCCGTTTGTGCAGTTCATCTTCCATACGCAGCAATTTTTCTTTCTCGCCTTCCATCATACGGGCAACCGGAATACCGGTGGCGCGGGAAAGCACTTCGGCAATTTCCTCATCGGTAACGCGATAGCGCAATAAGGTCATTTCCTTGCCTTCTGAACTTTCCGCCTGCGCCAGTTGTTTTTCCAACTCAGGAATACGACCATATTGTAATTCGGACATTTTGTTCAAATCACCGGCACGGCGCGCCTGCTCCATCTGTGTGCGGGCGTTTTCCAGTTCCGCTTTAATGTGCTGCGCCCCGGAAAGCGCGGCTTTTTCACTTTTCCACACCTCTTCCAATTCGGCATATTCGCGTTCTTTTTCCGCCAATTCCTGTTCCAGCATTTCCAACCGTTTGTGGCTGGCATCGTCATCTTCTTTTTGCAACGCTTGCTGTTCCAGTTTTAACTGAATAATCCGGCGATCCAGCCGATCCAGCGGCTGCGGTTTGGAATCAATTTCCATTCGAATCGAACTTGCCGCTTCATCAATTAAGTCAATGGCTTTATCCGGCAACTGACGATCACTGATATAACGGTGCGATAACGTTGCCGCCGCCACAATTGCCGGGTCGGTAATCTGTACATGGTGGTGAATTTCATAGCGTTCTTTCAATCCGCGCAAAATCGCAATGGTGTCTTCAACGCTAGGTTCATCCACAAACACCTTCTGAAAACGCCGTTCCAGCGCGGCATCTTTTTCAATATACTGACGATATTCATCTAACGTCGTTGCGCCCACGCAATGCAATTCGCCACGTGCCAAAGACGGTTTCAGCAAATTGCCCGCATCCATGGCACCGTCGGTTTTACCGGCGCCGACCATGGTATGAATTTCATCAATAAATAAAATAATGCGCCCTTCTTCTTTCGCCAGTTCGTTTAATACGGCTTTTAGACGTTCTTCAAATTCACCGCGGTATTTCGCCCCGGCAATTAGCGCGCCCATATCCAACGACAGCACTCGTTTGTTCTTTAATCCTTCCGGCACTTCGCCGTTCACAATACGCTGTGCCAGCCCTTCGACAATAGCGGTTTTCCCCACGCCAGGTTCACCGATAAGTACCGGATTGTTTTTAGTACGCCGTTGCAGCACTTGAATGGTGCGGCGGATCTCTTCATCACGCCCAATCACCGGATCCAGCTTGCCGCTTTCCGCTCTTGCAGTTAAATCAATGGTATATTTTTCCAATGCCTGACGGCTGTCTTCTGCATTCTGATCGTTCACCTGTTGTCCTCCGCGTATTTGCTCAATCGCCTGCTGCAAACGTTCTTTTTTTACACCGCACTTACGTAAAATATCGCTTAAACTGCCTTTATCTTCCAATGCCGCCAATAAAAACAACTCGGAAGAAATAAATTTATCCTGTTTTTGCTGCGCAAGTTTATCGCACAGATTCAGCAAATTCAGCAAGGCGCGCGAAATCTGCACATCGCCGCCGTTGCCGGAAACCTGCGGCAAGCGGTTAAGCTCGGCGTGTAATTCATTGCGCAACAACCCGACATTAACGCCAGCGGCGGTTAAAATCGGCGCAACCGAACCGTCTTGCTGATTTAGCAGCGCCGTCATTAAATGCACCGGTTCAATAAACTGGTTATCCTTGCCCAATGCCAGCGACTGCGCTTCCGCCAGCGCCTGCTGAAATTTAGTGGTAAATTTTTCAATATTCATAAAATCCTCCGTCTGATGCCATGCTGTCGATACAGATGTGTCATCCATGCCATCTAAGTAATACCTAATCGGCGGAATTCAAGAGAAAATGTAAAATATTTTTAAATAAAATCTATTAAAGCTAAAAATTTGATAGGGATCACTTAACAGAAAAGCAATGATTATTTACTCACTATGACTTGCTGATTATAATGCGTGACAGTATCGACGAATTTTTAAGGACGGAAACATGCAGTTTTCCAAAATGCACGGGCTAGGAAATGATTTTGTGGTGGTGGATGCGGTAACCCAAAACGTTTACTTCCCGACTGAAACTATCAAAAAACTGGCGGACCGCCACCGCGGTATCGGTTTTGACCAACTCTTAATTGTCGAGCCGCCTTATGATCCTGAACTGGATTTCCATTACCGCATTTTTAACGCTGACGGCAGTGAGGTGGCGCAATGCGGCAACGGCGCGCGCTGTTTCGCCCGTTTTGTCAGCTTAAAAGGGCTAACCAATAAAAAAGACATTGCAGTCAGCACGGCGAAGGGCAAAATGCTGCTGAGTCTGAAAGAAGACGGCATGATCCGGGTCAATATGGGCGAACCAGTGTGGGAACCGGCTAAAATTCCGTTCAACGCCAATAAATTCGAGAAAAATTATATTCTGCGCACGTCGGTGCAAACTGTGCTGTGCGGCGCGGTTTCGATGGGCAATCCGCATTGCGTGGTGCAGGTTGAGGATATTACGACCGCTAACGTCGCTCAGCTCGGACCGCTGCTGGAAAATCACGAACGTTTTCCGGAACGGGTGAACGCCGGTTTTATGCAGATCATCAATCGCAATCATATCAAGCTGCGGGTACATGAACGCGGTGCCGGGGAAACCCAAGCCTGTGGCAGTGGCGCCTGTGCGGCGGCGGCGGTAGGTATCATGCAAGGGCTGCTGGATCAGCACGTGCAAGTGGATTTGCCGGGCGGCAGTCTGCTTATCGAATGGCGCGGTGAAGGGCATCCGCTGTATATGACCGGCGATGCCACTCATGTGTATGACGGTGTGATAAAACTGTAAAAACGTGCCGAAAATCCACCGCACTTTCAGCACCGGCGACAAAGCAAGAAAAATCGCACAATGAATTTGTGCGTTATTCGTTTTTGTTTTGCCCGCATTTGTCGCACCATCACATCACAACCGCCGGCGCAGAAACCGCTAGCTAATAAGGTGAGCATTATGAATCATTCACTGACAGAACAACAAGTTGCCGAGTATCTTGAACAGCACCCCGACTTTTTTGCCGCTCATTTGGATCTGCTTGACAGCATGCGGGTAAACCACCGACAACAAGGTACGATTTCATTAATCGAAGCGCAACTCGCCCGCCAACGCGAACAGATAAAAGCGCTGGAAACCGAACTGGCATTTTTCGGCAAACTGGCAAATCAACAACAGGATATTTTTTTAGCCTTAATGCCGCTACAACAACAGCTGTCTGCCTGTCATCAACTGAACGACGGCATTACCTCCCTCAATCGCTGGGCGCAGAAATGGGAGCTGCAACAAGCGAAAATTTTGCTGTTTACCGACAGCTGGCACAAACACGCCGATATCGGTGAGCAATACTGGCTGGATCGCAAAGCCTTTGAGCTAATCCGTTTGGAACGTTTCGGTCTGCGCCATTTTTATCTCGGACCACTGAGCGGCAGAGAAAAAAGCCTGTTATTTCTGCCGGAAGAATTTCCTATCGGTTCGGTGGCATGCTGCCTGTTGGACGTCAAAACTGGACTAAAACCGACCGCACTGTTACTGTTCAGCGCGCATGATCAACAGCATTTTCACAATGGGCAGGATACAACCTTTCTCAAACATCTGGTGGATATCGTCACATTACATCTACAGCGTTGGCTGTCGAATTATGCGGAGAATCTATAATGCAGGCGTCGCTGCAACAATACTGGAATTATCTGCGCATTGAACGCCAAGTCAGTCCGCACACGCTGAATAATTATCAGCGCCAACTGACACGCATCGTCGAGATATTACAGCACAACGACATTCATGCGTGGCGGCAGGTAACGCCAAGTGTCGTGCGTTTTATTCTGGCGCAAAGCCGCAAAGACGGGCTGCATGAAAAAAGCCTCGCCCTGCGTTTATCGGCGCTGCGGCGCTTTCTGAACTATCTGGTGGTTCAGGGCGAATTGCAAGTAAATCCCGCGGTCGGCATTTCCGCCCCGAAACAGGCAAAACACCTACCGAAAAATATTGATGCGGAACAGGTGCAACAGTTACTTGCCAACGACAGCAAAGAACCGATTGATCTGCGCGATAAAGCGATAATTGAATTGATGTATAGCTCCGGTCTGCGTCTGTCGGAATTACAAGGGCTGAATCTGAACAGTCTCAACACCCGGGTACGCGAACTGCGGGTTATCGGAAAAGGCAACAAAGAACGGATTTTACCCTTCGGACGTTATGCCCTGCACGCCGTGCAGCAATGGCTGAAAGTGCGGTCGTTATTTAACCCGAAAGATGACGCCCTATTCGTCAGCGCGCTGGGCAATCGGATGTCACAGCGCGCCATTCAGAAACGTCTGGAAATCTGGGGGCTGCGACAAGGGCTGAACAGTCATTTAAATCCGCACAAGCTGCGTCATTCTTTTGCCACGCACATGCTGGAAAACAGCTCGGATCTGCGCGCAGTACAAGAATTACTGGGGCACAGCAATCTGTCCACCACTCAAATTTACACTCATTTAGATTTTCAACATTTGGCACAGGTTTATGATGCGGCGCACCCGCGCGCCAAACGAAAAAAATAGGAAACGGCATGAAATTCTACCGCACTTTACAACCGTTTAAGGTGATAACCTTTGATCTGGACGATACCTTGTATGACAATTCGACTGTCATTCGTCTGGCTGAACAGCGCTGTATCGACACCCTGCGCGACAGCAGTGCGCTGACGCAGCTCGGTGCTGACCTTTGGTTTGAGTGGAAAGCCCGAATTGCTCGCCGGCATCCACGCCTAAGTGAAGATGTCACTGCGTGGCGGCTGGAAACCATGCGCGCATTGCTGACAGCGCACGGCAAAAGTGCGGTGGAAATTAAGCGAATTTCCGAGCAAACCATTCAGGAATTTCTGCAATGGCGACACAAAATTACGATCCCGCCACAAAATATGGCGCTGCTGACGCAACTGTCGCGGCACTACAAACTGGCAGCAATCAGCAACGGTAATGTGGATCCCGCGCGTATCGGTCTGACTCAATTTGCCTTGATCCTGCGCGGCGGCTTACAAGGGCGAGCAAAACCGCACGCGGATTTATTTCGTCAGACCGCGGCGTATTTTGCGCTGCCACCGCAGCAAATTCTGCATGTTGGCGACAGTCTGCTGACCGATATACAAGGCGCGATGCAGGCAGGTTGTCAGTCGGTATGGCTGAATCTGTCGGGCGACAGAATAAATGCGTTTGCCGAATGCCGGCTGCTTCCGTCGGTAGAAATTCATGATTTAACTGAGCTGTGCGCGATAACGCGCAGCTGATCCGACGCTACAACGCGCCCTGCTCAATAATAATACCGACACTGCGCGCCTGTGCGACCGCTTTTGGCTTATGCAACGTTAACCGCAACCACGGAATCCCGAATCGCTGTCGAAGCTGTGTCGCCACTTCATAAGCCACCCGTTCAATAAGCAAAAACGGTTTGGATTGTACATACTCAATCACAAATTCACTCACTTCGGCATAATTCAGACACAGTGCCACATTATCCGTTTCCGCCGCCGCTCGGCAATCCCATGCCATTTCGATATCAAAGACCAGCTGCTGTTTGATTTGCTGTTCCCAGTCATACACCCCGATTTGTGCATAAACACTTAATCCTTCAATAAAAATGCGATCGATCAATTTGTCCCTCGGTTCAGTGAAATTCTATTAGGCTTATGCTATCAACTTTATGTACAATAGACGAACAAAATTTTTTCATTTATCTACATTGGAGATTGCCGATGAGCGTTTTCGCCCTCTGTTATATGTTGTTCGCCTATTTATTAGGCTCAATTTCCAGTGCAATCTTACTCTGTCGTTTATTCGGATTGCCGGATCCGCGCGACGCCGGGTCGCACAATCCCGGCGCAACCAATGTGTTGCGTATCGGGGGGCGCTGGATTGCGCTCAGCGTGCTGATCTTTGATATGTTGAAAGGTATGCTGCCGGTGTGGCTGGGCTATTATTTGGGGCTTAGCCATTTTGAACTGGGCATGGTCGCGCTGGGCGCCTGTTTAGGGCATATTTTTCCAGTATTTTTCAAATTCAAAGGCGGCAAAGGGGTGGCAACCGCATTCGGCGCCATTGCACCGATTGCGTGGTCCGTCGCGGGTTCCATGCTCGGTACTTGGCTGCTGATATTTTTAATCAGCGGTTATTCTTCCCTCAGCGCAGTGGTTACCGCATTGCTGGTGCCTTTTTATGTGTGGTGGTTTAAACCGGAATTCACTTTTCCCGTGGCATTGGTCTGCTGTCTGTTGATTTATCGCCATCACGATAATATTCAGCGCTTATGGCGCGGGCAGGAAGATAAGGTGTGGCATAAACTACGAAAAAAATAACCGCACTTTGCAGCAATGTTATTGTTCCGTAAACCAAATCAACGATGCCATCCGCCCCGTTTGCTTATCCCGGCGGAAAGAAAAGAAATCTTTTGACTGCCGATAAGTACAATGCTCGCCGCCGCTGATGCGCGTGACGCCGGCACGGTTTAAGCGCTGGGCGGCAAGGCGATATAAATCGCACAGATATTTCCCCGCCGCGCGAGGATCCGCCACAAATGCCGCGGCAGCATCAGCGTCACGCGCAATAAACTGCGCCACCACCTCATCGCCCACCTGAAAACAGTCCGGTCCGATAGCCGGTCCTAACCAAGCGAAAATTTCATCCCGCGGACATTGAAATCGCTCGACGGTTTTTTCCAGCACACCGTCGCATAATCCTCGCCAGCCGGCATGAGCGGCGGCGACTTCAGTGCCGGATTGGTTACACAACAAGACCGGCAAGCAATCGGCGGTCATCACCAAACAAACCTGATTCGGCTGCGCGCTGTAGGCGGCGTCTGCGGGCGGCATTACACCCGCATAAGGCAAGCTAATCACATGCGTACCATGCACCTGATTGAGAAATACCGGCGATTGCGGCAACCCGAAACGCTCGGTCAGTAAAGTGCGGTTAATTTCGACCGCACTTTTATCATCGCCGACATGATCCCCCAGATTAAAGCTATGGTAAGGCGCGCGGCTGACTCCGCCCCGCCGCATCGTAGCAAAAGCTTGAATATTGGCGGGCGCCGCCCAGTTCGGTTTAAGCGCATCCATATTAATAATCCAACTCCGCCTTATGTTCCAAATAATCCGCTTTGAGGGCGTCAATTAACGCCACAAAATCCGCTGGCAGCGGCGCATGCCATTCCATCAGTTCTCCACTGATCGGGTGAGTTAAACGCAGCATTATGGCGTGCAACGCCTGACGTTTGAATTCACGTAGTACTGTCAGTAATGCCTCACCAGCATCCTTTGGCGGGCGCGGACGACCGCCGTAAGTCTGATCGCCCAGCAACGGGTGGGCAATATGCGCCATATGCACGCGAATTTGGTGCGTTCTGCCGGTTTCCAGGCGCAGGCGTAAGCGGGTGTAGTTGCGGAAACGTTCCATAATACGATAATGGGTAACGGCAGGTTTGCCGAGCGGATGCACCGCCATTTGAGTGCGTTTGGCCGGGTGTCGCGCCATCGGTTGATCGACCGTTCCCCCCTGGGTCATGACGCCGTATGCCACCGCTTCGTACTCACGGGTAATTTTGCGTTTTTGCAGCTCCCGCACCAGTTTAGTTTGCGCGGGAACGGTTTTTGCCACCACCATTAGACCGGTGGTGTCTTTATCCAAACGGTGTACAATACCGGCGCGCGGCACTTCGGCAATCTGCGGATAATGATACAACAGCGCATTTAATACGGTGCCGGTGGGATTGCCGGCACCGGGATGCACCACAAATTCCTTCGGCTTATTAAGCACCAGAATATGTTCGTCTTCATACACAATGTTGAGCGGAAGATTTTCCGCTTCGAAACGGTTTTCCTCTTCCGTTTCCGCCTGCACCTCAATACATTCACCGCCATAGACTTTGCTGCGCGGCACATTGACAATCGCACCGTTTACCGATACGCGATTGTTTTCTATCCACGTTTTTAGCCGCGAACGCGAATAATCCGGGAACATTTCCGCTACAGTCTGGTCTAATCGTTGTCCCATTTGGTGCGGCTGTACCTCGGCCGACAAAGTAACTTGTGCCATAAATAAAAAAATCCGTTAATAGTTTGCTTATTTAGCGATGTTCTATAAAATACCGGATTATTGTAACTCATTTATCATTGCTCGTAAAAAATAAGGATTAATCAATGCGTAAAATAAAAACATTCACTCTCGTCGCATTAACCGTACTGGCTGTAGCCGCTTGTTCCGGCTCGAAAAAAGACGTGGAAGACGGAACCGAACAAGAACTTTACGCGAAAAGCCAGACCTATTTACAAGACGGTAATTATTCTCAGGCGATCCGTTATCTGGAAGCCGTTAAAAACCGTTATCCGGGCATGGGCTATGGCGAACAAACCCAGCTCAATCTGATCTATGCGTATTATAAATCACAGGATTACACCAAAGCGTTGGTTGCCGCGGATCGTTTTATCCAGCAATATCCTAACAGCCAATATCTTGATTACGTGCTTTATATGGCAGGGCTAATTAACTTTGCCTCGGGCGAAAATTTCTTTCAGGATTTCTTCGGCGTAGATCGCGCCACCCGCGAAAGCACCTCCATCAAAGCAGCATTCGCAAATTTTCAGGCATTAGTTCAACATTATCCGAACAGCGCCTATACGGCGGACGCCATCGCGCGCATGGCCTATATTAAAGCCAGCCTTGCCCGTCATGAACTGGCGATTGCCAAATTCTATGCCAAACGTAACGCGCACGTCGCCGTCGCCAACCGTGTAGTGGGGATGCTCCAGCAATATCCGGACACCCAAGCCACACACGATGCCCTACCGTTAATGAAAGAAGCCTATGAGAAAATGAACCTGACTCAGCTGGCAAACCAAACTGAAACCCTTATTCGAGCCAATCAGGGCAAACACTTCGCCGAGGTAGAAAAACCGGCGGAACCGGAACTGCGGGTACCGCAAGCTCAATAGACACTTGACAAAAAATGCGCTGATTTTTGATCCGCACCCCAAAAGTTGAAGACGACAATCAACTGATTAGGGTGCGGTTTTTTTATGCGTAAAATTACATAAGCACATTGAACGCTCCTCTTCCTCACTTTATTTTGAATGAAAAAATAACTATCAGGAAAACCACCTGAATTTATCAAGCCGCTCCCAATCCAATATATTGATAAGAACAGAGTTGAACTATCTGAGCGCCATTTAAGCCGTAGCCATCAGCGCCGGATTCAATGCGCGTAAAAAACCACCTAGCAGGTGGTTTTTAGTCGGTCATAAAAGAAAAGGTCTCCGTAGAAACCTTTTCACTGTTTGTGGTTAGTTATTTCGCGCGGGAATGTAATCCTTTTTTCTCCAGCCCACGGTAAATCAGCTGCTGCTGAACAATGGTGATCAGGTTAGATACCAACCAGTATAATACCAGACCTGCTGGGAAGAACAGGAAGAACACCATAAAAATCAGCGGCATAAATGTCATGACTTTCTGCTGCATCGGATCCGCAACCGGAGTCGGTGACATTTTCTGCAACAAGAACATGGACGCGCCCATTAAGATCGGCAGAATATAATATGGATCCTGCGCGGATAAATCCTGAATCCAGCCGAAGAACGGCGCATGACGCAATTCCACCGCTTCCATAAATGTCCAGTACAAGGCGATGAAAATCGGCATTTGCAGCAGAATCGGTAAACAGCCGCCCAGCGGGTTTACTTTTTCTTCTTTATACAATTTCATCATTTCCTGACTCATCCGCTGGCGATCCTCGCCGAAACGCTCGCGCATTTCCTGTAGTTTCGGCTGTAGCATACGCATTTTCGCCATTGAAGTATATTGCGCTTTGGTCAGCGGGTATAAAATCGCTTTCACCACCAGCGTCACGCCGATAATTGCCAGTCCCCAGTTATGCACCAGACTTTGAATCAGCGTCAGCAACTTAAATAGCGGTTTGGCGATAAACCATGCCCAGCCGTAATCAACCGTTAAATCCAGATGATTCGCCACTTCCGCCATTTGATTTTGTAACTTAGGACCGGTCCAGAGTTTGCTAGTAATAGTTTCGCTACCGCCAGCAGGTACTGAAACTACCGGTCCACGATAACCGATAGAACCGATATTGTTGGCTTTGTCGGTCAAAGTGTATAACCGATTATCCGCATCCTGATTCGGGATCCAAGCAGAAACGAAATAATGCTGCAACACCGCTACCCAGCCGGCTTTGGTATCTATCGCCAGATTGGCTTTTTGCATATCATCGAAACTGTATTTTTTATAATTGGTTTCGGAAGAAGAATAAGCGCCGCCGGTATATGTCGGCATTGCCATGCTGCCGGAGCTTTCCACTAAAGTGTGACGCAGCTGACCGTAAGGCTCCACCTCAATTGCACTGCCGCTTTGGTTATTGATTTCGTAATTTACCGCCACATCATATTCACCGCGTTTTAATACGAAAACTTTACGGTATGTTACGCCGTTTTTCTCAAAAGTCAGCGGCACGCGTAATTCGTCCTGACCGTCCGCCAGACTGAACTGCTCGCCTTCCACTTGGTAATCGGCACGACCCGCTTTGCTGTCGATACCGTCTTTGCCGATTAAGCCGCTTTGTGCGATATAAATATGTTCTGGCGTATTGCGTAACAATACAAAAGGCGTGTCAGAGTGTAATTCCGCATCGTATTTCAACAACTCGGAACCGATCACATCACCGCCCAGCGTATCCACCTGTAGGCGGAACACATCATTTTGCAAAGTAATGATTTTACCTTTAACCTGCGAATCGCCGGCAATGGCGGAAACCGATGAGGCGGAGGCCGCCGGCATATCGGCGGTTTTGGCTTGTTCAGTCGCAACGGGCTTCGGCGAATGATAATCAATCTGCCATTGCTGATAAACAAGAAAAGAAATAAAGAGTAGTGCTAGCACCAAAAGGCTACGTCTTGAATCCATTATTCGTTCTCTTTTTTGTTATTAATTTTCGGCGGTACGGGATCGTATCCGCCGGCGTTCAAAGGATGACATTTTAATATACGTTTTACGCTAAGCCAACTACCTTTTACTGCGCCGTGCGTTTTTAATGCCTCCACCGCGTAACAGGAACAAGTCGGCGTAAAACGGCAACGCGGCCCGATCATCGGGCTGATGACAATCTGATAAAAACGGACGACTCCGATCAGGATTTTTGAGCCAAACGAATGTGACGCTGCCATAATTTATCCAAAGTCAAAAACAACGCGCGGTTATCCAGTTTACCGATGCCTTGTTTCGCCACAATCACAAAATCATACGCTGGCAGCTGATGCTGTCGCAAACGGAAACTTTCACGGCAAATCCGCTTGATACGATTACGGTCATGGGCGCGTTTTAAATGCTTTTTCGCGACCGTCAGCCCCAGACGACAGAAAGACAAATGATTAGGACGGGCAAGAATAGTAATTTCAGGAGTACTCGCACGCAGCGGTTGTTGGAAAACGTATTTGAATTGAACGGGAGTCAGCAAACGCAGCTCCCGCGGAAAGTTTAGCGTAATCACACCGATAAAATCAGTGATTATGCGGATAAACTCTTACGACCTTTAGCACGGCGACGGGCCAGAACCTGACGACCGTTCTTGGTTGCCATACGCGCACGGAAACCGTGAGTACGGCTGCGTTTTAATACGGAAGGTTGGAATGTACGTTTCATAACTATAATCTACCTAAATCAAAATTGTTTAATCATTGCCTTTGACGTTTAGATAGCCAAAAACAGAGATACTTGAAACAAGGGTTACTAAAATAAGGAACGGAATTGTAATCTGAAATTCGGCGTTCGTCAAATCAGAATAGGCGAAAGCGAAGAATAAATCTTCATTTTCTCCGTTATCAAGCATAAAAGCGCGGGGAATTATACGTTTTTTGCAAAAAATCTCAAGCGAGGTTTTTCGATTTTTTTGCGCCTTTCCTGAAGATCTTTGCCGGCGTTTATTGTAAAATTAGGCGAATTCGCACCGCACTTTTTTCGCGGACCATTCTAATTTTTTGATTTATAAAGATAATATAACAATGAAACCTAATCTATCGTCACTTTGGCAAGATTGCCTTTTACAATTACAGGAGCAAATTTCGGCAACGGATTTCAGCACTTGGCTGCGTCCGCTGCAAGCGGATATCGTCGCTGAAAATACGATGGTCCTTTATGCCTCGAATGTTTTTGTAAAAAACTGGGTGGAAACGCATTATCTTGAACAGATCACCAAACTGGCGCAACAGTTTGCGCAAAACGGCACGTTTATCGTTAAAGTGCAAGAAGGCACCAAGCCCGTTGCCAAACCGACCGCCAAGCCCGTGCCGACACCTGAAGCGCCAGTGGCAGAAAACGATGCGCCGGCGTCATATCGTTCCAATTTGAACGGCAAACACGTGTTCGACAACTTCGTCGAAGGTAAATCGAACCAACTAGCGCGCGCGGTGGCGCAGAAAGTGGCGAACAATCCCGGTGAGCAAAGCGCCAACCCACTGTTTCTATACGGCGGCACCGGGCTGGGCAAAACCCACTTGTTGCACGCGGTCGGTAATGGCATCGTGGCGGGTAATCCGAATGCGCGAGTCATTTACATCCACGCCGAACGCTTTATGCAGGAATATGTGAAAGCATTAAAAGCGGATCGGATGGAAAACTTTAAAAAATTCTACCGCACTTTAGATGCGCTGCTGATCGATGATATTCAGTTTTTCGCCGGCAAAGACGGCACGCAGGAAGAATTTTTCCATATTTTCAACTCATTATTTGAAAGCAGCCGGCAGATTATTTTAACCTCCGATCGTTATCCGAAAGAAATTGAAAAGATTGAAGACCGTCTTAAATCCCGTTTCGGCTGGGGCTTAAGCATCGCAATCGAACCGCCCGAGCTGGAAACCCGAGTCGCGATTCTGCTGAAAAAGGCGGAAGAAAAGCATATGTACCTGCCGGAAGAAGTGGCGCTGTTTATCGGTCAGAAGCTGCGCACCAACGTGCGTGAGTTGGAAGGCGCGCTTAATCGCGTACATGCCAATGCGGAGTTCACCGGCAAAGCGATTACTATTGATTTTGTGCGCGAAACGCTGAAAGATATGTTGGCGTTGCAGGACAAACTGGTTACGGTGGAAAATATTCAGAAAGTGGTGGCGGAATACTACCGAATTAAAGTGGCGGATCTCAAATCCAAAAACCGCTCCCGTTCGGTAGCGCGTCCACGCCAGCTGGCAATGGCGCTGTCAAAAGAGCTGACCAACCGCAGCCTGCCGGAAATCGGAAAAGGATTTGGCGACCGCGATCACACCACGGTGCTACATGCCTGTCGCACCATCGCGGCACTGCGCGAACAAGACAGCAACATTCAGGAAGACTGGTCTAATTTAATCCGCACATTATCGGCATAAGGGGCTGAACCATGCAATTTACCGTTTCAAGAGAGAATCTGTTAAAACCATTACAGCAAGTTTGCGGCGTACTTAGCAGCCGTCCCAATATTCCCGTGTTAAGCAACGTATTATTGCAGATCGACGGCAACCGCTTAACCATTACCGGCACAGATTTGGAAGTGGAACTGTCCACCCAGACGCAGCTTGCCGAGGTCAATCAAGACGGACGTGTGACCATACCAGCCAAAAAATTTTTGGATATTTGCCGCAGCTTTCCCGACGGCTCAGATATTGTGGTCAGTTTCGAGGAAGAACGCGCGCTGGTGCGCTGTGGGCGCAGCAAATTCAATCTTGCCACGTTGCCAGCGGACGAATATCCGAACCTCGCCGATTGGCAGTCGGAAGTGGAATTCAGCCTCGATCAAGGCACGTTACGCCGTTTAATTGAAGCCACACAGTTTTCCATGGCAAATCAGGACGCCCGTTATTTTCTCAACGGCATGAAATTCGAAACCGAAGGCAATCTGCTGCGCACGGTGGCAACCGACGGACACCGTCTGGCGGTCTGTACCATTGCGCTGGAACAGGAATTACAGGCTCATTCAGTTATCGTACCGCGTAAGGGCGTACTGGAGCTGGCTCGCCTGTTGGATGCGGCGGAACAACCGGCACATTTGCAGATCGGCACTAATAATCTGCGTATTGATTTAGGCAATGTGATTTTCACCTCGAAACTGATTGACGGCCGTTTCCCTGATTACCGCCGCGTATTACCGCGTAATGCGCAACGGATTATGGTCGGCAACTGGGAAAACTTAAAGCAGGCATTTGCCCGCGCCGCCATTTTATCTAACGATAAAGTGCGCACGGTACGTTTGCAGTTAAGCGAAAATCAGCTGACGATTACCGCCACCAACCCCGAACATGAAATCGCAGAAGAAATCATTGATGTATCTTACAGCGGTGAAGAAATGGAAGTGGGCTTTAACGTCAGCTATATTTTAGATGTATTGAATGCGCTGAAATGCAGCCAGGTACGCATGCGCCTGACCGACGCCTCATCCAGCTGTCTGATTGAAGATGTAGACGATGCCAGCGCGGAATATGTCATCATGCCGATGCGCTTATAATCCGATTTATGGCAATCTCCCGTCTTATCATCGAAAATTTCCGTAATTTAACTGCCGTTGATCTTGAGTTTGATCACGGCTTTAACTTTTTGGCGGGCAATAACGGCAGCGGAAAAACCAGTCTGTTGGAAGCGATTTTCTATCTGGCGCACGGACGCTCCTTTAAAAGTGCGGTGGCAAATCGCATTATTGCTTACCACCAACCGCACTTTACTCTGCATGGACGAATTCAGGAGCGCCAGCATCAGTGGTCGGTGGGATTGCAGAAACTGCGCCAAGGCAACACACTGATAAAAATCAATGGTGAGGACGCAACTAAAATTTCCGATCTTGCGCATCTGCTGCCGATGCAGATTATTACTCCGGAAGGATTATCGTTGTTAAACGGCGGCCCGGCTTACCGACGCGCGTTTTTAGATTGGGGACTGTTTCATCATCACCCTGCTTTCCATGCTGCATGGAGCAAGTTAAACCGCTTATTAAAACAGCGTAATGCCGCCTTACAGCAAGTCAGCAATTATCAACAGTTGAAAATCTGGGATACCGAACTGACCGCACTGGCGCATCAGGTCAGCCACTGGCGTGCCGCTTACGCCGAGGCGCTTCGTCCGGAAATCGAACGCACCTGCCGTTTATTTTTGCCCGAATTGGAGATTGTCGTCAGCTTTCATCAAGGTTGGGAAAAAGACACCGACTACGGCGAGCTGCTGGCGCGTAACTTCGCGCGCGATCAAGCGCTCGGCTATACCGTATCCGGTCCGCAGAAAGCCGATTTCCGTTTTAGAGCCAATGGACTGCCGGCGGAAGATATTCTCTCGCGCGGTCAGTTGAAATTACTGATGTGCGCGCTGCGGCTAGCACAAGGCGAACATTTAACCACCGAGAAAGCGCGTCACTGTATCTTTTTAATCGACGATTTTGCCTCTGAGCTGGATCAAACCAAGCGGGAATTGCTCGCCGAACGGTTGCGCTACAACGGTTCACAGGTTTTCGTCAGCGCCATTACCCAGCAACAACTTACGCAAATGCAGCCACAAAAGCACCGCACTTTTCAGCTAGAAAACGGCGAAATCCGTTTAGTCGGCTGAAATAGCCGCGACGAACTTGCATTATTTTTTCAATTCAGTATCATTTTCCGCCTTGCTTCAGCAAGAAAGCATATCGTCATTCTGGGTTCCCTCACCCCAACACATGTAATAAAAAGGTAACAATCCATGAAAAATACCCTTGCGATCCTTAATGATCGACAGAAACGCCGCGCTTTAGCCGTGCTGAGTTTCTTCCATATTTTTATTATCGCCGCCAGTAATTATCTGGTGCAAATTCCCTTTGAAATACATCTTCCATTCCGTGCGCTCGGTGCCGCCGAAGACTTTTCCTTTCACAGTACCTGGGGCACGCTGACCTTTCCGTTTATTTTTCTTGCCACCGATCTGACGGTGCGGATTTTCGGAGCGAAAGACGCACGGCAGATTATTTTTATCGTCATGTTGCCGGCGCTATTGATAAGCTATCTGATTTCAACCCTGTTTTCCGATTCGCAATATCAGGGCGTTGAAGCGCTATATACGTTCAACGTTTTTGTCTTCCGCATTGCCTTTGCCAGCTTTGCTGCATATGTTTGCGGTCAGCTGCTGGACGTGCTGGTTTTCAACCGCCTGCGCCAGTTAAAAACGTGGTGGATAGCGCCAAGCAGCTCGATGATTTTCGGCTCCATGGCGGATACCTTTTTGTTTTTTGCCGTCGCCTTTTATGCTAGCAGCGACCCGTTTATGGCGCAGCATTGGACCGAACTCGGTCTGGTCGATTATCTGTTCAAGTTATTGATCGGTATTGTTTTATTCGTTCCGGCTTACGGCGTGGCATTAAATTTCATTTTACGCAAACTGCAACTGTTATCCCCCGCTGCGCAAACGGCATAAATATGATCGCATAAGGAAAAATGATGACTCTCAGAGAAAAGATTGATCAAAACCCAATGGGTGCATATCAGTGGGGTATCGTGATGATGGCGGCCATTATGAATGTACTGGACGGCTTTGACGTGTTAGCACTGGCGTTCACCGCCACCGCCATCCGCCATGAATTCGGTTTATCCGGCACGGAACTCGGCTATTTGCTCAGCGCAGGCTTATTCGGTATGGCTGCCGGTTCGCTGTTTTTAGCGCCGCTGGCAGATAAAATCGGACGCCGTCCGTTACTGCTGCTTTCAGTCACGCTTTCCGCACTCGGAATGCTCGGTTCGGCGTTTGCATCGCAACATCAGCTGCTTGGCATCTGGCGCGTGCTCACCGGGCTTGGTGTGGGCGGAATTCTGGTCGGCACCAATGTAATTACCAGTGAATATTCCTCACGCAAATGGCGCAGTTTTGCCATCAGTATCTACGCGGCGGGCTTTGGTATCGGCGCGGTGCTGGGCGGCATGTTCGCCGTGATGCTGCAAACGGAATACGGTTGGCGTTCGGTATTTCTGGCCGGTGCCGTATTGACCGGTTTATGCTTTATTGTATTGCTGCTGTGGCTGCCGGAATCTATCGACTATCTGCTCAGCAAACAGCCGGCGGGCGCTGAACAACGCCTAAACCGCATAGCCGTCAAAATGGGATTGGCAGGAAATTGGACGCTGCCGCCCAAAACGGCAAAAACTGAACACAAATTGCCACTTACCCGCTTATTCGGCGCGCAATACCGTCGTCCGACATTGCTGATCTGGATTGCATTTTTCGCCATTATGTTCAGTTTTTATTTTGTCAGTTCATGGACGCCGGCATTGTTAAAAGAGGCCGGCATGACGACCGAACAAAGCGTCAGCGTGGGGATGATGATTGCCCTAGGCGGAACCTGCGGTGCGCTGCTATACGGTTTGCTGGCAAGTCGCTGGTTGGCACGCAGCGTGCTGATTCTGTTTACCATCGCCTCCGCCTGCGCGGTGATCGTTTTCATTCTGTCGGCTTCCGTATTGTGGCTGGCGATGACTTTCGGCATCTTGCTGGGCGCGCTGATGAACGGTTGTATCAGCGGGCTTTATACCCTCAATCCGAGCATTTATGCCGCCGATATCCGCAGCACTGGGGTCGGTTGGGCAATCGGTATCGGTCGTATCGGCGCCATTCTCGCCCCGACAGTAGCAGGTCTGCTGCTCGATAGCGGCTGGGATAAACAGAATTTATATATCGGTGTAGCGCTCGTTTTATTATTCTCCACCGCCGCATTATTGGCATTGCGTACCAAAAGCGCGCTGACCGCACTTTAATCCTTTCATTACGCGGGCGGACAGTGTCGCCGCCCGACGTTTGTTTTCCCATCCGAGCGATGTATTTTTTCTTTGATCCCGATCACAGATTTAAAAACACCCGTTTTCTTTCCGCATTTTTTTCTTTTACACTCTGTTCACAAATTTTATCGAAACGTTTCGATGTACAAAAAAGAAACGTTTTCTCCATGAGGCAGAGATTAAAATGAAAAAAACCATGCTTTTAAATGCACCGCTGTCACAGGTGATTGCCACGCTGGGACATACTGACAGTATAACCGTCGGCGATGCGGGACTACCGATTCCCGCCAGTAGCCTGCGTATCGATCTGGCATTGACTCGCGGCGTGCCGGATTTTTTAACCACGGTAGACGGCATCATTAGCGAAATGTTTGTGGAGCGGGCTGTGATGGCGGAGGAAATCAAACAAAAAAATCCGCAAATTCACACCGCACTTTTAACTCGTCTGCAACAGCTGGAAAACCAACAAGGCAATCGCATTGAGCTGGAGTATGTGCCACATCAGACCTTTAAACAACGGACGCACGGCAGCAAAGCGATAGTACGCAGCGGTGAATGTTCACCTTACGCTAATGTGATTTTATATTCCGGTGTGCCTTTTTAACTGTGGAGAGTTGCCATGGAACAACAAACTTTGTTGAAAATCAGCGGGATTGACAAATCCTTCCCCGGCGTCAACGCGCTGAGCAATGCTTGCCTGTCGGTTTATGCTGGGCGAGCGATGGCGCTGATGGGGGAAAACGGTGCCGGTAAATCCACACTGATGAAAGTGCTGACCGGCATTTACAGCAAAGACAACGGCACCATCGACTATCTCGGGCAGACGGTGAGTTTTAGCGGACCGAAGCATTCGCAAGAAGCGGGGATCAGCATTATTCATCAGGAACTGAATCTGGTCGGTAATCTAACCATTGCGGAGAATATTTTTCTCGGCAGGGAATTTACTACGCCTTGGGGCGCAATCGACTGGCACAAAATGTATCGCGAGGCAGATAAACTGCTTGCCCGCCTGAATGTGCCGCACAGCAGCCATCGACTTTGCGGCGAACTGTCTATCGGCGAACAGCAAATGGTGGAGATCGCCAAAGCGCTGAGTTTCAGCGCACAGGTCATCATTATGGATGAACCGACCGATGCGCTAACCGATACGGAAACGGCGGCGCTGTTTAAGGTTATCCGCGAACTGAAAGCGGAAAATCGCGGTATCGTCTATATTTCGCACCGCATCAAAGAGATCTTTGCGATCTGCGACGATGTGACGGTGCTGCGCGACGGTCAGTTTATCGGTGAAAGTGCGGTGGCGGATTTAAGCGAAGATCGTCTGATTGAAATGATGGTTGGGCGCAAGCTGGAGGAGCAATATCCGTATCTTAAACAGGATAAAGGCGATGTGCGTCTGAGCGTACACAACTTGAGTGGCAGCGGCGTGCATAATGTCAGCTTTTGCTTACACGGCGGCGAAATTCTCGGCATTTCAGGGCTAATGGGCGCCGGACGAACAGAGTTAATGAAAGTGCTGTACGGTGCATTACCAAAAACCGGCGGTCAAGTGCGGTTAAATAATCGCGAGATTTCGGCTGACTGCCCACAGGACGGCTTAAACCACGGCATTGTGTATATTTCCGAAGATCGCAAAGGGGACGGGCTGGTGCTGGGCATGTCGGTGAAAGAAAATATGTCGCTGACCGCACTGGATCATTTTTCTCGCGCGGGCAGTATTCAGCACAACGCCGAACAGCGGGCGGTGGATGATTTTATCCGCCTGTTTAATATCAAAACGCCGGGGCGCGATCAACCAATCGGGTTACTTTCCGGCGGTAATCAGCAAAAAGTGGCGATTGCCAAAGGGTTAATGACCCAACCGCAAGTGCTGATTTTAGACGAACCGACGCGCGGCGTGGATGTCGGCGCCAAAAAAGAAATCTATCAGCTAATCAACAAGTTCAAACAACAGGGGCTGAGCATTATTCTGGTTTCTTCCGATATGCCGGAAGTGCTGGGCATGAGCGATCGAATTCTGGTCATGCACGACGGGCGGATCAGCGCGGAATTCAGCCGCGCAGACGCCACGCAGGAAAAACTACTCGCCGCCGCAATTGGTAAGCCGGTGGCATAACAAGGGGATATTATGACTTCACAACCGCAACACACGCGTTTTCAAATCGGTGCATTTTTACTCGAACAACGCTCGATCATTGCATTATTACTGCTGATTATCATTGTTTCGCTGATTAATCCCGATTTTTTCTCAATAGATAATATTTTAAATATCCTGCGTCAGACTTCGGTCAACGCGATTATCGCCGTCGGCATGACCTTTGTGATCCTGATTGCCGGCATTGATTTATCCGTCGGTTCGATCCTCGCCTTAACCGGTGCGTTCGCCGCTTCCATGATCGGCGCCGAATTACCGGTGCTGCTGGTCATCCCCGCCGTTTTGCTGTGCGGTACGCTGCTCGGTGCGCTCAGCGGTGTGATTGTCGCCAAAGGGAAAGTGCAGGCGTTTATTGCCACGCTAGTCACCATGACGCTGTTGCGCGGCGTTACCATGGTATATACCGACGGGCGCCCAATCAGCACCGGTTTTTCCGATGCGGCAGACAGTTTCGCTTATTTAGGCAGCGGCTATCTATTTGCTATTCCGTTGCCGATCTGGTTAATGGCACTGGTCTTTGCCGCTGCGTGGTATATTCTCAAGCACATGAAAATTGGGCGTTATATTTATGCCCTGGGCGGCAACGAAGCCGCTACCCAATTGTCCGGTATTAACGTCACTAAGGTGAAAGTCTTTGTGTTTGCCGTCAGCGGTCTGCTGTCTGCACTAGCCGGGCTGATCGTTACCTCACGCCTTTCCTCGGCGCAGCCTACCGCTGGCGTGTCTTACGAGTTAGATGCCATTGCCGCCGTCGTGGTCGGCGGTACCAGCCTGATGGGCGGGAAAGGGCGGGTGATGGGTACGCTAATCGGCGCATTGATTATCGGATTTTTAAATAACGCATTAAATTTATTAGATATTTCATCTTATTATCAGATGATCGCAAAAGCCTTGGTTATTCTCGTGGCCGTACTGGCGGATAACTATTTAGGCAGCAAAAAAGCATAACCCTTCCATTCTTGCTTAAAGGAGATTACATTATGAAATAATTCACCAAATTAACTTCGGCAATGATGTTAAGCCTTGCCTTCGGCGGTGCGGCAATCGCGCAGGATACCATCGCGCTGGCGGTGTCCACGCTGGATAATCCGTTTTTCGTCTCTCTGCGGGACGGTGCACAACAAAAAGCGGATGAGCTGGGTTATAAATTAGTGGTGCTGGATTCGCAAAACGATCCGGCCAAAGAGCTGTCCAATGTGGAAGATCTGACCGTGCGCGGGGCAAAAGTCTTATTAATCAATCCAACCGACAGCGAAGCGGTCAGCAACGCGGTGGCGATTGCAAACCGCAATAAACTTCCGGTGATTACGCTGGATCGCGGCGCAGCAAAAGGCGAGGTGGTCAGTCATATCGCCTCCGATAACGTTGCCGGCGGAAAAATGGCGGGCGATTTCATTGCGCAAAAACTGGGCAGCGGAGCAAAAGTGATCCAACTGGAGGGATTGGCCGGCACTTCTGCCGCACGTGAACGCGGCGAAGGCTTTAAACAGGCGATTGCAGCGCATCATTTTAGCGTGCTTGCCAGCCAACCGGCGGATTTTGATCGCACCAAAGGGTTGAATGTCATGGAAAATCTGCTGGCAAGTAAAGGTGAAGTGCAGGCAGTCTTTGCGCAAAATGATGAAATGGCGCTAGGCGCACTGCGTGCAATCACAGCGGCGAAAAAGCCGATTCTGGTGGTCGGTTTCGACGGCACGGACGACGGCATTAAAGCGGTGAAAAACGGCAAATTGGCCGCCACTATCGCACAGCAACCAGCGCTTATCGGCAGTCTGGGGGTGGAAACCGCCGACAAACTGTTAAAAGGCGAAAAAGTCGATGCCAACATTCCGGTGGCACTCAAAGTGATCGCGGAATAACGCGGCAATATGCTGCATCGGGGTGCGCAACAACCCGCCCCGATGAGCTGAATCAATATTCGGAGTTTTTATGGCTAACACACTTACCGTACTCGGCAGCATTAACGCCGATCACGTCATTTCCGTACCGCACTTTGCCCGCCCGGGCGAAACCCTAAGTGGGCGTGATTATCACATCGCTTACGGCGGTAAAGGCGCCAATCAGGCAGTCGCCGCAGCCCGTGCGGGAGCAACGGTGAATTTTATCGGCTGCATCGGCGATGATGCTATCGGTCGGGCAATGAAAAACGCCTTTGCCCAAGACGGTATCAATACCCATCCCATTGTTGAAATTGAAGATGTCATGACTGGCATCGCCATGATTCAGGTAACCGACAGCGGAGAAAACAGCATCGTTATTGCCGCCGGCGCCAATGCCCGTCTGGACGCAACCACGGTCAATACTTTCGCCCAAGAGATTATCAGCGCCGATTATCTGCTAATGCAGCTTGAAACGCCGTTAAGTGCGGTGCTAAAAGCCGCAGAATTAGCCGCTGCCAACCAGACCAAAGTGATTTTAAATCCGGCGCCGGCACAACCGTTACCCGACGCGCTGCTCAGCCGGGTGAACATCATTACGCCGAACGAAACGGAAGCGGAAATACTGACCGGTATTCGCGTCGTTGATGAACAAAGTGCGGTCGAATCCGCGCAAGTTTTGCATGCCAAGGGCATTGAAACCGTATTGATTACTTTGGGGGCAAAAGGTGTATACTTTAGTCAACAGGGAGAAGGTGAAATGATTGCCGGTTTTCGAGTCGATGCCACGGATACCACCGCGGCAGGTGATACCTTTAACGGAGCCTTTGTCACTGCGCTGTTAGAAGGTAAACCGATTAAACAGGCCATCCGCTTCGCACATGCGGCGGCGGCAATCAGCGTTACCCGTCAAGGTGCGCAACCGTCAATTCCGTATAGAGACGAAACGCTGGCATTTTTAGCCCGACAATAAATCGCACAAGAGGAGGGAACCTATGGCTACAATGAAAGATATCGCACGTCTTGCACAGGTTTCCACTTCCACCGTTTCCCACGTGATCAATAATTCCCGTTTCGTCAGCGATGAAATCCGCGACAAAGTTATGCGGGTGGTCGAGCAGCTGAATTACACTCCCTCGGCACTGGCGCGCAGCCTGAAAGTCAAACAAACTCAAACTATCGGTATGCTGGTCACCACCAGCGATAATCCGTTTTTTGCCGAAGTGGTCGCCCATGTCGAGCGCTACTGCAACCAGCACAATTATAATTTGATTCTGTGCAATACCGACGACGATGAAAGCCGGCTGGAGAAAAATCTCCAAACGCTGATGCAAAAACAGGTGGACGGTTTGCTGCTGATGTGTACGGAAAGCCGTTTTCGCGCCAAACCGCTCAATCTGACGGTACCCTGCGTGATTATGGACTGGTGGCCGACCGAGCTGAATGCAGATAAAATTCATGAAGATTCGCAACTGGGCGGCTATCTGGCGACCAAATGTCTGCTGCAACACGGGCATCGGCATATTGCGATCATCACCGGCAGCCTGAACAAGCAACTGGCGCGCAATCGTCTTGCCGGCTATCAGCAGGCGCTGGCGGAATTTAAGATAGCGCTACGGCAGGAATGGATCATTGAAAGTCACTTTAATTTCGACGGCGGGGTTCTCGGCATGGAAAAGCTGCTCAATCTGCCACACCGCCCGAGCGCGCTGTTTGCCAGCAGCGATAGCATTGCCCTCGGCGCCTACCAGACCCTCTGGCGCCATGGTTTATCCGTGCCGCGCGATATGTCTGTGATCGGTTATGACAATATCAATCTGGCGCAATATCTCGCGCCACCGCTCAGCACCATTCATCAACCGAAAGACCTGCTGGCACAATCTGCGGTGGATACACTGCTGCGGCGGATAAAAAATCCGGCGCAAAACTACCGCACTTTCACGCTACGACCGACGCTTATCCTGCGTCACTCCATTGCCGACGCCAAGTGATAAAGTGCGGTCGGTTTTATTTATGAATCCATAATGGCAGTTGAATTACCACGCGCAACCCGCCTAAGTGGCTCTGCATCGCCCGCACACTGCCTTGATGTTCTTTAATCACATTGGCGACAATCGCCAGTCCCAGTCCCGCTCCACCGGTTTCTCGGGTTCGCGCCTCATCAATGCGGTAAAACGGTTTGAAAATATTTTCATATTCTTTTGCCGGAATACCATCGCCGTCATCATCAATGGCAATAAACAAGGAATTATCTTTCAGAAAAATGGTCGCCTCAATGCGCGATTTAGTATATTTCATCGCATTTCTGACGATATTTTCCACCGCACTGCACAGCAATCCTTTATTGCCGTTAATAAAAAACTGTTTCGGGGTATAAATCAACTGGCGTACTTTAAATTTCAACTTGCGTTGTTCCGCTTCAAAGGTGCCGTCGTCAACAATATCCGACCACAGTTCCACAATCGGGAAAATATTGCGTAATAAATGGCTGTTAAGCTGCTGGCGGGACAACAGCAGTAAATTGTTAATCATTGCATCCAGTTGCTGCGCTTCCTTTTCGATACGGGCAACTTCCGTACCTTCACCAATCCGCCGCCGCAATAACGCCAACGCCAGCTGTAAACGGGTCAGCGGCGTTCTAAGCTCATGGGAAATGGACGACAACAATGATTGCTGACTGGAGAGTAAATCCTCCAGCGCTGCGGTCATGTGATTGAAACTCTGACCGACCTGACGCAATTCAACGGTGCCATAGATCTCCAGATTTTTATCGGTTTTAAAATTGCCCAGCGCCACCGCGTTTGAGGCACGCTGCAAATTACGCAACGGGCGACCGATACTGTGCGATAGCCACCACAATAATGGAGTTGATACACCCAAAATCACCAGAATTAGAATCAGCGGATGATCAAAAGCAAATGAAACGAATTCCCGCTGCGCTTCGACTTTACGCAAAAAATACAGGGTATAAGACACTTCCTCATCCGAAGTATTCACATACACCACAAAAGGACCGGCGATTTGCAGATCATAAAAACTTTTCTTTAACGGTTGCAGCGGATTTTTGGCATGATAAATAAATTGCTGGAGAGGTGCGGTTTCTTCTTTGCGAGCGCCGATAATATCCCCGTTCGGGTTGACTAAAACCGGATGTACGCCGTCGAATTTATCCGTCGGAAAAATCGGCGCGCCGGATAAAATATGAGAAAGATGGTTATTGCGGATAACGGAAGAAATTTCGCGGTGATAGGCTGCCACTTCATTGTTATTCAACTCGGAATAAAGACGTGCGTCGAAATACGGCAGGGAAAACGCCAGCCCGAATAGAATTAAAAAAGACAGCCAAAACAAGGCGAAAATACGTAAAGAAAGCGTATTAAAAAACGAAATTTTACTTAATTTCATAGATAAAACATATTATTTACATTTTAAGTTATTATTTTTCCGCTACCAATAAATAACCTCTACCGCGCAAAGTTTTAAACCAAGAGGTATCATCGTTTCTCGGCGGTAACTTCTTACGCAGATTGGACATGTGCATATCAATGGCGCGATCAAAAGGTGTCAACGGTTTTCCCAACACTTCCACACTGAGATATTCACGCGAAAGTATCCGCCCCGGATTGGAAATCAGAATCTGCAATAATGCGAACTCAGTTCCTGTCAATTCCAAATCCTGACCGTTAAACAGCACCTGTTGGCGTCCCGGATATAACGTCAGATTACAAAATTCAAACGAGCCGTTCTCATCTTGCGCTTTATGCGTCTCCCTCTCGCCCTGCGGAACGACAGTACGACGTAAAATCGCTTTAATGCGAGCAACCAGTTCTCTGTCGTTAAAGGGTTTCGGCAGATAATCATCGGCACCGAGCTCCAGCCCTAGTACGCGATCAATTTCCTCGCCGCGGGCGGTCAGCATCATTACCGGCACGCTAAACTTACGCCGAATCTGTTTTAAAGTTTCAATACCGTTCAATACTGGCATCATGACATCAAGCAGTACTAAATCATAGCTGGCATCCAGTTTATCTAACGCCTGCTGCCCATTATTCGCCACTTCGACCTCAAATCCTTCCAGCTTGAGCAATTCTGCCAGCAGTTCAACAAGTTCAACATCGTCATCAACTAATAAAAGCTTGGCCATAATCAGATTTCCTTATAGTCATTAGCCGTCTCAAAGCACAGCAATTGATACTGCCTTACATAAATCAGGTTATTTCCAGAACTGCCACCAGCTTTTGCTCTGCGCATCCGCCGTAGTAATAACGGCATTATTGATTTCCGGTTTCGCCTCGTCCGGCAGTGGCTTATCCAGATCTACTGCGGTAACAATGCCGTTGCGATCGAAATTAACGATAAAGGTATGTTGATCTGGCGCGGCGTAAGCTTTCTGCATCAGAAAAACATAATACCAAGTATTATTGCTGTAAGGGTCGATCAATACCGGCGTACCAAGCAGATACTGCACCTGTTGCGCGTTCATTCCCGGTTTAACCTGCGCGACCGTGGCGGCCTCCAAATAATTGCCTTGCGGCACATCAATACGGTAAACGATTTTATTCACGGCAGAACACGCAGTTAGGCTTAATGCCAATACCAGCGCAGGAATAACGGATTTCAATTGCATATTTTTACCTTTTTATAGTCTGCAAACAATGGTTGATAATACCTAAAGTTAATCGGATTGCCAAATTAATTCTGCGGTTTCAGCCGGCGCTCTAGCTGATCACGCAAATTAGGCGGTAACCCTTTGATTGTTAAGGTATCGGACGCCTCATCCCAGAAGATTCGGTGATCGATTAATTCCGCATCGAAACTGATTGTCACCCCTTTGCCGGAACCAGAAAATTTAGTCAGGCTTTTCAGCGTCGCGCGCAGCGGCGGAATGCTGGCTTCCAGCCCGTAATCCTGTTCAGCGGCAAAATCGGCAAAAGGCCGGTCTTTTAGAGTCGGAATATTGGCGGAAAGTTCCGTCAACTCAATTTCCTCCCCGTCATTCAGCTGACCTTTACAATAGTCAAATACTTGCTTTTTCACCGCCTGCGACTGCTCGGCGTTCAACTCGCCCTGCCGGCAATAATCACTGACCGCTTGCAACAGGCATTGATTCTGCACCTGCGGATTCAGCCCTTCGTCGGCGCCGAGAAAATCCATAAAGAAATCGCCGATCTTACGTCCGACCCGGCCCTTAATAAAAGTCAGATAACGGTTGGAATCGGCATCGGTTTGCAAATCAGTCAGATTAATCCGCCCAGCAATATCGAATTGCGTGATGTCAAGATATTGAGTACGGTGAATTTCCAATCGTTCATCCACCAGCATACTGGCGCGGCTGTCCAACAGCGCAATAAACAGGTAATCGGTGGCTAAAAAATTATAACGGCATAAAATCAGCGTGCCGCTATCAGCAAAGGCGTATTTGCCCAATTCCGCCGCCAGTAAGGATGCCGCCTGCTGGCTAAAAGATAAAAAATCGGTTTCCCCTTCCAGCAGCCGATTGAGTATCTGAGCAAAATTCGACGCCGCCTGAAATACGCCATATCCTTTCGCTTTATTCTGATAACCCTGATGCAGTTGCAACATCATCTGTTCTGCCTCCGCAGTTACCGGCAGCAACGCTTCCCGCAGCTGAAGGCTTAACCCGGTATTTTCATCTTCCGTCGTCGCCTTAACTAATTGATGCAATACGATTTGATTAACGCTGATAGTCATGTTTTAATCCGCTGTGTATAACAATAAATTTGCGCGATATTATAACCGCACTTTAATGAAAAATATGCTAGCATATACGAAATTATTCTTGAGAGAAAAAAACCGATTATCATTTGAACCGAATAACCGCTGATTTTCTCTCCGCCGCGACACTCAGGTTTCAGAATGGCAAAACAGTCAAAATATCAAGATAAACAAGTCGATGCAATCTTACAGGATATGATCGGCGTACTCGAAAAACATCAAGCGCCGGTCGAACTGTCGTTGGTGGTACTCGGTAACATGGTCACCAATTTACTGCGCAGCAGTGTCGGCACTCAGCAACGTACCGCGCTGGCACAAGCCTTTTCCGAGGCATTGCTGAATTCAGTCAAAAGCGACAAATAAACACTATGTTATGGATTAAAAACGGCAAACAATACCGCGAAGAAACCTCCCGCAAGATTTCTTGGGGGCATTGGTTTGTGTTTTTTAATATCTTATGGGCAATTGTGATAGGCTCGCGCTACGCGTTTATCATCGACTGGCCGGATACCCTGTTCGGCAAACTTTATTTTTTTATCAGCCTGCTCGGTCATTTCAGTTTTATCGTGTTCGCCGTCTATCTGCTGGTGGTGTTTCCGTTAAGTTTTATCATTAAAAACCACCGCACTTTTCGTGGACTGACTGTTATTCTGTCCACGCTCGGCATCACCTTTCTACTGCTTGATACGGAAGTTTTCTCGCGCTTTAACCTGCACCTTTCCTCCGTGGTCTGGAATCTGTTAGTCAATCCGGAAAACGGTGAACTGTCGCGAACATGGCAGATTTTCTTTGCCCCGATGCCGATTATTTTGCTGGCGCAAATGCTGTTTTCTCGTTGGTCATGGGAAAAGCTGCGCAGTTTGGAACGACAGAAATGGCTGAAAGGCGTCGGCTTCTTTTTTATCTGCACTTTTACCGCTACCCATTTAATTTATGCTTGGGCGGACGCCTACATTTACCGCCCGATTACCATGCAGAAATCCAATTTCCCGGTTTCTTACCCGATGACGGCACGTTCCTTTCTGGAAAAACACGGCTTGCTGGATAAAGCCCAATACAGTCAGACGCTGGAGCAGGAAGGTCGCCCGGAAGCGCCGAAAATCAACTACCCGAAACGGGCATTGACATTCAGCGAAAATCACGCCAAAAGCAATATTCTGCTGATCACCGTATCCGGTCTGCGCTACGATGCCGTCAACGCCGAAAATATGCCTAAATTGCACGCTTTCGCCGGGCAGTCCACCGAATATACCAATCATTACAGCACCGGCAATAACAACAATACCGGGCTGACCGGCTTATTTTACGGTTTGAACGCCAACTATACCGACAGTCTGCTCAGCAATAAAACCGAATCCGTGCTGATCGAACAATTACGTGACAAACACAGCGGCTACAGCCTTGGCTTGTTCTCATCCGACGGCTTCAAAGCCAGCTTATTCCGTCAGGCATTGTTTGCCGAAAGCCGGCTGGCGAAGAAAAAAACCGATAACCGCAGCGCCGCCAAACAGTTTATCCAATGGCACGAACAGATCACCCAGCGCAATACACCGTTCTTCGCCTATTTAACTCTGGCGTTGCCGCAGGGGCTAAGCTCAACCGCTTATGACCAAGCCTTGGGCCAACTGGATTCGCAGCTGGACGAAGTGCTGAATACGCTCAACCTTGACAACACGCTGGTGATGATTACGGCGGAACACGGTTATCATTTCAATCAGCTGGATGAAAAGCAGCAAACGCACTATTTCGCTCGCGATGAAATTCAAGTGCCGATGATCGTGCACTGGAAAGGATTGGCGCCGGGGAAAATCACTCGCTTAACCACCCACACCGACGTGCTTCCGGCACTAATGAAACACCTGTTTAAGGCGAACAATCCGATTTCCGATTATGCACAAGGAAAAGATCTGTTCGAGCCGTCCTCCAGCCGCGATTGGGTGCAGGCGGGTAACTACCGCTGGACGGTGGTGATTATGCCGGACGGCACGCAATACCAGATTGATCGGCGCGGAAACTATCAAAAATTTGACCGCACTTATCAAAAAGCCTCGTCGGCATCACCGCCGCTCGGACTGTTTTTGGATGTTTTTACCCGGGAAGGTGAGTTCTTTGATAAATAGTTCCGATTTAATGCGCGACCGATAGTTAGAACCGATTATATTTTTAATATCGAACCCCTTATACTATCGCCCGAGTATCCGGGGTTCGTCCGTCAGGTCCGTACCCTTATATCAGGACTGGATATAATGTTATTAATTAAAAATCCGAGAATTTTTCATAACATTGCAATCGACTTACTCAATGCACGCCAAAACGCATTGAACGCAATTCTCTTTTCACTTAATAACAAATCCCCTTGCATGTGGGATTTTTTTATATCTTCAGCCGCTGTCCGCCTGTTATCGCTTATATCGTCACGGAGTAATTATGAAAAACCATGTTCGTAGCTTTAAAACCTACATCAGAGATGAAATCATCAAAAAAGGCGGCTGGGTGAATTCCCATGCGCACGCTGATCGCGCATTTACCATGACTCCGGAAAAAATCGGCATCTATCACAGCAGCAATTTGCAACAAAAATGGGATCTGGTGGACGAGGTCAAACGCACTTCATCGGTGGATGATTATTATGCCCGTTTCTGTCAAGCGATCGAACTGATGATCGCCCAGGGTGTCACCGCATTCGGCACGTTTGTGGATATTGATCCTATCTGTGAAGACCGCGCGATTATCGCCGCCCACAAAGCTCGCGAAGTATATAAGCACGACATCACACTGAAATTCGCCAACCAGACGCTTAAAGGCGTGATTGAATCGACCGCAAGAAAATGGTTCGATATCGGTTCGGAAATGGTGGATATGATAGGCGGGCTGCCTTACCGTGATGAGCTGGATTATGGACGCGGGCTGGAAGCCATGGATATTCTGCTGGACAAAGCCAAATCCCTCGGCATTATGTGCCATGTGCATGTGGATCAATTCAATACGCCGCGCGAAAAAGAAACCGAACAGTTATGCGATAAAACCATTGAACACGGCATGCAGGGGCGAGTTGTCGCCATTCACGGTATTTCAATCGGCGCGCATTCCAAAGAATACCGCTATAAACTGTATGAAAAAATGCGTCAGGCGCAAATGATGATCATCGCCTGCCCGATGGCGTGGATTGACAGCAACCGCAAAGAAGATCTGATGCCATTCCACAATGCGCTGACGCCAGCGGACGAAATGATCCCGGAAGGCATTACCGTGGCCATCGGCACCGATAATATCTGCGATTACATGGTGCCGCTGTGCGAAGGTGATATGTGGCAGGAATTAAGCCTACTTGCCGCCGGCTGCCGCTTTCCCGATCTCGATGCAATGATCAATATCGCCAGCATCAACGGGCGCAAAGTCTTGGGTATCGATTAAATAAGTGAGCAGATAAAAGTGCGGTCGGATTTGCCGAATATTTCGCCTCGAAAACGCAGCAAAATTACACCGCACTTTTTTATCACTATGCGTTCACCACATCCGCCAGCTCGGCAAACCGATTAACCGTATAAGAAGGCATGATGTCCGTATCATTGTGCCGATGGTGCGCCAGCCAGCATGTATCCAGCCCAGCGTTAATTCCGCCCTGAATATCCGATTGCAGGGTATCGCCGACCATCAGCACTTCGCGTTTATCCTTGATCTGCGCCCGCTGCAAGCTATGCGCAAAAATCCGCGCGTCAGGTTTGGCAATGCCCACTTCTTCCGACACGGTAATAAATTCAAAGCAATCCTGCAAACCGGTGTTCTGTAGCCGCAGCTGCTGCATCAAGGTAAAACCGTTGGTAATAATCGCCAGCTTTGCATGCTGGCTTAATGCTTGCAGAGTTTCTCGCACGCCCTCCAACGGACGGCAAATATCAGCCATTGACAACAAATACGCGCGGTTTAACTCCGCCGCTGGTTTTCCGAGCCGCTTTCCCCACTGCTCAAAACGGGTGGTTTGCAACTGCTGCGCGCTGATTTCAGCGTTTTGATATTGCACCCACAGCGGTTTATTCAGCTGCTGAAATTCGTCAAAATCCGTCTGTTGAAAATCCACCCCATAATCGGTGAACATGCGTTTTAAGCCGACAAAGCCGTCGAAGGAAAATAGCGTTTCATCCGCATCAAAAAAAATCCATTGATATTTCATTCCGTTACCACCTGATACAATCTTTCGCGCAATTCCTCCGCCTGCGAACAGGTTTTAATCCGTTCAAATAAGGCGTCTGCCTCAGAATATGCCGCATTTAAATAGCGCAACCATTGTTTAATCCGCGCCACATGATAAAAACCGCTGTCATAAGGATTATACATATCGGCATAACGGCGCAATAGCGGCATCACGCCGGTTTGCCAGTCCAGTTTTTCCTGCTGAGCTTTAATAACCCGACTCAAATTTGGCAGGGTTAACGCGCCGCGTCCGACCATCACATCAACGCAACCGGTTTGCGCCATGCAGGCTTCCGCATCTTGCCGATTCCAGATTTCGCCGTTGGCGATCACCGGAATGGACAATTGACGGCGCACTTCGCCGATTTTCGCCCAATTAATCCGCTCGGCGCGATAACCGTCGGTTTTGGTACGCCCGTGAATGGCGATTTCCGTTGCACCGCCCTGTTGTACTGCATCGGCGATCTCAAAGGCTGCGCCGTCATGCGCCCAACCGAGGCGCACTTTAACGTTTACCGGCTGACTTGCTGGCAGCGCCTGGCGAATGGCGCGGGTCGCTTGATAAATCAACTCCGGCTGTTTTAATAACGCCGCCCCGCCGTGACTGCCGTTTACTGTTTTTGACGGACAACCGCAATTCAGATCTACGCCCCATGATCCGAGCGCAACCGCACGTCGCGCATTTTCCGCCAGCCAATGCGGATGCTGCCCAAGCAGCTGAACGCGCAGCGGCGTGCCAGACGGCGTTTTACCGCCGCATAATAATTCCGGGCATAAACGATAAAACACTTTCTCCGGCAATAATTGGTCCACCACGCGGACGAATTCGGAAATGCAGAGATCATAATCATTGACATCCGTCAACAGCTGACGAACCAAGGGATCCAATACGCCCTGCATCGGCGCTAATATCACACGCATCAGCATCAGACCGATTGATCAGGACGAATCAGATAAAAAAGCGCCAGCGCAGTAATCGCACCTAGCGTATCGGCGAGCATATCTTTCTGCGCATCCCACGGATCGCCCTGCGAACCGAGAAACGCAATTCCCTCGTCGCCACCCGCAAGCACGGCATATTGCCATTCGATTAATTCGTAGGCGGCGGCGACGGACATAATCAGAAACAGCGAAAACAGACCGGCGATAATCGACCCGGTCAGTTTGCGGCGCAATAAAAATTCAGCACAGGCAAAGCTGTAAAAGCCGATAACATAATGCGCCACCCGATCAAAATGATTGCGCGCCTCACCCAACCAAGGCGTCAGCATATCGTTTGCCCAACCAAACGGCACGCGTTCAAAGGTATAATGCGCGCCGATACTGTGCATAATCAGCCATAAGGACATCAGCGCATAAGCGGTGCGACTGAATTGAAAAGAGCGGTAAGTTAAAACTAACACGGCGAACACCGCAATAATCGGTAGAATTTCCGCATACCAGACCGAGCGGGAAAAAGGCGCAATGCCAGACCAGATGATCAACGCGCTAATAACAAACGCCAGCGCAAGCGGAAACCCATCAGCTCGTTTCAGCATTATTTCCAGCCTTTCGCTTTACAGATTAAATCGTATGCCGCCTGAATCTGCTGGGCTTTTTCCTTCGCCATTTCCAACATTTCTTTCGGTAAACCTTTTGCCACCAGCTTATCCGGGTGATTTTCATTCATCAAACGGCGGTACGCGCGTTTTACCGTATTGCGATCATCGCTGGCAGATACGCCCAGCACTTTATAGGCGTCATCCAGCGTCGGACCGCTGCTGTGCGGCTGTTGATAACCACGTTGTTGACGATAATCGCCCTGACTATAACCGCCTTGCTGCGAACTGCTGCGTTGTTCGTAATAAAATCCGCCGTTACGACTGAAATGACGCGCCGCCATTTCCGCCATCAGCAGTTGTTCAAACTGGAAACGCGACAGTCCCAGTTCTTCCGCCACCACATACAGCACCTCTTTTTCATTCTCGTGCAGGTGATCATCGGCAAACGCCGCTTTAACCTGCACCGATAAAAACATTCTGAGCAAATCCGCGCGTTGTCCACAGCCCAGACGAAACTCACGAATCACCTGACGAATCGGGAATCCTGCCTCTTTACCGCGATTAAACGCTTCCTGCGCCAGTTTGCGTCCGGCATCATCCAGATTCATCTGCTGCATTAAGTTGCTGGCGAGCGCAATATCATCTTCTGTGACTCGTCCTTTGGCTTTGCTTAAATGTCCTAATACCGCAAAAGTCGTCTGCATAAATAACGACTGCCGCGTCAGTTTATGGTTGAAAAAACTTGAATTCACGCTGCCGAGTTCATACAGTTTTTTATCCGCAATATGGCCCAAAATAACGCCGGCAATGGCACCGAATAAACCGCCAAATCGCCAGCCGATAATAAATCCCAGTAATTTCCCGATAAAATTCATTGATTGCTCCGTTAGATAGAAAGTGCGGTCGATTTTTCCGCGATTTCGGTCTCATTGCGACTATAGCGCAGCCGTTGCCGAAACGGCGTGAAAAAACACCGCACTTTTTATTTCATCTTATTTCACACCGTAACGCTCGCGATAAGCGCGTAACGCCGGTAAATGCTGACGATAGCGCTCGTCCTGCTCAATAAAACACATCAAATCGTCCAAATCGATGATCGACAGCACCTGACAATGATAATCACGTTCGACTTCCTGAATGGCGGAAAGTTCACCTTTGCCGCGTTCTTTGCGATTTAACGCAATCACCACCGCGCTGAGCTGCGCATGGTTTGCCGCAATGAGATCCATCGCCTCACGAATCGCCGTACCGGCGGTGATGACATCGTCCACCAGCAACACTCGTCCCTGCAACGGACTGCCGATCAAGTTGCCGCCTTCGCCGTGATCCTTCGCCTCTTTGCGGTTAAAGCATACCGGTTTATCCAACTGATACTGGTCGAACAACGCCACCGACACCGTGGTACCGATAGGAATGCCCTTATAGGCAGGGCCGAAAATCACGTCATACTGCAACCCTGCCGCCTGAATGGCAGCTGCATAAAAGCGCCCCAGACAGGCAAGATCTGCACCAGTATTAAATAATCCGGCATTAAAGAAATACGGACTGACTCTGCCAGATTTCAGGGTAAATTCACCAAATTTTAATACGTTACGACTTAAAGCGAAGTGAATAAATTCCTTTTTATAATCTTGCATGATAATTTACTCCGCCAACGCCTGACGCTGCGCGCTGAAAATCGCATCGCAGCCTTGTTTGGCTAAATCAAGTAACCGCAGCAATTCATCATGGCTGAACGGCTCCCCTTCTGCCGTACCCTGCACTTCAATCAACCGACCGTCGTCAGTCATCACCACATTCATATCCGTTTCCGCCGCGCTGTCTTCCACATATTCCAAATCGCACACCGCTTCGCCGTTGACAATGCCGACCGAAATTGCCGCCACCAGTCCTTTCAGCGGATTGGTTTTCAGCGTGCCGTTCGCCAGCAAACCGTTAATCGCATCAACTAACGCCACGCAGGCGCCGGTAATCGATGCGGTGCGAGTGCCGCCGTCGGCCTGAATCACATCACAATCCAGCGTAATTGAACGCTCACCGAGCGCGTTCAGATCCACCATTGCTCTTAACGAACGGGCGATCAAGCGCTGAATTTCCATCGTCCGCCCGCCCTGTTTGCCTTTTGCCGCTTCACGCGGCATACGACTGTGAGTCGAACGCGGCAGCATACCGTATTCCGCCGTCACCCAGCCCTGATTTTGCCCTTTCAGAAAACGCGGCACCGTATCTTCAACCGTCGCGGTGCAAATCACTTTGGTTTCGCCGAATTCCACCAGCACCGATCCTTCGGCGTGTTTAGTATAGTGACGGGTGATATGAATTGGACGGGGTTGATTAAAAGCTCGTTCATTCGGACGCATTAAAAATTCCTTCATTTTTGCTGATAAAAGTGCGGTCATTTTAACACGCAAACTGACATAAACGAAATTTAAAGGTAAAATAGTCCCACTCACGGCGAGATTGTCAATAATGTCGTCAAAGTTGCCTCGGCTTTATGATAATCACATGAAAAATTTATGCTTTTTCACGTTATCCGACTAACAGAAAACGCCATTCACAGGCAAATCCCGACGCCCAAATCAGCGCCAAACAACAAATTAAGGATAAGATTATGATTTACAGTATGACCGCCTTCGCCCGTCGTGAAATGAAACAGGACTGGGGCGACGCCGTATGGGAAATCCGTTCGGTGAATCAACGCTATCTGGAAAACTTCTTCCGCCTGCCGGAACCGTTCCGCGCGCTGGAAAACAGCCTGCGCGAAAAACTGCGCCGCAATCTGACCCGCGGCAAAATCGAATGTAGCCTACGCCTTGAGCAAAAACAACAAACGACGCGCGAACTAACGCTGAACAAGGCGCTTGCCGGTCAGGTAATTCAGTCGTTGCAATGGCTGAAACAACAAGCCGGTGAAGGCGAACTTAGCCTGACCGATGTGCTGCGTTATCCGGGCGTGGTGGAAGCGCCGGAACAGGATCTGGATGCGATCAGCCAGGAGTTGCTCGCCGGCTTTGATGTGTTGCTCAAGGATTTTATTGCAATGCGCGCGCGCGAAGGCGAAAAGCTAAAAGCGCTGCTTGAACAACGTCTTGATGCAATTTCCGTCGAAGCGGAGCGGGTACGCGCCGCCATGCCGGATATTCTACAGTGGCAGCGCGAACGCCTTCTACAACGCTTTGACGAACTCAGTTTGCAACCGGATCCGCAGCGACTGGAGCAGGAAATGGTGCTGCTGGCACAGCGTATCGATGTGGCGGAAGAGTTGGATCGTCTGCAACTGCACGTGAAAGAAACCCGCGCGATTTTGCACAAAGGCGGTGCGGTCGGGCGTAAATTGGATTTTATGATGCAGGAATTAAACCGCGAAAGTAATACGCTCGCCTCAAAATCCATCAATGCCGAGGTGACCAATTCCGCCGTGGAACTGAAAGTTTTGATCGAACAAATGCGTGAGCAAATTCAAAATCTGGAATAGGAGTGCAGCATGCTGATCAATCTGACACAATACGGCTTAATCTGTGCACAGGGCGCCGATGCGGAAAAATTTCTACAAGGACAGCTGACTTGCGATGTCAGCAAGCTGACAAACGGGCAATCCACCCTAACCGCACACTGTGATCCGAAAGGCAAAATGCATTCGCTGTTTCGCTTGATCCGTACCGGCGGGCAGCAATTTTATCTGTTAGTAAACAAATCGCTGCTGGCAAGCACGCTGGCGCATTTAAAAAAATATGCGGTGTTCTCCAACATCACCTTTAGCCAATTAGACTGGCGGATTGTGGGTATCGCCGGAGAAGATGCCGTTCGGCAATACGATGCGATTTCTGCGCAAATCAGCCTCGCCCTGCCGCAGCAGCCGACACGCTATCTGCTGTTGCAGCCTGCCGCCGATAATATCGAATACGACGCCCCCGCCGAATACTGGGATGTGGCGGATATCCAAGCCGGCATCCCGCTGTTCAGCCCGCCGGTTCAAAATCAGTTCATTCCACAAGCGCTGAATCTACAGCTGCTGGAACAGGCGATCTCCTTTACCAAAGGCTGTTATATCGGTCAGGAAACGGTTGCCCGCGCCAAATACCGCGGCGCCAATAAACGAGCAATGTTTACCTTCCGCGCGCTGACGGACAGCACGCCCGAGATCGGAGAAGAAATTGAAATGCAACTGGAAAACGGCTGGCGCAAAACCGGATTTATTCTAAGTGCGGTCAATTTTAACGGCGTTTTATGGTTGCAGGCAGTGTTAAACCACCAAACACCACCAGAGACGGCATTTCGACTGGCGCACAACGCAACCGCGCTCAACCTTTATCCGTTACCTTACGAATTAGCACAACACTGACATTTCCACGGATAATAGGCGCTCCCATATCCGCATATTATCCGCCGGAAACCAAATCGTTTTTGCGCACGCCAAGCAGCAGCAGCATCGCCGCGTAAATCAGCGCGGCACAGCCAATAAGCCAAAACAGCCAGTGCACCCGCTGTAAAAATGACATTGCCTGCCAGCTGTCCAATGCCGGGCTGTAATGCCACACCACGCCGCCCATCACCGCCGCCGCAAGCAAAACTTTCAAAAAAAACACCGCACTTTGTCGGCTAATGCGATAAACATCGGTTGTCGCCAACCCGCGGTATAACAAATAAGCATTCAAACTTGCCGACATCGCCGACGCCATCGCCAGCCCCACATAACTGAACGGAATCGCCAGCAGATTAAACGCCATATTGCTGAGCATCGCGATAATACCGATTTTCACCGGCGTTTTGGTATCCTGTCGCGCATAATAACCGTTAGCTAAAATCTTAATCAGCATAAAGCTCAACAGCCCCGCATTAAACGCCCACAAAGAATAAGACGCCGCTTGCACGTCATACAGCATAAACTGCCCGCGCATAAACAGCACCAGCAGCATCGGCTGCGCCAATACCGCAATGCCGATCATCGCCGGCACGCCGAGCAATAAAATCATGCGCACGCCCCAATCCATCGTCATGCGAAAATCCGCCGCGCTGCGTTGTGCATCGTCGCTACGGTTAACATGATGACGCGCTAGCGTCGGCAAAATCACGGTGGAAATCGCAATACCGAATAACCCGAGCGGAAATTCAAGCAGGCGGTCGGAATAATATAGCCAGCTGATCGAGCCGGTCATCAGAAAACTGGCGATAAACGTATCCAGCAATAAGTTGATCTGGCTGACCGACACCCCGAATAAGGCGGGAATCATCAGGGTGCGGATTTTCTTCACGCCCGCATCGTTCCACGCCCATTGAGGTCGCACCAACAGCCCGGCGCGTTTTAGAAACGGGATCTGAAAAAAAAATTGCAGCAGCCCGCCGATAAAAATCCCGATAGCCAATGCCAAATCCGGACTGCTGACACGGGGCGCGAGAAAAAGTGCGGTGCCAATCATCGCGATATTCAACAGCACCGGAGAGAAAGACATCACGCCAAAGCGCCCCAAGGTATTCAAAATGGCGCCGGACAGCGCGACAAAAGTGATAAACCATAAATATGGAAAGGTGATTTTCAGCAGCAGCGATGCCTGTTCAAATTTCACCGCATTCGGTCCGTCATGCAGCCAATCCATAAACCAGCCGGTGCCGAACACCGCAGCCACCAGCGGCGAAAAAATCATCGCAAGCAGCGTGACGACAGTGACCAAGCCGCCGAGCGTACCGGAAACCTTGGCAATAAATGCGCGAGTTTTGTCCATATCGCCGGATTGCTGATACTCTGCCAGCACTGGCACAAAAGCTTGTGAAAATGCGCCCTCGGCAAACAACCGACGCAAAAAATTCGGAATTCGGTTGGCAAATAAAAACACATCCGCCGCCACGCCCGCCCCGATAAGCTGAGCGGTGATCACATCGCGCACCAGCCCTAACACGCGCGACAGCAGGGTCATTGCACTGACGATCACACCGGATCGTAATAATCGTTTAGTCAAAATAATTCACTCTTTGGCAGAAATTTTGGCTTAATTGTATAGAAATTTTATTTTTACGCTATATTCCCGGGGAAAAAACTGTTAAAATTCGCCCCACATCGTTTAGGTGGGCTAAAGAAAGCGCATTTTCAGATAACGATGCTGACTTTCGGTAGTGTCTCACCGAATCCTCAAACTAAATTTTGCCAATTGTTTATTGACAATTGTATAGAAAAAAGGCATATTTTACGCCTTTATTTTTATTCCATAAACTAACAGAAATTTTCAGGAGTTTGACCTTGGCTAATATCAAGTCAGCTAAAAAACGTGCGGTTCAGTCAGAAAAACGCCGTCAGCACAATGCAAGTCAGCGCTCAATGATGCGTACTTACATCAAAAAAGTTTACGCAGCAGTCGCAGCAGGTGAAAAAGCAACAGCGGAAGCCGCATTCGTCGAAATGCAAAAAGTGGTCGATCGCATGGCGTCTAAAGGTTTAATCCACGCCAACAAAGCGGCAAATCACAAATCTAAATTGTCTGCACAAATCAAAAAATTAGCGTAATCGTTTTTTGGATTCAGAATAACATAAAACCGCACTTTGTTAAGTGCGGTTTTTTCTTGCTTTGAATATGTTACCAGCTAATACGGTGCGCTATTTGGCAAAACGCTTACGGCGCCGATGAAAATTCAGGCTGCCGCGACTTGACCTCGACGGTTTAACCGCCGGTTTCACTTCCTGTACCCGGCGGTGTGCGCGCCGATAATGGCTGAGAAAATAATGCACCGAACTGGCGGCTAAAACGCCCGCCAGAAAAACCACGATCAATTCGCCGTAAAGCTGATGAAAAATCCGATTGATTTTATTTTGGGTGGTCTGCCCATATTTCGTATCGAAAGTAATGCGTAAAAAACCTTCAATTCCGTTCGGTGAATAAATCGGTTCGACAATCTGCTGAGTGCCGATGTCTTTCTGTTGCGCGTCGCCCAGCCCCAACTGAGTGCGCAGCCCCTGCGAATCAGTGCTTTGCGCCAGCAATTTACCGTCGCTGCCGTAAACGGAAGCGTCCAGGACAAACGCCTCTTTGGCGAAATTATCCAGATTTTCCGTTAACCGCTCTGGTTTGGCATTATTCACCAATAGCATAGAAAACAGATTCGCCTGCTGGCGCACTAACAAATGAGACAAATTCGCCACTTGATTGATACTGGCTAACTGCGAACCGATTTTAAACTGCTTGACGCCGAATAAAATCACCGCCATAACCGCTACACAAAGCAGGATAATCGTGATTATCATACTGGTTTTAACCACTTTTTCTTTTATGATATGCAAGTTATCTTCCCCAAGGATCGGTAAATAAGCTAGAATTACGGCAACGCTGATAATTTACAGGATTTTTTATGCAAACACAAAATCTCGCCTCGATCAGGCAATATTATACCCGTTTTCCCACCGCACTGTTAAACCAGCATGGCGCCGTCACCGGCGACCACGCGTTTATTCTTTACGCTGGCAGGCTCAACCTGACCGAATTGCTCCGATTTCAAGCAAAGTGCGGTGAAAATTTTATCCTTTTTGATTGCTGGAATGTGCTGAATAACACTGTCGTGCTGCTGCAAGGCGAATGGCGCGCGCAATGGACGGAATACGCCCGTCAGCTGGAGTTGGACATCGCTCGACTGGATTTTCACGCTCGTTTACAACAGCCCGGCTTATTGGTTATGGATATGGATTCTACTGCGATCCAAATCGAATGTATTGATGAAATCGCAAAACTGGCGGGTAGCGGCGAACTGGTGGCGGAAATCACCGAACGCGCCATGCGCGGGGAACTGGATTTTGAACAAAGCCTGCGCCGTCGAGTTGCGACGCTGCAAGGCGCACCGGAAACCATTTTACAGCAAGTGCGCGAAAGCCTGCCGCTGATGCCCGGTTTAACAGAAACCGTGCGGCATTTACAACAGCATGGCTGGAAGATCGCCATTGCCTCAGGTGGCTTCACCTATTTTGCCGATCACTTAAAAACCAAACTGCAACTGGACTACGCCGTGTCCAATCAATTTGAGATTATCGACGGTCGGCTGACCGGCAAGGTAAAAGGTGATGTGATCGACGCACAATATAAAGCCCGCACCTTGGTGCAATTGGCGCAGCAGTTCCACATTGCACCGGAACATACTGTTGCTATCGGTGACGGCGCCAACGATCTAGCCATGATGGCGCAGGCAGATCTGGGCGTGGCATTCCATGCTAAGCCGAAAGTTCAACAACAGGCGCAAATTGTGGTAAACTTCGCCGATCTTAGCGCACTTTTATGTATTTTAAGTGCTAACGACAGAATCACTCGACACTAGGAGAACTTATGCCGTCATTTGATATTGTTTCCGAAATCACCGTGCACGAAGTGCGCAACGCCGTAGAAAACGCAAACCGCGATCTTGCTAACCGCTGGGATTTTCGCAATGTGCCCTCTTCAATTGAGCTAAACGAAAAAAGCGAAACCATCACTGTAGCCAGCGAGTCGGACTTTCAGGTGGAACAGCTCATTGATATTCTACGCAATGCCTGCATTAAACGCGGTATTGACTCCGCCTCGCTGGATATTCCCGAAGAATACGAACACAGCGGCAAAACCTACAGCAAAGCCATTAAGCTCAAGCAGGGAATTGAAACGGATATGGCGAAAAAAATCACCAAACTTGTCAAAGATGCCAAAATTAAGGTGCAAACCCAAATTCAAGGCGACCAAATTCGAGTAACCGGCAAATCTCGCGACGATCTGCAAGCGGTTATTCAGCTGGTCAAAAACGCCGAATTGGGACAACCGTTTCAGTTTAATAACTTTCGGGATTAATGTGCGGGATATTTTTGCATTAAGATAAAAATCGGCTTTCCCGCCGCGTTTGCAAGCGCGGCGATATCGCCCGCCGGTGCGGAACACATCCCCGCGCCGGTTGTTGCGCTAAGATTTTCGCTACCATTCTCGCCTATTCCAACAACCAGCTTTCGTCCAAATCCGGATTTTTACGGTAGCATTTGCCGTGTTCGTCAATCACGGCGTGCCATTCTTGCGCCGTGTTGAGGGAAATCTCCGCCATCAACGGCATCCATTCGGCACGCAAAGTTTCATAGCGTTCGGCACGGCTCAAACCGAGCCGATGACACAGACGCAGGGCATATTGATCCGCCACAAACACCTTTCGTTTGAAAATATACAGCAGCATCACATCGGCGGTTTCGGCTCCGACACCATGGAGCTTGAGCAAATCCTGCCGCAACTGTGCGGTCGGAACCTGTTCAAAGCAGGTAAAATCACCACCGTGCGCATCTAGCCATTCAATTAACCCTTTGATATAACGGCTTTTCTGTTTATAAAACCCGGCGGGTCGAATCCGCCTTTGCAACTCATCGGGCGATAAGGCAAGCAGGCGCGCCAAAGTGAGATGCTCGGTCAGATTATTGAGCGCTTTCTGGGCGTTGTTGGCGGTGGTTTGCTGAATCAGAATCATTGACACCAAATCAGCCAGCGGATTTGCTCCGTTCCACCAGTTTTGTTCTCCATAGCGCGCCATGAGTTTGTGCATGACGGCAAGACGTTGTTGTTTCATGGTGTTATTAAATCAGTGAGGTTGACATATTAGCTTCATTTATACCACGCGCATGCGCGTGACACCTACCGGACAATAGGGTACATCGCGTAACCATATTGTCGTCGTAAAGCGAAAAAACAATTTGATTCCATTTAAAAATAACCCAAAAAAATTCACCGCACTTTCAGAAATAGTTTGCCGCCCTAAAGTGCGGTGATTTTTCTTTACATGGTTAAATTGCCTCAAAAAGCGCAATAAATTGTGCAAAAAATCATAACAAATTGCACAAAAAAAAAACAATGTATACTTTGCCTTTATTTTGAATACACAAGGATAAATTTATGCGATTGTCATTACATCAATTGAAATGGGGGCTTTTTCATTTATTGGAAGGGGATTTTATCAGCCAATACGCGCGAACTTATGGTGAATGGTCGGAAATTGAAGTACAGTTTTTTCACAAAATACTGACTGAATCAAGCAATGTGATTGAAGTCGGCAGTAATATTGGTATGCACACCATTCCTATCGCGAAAAAAGCAACACAGGGGAAAATTTTTTGTTTTGAGCCGCAACGCATTATTTTCCAGCTTTTATGCAGTAACCTTATGCTCAATCAGCTTTCTCACGTCTATACTTACCAACAAGGTGTGAGCCATAAAAATGAACAAATTGAAATCGCCACCTCCGATTACAACACGCCATGGAATTACGGCTCTTTCTCACTCAACCAAGGTTTTAATACCGAAGGCAATTTCCAAGGCGTGATCAATAAAGAGAAAATTCAAATCATTACCCTTGATTCTCACCCTGAAATTCAACAATTAACTCATCTTGCTTTATTAAAAATTGATGCCGAAGGTTTTGATCTAAACGTATTAAAAGGAGCCAAACAAACTATTCAAACACATCAACCTGTGATATTTATTGAAGCGCATCCGCACCAAGCAAAAAAATTATTGGAATATTTAGCGCAATTAGACTATCGCTGCTATTGGTTTGTTTCTGCTCGTTACCAAGCCGACAATTATTTTCACCAACCGAAAAGCCTTGACGGACATGATTTTAACTTAGCCTGTTTTCCTAAAAATCAGCAATCCTGTTTGCCCGAACAGCTACGCGCCTCGCCAACGCATATTCCTGAACAATTTTCTGTCATTCAGAATTTATAAAATAACGAAAAAAACACCGCACTTTAATCTGTTCCCTAACTGGACTAAGCGACCAATTAATGCAAGGTGCGGATTTTTCGATTGCTTGTGCAAAGTAGGCGAAAACGGAAACAAGCAGCCTACCGTCTAAAGATAAACAACATCACCAATCTGCGCCTGCAAATCGTTCCAGCAAAAACGAAATCAACTTTTTCACCGCGAGTGGTTGCTTATGGCGGCTGGCATAGATTAAAAAAATCTGAAATTCGGGCAGCTGCCAATCGGTCAGCACTGCTTGAAGTTGCCCGGTTTTGATATAATCGCCAATCATATAACGCGGCAGCATTGCAATGCCGTTGTGGTTAAGCACGCTGCCGAGCAGAGCGTTGGCGTCGTTGGTGGTAAATTGACTGGTAAGTTCCAACACGATTTCCCGCTCATTTTGGCGAAAATGCCACGCGCGGCGATTTACGTTGGAATGGGCGAGATAGCGATGCCGCCGCAGATCGTCAGGTTGCATTGGCACACCGAATGTTGCCAAATAATCGGGGCTGGCAACAAGCAACGAATGGCAATCAGCAAGTTTGCGGGCAATCAAATTCGGATCAGGCTGATTGGTAACCCGCACAGCTAAATCGAAACGTTCGGCGAACAAATCGCTGATTCTGTCACTTAAATCCAACTGAATATGTAAACGGGGATAACTGGCGAGAAAATCGTTAATCGCAGGCACAAGTTGCAAGCTGCCGAAAGACGAATTACCGGTAAGGCGAATGGTGCCGCGTAAATCGCCTTGGCGCGCCACCATTTCCTGCTCCATTTCGGTAATGCTTGCGGCAATATTTCGGCAAAAAACAACTGCTTGTTCGCCCGCCTCGGTCAGCGACACCTTACGCGTGGAACGCTGAAACAAACGGCTGTTCAGCCATTCTTCCATTAACGCGACATAACGGCTAATCATCGGCTTGGAAATATCCAACGCCTCAGCGCTCGCCGTGAAACTGCCTGTCTCGGCGACACTTAAAAAGACCTTGATCGCAGTAAGTTTGTCCATTTTTACCTCCGCATTGTTTCTCAATACGAAACAATTATATTCCAAAATCGCGCTTTTTCCCTTTTTTTATTTCCGTATAATGCCCTCATCAACAGCAATAATGCTGAAACATTCATCAACGTAACGGAAGGAATTAAAAAATGAAAAATATCGCAGTAATTGGTGCAACAGGTTATGTAGGCAGTGCCGTGCTGGCGGAATTGGCAAGTCGCGGGCATAAGGTTACCGCTTTCGCACGCCATACCGACAAAGTCGCGAAAGTAGACAACGTTAACGCGGTAGCGACCGATGTGGAAGCGGCGGATTTTGCTGAAAAACTGCAAGGTTTTGATGCGGTAGTGAATGCGTTCAATGCCGGCTGGACAAACCCGAATATCGCGGCGGATTTTACTCGCGGTTCAAATGCCATTATCGCGGCGGCGAAAGCGGCGAACGTGCCGTATTTACTCATCGTCGGCGGAGCGGGCAGCCTTTATGTGGCACCAAATCTGCAATTGATCGACACACCGGATTTTCCGCAAGAAATTTTTGACGGCGCGAATGCCGCGCGCAATTTACTTAATGACTTGCGTGATCGGCGAGATGTAAATTGGGCATTTGTCAGCCCGCCGGCGTTGCTTGGCGCAGCAGGCGGCTACAGCGAAGAACGCACAGGCAAATATCGCTTAGGCGGCGAAGAATTGCTGATGGTAGGCAATGCGCCGGCAGGCATTAGCGTGGCAGATTTAGCGATTGCGATAGCCGATGACGCGGAGCAAACGGCACATTTGTTCCAACGCTTTACCGTGGCGGCTAAATAAGAGGCTGGTTAGCTTAACACCGACAAAAGTGCGGTTAAGATTTTCAGTGTTATATAATTTTCTTAACGTTACACTGAAAATTATCTTAAAATCCACCGCACTTTTAAGCTGTCCGAAATTACACGTCCAACGTTCTTGACGACAACCAACTAACAATATTCGGATCTCGGTGTGAGAAAAACGCACTTTGATTGGTATCTAACGCGCTAATCGTCAACATTTCATCGGAGTTTAATGCAAAATCAAAAATCGCGAAGTTTTCACGCATGCGTTCGATTTTGACCGATTTGGCAAGCGACACAACGCCACGTTGATTGAGCCAACGTAAAATCACTTGCACCACTGATTTGCCGTATTTTTTGGCGATTTGGTTTAATGCCGGGTGATTGAAAATATCATTGCGCCCTTCCGCAAAAGGCGCCCACGCTTCCGGCACAATGCTTTTTGAGCGCAAATACGGCACATCATACAAGCGCTGATAAAATGGATTGACTTCAATTTGGTTTACCGCCGGCACAATCTGATTAAACGCCACTAAATCCGCTACGCGGTCAGAGTGAAAATTGCTCACACCAATGGCACGAATTTTGCCTGCCTTGTATAATTCTTCCATTGCCCGCCACGCGCCGTGCACATCGCCAACGGGCTGATGAATCAGATACAAATCCACATAATCGGTTTGTAAACGATTTAAGCTGCGTTCAAACTGGGCTTTTGCCCCTTCGTAGCTGTTGCCTGAAAGCCACAATTTAGTGGTTAAAAAAATTTCTTTGCGGATAATGCCGCTTCGTTTAATGGCACTGCCGACTTCAACCTCGTTTTGATATGCCGCCGCAGTATCAATTAAACGATATCCCACGTCTAACGCGTTTAAAACCGCTTGTTCGCATTGGTCAGGGCTAACTTGATACACACCGAAACCGATGCTTGGCATAGATATGCCATTGTTTAACTCAATACTTTTCATTTTATTTTCCTGTGTTAAATGTTTTATTTGCATTTTCACGCTGAAATGACGCCCGATTTATGCCAACTTGCCCCACCAAAATTTTGCGGTTGCGCCGCCATCAATCAAAATATCGCTACCCGTGATGTAACTGCCGCGTTCCGACATCAATAGTTCGGCGAGATTAGCAATTTCATCAGGTGTGCCGCCGCGCCCAACAGGGGAACTGGCTAACATCTGGCGATAGAAATCTTTGTGAACACCATTAAGCTCATCGTTGGCAAGCGGCGTATGCACAATACCTGCGCTGATGCAGTTAATGCGTGCATCGCGTTTGCCCCATTCCACCGCTTCCATTTGCACGCGCAACGCATTGCCGCGTTTGGAAATTTGGTAAGCAGTCAAGCCATCTTTGGTATTTTTAATAAGCGGTAGCTCCAACAATTTCCCAACTGGCTGCGTTGCCAAAGCACAGTTTTCTTCTGTAGATAACGGAGGTAAACGATGCGAAGATTGCGAACCGATCACTACCGCCGAACCGCCTTTTGCAATAACAGCACGGAATTTCTCCAAAAGTAAAGCGTTGCCATACAAATCCACTTGGAAAATCTGCGCTGCACTCGCTTGCGATGCCGACATTCCGGCAGTATTGATTAACCCTTTGATTTCGCCAAGTGCGGTTGAAAATCGCACCAGATTCTGCAACGACTGTTCACTGGCAATATCGCATTGCACGCAATGCACATCAAACCCGGCGTTACGCAACTCTGCCGCCTGTTTTTCCGCATTTTCCAGACGCACATCCGCCAATACCAACGCTTTGCCCACTGCTACACGGCGGGCAATGGCAATTCCGATTGCTCCCGAACCCACTAATACAATAACTTCTTTCATTTTTGACTCCATGATTTAATAAAATACTTGCTTAAAACAATGAAAGTATTGTAAAGATTTAATCTGTTTAGATAAATAGGCTAAAATAGCAAACAGTGTTTAGAAAAACGGAACAATAAATGAAATTTGACGATTTATTTGCCTTTGTGAAAGTGGTTCAGGCCGGCAGTTTTACCCTTGCGGCACAACAGCTCGGCGTATCTAAATCTGCCTTGAGCCAAACTATCAGCAATTTGGAAAAGCGGCTGAACGTCCGTCTATTAAACCGCACTACACGCAATCTATCACCTACCAGCGCAGGTGAAAAATTGTTTGCCGACTGCGCCCCAACGTTCGCCACGCTACAAAACAGTGTGCGGGATTTAGGTTATTTTCAACACAATGCGGGCGGAACAATCCGTATCAATACCAGTGAATTTGTCGCCGAGTATGTTTTATATCCCAAATTAAAACCGCTTTTACTAGCAAATCCGTTGTTGCATATTGAATTTCAAATAGAAAATACCTTTGTGGATATTGTGGAAAAAGGCTTTGATATGGGGGTGCGGCTAGGCAATGCCGTACAACCACAGATGATTGCGGTAAAAATTTCCGAACCAATGTCAATGGCGGTAGTGGCAAGCCCCGCTTATTTGGCAAACCGCCCGGCAGTTCGAACAATCAACGATTTATCCGCACATCAGTTGATTGGCGCAAGGCTGTCTGCAGATCATCAACCTATCGAATGGGAATTCAGCCAAGGTGCGCAGATGATAGTCTATCATCCTAAATTACATTTTGCTGCCAACAGCCGTTTACGAACTCAAGCGGTTTTAGATGGTCTGGGTATCGCGTGGCTGCCTAAAGCCGGCGTAATCGAATTGTTGAAAAGCGGCGAAATGCAAGAACTGCTGTCTGAATGGGCAATCACTTACGATCCGCTTTATCTGTATTACCCCGATCGACACTATCATTCCAAGGCATTTGAAATGGTGCTAGAAGCCTTGAAAATATAGCCTGCCGTGTTGTCTAGTTTGCTATCCGCCACTATACGAAACTTTTGAGGCTGAATTGCCATTAATTCGCCAATACGGCATCAATTTCCCTCTGTGCTTTTTTCAGTACGGTTTCTTTCGGCAATATAGCGCTGCCTTCTGCACGCACCAAACGGCGAATTTCAAAACCCAATTTTTTAAACATGGCATCTAAATAAAAATGCGCAAATTCTAGCTCGGCAAATTCGCTATTGCCTGAAAAAATTGAACCGCTGGTTTGGATAAACAGCACTTCGCGTCCGTCATTCAAAAGTCCTGTCAACTTGCCGTCTTCGCTGTAGCGAAACGTTTCTCTCGGCACAAGCACGTTATCGAGATAGTCTTTGAGCTTGGCGGGAATGTTGTAATTAAACATCGGGTAAAGCATCACAATGCGTTTGTGCGCTTTAAACTGCGCCAAAAGTGCGGTGCGTTTTTCCGCAATTTTACGTTCATCTTCACTTAATTTAGTGCCGCTTTGCATTTTGAAAAATACACCCAACCCTTGCGTATCTAGCGCTGGTAAATCATGCATTTGATATAAATCCAATATTGATGCATCAGGCAGCCGTTGTGTTAGCGTCGCCAAAAGCTGCGATGAAATGGAGTTTTCACAGCGACAAGGCATGGCATTGATAATTAATGTCTGCATATTTAATCCTCATTACGGCGAATGCGTAAACCATTTTGGATGATACTCAAACCGTGTAAACCGCCATTTGCCGTCGGCTTGTTTTTCCAAACGGTTGTCGTAATACGCGGCGTAAAGTTCTTCGCCCGTTTCGGTATGCGTTTGCTCAGAAATAACCCGTCCGAGTAACATATCCGCCGCCGTATCGCCTTCAAAACGGGTTTCTAACGGGCGAGTGGCGTGATACAAATAACTTGCCGCAAAACGGAACGCCCGTAATTGTCCATACACATCACGCTTGCCTTGTTGCTTACCCATCGGCGTTAAATCGCTTTTCACATTGTCGGCGAACACATCCGCAAGCAAAGCAAAATCGCCGAAATCCAAGCCCCACGCATACTGTGCATACAGTTCTTCCACCTGTTCCTGTGCTTGTATCGGCGCAAACTCATTTTGTGGATATAACGCCCACGGGCTGTCCAATTCGCTAACAATCGGCAATGTTGGCTCATTCGGTTGCCAGCCTTGATGCACAAGGTGTACTGTTTTCCAATGTCCAGGTGCAATCGCGCCGTCAATAGCGTGCGTAGTGCGAATTTGTTCAACGCGCCATTCGTGCTCAATAAAACGCATATTCAGCACCGTGACGCCGTGAAAAGTAAACCGCCGTTGTACATTTTCCAGCGCACCGTACACATAGCCGCTCACCACCGCCGAATCACCCGAACCTGCCACATATAAATTCGTACTTTCAATTTTTAACTGAAAATCGCCCCGCCCTTTTTCCAGCACGCCCAACACCTCATCTCGTCCGCAAAAGTGCCCCGAAAAGCTGTGCAGTTGCACATTTTCTGCCAAAATATCCGTCGGCAGCCCCTTCGCCCATAAAGTTAAAAATTGTTGAAAAGTTTGCTTTAATTTATTCCGCGTTTGTTTAATCATTTTGTGAACCTTAGGATGAGCTTTCTCCCACCATCGTTATGTTTTTTTGTTCGGTAGAGCACAGTCCACCTACTTTATAATAATGTCTAACTATTTAATTTCACTAACACATTTTCCGATAAATCTTGAAGTGCGTCTGCCGCCGGACGTGCCGTCGGTTTTAAGTTCACCGTAACATGCGCTAAACCTTGTTCTTTTTGTTCTTGCCAGAATTCAAGCAAACCTTTTGAACCGCCGCGTAAATAAATGTTGTTGAATAAGCGAGCCGGTTCATTCGGATTTTCCGAAAGCTCCACAAAGTTGGCATAGCCGAATGGATGCCATGTATTGTCCTGATTGAGTTCTACAAGCGTCGCCACAATATTTTTCGTGTCTTTCGGATTCACCCCGTGCCAAATCCAACCGTCGGCGGTATTTGCCAACCAATCCAATTCTTGACGCGCCCGCCCGATAGCGACCATTGGCAATGCGGTTTTTACTTTTGGCGTAACATCAATATTGCCGATTAAATTGCCGTAATGCTTGCCTTCAAACACTGGGAAATTGTATGTTGCAGGATCGGTGAGCGTGCGGATCAAATTCCATGATTCACGGAAGCGTTCCGCGCGATTACCAAAATCCTTGTTGAACGCAGGATATTCCACCGGGCGATCACCGCTGGATAAGCCTAAAATAAAGCGTCCATTGGATAGCACATCCACGCTTGCCGAACCTTTGGCAATATGAATCGGTTCACGCAATGGCGACACGATGCCGGCCGTGCCCAGCGCAATCGTGTTAGTGCGAGCCGCCAAATAACCGAGGCTGACGAACGGATCCAAACCTTGTCCTACATCACCAAAATTCGGATCATAAAACGGCACATCACGCAGCCAAAGTGCCGCAAAGCCCAATTTCTCCGCCAGCTCCGCCACATCGCCCAAATCTTCCACATTCGGAATCGGTGTGTCCGCATAGCCCTTGAACGGGGCAATCAAGCCAATCGTCAATTTATCTTGTTGAAACACTTGCGAAAACGCCTTGTGCTTCGCCAAATGCACAGGCAACTCCGCCTTGCCGTTCGCCACTGCATTTTCGTTAAACAGTTTGCTATTGTCTTGCCCTAAAACAGAAAGGTTGGGTACGTTTAATTTAGCCATTTTGAAATCCTTATTTTGCAAATTTTTTGAAAAATATGACCGTTATTTTGCGGTCGTCTTGTTGGAGGGCATTATAGGCTTTTTGTTTGAAATGATAATTAGGGGAAAAAGCGAAAGCGTTTTGCGTTTTGTGCAAAAATAACAATCCGCACGTGAAACGTGCGGTTTTTAGGCAACCCTATAAGGGCCTAGTACTTCACATGCCCCTCAAGGGGCATGTGAAAAAAACTGACAACTGCACAATAACACTATGACTACCCCTTAAAGGGGTCCACATATTCTTTCTTCGATAAATTATCTTGAATCATATCTTCCTTTTTTGATTCCTGATGTATTCCTCCACCACCTTAGTATTTAAACCCACTGTACTCACATAGTAACCTTTTGCCCAAAAGTTTCTATTTCCATACTTATATTTTAGGTTAGCGTGTCTTTCAAAGATCATCAGCGCGGATTTACCTTTTAGATAACCCATAAAACCTGATACTGATATTTTAGGTGGGATTTTTAAGAGCATGTGGATATGATCCGGCATTGCATGAGCTTCTATTATCTCAACATTTTTGTAGTTACATAACTGTCTCAATATTTGCCCTATATCAGCTCTTAACTTTCCATAAATTGCTTTTCTTCTGTACTTCGGAATAAAGACGATGTGATACTTACAGTTCCATTTTGTGTGTGATAGACTTGAATCGTCATTGGTTTTACTTACCATGATAATCCTCCTATATGTTGAATTTTGGTTGTCAGCCTTGTTCATTATATAGCGAGGATTTTTTCTGTTCATCGCTTAAGCTATTTGGCTCCATACGCATAGCGTATGGTTTTTATAGCCAGACTTTGGCTGGCTATAAATAAAAAATGGGCGGATACCCCGCCCATGAAAAATGTCGTCAAAAATGACCACACTTTACCCCGCCAATTTCCGAATCTCCTCCGCCTCAATCACGTTGCGCGTATCGCCTGTGCGGACGGCGTTGAGCATGGCGTTGCCCAGTTGTACGCTGGTGAGCGAGGTTTTGCTGAACGCGTGGATAATCGGGAAGAACGGGGTCATAACACAATACGCCCAGCGGTAGAGCGCGGTTTTGGATTGTACGCCGATGGGTTGGATGACCATCGGGCGGAAGCTGTTGACGGCTTTAAACGGCAGTTTCGCCAGCGCGTTTTCCGTTTTGCCGCGCACCCGCGCCCACATCACATTGCCCGTTTCCGAGCTGTCCGCGCCTGCGCCCGACATATAAATAAAGTGCATGGACGGATTGCGTTCCACCAAGGTGCGGGCGATGTCCAGCGTGAAATCATAAGTAAAACGCGTGTAATCCGCCTCGCTCATACCGTTTGCCGTCGCGCCGATGCAGAAAAAGCAGGCATCGAAGCCTTGAATTTCCGCCAAAGCATCGGGTGCGGTGAAATCTTTTAAAATCAGTTGTTTGAGTTTGGGTTGCTCAGGCAGCGCGGAACGCCCGACCACCAACACTTCTTCCACGTCGTCTGAAACCAAAGCCTGCTTCAACGCCGCTTGCCCGACCATTCCTGTCGCGCCGAAAATGACGATTTTCATGGTTTTTCCTGTTGTTCTGATGAATGAAAATTATGCCTTCTGCCCAAAATACGCATTCGCTTCCGCATAGCTGAACGGCGTGTTGAGCAAGGCTTCAAACTCGCCTTGTTTCAGCGCATTGGCGGTTTGAATGATTTCCGCATAAATATGGCGGACAGGCGCAGAGCCGACACTCAAACGGCGCACGCCGAGCTGTTCAAGCTGTGCGGGGCTGCCGAACTGTTTGTTTAAAATGATGTTTATCGGCGCGTTGATTTTTTGGGTGAGCAGGGCGACGGTTTCAAGGGGAATTACGCCCGGCACAAACACGCAATCCGCGCCGAATTGACGGAAAGCGTTGCCGCGCTCAATGGCGATGTCCGCCCGCTCTGCTTCTTCGCCCACGTTCAGCCAATAGGCGCAAGTGCGGGCGTTGATGACGAAATCCACGCCCGTTTCGCGCTTCAATTCCACTAGGGCTGCGAGTTTTTCCTGCTGCAAGGCAAGTGAAGACAATCCGCCGCCTGCTTCGCCGTCCTCCAAGTTAAACCCGACCGCACCCGCCTGCAACAACTGACGGGCGTTTTCTTTCACGCTGTCAAAGGTTTCGCCGTAACCGCGCTCAAAATCCACCGACAACGGCACATCAATGCGGCGCGTGATTTTGCCGACCATCTCCAACAAATCCGCAAAAGTAATGTCTTCGCAGTCGGGGTAGCCCAAATCGTAGGCAATGCCCGCGCTGGACGTCGCCACCGCCTGAAAGCCCTGCTTGGCGAACACATAGGCACTGCCCACGTTCCAAACGTTCGGCAAAAGGAAAAGTTGCGGCTGTTGGTGCAGCGACTGAAAAAACGCCGCCCACGATTTTTGTTCAGTTGAATACATCTTAATCTCCTGTTTGGGCGGATATTTTACCGAAAGTGCGGTCGGATTTCGCCGAGATTTTGCAAACTGCCATGAAAAACCGACCGCACTTTATGTCGCCACTTTTTCCACTGTTATATCATCAAAGCCGATTTCTTCTCCCGTTTCCGAGTCCAACAATACCAAACGCACGGGGTTGCCGTTGCTTTTGCGGCGGAATTGTAGCGGCACGTTTTGCCAGCCGGACAAGTTCCATTTGACGCCTACTTTCGCCAACGCCGCCATCACCCACGCCAAATCCCAGCCTTGCGCGGTGAGATGGTATTCGTAGCGGGCAGGGTTTTCTTGATAGAGCGATTTTTCCACCAAGCCGTTTTGTTCCAACTGTTTTAAGCGCGCGCTTAAAGTAGCATGGGTGATGTTGCTTTCTTCGCGAAAATCGCTGTAACGGCTCACGCCCAGCATCAAGTCACGCACAATCAGTGCAGCCCATTTGTCGCCGAGAACACCGAGCACATCGGCAATCGGGCAGACCATATCTTCAAAATCATTTGATTTCATTATATTTTTCCTTTTTTTCTGTAATGATTGCCGAGTATTTTAACAAAAAATTTTAAAAAACTCTAATAATTAGAGTTTACAACTTCAATAATTAGAGTTATTATAGCGACACTTTCAGCGAAAAGGCTGGCAGACAATCAGATTTAATCACTTATCAAAGGAAATATTATGAGCAGTCAAACCGCTTTAATCACAGGTTCATCTTCAGGTATCGGTGCCGTTTATGCAGACCGCTTGGCACAACGCGGCTACCACTTAATTTTAGTGGCGCGCCGCCAAGACCGTTTGGACAGCCTTGCCGCCAAATTGCGCGCCAACTACGGCGTGGATGTGCAAGTCCACGCGGCGGATTTAAGCAGCGAACAAGGTCAAGCCGGCACCGCCGCGATGATTGAAAACCACCCGCAACTCAATTTATTGGTGAATTGTGCAGGCTTAGGCGCATTGGGCTTTGTGGGCAATATTTCGTGGGAAGAGATAGACAATATGGTGAAAGTGAACGTGCAAGCCTTATCGCGCTTGTCGCTCGCGGCAGCAAAACGCTTCAGCGCGGAAAAACAGGGCAAAATCGTCAACATCGGCTCGATTGTGGCGATGTATCCGGCGGCGGGCGCGGGCGCATACAGCGCGTCTAAAGCCTATGTGCTGAATTTCACCCGTGCCTTGCACGCCGAACTTGAACCGCAAGGTGCATTCGCCCAAGTAGTCATGCCCGGACCGGTAAAATCCGAATTTTTCGGCGACAAACCGTCCCCGTTCCCGGAACAATTATTTATGAGCGCCGAAACCTTGGTGGACACCGCATTAGCCGCCTTAGACCAAGGAGAAACCGTCTGTTACCCAAACTTACATGACATTGAAAAATGGCAACAATTTGAAGGCGCACGCGGTCAGTTGATGCAAGCCCTGACCCAAACCGGCGTACCGGCAGCCCGTTATTCAGCCCAATAAGAAGGAAAATTATTATGCCGATGTGGAAAATTTATCACCCTGAAAATGCGTTCAGCGAACAAGACAAAGCGGAAATCACCAACAAAATCACCGAGTTATACGCCGGCTTTTTACCGCGTTTTTATGTGAACGTGCTGTTTCATCCGCTCGCGCCGACCCAGCTTTACATCGGAGGCGAACCGACCACGGATTTCGTGCGGGTTACGATTAACCATATCGCCCGTTCGATTAAAGATGCCGAGACCCAGCAAAAATTTCTGGCGGCGTGTTCGCGGATTCTAAAACCCTATGTGGAAGACCGAGGCTACCGCTGGGAACTGCATATCGGCGAAACCCCGATTGAATTGTGGACGGTCAATGGTTTTAAACCGCCGATGCCCGGTACGGACGGCGAACGCAAATGGCGGGAAGAAAATCAGGCGTCAGCGTATTAACGCAGGTAATCGTAAGTTGAATTGCCAAACTGAACAAAACGGTTGAACGGTCTGAAATATCGGGCATCCAAGCTGCGCTGTCTGTGGTTTGGTATATTAAAAGGTCGTCTGAAAACCTGATTTCGCGTTTTCAGACGACCTTTCTTCTGCACAAAAAGTGCGGTCGTTTTTCGCCGAGATTCTGCAAACTGCCGCTAAAAATCCACCGCTTACCATTCAATCAAACGCATCATTTCCTTAAATTCTCCGATTATCTTCTTCGGTTCATAACCCCGCCCCTGCTCAAAATGGTATTTCGCACTCGCCAATAGCAGCGAAGCCAGCATTTCGCCTTGGAAATCAAAATCCTGCCGTCCGGTTCTCGTTTGGGCGTAGGCAATGAAACTGCGTTTAATCAAATTGTGCATATCACGATAGAGATGATGTCGCTTGGTTTCAATTTTCCATAACGCCAAAATCATCTCCCGTTGCTCGTAAAGTATCGGAAAAGCCGTGTTCATCAAGGTTTGCACGTCTTTTTCGCCTGAAAATCGCTCGGTCAAAACTGTCTGATATGTCGCCTTAAAATCCGCAATCATTTTGCCCGCCAAATCGCTTTTGCCTGAATAATATTTGTAAAAGGTGGCACGATTAACCATCGCCAGCTCTACAATATCTTGCACGGCAATTTGTTCAAATTCTTTTTCTTTCAATAGGTTAATCAACGCCTGCCTAATCATTTTGTGCGTGCGGATAACACGCAAGTCTTGTTTTTCGGTTGGTTGCATTTCGGGTAGCATAACAATTTCGCCTTTCTTTGCTGTTTTAACAATACAAATTTCAATTTTTGTATCGTTATCTTAACAAATAACGGTGTGATTGTTGGTATTTTTTTGCAAAAACAAGCGTTAAACTGACCGCACTTTGAAGCAATGAGGAAAGCAAAATGATTACCGTAACCAGCCAATCTCAACACGGTTTTGCCGATGATAACCGCATTAACGAATAGGAATTACACGCCGCCAAACGGGCATTGATGAATTTGCGAGAACGGTTGTATGGCGAACCGATGATGAAACTGCTTGCCGATCAAATCGCCCAAGCCGATGAATTACATAAGCAATATTTCGCCCAATCAAACGGCAAATGGTCGCAAACCGAAGTGATTATGACCGCACAAGGCGTAAAAGCGAGCGATATTCCCAGCGTGCTTGCCCAAGTGTTGGGCGGTACACAAGATGAAAATGCCCGCCGTGAAATGTGTTTGAAAATCGGTTTTCCTATGCACCCCGAGCATTACGCCGTGCCTGTGCCGATGAGCGTGGTGGAAACAATGGGCGGACTGCCTACGCTGACTTATATCGCCAAAGACGACAATCCGCCTGCATTTGTGCTTGCCGAAAAAGACGAGCAATACGCTTTTGCGTTCACAGGCAAAGGTACGTTGGCAGACGGCACGCCGCATTCGTATGTGTTACAGCAATTCAAAGACACGGCAGACGGTTTGCAAGCGAGCTTACGCATTTGGTATCCAGCCGCTTGTCCGCCTGAATATTTAGCCGAACACGCCGAACATTACACGGTGGAAAGCCGTAATTTATTTAGAATGATTGCGAAGCAGAAGGAACAATAAATTGAAATCAATGCGTTTAATGACCCCCCCGGCGGATTTTGAGAGATTCGGCATTAACCCTGAAAAAGTGGAACTTTGGGAAGGCGGCCGCCGTGTTGGCTCTGCATTGGGCGAAAACGAAGTGTGGTATTTTGACGGCAATTTTTCAGACGGCTCGAAATTTATGGTCGGCTTCCGCCCGAAAAATCCCTACGCCAATCATGATTTTGACGAGCCCAATGTCAACATCATGATTACCACGCCAAGCGGCGAACTGTTTCACGATTTCGTGTTTGCCGACAGCCAAGACAGTTTTTTCGGCAAAGAACAATGCGATGTAAAAATAGGCGGACACACCGCCAAAGGTGGTTGGCAAGCCTATCAACTGGAATTTAAAGCCGATAACGGCGTAGGATTGTCGTTGCATTACCAAGCCCTTACCGAGCCATTTCGTCAAGGCACAGGCTATATTGGCTTTGGCGAAAACGGCGAATTATTCCACACCGATTTAGCCGTACCCAAATCCAAAATTACAGGCGAGCTAACTGCTGGCGGCAAAACATGGCAAGTGGAAGGTTTTGGCTACCATGACCGCCAATGGATGAACACATCGCCGTTAGCCGTTTATCATCATTGGCTTTGGGGGCGTGCTTATTGCCGGCAACATACGGTTTACATTTATGATTTCGTGGGTGCGGAAGATTACGGCTTTAAACGTGTGCCAATGTTCGGCGTGTATGACGCAAGCGGTAAGCTGATTTTCCAAACCAACGGCAATATCGCTTTGGAAACCGAGCTCGAATTTGACGAACAAATGGGCAAAAGATTCCCTAAAACCAGCCGCTATGTGTTTGACAACGGCGATGCGGCGGTTAAATTGAATATCAAGTGGAAACAGCAGATTGAAGTCCGCCCGATGTATCAAAACGCCACGCCCGAACAAAAAGCCGAATATGACGCGATGGGCATCGAACCGAATTATGGCCGCTATTTTGCCGATGTATCGTTGGAAATCGTTGCAAACGGCAAAACCGTAGCAGACTGCGGCGAGATGATTTACGAATATGTGTATTTTGGTAAAGAAAACCCAAAGGCAGGCGTGTGATTTTCAGTCTGCCTGAATTGTGTGGATTTCGTGAGTTGTGAACGTACGCTTCCCCTTAAAAATCCACCATTTTTCCGCTTCAGACAACCTGAAAACATCAACTCAAGGTTTCGCTGCGTTGTTTTTCAAACGATTGACGGATTAAATTCATCACATCATCTAATTCGTTGATTTCGTTAATCGTTACACGCACATCGCCGTTGCCCCAAAGCCCTTTGTTCGTTACATCTTCACACAGATTTTTCGGGTCGTGGATTTCATCAAAACGCATATTCAGTATTAACTTTAACGCATTCGCTTGCGGAATAATGTCCACAAAATTGCTTTCCATTTTATAGGCAATATACAGCTTTTTAAATTCTTCGCTCACGCTTTCGTCTAATGCCAGAATATTTTGGCGCAAAACTTGGTATAAATCCGCTATTTTGCCCTGTGTGATATAAGCGTGATTGTCCAATTTTTCTATGCCCTTATCGCTTGCGGTGGTTAAAGCAGTGATTTCTTCTGCACTTAAATTCGGATACGCCCAGATTTTAACCGCTTGTCCTGCCAAACGTTTGGCGCGTTTTTCAATGCTTTCAGCGTTCCAATGTTCAATATGACGGAAATAGGACTGTTTGCCAAGCCCATATTTTTGCCGTCTTTATCTAAAATATGATGACGTTTGTCGGCGTAAGGCTTGTCGCTGTATTCGCTGTTGTAAGCGGTCAGCGTGAGATTTCCTAAAGTGTGTAGATATTGCTGTTGCACGGCTTGCTAGTTTTCGCCTAATTCCTGTTGCCATTCTTGGGATAAATGTGGATTTTGTGGCAAAACGTGTTCAATCGTGTACGTGCTGATGTCGGCTTTTTCTTTGCGGCTGTTGTTTTCCAATTTGTCCAGCAAATAGTAACGGCGCGCAAAATTGTACACATTGCGCGTGGTGAAATATTGCTCAAATCCTTCATCATTTGGGAAGGTGCGATAAGATTTCAACGCCAAAAATTCCACTAGCAAATAATTTGCTTGCGGTTTTTGCTTGAATAATTTAGCAAATTGGGCAAAGGTTTTGTTGAGAGAATTGGATGCATAACCACAAACGGCACGGCGGAAAACGTAACTTTCAATCATACGCACCACATTCAACAGTTCATCTGCCGACAATTTTGCTGTTTGGTAAGCGTGATACAAAACCAACAAAAGCGGATACGCCACATCAACATTCAATTCATTCAAATCTTCAAACGCGTGTTTCAATAAATGATTTTCGTCTTTAGCCCAACCAATCGTACAATAATATCGCGCATAAGTATGCAATTCTTTAACTAATTGCTCACTATTTAACGATTTTTCCTGTGCATACTTTTTAAACGCTTGATAAACATTTTGAATATTTGGAATATCGCCCGTTTGCGCGGTCAAATAATGGCGAACAAATGCGTCAAAATATTGTGTATAGGCTTCTTGCCCAAATAAATCTTCCATTTTGCGCCAATAATCACAATACAAACGCTTTTGCAACTTATCTTCCAAACCCATTAACAAATAATTACGGATTAAATCGGCTTGGCTTAACGCTAAACCTGTTGAGTTCATACTTTCAAAAATCAGTTGCGGATTATCAGTGCGGCGGTCAAGTGCCACATCTACAACCGTCAAGCGGTCTAAACCGCAACAAATTTGTGTGATTTTGTCGGCGTTTTTTGCGATAAGCTCTTGGAATAAACCGTAATTTTCTTGAATACGCACACTGTGTTTTTCAGGTAGAGGTGTGTTTTGCAGAATGGCTAATAAAGTCTCTTTGTCGCTTTCGGATAAAATCAATTTAAAGCGTTCTTCGCCGTCTTCTTCAGAATTGAATAAATAATGATTGCGTAATTTGTTGGGTGAAAAACCTTTTACAGGTTCGCCTAATTGATTTTTTTCAATAAAATCAGCCAATGCTGCGATAAACAGCGTACACGTTGTTAAGCGTTGCTGTCCGTCAATAACTAAATAGGCTTCTTGTTCACTCACGGTAGATAATGCACGCTCCACATACACCACCGAACCAAGAAAATAAGGTTTATTGTCTTCTTCATTTTCGCCTGCTTGCAAAACATCGTTCCATAATTGTGTGCATTCGGCTTCTGTCCACGAATAATTGCGTTAATAAATAGGGATAATAAATTGCGGTGCGCCTTTTAATACTTTTAGTAAATTAGCAGCATTGGCTTTCATATTTTTTTCCTTAACATTGGGTTATAAAATTAAATTTTGTGGAAGTCTATCAAAAAAATAGCAATAACAACTTAGCAAATCGTAAGAAATGAAAAATATTTCTGGTTGCCTGAAGGTTTGCGGTCATTTTCTGTTGCAAACACGTATTGCACCGTGTATCACGTGTTTATACCCCAAAAATCCCCTTGCAAATGACACGCAGGTCTTGTTTTCGTTTGTTTTTTGTATCCAACCGCCCTAACAATTTTCTACACATTTGCCAAGTTAAGCATACAAATTTTCCAATCTATATTGTTATCTTAGCGGATTAAGCCATATTGACGGTAGCGTCTTTTATTTACAACGACTAAACTTATCTCACTTTTAAACATAAATATTTATTGAATACATTATGAAAAAATTTTTCCATTTCTACCGCAACAACTGGTTTAGGCTAACTTTTCCCGTTTTTATTGCGATGTCGTTTTATATGATGTTTTGGGGCGTGCATTCGCTCACGCCGATTCAAATTATTCTGACGGCAAGTTTTATGTCGCTCTTGATTCACCAATTTGAAGAGTACGTTTTACCCGGCGGTGCACCTGTGATTATCAATTTGGCGACTTTCAACGAGCGTGAAAATTTCCTGCGTTATCCGGGTAATATGCATTCGTCAATGTGGGTGAATACGCTGGCGCATATCGCCTATATCGTGGCGATTTTCCGCCCTGATTGGACGTGGCTCGGCGTTGGCACGATGTGTTTTAACCTGTTTCAATTTGTCGGACACGGCATTCAGATGAATAAAGCCTTGAAAACGTGGTACAATCCCGGACTTGCCTCTGTGATTTTCCTATTTATCCCGATTTCGCTCTACTATTTTTATTTTGTCGCCCACCACGATTTTGTTTCAGGCTGGCATTGGGCGGCAGGCGTTGGTGGCTTTGTCGGCTTGCTGCTCATAACCACGATTGCGCCCGTGCAAATCTTGAAAGACAAAAACACGCCTTATCCGATCACCGATGAGCAATACGAAAAATTTAAGAAAATTAACGAGTTATGTAAACTTTAAGGAGCAAAAAATGCACTTTCTATTAAAAAACTGGTACAAAATCAGCCTGCCGATTGGCTTATTAATTATGTTATTCACCGCTTTAACGTGGCAACATTGGCACTTTTTGCAAGCGTTGGCGTTGCTGAATTTGGGTGTAATTTTTCTACATTTTTTTGAAGAATTTGGTTTTCCGGGTGGATTTCCAAAATTTGCCAACACGATGTTTGCGATGAAAAACAGCCCGCAGCCCGACCGCTATCCGCTCAATCAAATGTCGGCGTTGTGGATCAATTACGGCACGGCAATTTTTATGTATCTCACGCCTGTCTTTTTCCCCAACCAAATTTGGTTTGGCTTAATGCCGATTTTATTCGGCGGCGTGGCACAACTTTTGATACACGGCGTGGTAAACAACGTTATGCTCAAAACTTACTACAATTCAGGTTTAGCCACGACTTTATTCGGACACCTGCCGATTATGACTGCCTACATTTATTACATTGAAATCAATCACTTAGCACATTGGTATGACTATGCCATCGGTGCAGCGTTAATGGTGGCGTGGTATGTTGGCGTGGTGCGGATTCTCATCCCAAAAATCTGGCAACGTTTGGATTCGCCTTATCCGTTTATAAAAGAAGAAATGAACCGTTTTGATACATTGTATCCGCATTTGGGTAAAAATAAAGATTGAAGATTATTTAAACTGATATACCTAAGATGCCGTCTGAAAACCTGTTTTAGTTTTCAGACGACCTTTTTATGAACGCAAAAAGTGCGGTCATTTTTCCAAACGTTTTTCAATCAACTGTTCGGCATAAAGCCCGCTTTGCCTTCCATGACGACCGACACTGCCAATTCTTCCTGCTCTTGCAATGTCTGCAACTGCTTGGCATACGCCTGTTCCAAGGTGGCGTAAGTGTCGCTGCCGAGTGCGGTACGCAGGCGCGGGTTTGCCTGTTGGGTCAAATCGTACACCGCCGCCGCGATTTTTTGCGGGTCGCCCGAGATGTTGGCTTCGCCGTGTTCGGCAATGTAGGCGCGCATTTAGGCGACGGTCGTGCCTTGATAGGCTTCGCTTTCCGCCGTCCAGTTTAAATTGCCCATAAAATTGGTTTTCATCGAACCCGGCTCGACGATGACGGTTTTAATGCCGAAATCCGCGATTTCCTGCGAAAGGGCTTCGGCAAAGCCTTCCAAGCCGAATTTCGCTGCGTGGTACATCACGCCCGAGGCAAAGCCGACGCGATCGCCGATGCTGGTGATGAACACAATCACGCCCGATTTTTTCGCACGCAAAGCGGGCAAAAACGCTCGAGTTAAGTGAATCGGCGCATCAAATTCAAGTCCAATTGCTGCTGCACTTGTGCGTCGATCAGCTTTTTAGCGCCCCAGTTGGGGTACTTTAACTTCTCACTAATCAGCCAGTCGCAAATCCATTGCGGCATGGCATTGAGGCTATGATGAGGCCTGCGAGACAGCTCGCTTAAGCCCTCAAACCCCACTTGTTCGTGGCGTTTAATCCATTTATCTGCCGTCGGATGGCTTATGTTGAACTGCTGACATAGTTCGATTTTAGTGTAGCGTCGGCTTAGCCACGCTTGAATAAATTGTACACGCTGTTGCATAGCATTCGTCTCTAACCAAGCATCATCAATCTCCACGGGGATTTTGATGATAAGTTTACAAGTAAAATGTAAATGATGCCTTTGGGTTAGAATGTAAAGGATGTTATCAGGTTGTACCCCGTCGAAGGGGGTAGGACTGAAGAAATGGGAAAACACCGGAGAAAATGACCGCATTTTTGGGACGGGGATAAAGGAAAGGTCGTCTGAAAATTTTCAGACGACCTTTGAAAGAATTACAAATATTCCCAGTATTCAGCATGTTTATGTCTATCAGCATTCCATCTATTTGAATATTCTGGTGGTTTTTGTCTCTTTGAAGAGTAAGTTACAACTAATCGTTGTTTAGCACGTGATACACCAACAAAAAATGCACATCGTTCTTCATCAGGTTTTCCCCAAAATATTTCTTTTTCAACCGCCAACATAATGACAGAATGAAATTCTAATCCCTTACTTTTATGGATAGTTAAAATCCTAACAGCATGATTATCAGAAAACGATTTTAGTACCTTTATTAAATTTTCCTCTTTATTTAATGATTCAGCAATTTTAGCTCGGGTCATTGCTATTATTTCATTACGTCTTGATTCAGATTCATATTCTTGTGATAAGGCTATAATTGTTTCAGGACTTATTTTATTTAAAAAATCTTGAATTCTCTCCATCCAGTCAGAATATTTTTCGCTGTTTTTCTCCATGTTTTTAACTTTTCTTTTTTGTTCGGAAAAGAATTCTTGGAAATAAATTTTCTTACTAAATTCTAATTCTTCATCATCAATAAACGGCGTTAATTGCTCCTGCAAACGAGTCCATGCAGCAGACTCTTTTTCTCCGTAAAAACACAATAAATAATCAACCATTAATCTAGCTAATGGCTCAGCTGTAATGTCCTGCAATTGTTGTTCGTTTCTATATGGAATACCTTTTTTATCTAATTCTTGCATGATAGCAGCTGCATATATATCAGCTTGCTTGGAAACTAAGATCGCAATTTCAGATAAAGGAATTTTTTCTTCGGATTTCCAATTTTCAATAAGATCAGCTAATTTTATTGCTTCTTCTTTCTCATCACAGAACTCATAAGGAATAATTTCGCCATCGTTTCCAATAATCAAGTTATCAGGCATTATAGAACTTGGATCCATTATATTTATTATTTTATTTTGTAGTTTTAATAAGTTGGGCTTGGATCTAAAATTTCGATACATATTTAGTGCGGTGGCAGAAAAATCTTGAGAAAAAGTATTAAATATTCCTTCCAATGCACCCGCCCATCCCATAATTTTTTGCTTGGTATCACCAACAGCGGTTAGACGTGCAGAAGTTCCTTGAAATGCTAATTTTATTAAATCATATTGAAGATTAGTACAGTCTTGAAACTCATCTAAAAACACATCGGAATAAGTTTGTCTAATCGCATTTTTTGCAATATCAGAATGCTGCAAAATTTCAATCGCAAACGGAACTAGGTCATTAAAGGTAATTTGCTTGTTTGTAATTCTATGTTCACCTATAGAATAATCAGCATCCAGCGCATTATCGCCTGTCAAAACAACGCGAAAACGATCGATAATTCGTTTTGCAAAGGCATGAAACGTATAACTATCAAAACGTGTCGCTGGTTCATAACCACATCTTCGTTTAACACGCTCTTTTAAATTTGTACTTGCATCAACCTTAAAAGAAATAGCTAAAATTCTTTTAGGATAACGACAAACTCCTGTGCGGAAGAGAAAATCAGCCCGTTGCGCTAACATTTCTGTTTTTCCTGCCCCAGGTCCGGCCGTTAAGGCCAGACATTTTTTCGTTTCTTTTACAGCTCGCAATGCATTGGGTTCTAAGACCAATCCATCGGCCGGTTGCCATTGTTCAATTGAAATCATTCGGGTATCTCTTGTAATTTAGATTTTACGCAGTCAGCCAGACGAGACAGCGAAGCAGGCATGCTAGTTAATAATTCTTCATCTGTTAAATTTGCTAATGCTTGAATATGATTAACTGGCTTACTTCCTAATTTGAATAATTTATGATAGCTGGCAAAGAGTTTTCTTTCATCTTCGGTATATTGTTCTGGATTATGGTGGCTTTTACCAAGGACAGAACTTAGCAGATGTGAATCAGAGTCAGGTAATACCCCATTATCAATTAGATTGTATTTAGCAGGGAAAGCTTTAAGCATTGAGAAATCAAGATCCATTGGTTCAGAAAAAAATACCCCTCTATTTTCTAATGCAAAGAAAATATCTTGAGATTGCTGGTTTTGATCATTATAAAAATGATTTTCTCTTAGGAAACGTTGATCATCCCAATCGGGAATAGTATCTTCTTTGAGAAAGGCTAATTTTGAATATTTATTCATTTCCCTATTGACATACTTTATCCTCCCCCAACCACCACCAAATCTAGCAATATCCAAATCCAATAAAGTAATGTATGGTATTTCCAATTGAGAAAGCAATCTCCAAAAGTGATTAACATGCCGTCCGCCTAAAGGCGCTATCGTGATAGCGGAGGCATCAACCGGAATTTCTTTGGCATTTAAAATTCTTGGCAACACAATTTCCTCACTGTCTCCTTCGCCTAATATCACTAAACGTGAAAAATATATTTCAGGAAAAGCTTGAACAGCTTCTCGAACAAATTTATGCGCTTCGTCTTTTTTATCAGGTAAATGAATAGTTTTGATAAGTGTTGTTCTCGAATTATCTAAACGTAAATACCGAATATGTTCAGGCTCAACCCGACGCAATATCGTTGGTGCGTGAGTTGCAATAATAGCCTGAGCATCATTATTTTGAGTTATTTGTTTTAATGCTTCGATTACTCTTCCCAAATAATGTGGAGATAAACTATTTTCGGGTTCTTCTAAGGCAATTAAAGTGAAAATAGGAGGACGTAGTTTTTGAATGTCAAATGAATTATTCCCTTCCTCTAGTATAGCGTGGTAAATAGTTTGAGATGTTAAAACCAATGAAAGGTAGAGCATGGATTTTTGCCCATCACTTAATCGAGAAAAATCAACAATATTATTATCATGTCCAGGCGTAAATGAAACAGACATATGGCGCAAAATACTTTCCATTTCAGAATGGACAAAGGAAATTTTTGGTTCTTTAAAATAAGTTCCTTTATGCACAATACTCCAGATATTTTTTAGAGAATCACTAATAAACCTAATAGAGGAATTGTTTTCAAGAGAAGAATTAATTTGTTCAGTTAAAGCTTTTATATTCTCTCGTTCATTTTCCCAATTTATTGCTCTTAATAATCGGCCTAATAGGGCATTTGTATTGTAGGAAATGTGATCTGAAGGATTTCTTTGAGCGGGCAAATAATGTACCTGAATTGAATTTCTTTCAGATTTAGGAACTAATTTAGTATTTTTTCCTTCTTGATCTAATACATATTCAAATTTTTCTTCTATTTCACCTATATCATCCATTGTTGCACTTAGGCGATAACGTACGCATGGGGAATCATCTATATCTTCCATTCTCATGTGATTAAAGAAAGGTGGGACTGTCGAATTATCAGTATCTATTGATGTTTCTGGCAAAATAAAATCTGCTTCAATATATAGCTGTCTTTGTTCAGGAATTGAAGATTCATCTTGAGGAATATGAAAGTCAGAACTTTTGATTCTGCGCTGGTAGGGGTCAAAAGCAAATAATCGACATAATGCTTGTAGAACAGCAGTTTTGCCAGAACCATTAGGACCAATTAAATAGGTTATATCTTCAAAAGATAATTCTGTTGGATTATCTCCAAAACTTTGGAAGTTAGATATTCTCATTGAGTGTAATTTCATATATCCTCCGCTTATTTCAATAAACTATATTGAAAAATATTTGAATTGTGTCTAAAGCCTATAATTAAGGTATATAAATTATTCTTTCTTATCTTCAAGTATCTCCCCAATAAACCCCCTCAAACTCAAACACTTCACCCCTTCAAAACTGTTCCCGTCAAATTCGTCCATGGTAACGACGTATTTCGGGTAATTGTCCCCGATTTTCAGCAGGTTGCCGAATTCTCGCTCTAAGGTTTTTTCTTCGTTGATGGTCAGTGTTGCCTGTACATAAATCCGCTCGCCGTTTTTCTCGGCGACGAAGTCGATTTCCTGATTGTTCAAACCGCCGATTTTGACATTAAAACCGGCAATTTGCAGGTGGTTGAAAATGGTGTTTTCTAATAGTTTGCCGCGTTCTTGTACGCGGTAGCCGATAAGGGCGTTGCGTAGCCCCAAGTCTTCAAAATAATATTTTTCGCCAATTTCAAAAATACGTTTTCCTTCAATATCATAGCGTTGTACTTTGTGAATTAAAAAGGCATTGGCTAAATATTCTGCATAATTTTGTACTTGAGTTGAATTGGCGGAAATACGTTGAGATTTTAAATAATCGCTTATTTTTTTAGCGGAGAAAAGATTGCCAATATTGCTGGCAAAAAATTGCGTTAATTGTTCTAAAAACTGCACATTTCGCAAAGCATAACGGTTCACAATATCTCTTACCGCAATGGTGGAATAAATATTTCGTAAATATTCAAACACAATATGATCTTGCAAAGGCAAATCTTTAAGATAAGGCAAACCGCCATATTTTAAGAATTGCGACAAGGCTTTATCGCTATCTTCCAACTGCATAAATTGCAAAAATTCAGGATAAGAAAGGGAATGGACGTTAATTTCAATCGCCCTGCCGCTTAACGCCCCCGCAATGTCTTGCGATAGCAAATGGGCGTTGCTGCCCGTGCAATATAAATCCAATTCATCATCTAGTAGCAGCGAACGCAGGGCTTGTTCAAAATCGCTAATTTCTTGAATTTCATCAATAAAAATATAATTTTTTTGACCACTCTTTTTTGCTGCCAGCACAAAATCCGCCAAATCTTGTGCCGTTTTAAGGTGCGAAAAGGCTAAATCTTCTTTGTTGATATAAACAATATTCGCTTGGCTGTCTTGTGCCTGAATATCTTGCATAATTTGAAACAGCAAATAGCTCTTGCCCACGCGGCGTTGCCCAGTAAATACCTTAATCAAACGTTTGCCAATAAAAGAGCGGACGGCTTCTAAGTAGTGTTTTCGGATAATCAGATCTTTTTTCATTTCGTTTGCCAAATAAAAAATATAGCTGGAACTTTAACGAAAAATAAAAAAAGTTTCAACTATACTTGAAATATTTTTTGATTATTCGAAAAGTTTCCGTTATAGTTTAATTTTTTTACAAAACCGCCCAAAATCCAACCGCTTGCAGTGTCTATTTTTTGCGTTATAATTGTCGCTACTTTTATACATTGATTAAAAAGGAGCCGAAAATGACGATTATGACCAGCCGAGAGTTTAATCAAAACACAGGTTTAGCCCAAAAACACGCCCAAAATGCGCCTGTGATTATTACCAATCGTGGCAAGCCAGCGTTTGTGTTGATGAAGTTTGAAGAATATCTGCAGCGAAAACCTGCACAAAGTACATTGGAAGCCTTGATGTCGCTTGAACACCCCGATGTTGCCGATATTGATTTGCCGTTGCAGCCAAGAAGCAAAGCACAACGCCCAGAGATTGATTGGGGAGAAATCTGATGTTTTTGTTGGATACCAATGTGGTTAGCGAGCTACGAAAAGTAAAAAGCGGCAAGGCAAATCAAAATGTGGTGCGTTGGTTTGCCCAGCAAAACACGGAACAAATTTTTATTAATGCCACCGTTGCAATGGAAATTGAACGTGGCGTGTTGGCAATGGAACGCAAAGACCCTGTGCAAGGCAAAAATTTACGCCTTTGGAAAACAACATTTTTCAACCAATTTTTGCAAAATCGCATTCTCCCCATCACCGCTCGCACCGCTGAAATCTGTGCCAAGCTGCATATTCCCGACTACGCCCCTGAAAATGACGCTTGGATCGCCAGCTCCGCCTTAGAACACCGCTTGATTTTAGTCACCCGCAACACCACTGATTTTGAACGAACAGGCGTGCCGCTGCTCAATCCGTTTGAGTTTGAGGGCGAATAAAAAGCTACCCGAAATCAATTCTGGTAGCTTTTTGTTTTAAACGGTCAAATTTTCGGCAAATTTGCAAATCACCCCAAAATCCGACCGCACTTTTTTATTGCAATTTCGCTTTGAAGAATTGTTCAAATTTATCAAACGGAATTTTGCCTGCTACGTTGTCGTATAAATCCGTGTGGGTTGCGTTTGGCACGATATACAACTCTTTATCTTGGCTGCCCAACGCTTTAAATGCGTCTTCGCCGAAGTAGCGGCTGTGGGCGATTTCGCCGTGTACCACCAACGCTGGGGCTTTCAGCTCGGCGGCGTATTTCAAAATTGGCATATTGATCAGCGGCAACATACTGGTGGTTGTCCACGAGCCTTCTGGGTTTGAGTTTACGCTGCGTGGGTGGTAGCCACGTTCGGTGCGGTAGAAATTCGCATATTCCTTGATAAATTTTGGCGTTTCGGCGGTGAAATCTTTTTTCGGATCAAGGTTGTTGGCTGGCAGCAAGTCCGCATAGCCGTTTTGCGAGGCTTCCCAACGAGCATTGCTCATCGCCAATTTCATATTGTAGCGAGCCTCCGCACTTTGGGCGTTCGCACGGTCGTAAGAGCCGTCTGCGTTCGCTTGCATTTTGATTTCGTAGCCGTTCGCTGCCACACGGGTCATATCGTACATTGTACTGACAGCTACCGCTTTAATTCGTGGGTCGGACACTGCCGCATTTAAAGCAAAACCGCCCCAACCACAGATACCTAAAACACCAATTTCATCACGATTGACATTGTCTAATGAACCTAAATAATCCACCGCCGCCGAGAAATCTTCGGTGTTGATTTCAGGCGATGGCACATTGCGTGGCAAGCCTGAACTTTCGCCTGTGAACGAGCCGTCAAAGGCGATAGTGACAAAGCCACGTTCTGCCAAAGTTTGGGCATACAAACCCGAAGTTTGTTCTTTCACCGCCCCGAAAGGCCCTGATACCGCAATCGCTGGCACTTTTTCGCCTGCTTTCAAGTTTTTCGGCACATATAAATCGCCCACCAACGTAATGCCATAGCGGTTTTTAAAGGTGACTTTGTGATGATCGACTTTGTCTGATTTCGGGAAAATTTTGTCCCATTCTTGTGTTAATTGAATATGTTGTGCAGGCACGTCAATTTGTGTTGCTGGGATAATTGGGTTTGCCATTGCGGTTGCTCCGATAAAAGTTGAAGTTAAAAGTAATGTTTGGGTAAGTTTTTTAAGTTTCATAAAGTTTCCTTATGCTGATGAATGTTTGCAAAATGTCTCAAAAATTTGACCGCTTGCGGTTGATATGGTGCATTATACGGGTTAAAAATAAAATGATAATACGCAAAAAAGTTGACACAATATGAACAAAGGGTTAATAATTTGTAGGGACAGGGTTTATCCCTGTTCGTTGCGATATTGAACATATTTAGGACTGGCATAAAGCCTGTCCCTACGAGAAATTAATAAAACTCCTATGACCAAAGAAAACTACAACGACTTGCACACCTTTCTTATCGCTGCACAAGAACGCAATTTCACCCGTGCGGCGGCGAAATTGGGTGTGTCGCCGCCTGCATTGTCCAAAACCATTCGCCTGTTGGAAGAACGGCTGGGCGTGCAGCTTTTTCAACGTACGACACGCACCGTCTCGCTCACCCAAGCAGGCGAGCAGCTTTTTCGTACCGCAGAACAGAGTTTTTCCAAGCTCAACAACGAATTAGCCTTGCTGGAACACTATCGCAGCACGCCCAGCGGACTGGTGAAAATCACCGCTGGGTTGCCTGTGGTGCAAACTTTGCTCATTCCAAAATTGGCACATTTTCAGCAAAAATATCCGCAAATTCGGCTGGAAATCATCAGCGAAAACCGCTTTGTGGACATTGTGGCAGAAGGTTTTGACGCAGGCGTACGGCTGGGGTCGGACGTGGGCGAAAATATGATTGCCGTGAAAATTTCTGATGAAATGAAGATGGCAGCGGTGGCAAACCCAGCCTATTTGGAAAAATACGGCATACCGCAAAAGCTACCCGATTTAGCCGCGCACAACTGCATTGGCTATCGGCTTGGTTCGGGCGGTGAATATCAGTGGGAATTTGAACTCGGCGGCGAAATCGTCAAAATTCAACCGCAAGGACAATGGATTTTCAACGACGATTACCCCGCCAAAACCGCCGCTCTGCACGGTTTAGGCATTGCCTATTTGCCCGAAGATTTGGTGCAAGATGAACTTGCAGGTGGCACGCTGATTAAACCTTTCGGCGAACTTGGGCAAAAGCTCCCCGCACTTTATTTGTACTACCCCCACCGCAATGTCTCGCCTGCGTTACGAGCAGTGATAGACGCGTTGAAGTGGCGTTAACGGTTGAGTAGGTGTAAAAATTGACAAAAATTCTTAAGTTTGTTCTACTTAGCTTTTATTATCCAAAATCCCTTTAAAAAACGCTCTCAAACTCAAACACTGTACCCCTTCAAACGTATTCTCCTCAAATTCATCCATCGTCACCACATATTTCGGGTAATTGTCTTGAATTTTGAGCAAATTGCCAAATTCACGTTCGAGCGTTTTTCTTCGTTGATGGTAAGTGTGGCTTGCACATAAATGCGTTCGCCATTTTTCTCGGCTACAAAATCAATTTCTTGGCTGTTTAAACCGCCAATTTTGACCTCGTAACCTGCGATTTGAAGATGATTGAAAATGCAGTTTTCAAGCAGTTTGCCACGATCTTGCACACGATAGCCGATCAAGGCATTTCGTACACCTAAATCCTCAAAGTAGTATTTTTCGCCAATCTCAAAAATGCGTTTTCCTTCAATATCATAACGTGGCACTTTGTGAATTAGAAAGGCATTGGCAAGGTATTCGGTATAATTTTGCACCTGCGTGCTTGACGTGGTAATTTTCTGCGATTTCAAAAAATCGGAGATTTTTTTGGCGGAAAAGAGATTGCCGATATTACTTGCCAAAATTGCGTAAGTTGTTCTAAAAACTGTACATTTCGCAATGAATAACGGTTCACAATATCCCGAATGGCAATAGTGGAATAGATATTTCGTAGATATTCAAACACGATGTTGTCTTGTTGCGGCAGGTCTTTCAAGTAAGGCAAACCGCCATATTTTAAAAATAACGACATCGCTTTATCGCCTTCTTCCAACTGCATAAATTCCAGAAATTTAAAATAGGAAAGGGAATGGACATTGATTTCAATCGCTCGTCCACTCAACGCCCCTGCAATATCCCGAGAAAGCAAATGGGCATTGCTGCCTGTGCAATACAAATCCGATTCGTCATCTAATAAAAGCGAACGTAACGTCTGCTCAAAGCCTGTGATTTCTTGAATTTCATCAATAAAAATGTAATTTTTTTTTGACCGCTCTTTTTCTGTTCTTGTATAAAATTATTCAGATTTTCCGCGGTTACAATGTGACTAAATGCCAAATCTCTTTGTTGATATAAATAATATGAGCATTTTCATCTGCGGCTTGAATTTCTTGCATAATCTGAAACAGCAGATAACTTTTCCCCACACGGCGTTGCCCTGTGAACACTTTAATCAAACGCTTATTAATAAATGGACGTACCGTTTCAAGATATTTCTGGCGGTAAATTAAATCTTTCTTCATCTTGGAATCCGTTATTTATGGTTGGCATTTTGTCATTAAACCAAAAAGTTTCAATCGTACTTGAAACATTGGCGTGATTTAATAAAGATTTCAATTATGAAATAACTTAATAGACAAGGGTAAATTAAATGGAATGATTGAAAAAGTATCAGCGAGATGAGTGAAGTTGTGGACGTTATGCTCAACGTCCTTTTGGTGCGATAACTATGGGAAACAATGTGATGAAAAATGCCGCCTGTGTTTCAAACATAGCAGGCAATATTGCTATTTCTCTCTTAACTATAGCAAGCAATTAATGCAGAGATTGCAATGAGTAATATTATCAACCTTTTCATCTTGGCTTTCCTAGATAAAGCTCTTCACAAATTAATTTTATTTGATCACTTTCTATTTTTCTAAGACTTTTAGCGAATGGAAATTTTTACAAAAGCAAAGTTTTCATTGGTACCATTCCCAAACGTTCACAAAAACGTTACACACCTTGCTTATCATTCCAAACATACAACGTTAAGCCGTCAAAACCGTTTGTTTTGATAAAATCTCAATGCCTTTAGGCTATACACTCGCCAACAAAAATCGCTCATCTGCTACCAAGCCTTTGCGGAAATGTTTACCGTGGACATCAATGCAAGCGTGCCATTCTTTGCATTGTTGCAGCGTGGTATGGGCGGTGATCGGTTGGAGAAAACAGTTATCCGCGAAACAAATCGCTGTTTAAAAGCATGCGCCAGCAACGCTTATCTTTCGTACCTGGCGTCAATCAGTCTCTGGAGAAATAACAAAACTATATACCAACGCTTTACAAAATAAAGGCATCTTAATGTTAACCGAAGAAACGCTACAAAAATAAAAAATATCACCAAATTAACGTCGTCAAAACCAGAAGTTACCGAATTTGAAAAAGAATGTAATTTTGCAGCAATGAAAAAATTGAAGTTAGGGCATTTAACACTTACAGCTACGCTTATTTCAAAAATGACGATTTATTTCTAAACAGCTAAATTTTTTACAAAATATGACCGCTTATAAACAAAAAGTGCGGTCGTTTTTTTCGCTATTTTGAAAATAAACACTCAAAATTTTACATATCTAAAAAAATAGATATAATGTCTAGCATGAAAACCTTAATTGAAACTTTTAAAGCGCTCGGTAACGAGCATCGATTACAAATTTTGCTGTGGCTGAATAATCCGTCGGCGCATTTTTCCGTGCCGACCGCTTGTGATCCACAAATGCGAGATGAACATTGGGTTTGCGTTGGGCTTATCGCACAGAAATCGGGGCTGGCGCAATCAGTGATTTCAAGTTATTTAAATACGCTTAAAACGGCGAATTTAGTGGAAAGTCAGCGTGCGGGAAAATGGACTTATTACCGTATTACGCCAAATTGGCAGCAAAATTTACAACATAAACTTAATGAGTTATTTCAATAAGTTATACCAATGTAAATTGCGCTTGATGCAATAATCAAGACTTCTCGGAGAAACAATCTTATGAATGAAAAATTTTCCCCTTTATTTCAACCCTTTACCCTAAACAACGGGGTAGAAATCAAAAACCGTTTAGCCGTGGCACCGATGACTCACTTTGCTTCCGATGAAAAAGGCAATTTGAGTGAGCAAGAACGCCATTTTTTAAGCCATCGCGCAACGGACATCGGCTTATTTATTACGGCGGCCACCCTTGTGGCAGACGGCGGGAAAGCCTTTCATGGTCAACCGGCAGCGATTGATGAAACAAATCTAGCGAGCTTAACAGAAACAGCACAACTTTTGAAAACACAAAGGGCGAAAGCGATTTTGCAACTTCATCACGGCGGCAAGCAAGCTATTGCGGAAATCAATCAGGCGGATAAAGTGGCGCCGTCAGCGGATCAAGACACTGGCAGCCGTGCCTTAACCGAGCAGGAAATTTTAGCGTTGATTCAAGCCTTTGCCCATGCGGCGGATTTAGCGCTGCGTGCGGGCTTTGATGGCGTGGAAATTCACGGCGCAAACGGCTATTTGATTCAGCAATTTGTCTCCGCCCAAAGCAATCGACGCAATGATCAATGGGGTGGTCCGATTGAACATCGCTTACGTTTTCCGTTGGCGATTATCGACGAAATACAAAAAGTGCGCACGCGCCACAACCGCCCTGATTTTATCCTAGGCTACCGTTTCTCGCCGGAAGAACCGGGCGAAAACGGATTGACCATGACGGAAACCTTTGCGCTCATTGATGCCTTAGTGACAAAACCTTTGCAATATGTACACGTTTCCTTGTGGGATTTCTACAAACAAGTGCGCCGAGGCGCTGACAGTAGCAAAACTCGCATCGAACTGTTGCACCAACGCATTAACGGCAAATTACCGCTTATCGGTGTAGGCAATTTGCTCACCGCTGAAAAAGCCCTAGACGCATTCAACACCGGCTGGGCGGAATTTATCGCACTCGGCAAAGCGGTAATGGTCAACCCGAATTTCGCCAGCCTAATTCTTGCAGGACGTGAAGCCGACATCGTCCCCGAACTTGACCCGAATAAAGCGGACCACTACGACATCCCGGACTTACTCTGGAGTCGTTGTATCCAAGGCAGCGCTTGGCTTCCTCCGGTAAAAGGCAAAGAATCAGCGCCGATGGATATTTTTTAATTTATTTAAAAAGCATTCACCTTACCTGCACTTCGTATCATTGCCGAAAGCAATATTCAAACGCAAGTGTTCGGGGTTGCTTAATAAATCAGAGGCATGATAGGCAAAATTATCAACTATTTCGTCTACTATGCCTTACTAAGCACTGAAAGCTACTAAGCCGGAACAGAATAGTATACATAAAATGTATTTTAGATTAGAATAAATCACTGCAACGTATCTACGACAAAAAAGCGAGATAAATTGATCTGCATCCCAAAAAGTTAGACTCATTAATTCAAGTTCAAGGACTGAGTTCTGTATTGCACAGGGCTTAGTCCTTTTAATTTCACCTGAATACGCTCATGATTGTAGTAACGAATATACTCGTGAATTCTGTCTTCAAGCTGCTCAAAAGTCTCAAACTTTTCGCCAAAATAGCACTCCGTTTTAAGCCGCCCGAAAAAGCTTTCCATCGCACTGTTATCGAGGCAATTTCCTTTTCTCGACATACTTTGGCGAATGCCATGCGTGCTAAGTAGGCTTTGATACGCGGTCATTTGATACTGCCAGCCTTGGTCAGAATGCAGTATCGGCGTTGCACCATCAAGCCTTGCAATCGCTTGTCCCATCATCCGTTGAATCTGCTCAAAGTTCGGGGATCTCGCCACATCATAGGCGATGATTTCGCTGTTAAATAAATCCTTAATTGGCGATAAATAGAGCTTCCCTTGCCCGCATTTCAGCTCCGTAACATCCGTGACCCACTTTTCATTTGGCGCGTTGGCAACAAAATCACGTTGTAAAAGATTTTGGGCAATTTTACCCACTTCGCCTTGGTAAGAACGGTATTTTCTTCGTTTGCATTTGCCTTTTAGCCCCAGTTTTTGCATTATCGCTTGCACTTTTTTATGGTTGATAACAAGCCATTTTCGCAATTCAACGCAGATACGACGATAGCCGTAATTTCCCTTATTTTCATGATAAATATCGATAATTTGTTGTTCAATTGCGGCATCTTTATCAACTTTTTCAGACAAATGATAAAAGAATGTACTGCGTTTTAACCCGACTAACGGCAACAAAATGTCCAACGGAAATGCCAGCCGTAATGCCTTTACGAGTCTTGCTTTTTCTGCATTTTTTGTTGGTTGAACTCCTGCAACTTTTTTAGATAAGCATTCTCCGCTTCAAGCTCTAAAATTCGAAAGCGTAAACGTTCTTCTTCGGTTTTGGGCGGCGGTGGCATTTTAGGATATTTGGGTTTCATACCCGGACGACCTTTTGGCTTCGGTAAAAGCCCGTTTATACCTTGTTTTTCAACTGCTTTCAACCATTGGCTGATAACCCCAGCGTTCGCAATACCAAAATGAAGCGCGGCATTTTCCGCAGAGAATTGTCCATTTTTGACCGCTTGCACAACAGAGAATTTAAACTCAGGCGAATAAGTTTGTTTTCTGCTCAAAACGGTTAATCCATTGATTCCATTATGATTATATTGTGCAATCCACCGCCGAAGCGTTTGTCTTGTCAGTTGAAAATGCTGACGTGTGAGAGATTGGTTTTTGTCATTTTGAAGATAAAACTCAATCACTTGTTGTTTGAAGTGTTGGTTATATTTTGTCATAAAAAATCTGCACCTTAATGAGTTAGATGTTTAGTCCAACTTTTGGGGTGTAGATCATTTTTAAAGGCACCCAGAATTTAACGATAGCAAAACAATTTATTGATTTTCTCCTTTCTGAAGATGCACAAAAAATCATCGCAAAAGAAGGTACTTTACCAGTAAGAAAAGATGTTGAGCCATTGGAAATGTATGCCATCGGTCGAGGATGCAATTAATCGTGCAATTCCTATCGATTACCAATCAATCTTATCCGATAAAGAAAAAAACAGTTAAAAAATTTACCCAGATACTTCAGGGTCGCAACTAGCCTTATAATGGACGTGCACTATGGCAACAATTACATTTGAAAATATCAACAAAGCCTTCGGTTCACACGAAGTGCTAAAAGATTTATCGTTAATAGTAAAAGACGGCGAATGTTTCACACTATTAGGTCCGTCTGGTTGTGGAAAAACGGTATTACTCCGTTTATTAGCTGGTTTCGAGGTGCCTGATTCAAGGCGTATTCTCATTGATCAACATGTAGTGGCGGATCCTGCTATCGGTATAGACGCACAACCTGATTTGTGCGGTCTCGGCGTTGTCTTTCAAGATTATGCCGTTTGACCACATATGAGTGTATTCGACAATATCGCCTATCCATTAAAATTAAAAGAGCTGGATAAAAATATTATTCATCAGCAAGTTATGGCGGTTGTTGAACTCGTCAATCTGAGCGGTCTGGAGAACCGTTTACCATCTCAGTTATCTGGTGGACAACAACGGGTCGCACTGGCCCCAGCACTAGTAGCTAAACTATCGTTAATGCTGTCGGATGAACCGTTAAATAATCTGGATGCAAATCTTAGAGAAGAAATGCGATTTAAAATCAAATGGTTACAAAAAATTAGGTATTACGATTTTATATGTGACACATGATCAGGAAATCGCCTTAGCCATTTCCGATCGGCTGGCAATCATGGATAAAAATGGTGTGATTCAGAAAATTGGCACACCTTGGGAAATTTATGAGAAATCAGAAAATGAAATGGTATTTAAATTCATGGGACTGGCAAATTTTCTATCATTACGTTATGAAAACAAACAACATTTTGTCGGGCAAGGCTCGCAGGCATTGCAATGGCAAAAATTTCCCACTGAAAACGGTAAAGTTGGTTGCCGTCCATCCGATATTATTCTAACCAAATCAGGAAACGGTTTACGTGGAAAAATCGTACGAGCAAACTTTCTAGGGGCTGTCATGGATTATATGATTGATATCGACGGTGTAACGCTGCGTACAGAAGTACCGACCGATACCGCATTACAAAACGATCTGATGTTTAAAGAAGGCGAAGATTGTTGTATTAATTTCCATGAATTATTGTGGTTTCCTGAAATCTAACAAACAAGGGGGTAACCATGCTAGCTGCTATTAATAAAAAAAGCCCGTTTAATGTAGCAAACAGTATTCTAGCCTTATCTATCGGCATTTTAGTTATTGTTGTCGCTGTACCTGTATTGTTAATTTTTATTAACTCATTTTGGGTTGACGGTCAGTTTAATATCACCGATGTCGTAAAAATCCTCAAACAACAGGAAACTTACGAAGCTTTACTTAACTCATTATTTATTGCCAGTGGCGTAACCGTAATGAGCACCATTGTAGGAACCTTCTTTGCCTGGCTAGTCACTCGTACGGATTTACCTTACAAGGGGTTTATGAAAGTCATGTTCCTGGTACCTTTTATGCTATCATCTTTTATCGGCGCATTAATCTGGAAAATGTTGCTTTCACCCCGGGCTGGTTATATTAACCGTTTCTTTATGGATACCTTTGGTCTGGAAGAACCCATATTCAATATTTATAGTTATGCTGGCATTATGGCGGTGGAAACTATGTATCTCTTTCCGTTCGTATTTATTCAGGTTTGTGGTGCCTTAGAGTGAATGGATCCGACTTTAGAAGAATCAGCGCGTATTTCCGGTGCTAACTTGTTTACGATCACACGCAAAATCACTATTCCCCAGGTCATGCCGAGTATTGTATCTAGTGCATTGTTAATTATGCTTTATTCAATGGCGCATTTCGGAACAGTCGCAGTATTAGGTGTCGAGAACGGTATTTTTAATATTCCTACCTTAATTTACGAACGTATTCACCAAAGTGCGGGAAGTTTCGAGGCGATTCGAACCGGAACAGTGCTGGCTACCGTATTAGTAGCCACCGCCGCTGTAATTATCTGGCTACAAAACCGCGTTTTAAATAAAGGTCGTTTTCAGATTATTGCTGGCAAAAGCTTCCGTCCGGTAAAAGTCAAATTACGCGGATTACGTATGCCTTTATTAGTACTCTGTTTATGCTACATCGCATTTACGATTGTGTTGCCTACGGCAACAATTTTTATCGTCGGAGGATTAAAAACCTACGGATTGCCAATTGCTTGGGAAAATCTGACAATCGAAAATTACAAATTTATTCTGTTTAATTGGCAGCTCACTAAAGACGCCATTCGCAATAGCGTACTTTTAGGTTTAGCGGCTGCAGTAATTACCATGTTTGCTGGAGTAATGATTTCATACGTTATTGTGAAAATGCGCGTAAAAGGCAAAGGTATTTTGGAATTCCTGGGTATGCTTCCATTCTCCGTACCGAGTTCAGTTATCGCTTTAGGAGTAATTCTCGCCTGGAGCGGAAAATTCGGCATCAACCTTTACAATACAGTGTGGATTATCCTCATTGCTTATATTGCACGTTATATGGTTTTCTCACTTAAAGCTAACTCAGCGGTCTTGGAGCAAGTACACGATTCATTAGTTGAAGCTTCCCGCGCTTGCGGTGCAAGTATGTGGCAATCACTAAAAGATATCGTTATTCCATTGGTAAGACCAGGAATGATTGCTGCGTTTTTTCTTATTTTTCTACCTGCATTACGAGAATTAACTGTATCCGTTATGCTCTACGGCCCGTCAACACGTGCTATTGGGGTCGCAATTTATACTCTCAACGAAGACGGCGAGACCGTATATTCCGCAGCACTGGCAGGTATCGCATTAATTATTATCGTTTTTGGTCAAACTATCATTAAACGCTACGCCGAAAAGAAAACACAAAAATAGTCGGGTTTTAAGGAGAAAATATTATGAGTTACATTCAATTTCATCATGTAATGAAAAAATTCGGTGAGGAGATCGCAATTTCCGATTTAAACCTTTTCATAGAAAAAGGTGAATGTTTTTCTATGCTTGGACCATCAGGTTGCGGTAAAACAACAATTCTACGTATGCTCGCCAGTTTTGAAGATTTAGATTCAGGCGAAATTAGTGTCGGCAATAAATTATTATCTTCCAAAGCATCAAATTTCTACCTGCCTCCGGAAAAACGTAATTTTGGCATGGTTTTTCAGGCTTTTGCAGTTTGGCCACGCATGACAGTCTATGATAACGTCGTGTTTCCTTTAGCGTTAAAAAAACTGTCTAAAAGCGAAATTGAAAAACGAACTAATGATGCGTTAAAACACACTAACCTACACAATGTTGCGCAAAAAAGTCCTGATGATCTGTCTGGCGGAGGAAAGCAACGCGTAGCTCTTGCTCGTGCATTGGCACTAAATCCAGATGTAATGTTGCTAGATGAGCCCTTATCCAGTTTGGCTCCTCATTTACGTGAAGAAATGCGATTTGAGATCTAGGCGCTACAACAAAAATTCAGTTTTTCCATTATTTACGTTACCCACGATCAATTTGAAGCAATGGCTTTATCTGATAGGATAATGGTCATGAAAAAAGGTATGATTGAACAAATAGACTGCCCGCTAAACGTATATAATAATCCAACCAATAAATTCGTTTTCAATTTTATTGGATTATCAAATCAGCTCAATGCTATTTTAGGTTCACAGGGAGTTGCATTTGAAGGTCTTACGGAAGTATTCAACATTCAACCGATGCCACCTGTAAACTTAATTCAACAAGGTAAAGCTATTTTGGCAACTCGTCCGTCAGAAATAAATTTCGTCCATTCGGGCGGTATACCCGGTGTGGTAAAGCAACGTTCCTATCTGGGCGAGGTTATTGATTACAATATTTTAATCGGTAAACAAGAATTGCGCATACAGAAAGGACGGCGAGGAGCCTGGTCCACAGGAAGGTGAAAATTGCCGAATATCATTTAGCAAGTTACATTGGTATCCAGCATAAAACTTAGAATGTAAAAACAGTTATCATTCATGCGATACCTAAAAGTCGGTTCCTCCCCAACTTCTTAAGGCGCCGACTCTGTTTGTCGCATATTTAAGCGGTTAACATCCTTTCAAGCGCCGATATAACTCAGTGAATGCCGTGCGTTTTTGCCGGTAGAACTCATGGCGTTGCGAATTGGGTTGGTAAACGGCTTCCTGCGGCAAGGGCTGACAAAATGTAGCAATATCCTGTTGCGGGTGCAATGCAATTTGTGCCAGTTTTGCCGCGCCCAATGCCGGTCCCACATCACCGCCGGTGCGGTATTCCAACGTGCGTCCACTAATATCCGCCAATAACTGACGCCAATAAGCGCTTTTTGCCCCGCCGCCGATTAAGGCGATATTCTCAGCCTGTACGCCGGTTTCATGCAAGACATCAATACCTTCGGCTAAAGCGAAACTAACGCCCTCAACAACGGCTTTTGCCAGCGTCGCCGAGTTATCGTTATGGGTTAAGCCCCAAAATACGCCTTTGGCATAGGGATCATTGTGCGGTGTTCGTTCACCGGATAAATACGGCAAAAAAATCGCTTCAGATTTAACCGCACTTTTTTCCACTTGCGCAAAAAGCGTTGCAATATCCACAAAGCCCAAAGATTGCTGCGCCCAATCTACAGCGGAAGCCGCGCTTAATATCACCGACATTAAATGCCAGCGCTTAGGCAAGGCGTGGCAAAAACTGTGCACCGCTTTTTGCGGATTGGCGAGAAACTTATCGGTTACCACAAAATATACGCCTGAAGTGCCGAGAGAGAGCATCGCTTGCCCGGCTTGATACAACCCAATCCCAATTGCGCCCGCGGCATTATCGCCACCGCCAGCCACAACGGGCACTTCGCCTACCCCCCATTTCTGCGCCAAGGATTTGCGCAAAAAGCCTGTAATCTGATTGCCCTCAAAAAGCTTAGGCAGATGAGATTGCGCCAATCCGCACGCGTTCAGCAAGGCATCGTTCCAAGCTCGAGCCCCCACATCTAGCCACATGGTACCCGACGCATCCGACATATCCGAGGCATATTCGCCGGTCATGTGCAAACGCAAATAATCCTTTGGTAACAATACTTTGGCGATTTTTGCAAAAATTTCAGGCGCGTTTTTTTGCACCCATTTTAATTTTGGCGCGGTAAACCCGGGCATCATCAAATTGCCGGTGATTGCACGCGAATTTGGTACAAGATTTTCCAGCTCCGCACATTCCTGTGCGCTGCGCCCGTCATTCCATAAAATTGCTGGAGAAAGCACTTGATCTTGCTTATCCAACAAGGTGGCGCCGTGCATTTGCCCTGTCAGCCCAATAGCTTTGACCGCGGATAACTCTTGTTGCTCAGAAAGTTGTAACATGGCGCAATCTACCGCCTGCCACCAATCTAACGGATGTTGCTCCGACCAAAGGGGTTTAGGGCGAGAAATTGAAAGAGGCTGCTGCGTGGTGGCAACAATTTTTTGCTCCTCGTTTAATAAAACCACTTTGACACCTGAAGTGCCGAGATCGATACCAATATACATATTTCCTCCTTTTTATGGATTTCGCTGTGCTAACATCTCTCCGTAGAGACAGGGTTTATCCCTGTCCGTTCATCGATGAATATTTTTCGGACAGGCATAAAGCCTGTCCCTACAGCAAATATTGCGTAATATTGTGACCGCACTTTAACCGTACATATACCGATTCACCAAATTTTCCAAATATTCTTGCTGCCCTGAAACTAATGTCGGAGATAAGTTTTGAGCTTGCACGATTTGCGCCAGTTTTTCAAGAGAAGACTCGCCGTTTAAAATTTGTTTGCCAAGTTCGGTTTCCCAGCCTGCGTAGCGTTTTTCTACGATGTCTTGCAACACCTTGTCTTGTAGCATTTTCGCTGCCCGCTTTAAGGACAACGCCAGCACATCAATCGCGCCGATATGGGCGTGGAATAAATCGTAAGGATCAGTGCTTTGACGGCGGATTTTGGCATCGAAATTAAAGCCGCCGGTGGTAAAACCGCCGTGTTTTAAAATTTCATACAGAATTAAGGTATTTTCTTCCACGCTATTTGGGAATTGATCCGTATCCCAGCCGAGTTGTGCATCGCCACGGTTGGCATCAATGGAGCCGAAAATATCCAAGGCGCAGGCGGTGGCGATTTCATGCTGGAAGGTATGCCCTGCAAGGGTGGCGTGATTGGCTTCAATATTGACTTTAATGTCTTTTTCCAAGCCAAATTGTTTTAAGAAGCCGTACACCGTCGCCACATCATAATCATATTGATGTTTGGTTGGCTCTTGCGGTTTCGGTTCAATAAGAAGCGTACCTTGAAAGCCGATTTTATGCTTATGTTCCACCACCATTTGCATAAATCGCCCGATTTGATTGCGTTCACGTTTTAAATCCGTATTCAAAAGCGTTTCATAGCCCTCACGCCCGCCCCACAGCACATAGTTTTCGCCGCCGAGCCGTTTGGTAGCATTCATGGCGCTAAACACTTGCGCCGCCGCCCACGCAAACACTTCAGGATTAGGATTCGTCGCCGCCCCCGACATATAACGCGGATGGGTAAAACAATTCGCCGTTCCCCACAACAATTTTACGCCGGTTTCTGCTTGTTTTTGCGCCAAAATATCCACGATAGTTTGCAAATTATATTGATATTCTTGAAAAGAATTGCCCTCAGGCGCCACATCCACATCATGAAAACAATAATAAGGCACACCTAATTTGCTGAGAAATTCAAAAGCGATATCGGCTTTTTGCTTTGCCGCCTCCAACGGATTTGTGCTTTTCTGCCAGCTTCTGTCCAGTGAACCTGTACCAAACATATCATTGCCGCTCCAGCAAAAAGTATGCCAATAACACACCGCCAAGCGCAAATGCTCCGCCATGGTTTTGCCGAAAACCACCTCTTCCGCGTCGTAATGTTTAAACGCAAAAGGATTGGTGGATTGCACGCCCTCAAAAGCCACTTTTTCAATTTTGTCAAAATAAGCCATGATAATTTCTCCTTAATTCCAACCGTTTCGAGAGCATAATCGATGAAATTATTAATGCAATCAATTACGTTATTTGATTTACCGATTAAGATTATTGTTTATTGTGGGCTGGGTCACAAAAGTTAAAAAACGTAATAGAAATACCAGATTTAACAATTTTAATAATTTTTCTCACGATTTAAAGTTTGTATAAACCTAATCCCGGAGGCTATTATGACAGAAAATCAATTTGATATTTTTATCGACAGATCAAAAAGTAGCAGTGCCAAATGGGAAATGACCCATAAATACGGTGAGGATATAATTCCAATGTCTGTAGCTGATATGGATCTTTCTGCCCCCCGAAAGATGATCGAATATTTATCCAGACAAAACAATGTAGGTATCTATGGTTACACCATATTACCGGATAATTACTATGATATTGTCAGAAAATATATATTCCGCCATTATAATTATAAAACCACTAATGATAGTATTCTTTTCTGCCCCAGAATAATCCAAGCCATATCTATTTATATTAAAGAATTCACATCAAAAAATGACAGAATATGTATCCTTACACCTTCATATAGTCCTATCATAGATGCAATTACATTAAATGAAAGATATGCTGAGAAATGTGAATTAGTTTATCATAAGGGAAATTATTCTATTGATTTTCATAAACTAGAAAAATGTTTTAAGATATCGAAAGCCTTTATTTTAATTTCCCCCCACAATCCTACAGGAATAGTCTGGTCATATAACGAATTACAAAAAATATCCCAGTTAGCTGAAAAATATCGCGTATTTATTCTATCAGATGATGTTCATGCTGATTTTGATTTTTCAGATAATAAACATATTATTATTTCCACTTTAAGTAAATATATTGAAAACAATTCAATTATTTGTACGTCTCCAGCAAAAACATTTAACATTCCAGGTCTAGAAATATCTAATCTAATTATTTATAACAATAATGTTAGAACAAAATTTCAGAAATGCATGCAAGCATTAGGCATGCATAATCCAAATTTCTTTTCTATCCCGGCGATTAATATTGCCTATCAATATTGTGATGAATGGCTAGAATCGTTAAAACATTATATTTATCAAAATAAAATACTTGTACGAGAATTTTTTAATCAGAATATTCCCCAATTAGAAATAGCAAATAGTGAAGGTACTTATCTCGTTTGGATTAATTACAGTAAGTTACATATTAATGAAGAAAAATTGAAACATTGGTTTATTGATCTATCTCATATAGAGGTATCGTGGGGGAGCAATTTTGGTGTAAAAGATTTGCCGTTTTTCAGAATGAACATTGCAATGCCAAGATCCTTATTAGAAGAATGTCTAGATAAAATCAAAAATGGACTAACTTTATTAATACAAGAGGAAATTAATTATGAATATGCGCAATAAAATAAAAGTTCCAACATTACTACAAGCACTATCTCCTATATTAGTTATGTTGTTCTTATTAGGTTTAGGCTATGCATTCTTTAATTTACCGCCAGAACCATTAATGGTAATTTCTTGTATATTTGCCGGATTTTTAGTCAAATATTTAGGATACAACTATAACGATATGTTAAATGCAATTGCTGATAAAATTGCAAAAACAATGCCGGCATTATTAATATTGATTACAGTAGGGTTACTAATCGGCACTTGGATTGCAGGGGGAACGATCCCTATGATGATTTATTATGGTTTAAAGATCATCGATCCCCAGTTTTTATATATTACCGCGCTTATTTTAACATCTATTGTATCTGTTTGTACCGGGACATCTTGGGGTTCAGCCGGAACCGTTGGTGTTGCTTTTATGGGGGTTGCTATCGGATTGAATGCCAATTTAGCTGCCACTGCAGGTGCGGTTGTTGCTGGAGCTTATTTTGGTGATAAATTATCTCCTTTATCAGATACAACTAACATAGCTTCAGCTGCAACTGGAGTAGATCTCTACGAGCATATTACCCACTTACTTTACACAACACTACCATCTTTTATTTTAGCTGCCATAGTCTATGTTATTTATGGAATGAATGGAAATTTACATGATGCCACAATACCAGAAAAAGTGTCGACCATGATTTCAGATCTGGAACAAATCTATCATTTCAATATAATTTTACTACTTATTCCTGTTATCATTATTTTATGGGGCTCAATTACCAAAAAACCAACTATTCCGGTTATGCTACTCTCAGCTTTTATTGGGGTATTAAATGCATTATTCATCCAAGGATTCACATTACATGATGTTATTAATAGCGCTGTCAATGGATTTAATGTATCAATGATCCCAAATAATATTCCTGTCAGTGCTGATCTAGCTCGCCTTTTAAATCGAGGAGGGATGAATTCAATGATGGGAACATTACTCATTTGCTTCTGCGCTCTCTCCTTTGCTGGTATTTTATCACTCAGCGGAGCCTTGGACGTTATCATCAATCATTTATTAAAACTAGTAAAATCGACAGTATCATTAATCTTTACAACAATAATTTGCGGACTAACTATGATTGGTGTTACTTGTAATGGTCAAATTTCTATTCTAATCCCGGGAGAAATGTTAAAAAATGCTTATATCGAACGCGGGTTACACCCTAAAAACTTAAGCCGAACCGTTGAAGACTCTGCAACAATTATTGAACCAATTCTTCCTTGGACGGCTGCCGGTGCTTATATGGCGGGTACGCTTGGCGTAGCAACTATATCTTACTTACCTTGGGCAATATTATGCTGGAGTGGTATTGTATTTGCTATGATATGGGGAATCACTGGATTTGGTATTGCAAAATTAAAATAAATTTTACCGTTCTAAAAAAGCAAATTCACCGTCCAATCTTGATTGAACGGTGATTTTTCATCTTAAAAAAATCATATTAGTTAATTTAACTACTAGCTTGTATCATAAAAAGTAAAAATATTCTAAGATTAGAAAACCCATCCAAAGTGTGTAAATAATTTTATTCGAATCAAATAGCTAATACAAAACCATACTCTTTCTCAATAAATTAGGTATGCTATATATACTTGTGTCATCGTAGGAACAAGCCATTATGATAACCAATCTGAAATACTACCGCATCGCCCTGCTATTTAACGCTAACAAAGTTTATGATCGTCAGATTGTTGCCGGTGTCGGGCAATATTTACAAGCATCGCAATGCACATGGGATATTTTTGTCGAAGATGACTTCGTTTATCACAAAGACAGCATTGAAAGTTTATCGATTGACGGCATTATCGCAGATTTTGATGACCCGGAAACAGCCGAGCGCTTACAATCCGTGGCGATTCCAACCGTCGCGGTCGGCGGTTCGTATCGCAATCCGGCATTTTACCCGCCGCGGCCCTATGTCGCCACCGATAACGATGCACTGGTGGAAATGGCTTTTTTACACTTGAAACAAAAAGGCATTTCCAGTTTTGCATTCTACGGGCAGCCGTCGCCCTGTGAGCGGCATTGGTCAATTGAACGACAAAACGCATTTTCCGCATTAATGGATAAATATGCCTATGCTAAAAATATTTATCTGGGCGAACACATCAATTCGCAAAACTGGCTACAGGCGCAGGCATGTTTGGGGGAATGGATTGCCTCTCTGCCCGAGCATACCGGCATTATTGCCGTTACCGATGCACGGGCGCGCCACTTATTGCAAGTTTGCGAATATCTGAAAATCGCGGTGCCGGAACAACGCTGCGTCATAGGTATTGATAACGAAGAATTGATTCGTTATTTATCCCGCGTTTCGCTGTCTTCCGTGTCACAAGGTACCAGACAAATCGGCTATCAGGCGGCGAAACTCTTGCATTATATACTAAACGGACAGCCGGTCGGCCACAAACCAATTCTGATCCCACCGCTGAAAGTTGAACAGCGCAGTTCGACAGATTACCGTTCACTGCGCGATCCATTGGTAATACAAGCCATGCACTATATTCGCCACCGCGCCTGTCAGGGCATTAAAGTAGAGCAAGTGCTTGATCATCTGCGCACCTCCCGTTCTAATCTGGAATTACGCTTTAAAACGGAAATGAATAAAACCGTGCATCAGGTCATTCATGAAGAAAAAATGCAGCGTGCGATAAATTTATTACGTCAATCGGACATTTCTATTCAAGAAATTTCAGAAGTCTGCGGCTATCCGTCATTACAGTATTTCTACTCAGTATTTAAAAAAGACTATCACCAGACACCAAAAGCATTTCGTGAACGAAATCAGACATAAAGCAAAAGTGCGGTCGGTTTTAAATGCGTTTTAAACCGACCGCACTTTTTAACCTTTTCGATGGCGTTTAAAACTGATTACGCCCGTTTATGATAATAGCAATCCACCCCCAGATATTTAGTGAACGCTTCATACAATATTTGTGCCGAAGAAGAATGGTTCATCGCCACATGATGTTCAAAACCGTTGTTGCATATATAGGCTAGCAACTGTTCCAATTCCGCCACTTGGATCACTGCACGACACCCAACGGTATCTAATTCATCATCAACAAATTTACCTTCGCCCACATAAGCCTTTACCCGACCATCAAGATCATCAGTCGACAGCCTGAAATAAGTCAACGACCCAGCTTTCATCCGTCCGTTAATCGCACCGCAAGTATTTTCACAACCCACAGTTGTGCCGATAATATCCGCCGTACTCATAAACGGATTATGTAATTCTTCCGTTGCATAATTGCCGCAGTGGAACATGACACATTTATCCCGTTCGTCGCCAAAATTATTATTCCAGTCGGCAATGGAGGCCGGTTTCATTGATGCGATCGACAGCGCGTACATAGATAATGCTCCCATTACATCCACTTCACAGGCGCTCGGCATTAACTGACCGGACATTATGCTCATAATGGAACAAACATTGATACCCAAAGTATTTTGCAAAGATGTCCAGCATTGAATAGCTGTCGTATCAATATCATTTTCTACAATCCAATTACTGATCACCACAAACAGTTTCGCCATCATAGATAATTTATCCTGCGGAATTGCCGATGTGTCGGCATTATTTTTTAGCAGCTGTAATTTTTCCACAATGCGCAGATCATCATCGTGCAAAGCGTTCACTCCGGCAAAAATTTCCGATAAATCGATGGTTTCCACTGAAATACTTAGACGCTCCAATAATTTTTCACTGTAGCGAACCGTGTTAAATCCGCCCGGGCGCGCACCGATTGCGCCGATGCGACAACCTTTCAAAGCGTAAACTACGCGGCAAACGGAAATAAATGAAAGCAAATCTCGTTTAAACGCTTCTCCGGTTAAAGCACAAGTATGCTGAGTAGTCAAGCTAAACGGGATACCATATTGACGTAAATTATTACAAAGTGAGATTTTACCGCAGAAACTGTCACGACGGGTTGCCAGCCCCATTTTGTGCAATTCGTCGTCTTCAGCCTGTATCAAAACCGGTACGTTTAACCCCGACAGGCGAATACTCTCGGAGATCGCTTTCTCATCACCGAAATTCGGTAGCAATATCACGATACCTTGAATCTCATCACAGTGCTTTTTAAGTAGTTGCGCAGCAATCTTAGCATCCTGATGAGTCTCGATACCGCCATAATTAGTATCCTGTTCGCCCAACATCACTGTTTTAATATCCAATTCCTTAAAAAGGCGTTCTGCATCGCGTCGCGCATCACCGACCAAATAGCTTGGAAAAAATCCGCGGTTACCTATTAATACTGCAACCGTCATTTGTTTCAATGCTTTTCTCATAATCCATCACTCCAATTAATATGCCTGAAATCTTGCTCTCTGCACCGCAACTTTCCAGTCTTGATAATTTTTGTCCATCACATCCGACATCACATTCGGTGTAATAACATTTATCTTTCTCGGTAAAGCGGATAATTGTTTACAGTCGCCCCACCAACCCAAAGCTTTACCTGCTAAATATGCTGCACCTAAAGCGGAGACTTCGGGCACCTCGCTACAAATAATGGTACGCTGTAGTAAATCCGACTGAAATTGCATCAACCACCGATTTTTAGTCGGTCCACCGTCCACAGACAATGTTTCCAATTTACGTCCGAGTGTTTGTTCCATCGCCAAAAACAAATCCGCTACCTGATACGCTACCGATTCCATTGCCGCACGGGCAATCACGGCCGGCGTTGCCGCATCGGTTAAGCCGCAAATTATACCGCGAGCGGCGGAATCCCAATAGGGAGCCCCCAAGCCAGCCAGTGCAGGAACAAAATATACACCACCGTTACCATCAACCGATTGAGCCATTTCGCTTAATACACTGACATTTTTCAATCCCAATGATCTGGAAGCAAATCCCAACGCCGAGCCAGCATGAGTGATATTACCTTCCAAAGCCAAGCTAAGCTCACCGTCATGCCAAGCGACAGTAGTACTTACACCAAAATTTCGGTGCGGAATCGAACCGCACTTTGTCATCAATGAACTGCCGGTGCCATAAGTCGCTTTTACTACGCCTTCATTAAAACCTCCCTGTCCGTACAGAGCGGCATGGGAATCACCCACCTGTGCCATAATCGGAATACCATCGGGCAGACTGCCACAGCCTTGGGTCTCACCACGATAACCGCTGGAAGGAAGAATTTCTGGTAGACAAGCCAAAGGGATACCGAATAAATCCAGTAGCTGAGGTTCCCATTGTGCCGTATGCAGATTAAATAACTGATAGCGCGAAGCATTGGAATAATCTGTGACAAATACCTGGCCACCAGTTAACTGCCAGACCAACCACACATCCACGGTACCGACACAAATTTCTCCACGCGCTGCACGCTCAACACCGTTTTCGATAGTGTTAAGTAACCATTTGATTTTTGCGGCGGGAAACAGCGGATCCAATACCGAACCAGTCAGATCTCGAATCATTGAAGATTGGGGCGACTCTGCTATAGTACGGCACAATGCTTCCGAACGACGACATTGCCAACTAATCAAAGGGGACAACGGTTCGCCTGAACTACGGCACCAAGCTAATGCGGACTCACGCTGATTGCTGATAGCAATACCTTTCAAATCCGCCGGATTCAACAAATTCAGGCAAAAATTGACCGCATCTCGAGTCGCTTCCCAAATAGCCATTGGATCCTGCTCCGCCCACCCTGGCTGCGGATGGGTTAATCTTACAGGAACACTGCCTTTAGCCAGAATATTTCCGTCAATCCCTACCGCAACCGCTTTTGCATTGGTAGTACCTTCATCAATCGCAATAACAAAAGGTCGTATCATAGTTGGTCCTTTTTTCACTAAAAATAGGAATAGAAAAGTTATATGGTCCTTTTGGGAGTCATGACAAAACGCACAAGATTTCGACCGCACTTTAACTCATTTAACTCAATGCCAATGCAACTTTCGCCACGCTTTGCGCATCAATACCATGATATTTGCGCATGGATTTGCGATCCGCCGCCAATGCATATTGTCCATCGGCTATACCTAACCGTTTCAACTTAATTGGTGCACCATGTTCCGCCAAAACTTCCGCTACCAGACTGCCCAAACCACCGTTAATGTTATGTTCTTCCACAGTTAGCACAGTTTGACAGTCTTTCAGTGCATCAAACAGTTCTTCAGTGTTGCAAGGTCGGATAGATGGAATGTTGATTACTGTCACTTTCTCACCTTTTTCTGCCAATAATTTGGCGGCGGTAACAATTTCATATACAGTAGAACCCATTGCAACCAGTGCAATTCGTTTACCTTTTTGCAATAGGTCTATTTTACCCGGTTCAAAACGATAATCTTCATTATGAATTTCCGGCAGTTCCTTGCCGTCCAGACGGATATACACCGGACCGACATAATTAATGGCATAATCAATAATCTGGCGACATTCCAATGGACTGGACGGAGCAAAAATCTGAATATTGCCGAAACCGCGCATAACACTTATATCATCAATACTGTGATGAGTGCTGGCTAACGGTCCGTAACTCGCTCCAGCATTCAGACCGAATAATTTCACATTGGTATTGTTGTAACAAACATCGACTTTTACCTGCTCGTTAGCGCGCGATACCAGAAACGGCGCCGCGTTACAAGTCGCCGCAACTTTACCGCCCAAAGCAAGCCCTGCAGCGCATCCGACCAAGGTTTGTTCCGCAATCCCCACATTCACCAAACGATCGGGAAAAGTGTTGATGAAAGGTCCGATTTTGGCCGTGGAAGTGGAGTCTGCCACTACCGGCACCAAATCTACGCCGTTTTCGACCGCACTTATAAATCGCTCAACCATAATATTGGTTAAATGTTCTGCCTTATTCATCTTTAAGCTCCTCTAACGCTAATTCAACCTCTTCGCCTTCAGGTACTTTGTGGTGCCATTCCGGTCTGCCTTGAATAAAGGAAATGCCCGCCCCTTTTATGGTATGAGCAATAACGACTATCGGCTTGCCTTGCGGTTTCAACCCTTCCAACGTATTAACAACGGAACGGACATCATTGCCCCGACATTCATGTACCTCCATACCGAAAGCCTTCCATTTTTGGTCAAGGGGATCGGTATTCATAATGTCTTTGGTAAACCCGGCCAGCTGTAATGTATTTTTATCATTAATAATGATCAGATTGTCCAACTTGTAATGTGCAGCCACCAAAGCCGCTTCCCAGTTGCTGCCCTCGTCCAGTTCACCATCGCCGGTCAATACATAAATTTTGCGCTGACTACCATTTTTCTTGGCTGCAAGCGCTAGTCCGACCGCTATAGGTAAGCCGTGTCCCAGCGCACCGGTATTCAACTCGACTCCCGGAGTTTTGTGCTTTACAGGGTGACCGGGGAGTTTAGAATCCGCGTGCTGATAGGTCGACAACCATTCATGCGGGATATAACCTGCTTCCGCTAAACAGCTATAATAACCGCCGGCACCGTGACCTTTAGACTGAATATAAATATCTCGTTTAGGATCGTTGAGTCTGTCCGGTGCACAATTCAGTACTCTAAAATACAGCGATGCTAAAATATCCACCTGAGATAGATCTGCCCCAGTATGCCCGCCTGCAGGACTATTGGCATTCATTACTACGATATTGCGGCGAATCGCTTTGGCTTTCTTTTCAATGTCCGCATAAGAAAGTTTATATGGATTCATATTCAACACTCCTTATATATTCCTTGGTGAATATATATTCACAATGATAAAAAAATATTACCGATAGTTATGCTTTCTGTGAAGCAACGGCAACTTTGTACTGAAGCCGGTTTTGCATTTGGTCGATAATCACTGCGGCAATAATCACAATCCCCTTAATCACCATTTGCCAGAATTCACTAACGCCCATCATCACCAGTCCGTCAGCTAAAATTCCGATAACGAAAGCGCCGATCAACGTTCCACCGATGGTTCCCCGTCCGCCTGCCAATGAAGTTCCTCCCAATACTACCGCTGCAATAGCGTTCATTTCAAAGGCATTACCTGTCGCTGGGTGACTAGCAACTAATTGTGAAGTAACCACAATACCCGCAAGCGCCGCACATAAACCGGAAATAGTATATACCCAGACTTTGACACTATTAACCTTGATGCCTGATAGTTCCGCCGCTCGTTCGTTATCACCAATAGCATACACGTGACGACCGAAAGGCAGTTTTTTAGCCACATAAGCGATAATTCCGGCAACGATAAACATCAACCAGATAGCATAAGGTACACCGAACAAACTGCCGACACCTATTACTTCAAACCCAGTATTGCTTAACTGCGAATTACCCGATAATCCAGGAAAAGTTTCACCGTTAGACGTCAACATCGCCGCACCGCGAAAGATATACATCGTACCTAAGGTACAAATAAAAGGCGCAACGTTATAACGTGTGATAATAAATCCGTTCAACGCCCCCATTAATCCTCCGAGTAACAATACAAAAGGTATAATGACCCAAACACTCGGGAAGATAGCAATACCGAACATAGGTAATACAATCCCTTTGGAAATAAGATAGCCAGCAACCATTCCGCACAAACCCAAAATGGCTCCGATAGATAAATCAATGCCAGATGTGATAATAACAAAGGTAATTCCCAATGCCAGTAACGCATTAATTGAAATATGCTTGACCATAATAATTAGGCTCGACGGATTGAGAAAGCCGTCAACGGTAAACGTAAAAAACGCTGCAATAATAATTAACGCGATAAACGTTCTTAATTTTAAAAGCAGCAATGTGAAATTGCCTGATGAAGCCGAATTCGACATAACACCTCCGTTAATATTTGCTACTGAAATCCTTTAGCACTGGCTAACACAAGATTTGCTTCGTTTGTTTCATTTCTCTTCACGTCAGCAGTTAATTTACCGTTGGACATCACTAAAATTCGATCGGGTACAGCCATGATTTCTTTTAAATCCGACGTAGAAAATAAAATACCTATTCCTTGTTGAGACAATTTGACCATCATTTCAAATACGTCCGCTTTGGCACCGATATCGATCCCTCTCGTCGGCTCATCCAGTAATAACACTTTAGGTTCGGTTAACAACGAACGACCAATGACGATTTTTTGCTGATTACCGCCACTAAGCGCCTGAATTTCTACTTGAGGTGAAGATACTTTGATCGAAAGTTCTTTAATCGCTAAATCAATTGCATGTTTTTCATCTTCGTCGGAAATCACCATATTACCTTTCAACCGTTTCCATAAACTGGATACAGTCAGATTATTTCCTACGGAACTAACCGGAAAGATACCGGAACGTTTACGATCTTCCGGCACCAAACCCAAACCCATTTTGATCCGGTTGATTGTTGAGGTGTTTTCATTAATGATAATTCCGTTGAGCGAAAAGAGCCCCGAATATTCTACTTTTCCAAGCAAACATTCGAATAATTCCGTTCTACCAGCCCCCATCAAACCGTAAATACCGACAATTTCCCCCGATCTTAAAGAGAAAGAAACGTCATCCACCACTTTATTTTCTGACTCGTTAATACAGGTGATATGCTCAGCTTCCAGAATTTTAGGGCCGAATTCACGATTTTCCGGCAGAAAATCGGTTACCGGATCACTACCTAGCATTTCTCTGACGATCCAAGGAACATCAATATCTTTTACTGCCGCTTCCGATTGGAATTTACCGTCACGCAAAATGGTGATATAGGTACCGATTTCCATCAATTCCTCCAGACGGTGAGAAATATAGATAATGGAAACCCCTTGGGAAGTCAGTTCTTGAATCACATCGAATAAAATCTGTACTTCGGTTTTGCTCAGGGCCGAGGTAGGTTCATCTAAAATAAGAATATCAATTTTCCCCGCTAAAGCTTTGGCAATTTCAACCAACTGTTTCTGTCCTACTTTTAAGTTAGAAACTATTTCATTTGGATCAATATTCTGTTTCAGACGTTTAAGTAATTCCCTACTAGCTTCATATTGAGTCTTGGTATCTATCGGAGCTATACCGAATTGAATTTCTCGCCCAAGGAAAATATTTTCCATAACGCTGAGATTTTCGGATAAGTTTAGTTCCTGATGTACTATGCCGATACCGTGTTCCGCCGCATTACGGGGACTGACAATTTCCACTTTTTGTCCGTTAATAAACAACTCGCCCAGGGTCGGCTGCTGTACGCCGGCCAAAATTTTCATCAATGTCGACTTGCCAGCACCATTTTCGCCGATGATCACGTTCACCGCACCGCGATAAACGTTATAGCTGACATCATCCAACGCTTTGGTACCCGGAAAAATCATGGAAATATGTTCCGCCCGCATTATTACATCTTTATTTTCAATACTCATAATGCCTACCTTCCATCCTATTCCGATTTAATGATTTCGAGCGGAACCACATCTTGGATCTGATTATTTTTAATAGTAAGTGCGGTCAAAATTTCGATAGTTTTCCCGACTTCGAAAGTACCGGATGACGTTGTATTAGCTATGGCTTTTTTATTCAGTTCTTTCGACAATCTTGCAAATTGAATCTGGTTTTTAAACTGATCAAAACTAATTACTGTAGAAGCATCACGAATCGCGTTTCCACGCATAATAGAACCGGCTTGTACTATCAAGATCTGATTAGCAATTTTGAGTATGACATTTTGTTTGTTGTCAATACTGTCCACCACGCCGCTTAATGTAACAAAATAACTTTTATCATTTTGTGCGCTGATCGTTAATGCCTCCAGCGTAATAGCGGAAGATTTTGCGCCTTGCAGTAAATTTGGCCATATCTTATCTGCAACTGCATTAGGTTCCATATTTTTAAATGAAGCCGCTTCATCGGCAGACATTGGAATAATCGGGTTACCTGTGCTATCTAACGAAACCACTTCACAGGCAGTAATGAAAAAACAACTAAGTAGTGCTACAAAAAAACACTTAAATTTGTTATTGATTGCCATAATTTCTCCCGTTTCCGTTTATTTCGAGGCATTCCGTTAGAACGCCTCGAATAAATACGACCGACCGATTATTTGCTTAAGGCAAATTTATTCAGCTTTTTCGCATTGCTTTCGTCAATTAAAATACAATCCATTAATTGCTTCTCGTCTTTACCAGTTGTCCCCGTTTTCAAATAGTTATCTGCCTGAACAATAGCCTCTTGAGCTTGCTCCCAAGCCGGTTGCAATACAGTGGCTTTAATATTGCCATTAGCCAAAATCGAGTCTCGAACGTAATCACTACCGTCAAAACCCACTACAATAATATCTTTTCTACCAGCTGCTTTTAATGCGGCTTCAGCCCCTAGTGCCATCGTATCGTTACCGGAAATTACACCTTTGATATTGGGATGAGCCTGCAAAATAGACTCCATGCGATTAAACCCTTCGGTCTGGCTCCAGTTTGCCGTTTGCTGTGCAACCATTTTCATGTTCGGATAATCATCAATAACATCGTGGAAACCTTGAGAACGGACGGAGGCATTGGTATCGGATTCACGTCCCAACAATTCCACATAAAGCCCTTCTTCTCCCATTAACTCAACGAATTTTTGTGCTCCGAGCTGAGCCCCTTGATAGTTATTGGAGACAATTTGCGCAATGGCGACACCAGTTTTATTGATTTCACGGTCAATCAAAAACGCCGGTATGCCAGCAGCTTTCGCTTTTTCCAATGCGCCGACCGTTACGTCAGAACCAGCATTATCCAAAATAATCGCTTTAGCTTTGCGCGCCACGGCTGTTGCGATTAACTGATCCTGTTTATTGCCATCATCATCATGAGAAGCGATCAAGGTTGTATAGCCTAATTCCTCGGCTTTTTGCTTGGCACCATCAGCTTCTGCTTTAAAGAACGGGTTGTCATGAGACGGGGTAATGATTGCGATTAACCCGTTATTAGCAAAAGAAAACGTGGATATTGCTAATGATAATGCAACGATACTGCTTTTAAATAACTTAGTCGCCATTGTAGTTCTCCTCTGTTCAAAGTAGCCTTGAATATTTATTCATATAAGCTTATATATTCAATAATAATATAAACCCTCTATCCGAAGATGAGCAAACAGGGAATAACAAAAATGTGATCTCCATCACGAGATTTATTTTACTGTTAACGGAATGTTCAAAAAGAATTGAGGAATTGAATAGATAGCAATAACAGCACAAACATTGCCTATAGTCGAACTGATAAAAGATTAATCTGATAATAACTGCTGAGCGGCAATTTTATCAATGACCAGTATATCAATATAACCGCCGTTTAATGCACCTTTAATCGCATTGACTTTTTCCTTTCCGCCAGCTAGAGCCATGACTCGCGGACAAGCCTTAATTAACGATAATTCCATTCCCAAGATAGGATCTTCCTCCGGCAATAACACCGGAATACCGTTCTGATCGAAATAATGCAGACAAATATCTCCTACAGCGCCCTTTTCCGCAAGCAATGCCAGCATTTCCGTATCATAGAACAGCCCAGAATTCTTCAGTAACTGAGACGGTTCCAGCATACCGATACCGACGATAGCCAAATCAATTTGATTAAATAATGTCAATACTTTAGCTACTTCAGGTTCACTTATTAGCTGTTCCTTATAGGCAACATTGCCGTCACGGGTAAAACTTTGGGCGGGTAGAAGATAAGCGGCACAATTAAATTTATTCGCTAGTTCATAAGTCAAAAAGTTAGCCTGAACATTGCCGTTAATACCAACGCCGCCCAATAATTGCACTACGCCCTTGGCCTTAACGTTTAATGGTGGCATAGTATCTAACATCGCTTTAATTGTACCACTCCAAGCAGAAACCCCCACCAGCATATTAGCCTGTAAAGTGACCTGTAAATAATAAGCCGCTGCGGAACCAATAGCAGATTTAATTTTATCATCACTGTCCCCAGGATTAACATCAACGATGATCGATTGGGAAATGTTATATTTCTTCTGAATTTGTTGTTCTAACTGAAGGAATGTATTCGGAGGAGGAACAATATTAATTTTGACGATTCCCTCTGCAACACATTTCGTCAAAGAACGGGAAACAAAGGATTGTGAAAGATTTAATTTTTTAGCGATATCTGTTTGCTTTAAGTTTTCCGTATAGTACAGAGTCGCTATTTTAGTCAGCAGTCGTTTTTCATCAAGTATTGACATGATACATTTTCGTTTTTCAGCTTATGCATTAAATTTAGGGTAAAAAATAGCAGTATACTATTAACTATACTGCTATCAACTATAATAACGACGAATAAAAAAATTTAACAATGATATTTTTTACGATAACTGATTAAATCTTCAATAGTCACCAACGCATAGCCATGCTGCTTAACAAATTCTACCAGCTGCGGTGCTCTTGCCATGCTGCCATCATCATTGGTAATTTCACAAATTACGCCGGCTGGTTTATAGCCGGCCAAACGTGCTAAATCTACAGCAGCTTCGGTATGACCATTTCGAGTCAATACGCCGTTTTCCGCCGCTCTCAACGGGAAAACATGCCCCGGTCGATGTAAATCCTGCGCTTTGGCGCCTGCGGCAATGGCGGCTTTGATTGTTGTTACGCGATCGGCGGCAGATACGCCGGTAGTGACGCCTTCGGCGGCTTCAATGGTTACAGTGAATGCGGTTTTATTCACGCTGGTATTGTGTTGCACCATCGGCGGCAAATCAAGCTGCCGACACAGTTCATCCGTGATACACAAACAAACGATGCCGCTGCCGTAGCGGATAAGCGCCGCCATTTGCGCGGTGGTGATAGTTTCGGCGGGAAAAATCAGATCACCTTCATTTTCACGATTTTCATCGTCCAGAACTAATACGCCGTTTCCTTGTTTGAAGGCGGCAATCGCGTTTTCAACACGTTGTTCGGCATTACCGAAAGGGGATAAAATTGACTGATTCATAGTAAAATCCTTAATAAATTAACAGTTACCAGAATCAGGGCTGATGAGGAAAGATTATTTCTCTCGTTAAGGGTTAGCAAAACAATAACAAATAAAAAGGCAGGTTTTGCACACAAAACCTGTTTATTCTCTTCCATCCAGACTGTGACTGTCGGCTTTGGATTCACACCAAATCTGCTGACTTTGACGACACGCTATCGCGGCAATCAAACGCTCGTGGGCTTGTAAGATACTTACCACCGGTAGGGAATTCCACCCTGCCCTGAGAATGCGCGCTTAGTATAACGCAAACCGGATAGAGAAAAAATATTTTTATTTGTAGCGACCGGCGGCAAAGTTGCATACAATAGACAAAATTCGCAAAAATGTGAGGTCATCATGCTTAATCCCCAAAAAATAGAGCAAATCATACAACAAATTCAAGACGCCCTACCGCAAGGCATTAAAGACCTCGGTCAAGACGCCGAAGCAAAGCTAAAACAGACATTACAAGCCCGGCTAGCAAAGCTGGATCTGGTTACGCGGGAGGAATTTGATTTGCAGACTCAAGTACTTATGCGCACGCGCGAAAAGTTAAGTGAATTGGAAAAACGTCTCGATCAACTGCAATCCCAGCAAGAAACCGAATAAATTCCGACCGCACTTTTATTTCAAATCTGCGCTATAACGCCCTTTAATGCCGTGCAACAGAAAGGAATTCATCATGTCAGCTTTCGCCTATTTGCAACAAAAACGCAAACAACTGAATCTTAAAGTCAATGATATTTGCGAGCAAGCCAATATTACCCGCGCCTACTTTAACCAGCTGGTTAGCGGAAAAATTAAAAATCCGAGCGCAACAAAGCTCAGTGCACTACATAGAGTCTTGCAGATCACCGAACGAAACGATAAGAAAGTGGGGGTGATTTTCGGCAAGTTTTATCCGGTGCATACCGGTCATATTAATATGATTTATGAAGCGTTCAGTAAAGTGGATGAGGTGCATGTTATCGTATGCAGCGATACGGAGCGTGATTTAAAGCTGTTTTATGACAGCAAAATGAAGCGAATGCCGACCGTACAAGATCGCCTACGCTGGATGCAACAGATTTTTAAATACCAGAAAAATCAGATTTTTATTCATCATTTGGTTGAGGACGGTCTGCCCAGCTATCCGAATGGCTGGGAAGCTTGGGCACAGGAAGTAAAAAAATTGTTTCAGGAAAAACACGTCAATCCGAGTGTCGTATTCAGCAGCGAAGTGCAGGATAAAGCGCCTTATGAGAAATATCTCGATCTACAGGTGGAATTGGTGGATCCACAGCGGCGCTTTTTCAATGTATCGGCCACCAAGATTCGCAATAATCCGTTCCATTACTGGAAATTTATTCCAAAAGAAGTGCGTCCGTTTTTTGCGAAAACCATTGCGATTTTAGGCGGGGAAAGCAGCGGCAAAACCGTGTTGGTGAGCAAACTTGCCACGGTATTTAACACCACTTCCGCGTGGGAATACGGACGGGAATTCGTGTTTGAGAAGCTGGGTGGCGATGAGCAGGCAATGCAGTACTCCGATTACCCGCAAATGGCGCTGGGTCATCAGCGTTATATCGATTATGCGGTACGACATGCGCATAAAGTGGCGATCGTGGACACCGACTTCATCACAACACAGGCTTTTTGCATTCAGTATGAAGGCAAAGCCCATCCGTTTTTAGATTCGATGATCAAAGAATATCCGTTTGACGTCACTATTCTGTTGAATAATAACACCAAATGGGTGGACGACGGTCTGCGCAGTTTGGGCAATCATAAACAGCGTCAGCGATTCCAGCAATTACTGAAAAAATTGCTGGATAAATATAATGTGCCTTACATTGAAATCGAGTCGCCAAGTTATTTGGAGCGCTATAATCAGGTGAAATCCATTGTGGAGAAAATTCTCAATGAAGAGGAATTGCCGGGATTACGCTCAGAACCTCATTCCGATACGATTTTTGCGGAGTAAAAACCTTATGATTTTATTTGCAGGCGATCCGCACGGCAGTTTTAATCATCTTTATCCTTTTATTCAGCAAAGAGAAGATATCGCGCTTGTAATACTCGGCGACTTGCAATTAACCTCAACCGATGAACTGGATAAACTCGCCCAATATTGCGACTTGTGGTTTATTCACGGTAATCATGACAGCAAAACCGTGGCGGCATTTGAGGCCTTATGGGGGAGCGCATGGAAACAGCGCAATCTGCATGGTCGGGTGGTGACAATTCAAAATCGGCGTATTGCTGGTTTAGGCGGCGTATTTCGCGGACAAATCTGGATGCCGCCGAATAAGGCATTGTTTTTTGATCCGATTCACTATTGCCAATATTGTCCGCAGGAAAAAATCTGGCGCGGCGGCATTCCACTGCGTCACCGCACATCCATTTTCCCTTCCGATATTGAGATACTGGAAACTCAACAAGCGGATATTCTAATTTGCCATGAGGCGCCGAAACCTCATCCCGGTGGATTTCGAGTCATCAATCAATTAGCGGAAAGCATGCAAGTCAAACATATTTTTCATGGTCATCATCATGAAAATTTCGACTACCGTAATATGTCCGCCAATATAGCCTACCGTATTACAAATGTTGGTTTCCGTAGCCTATGCGATGAAGAAGGGCATTATTTGCTGCGCGGTGTTGACGACCGATAAATCCGCCGGCAGACGAAAGTGCGGTCAGATAAGAGATTTTTCCGATATACAACAATAGCAGTGCGCCTCATATTTGTCTGTAGCGATGAAATTTATCTGCATCCGAAGCACAATTGATATGATTAAACAGAGATAACCGCCGCGATAAATTTTTGTATTTACTGCAAAATCTTGAATTTTTCGACCGCACTTTTATTTCGTGAGAAATCAAATATCGCGCACGTATCTGCGTTATTGGCGGCGCATTCCGTTGCTAATATCCAATTCAGCGTTGTAATGATCTTGGGCTACAGAAAAGCGGTATAATAATGGCAATAAAAAAGCCCACATTACTGTGAGCTTCTCAATTAATTCATTAATAAATTATTCCGCTGCTGCGACTTCTTCGGTAGCAACTTCAGGACGATCAACCAACTCAATGTATGCCATTGGTGCGTTGTCGCCTGCACGGAAACCACATTTTAAGATACGGGTGTAACCGCCTGCACGCTGTGCAAAACGTGGACCTAATTCATTGAATAATTTTGCAACGGTTTCGATGTTGCGAGTACGAGCAAAAGCTAAACGACGATTTGCAACGCTGTCTTCTTTTGCTAATGTAATTAACGGCTCAACTACACGACGTAATTCTTTTGCTTTAGGCAATGTAGTCTTGATGATTTCATGACTAACCAATGCACTTGCCATATTACGGAACATCGCTTGGCGATGACTGCTATTACGGTTTAGTTGACGACCACTCTTACGATGGCGCATGACCTTATCCTTCTCAGAAAAATCTTTAACCTATGACCAAACTAGTCTTCAGCAATACTTGCTGGTGGCCAATTCTCAAGGCGCATACCCAGTGACAAGCCGCGCGAAGCCAAAACATCCTTAATTTCAGTAAGTGATTTTTTACCAAGATTAGGCGTTTTTAATAACTCGACTTCAGTACGCTGTACTAAATCACCGATATAATGAATTGTTTCTGCTTTCAAACAGTTAGCAGAACGAACTGTCAACTCTAAGTCATCAACAGGACGTAACAAAATCGGATCAAATTCCGGTTTTTCTTCCTTGACTTCCGGTTGACGAACATCTCGCAAATCAACGAATGCATCTAGTTGCTCTGCTAAAATCGTTGCCGCACGGCGAATCGCCTCTTCCGGATCAATAGTGCCGTTTGTTTCCAGTTCAATCACCAACTTATCCAAGTCAGTACGTTGTTCAACACGTGCCGCTTCAACATTGTAAGCAATACGGTCAACTGGACTATAACAAGCATCTACTAATAAACGACCGATAGGACGTTCTTCATCCTGAGCGTGAACTCGAGCTGATGCCGGAACATATCCTCTGCCACGCTGAACACGAATACGCATATTGATTGATGCGTTTTCGTCAGTCAAGTGACAAATGACATGATCAGGATTCACAATCTCAACATCGCCATCATGAACGATGTCTGCTGCAACAACAGGGCCAATTCCAGACTTGCTTAGTGTCAGAAAAACATTATCTTTGTTCTGTACTTTAACCGCTAGGCCTTTTAAGTTTAGAAGAACCTCAATAATATCTTCTTGAACACCTTCTTTACTACTATATTCATGCAATACGCCATCAATTTCGACTTCAGTAACGGCACAACCCGGCATTGAAGACAGAAGAATACGACGCAATGCATTACCTAGAGTATGACCGAAGCCACGCTCTAACGGTTCTAAGATCACCTTAGCATGAGTTGAGCTGATTTGCTCAATATCAACTAAACGTGGTTTTAAAAATTCTGTAACAGAACCCTGCATTTTATCCTCTCTTTGCTACGAAGCTTTAACTATTATTTAGAATAAAGCTCAACGATCAGATGTTCGTTAATGTCTGCTGATAAATCAGAACGTTCAGGAACACGTTTGAACACACCTTCCATTTTAGCAGCATCAACTTCTAACCAAGTCGGTTTTTCTCTCTGTTCTGCTAACTCCAATGATGCTTTAATACGTGCTTGTTTTTTCGATTTTTCACGAACAGCAACGACATCATCAACTGAAACTTGGAAAGATGGGATATTAACTACACGACCATTTACAACAATCGCTTTGTGACTCACCAACTGACGAGCCTCAGCACGAGTTGCAGCAAAGCCCATGCGATAAACAACGTTATCCAATCGACCTTCCAATAATACTAGTAAATTTTCACCGGTATTACCTTTTAAGCGGTTTGCTTCTTTATAGTAGTTACGGAATTGACGTTCTAAAATACCATAGATACGACGAACTTTTTGTTTTTCACGTAATTGACTACCATAGTCTGACAAACGCGGTTTACGAGCACCGTGTTGACCGGGTGCTGTATCAATTTTACATTTTGAATCAATCGCGCGCACACCTGACTTAAGGAATAAGTCAGTGCCTTCACGACGGCTTAGCTTGAGCTTAGGACCCAAATATCTTGCCATTTTCTTTCTCCAACTATCCTATGACGCCATTAAACACGACGTTTTTTCGGTGGACGACAACCGTTATGAGGAATCGGAGTCACATCTGTAATGTTCGTGATACGGAAACCCGCAGCATTTAATGCTCGGATTGTAGATTCACGACCCGGACCCGGACCTTTAACCATAACTTCCAAGTTCTTTAAGCCGAATTCTTTTACGATTTCAGCACAACGTTCAGCCGCAACCTGTGCAGCAAACGGAGTAGATTTACGAGAACCGCGGAAACCGGAACCACCTGCAGTTGCCCATGCCAGGGCATTACCTTGACGGTCGGTAATGGTAACGATTGTATTATTGAAAGATGCGTGAATGTGAGCTACGCCATCTACAACTTGTTTTTTTACACGTTTACGTGCACGAACTGGTGTTTTTGCCATTTAAATTTACCCCGACTATTTCTTGATCGGCTTACGAGGACCCTTACGGGTACGCGCATTAGTTTTAGTACGTTGACCACGTACCGGTAAACTACGACGATGACGTAAACCACGATAACAGCCTAAATCAAGTAGGCGTTTAATGTTAAGTGTTACTTCACGGCGTAAGTCACCTTCAACGGTAAATTTACCAACTTCGTCACGCAGTTTATCAATCTGCTCTTCAGACAATTCGCTGATCTTAACATCTTCGGCAACTCCCGCCGCAGCACAAATGGCTTTTGAACGGGTCTTACCGATACCGTAAATTGCAGTTAAAGCGATTACAGCGTGTTTATGATCAGGAATGTTAATGCCTGCAATACGGGCCACTATGCACTCCTATATTTTAATTGATTTGATATACTGATCTTGAAAAGCCCGTTTTCAGGATACTCAAACAGTATATCAAGGACATAAATGAGCTGAGCATTATATATGCCCAGCCGGTTCTTTGCAAGAAAAATGTCAATTAACCTTGACGTTGCTTATGTTTAGGATCGCTGCACAAAACGCGTACAACGCCTTCACGTTTAACAATTTTACAGTTACGACATAATTTCTTAACGGAAGCACGAACTTTCATTGCTTATCCCTTACGGACTATTGTCCGAAACCTTTAAGGTTTGCTTTTTTCAGCGCAGATTCATATTTCGTCGACATTAAGTGACTTTGAACCTGAACGATGAAATCCATAATTACCACTACAACAATCAGTAAAGACGTTCCACCGAAGTAGAATTGTACGTTCCAAGCTGATGTCATAATATAAGGAACCAAACACACGAATGTGATATATAAACCGCCGATTAAAGTCAAACGGGTCATAATTTTATCAATATACCGTGATGTCTGTTCACCGGGTCTAATTCCGGGTATAAATGCACCCGATTTTTTCAGATTATCTGCTGTATCGCGCGGATTATATTGCATTGCAGTATAGAAAAAACTGAAGAAGATAATCGCCACCGCATAAACGATCAAATATAAAGGCTGTCCCGGATGTAATAACATCGACAAGTCAGTTAACCACTCTAGACTTGAACCCTGCCCGAACCATGATGTAATAGTCGCAGGAAACAAGATAATACTTGAAGCAAAAATTGCCGGAATAACGCCGGCCATATTAACTTTCAATGGCAAATGAGTGGTATGCCCGCCTAAAATTTGACGACCTTGTTGGCGCTTAGCATACTCAACTTTAATTCTACGCTGTCCTCTTTCAACAAAGACGACAAAATAGGTAACTGCGAAAACAATAACGGCGATTAACAAGAGAACTAATAGATGCATTTGCCCTTGACGAGCCTGCTCAATAGTCTGACCTATTGCTGAAGGAAGACCTGCAACAATCCCCGCAAAGATAATTAAAGAAATACCGTTACCGATACCGCGTTCGGTGATCTGCTCTCCCAACCACATCAGGAACATTGTTCCGGTGACGAGGCTGATAACAGCAGTAAAATAAAAACCGAAACCGAGATTCGGCACTAAGCCCGGTAACATATTAGGCAACCCAGTAGAAATACCGATTGCCTGAATGGTGGCAAGAACTAAAGTCGAATAACGCGTATATTTACTGATTTTACGACGTCCGCTCTCACCTTCTTTCTTTAACTCAGATAATGCCGGGTGAACCGTTGTCAATAATTGAATAATAATCGATGCCGAAATATACGGCATGATACCTAATGCAAAAATCGACGCACGACTCAAAGCACCACCGGAAAACATGTTAAACATATCAATAATGGTGCCTTTTTGTTGTTCAAGCAATTGAGCTAACACGGCTGCATCAATACCAGGAACCGGAATGAAAGAACCAATACGGAATACGATCAGTGCACCCAGCACAAACAATAATCTGCTTTTCAGTTCACCCGTACCGCTTTGAGTACTTCTACTTTGATAACCTGGTTGCTTAGCCATTTGTTAATTATTCCTCAACTGAACCGCCAGCAGCTTCAATTGCTGCTCTTGCGCCTTTAGTTACACGTAAACCACGAACAACTACAGCACCTTTGACTTCACCTGCAAGAATAACTTTTGCAAATTGAATATCTTTGGTTAAGATGTTTGCCGCTTTCAATGTTTCTAAAGTGACTACATTACCTTCCACTTTGGCTAAATCATTCAAACGAACTTCAGCAGTAACTGCTGCTTTCATTGAAGTAAAACCAAATTTCGGTAAACGACGGTATAAAGGCATCTGACCACCTTCGAAACCACGACGAACACCGCCGCCGGTACGAGATTTCTGACCTTTATGACCACGGCCACCGGTTTTTCCTAAACCGGAACCAATACCACGACCTAGGCGCTTCGCACTATGTTTAGCACCTTCAGCCGGAGACAGAGTATTTAAACGCATTCTCTTACTCCTCCACTTTAACCATGTATGAAACTTGGTTAATCATACCGCGTACTGCCGGAGTATCGATTAACTCAACGGTATGGTGCATATGGCGAAGACCAAGACCACGTAGTGTAGCTTTATGCTTCGGTAAACGAGCAATTGAGCTACGCACTTGTGTTACTTTAATAGTTTTAGCCATTGTCAATTACCCCAAAATTTCATCAACGGTTTTGCCACGTTTAGCAGCAACCATTTCTGGTGATTTCATATTTGCCAGCGCATCAATTGTTGCGCGAACAACGTTAATTGGGTTGGTTGAACCGTAAGCTTTAGAAAGAACGTTACGCACACCCGCAACTTCCAGTACAGCACGCATAGCACCGCCTGCAATGATCCCGGTACCTTCGCTGGCCGGTTGCATAAATACGCGTGAGCCGGTATGAGTACCTTTAATCGGATGTTGTAATGTGCCTTCATTTAAAGCCACAGTAATCATGTTGCGACGTGCTTTTTCCATCGCTTTTTGGATCGCTGCCGGAACTTCGCGCGCTTTACCATAACCAAAACCTACACGACCGTTACCATCGCCTACTACGGTTAACGCAGTAAAGCTCATAATACGACCACCTTTTACAGTTTTTGATACACGGTTTACCGCGATTAGCTTCTCTTGCAGTTCACCAGCCTGTTTTTCGATGTTTGCCATCTAAAATTACCTCTATTAGAACTGTAGACCAGCTTCACGGGCAGCGTCCGCTAAAGATTGGACACGACCATGATATTTAAAACCGGAACGGTCAAACGCAACGTCTTTAATGCCTTTTGCCAATGCTCTTTCAGCAACCAGTTTACCAACTACTGCTGCGGCATCTTTATTTCCGGTATATTTCACTTGCTCACTAATTGCTTTTTCAACTGTAGAAGCAGCGGCAAGCACTTCTGAACCGTTCGGTGCAATTACCTGTGCATAAATATGACGCGGGGTACGGTGAACCACTAAGCGGGTTACACCTTGCTCTCTCATCATATGGCGTGCACGAGTTGCACGACGGATACGAGCTGATTTCTTATCCATAGTGTTACCTTAATTATTTCTTCTTAGCCTCTTTTGTACGCACAACTTCATCAGCATAGCGTACACCTTTACCTTTATAAGGCTCAGGACGGCGATAAGCACGAATATCTGCAGCAACTTGACCGATTAACTGTTTGTCTGCACCTTTCAACACGATTTCGGTCTGAGATGGACATTCAGCGGTAATACCTGCAGGTAATGTGTGTTCAACAGGGTGTGAAAAACCTAAACTTAATGCAACTACGTTGCCTTTAATTTGAGCTCTGTAACCAACACCCACTAATTGTAACTTCTTAGTGAAGCCTTCAGTAACACCGATAACCATTGCATTAACTAATGCACGAGCTGTACCCGCTTGCGCGTTAGCACCGACAATTCCCTCACGTGGAGCGAATGTCAATTCACCATTATCTTGTTTAACTTCAACTGAGTTATGAATGTTACGAGATAACTCGCCATTCTTACCTTTCACTGTTAGTAGCTGACCGTTAAGTTTTACCTCAACACCGGCAGGAATACCAACAGGTGCCTTTGCAACACGAGACATTTTCCTACCTCTCTTTAAGCTACATAACAGATGATTTCGCCACCCAGTCCCGCTTGACGGGCTGCGCGGTCAGTCATCACACCTTTTGATGTAGAAACCACAGCAACACCTAAACCGCCCATGACTTTTGGTAATTCGTCTTTACGTTTATAAATACGTAACCCTGGGCGACTTACACGCTGGATACTTTCTACAACCGGTTTACCTTGGAAATACTTTAAGGTTACTTCCAATTCAGGCTTAGTGCCTTCTAAAACTTTAACGCTTTCAATATAACCTTCTTCAGCTAATACATTGGCGATTGCCACTTTTAGCTTGGATGAAGGCATAGTGACCGCAACTTTGTTCGCAGCCTGACCGTTACGAATACGGGTCAACATATCTGCGATTGGATCTTGCATACTCATGTGCTTTTACTCCGATTCCAATAAGTGGTAATTACCAACTTGCTTTCTTAAGACCCGGGATTTCGCCGCGCATTGCAGCTTCACGAACCTTAATACGGCTAAGACCAAACTTACGTAAAACGCCGTGAGGACGACCAGTTTGGCGGCAACGGTTACGTTGGCGACTTGGGCTTGAATCACGTGGTAAAGTTTGTAACTTCAACACGGCATTCCAACGGTCTTCATCAGAAGCATTCACGTCAGAAATGATTTTTTTCAACTCTACACGTTTTGCGTAGAATTTTTCAGCCAATTTAACGCGTTTTACATCGCGTGCTTTCATTGATTGTTTAGCCATATGTAACCTGCCTTACTTACGGAATGGGAAATTAAAGGCAGCGAGAAGTGCTTGACCTTCTTCATCACTTTTCGCGCTGGTTGTGATAGTAATATCCAAACCACGGACGCGATCCACTTTATCATAATCGATTTCAGGGAAGATGATTTGCTCACGCACACCCATGCTGTAATTACCACGACCATCAAATGATTTCGCGCTTAAACCGCGGAAGTCACGAATACGTGGAACAGCAATTGTAATTAAGCGTTCAAAGAACTCCCACATACGCTCACCGCGCAGTGTTACTTTACAACCGATTGGATATCCCTGACGGATCTTAAAGCCTGCAACAGATTTGCGTGCTTTAGTAATTAAAGGTTTCTGACCGCTGATTGCTGTTAAATCCGCAACTGCGTTATCCAGCAATTTTTTGTCGGTCAATGCTTCACCCACACCCATATTCAGGGTAATCTTTTCGATTCGTGGGACTTGCATGACAGATGCGTAGTTGAATTTACTTTTCAATTCATTAACTACTTGATCTCTGTAGTAATCATGCAGTTTCGCCATCGCATTACTCCAGTTTACTATTAAATAATTTCATTATTAGATTTGAAGAAACGGACTTTTTTGCCCTCTTCAAATCTAAAACCTACACGGTCAGCTTTATTTGTTTTCGGGTTAAAGATCGCCACATTTGACGCATCAATCGGCGCTTCTTTTTTCACTAAACCACCTTCTTTGCCTAAGGCAGGAACTGGTTTTTCATGTTTAGTGATGATATTTACACCTTCAACAATCACTTTACCGTTTGGCAACACTTGAGTTACCTTACCACGTTTGCCCTTGCTTTTACCGGCAAGAACAATCACTTCATCATTTTGACGAATTTTTGCAGCCATTTCTCACTTCTCCTTACAGTACTTCTGGTGCCAAAGAAATGATCTTCATGAATTTCTCAGAACGAAGTTCACGAGTCACCGGTCCAAAAATACGAGTACCGATTGGTTGCTCAGTGTTATTATTTAAAATTACACAAGCGTTACCATCGAAGCGAATGACTGATCCATCTGGGCGACGAACACCCTTCTTGGTGCGCACGACAACTGCTTTTAATACATCACCTTTTTTCACTTTACCGCGAGGAATTGCTTCTTTCACAGTAATTTTGATGATATCACCAATAGCAGCGTAACGACGGTGCGATCCACCTAGAACCTTGATACACATTACACTGCGAGCGCCTGAGTTATCAGCAACGTCCAGCATAGTCTGTTCTTGGATCATCTTAGTACTCCGCTAAAATTAAAAAAACCCTTTCGGGACGTGCCTATTCCCACCATGGGAAATAGGTTGGCGGATTATACAAAAACTCAAATAAAAAGACAACTGATTTATGCGATTGCAACGGCTGAAACATGCGAAAAAACGACCGCACTTTCGGAGTATAGCTTGTCAAAGGTGAGTGAATATAGCCAGATATCAGATGCCGTCAATATGCGTGCCAACACACTGCTAACGCTTACCGCACAAAGCGAGATTGGTTTTTCGCCGTTTAGCGTAGTGAAATTCTCATAGATAACATGGACGGAGGATATACCGGCAAATACACGCAACAGCAATAGCGTAAAATATCGATGGGATTGAATCGCTACTTGTGAGATATGGGGGGTTTGTGAACTACCGCAAGCCAGACCTAAAAACGCACCGACGGCGCGATCCGCGATACCTCGCCATGAGCGGTTCTCTTATCTATAAAACACGCGTAATCATCACCGCGCCAACAGCAACATACCTCTCCCTTAGAGACTCATGCTGTAAAAGTGCGGTCATTTTTAAAAAAGTTTTTGAAAAAAGCCTCGGCTTTCACCGAGGCTTTATTTGATAAGCGTAAATTAAGCAATTACTGCTTTTTCTACAACACGAACCAGTGTCCATGATTTAGTTTTAGAGATTGGACGACATTGACGAATCTCTACCACATCACCCAACTGGGCTTCGTTATTTTCATCGTGTACATGAAGTTTGGTTGTGCGACGGATAAACTTACCGTAAAGCGGATGTTTAACCTTGCGCTCAATAGCAACAACAAAGGATTTTTCCATTTTGTCGCTGACAACTTTACCTTGCACTGAACGAATTTTATCAGTCATTACTCACCCGCCTTTTCGGTTAATACAGTTTTCACCTGTGCAATACTGCGACGCACTTGTTTTAACTGATGGGTTTGTTGAAGCTGACCGGTGGCTGCTTGCATACGCAATTTGAATTGCTCACCTAACAAGTTAGCCAATTCAGCATTCAGCTCTTCAACAGTTTTTGTACGTAGTTCTTGAGCTTTCATTACATCACCGTTTTAGTTACGAATGTGGTCTTAATCGGCAATTTGGCAGCTGCTAATGCAAATGCGTTTCTTGCGATCTCTTCAGACACACCATCCATTTCATAAAGTACTTTACCCGGCTGGATTAAAGCGACCCAGTACTCAACGTTACCTTTACCTTTACCCATACGGACTTCTAATGGTTTTTCAGTAATTGGTTTATCCGGGAAAACACGGATCCAGATTTTACCCTGACGTTTTACCGCACGTGTCATTGCACGACGCGCCGCTTCGATTTGACGAGCGGTTAAACGACCACGACCAATTGCTTTTAAACCGAAAGTACCGAAGCTCACGTCCGTACCGTTGGCAATACCACGGTTACGGCCTTTGTGGACTTTACGGAATTTTGTACGTTTTGGTTGCAACATTTAGCAATTCTCCTTACTTACGACCTTTACCGCGAGGTGCCTTTTTAGGCGCGGCAGGTTGTTGTTCCGGTTGTTGTGCAATTGCAGCCATTCCACCAAGAATTTCACCTTTGAAGATCCATACTTTAACGCCGATAACGCCGTATGTAGTATGAGCTTCAGCAGTGTTATAATCGATGTCCGCACGTAGTGTATGTAATGGTACGCGACCTTCACGATACCATTCAGAACGTGCAATTTCTGCACCACCTAAACGACCGCTTACTTCAACTTTGATGCCTTTCGCACCTAAACGCATTGCGTTTTGTACTGCGCGTTTCATCGCACGACGGAACATAACACGACGTTCCAACTGAGAAGCGATACTGTCTGCAACTAATTTTGCATCTAATTCAGGTTTTTTCACTTCAGCGATGTTGATTTGCGCTGGCACACCTGCGATTGTCGCAACAGCATGACGCAATTTTTCAACATCTTCACCTTTTTTACCGATAACGATACCCGGGCGAGCCGTGTGAATTGTGACACGAATACTTTTAGCCGGACGTTCAATAGTGATACGTGACACTGAAGCATTCGCTAATTCTTTATTCAAGAATTTACGTACTTTGAAATCGCCGTCTAAGTTAGACGCGAAATCTTGTGTATTCGCAAACCAAGTAGAGCTCCAAGGCTTAACGATGCCTAAGCGAATACCATGTGGATGTACTTTTTGACCCATTGTTATTCCTCTACGATTAACGATCTGACACAACCACGGTAATGTGGCTTGTACGTTTTAAAATACGATCTGCACGACCTTTGGCACGTGGCATTACACGTTTCATGCTCGGACCTTCATCGACAAAGATCTTTGCAACTTTAAGATCATCGATATCCGCACCGTCATTGTGCTCTGCATTTGCAATTGCAGACTCAAGCACATCTTTAACCAATGCCGCAGCTTTTTTATTGGTATAGGTTAAAATTTCTAAAGCCTGAGCTACTTTTTTGCCACGGATCAAATCCGCAACTAAGCGAGCTTTTTGCGCTGAAGTGCGAGCGTAACGATGTTTTGCAATAGTTTCCATCTTTTACCCCTTACTTCTTAGCTTTCTTATCCGCAGCGTGACCGCGGTAAGTACGAGTCGGTGCAAATTCACCTAATTTATGACCGATCATTTCATCGGAAACATAAACCGGAACATGCTGACGACCATTATGGACTGCGATGGTCAATCCGATCATTGAAGGAATGATCATTGAACGACGGGACCAAGTTTTAATTGGTTTTTTATCCCCGCTTTCCACCGCCTTCTCTACCTTCTTCAACAAGTGTAGGTCAAGGAAAGGACCTTTCTTGAGAGAACGTGGCATGGCATTACCTCTTTATTAATAACAATTATTTACCACGACGACGTACGATGTATTTATCAGTACGTTTGTTATGGCGAGTTTTCTTACCTTTGGTTTGAACGCCCCAAGGAGTAACTGGATGTTTACCGAAGTTACGGCCTTCACCACCACCATGTGGGTGGTCAACTGGGTTCATTGCAGTACCGCGAACAGTCGGACGAATACCTCTCCAACGGTTTGCGCCCGCTTTACCAAGAACACGAAGCATATGTTCTGAGTTACCTACTTCACCGATGGTTGCAGTACACTCAGCAAGTACTTTACGCATTTCGCCGGAACGAAGACGTAGAGTCACATAATTACCTTCGCGGGCAATGATCTGTACATAGCTGCCCGCAGAACGCGCGATTTGACCGCCTTTGCCGGGTTTTAATTCAACGTTATGTACGGTTGAACCAACTGGAATGTTACGCATAGGTAACGCATTACCCACTTTAATTGGCGCATTCACACCAGCTTGGATTTGATCACCTGCGCTTAATCCTTTAGGCGCCAGAATATAACGACGTTCACCGTCTTTATATAACACTAAAGCGATATTCGCAGAACGATTCGGGTCATATTCAAGACGCTCAACAACCGCCGGAATATCTAATTTGTTACGTTTGAAATCGATTAGACGGTAATGTTGTTTATGCCCACCACCGATATGACGGGTAGTGATACGTCCTAAATTATTACGCCCGCCGGTTTTAGATTTAGTATCTAATAACGGTGCGTAAGGTTTACCCTTATGTAATTCAGGGTTTACGATTTTAACAACGTGACGACGACCAGCGGAGGTCGGCTTACATTTAACGATAGCCATTGTTATCTACTCCTCCGTAATTACTCTGCACCTTCAACAAAGTCAAGAGACTGACCTTCCTGAAGAGTGACATAAGCTTTTTTCCAGTCACTGCGACGACCCAGTTTAGCTCCACGGCGTTTAGTTTTGCCTTTCACTACTACGGTACGTACAGAATCCACTTTCACTTCAAACAGCTGTGCGACTGCATTGGCAATCTCAACTTTATTTGCGTCTAACGCAACTTTGAAAACGATAGTGTTTGACTTCTCAGCGTTATTGGTTGCTTTCTCAGAGACGTGAGGTGCTTTTAACACTTTTAGCAAACGTTCTTGTTGGCTCATGCTAACATCTCCTCAATCTGTTTCACAGCATCCACAGTAACGACCACTTTATCGAAAGCGATTAAGCTTACTGGATCGATTCCCTGTACATCACGTACATCAACTTTGTAAAGATTACGTGCGGCTAAGAATAGGTTCTCATCTAAACCTGCTGTGATAATTAACACGTCTTCCAGTGCTAATTCTTTTAATTTTTGTACTAAAACTTTCGTTTTCGGTGCTTCAACTTCGAATTTTTCCACCACAACCAAACGATCTTGGCGAACTAATTCAGAAAGAATGCTTTTAATTGCACCACGGTACATTTTTTTGTTCACTTTTTGGCTGTGATCTTGTGGTTTCGCCGCAAAAGTCACGCCACCGGAACGCCAGATTGGTGATTTAATATCACCGGAACGGGCACGACCTGTACCTTTTTGACGCCAAGGTTTTTTACCTGAACCAGACACTTCAGCACGAGTTTTTTGCGCACGAGAACCTTGACGAGCACCTGCTGCATAAGCAACAACAACTTGGTGAATCAACGCTTCGTTAAACTCACGTCCGAAGGTAGTTTCAGAAACAGTTAACGCACTCTGTGCATCTTTAACTTGTAATTCCATCATCTATCTCCCAGACTTATGCTTTGATTGCCGGTTTTACGATAAGATCACTACCCGTCGCACCCGGAACGGCACCTTTAACAAGTAGCAATTTACGCTCGGCATCTACACGAACAACTTCCAGGGATTGAACGGTTACACGTTCATTACCCAAATGTCCTGCCATTTTTTTACCTTTAAACACACGACCCGGTGTTTGGTTTTGACCAATAGAACCAAGTACACGATGTGATAAAGAGTTACCATGAGTTGCATCTTGAGTACGGAAATTCCAACGCTTAACGCCGCCTTGGAAACCTTTACCTTTAGATGTACCGGTAACATCGACTTTTTTGACATCGGTAAAGATGTCAACATTAATCTCCTGACCTAAAGTGAATTCTTCACCTTCAGTACGGAATTCCCATAAACCGCGACCAGCTTCAACACCTGCTTTCACGAAATGACCTGCTTCAGGCTTAGTTACACGGCTCGCTTTTTTTGAACCTGTAGTAACTTGAACTGCAGTATAGCCATCGTTTTCAAGAGTTTTAACTTGAGTCACACGGTTGGCTTCGATTTCGATAACGGTAACTGGAATCGACACACCGTCTTCAGTGAAGACACGGGTCATACCAACTTTACGACCGATTAAACCAATCATTGTAATAACCTCTTAATTAACCTAGGCTGATCTGCACGTCAACGCCGGCAGCCAAATCTAAACGCATTAATGCATCAACAGTTTTTTCTGTTGGCTCAACGATATCCACTAAACGTTTGTGGGTGCGAATTTCGTATTGGTCACGTGCGTCTTTATTCACGTGTGGAGAAATCAACACGGTGAAACGTTCTTTACGGGTAGGTAAAGGAATCGGACCACGAACTTGCGCACCGGTACGTTTAGCTGTTTCTACGATCTCCGCAGTAGATTGATCGATCAAACGATGATCAAACGCTTTCAAGCGGATACGGATTCTTTGGTTCTGCATTAGACCAGAGCTCCAATAAATTTAGCTAATAATAAAACTGACACCGTCACCTTTCATACATCTTATTGAAAGGGAAGTGCAGTTAACCTGTATATAGTTCCCAGATCGGGAACATTTTACGTATTGCATAATTACAATACACATTTGATAAATGATTACATCAAACGACTCTCATATCGAAAGCTCGTGGATTATACTGATAATCACCAAGCATTGCAAGCCGATTGTTTAATATTCCCATTTATCCGGGTCGATCCCCAACTCACGCATAACCTGCTTTGCCTGCTCAGGAATTTCATCATGCCGGTCTTTCAGCAAATCGGCATCACTCGGTAACGGCTGCCCGGTAAACGCATGCAGAAACGCCTCACACAGCAGTTCGCTATTGGTTGCATGGCGCAAATTTCGGATCTGACGTCGCGTCCTTTCATTAGTTAAAATCTCTAATACCTTGATCGGGATTGAAACTGTGATTTTTTTGACTTGCTCGCTTTTCTTACCGTGCTCTGCATAAGGGCTAATATATTTGCCGTCCCATTCCGCCATCTTGCCAACCTTCATAAAATAACCTTACTATTTATCGCACATTCTAATGAAAAACAGATTAAATAACAATCCGGACATCAAGACTTCCGGATTTCCGACAAGATTTACAGAAATTTACGCAACTTCCTCAGCAAAACCCACTCTAATTGGAGGAAAAATAGCAACATAGTATGCTACACAGCATTCCGTGATGTATTTTCTTTTATCTAACAATATTTATAGAGGTTTATTATGCTTAAAAAATTATCAGCTGAATTGTTCGGAACTTTCTGGCTCGTGTTCGGTGGCTGCGGCAGTGCGGTGTTAGCGGCAGCTTATCCGCAACTAGGTATCGGCTTTGCTGGCGTAGCGTTAGCATTCGGTTTGACGGTGTTGACGATGGCTTATGCCGTCGGGCATATTTCCGGCGGTCACTTTAATCCAGCGGTGACTTTAGGTTTAGTTGCTGGCGGTCGTTTTAATACAAAAGACGCATTGCCTTATATTATTGCGCAGGTTATCGGTGGCATTATCGGCGCGGCCGTCTTATACGCTATCGCCTCCGGCAAAGCAGGCTTTGACGCAAGCGCCGGCTTCGCTTCAAATGGCTACGGCGAACATTCGCCGAACGGTTTTTCGCTCAGTGCGGTCATTATTGCAGAAATTGTATTAACTGCATTCTTCCTGATTATTATTCACGGTGCAACAGATAAAAACGCCCCGGCCGGATTTGCACCGCTCGCTATCGGTTTAGGACTAACATTAATTCATTTGATCAGTATTCCGGTTTCCAATACCTCGGTAAACCCGGCACGCAGCACCGCGGTCGCCATCTTCCAAGGCAGTTGGGCGCTTGAACAACTGTGGGTGTTCTGGGTCGCTCCGATTATCGGCGGCATACTCGGCGGCATTATTTACCGCACATTATTACAAAAGAAAGCATAAATAATCAGACAAGCCGCAGCACAATGCGGCCTCATCAGAATGTGCAAACGGCAGAATCAACTGCCGTTTTTATTGATCGGTTATCAAGACAACGATTTAGTCAGTTTTTTCAAATAAGCTGTAAATTTCTCGCCCAGCTGCGGATGATGTAAGCCATATTCAACAAAAGCCTGCATATAACCCAGCTTATCACCGCAATCAAAATTTTCCCCGGTCTGATGAAATGCTTCGACAGTTTCTTTCTCAATCAGCATATCAATGGCATCGGTTAACTGAATTTCATCACCAACACCAACCGGTGTTTTTTCTAATAAAGGCCAAATGGAAGCGGAAAACACATAACGTCCGACAACCGCCAGATTGGACGGCGCATCCTCAACACTTGGTTTTTCCACAATACTGTTAATTTTTGCACTTTCCCCCACGTTCAATTCAACACCGCCGCAATCAACAATACCGTAACTGTTCACATTATTCTTATCTACCGGTGCGACCATAATCTGACTGGCTTGCGTTGCATGAAAACGTGCCAGCATAGCGCTCAGGTTCTCTTTTTTCTGATCCGCACTGAAATCTGCCAACAACACATCCGGCAAAACCACAGCAAAAGGTTCATCTCCCACGAGCGGATGCCCGCATAATACTGCATGTCCCAGACCTTTGGCATTTCCTTGCCGAACGTGCATAATCGTCACGTCTTTTGGACAAATAGACCGAACTTCGTCCAATAGCTGACGCTTCACCCGTTTTTCCAACATCGTTTCCAATTCAAATGAGGTATCAAAATGGTTTTCAATCGCATTTTTTGAAGAATGCGTGACCAGCACAATTTCTTTGATACCTGCCGCAATACATTCGTTCACAACATATTGGATCAGCGGTTTATCCACTAAGGTTAGCATTTCTTTCGGAATTGCTTTAGTTGCTGGTAGCATGCGCGTACCCAGCCCGGCGACCGGAATAATTGCTTTCATTGGTTTTCCTTATTCTCAATAATAAATAACCGCACTTTTTCCAATCGAATCAGTAAAGTGCGGTCCATTTTAGCTTAATTATTGACGTAATAACGCCAAAATTTCTTCGGTTTTTTCCGTCATTAATTGTTTATCCCCACGGGTTTCAAGGTTTAAACGCACGACCGGTTCGGTGTTGGAGCTGCGTAAATTGAAACGCCATTCAGGATATTCAATACTAATGCCGTCGATCTCATCGACTCGGATGGCATCTTTCTCATAAGCGGCACGTACGCGCGCAATGGCAGATTTAGCATCCGCCAGTTTACTGTTGATTTCGCCCGGCGATGGATAAGTATCAATACTGTCACCAACAAGTTGCCCCAGGGTTTGACCGGTGGTGCAGACTAATTCCATCACCAACAGCCAAGGGATCATACCACTATCACAGTAGAAGAAATCACGGAAATAATGATGCGCGCTCATTTCGCCGCCATAAATCGCATCGACCGCACGCATTTTCTCTTTAATGAACGAATGTCCGGACTTCGACATCACCGCTTCGCCGCCGTTTTCTTCCACCAGTTTAATCGTGTTCCAAATCAGGCGCGGATCATAAATGATTTTCGCCCCTTTATTTTTCTGTAAAAACGCCCGTCCAAGCAACCCGACGATATAATAACCTTCAATAAACCCGCCGTTTTCATCAAACAGGAAACAACGGTCAAAATCGCCGTCAAAGGCAATCCCCATATCAGCCTTGTTGGCAAGTACCGCATCAATGGTATCCTGACGGTTTTCATGCAGTAACGGATTAGGGATACCGTTCGGAAACGTGCCGTCCGGATTATTATGCACCTTAACAAATTCCACCGGCACGCGTTTTGCTCTAAATTGCGCTTCGATCGCATCAATCACATGGCCAGCAGCGCCATTACCGGAATTGATCACCAGTTTCATTGGTTTCAGGTTATCTAAATTAATATACGATAACAGATGCTCTACATAATCGCCCAATACGGAAAGTTGTTTATACTCGCCGCGCCGTGTTACCGGCGGAAAATGATTTTCCTCCGCTAAACGCTGAATATCCGCCAGACCGGTATCCGCGCTAATCGGACGAGATCCTTCGCGGACTAATTTCAGTCCGTTATAATCCATCGGATTATGGCTTGCTGTCACCTCAATTCCGCCGTCGGCCTTTAAGAATGAGGTGGCGAAATACACTTCTTCCGTTCCGGTTTCACCGAGGTCAATCACATTAACGCCGGAATCCAGCAAACCGTTTGTTACCGCGCTTTTCAGCTCCTTACTGGTCAACCGGACATCACCGCCGACAACAATAGTTTTCGGTTTTAGAAACTGCCCGAACGCACGCCCTATCCGATAAACAATATCCGCATTCAGCTCGTCGCCTAAGCGACCACGGATATCATAAGCTTTAAAGCAAGTCAATTTACTCATAACTTCTCCATTTCTTACCAATTACAAAGCTCGTTAAGATTGCTGTTCATCCTGCGCCTCTTTAATGCGTTGGTAAATTTCTTCCCTATGAACAGAAACATCTTTTGGCGCCTTCACACCAATTTTCACTTGGTTACCACGAATATTCAGTATCGTGATGGAAACGTCATCACCAATGAGCAAGCTCTCGCCAACTTTTCTGGTTAAGATCAGCATATAACCTCCTCATTTGATCATTTGATGCGATATCCTATCGTTCACCTAACATCCTTATTCTAAACTCATAGTGCAACCCACATTATCGTAACGCATTTAACCTCCGAGCGTTATCAATAAAACTCAAAGTTGTGAGTTATGGCACAAAATTTCCGTCTATAAATTCAGCTGCAACCAATCGGCACACACTGACAATGCTTGCGTAACATGCTCAGGCTGCGAGCCGCCTGCCATTGCCATATCAGGACGACCGCCGCCTTTGCCGCCGACATGCTGAGCCATTAAATTCACCAGCTCGCCGGCTTTCACTTTAGCAGTTAAATCCGCGCTGACGCCAACGATCAAATTCACTTTTCCTTCAATAACTGAGGCAAACACGATAACCGCGGAACCCAGCTGATTTTTCAGATCATCTACCATTACACGCAATGATTTACTTTCAATACCGTCCAGCTGCTGTAAAACGACAGAAACGCCGTTAATTTTCACCGCACTTTTGGCTAAATCCGAACCAGTTTGCATGGCAGCTCTTTCTTTTAACTGCTGCAATTCTTTTTCCGTTTTCTTGGCTTTATCCTGCAATTGCTGAATTTTTTCTGCAATAGAGTTTACGTCTGATTTCAGCAATTCGGCACTTTGAGTTAATAGTACTTGCTGTTCATGTAGCCAATGAAGCGCATTTTCACCGGTCAACGCCTCAATACGGCGCACGCCGGCGGCAATCGCCGCTTCACTGATTATTTTAAATAAACCGATATCGCCGGTACGTCTGGCATGAATACCGCCACAAAGCTCAATGGAAAAATCGCCCATGGTCAACACACGCACTTTCTCAGCATATTTTTCCCCAAACAACGCCATGGCACCTTGTGCTTTCGCCGCCTCTAAATCCATTACCGCCGTCTGTACCACGTGATTGGCACGAATTTCCCGGTTCACAATACGTTCAACCTCAAACAACTGTGCCTTGCTGATCGCTTCAGGGTGAGTAAAGTCAAAACGCAACGCGCTATCGGAAACCAACGAACCGCGCTGTGCGACATGCTCGCCCAACACCTGACGTAAAGCGGCATGCAATAAGTGTGTCGCCGAGTGATTTAACGCAATGCGACGCCGGCGCGCAACATCCACCACGGCATTGACCGATTGCCCTACCGATAACGCCCCTTGGGTTAATTCACCGATATGCCCGAAAACCTGACCGTATTTTTGCGTATCATTAACAGTGAAAGTAAAATTTTGTCCTTCCAAACGACCGCTGTCGCCGATCTGCCCGCCGGACTCCGCATAAAACGGTGTATTTTCTAAAATAACGACCGCACTTTGCCCGGCTTTGATGCTTTCCACGGATTTGCCGTCGTGGAAAAGTGCGGTGATTTTTGCAAGACTTTCCGACTCTTGGTAGCCTTCAAACTTCGTCGAGCCGTCCACGCGAATAATATTATTATAATCAACCCCGAACTGGCTTGCCGATTGGGCGCGGATACGCTGCGCTTCCATTTCGCGCTCAAATCCGGCTTCATCAATGGCAATATTGCGCTCACGGCAAACATCGGCAGTTAAATCCAACGGAAAACCGTAAGTATCGTATAATTTAAACGCGACCTCGCCGGATAACATGTTATTCTCCACCTTGGCTAGGGCATCATCCAATAATGTCAAGCCACGTTCCAGCGTACGAGCGAACTGCTCTTCTTCCAGACGCAGCAATCTTTCAACGTTCGTCTGTTTATTTTTCACATCCTGACCGGCCTCTGCCATGACCTCAATTAATGTCGGCACCAATTTATAAAAGAAGGTTTCTTTCGCACCCAATAAATGACCATGACGCACTGCACGGCGAATAATCCGGCGCAATACATAGCCGCGACCTTCATTAGACGGGATCACGCCGTCAGCAATTAAATAGGCGCACGAACGAATATGATCGGCAATTACGCGCAATGATTTATTCGCAAGATCCGTTTCTCCAGTCAGTTCCGCTACTTTAGCGATTAATTTGCGGAAAATATCAATATCGTAATTTGAATTAACATGCTGCAACACGGCGGCAATGCGCTCTAACCCCATACCCGTATCGACCGACGGTCTCGGCAGTTTTTCCATCGTGCCGTCAGCCTGCCGGTTAAACTGCATGAAAACAATGTTCCAAATCTCAATATAACGGTCGCCGTCTTCCTCCGCTGATCCCGGCGGTCCGCCCCAGATATGCTCGCCGTGATCGTAAAAAATTTCAGTACAAGGACCGCAAGGACCGGTATCGCCCATTTGCCAGAAATTATCCGAGGCATAAGGCACACCTTTATTATCACCGATACGAATAATTCGATCGGCCGGAACGCCGACCTGATTATGCCAAATATCATAAGCTTCATCGTCTGCCTGATATACGGTCACCCACAGTTTTTCTTTCGGCAACCCTAACCACTCAGAGGAAGTCAAAAATTCCCAGCCGAATTTAATCGCATCCTGTTTAAAATAATCGCCAAAGCTGAAATTCCCCAACATTTCAAAAAACGTGTGGTGACGTGCGGTATAACCTACATTTTCCAAATCGTTATGCTTTCCGCCGGCTCGGACGCAACGTTGGGCCGTCGTTGCTCGTGAATAGGGGCGTTTATCCATACCGAGGAAGACATCTTTAAACTGATTCATCCCCGCATTCGTAAATAATAAGGTTGGATCATTTTCTGGCACAAGCGAACTGCTTGGCACGATCTGATGTCCTTTACTGTGAAAAAAATCAAGGAACGATTTTCTGATTTCTGCCGTTGTTTTCATTAATAAGCCTTGTATTATCTGATCAATCTGCTATATAAATTTGCTTATTGTTACATATTTTTGAAATTTAGAAAAAGTATTTTTATGTGGTCGCCATGCTACAAGAGGGAGGAATTATTCGCGCAACAGCCAAAAGAAAAAGGCTAAATTCTCTTTTAGAATGAATTTAGCCTTGAATAAAGTAAAGCAAACTGTCGAAAGCTATTCTTCCCGCAATGGCACAACCAGCATATCGACCGTAATATTGTTCATCACCTGACGAGTGGATGACATCAGCTTGCTCCAGAAATCCTGATGATGACCGGTAACCAACAGATCCACATCGTATTGCTCAATCGCATCGGATAACACCTGCCCCAAATCTCCGCTGCCACTTAATTTTTCCGACACCGGATAACTGCAATGTTCGGCAAGTTGAACTAATGCCTGCTGCGTTTCGGTAGAAATTCGATCCTGCATGGAAGACATATTAACGTCAATTAATCCGGTATAAAGATCAGAGAAATTCACGTCAACATGGATAATGGACAACTTTGCATCGTGTCTTTTCGCGACGCCGGCAGCTTTTTCTAATAAAAATGGGCTTTCGTCAGAAAGATCTATTGCCACTAGTATGTGTTTGTACATAATTGACTCCTTATCTGATCGGGGATTAATTAATTTATTTTGGAGTTATAGTAACACCAGTAAGACAAAAAAAATATGCACTCGATCACGTTTTAGAAAAAACTTTTTATTTTTTACCGCTCATGCCAACCCAAAGATTATGTTATGATTAATTCCGTCACTCAAGTTATTTACAGGATAAAAAATGCACTATTCTATTCAAGATTTTGTTAACTTAATTGCCAAATTACGCGATCCAAATGGAGGATGCCCTTGGGATCTGAAGCAAAATTATCAAACTATGATCCCTTGCCTAATTGAAGAAAGCTGTGAAGTTATTGATGCTATTGAGCAGAATAACCCGCGCGATTTAAAGGAAGAACTCGGCGATCTGTTATTACAAGTCGTTTTCCTCAGCCAACTGGCAACGGAAGAAAAATTATTTACCTTTGAAGATGTTGTGCAAGACGTAGCAAAGAAAATTATTCGTCGCCATCCCCATGTATTCGGTAACAGCAGCGCCGCTAATGAGCAAGAGGCGCTGTCTAATTGGAACCAAGTCAAAGCTGAAGAAAATAAACAAAAGGGGCAGCACTCCATTTTGGATAATGTTCCGACCGCATTTCCGGCACTGATGCGAGCGGAAAAGTTGCAGAAACGCTGTGCAAAAGTCGGCTTTGATTGGAAGGATGTTGCGCAAGTCTTCGCAAAAGTAGAGGAAGAGCTGGAAGAAACTCGCCAAGAGTGGAAACAAACGGAGCAAAACCACGCCAAAATCAACGAAGAAATCGGGGATCTGTTATTCGCCGTAGTGAATTTAAGCCGTCATTTGCATTGTTCTGCCGAAGAGAGTTTACGTCAGGCAAATTTAAAATTTGAACGCCGCTTTCGGGCTGTCGAAGAAAAACTCTACCATCAAGAAAAAAAGATAGAAAATACTTCTCTCATGGAAATGGACTTATTATGGGATGAAGTTAAAAAAGAGGAAAAAACAGATCAATGAACACATACTCAATTTAAACGAATTCCCTTAATTAACTATTAACATACTGATTAAAAATTAAAATTTAAATTATGTAATAAAGCGCGGTCGAAATTCTGAAATTTTATTTTAAGGATTTCGGAATTACAATTAATTTAGTGCAAATAATTATTTTGCTAAAAAAGTAACGCCATGAAATATTATTAAAAACTAATTAAAAAATTGATACGGCGATAATCATCTAAATACTAGATGAGATTTTCTCAAAAATAAATTCAATCATTATAAATAAAAAAATATTTGCAAACGCACCGCACTTTTTAATCAACATAAAAGTGCGGTGCGTTTTTCGGTTGTTTGATGGATTTGCCGGAGGGGGCGATTATCTGGTATGGATTTTTCGGTTTATCAGGCGGGTGGAGTAAACATTTACTTTGAATATTCCAATTAATGAAAACTAAACGCCGTTGCCGTTGCCGTTG
>NZ_LN776188.1 GCF_000827595.2 Necropsobacter massiliensis | reverse complement strand
CGACCGCCGCAGCAAGTTCTGCCACAGAAGCAAGTAATTCCGCAGGTGCGGCTGCAAGTTCTGCCACGGCAGCGGCTTCTTCGGCTAATAAAGCGGAAACCATTGTTGAGAAAGTGTTAGGCGAAGATGACGGTGATGATTCGACAACCAACTACGGGGTTGATTCTAAGGCGTCGGCAACCAATGCCTCCGCTTTCGGTAATAAAGCGCAGGGGACGGCGGAAAATACTACGGCGGTTGGTCAAGGCGCGCAGGCAAGCGGGCAAAACAGTACGGCTATCGGGCGAGGCTCAAAAGCGAGCGGGCGTAATGCCGTTGCGCTTGGCGCTAATTCGGTTGCTAGCGAGGATAATACTGTGTCGGTGGGAAGTAGCGGTAACGAACGTCGTATTACTCACGTGGCAAACGGTGTAAATGCTACTGATGCGGTGAATAAATCCCAGCTGGACCAGTTGTCCAGAGACATCAATAAAACCAATCATGCGGTAGTTAAATTAAGCGAGCATGTTGATAAAGTTGATAAGGATCTGCGCGCCGGTATTGCTGGGGCGACCGCAATCGGATTCTTGCAACGTCCTAATGCTCCGGGTCGCAGTATTGTCTCTGTGGGTGTCGGTTCATATCGAGGCGAGTCTGCCGTTGCGGTAGGTTATGCGCGCAATTCTTATAATAATAAGATTTCGATTAAAGTCGGTGCTGGCATTAACTCGCGCAATGATGTTAACTGGGGCGGCAGTATCGGTTATCAATGGTAATCCGATTGCCTCTGTCAGGTAAAAACCGCCGTTTTTTTGCGGCGGTTTTTGGGAACGTTTGACCGTTCAAGGTTGATGGTAAAAGTGCGGTGGAAATTTCAATTATTTTCACCGCACTTTTTATGTTGATGTTCGATGTTAGAAAATCGCTTCCACACGAAGGAAAGCGCCGAGATGATGGCTGCGATCCTGATTTCTGTCATTGTAGTAGTTCAATTCCGGCTGAATGAATAACCAGTTGCGCCATATTGGCTGGCGCCAGCTGATAAACGGACCGTATTGATTGATGTCGAATTTTTTATCGTCCAGATCGCCGCCGACAAAAATACCGTAGTTCAGGCGTTTATGATTGGCAAAGTCATGCTGGCGATAAATGCTGTTGCCCCATGAAATTTCTTCGTCAATATCATGTTCGTATTGCAAATACAGGCTATTGCCGATAAAGGTGTTGTCCGAATCCTGATATTTGGTTTCAAAATTGGTGCGCGCATAATGTTTACTGTTGCTGCCGTAACGGTAAATTTGCTCCAGTCGGGTGGATAACTCGTCGTTAATCTGCCATTCTTTGTTGGCTTTAAAGCGCACGTAAACGTCGGCGCCGGAACGTACGCCGAGATCAAGGTCGGTGTCGATGCCTAATTGTTTAATGCTATCCGACCAGCGCAGACCGACGGAGGCATTGTCATTACGCGCTTGACTGCGGTCGTAATGTTTATTGTTTTCTAGCGGCTTGTTATAAACATTGCCGATGTGGTTTTTGTCGCTTGCTTGGTTTTCCAGATCTTCATCCCCGAATACTAAACTCAGATGTTTCTTTAAGGTCGGTAAACGAATTTTACCGCGCACACGCGGTTTGATTGAAAAATGATCATAGCGATTCCATTGGCTGTCCAACATGACGCGTAAGCTCGCGCTGGCGGGATGATCCGGGTCGGGATCGCCTATCCAGCCATCGATAGTATTCGCCCAACTGTGCAAGGTGGTTTTTACGCCGGTATGTTGTTCGTCAACCCATGTGTTTTCTTGTTCTTCCGCTTGTACCGCTTGCGGTATCAGCCCGATGACAAAGGCTGTGGTTAATAAATAAGATGCTTTCATGCAGTGTTTACCTCTTCCTTTTTTGAGTGATGTGAGCGTTGTTGGTTAGTTGTACCCCATCAGTTTTAGCAGATCCCGTGTATAACTAATCGCTTCGTTACGGTTTGCTACGCCGATTTTTTGATATAAATTCCGAATATGAGTTTTAATCGTCGTGGTGGCGACCTGTAATTCGTCGGATATTTGTTCATTACTGTAACCGGAATAAATCAGCCCTAGTACTTGCCATTCTCGTTGAGTCAACGGGCTGATTTTCAGCAATTCCGGCACTTTCGGATTTTCCAATAATTTTGCCACGAATTGTTCATCAAAATGCGCGAATTTATGGCGGTAATACTGGTTAATATTGCGCAGAATAAATTGTGCTTTATGCTGTGCCAGTTCGTCTAACATATTGCCTTGCAATAATTGCCGGATTTGTTGCGCCATGCTTTCGCCTTCTATCACGAAAACGCTGATAAAATTGGTCTGGCGCCCTAAATGCAATGCAGTCACTAAATCCTGCTGCGCCGCCTCTTTGTCACCCAGCATAAAATACAGACGGTTGCGTAAAATTAATGCGCGGTTTAAATCGCTGACCAGTTTCAGTTTTTCCGCGGTGCCGATTAAGCGATTAAGTACGTCTTTTGCCTGTTCGTATTGACCTAATAAAATCTGTGCACGGGCGATATTGCGCCATTGCACCTGGCTGAAATGGTTCTTATCCGTGGTCGGACGTTGATTTTGTATCAGCCAAGCCTCGGCGGCGTCCAGATCCTCGGTCATTTGCCACAGAACGATTTTAACCTGATCGGCGTTGGCGTTCCAGTCGGAATGGTAATGGTGCGCATTTTGCAGCTGAGTAATCTGTTTTAACAGGCGCGAGGCGTTGTCCAGATCACCGCGCACAATAGAGATTTTGCATAACAATGCCAGGCATTGTAGGCGGTCTTCATCCTTATTCAGCACGGCAATACCGGCATTCGCCATGGCTTCCGCTTTGTCCAGATTATACCAATCCCATAAAATCTGCCCTTTTAAACGTAGCAGAAATTCGTACATCGGCACTTTTTGCAGATGGTTTTCTTTTACGAACAGCGTGGCTTTATCCAGCATATCGTAGCCGGCTTGCAGGAACCCCTGTGCGATTAAAATTTCCGATTGCTGCAACAGCGCCCATAGAATATTGTGCGAGGTATGATATTGGCGCGCCATTTTTTCCGCTTTTTGCAGCATAATTAGCGCTTCGGTGAAATTGCCCTGCACATGATGCGCTTCACCGATAATTGAAGTGGCAACAATGTGCGCATAATAGGCGTTATCCGGCAGCGTGTTCAGCGCCTTGGATGCCAAGGACAGTGCGGTGTTTTCATCGCCTTGATTGATCGCCACTTGTGCGCGTAAAACGTCGAACTCCGCCTGATCTGCGCTGCTGAGGCGGACGTTATTTTGCGCCAGCACCCGATCGAAATGGGCAAAAATACCGCCGACTTCCGCGTGACGATGCTGACTTTGCGCCAGCCATGCTTTTAGCAAAATCAAATTCGGAAAGCGGGCGAAGTTGTCATCATCAAGATGCGACAGGCTTTCTTCCAGTAATTTCAGTTCGCCCTGATGAAATAAATTCCAGCCGTTATTGGATAGAATATCCAATAACACTTGATGATCATCAAGTTGCGTGGCGTGATAAAGTGCTTCGGTCACATAACCCAGTTGCAACCAGGCGTGGGCAGCGCGCTGATGCAGTTGTTGCAGCTCGGCGCTTAGCTCCGTTTGACAGCAATGGGCGAGAAAAGAGGCGAATAGCGGATGAAAGCGCCACCAGTTGTCTTCCGAATCCATTTGCTGCAAAAACAAACCCTGCTTTTCCAACGCCTCCAGTTTCGCTCGACTATTACTTAATCCGGTGACTTCCTGCACCAGCGTTTCGTTCATGGAGCGCAGAATGGAACATTGCAGAATAAATCGCCGAGTTGCGGGATCCACACGGTTTAACACTTCATCGTTCAGATAATCGTTAATATGAAAATTATTTACTTTGGACAGCCGCTTTGCCGCATCTTGCAAGGGCTTTTTCTGTTGTTTGGCAGATAGGCTGATTAATTGCAGCGCGGTCGGCCAGCCTTCCACTTCGTCACAAAGTGCGGTAATTTCCTGCTCGGTTAATTGCTTTTCCACGCGCGATTGAAAAAATTCAATGCTTTCTTGATGATTAAACGGCAGTTGGTGAGCGTCGATTTCCAGCAATTGTTCCTGCACACGTAGTCCGGCAATGCCCAGCGGCGGGACGGAGCGGGAAATCAGAATCAGCGTCATCGCCTGTGGTTGGTGGCGAATCCAATATTTCAGCGCGTCATGAATTTCATCATTATAAATCAAATGATAGTCGTCAATAATCAGATAGAAATGTTCAGTAATGGTGGAAATATTGACAAGTTGCTGGCTGAGCAACGAGGCCAGATTCGATTGGCGAGCGATGTTTTCTTCATCCGGCAGCTCCTGATTGATTGCTCGGTATAAGGCGGCACAGAAATAGGTGGCGAAGCGTTCCGTTTGATTATCGCTTTCGTCCAGTGAATACCAGCCGATGTTTTTCTTATTGGCACACCATTGCGAGATCAGGGTGGTTTTGCCATAACCCGCCGGACCATTAATTAATACCAGCGGATAATGTTTAGCCTTATCAAGCAATTGTAATAAATTTGTGCGTTCAACACTGTTTTGCAGCCGATAAGAACAAATTAATTTTGACGGAATCAGCATACTGGATTAATCCTTTTTATTTGAGTAGGAGGTACTCCTCCCTTAGCATTTAAATTACTTCCTGTTTATCATACTCATAAGATTATAGCAGGGAGGATTTTGTTTTTCCGCAATTACTCATAATAAGGCATAGAAATTTTAATATTCGTCAATTTCCAAAAGGAGTGTTTATGTCTCAGTTCAATCTTAACGATATGGCGTTGTTCGACAGCAGCGTGCGAAAATTCTGCCGTTATTTCGATGTAGAGTCGCCGGAACAACTCTCTTTACAACAATGGTATCAGATTATTGCACAAAGTGCACTGGATCTGGTTTATTCCAAACCGGCGGTGAAAGGCACGGAAGAACGCCATGTCAATTATCTTTCCATGGAGTTTCTTATCGGTCGTTTAACCGGCAACAACCTGATGAATTTAGGTTGTTATGAACAGATTAAAAGCTATTTGGCACAGTTTCAGGTGGAGCTGGTGGACGTACTGGAACAGGAACGTGACCCGGCGCTGGGCAACGGCGGTTTGGGACGTTTAGCCGCTTGTTTTCTGGATTCCATGGCGGCATTGGGGCAAAATGCCACAGGTTACGGCTTGCATTATCAATACGGTTTATTTAAACAGTCTTTCGAACAGGGCGAACAGAAAGAAAGTGCGGATACTTGGGACAGAGATCATTACCCGTGGCACAGCTATAACGTGTCCAAAACCCAGCATGTGCATTTCGGCGGTAGAATTAAATTAGTCCACGGGGATAAATATGAATGGACACCGTCTTTAACCATTCAGGGCAAAGCCTTTGATTTGCCAATTGTCGGTTATCAAAATGACATTATCCAACCGTTGCGTTTATGGCAGGCGGACAGCGATCAATCCTTTGATTTAGCGAAATTTAACGACGGCAAATTCTTAACGGCGGATAAAACAATTGTAAATGCGACCGCACTTACCCAGGTTCTGTACCCGAATGATAATCACAAAGCCGGACAAAAACTGCGTCTAATGCAGCAATATTTCCATTGCGCCTGCTCGGTGGCGGATATTTTGGAACGCCATTTCGCCGAAGGCTATGAGCTATCGGATTTTGCAACCCGTCAGGTAATTCAGCTGAATGACACCCACCCGACACTGGCGATTCCGGAATTAATGCGTCTGTTGCTGGATAAATACGAACTAACTTGGGACGAGGCTTGGTCGATTTGCGCCAACACCTTCGCCTACACCAACCACACCCTGCTGCCGGAAGCGCTGGAACAATGGGATCAACGTTTGTTTAAACGCCTGCTGCCACGCCATTATCAGATTGTGGAAAAAATTAACGATATTTTCCACAACCGTGTGATTGCCGAATTCGGTGAAGACAACAACGTGTGGGAAAAACTGGCTATCCTGTTCGATTATCGTGTGCGGATGGCGAATTTGTGCGTCGTGACCTGTTTTGCGGTCAACGGTGTGGCGCAGATTCACTCCGATTTACTGGTAACGGATTTATTCCCAGAATATAACAAACTGTTCCCGAGCAAATTCTGCAACGTGACCAACGGGATTACACCGCGTCGCTGGATTCGTCAAGCCAACCCGCAGTTAAGCGATTTACTGGATCGCACCTTAAAAGCGGACTGGACCAAAGATCTGGAATTGCTGCGCGGCGTGGAAGAGTATGTAGACGATGCCGGTTTCCGTGAAGAATATCGCCGGATTAAACAGGTGAACAAATCCGTGCTGGCGGACGAAATCGAACGCAGTTTGGGCTTTACGGTTAATCCGGATGCGGTGTTTGACATTCAGATTAAACGTTTCCATGAATATAAACGCCAGCATTTAAATCTGCTGAACATTATTGCTACCTATCAATCGCTGAAAGATAATCCAAATCAGGATTATACCCCGCGTTTGTTTGTGTTTGCCGGTAAAGCGGCGCCGGGTTATTATTTGGCGAAAAATATTATTCATGCGATCAATAACGTTGCCGACATTATTAATAATGATAAACAGGTAAAAGATAAGCTACAGGTGGCATTTTTACCGGATTACCGCGTCTCTTTGGCGGAAAAAATCATTCCGGCGGCGGATGTGTCCGAACAAATTTCTATGGCGGGTAAAGAAGCCTCCGGTACCGGTAATATGAAACTGGCGTTAAACGGTGCGTTGACCTTAGGTACGCTGGACGGCGCCAATGTGGAAATTGCCGATATGGTGGGTGAGGAAAATATCTTCCTGTTCGGTCATACCGTTGAAAGCGTGCGCGAATTACTGGCGAAAGGTTATAAACCGAAAGATTATTATAAGAACGACGCGGTATTGAAAAATGCGGTGGACTTCTTGGCGAAAGGTAAAGCCTCAAATGGTGACAAAGCCACCTTTAATTTGATGCTGGAAAGCCTGCTTGAGCGCGATCCGTTCTTGGTCTTCGCCGATTTCGACAGCTATCGTCAGGCGCAACAGCGCATCGGACGGGCTTATTTGGATAGGGACGCTTGGCTGCGTAGTGCAATCTTAAATACCGCGCGCTTAGGTATGTTCAGTTCCGACCGTTCGATTCGTGATTATCAAGCACGTATCTGGTTGAAAAAATAGGGCGTTTTAAGCAACGAACGATAAATTATAACGACGTTTATTCTCTAGTAGTTTTCTCCCTCCCGCGCGGAGGGAGCTTTTCAAATTTACAACCTAATTGATTTTCTTTTCATACCTTATGAAAAGAGCCGTTTAATTAAGGAGTTAGCAATGAGTATTGCAGCAAAACAACAAAAAAAATTTGATCAAGCGGGTATTATGCCGTATTTCTTTGATGAACGCGGATTAAAGAAACGAGCGCCGCATCAGATCAAGCAACGACTGCTTAACACCTTTCACGGCAACTTATCGGCGCGAACCACGCCGTTACCGGAAGTAAAAATCTTCTACCAAAACCGACCGCACTTTTTGCCGCTGAAGCATGCCGATAAAAAACATCCTTTACGGGGCAGCTGGCAGCTACAACTGGAAAACTCATCACAGGTGATTGAGGGCAAAATCAAACGCAACGGCATTGAGTTACCGCGTGATTTGCCGCTGGGCTATCATAATTTGGTGTTGAAAACCCAAAACAAAACGTATCAATGCCGGATTATTATTGCGCCGACCCGCTGTTATCAGCCCGCTGAACTGGCGCAGGGGAAAAAACTGTGGGGTTCTTTTCTTCAGCTTTATACGCTGAAATCCGAACAAAACTGGGGTGTGGGCGATTTTGGAGATTTGAAGGCATTTTTGCACAATATGCAGCCTTATCAGGCGGATTTTATCGGGCTGAACCCGATTCATGCGCTGTTCCCGGCAAATCCTGATTCCGCCAGTCCGTACAGCCCATCTTCACGGCAATGGCTGAACATTATTTATATTGATATTAATCAGTTGCCTGAATTTCAACAAAGCGATATCGCACAGCAATGGTTTAATAGCGCGGAAGTGCAGCAGAAATTAGCTAAAGTGCGGTCGGATTGTTGGATAAATTATCCGCAGGTCATGCAGTTAAAATTGCAGGGGTTGGCGCTGGCATTCGATTATTTTCAGCAAAATCCGACCGCACTTCGTCAGCAGGCGTTTGAGCAATTTGTGCAGCAAGGCGGTGAAAGTTTGCAGGTACAGGCGACCTTTGATGCGCTGCATCAGTATCTGAGCAACCATTTCAGCGAACAATGGGGCTGGGATTTTTGGGCGGAAGAATATCGGGATTACCATGCCGAGGCGGTACAAAAATTCCGTAAAAAATACGCCAATGAAGTACTGTTCTATGCTTGGCTACAGTTTTGCGCCGATCAGCAACTTGCTGAATGTAATGAAATCTGTAAAGCCAATCAAATGACTATCGGCATGTATCGTGATTTAGCGGTCGGCGTTACCGGCAGTGGTGCGGAAACTTGGTGCGATAAAAATCTTTACTGTCTAGACGCCTCCGTCGGTGCGCCGCCGGATATTCTCGGACCACAGGGGCAGAACTGGGGATTGGTGCCGATGAATCCGCATGTGCTGAAACAGCTGGCGTATCAACCGTTTATTGAGCTGGTGCGTGCCAATATGAAAAACTGTGGCGCACTGCGTATTGACCATATTATGTCGCTGTTGCGCTTATGGTGGATTCCAAAAGGCGACAGCGCCGTAAACGGAGCCTATGTGCGTTACCCGGTGGACGATCTGATCGCCATTCTGGCATTGGAAAGTCAGCGTCATAAAAGCCTGATTATCGGCGAAGATCTGGGTACCGTGCCGAAAGAAATCGTCAGTAAGCTGAAAAACGCCGGTATTTTGTCTTATAAAATTTTCTACTTTGAATTTGACCAACAGGGGCAAAGTCGTAACTTGCAGGATTATCCGTATCAGGCGATGACGACGCTGAGCACTCATGATTTGCCAACAATCAACGGTTACTGGCGCGGTTATGATTTCGAACTGGGGCAGCAATTCGGCGTGTATCCGAATCCGAAAGTGCTGGCAATCTTAAAACAGGATCGCATTAATGCCAAAGCGAAAATCCTTGCGCGCTTAAAAGAAAATCATATTGAGGTTGAAGACGGTATTGACGAAACCTTATCTTCCGCCGTTAGCAAAACCTTCAATCACCGGTTACAGCGCTACGTGGCGAATGTAAGCAGTGCGCTGTTCGGTTTACAGCCAGAAGACTGGCTGGATATGAGCGAGCCGGTCAATATCCCTGGCACCAGCACCCAGTATGCCAACTGGCGCCGTCGATTAACAGCGGATGTTGCGCAGATATTTGCCGACCCTGAGGTGCAGACATTGCTCAGTGCGGTTAATAGCGTGCGTAAAAAGGGCTGATTACCAGCGAAGAATTTTACGGGGAACATAAACTGTTCCCCTTTTTTTGCTGATAATACGGTTTAACCGTGAAAAACCGCTTTCCTTTCTGATTAAACAGAGTACTATATGCCGACCTTATCCGCGCCGATAAACCCGCGTGATAAGTCCGATCTTTCCGTTCCGGAAAATGTAAAAAAGCTGCAACGCTTTTTTTAATAAGTAGCGAGTCAAATGCCCCATGGCATCTTATTTTCAAGAATAAGAAAGCTTAGGCTTCCCGCAAGGCACCCGACTTATTTTTTTAACCTCATAGAGAAGGTATGTTTTAATAATGACAATCACTCCTGTAAATCCAATCAAGCATGCGACCAATGAATATTATTTAACTCGTCAGAACGAGATGGAATCTAATGTTCGCAGTTATCCGCGCAAACTGCCGTTAGCGATTGCAAAGGCACAAGGCTGCTGGGTCACTGATGTTGAGGGCAATGATTACCTCGACTGTTTAGCAGGTGCAGGAACACTGGCGCTTGGACACAATCACCCGGCGGTGATTCAAGCCATTCACGACGTTTTAAGCAGCGGTTTGCCGTTGCATACCCTTGATTTAACCACGCCGTTAAAAGATGCGTTTACGGCGGAATTATTATCGTTTTTCCCGAAAGACGCCTATCGCCTCCAATTCTGCGGTCCTTCCGGCGCTGACAGTACGGAAGCGGCGATCAAACTGGCGAAAACCTATACCGGTCGCGGTAACGTGATTGCGTTTTCCGGCGGGTATCACGGTATGACACACGGCGCATTGTCGATAACCGGCAATTTAGGCGCTAAAAATGCGGTGCAGAACTTAATGGCGGGCGTGCAGTTTATGCCGTATCCGCATGAATATCGCTGTCCACTTGGAATCGGTGGAGAGGCGGGAGTAGAGGCGTTAACCTATTATTTCGAGAATTTTATTGAAGATGTGGAAAGCGGTGTGGTGAAACCGGCGGCCGTAATTTTGGAAGCGATTCAAGGTGAAGGCGGTGTGGTTGTCGCCCCGGTAAAATGGTTGCAAAAAATCCGTGAGGTTACCCGTAAGCACGGCATTGTTCTGATTCTAGACGAAGTGCAGGCGGGCTTTTGTCGCTCGGGTAAAATGTTCGCCTTTGAACATGCGGGAATCGAACCGGATATTGTAGTGATGTCTAAAGCGGTCGGTGGCAGTTTACCGCTGGCGGTATTGGCGATTAAAAAAGAATTCGATGCTTGGCAACCTGCCGGACATACGGGCACTTTCCGTGGTAATCAACTGGCGATGGCAACCGGTTATGTATCGCTAAAAATCATGCGCGAACAAAATCTGGCGCAGAATGCCCGTGAGCGCGGTGAGTTTTTGCAAACCGCACTGAGACAACTGGCACACGAATTCCCTTGTATCGGTAATGTACGCGGGCGCGGTTTAATGATTGGTATTGAAATCGTGGATGAGCGCCGCGCGGCAGATCGCCTCGGCGCATATCCGGCAGACAGCGAACTGGCTGCGGCAATTCAGAAGGCCTGTTTTAACAATAAATTATTACTGGAACGTGGCGGACGCGGCGGTAATGTGGTGCGTATTCTGTGCCCGTTGATTATCACGCAGAGCGAATGCGAAGCAATGATCGCCCGTTTCGCCGCTTCCGTGACGGATGCGTTAAACTCGGTTCGGGGTTAATTTCCGTGCGACGGCGCTTGTCTTTTACCGAGCGCCGTTTGCGCTATTTAGGCTTTATTTGAGGAAAGAAAACATGGTCGATTTTGCCAAACATAAACAGGCGCTGTTATGCAACGATCCGCAATCCGTGGCAGATTATCAATCCGCCATGGCGGAGGCGGTAAGTGCGGTCGGAAATTGGCTTAAAAATGAGAAAATGTACACCGGCGGCAGCGTTAAACAGCTGCGTGCGGAAATTGCGTTTAATCCCACCAAGCAGGGTTTAGGACTTCAGCAATCCTTACAGCGGCTAGTCGAATTATTTTTACATAACAGTTTAAAGGTACATCATCCGCATTCACTGGCGCATTTGCATTGCCCAACGATGGTCAGCAGCCAAATCGCAGAGGTTTTGATTAACGCAACTAATCAATCCATGGACTCTTGGGATCAGAGTCCGGCTGGCTCGTTAATGGAAGTGCGCTTAATCGAATGGCTGCGACAGAAAGTAGGTTATGCCGCCGGAGATGCCGGGGTATTTACCTCCGGCGGTACGCAATCGAATTTAATGGGGGTATTGTTGGCGCGCGATGCCTGTATTGCTAAACATTGGAAAAATGCTGAAGGCAAGGCATGGTCGGTGCAGCAGGATGGGATGCCAGCTGAAGCACTGCGTAAGGTAAAAGTGATTTGTTCGGAAAACGCCCATTTTTCCGTACAGAAAAATATGGCGATGCTGGGGATGGGGTTTCAATCTGTGGTTACGATTCCTTGCAATGCCAATGCGCAAATGGATATGCAGGCATTGGCACAACAATTGGCGACCTTGACTGCACAGGGCAATATTATTGCTTGTATCGTCGCAACTGCAGGTACGACCGATGCCGGTGCGATTGATCCGCTGAGGGAAATACGGGCGTTGGCGGATCAATATGATGCTTGGCTGCATGTGGATGCGGCTTGGGGCGGCGCCTTGTTGTTATCGAACGAATATCGGCACTGGCTGGACGGTCTGGCATTGGCTGATTCGGTGACACTGGATTTTCATAAACAGTTTTTCCAAACTATTTCCTGCGGCGCATTTTTATTAAAAGATGCGGCGAATTACCGTTTTATCGACTATAAGGCGGATTATCTTAATTCAGAATATGACGAACAGCACGGCGTACCGAATTTAGTCTCTAAATCGTTGCAAACCACGCGCCGTTTCGATGCGCTGAAACTGTGGTTCAGCCTTGAAGCGCTGGGCGAGGAATTGTATGGCTCAATGATTGATCACGGTGTTAAATTAACCCGTGCCGTGGCGGATTATATTCATGCTGCAGACGAACTGGAGCTGCTGGTTCAACCGCAATTTGCGTCCGTATTATTCCGAGTAGTACCACAGGGATACCCGGCGGATCTGCTGGACGCCTTGAACCAGCATGTCGCAGATGAACTTTTCGCCCGCGGCGAAGCGAATATCGGCGTGACTAAAGTGGGGAGGGTACAGGCGTTAAAAATGACCACACTTAGCCCTATCGCCACGCTGGAAAACGTACAGGCCTTATTAGCGCAGGTACTGTCCGAAGCACATCGGATCAAAGATCTGATTGTGCGCGGAGAGTATGTTGAGGTTGTGGGGTAATTGTAAGAAGTGCTAACCCGTCCGTGTATGTCTTACCGGACGGGTATCCGTGTTTATATGTAGGCTATTTGTTCAGTGATGAAATACTGTCTGTCAGATGAATCACGGGATTTTCTGAAAAACGATATTTATCTATACTGATTTCAAAATCATCATTAGCGCCATTAAACAACATTTGTTTAGTATTCTCGAGATGTTTCCACATTGCCATTTTTGCCGCATGCGGATCTTTATTCATTAATGCTTGCAGAATTTCATCATGTTCGTCACACCAGCTGTCGATAGAGCGAGCGTCAATATGTTCGTGTAATTTGCGCCAGTATGGATTTAATACGCGTTGACGCCACATTTCCTGTACAATAGTAATTAATGCGCTGTTGCGGGTAATTTGGGCAATTTTAGTATGGAATTTCAAATCCCACTGTGAGTCACGGAAATGATCTTCTTCACGGGCGCTTTTTTGAATTTCCATAATTTCGATAATATCTTCTTTAGTTGCTTGCGTCGCGGCAAATTCTACGACAATACTTTCAATAAGTTGGCGGGCTTGTAGTAATTCGAATGGACCGCATTCTGAAAATTCCAATCCTCTGTTTTTATCTGTGCTTAACGCATTTTTAGCTGTAGAGGAAATAACATGGATGCCGGAGCCTTTTTTTACTTCAACAAAACCTTCTACCTCCAGCATGATAATCGCCTCGCGCACAACTGTACGACTGACGTTCATTTCCTCTGAAATAAAACGTTCGGCAGGAAGTTTTTCACCTACTTTATATACTCCGGTCGTGATTCTGTTTTTGAGTTTTTGAGCTAATTGTTGATAAAGGCGTTGATTGTCCGTTAATTTCATAGATTGTACTTACTGGATAATTAATGTCTGAATTGTAACATAGCCTGATTGAATTGTAAGAATATTATATGCGTAATTGCCGATATCTTGTAATAGATAACGGCAATCTTTCAGAGTTATCATATACCTAGTAATTTTGGTAGGAATAATGACAGTTGTGGTATGTAGGTTACTAGAAATAATGTAATGAGTAAAACCGCAAAAAACGGTAGCATCGGTTTAATTAAATCCTGTAATTTTACTCCGGAAACGGAACAGCCGACGAATAAGGCGCTACCTACCGGCGGAGTACATAATCCGATACAGAGGTTGAAAATCATCATTATTCCGAAGTGTACTGGATCCATGCCTAGTTCGTTTACGATAGGTAAGAAAATCGGGGTAAAGATTAGCACGGCCGGTGTCATATCCATGAATACGCCGATAAGTAATAACAGTACATTGATAATCAGTAAAATAACGATAAGGTTGTCGGATACACTAATCAGTAATTCGTTCACCATGTAAGGAATATCAGCATTGGTCATTGCCCAAGACATTGCAACGGATACGCCGATCAGAAAGAGGACGATTGCAGTAGTTACCACGGAGTCCAGGATAATTTTCGGTAATTGTGACAATCTAATTTCACGGTAAATAATCACAGATAATACAAAGGTATAGACTACCGCAATGGCAGAGGCTTCGGTTGCGGTAAATATGCCGCCCAAGATTCCACCGATAACCACAACCACCATTAACAGGCTTGGAATGGCTTCCAGTGCGTATTTAATGATTAATGCCAGTGTCGGCTTCTCCGATACGGGATAGTTACGTTTTTTCGCAATAACATAGTTAACGATCATGATCCCGAGACCCATCATAAGGCCCGGAATATAGCCGGCCATAAAGAGAGTGGCAACAGAAATACCTCCGGCGGTTAGGGCATATACGATCATTACGTTAGAGGGAGGGATTAAAAGCCCGCTGATACAGGAAGTCACGTTAATCGCTGCAGAATATGCCGGATCGTAACCAGCTTTCTTTTGCAATGGTGCCATTGTACCGCCTACGGCGGCCGCTGCGGCAACGGCAGAACCGGAAATAGAGCCGAACATCATATTCGCCATGACGTTAACATGGCCCAAGGAGCCGGGAATACGACCAACCAATACTTGGGAGAAATTAATCAGACGAGTGGCAATACCGCCGCTGTTCATCAATGAGCCAGCAAGAATGAAGAATGGAATGGCGAGTAACGAAAAACTATCCAGTCCTGTAGCGATTTTTTGTCCGGAGACGATCATGGTTGTCTTAAACGGCAGCATAAAAGAGGCGGCTAAAATAGTCGCGATACCAATAGAAAATGAAATTGGTACGCCGAGAAAGACCAATATGAAAAAAGATGAAAACATCAGCAAAGGAACAAACCATTCCCAGTTAAGTAGCCATTCCATTATTTATTCTCCTTTAAAGCCGAGATATTTTCTATTAGAAATAATGTGCTGTAAAACAGCATTAAAATACCGCTGAGCGGTAGTGCGACATAAATATAAGCCATCGGAATTTGCATTGACGGGGAAATCTGACCGGAGTTATAAACATTGGTAATCAGAGTGAAGCCGCCGAATACCATAACGCCAAGTGAAAAAGCGAAAATACAAATGTTAATGAAAATATTACTAATGGCTTTTTTACGGTGAGTTAGATTGTGTGTAAATAAGTCGATGGATAAATGTTTTTGCAGTCCGACAGTATAAGCTGCTCCTAATAAGCCGACCCAAATCATACTGAAGCGGGCAACTTCATCAGTTATGGTACTCGGTATTTGTAGGACATAGCGGCTAAAAACCTGCCATGTGACACAAATTACCAGAAGAACCATTACAATGATGGAAAAGGTTGAAATAAACGTATCAACCGGTTTTTTTAATTTCTCTAATAGCATTGATTCACCCCAAATAATTAAAACAATTGTGTTGAACCCTCCTTATCGTATGTGATAAGGAGGTAAGCGTATTATTTTCCCTGTGCTTTGATGGCATCAATAATTTTTTCCAACTCTGGATTCTTGGCAAATTCAGAATATAGCGGTTGCAGTGCATTACGGAACGGTTGTTTATCCACCTGAATAAAGGTAGCACCGACTTTTTCTGCTTCTGCACGAGAACGAGCTGTTTCTTCATCCCATAGTTTTTGCTGATAAATTTCGGAATTTTTAGCCGCCTCCGCTAAGATTTTTTTCTGGTTATCATCCAATTTAGCCCAAGTTTTAGAGGAAATAATCAGATAGTCAGGTACGCTGGTATGCTGATCTTCTATATAGAATTTTGCTACTTCAACGTGTCTAGTCTGATAGTAAGAGGGAATATTATTTTCCGCGCCATCGATCACTCCTTGTTGTAATGCGGTGTAGACTTCACCGAATGGAATAGGTGCGGGAGAGGCTCCCAATAATTCAATCATTTTATTGGTTGTTGGTGTAGAAACGACACGAATTTTTAACCCCTTCATATCTACCGGCGAGCGAATAGGTTTTTTCGCATAGAAACTGCGAGTACCGGCGACATAAGATGCAATAATATTAAAACCGCTCTTTTGGGTTTTATCCGCAAGGGTCTTACCTATGTCGCCGAATAAGACTTTCTTGAAGTGGTTTTCATCGTCGAATAAATATGGGCAGCTGAATACAGAAAATTCCTTCACGAAAGACTCCATTTCACTGGCACTGGCTTTCGTCATATCTAACGCATCATTTTGAATTAACTCGATAGTTTCTCGCGGACCACCCATTTGACCGCTTGGATAGATGCGAATTTTTAATTCTCCGTTTGATTTTTTTTGCACTTCTTTCGCCATTTCGGATAAGGCTTGATGGACGACGTGAGATTGCTCAAGGTTATGTGCTAGCTTTAAGGTGATTTTTGCTGCAAATGCGTTAGATGAGAGCGTAAAAATCGGTAATGCAACACATAAACTGGACAAAAATAATTTGTTAAGTTTCATAATAATCTCCGGATTAGGGTATCTGACAGTTTCATTACACTATGTCTAACTATAGCGGAACAGTTGACATAAATTGGTGACACTGTGAATCCTATCATTTAAATATAAAAACATATCATACAAATTTCTTAAATTGAGACTTGTGTCACAAAAAAATAGCTATTACAGATCTTGTTTTGGTATAACATATTGCGTTAGTGATACATGGCATAATATGGAGAAACCAAATGAGCAGCTTTTTAACTGAAGAATTCCTACTGGATACTGATATTGCAAAAGAATTATTTTTTAATTATGCGGAGAATCAGCCTATTTTTGATTATCATTGTCATTTGCCGCCGAAACAAATTGCTGACGACTATCGATTTAAAAACCTGTATGACATCTGGCTGAAAGGTGATCACTATAAATGGCGTGCAATGCGTACTCATGGTATTGATGAACGTTTTTGCACCGGGGACGCCACTGATTATGAGAAATTTCAGGCTTGGTGTGAAACCGTACCTTACACCATAGGAAATCCATTATATCATTGGACACACCTGGAATTACGCCGTCCGTTCGGTATTACCGGTACATTATTATCGTCGCAAACGGGTAAAGAAATTTGGGATAAATGCACCGCACTTTTACAGCAGGAAGATTTTTCCGCTAAAGGTATTATTGCCCGCATGAACGTAAAATTTATCGGCACTACGGACGATCCCATAGACAGTCTGGAGTACCATGAAATTATTGCGCAGGATAAAAACTTTAAAACTAAAGTGGCACCAAGCTTTCGTCCGGATAAATCCTTTAATATTGAACAGGATACCTTTAATAACTATATACAAAAACTCGGTGTGGCGGCAGATATTGAAATTAAATCCTTTGCCGATTTATGCAGTGCTTTGGTAAAACGCATCGATTACTTTGCACAGCACGGTTGCAAAGTTTCGGATCATGCGCTGGACGTAGTGTTATATGAAAACGCAACGGAGCGGGAATTGAATCAAATTCTGGCGGCAAGACTGTCCGGTGAGAAGCTGGATAGCTCACAGATAGCGAAATTTAAAACCGCCGTACTGGTTTTTCTCGGTGCAGAATATCATAAACGCAATTGGGTGCAGCAATACCATATCGGCGCATTAAGAAATAATAATTCTTTGATGTTCAGACAGTTAGGTCCAGATACCGGGTTTGATTCTATTAATGACGAACCTGTCGCACAGGCGCTTTCCTGTTTATTGGACGCACAAGGTAGCAATAATATGTTACCGAAAACCATTCTATATTGCCTAAATCCGCGCGATAACGAAGTGTTGGCGACGATGTTAGGCAACTTTCAGCAGGCAGGTATTAAATCTAAAATGCAGTTCGGTTCCGGTTGGTGGTTTAATGATCAGAAAGACGGCATGATTCGCCAGCTGACTCAACTCAGCCAGTTAGGTTTGCTACGCCATTTCGTCGGTATGCTAACCGACAGCCGTAGTTTTTTGTCCTATACTCGCCATGAATATTTCCGCCGTATTCTGTGTCGGATGATCGGTCATTGGGTGCGTGACGGAGAAGCACCAAAAGATATTCAACTATTGGGACAAATGGTAACAGATATTTGTTTCGATAATGCGAAAAACTATTTTGGAATTGAGCTAAATTAACCGCAGGAGAATAACGAAATGATCCCCCTAAACAGAACCCACTTTCCCGGTAAACAATATCCGACCAAAATCATTCAATTTGGTGAAGGCAATTTTCTGCGCGCTTTTATCGATTGGCAGATTGATGTGCTGAATGAGCAAACCGATTTAAATGCCGGGGTGGTGATTGTGCGCCCGATTAATACCGATTTTCCACCGCTGCTGAATATGCAGGACGGGCTATATACCACGATTATCCGTGGTTTGAATGAAAACGGCGAAGTGGTGAAGCAAAGCCGTATCATCCGTTCGGTGAATAATGAAATCAATATTTATCAGCATTATGACGACTATTTGGCGCTGGCGCACAATCCGGAGATTAAATTTATTTTTTCCAATACCACTGAAGCTGGCATTAGTTATCATGAAGGCGACCGTTTTGACGATCGCCCGCCGGTCAGCTATCCGGCTAAATTAACCCGTTTGCTGTTTGAGCGTTTTACTGCGGCGGGCGGTGATGTGCATCAGGGCTTTGTTTTGCTGCCGTGTGAGTTAATCGACTATAACGGCGAGCAGCTAAAGGCGTTAGTCTTGAAATATGCTCGCGAATGGCAGCTTTCTGACGAATTTATGCAATGGTTGGAAACGGCGAATACGTTCTGTTCCACGTTGGTTGATCGGATTGTAACCGGTTATCCGCGCAACGAAGTTGCTGAACTGGAAGCGGAATTGGGCTATCAAGATAGTTTTTTGGATACGGCGGAGTATTTTTATCTGTTCGTGATTCAAGGACCACAATCGCTAACCCAAATGTTGCGTTTGGATCAAGCGAATTTAAACGTATTAATCGTGGACGACATCAAACCCTATAAAGAGCGTAAAGTTGCGATTTTAAACGGCGCGCATACGGCGTTGGTTCCGGTGGCATATCTTGCCGGGGTGGATACGGTGGGCGCGGCGATGAATGATCCGGCACTACGTCGATTTGTGCAAAGTGCGGTGGAAAATGAGATTATTCCTGTGCTTTCTCTGCCGCAAGATGAGCTACGGCAATTTGCCGAAGCGGTCATCAAACGTTTCCAAAATCCGTTTATTCAGCATCAATTGTTGTCTATTGCCTTAAACAGTATGACCAAATACCGTACCCGCAATTTACCGCAGTTATTGGCTTATGTGCGGAAATATCAAAAATTACCACCGCACTTGACCTTTGCACTGGCGGCATTAATTGCGTTTTATCGCGGTGAACGCAATGGTCAGCCGATTGTGCTACAAGACGATGCGATCTGGTTGACGCGCTATAAACAATGGTGGCGACAGTTTGCCGACGGCGATTTAACGCTGTATCAATTGGTACAGCACGTCTTGCAGCAGAAAGACCATTGGCAACAGGATTTAACTCAAGTGCCGCAGTTAGTTGAGCGGGTAGCAGAACAGCTGAATATGATTCTGGAAAAAGGCATGAGAGCGGCGCTGGCACATTATTGCGGAGATTGATTATGAAGCGGTTTATCAAAATCCGTGCGGCGGATAATGTGGCGGTGGCGTTGCAGGATCTGGCGCGTGGAACGTCGCTGGAGGTTGACGGGCAAACCGTCACACTGCTTTCAGATATCGGCAGGGGGCATAAATTTGCGCTATGTCCCATCGCCAAAGACAGCAATGTAGTGAAATACGGCTATTCGATTGGTCATGCGCGAACGGATATTCAGCCCGGCGAGCATGCGCATACCCATAATGTCAAAACCAATTTAAGCGAGATTAATGATTACCGGTATTTGCCGACATCAACGGCGCTTGCGCCGCAGTTGCCGGATTGTGCGGTGCAGATTTATCGGCGCCCAAATGGCGATATTGGCGTGCGCAACGAACTGTGGATTGTGCCGACGGTAGGCTGTGTGGTGGGTATCGCTAATCAAATTAGAAAACGTTTTATGCAGCGACATGCTTTGGCAGATATCGACGGTGTTTTCACCTTTAATCACAGTTACGGCTGTTCGCAGTTGGGCGATGATCACGAAAACACCAAAGTGATGTTACAGAATATGGTGAAACACCCGAACGCCGGCGCGGTGCTGGTGATCGGACTGGGTTGTGAAAATAATCAAGTCGGCGCATTTCGTGACAGTCTCGGCGAATATGATGAAAACCGAGTAAAATTTATGGTTTGTCAGCATGATGATGACGAAGTGGAAGGCGGATTGGCGTTATTGGAGCGCCTTTATCAGACCATGCGTTATGACCGCCGTCGGCCAGGTATGCTGAGCGAAGTAAAATTCGGCTTAGAGTGCGGCGGTTCGGATGGCTTTTCCGGCATTACGGCGAATCCAATGTTGGGTCGGTTTTCCGACTATTTAATCAGCCACGGCGGTACTACGGTGTTAACCGAGGTGCCGGAAATGTTCGGCGCGGAACGTATTCTGATGAGCCATTGTCGCAACGAGGCGGTTTTCCATAAAACCGTACAAATGATAAATGATTTTAAACAGTATTTTATCCGCCACCGACAGCCGATTTATGAAAACCCATCACCGGGCAATAAAGCCGGCGGCATCACTACGTTGGAGGATAAATCCCTCGGTTGTACTCAGAAAGCGGGCAACAGTCAGGTCGTTGATGTGTTGCGATACGGTGAGCGATTACGGCAGGCGGGATTGAATTTATTGAGCGCACCGGGCAACGATGCGGTAGCGACCAGCGCTTTAGCGGGTGCTGGCTGTCATATTGTGTTGTTTACCACCGGACGCGGTACGCCTTACGGCGGATTTGTTCCGACAATAAAAATTGCGACAAACAGCGAACTGGCGCATAAGAAAAAACACTGGATTGATTTTGATGCCGGGCGCCTAGTTTACGATGTTTCCATGACACAACTATTAAAAGATTTCATTGCGCTGGTGGTGGAAATTGTCAACGGCGCACCGACCAAAAACGAACTGAACGAATTCCGAGAACTGGCGATTTTCAAAACTGGCGTTACGTTATAAGTCGTCGATGACGCCAATGCCATATGGCGCGGCGCGATGATATTTGTCACGGAATAGCATCGCCCGCTGTTACGGCTTGTTAAGGTGCGCGCATTACGGCGACAATCTGTCTTTTTGCCATGTACCGTTGTCGGTGCGCAGATAGCGAATTCGATCGTGCAATCGGCTTGGACGTCCTTGCCAGAATTCTACTAGCTGCGGCACGATCAAATAACCGCCCCAATGTGGCGGACGCGGAACATGCAGCGGATGTTTAGCTGCAATAAGGGCGGCTTTGCTGAGTAAACTGTGTTTGCCGGGAATTACCGCACTTTGTTCGCTAGCCCAAGCACCGATGCGACTGGTGTAAGGGCGGCTGGCAAAATAGTCGTCCGACTGCTGTGCTGGCAATTTTTCCGCTCGTCCTTCAATGCGTATCTGGCGTTCCAATTCCGGCCAGAAAAAATTCAGCGCCACGTAGGGATTGCTGCTAATCGCTCTGCCTTTATGGCTGTGATAATTGGTAAAAAAGACAATGCCCTGCGCGTTGATTTCTTTCAATAACACGATCCGACTGCTGGGTTTTCCGTCACTATCGACGGTTGCCAGATTCATTGCGGTGGGTTCGTTAACCTGCGCCTTGATGGCGTCATTCAGCCATTGCTCCAGCTGTGTGAGCGGGTTATCGGCACATTGTTTTTTGGATAACTCCTGTTTGCTGTATTCTTCGCGGATATTATGCAAGTCCATGTTATGTTCTGCCTTTGCGTTGTTGTAAATGTTCACCGTCGTGGCTTTTCAGGCGGGACAATACGATAATCAAAACCAGCCCGAAAACCGTTGAGGTCAGAAATGTATAGCTGAACGCCTGTTGTAATTGTTCACCGTTGTCGCCGAAAGCATTGCGGTATAAGCCAAGTATTACCGACGAGACCGCGATGCCGACTCCGATACCGACCTGTTGAATCACACTTAGCATGGTCGATCCCGCGCTGGCGTAGTGATCCGGCAGATCGCTGATGGTCAGCGTATTAATGGCGGTAAAAATAATCGACATACAGGCGCCGTAACAGATTAATATAGCGATAATCTGCCAGACTGGCATAGCTTGGTGCAACAGACTCATTGCGGCGATGACGATGCTCATGCCGAGCGACGCCAGTATCAGCGTGTGTTTATAGCCGAAACGGGACAAAATCCGACGAATAAACGCCTTTAACATTACCGAGCTCACCGCAATTGGTGCCATCAGCCAGCCTGCGATTTCTGCGCTGTAATGAAATACCACCTGTAACATTAACGGCAACAGAAACGGAATGCCGGAACCGCACAGGCGAATAAACAAGTTGGCGACAAATCCGAGGCGAAAGGTACGGATCCGGAATAATGCCAACGGCAATAAAGCGTTGTCCACGGCGCACGCATAAAAGTAATAAGCGAACAGAAACATCAACCCGACAGCTAAAATCAAAAACGTGGTGATTGCCGAGGTCATATTTTCCGCCACCAAATCCAGCCCGAGGGTTAAGCCCACCAGTCCGCCGGCAAACAGAATAAAACCGACCCAGTCTAGCTTACGCACTTCGGCTTTGCGGTTCGGCATATATGCACCGGCGATAATGATGCCGAGTAATCCGATTGGAATATTAATCAGAAAAATCCAGTGCCAACTAGCGTAGGTTACCAGCCAACCACCGAGAATCGGACCTAAAATCGGACCGATTAAGCCCGCCATCGCCATAATGTTCCACGCATTGAGCAGCTCGGTTTTCGGCACGCTGCGAATAATCGACAAGCGTGCCACCGGCATCATCAGCGCCCCGCCAAAGCCTTGCAAAATGCGGGCAGCAACCAGCGTATTCAGACAATTGGATGTGGCACAGGCAATTGACCCCAGCACAAAGATACCAACAGCTAGTCGGAAAACTGTCAGCGTACCGTATTTATCCGCCAGCCAGCCGCTGAGCGGAATAAACAACGCGACGGTCAACGCATAGCTGATAATCGCCATTTGCATTTCCAGCGGCGATTCGTTCAAACTGCGAGAAATGGCCGGCAACGCGGTATTCAGAATAGTTGCATCCAGCGTTTGCATAAAAAATGCAGTAGCGGCAATCCACGCCAGTCCGTGATAGGATTTGCTATCACTCATAAAAACTATCCGATTTTTCACCGCACTTTTGCTGATACCAATCCAGAATAAAGGTGGCGATTTGAGCGGTATCGTTAATATTCAGATGTGGCAGAGGCGTGTGCAGCGGGTAATCGGTAGCAATCGCCCGCATGTATGCGTCCGGCTGCGGCAAAGGACGGGACATGGATTGGCGATGCAGCAAAATTTTGTCGATAGGTTCTTGTTTGAATCCTTCGACCAGTATCAAGTCAGTGAGCTGCGGATCGAATTGCTGCGCCAGATAGTGCAGACTGACGGGCTGCGCGGTTTCCGTCATCAGCGCCCAGCGCTGGTCACAAACCATGGCAACCTGTGTGGCGCCGGCTTCTTTCATACGCCAGCTGTCTTTGCCCACTTTGTCCACCTGCGCATTGTGGTGGCTGTGTTTGATAACCGCAACGCGTAGTCCTAAACGCGCTAAATGCGGCAGCAGCTTTTCCAGTAATGTGGTTTTGCCGCTGCCGCTGTAACCGCTGATGCCGAGCAGTGGAAGCATATTTTGTCCTTGTGTTTGCTGTTACAGAACGCGGAGCAGAACCGGTCGGTAACTGGATTTTGATTGTAGCTTTTTAGCATAAAGACGAACGGCAATAAAGGCAAGTGCGGTGCAAAAAAAGATAAAAACCGCGCCATATAATTCATGTGTGAACAGTGATTCGGCACACAGTGTGCTGAGTACAAGGCTGAGTAACGGCAGCAAGTACATCAGCAGCGTGGATAACAGTAAGGAACGTTCTGACAACCCGATTTCCACTGTTTGACCGGGCTTGAGCGGCGTGATGGTTTCAATGCTGAAAATGTGTTCCACCGCGCTGCCGGTGAGTTCGGACAGCGCGGCGGAACCGCAGGCACTTTTTGCCGCGCATTGTCCGCAGGCGCTGTGAGAAAGGCATTTTACCGTAGCGATGCCGGCATGGTAATCTATCACGACTGCATTTTCTGTTAACATAGGCTTATTTTAATTGAATGTCCTGCACGATTCGTTTAGCGGTGGAGATCGGCAATTGACCGATAAATGTCAGTTCTTTACCTTCTCGAGTTTCACTGTAAAAAGTCAGCGGTCCTTGTTTCCAGGCATTTTCCGCCTCATTCGGGATAATCGTGTTGGCGCTGTACAAAGTGAACGAAAATAGCCCGTCGCTGTATAACTGGGTTTCTATGGTGACATCGCCGTCTTTTTGTTGTCCGCTGGTAATCAGTTTAAAGCCATTCGGCACCCAGCTTGGGCGCCAACTTAATTTTACCTCAGCGGATTTTTTACTGATCTGTTCGTTCAGTAACGGTGGAAACACGATATTGTTGAGATAATTTGACAGTTCGTTCAAACCATCGCCCACATACAGATTGACCACTCGAAACTGTTCCAGCAGGTTGCCTTCTCTGTCCAACATATCGCTGCGCAATAGCAGGTGATTCTGTTCGTCGATAAAAACCAAATATTGATAACGGAAGTCGTCTTTCGGCAGAATGCGCAGGGTTTGCACCACATGATCCGCCACGCGGTTGCGCCCGATATTGATGAAATCGTAGTATTTGGTTAGATTATCCAGGTTGCTGTACAGAATTGACGGCAAGCTGTCGATGATATTGCTGCCGGTAATGGAAAATGCCTGATAATTGGGCTGAAAATAACTGATTAGACTATCTCGCTGAATAATTTCCTGCGGCACGCCGTCCAGTGTGATGAGCTGGGCATAGGTTTTGCCGTCGGCATTGAGATGACGGTAACGTAGAGATTCCATATTAATCGGTGTGGTCTGCACAAAGGCAATTTCATAATTCAGCTGCTCTTTGGCGGCGTGCATTTTCTCCAGCAGCTGTTTCGGCTCAAGGGCTTCTTGCGCAGACAGGGTAACTGAAAACATCAAGGTAAAGAAAAGTGCGGTGATTTTGGGAGATATTTTTAACATCGTATATCAATATAACCGTTATAGTTAAAATAAATTCACCACCAAAAATGGTGGTGAATATTCCGACAGCTGAAACAAATTATTTGCTGTTATCGTTGCGCAGACTCAAATCATCGGCATAAACACGGCGTTGTAATTCATAATTCTGTAACATGGCGCCGATACGTTTGTTTTTCTGCTCCAGTTGATCAGAGGTGACCACATCCTTGCTTGGCGCATTATAGCTGACCTCCTGCACCGAATCGTTAAACGGCAAAGTTTGCAACACCGGTGTATCCGGTGCGTCTTTTGTGCCACTGGCGTTGTTAAAACTCTGTACGCCGATAACCGCCACCAGACAAACTCCGGCGGCGACCGCAACCTGTACCATCGGTGCGAACCATGCTCTCAGTTTTTGTGCGAACGGTGATTTTTCGACCTCTTCGACTGTTGGTTGGGCAACCAGCGGTTCGGTAGCCTGTCGCTCTTCCTGCTCAATCAGCGCTTCCATTTTGGCGGTGAAGTCTGCGCCCAACAGCACTTCGGTTTCCTGACGCATGACCGAACGAATGGTGTGATATGCCGCCCAAGATTTTTGTAAATCCGCATCGCGGCAAAGTTCGTCGGTCAATTCGTTACTTACCTGTTCACCGTCAATGTATGCTGAAAGTAACTCTTTTTGCATATTAAACTCCAAAGTCTGGTTTTGTCTGTTACGCTGTTTTCGTTTTAACGCTGAAGAAACGGGCGGATTTTGCTTTCGATAATTTCCCGAGCTCTAAAGATACGGGAACGCACCGTGCCCACCGGGCAATCCATAATACCTGCAATCTCTTCATAACTTAACCCTTCAATTTCCCGCAGGGTAATGGCGGTTCTTAAATCTTCCTGCAATCCGTGAATGGTATCGAATACAATTTTTTTCAGTTCGCCGGATAGCATTTCATTTTCGGGCGTATCCACATCCCTTAAGTTCGTACCCACATCATAGGTTTCCGCCTCTTCTGCCAGAATATCTTCATTCGGCGGTCGACGCCCTTGCGCGGTTAAATAATTCTTTGCAGTATTGACTGCGATTCGATATAGCCAAGTGTAGAAAGCGCTGTCGCCGCGGAAAGAATCTATTGAGCGATATGCCTTAATAAACGATTCTTGCACAACATCGGGAATATCATTTTGTGAAACATATCGGGTCAGTAACCCGGCAACTTTATTCTGATAACGCGATACCAACAAATTGAACGCTTTCTTATCTCCCTGCTGCACCCTTTCTACCAAAGCCTGATCCGTTAGCTGTTCAGCCATATAACCTCTTATATCACCTCTAACAAGCCTTAATATAAAGACAGCAAGCTCTTGCAGTTAGTTAGAGAATGTAAACTGTAAAAAGTTCAATCTTTTTTGTAAAGATCGACTAATGCGTTAAATTTAATTTTTCCTGTATATAGGTCACCATTTGCCGTAATTCAAGGTCAGGCGCCGGCACCCGATTGAAAAACCATGAGAACAGCTGTAAGTCGGTGGCGGTTAACAGGCGCAGGAAAACGTCTTTTTTTTCATCCGCTAAATCGTCGAAATGGTGTTGGAAGAACGGCATAATCACTTTATCCAGCTCCAGCATCCCGCGCCGACAATCCCATTCAATCCGAAATTTATTATATTTATCCATTCTTTTTCCTTTGTGAGGCAAACGCGCTAATAGTAACAACGACGGCGTAACCTGTAAATATTCAGGAAAAATAAACCCGACGATAAGCCGGGTTTATTCAGAAAAGTGCGGTGGTTTTTTAGGCGATTTTCGGTTTGATGATTGAATAAATTACACCGGTTACCACTGCGCCGATTGCAATCGCTGCCAGATACATTAACGGCTGCGAAACGAACGGAATCACGAATAACCCGCCGTGCGGCGCCTGTAACGTAATGCCCAAGCCTAATGAAATCGCGCCGGCAGTTGCGCCGCCGATAATGCTCGATACGATCACGCGGATAGGATCCGCCGCCACAAACGGCAATGCGCCCTCAGAGATAAAGCATAACCCTAAAACAAAAGAGGCTTTGCCGGCGTCACGCTGGTTAACGGTAAATTTACGGCGCGCCAGCAGCGTTGCGATGGTCATGCCGATTGGCGGTACCATACCGGCTGCCATCACCGCCGCCATCGGAGTATAAACGCCGGAGGCGATTAAGCCGGTACCGAACGTGTAGGCCGCTTTATTGACCGGACCGCCCATGTCCACACACATCATTGCACCGAGGATGACACCCAGTGACACCGCATTAACCTGTCCCATAGTGTTGAGCCAGTTCACCAGCGCGTCCATCAAGGCTTTCACCGGCGGGTTGATAATATATACCATGGCCAGCCCGACAATGGCGGAACCCAGCAACGGCAGGATTAAAATCGGTTTGAGTGAGCTGAGACTCGGCGACAGGTGAATGCTGTCGTTTAGTAATTTCACCACATAGCCCGCCAGAAAACCGGCGATAATTCCGCCCAAAATCCCTGCACCCGCCGTAGTAGCAAGCATACCGCCGATAAGACCGACCGCCAGCCCCGGACGATCCGCGATTGAAAACGCCACGTAACCGGCGAATACCGCGATCATCAGGTGGAATGCCGCACCGCCGCCGATCTCCATTAACGCAGTCGGTAAACCGCCGGCAATATTCGGATCTTTAAAGGCTTCAATCCCGAACATAAAGGAAATGGCGATCAGTAAACCGCCCGCCACAACTAACGGCAACATGTGAGAAACGCCGGTCATTAAGTGACGGTAAAGTCCTTTTTTCTCTTGCGTGCTGTTTTCACTTTCGCTCTTCACCGCTGATTGCGCGGCGCCGTTGTAGATTTGTGCTTCGCTAAAGGCTTTTGCGAATTCCTGTGCAGTTTTTTTCAATGCCAGACCGGTTGAGGTACGATACATCGGTTTACCGCTGAATTTACTTAAGTCCACATCAATATCGGCGGCGACAAAGACCAGATCCGCCGCGGCGATTTCTTGCGCCGAAACCGGATTACCGACACCCACCTGACCGCGGGTTTCCACTTTGATATTCCAGCCCTGTGCTTTGGCGTAAGTTTCAATCGCCTCTGCCGACATAAACGTATGCGCTACGCCGGTCGGGCAGGCAGTGACCGCCACGATGTTTTTCACTCCGCTAGCGGAAGCTGCGCCGGAATTGACCGCACTTTCGGCGCTTGGCGCAGTATAATCTACGGCTTCAGTCAATGCCTGGCGCACGCACGCTTCCGGCGCACTGAAAGCCTGCTGCGGATCGGCGACAAAGACCTTTTTGCCCGCTAATTGCGGGTTATTCGCCATACCGCCGAAACTGATAGCTAACTCCGCCTGCGCAGCATCTTCAACAATCTGATGACCCTGCTGTTGTGCCGCGGTGGCGACGGTTTGTCGGAGTAAAAATGCTTTTGCATTACCGATATTGGCTGCGTTGGTAAGAAAAATGTTCATTGAAATTTACCCTTCGATTAATTTGATCTGTACGTCGTTTAAAATTGGCGTTAATAATGCCGGATCGCTGACTCCGACATTACTTTGCGACACCGCGAACGCGGACACCGCACTGGCAAAGGCGAGCGTTTCCTGCGGCGCAAGTTGCTTACTGAACCCGTAGATTAGACCGGCAACCATAGAATCGCCAGCCCCCACGGTGCTGACAACATTTTTACATTTCGGTGGGCGGGCTTGAATGATAGCCTTGTCGCTTAACCATAAAGAACCTTCCGCCCCCATGGAAATAATCACATTAGCGATGCCTTGCGCTTTCAGTTTCTTGGCTGCCGCGATAATATCCGCAAGGGTCGGCAGCGAATGTCCGATCCAAGCCTCCAATTCGCGATGATTCGGTTTAACCAGCCAAGGATTAGCCTGCAAACCGGCGGTGAGTGCTTGATTACTGCTGTCCAGCACCACTTTTACGCCGGCGTCATGCAGTTGCTGTAACCAGTCGGCGAACTGTTGCGGCGAAACACCATGGGGTAGACTGCCACATACCGCAATAATGTCGTAATTTCGGCAATAGCTCAGTGAATCCCGTACGAACGCCTGCCAATCTGCCGCGTCGATTTGATAACCGGAAAAATTCAAATCTGTTACATCGGCTTCGGTTTCGGTAATTTTGACATTAATCCGGGTTTTGCCAGCAACGCGGTGGAATTTATCTTCCAGCCCGAGGCGGCTGAACATGGCTTCAAAATCTCCCTGATTGTCTTGCCCCAGAAAACCGCCGACCGCAACGTCCAGCCCTAAATCTTTCAGAACTTTTGCCACATTAATGCCTTTGCCCGCCGGGAACAAGCCGAGCGTTTCTACGCTGTTGACTTCGCCGCGTTCAATACGTTTAAGGCGACCGACCAAGTCATAAGCGGTATTTAACGTAATTGTTGCAACTGTTGCCATAGCCTGCTCCTTATTCGCCTAAGCCGGCATTAATTGCCGCACCGATACCGTCGATGGCTTTTTGCGCCTCTTCACCGCTTGCAACAAAACGCAGTCGATGTCCTTTCACCACGCCGAGTGCGACGATTTTCATCAAGCTTTTGGCGCTGACTAGCGGACCTTCGCGATCCAAATTCTGCACCGCTACGGAAGCATTATATTTTTTCACCTCATTCACCAGCATAGCAGCGGGGCGCGCATGTAGACCGTGTTCATTGTTAATCACGAACACGCCTTCTACGCTATCTGACGGCACATCTTCCGCCTGTTCTACAGCAGCGGCGGTTTGAATCGGCTGCTGTGCCGTCTCAATCGTATCTGCCTGCTGCGGCGGCACGGCCGAGACTGCTTCGCCCAACCCGTCTGCAATCACTTTGCCGATCGCTTCAACCGCCAGTAGGGCGTCTTCGCCTTCCGCCACAAAGCGCAGGCGATGACCTTGCGTGACGCCTAACGCGACGATTTTCATCAGACTTTTGGCGCTCACCGCAGCAGTTTGGCGGCTGAGATTTTCAACGGTGATTTTAGCATTGAATTTTTTGACTTCATTGACCAGTACTGCCGCCGGACGAGCATGTAAACCGTGTTCGTTGCGAATGGTGAATGTTCCGGTGACTGTGCCGGCCGGCGCTGTTGCGGTGGTTTCTGGCGTGACGTTTGTTGCCGGTTGCGACGTACCGTTTAACGCCGCGACAATTTGTTCGACACTGCCGGTTAACAATGCTTGCTGCACTTGTGCGTCTAATAAGCGCAACAACGTCGGGTTAATCTGATCATTTAGGGCGGCAACGGTTAAAACGCCTCGTACGGGTTTGCCGTTGTTGTCAAACGATGTGTTCGGACGGCTGAATGCCAGTGCGTTTTTTTCATTGCCGGCTACCGCATCGCTTAGCCATAAGCCGTTACCTAACGGCAAGGCGGGAGTGCCGATCACTTCGGAAACGAAGTGATTATTTACCGCACTTTGTGCTTGCAGTTTGCCGGCGTTGATTGCCACAAGGGTGAGCAGACTTTGTGTTTCTACATTCAGACTAAGATCGTCCGGCTGGACGCCGAATGCCTGTTCGCCGGTCAGAATGGCGCGGAATTGACCGACATCCTGCAAGGTAGCGAGTTTTGCCGCGGTGTCTTCGTCGCCTAATACGTGAGTTAACTGACGCAGCAGCGCTAAATGTTCGTCGGAACGGGCGGCAATCCCGATAACGATGTAAGCGGTATTGCCTTCGCCCCATTCAATGCCCTGCGGGAACTGAAAAACCTGAACGCCGGTATTTTTTACCATGGAACGGGTATTTACTGTACCGTGCGGAATGGCGATGCCGTTACCCAGATAAGTGGATGTTTGCGTTTCGCGTTCCAGCATGCCTTGTAAGTAACCGCTTTCCACGTAACCGGCTTGTTCTAATGCTTGTGCCGCCAGTTCAATCGCCTGCTGTTTGTTGCTTGCCTGTGCAGATAAATGAATGTTATCTTCGGGTAAATTAAACATTCCTTCTCCTTATGTGTGTCTATGGTTTTAGGTTGACTGAAATGCGGATAAATAAATTTATAAGCAAAAACCTTTCAGCCTATGATTAAAAATAGAAAGCTGTTGATATGATAGGCATGACATCAACAGCTTTTTTATGTCCTGATTATTTGCCGGTGCACAACCGCAGGATTTGTTCGCTGCCTTGCACGATATATTCGTCGTTTTCCGACCGCACTTTATTGTGTTGTAAATCCAGCATGGCGTCGTAAATCCCTTGCGTTGCGCTTGGCTGATCAATGTGGCGCCAGCAGTCGGTGCTCAGGCGGTTAAAGTTGTTTTGCAGTTCCGAGGCAAACACCACGCCGCTGTAATAGGCGTAAATATTGCTATCATGCCCGCCCTGGTACAGATTGGCTTTGACTTTGTCGATCGGCACTAAAATGCGTCCGAGATACCAATCGTTAGCGCCGCTGGCGAAAGAGTTGACGTCGTAATCCTGATTAACGCGGCCTGAGTAAGTTTCCACTGTGGCGGCATAGGCTGTGGCATAGGATTTTTGATCGATTTGATCTTTATCTAAATTGATGACGGGTTTTTTGTCACCCATAAACGGAATATAAGAGGAAACGGAACATGCAGAAAGCACGGCAACCATTAACACGATGGACAATTTCTTAAACATATTGGTCTTCCCGATTGAAAATCATGCCGAGCATTATACTGATTATAGGGGCGATAAAAAAGCAAAAATGTACTACCGTTATGTGAGCTGCATCACCTTTCCAGATCCGCGGTGGTATTTATATTGGTGAAGGCGGTTGGCTGTTGGCTGAAATCCACCGCTTGCGCGTCGTTTTCGCGCAGAAATTGCAATATCCGACGATGTCCGCGGCGCAGATAAGCCTCTAATTTGTCTTTCAAGGCGACGGCAAGCAGACAGCAGGTGGGGTGTTCGCGTTCACCGTCATGGGCGTAGGCGGCAAAAACGTGCGATTTTTCCACCGCACTTTGCAGCTTTATGCGCAGATCCGCCGGCAGAAAAGGCGTATCGCAGGGCACGAACAGCACAAATTCAGTGTGCGCCCGCTCCAACGCGGTCAGCATGCCGCTTAACGGTCCCTGAAAACCCGGCAGTCGGTCGGCAAAAACCGGCAGCCCGCTTGCGCGGTAGCGTTGCCGATTGCGATTGGCGTTAAGGGAAATGTCCTCGACTTGAGCGGACAGACGGCGATAAACGTGCATAAACAGCGGTTCGCCGCGAAACAGCTGCAACCCTTTGTCGGCGCCGCCCATGCGTGTCGCCCGTCCGCCGGCTAAAATTACCGCACTAATTGTGATTGCCATGTTTTATTCTCATCGTAATTCAAGTATGATCGGGAAGATTTTGCACATAATAAGGAAAACTTTATGAAATGTCATCGTTTGCACGAAGTGTTGGAACTTCTACAACCCTACTGGTCTAACGATCCGGATTTGCATTTAATCCAGATTTTGCAGAAAATCGCCGCGGAAGCCGGTTTTGATAAACCCGTTTCAGAGTTGACCGACGAGGTGATCATTTATCATCTGAAAATGTACGGTAAAGATAAAAGCGAACCCATTCCGGGAATCAAAAAAGACTATGAAGACGATTTTAAAACCGCGCTATTAAAAGCGCGCGGCATTCTTAAATAAATAAGGACATAATCTCATGATCAAAAAATTTCTTTTTGCATTAACATCATTGTTATTTATCGCCAATGCGCAGGCATTGGATTTAACGGAAGGCAAACAATATATCGCGCTGAATACGGAGCGTTCGTTGCAGCCAGAAGTGGTGGAGTTTTTCTCTTTTTATTGCCCGCACTGTTATTCCTTTGAGATGGAATACGGCATTCCGCAAAAAGTGAAAGACGCCTTACCAGAAGGCACGAAGTTTAAACAATATCATGTTACCTTCTTGGGCTTTCAGTCTGAAAATTTAACCCGCGCGTGGGCGTTGGCGATGGCGCTGGGGGTTGAAGATAAAGTAAAAGCGCCGTTGTTTGAAGCTGCCAAAAAAGCGGTGGCGGACAGAGATCAATCCGCACCTTCACAAGATGCGGTACGTAAGATCTTTTTGGATAACGGCGTAACCGCAGAACAGTTTGACGGCGGTATCAACAGTTTTGCGGTAAACGGTTTGGTGAATCAACAGGTTAAACTGGCGGAGAAATTACAAGTGCATGGCGTGCCGGATTTCTACGTAAACGGCAAGTTCCGCGTTAATCCGGAAGGTTTAACCCGCAGCGCGGACGGTTTTGTGCAGGAATATGTGGAAACTGTCAAGGCTTTGCTGCAAAAATAACAAAAAAATTGCAAAAACGGTAAAAAATTGGTTTAATGCCTGCCGTTTTTACTACTGATAATTTGAGGATATTATGGCTGAAAGTTTTAGCGTTACCCGTCGTTTTTTTGACGACAAGCATTACCCGCGCGGTTTCGCACGCCACGGTGATTACACCATTAAAGAATCTCAGGCACTGGAACAGTACGGTCAGGCGTTTAAAGCCTTGGAGCTGGGCGAACGCAAACCGGTTACCGAAGAAGAAAAAGCTTTTGTGGCATTCTGTCAGGGCAAGCGTCCGGCAGAAACCTTCTTTGAAAAAACGTGGAATAAATATCGCTCCCGCATTTCCAGCACCAAGCGCGTCTATACCTTGTCCGGCGTGGTTGGCGCGGATAATCTGGACGACTTTTCTGCGGAATAAAGAGCGCATTACACAGACTAAGGGCTTGAGCATTTCAAGCCTTTTGTTTTTTTATATTAGCAACTGTTGATAATTTTCATGCAAACTTTACCGATTGACGAATATACCGCGCTATTGGCGGAAAAACACAAAAAACTGACCGCACTTTTAGCGCCTTTTGATCCGCCGGAGATCGAGGTGTTTGACTCGCCGCCGCAACATTATCGTATGCGCGCGGAGTTTAGAGTGTGGCACGATAACGACGATCTGTACCACATTATGTTTGATCCACAAACTCGGCGGCGTTGTCGCATCGACAACTTTCCCGTCGCATCCCGTTTGATCAATCGCATGATGCAAGCGCTTGTGCCGCGCCTAAAAGCGCAAGAGGTGCTGCGCTGGCGTTTGTTTCAGATTGATTATCTCAGCACCTTAAGCAACAAGATTATTGTCAGTCTGCTTTATCACAAGCCACTGGATCAGACATGGCTACAGGCGGCAACAGAGCTGAAAATGGATTTGCAACAACAGGGATTTGCCGTTGAACTGATTGGACGTGCCAGCAAGCAGAAACTTTGTTTACATCAGGATTTTATTGACGAAGTGCTGACCGTCAACGGCAAAGATTATATTTATCGGCAGGTGGAAAACAGCTTTACCCAACCCAATGCGGCGGTGAACGGCAAAATGCTGCAATGGGCGCAAGCCTGCACACGCCACAGTCAGGGCGATTTGCTGGAATTATATTGTGGCAACGGCAACTTTTCCATTGCGCTGGCGCACAATTTTCGTCGGGTGCTGGCAACGGAAATTGCCAAGTCTTCGGTTGCGGCGGCGCAATTTAATATTGCGGCAAACGGCATTGATAATTTGCAGATTATCCGCATGTCGGCGGAAGAATTTACCCAAGCGATGAACGGTGTGCGCGCGTTTAATCGTTTGCAGGGGATTAATCTGCGGGATTATCAATGCAGCACGATTTTGGTGGATCCGCCGCGCGCCGGGTTGGATGCCGGCACGCTGGCGCTGGTAAGCCATTATGAGCGCATTTTGTATATTTCCTGCAATCCTGACAGCCTGTGCGAAAATTTACGCACTTTATGCCGTACACACCGCATTGAAAAAGCGGCGTTGTTCGATCAATTTCCTTATACCGATCATATGGAAAGCGGCGTATGGCTGATCAAAAAATAGCGATTCAACTGCGTTGTGAAACCGAAAACCGCGAAAATTTCACCGCACTTTGTGCGCAAAATGGGCTGATTCATGATTCGCGCAGTCAGCTGGCGCTGGTGCAATGCGAGGTCAACGGTGACGCGCGTTTGGAGTTGCGCCGACTGGACGAACCGAAACTGGGGGCGGTCTATGTGGATTTTGTCGGCGGTGTGCTGGCTCATCGGCGTAAATTCGGCGGCGGGCGTGGTGAAGCCATTGCTAAAGCGGTGGGAATCAAAAAAGATTATATGCCGACGGTGATTGATGCGACCGCAGGGCTGGGGCGCGATGCTTTTGTATTGGCTGCCATCGGCTGCCACGTGCGTTTGCTGGAGCGTCATCCGGTGGTCTATTTGTTGTTACAAGACGGTTTGCGACGCGCTTATCAGGATGCGGAAATCGGGACGATGATGCGGCACAATATGCACTTGCTGCCGCGCGGGCATATTGCGGCGCTCGATCCTGTCGCCGATTGCGCTGATGTCGTGTATTTGGATCCGATGTATCCGCATAAACCGAAAAGTGCCTTGGTGAAAAAAGAAATGCGCCTTTTTCAGCATTTGGTCGGCGCAGACGACGATGCAGATCAATTACTGCTGCCGGCGCTGCGTTTGGCGCGTCGACGCGTAGTGGTGAAACGCTCCGATTATGCCGATTTTCTTGCGCAAAAAGCACCGCACTTTAGCCGCGAGACTAAAAATCACCGTTTTGATATTTATTTGCATCAGGCGGAATAGTGTTGCCGGCGAATCTTATTTAGAGAGGTTAGCGCAAAAAGAAAAGTGCGGTCGGTTTTTTGTGTTTTTCGGCAGTGCCTATCGGCTAAAACGGCGGATGAGTATTCCGCCGTTTTTGTTTGCCGCTTATAGGCTGAACGGTTGAATATAAGGCAGTTTGCCTTTTTTCAGCATGTCTTCGATGCCACTGCGGTGATCGTTGCCCAAACCGCGCAGCTCAAAGGTGAAACCGATGCCGTGATCGTATAACACTTCGTCATCCTTTTGATTGGTGCGGCTGGTGACATAGCGTCTTACCCCAACACCGACTGCCCAGCAGCAGGCGTTATATTGTACGCCGAGATATTGTTCCACTGGTTTTTTCAGTGCCAGATCCTGATAATAACGTCCGACCACTGCCCAGTTATCGGTCACTTCCCACGCGGCAACGACACCGAGCTGTTTAATATCCTGATTATAGCGGTTAATGCTGGAGGTCAGGTTTTGGTCGATATAAGCCTGACTAGCATAACGGTAATTCAGCTGCACCAGATTGTTGCCCTGCGGGTTAAATTCCAGCGTGGTATTGGCCAGCGAGGTTTGGTTCAGGCTGGTGTCGTATTGATAGCTGCCGCGCCAATTCCATTGTGGTGAGATACGCCAATTTGATTCCAGCGCCCAAGAAGACGATGAACCGTGCGTGCTGTTCTGGGCGTCGTCATCAATGCGGGAATCGCGGATATAGTAAATTTGCCCCAGTGACAGGTTAAAGCGTTCATTGGCTTGTTGGTCATAAAAACGAGTGGTACCGCCGACAGTGAACTGGTTGGCGGAGGCGATACGGTCAAGGCCGCTGTAACGGCGGTCACGGAATAACGAATAATAATCCTGTTGCAGCAAGACGGAATCATAACCGAAGCCCAGATATTGAGAATTTAGTTGAGAACCGATATTGCTTTGGTCTTTGTAAGGGCGATATAAATATTGTACGCGCGGTTCGATGGTCTGGGTGTAGCCGTCGATAAAACTTTGTCGGCTTGCCAACAAGGTTTGTAAATCGACTTTTACTTGCGGCAGTACCCGATTGACGGATCTTTGCACTTCTTCCGCATCGCTTGCGCTGCCTTTAGTCTGATTGTAATGGGTGGCGTACAGTTTGGTTTCAATATTTAAGCTACCATAATGATTGGACAGCGGTAATGTCAGGCTCGGTTCTACGTGAAAACGCCAAGCTTTCGGCATCCGCGAGCTGTCGTTTTCAAAACGTACCGCTTGTGAGAACAGTTTGAAATCCAGTAAGCCGTCCGCCAGATTGTTTTTGTAATAATTAAAATCAATTTGCGGTAAAGCACGGTAAGGCCCGATACTGGCTTCATCAAACACTTGGAACTGTTTTGCCGAAATCGCGAGATTATAATTCGGCTGATAATAGGCGATACGCGCGGTTTGATCGGCATAACCGTCGGTGCTGCTGCCGTAGTCGGAATCAAAATCGTTGAAATAGCGTTTATCGCTGACGCGGGTGTAATTCACATTTAAGCGCCAGTCTTTCAGAAAACGGGAACTGTGCTGCCAGTGGAATAAATGGCGGGAACGGTTGTCGTCGGTAAAGTCTTTATAGCGATCGTCGTTTAAATATTCGCCCGCGATTTTTCCTTCGCCGAGCGCGGTCAAATAACGAAACTCACCGTTCATTTGCCAGCCGCGGTGCGACATGTATTTCGGGGTAATGGTGGCGTCGAAGTTGGGCGCGATGTTCCAGTACACTGGCTGTGAATACCAGTAACCGTCGCGGCTCGAACTGCCAGCATTGGGTATCAATAAGCCGGAACGGCGTCGATCGCCTATCGGCAACTGCAAATAAGGCGTATAGAAAATCGGCACGCCCTGCACTTTAAAACGCGCGTGCCACATTTCCACATATTCTTCCTGAATATATTGGCGCATTTCGCTGGCATCAATTGCCCAAGCATTATCGTTCGGCAGACAGGATGTGAACGTGGCGTTTTTCATCAGTCGGTAATCGCCGCGCAGTTCCACGTGCTCTGCTTTTCCGCGCCCTTGACGGTTCACCAGCTGATAATCGGCGTTTTCAATATCGCTGTCTTTGCTGTTTAAATGAATTTTCGCATTATCGCCGGTCAGGTTGATTAAATTGTCTTTGTAATCGAAACCGCCTTTGGCATACGCATAACGCTGAACGTTATCGCCTTCGCCGGATTGCCGCACTTCCGCAATAGCGGATTGCAGATGACGGTTGCCCTGTTTGATATCCACCCCGCCTTCATAACGTGCGCTGGTGGGCTGGTTGAGTTCCGCGCGATCCGCTTCAATATAAACCGGCTGATCGTTCGGATCGCCTTGAATAACTTCGCCGCTGAAATGCGGTACGCCGATTAAACATTGTTGTTGTAAATCCGCCCGGCTGTGCGCGCTATAGAATGCGGTCAGAACAGACAGCGAAAGCAAGGTGTAATAGTTTCTTTTCATCGGTTAACCGTTTATCCGTGAGGTAAAATTTGCTTGATTATAAAGAAAATTCGGTTAAAAAGCATGTTATTTATGCTTGCAGAAGCAGTCGTTGAGGTGATCGTCTACCAATCCCATCGATTGCATAAATGCATAACAGGTTGTCTCGCCTACAAATACGAAGCCTCTTTTCTTCAGCGCTTTGGACATTAATGCGGAGGTTGGTGTGCGTGTCGGAATGCTGTCTAAATCGGGTCTGTCATTGATTTGCGGCTGATGATTGACAAACGACCAAATAAAATCGCTGAAATTTTCACCGCACTTTTCCATTGCCAGATAAGCCTTGGCATTTTTGATAATTGCTTCCAGCTTGGCGCGGTGGCGGATAAGTCCGGGGTTTTGCATCAGCCGATCAATGTCCTGTTCGTGCATTTGCGCAATTTTGGTCGGCTCAAAGCCATAAAATGCCCGCCGATAATGTTCACGTTTTTTCAGCACCGTAATCCAAGACAATCCCGCTTGCTGACCCTCCAAACAGAGTTTTTCAAATAATTTCAGACTGTCGTATTGCGGTTTGCCCCATTCCTGATCGTGATAGTCCAGATAAATCTGTGCATTTTCGCACCAAGCACAACGTATCGCCATGTTTTACTCCAAATACTGTGATTGAGATCACGGTTATTTTTATCGGCTTCGCCTATGATAAGCGACCTGAAAATCAGACAGCATCTGCCTATTGCTGTTAAAGCCAAAATATCCGTTTCATCATAACAAAGATGTGTTATTGTAATAATCAATTATCCATAATGAAACCATAATCAATGAGGAAAATTATGACCACACAATTAGACGCACTTCGCAGTATGACCGTTGTAGTTGCCGATACCGGTGATATCGACGCTATCAAACAATACCGACCGCAGGATGCCACCACCAATCCTTCATTAATTTTAAGCGCATCCGCCCTGCCGCAATATGCCCCGCTAATCGATGAGGCAATTGCGTATGCAAAAACGCAGAGCCAAGATAAAGCCCAACAGCTGATTGATGCGGAAGATAAACTGGCGGTGAATATCGGTCTAGAAATTCTGAAAATCGTGCCGGGACGGGTTTCTACCGAAGTGGATGCCAGATTGTCGTACAACACCGAGGCGACGGTGGCAAAAGCGCGCAAATTAATTCGTCTTTATAATGAAGCTAGCATCTCAAATGAGCGTATTTTAATCAAAATCGCCTCCACGTGGCAGGGTATCCGCGCGGCGGAAATTCTGGAAAAAGAAGGCATCAACTGTAATCTGACCTTATTATTCTCCGAAGCGCAAGCGCGCGCTTGTGCAGAGGCGGGCGTGTATTTGATTTCACCGTTTGTGGGACGCATTTTGGACTGGTATAAAGCCAATGGCGAGAAAAAAGACTATGCGCCAGCGCAAGATCCGGGCGTGATTTCGGTTACCAAAATCTACAATTACTACAAACAACACGGCTATCAAACCGTGGTGATGGGCGCCAGTTTCCGCAATGTCGGTGAAATTACCGAACTTGCCGGTTGCGACCGATTGACAATTGCGCCGCCGTTACTGAAAGCATTGCAGGAAAATCAAACCGCACTTGAGCGTAAACTGGCCTTTTGTGGCGAGGTGCAGGCTAAACCGCAACCATTAACGGAAAGCGAGTTTTACTGGCAGCATAACAGCGATGCCATGGCGGTGGAAAAACTGGCGGAAGGGATCCGTAAATTCGCCGCTGATCAGGAAAAACTGGAAGCCATGCTGGCGGCAAAATTCTGATTAGCCCCACCGTAAAAGTGCGGTGAAATTTTTCACTGTTTTTTAATCCGCCCCCGAAAGTTGAACGAATTCAATTGATAGGGGCGGGTTTTGCTGTTTTACTACCACCTTCTAGGCAGAAAGCCCTTGACTATTCTAACTGATTGCTTAAGATCAGCACGATTTTTATTAAAATCGTATTATTTATGAGCGCTGTATTACATACAGTCTATTCTTTTCTTTATTGAAATCGGAGTATCTATGTCAGGTTTATTTGTTCAGACCGATCCGGCACGTCGCCGTTACGGCTTGGCTGTGTTTGTCGGTATTATTGCAGGTCTTGTTTCTGCCTTTGTTAAATGGGGTGCAGAACATCCGTTCCCACCGCGCAGTCCAAAAGATTTATTCACCGCCGCCTGTCCGCAGCCAGTGTTGGACGCGCTAAATTCCGCCGCGGATCAAGTTGCCGCACAGGCAGCCGCGCTGGAGCAATGTTCGCGCGCATTTTTAAACCCGCCGCATGTTTTCTTGCGCGATTATCTTGGTATTGATCCCACTCAGGCTGCATTTACCTTTGCCGACTATGGTTTTGACTGGATCGGCGTAACGCATATCACTTTCTCCTTAGTGTTTGCTATCGGCTATTGTTTGGTTGCCGAACGTTTCCCTAAAATCAAATTCTGGCAAGGTATCGGCGCCGGTCTTATTGCCAATTTATGCGTTCACTACATTTCATTCCCGGCATTGGGCTTAACGCCACCGGTGTCTGAATGGCCATGGTATGAGCATGTTTCGGAATTAGTCGGTCATATTTTCTGGTTCTGGACCATTGAAGTGATTCGTCGTGACTTGCGTAACCGCATTACACACGAACCCGACGCCGAAGTGCCGCTGACCCAGCAATTTCGTTAATTGATAAATAAAGGCATACTTTTATATGCTGGCAAAAAAACGCTAAATGTTTTACCGCAGTGGTTTTTATCTACAATTAAACTACCAGTATCCTAGCGGGATACCGGTAGTTTTTTATGCTTGTCTAAGGCTGATTTACTCCTCGTTGATATAAAGCGATATTCTTAGCTGAATTACCATTCAAAGTTTACGCCAGCATTGTAACTAATGCTGCTGCTACTTGGCGTCATCGCAATCCCTGCTTTGGCGGCAACGTTTCGGTTGAAACGATAACCGGTACCGATTGCAAAAGCCGTTTCTGAGTTGTAACCGCCTACCGCTGCACTAAGATTAAATTTACCGATATTATATGGTTGGAACAAGCCAGTTAATGCAGCCTGCGATGCAAAGTTGCGCTGCATTTTCTTCTCAAGTCGATCAACTCGACCTTCCAGATTGCTGATCCGCGCAGTATTTTGTGTCACGCTAGTTTTTAAGTTGTTGTTGAATTTATACAATTCATCAATACGAGTTTTGTTAGTCGCAATGTTTTGGCGGTTTTCTGTGATATTTAGATGATTGTTAACAATCGCGGTTTCCTGTTTTTTGAGTGCAGTTTTATTGGCTGCGATATCGGTTTTATTCTG
>NZ_LN776187.1 GCF_000827595.2 Necropsobacter massiliensis | reverse complement strand
GCTTGGTGACATTTAACCCGTCTTGTGCCTGTAAACCAAAACCTCCGTTCACTTTCGTATTCAGATTTGTGATATTTTGATTGGTCGCATATAACTGGCTACCGTTTACTGCCTCCGTTGAATCTGCTGCAAGCGAACCGTTCGCCACATTCGTGATCGTCCGGTTGCCCGCATTAATACCGTCGGCGGTGACTTGAACCTTACCAACTGTTAAACCTGTTGTGTTAAAGACATTATTACCCGCGGTTACACTATCTACCGTAATATTTTTCGCTAACGATAAAGTCACGCCCTTTTCCGTTGTGGTACTAATGATATTGCTATCACCGGCAACGGCTAATTCACTGCCCAAAGCATAAGTATGGTTAGTGGTTCCATTACCGAATTTAATACCTTTTGCGATATTTTCTGCATTTTTACTAATATTCTGAGCATTATTGCTCACATTTGTATTAGTCGCATTTAAATCGTTTTTCACGCTATTAATCGCATTGGCATTATTAGTGATATTTTGCGTATTGTTTGCTACGGTTGAATTAGTGGCGTTCAAACCGTCTTTTACAGTATTAATCACATTGGTATTATTAGTGATATTCTGTGCATTATTTGCCACATTTGCATTAGTTGCATTTAACTGGCTGAGATTCACCGCATCACTCTCTGACGTACCATTAGCGACATTAGTAATTGTTTTATTACCCGCGTTAATACCGTCAGCGGTTATTTTTACATCACCAACCGTTAAACCTGTCGTATTCAATACATTATTGCCTGCAGTTACACTACTGACAGTAATGTTGTCTGCCAAGCTCAGTTTCACACCACCATCAATAGTTTCACTGACAAGGTTATTGTTACTTACCGTAACATTTAATGTATCGCCTAACTGATACTGTTTAGCTTTCGTGCCGTTACCAAACTGAATGCCTTTTGCGATGTTTTTCGCATTAGTCGCAACATTCGTATTGGTTGTATTCAATCCGTCATTTAAGGTTTGAATCGCGTTTGTATTATTAATGATATTTTGCGTATTGTTTTCCACTGTTGCATTAGTAACATTTAATCCGTCATGCAATGCATTAATTGCTTTTGTATTATTTGCTACCGTAACATTTGTGGCATTTAATTGACTAAGATTCACAGCATCATTATCTGACGTACCATTAGCTACATGAGTAATCGTCTTATTACCCGCATTAATCCCATCAGCAGTGATATTGACATCACCAACGGTCAAACCGCTCTTATTCAATACATTACCGCCCGCGGTTACGCTCTCTACCGTAATATTTTTCGCTAACGATAAACTTACACCCTTTTCCGTTGTGGTACTAATGATATTGCTATCACCGGCAATGGCTAATTCATCCCCTAAAGCATAAGTATTGTTAGTGGTGCCGTTGCCAAATTTTAGCCCTTTATCGACCGCACTTTTCGCATCAACACCTTGAGTAATATTGGCTTTTGTCGTATCAGATAAATCAACCGCATATTCAGTCACATTATTGGCTTTTTCCGTCGGTTTAACAGTTATTGCCTCCGAGGCATTGACCACTGTTGCCGCATTGGCATTAATGGTGTAAGTTGTCACGCCATTTTCTGCCTGCTGAGAAGTAATATTAGTATTATTCCCTGCGTTTAATAGAACTTTTGCAGCAGTTAGCTGCGCCACTGTTACTGCATCATATAAATCTGTGCCGTTAGCTACATTAGTGATCCGTTGATCTCCCGCATCAATACCTGTTGCTGCAACTTTCACATCACCAACGGTCAAACCGCTTGTATTCAAGACATTACCGCCCGCTGTCACGCTGCTAACCGTAATATTATCCGCCAAGCTCAGCTTCACACCTTTTGATGTTGTAGAACTCACAATATTGCTATCACCGGCAACGGCTAATTCACTGCCCAAAGCATAAGTATGGTTAGTGGTGCCGTTACCGAATTTAATACCTTTTGCGATATTTTCTGCATTGGTCGCAATATGTTGGGTGTTAGTCGCAACGTTCGCATTGGTCGTATTCAAGCCATCATTTAGGGTTTTAATTGAGTTCGCATTATTAGTGATATTCGCCGTATTATTTGCCACAGTTGCATTGGTGGCATTTAACTGACTGAGATTCACCGCATCACTATCTGACGTGCCGTTAGCCACATTGGTGATTTTTTGATGACCCGCATCAATGCCTGTTGCCGCAACTTTAACGCCGCCGACGGTCAAACCGGTTGCGTTAAATACATTATCGCCCGCATTGAGGGTTGTGATATTTGCCGTGCTAAAAGTCACATTGTCGGTGGTTGAAATTTTAATATTACCGTCGGTTTCAGCCGTAACATTAATGTTCTTTCCATCAATAAAGTTTAATGTACGATTAGTTTGATCAATAACTTTAGCCTGTTGCCCATCAACTTGCGCAGTCCAAGACTGTAATGCCGTATCGGCTTTGGCTAACGAACTGTTGGCGCTTTCTGTCAGACTCACGACATAATCCGTCACCGTACCGTTAACCGTTCCGACCACATTCACTTTATCGCTGCCGGTCACCGTTGTGGTTTTCTCGGAATCGTTAATGGCTTTTGCCACTTGTTGTGCAGTCGCAAAAGTATCGCCGTTTTGCACCGCACTTACCGTACCATCAGTTGCGACAGACAAGTCAGACTGATTCACAGAATAGGTTACTGTTGCAGTACTGCCGGTAGGATCAACGGAAACATTCGCCGTTGTCCCCGTTCCATTGGCAAAATTCACATGATCGCCGGAACCTACCACATCTTTTTGAGCAGTATTTTCCTGAATATTCCATGATGAAGCATTGGAAACCGCCGCTTTCAATTGGGCGACGTTAACCGCATCGCTATCCGCCGAACCTGCCGCTACATTGATAATCTGGCGTTTTACCTCCGACGAACCGACACTAACCGCACCGCGAGAGGCTTTAGTATTATTGATTGCCGTTTTTTGAGCCTCATCAGCTGTCGCCGGAATATAGGGTGAATAGCCAGCGGCATCCCAAGAATTTCGATCCGCCACACTTCCGCTACCAATTGCAACGCCATTTTGCACCGTTACGGACGCATTTGCGCCTAATGCAGTACCGTTTAAACCGTCACCGGAAACAGTACTGCCGTTACCAATCGCGATCCCATAATTTTTAGATACATTACTGCCGTGTCCGATTGCCACGGCGCTCACCGCACTGCTGCTCACATTGCTTGACGATCCCACTGCGACGGAATATTGTCCGTTAATGGTAATATTATCCCCCACAGCAACCGCATTGCCGACAGACACTTGCGTATCCGACCCCACTGCCACCGTGCCCTGCCCTGTGCTGGTTACATTGGTGTTATTACCAATGGCAATCGACCCCTGCTGTGCGCCGGTGACACTAGCATTATTCCCCAGCGCAATCGCACTAACGCCGGTAACATTGGATTGTTGCCCGATCGCAATGGCGCCATTGTTTGCCGATGTTCCCACCGCCGATCCATTACCGATCGCAATGCCGCCTTGCGCGGCTTCGACTTTACTGGCGTTACCGATGGCAATCGCACTGTTTTCGACATTTGTGCTCACTGTCGCGCCCCGCCCCAAGGCAAGGCTGTCCTGACCGCCTTGAATTGTTGCCGAATCGCCGATTACAGTATTATTGGCTTTAGCCGTATCGGTAATTGTTGAATTATTGCCCAGTGCGATGCCTGAATTCGCCACACTCGCAATGGTGCTGTCTTTACCGATCGCAATAGAGTTTGCCGATTTTGCACCGTCATTGTTATAGTTATTCCCGCCACTGCTATTAACGCTGAAATAATGTACACCAGCATTAGCAGAAACATTGTCAATTTTCGTATTTAAGAGATTGGCGACACCATACAGCTGACTGCCGTTAATGGCGTCTGTACTGGTTGCGGAAATTAAGCCCGGCGCCACATTTTGCACACGGCGGGTCGCATTTGCGCTACCGACGCTGACAACGCCGGCAACCATATCACCGCCAGCAAAATTTAATACCTGTCCGCTGATTACCGAACTGTCCGAAGTATATGATTGACTCAGGCCTTTGGTTGTACCTGCCTCGGCAACATATGCACTGCCATTACCCAGAAAAACGGAGTTGGTCGCGGTTGTCGTCACATTATTGCCTAAAATAAATGCATTATCGGTTTTCGTCGAGCCAGCAATATTGTTATTATTCCCGATAATCGTCACATCGCTGGCATTGGCAACAGTATTATTATGTCCGAAAACATTTACCCCGCTAACGACGTTATTATTTTTATCGGTGCCCGAAATCGTGTTTTTTATTCCGATTGCAACAGACTTATCCGCGGTCACTGTTGAACCATAGCCAATGGCAATTGCCGGTATGTCGCTACTCGCACCATTATTACCGCCTTTGGCAGTCACATTGGTACCGATAGCAATATCTTTCGTGTTAACGGAAGTCGCATTGTAACCGGCAGCTAAAGAATAAGCGCCGTTTGCCGCAGAAATAGAACCCAGCGCTAACGAATCGGTGCCGTTCGCGCGCGATCCTGCCCCGACTACAGTTGAATTAATACCTAAAGCCGTTGTGTTATAACCTACGGCGGTTGTCCGATTTGTCAATGCCGATGCCATTGCACCGATTGCCGTTGCTTCGATATTATTCGTGCTGTTTATTGAAGATAAATTGGTAGTCCCCGATGTGCCGGTACCATAACCTGCCGTCGCGCCGATACCGATGGCGGTGGAGCCTTGGCTTAACGCCTGTGCATGAACTCCAACCACCACCGAACCGATACCGCTTGAAACCGATTGACGGTATTTATTATTGATTCCTTCGCGGAAATAGCCCGGTGAAGAACTGATATTAAACGTATAAACATTATTAGAATCGTCACCTCCAATGACGATCGCGCCCCATTCAGCGGTAAACGCATCATTACCGATCGCCATAGACTGTTGTGCGTTTGCAGAGGCATTTGCCCCCAGCGCAAGCGCTTGTATGCCGGTGGCAGTCGCATTGGCACCGATAGCCGTCGCACCGTTGGTATCCCCGCCGTAACTGGTTGCAGTTGCATTATAACCAAAGGCTATAGCGGACATCCCGTTGCTGGTTGCACCCACGCCGATTGCAGTGGAATTGACCCCTTTCGCGGTGGAATTGTAGCCCATGGCAATCGCATTCTGCTGCTGGGCTTTGGCGAAGCTACCGATTGCAATAGAATCTTTGACCGATGCACCGGCACTGAAACCCAATGCAACCGCTCCCGTTCCGCTAGTCGATGTATTGGTGCCGATAGCAATAGAATCATTATCACGTGTTGTGGAATTATTACCTATGGCGATGGAATTGGTACCACCGGCAGTTGCCGTGCCGGTATTATAAGGGTATAGACCTCGCATAGTATCCATCGATATTGCGGCATGCACAGTCGATGAGAATGAAATTAAAGAAAAAGCGACCGCACTTAAGGTAAAACCAACACGCGCCAGTACACCTTGATTTTTCGTTATAGAAGAAACCGATGATTTAACCTTGCCGCGATTATTTGCCAGTTCGGATACCACAACAAAATGCTGCGTAGTATGATTCCAGATAACTTTAAACACTTTATTCATAAATACATTCCTTTAAATCTAATAAACAAAATAAACTCTTCCCTTTTATTTCAAAGGGTGTTTTACGTTGATGAAAACGAGAGAAAAAAGACTAACTGTGTGACAAATATCACTCGATAAAAACAGTACTATTCATTGAGTTATATCCCAAACAATGAACAATTTTTACTATCTAAATTCGCGAGAATAAACCGCTGTCTCAAACGAACACATTATCTAATTAAGATGGCGATTTAACCTAAAATTAATACCGAAGATATTCCTTTACTGATCGATGCTATTCGACATAAACCGTTTTAACGGCTTATCTCCATAACAACTACTTTCCTTAATAAAATGTAAATACCTTTTCACTTACAATAAAAAACCACTTTAAACATATTTAATGGAAAATATATTTATAAGTGGCTGTTTTACCTAAACGCCATAATACGCCGAGTCTTACTACAAACTAATAGAGTCTGTATAACACATAAGATATTTACAATGTACTAGACATAGGTCTGCGCCAGTGCGCCAGTGCGCCAGTGCGCCAGTGCGCCAGTGCGCCAGTGCGCCAGTGCGCCAGTGCACGTCTGTAGGTCTGCGCCAGTGCGCCAGTGCGCCAGTGCGCCAGTGCGCCAGTGCGCCAGTGCGCCAGTGCGCCAGTGAACTATAGTCGAATTAAAAGTTTTGTCAACTCAACATCCTACTTAATCATGGTTAAAACGATGATCATTTACCTAACTTTACATAAGCTGACAAAAACTTAATGATTGGTGATAATTAATCTATTTCTGGCGAAAAAATATATGTTCAGCGACTATTCTATAATCGTTCTTTACATAACGGCTTTCTATTCATCAGTTGCTTTATAATGTTATATTTATGCTACAAAAAAACCGCACTTTAATTGCTTAAAGTGCGGTTCAAATTTAATGAGATTTTAAAATTTATTCGGCATCATCCGCCATATTTAGCATTTCGGCCAAACTTGCAGTTGCATCATCTGCGCTGAATGTAAATTCAGCCGCGATTTCTTCATCGTCGATGGCAGATAGTTTTGTCGCAACATCCGCCTCAACAATGCCGGCGGCACGGTTTTTCACACGGTTTTGGTGATACGCAAAACCGGTACCGGCAGGAATTAAACGACCGACAATTACATTTTCTTTTAGACCGCGTAATTCATCGCGTTTACCGGCAACCGCCGCTTCAGTTAATACGCGCGTAGTTTCTTGGAATGACGCTGCAGAAATGAAGGATTCCGTCGCCAATGAAGCCTTGGTAATACCCAACAATTCGCGTTCAAACTCAACCAACGGTTTGCCTTCCGCTTCACGTTTACGATTAACGATCTTCACGCGCGCCACTTCCACCTGCTCGCCTTCCAAGAATTCAGAATCGTAAGCATTGGTAATAATGGCTTTGCGCAACATCTGACGCACAATCACTTCGATATGTTTATCGTTAATTTTTACCCCTTGCAGGCGGTAAACTTCCTGCACTTCATTAACGATATAATCGGTGACCGCATGCACACCACGTAAACGTAAAATATCATGCGGAGTTTCCGCACCGTCGGAGATTAAATCGCCGCGTTGTACCATTTCGCCTTCGAATACGTTGAGCTGACGCCATTTCGGAATCATTTCTTCGTACACTTCACCTTCGGTCGGTGTAATTAATAAGCGGCGTTTACCTTTGGTTTCCTTGCCGAAAGAAACAATACCCGAAATTTCTGCCAGAATTGCCGGCTCTTTCGGTTTACGCGCTTCAAACAAGTCTGCTACGCGCGGCAGACCACCGGTAATATCTTTGGTTCCCACAGATTCCTGTGGAATACGCGCCAGCGGTTCACCAATCGATACTTCCGCACCATCGTCAAGCGTAACAATCGCTTTACCCGGTAAGAAGTATTGTGCCAGCACGTCGGTTCCTGGAATAAAGATGTCATTGCCCTGCGCATCAACCAATTTTAATGCCGGACGCAGATCTTTACCCGCCGTCGCACGTTCACCCACATCCTGTACCACGATGGAGGACAAGCCGGTCAGTTCATCGGTTTGGCGGGTAACTGTCAGACCATCGACAATATCCACGAATTTAACCAAACCGCTCACTTCGGAAACAACCGGCATTGTATGCGGATCCCAGTTGGCAACTACTTCGCCAGCAGTCACTTCCTGACCGTCGCCTTTGCTCAGCACCGCACCGTAAGGTACTTTATAGTGTTCTTTAGTACGTCCGAAAGTATCAATAATGGTCAATTCGGTATTACGTGAAGTCAGCACCAGTTTGCCTTCTTTGTTAGTCACTGATTTGACGTTAGCTAAACGTAACGTACCGGTATTTTTCACCTGAACGCTGGATTCTTTCGCCGCCGCAGACGCCGCACCACCGATATGGAATGTACGCATGGTCAACTGTGTACCCGGCTCACCGATAGATTGCGCCGCAATCACACCAACCGCTTCGCCCTGATTAATCAGATGTCCGCGCGCCAAATCACGACCGTAACATTTCGCACAAACACCGAAATCGGTATTACAGGTTACAACCGACCGCACTTTGATACTGTCTACGGAGTTTTCATCAATCAGATCACAAAGTCTTTCATCCAACAGCGTATTACGTGGAATCAAGACTTCTTCGGTACCCGGTTTCAGAATATCTTCCGCCGCCACACGACCCAATACGCGATCACGCAGCGCTTCTTTTACGTCACCGCCCTCGATTAACGGGGTCATCACGATACCTTCATGGGTGCCGCAGTCGTCTTCAACAATAACCAGATCCTGCGCTACATCCACTAAACGACGGGTTAGATAACCGGAGTTCGCCGTTTTCAGTGCCGTATCCGCCAAACCTTTACGTGCACCGTGAGTGGAAATAAAGTATTGCAGAACGTTCAGCCCTTCACGGAAGTTTGCGGTAATCGGCGTTTCGATAATCGAACCGTCCGGACGCGCCATTAAGCCGCGCATTCCCGCCAACTGACGAATCTGCGCCGCGGAACCACGCGCCCCGGAATCCGCCATCATAAAGATGCTGTTGAAAGACGCTTGTTTTTCCGGCTGACCGTCACGGTTAATCACTTCTTCCGTGGACAAGTTTTCCATCATCGCTTTGGCAACCCGTTCATTAGCAGCCGCCCAAATATCGATCACTTTGTTATAGCGCTCGCCGGCGGTCACAAGACCGGACTGGAATTGTTCCTGAATCTCGGCAACTTCTTTTTCCGCTGCGGAAATAATTTCGTATTTCTTCGCCGGAATCACCATATCGTCAATACCGACGGAGGAACCGGAACGTGCCGCATAAGCAAAACCGGTATACATAATCTGGTCGGCAAATAAAACGCTGGCTTTTAACCCCAGACGACGGTAGCTTTCATTAATTAATTTTGAGATTGCTTTTTTGCCTAATGTCTGGTTAAACAGTTTAAACGGCATACCTTTCGGCGCGATCATCCACAAAATAGCACGACCGACGGTGGTATCGACCAAATGAGTTTGCGCCACAAATTCGTCCGCCGCATTTTTTACATATTCGGTAATCCGCACTTTCACGCGGGAATGCAGTTCCGCCTGACCGGTGCGGTAGGCTTTTTCCGCTTCACGCGGGTCTTGCAGCAACATACCTTCGCCTTTACCGTTCACTTTATCGCGGGTCATGTAATACAGCCCCAACACCACGTCCTGCGACGGAACGATAATCGGCTCACCGTTCGCTGGCGATAAAATGTTATTGGTGGACATCATTAACGCACGCGCTTCCAACTGCGCTTCCAGCGTTAACGGCACGTGAACCGCCATTTGGTCACCATCGAAGTCCGCGTTGAACGCCGCACAAACCAACGGATGCAACTGAATCGCCTTACCTTCAATCAAAATCGGCTCAAAAGCCTGAATCCCCAGACGGTGCAAGGTTGGTGCACGGTTTAACAAAATCGGATGTTCGCGGATCACTTCAGCCAGAATATCCCATACGATAGCGTCTTCACGCTCGACCATTTTCTTCGCCGCTTTAATAGTTGTAGCGAAGCCGCGGCTTTCTAATTTTGCATAAATAAACGGACGGAATAACTCCAACGCCATTTTTTTCGGCAGACCGCATTGATGCAGATGTAAGTAAGGCCCTACAGTAATAACTGAACGACCGGAATAGTCAACACGTTTACCCAACAGGTTCTGACGGAAACGACCCTGTTTACCTTTGATCATATCCGCCAACGATTTTAATGGACGACGATTTGAACCGGTGATCGCGCGACCGCGACGACCGTTATCCAACAGCGCGTCGACCGATTCCTGCAACATACGTTTTTCGTTGCGCACGATAATATCCGGTGCAATCAAATCCAATAAACGTTTCAGACGGTTGTTACGGTTAATCACGCGACGGTATAAATCGTTCAGATCGGAGGTAGCAAAACGACCACCATCCAACGGCACCAACGGACGTAAATCCGGCGGCAACACCGGCAGTACAGTCATCACCATCCATTCCGGTTTATTGCCAGACTGAATAAAGGCTTCCAATAATTTCAAGCGCTTAGTGATCTTTTTGCGTTTGGTCTCGGAATTGGTTTCCTGCAATTCTTCACGCAGTGTCTCGCATTCCTGTTCTAAATCCATATCACGCAGCAGGGACTGAATGGCTTCGGCGCCCATTTTCGCATCGAATTCGTCCGCCCAGCGATCTTCGGCATCCATATATTGTTCTTCGGTTAACAACTGACCTTTTTCCAGATCGGTCATGCCCGGTTCAATCACAATATAGGACTCAAAATACAGCACCCGTTCAATATCGCGCAACGGCATATCCAATAATAAACCGATACGGGACGGCAATGATTTTAAAAACCAGATATGCGCCACCGGCGAGGCGAGTTCAATATGCCCCATGCGCTCACGGCGCACTTTTGCTTGCGTCACTTCCACGCCGCATTTTTCACAAATCACACCGCGGTGTTTTAAGCGTTTATATTTACCGCATAGACATTCGTAATCTTTTACCGGCCCGAAGATACGCGCACAGAACAGACCGTCGCGTTCGGGTTTAAATGTACGGTAGTTGATGGTTTCCGGTTTTTTGACTTCACCGTATGACCAAGAACGGATCATATCGGGTGAGGCCAATCCAATTTTAATCACATCAAAATCTTCTGAGGTTTTTGATTGCGTTTTTAAAAACTTAACTAAGTCTTTCACAGATTTGCTCCTGTCGGAGTTAAACTTATTCAAGTGCGGTCAAAATTTTTAATATTTCCACCGCACTTGGGCGTACTTTGCAAAATGTTACATGCCGTAACCGGCACACTCGGTGCCGCCCTGCCGCAGGTCTAAGCCAAAAACGGGCAAGGCGAATCGACTACTCTTCATCCAAGTCGATATTAATACCGAGGGAACGGATCTCTTTCATAATAACGTTGAAAGATTCCGGCGTACCCGGATCCATTTGATGTGTACCGCCGACGATATTTTTATACATCTTGGTACGACCGTTCACATCATCAGATTTCACGGTGAGCATTTCCTGTAAGGTATAAGCGGCACCGTAGGCTTCCAGCGCCCAAACTTCCATTTCCCCGAAACGCTGACCACCGAACTGCGCTTTACCGCCCAGCGGCTGCTGAGTCACAAGGCTGTAAGAACCGGTGGAACGCGCGTGCATTTTGTCGTCAACCAAGTGGTTCAGTTTGAGCATATACATATAACCGACAGTTACCGGGCGTTCGAATTTCTCACCGGTACGACCGTCATACAAGGTAATCTGACCGGAAGTCGGCAAGCCGCCCAATTCCAACAGACCTTTGATTTCCTCTTCATGTGCACCGTCAAATACCGGTGTTGCCAGCGGCATACCTTTGCGCAGATTTTGCGCCAGACGCATGACTTCTCCGTCGGTAAAGCTGTTCAGATCCACAACCTGAGAACCACCGCCGAGATCATAAGCTTTCTGAATATAACCGCGCAGTTTCTCAACGTCCTGTTTCTGTTTAATCATGGCATTGATCTGATCGCCGATACCTTTCGCTGCCAACCCTAAGTGGGTTTCCAGAATCTGACCGATATTCATACGGGACGGAACGCCCAGCGGGTTCAATACGATATCCACCGGCTGACCGTTTTCATCGTACGGCATATCTTCAATCGGGTTAATTTTGGAAATAACCCCTTTGTTACCGTGACGACCCGCCATTTTATCACCTGGTTGAATCTGGCGTTTCACCGCAAGATATACTTTCACCACTTTCAGTACACCCGGTGCCAAATCATCACCTTGAATGATCTTGCCGCGTTTTACTTCAAGTTTGTGTTCAAAGTCCTTACGCAATTCTTCATATTGCTCCGCCAGTTGTTCCAGCTGATTCTGTTTTGCTTCATCGGCTAACGTCTGTTCCAGCCATTTACTGCGTTCTAGTTTATCCAGCTGGCTTGCATCAGCGCCGCTGCTCATTAACAAATTCCGCACACGGGCAAATAAACCGGCTTCCAGAATTTCAAGCTCTTCGACCAAGTCTTTTTTCGCCTGTTTTAACTGCATTTCTTCAATTTCAAGCGCGCGTTTGTCTTTTTCCACACCGTCACGGGTGAAGACCTGAACATCAATGACCGTACCGGAAACGCTGTTCGGCACGCGCAGCGAAGAATCTTTTACGTCGGAGGCTTTTTCACCGAAGATTGCACGCAGCAATTTTTCTTCCGGCGTTAACTGGGTTTCACCTTTTGGTGTTACTTTACCCACCAGAATATCGCCGCCGCGCACTTCCGCCCCGATATATACGATACCGGACTCATCCAGTTTGCTTAATGCGGCTTCACCCACGTTCGGAATATCTGCGGTGATTTCTTCGGAACCTAATTTGGTATCACGCGCCACACAGGACAATTCCTGAATATGAATCGTAGTGAAACGATCTTCTTGCACCACACGTTCAGACACCAACATGGAGTCTTCAAAGTTATAACCGTTCCACGGCATAAATGCCACTCGCATATTCTGACCCAGCGCCAGTTCGCCTAAATCGGTGGACGGACCGTCAGCCAGAATTTCACCGCGTTCAATCGGCTCGCCTAATTCCACGCAAGGAATCTGGTTGATACAGGTGTTTTGGTTGGAACGGGTGTATTTGATCAGGTTATAAATATCAATACCTGCTTCACCGGCAACAGTTTCGTCCTCGTTGACTTTCACCACGATACGCGATGCGTCCACATATTGAATGGTTCCGCCGCGTTTCGCCACGACCGCCACACCGGAGTCAAGCGCGACTGGTTTTTCCATACCGGTACCGACCAGCGGTTTGTCCGCACGTAAAGTCGGTACTGCTTGACGCTGCATGTTCGCCCCCATCAAGGCACGGTTCGCATCGTCATGTTCAAGGAACGGGATCAATGCCGCCGCAACGGAAACCACCTGCTGAGTAGAAACGTCCATATAATGAATTTCTTCCGGACGATATAAACCGGACTCACCATATTCGCCGCGACAAGTCACGAACGCATCGGTAAAACGCAGCTCGGCATCAAGATTTGAGTTTGCCTGCGCGATAACGTACTTGCCTTCTTCAATCGCCGATAAATATTCGATTTCTTCCGTCACCTGACCGTTAACCACTTTACGATACGGCGTTTCTAAGAAACCATAATCGTTAGTACGTGCATACACGGATAATGAGTTGATCAAACCGATATTCGGACCTTCCGGCGTTTCGATTGGGCAGACACGACCATAGTGAGTCGCATGTACGTCACGCACCTCAAACCCAGCACGCTCACGGGTTAAACCACCCGGACCCAATGCGGAAATACGACGTTTATGTGTGACTTCCGATAACGGGTTGTTCTGATCCATAAACTGAGACAACTGTGAAGAGCCAAAAAACTCTTTCACTGCGGCGGAAATCGGTTTCGCATTGATTAAATCCTGCGGCGTTATCGCATCCAAATCGCCTAAAGACAGACGTTCTTTCACGGCGCGTTCAACACGTACCAATCCGATACGGAATTGGTTTTCCGCCATTTCACCGACAGAACGAATACGGCGGTTACCTAAGTGGTCAATATCGTCCACCTCACCACGACCATTTCGAATGTCGATTAATTTTTTCATTACGCTGACGATATCTTCTTTGCTTAAGATACCGCTACCGACGGTTTCTTCAAGACCTAAAGAGCGGTTGAATTTCATCCGACCGACCGCAGATAAATCGTAACGTTCCTGCGAGAAGAATAAATTATCGAATAAACCTTCTGCCGCTTCTTTTGTCGGCGGTTCACCCGGACGCATCATCCGGTAAATTTCAACCAGTGCGCTTAAGCGGTCGTTAGACGGATCAACGCGTAAAGTTTCCGAAATATAAGGGCCGTAGTCCAAATCATTGGTAAATAAGGTTTCAATGGTGGTGTAACCCGCCTGCGCCAGTTTGGCTAAAAGCTCCAGCGACAGTTCCATATTGGCAGGACAAATCAGTTCGCCGGACTCTAAATCCACATAATCTTTTGCCGCGACTTTACCGACGATATATTCCGTTGGCACTTCAACCTGCGCAATCTGATCTTTTTCTAAGGTACGAATATGCCGGGCCGTAATACGACGACCGCGCTCAACATACACTTTACCGTTCGCTTCAATATCGAAAGACGCAGTTTCGCCGCGCAGTCTTTCCGGTACCAGCGTCATTAATAATTTATTATCGCGAATCTCAAACTGAATTTTATCGAAAAACAGATCCAGAATTTCTTCCGTGCTGTAATTCAGCGCACGTAAGATAATGGTTGCTGGTAATTTACGGCGACGGTCAATACGGGCATATAAATTATCTTTCGGATCAAACTCAAAATCCAACCAAGAACCGCGGTAAGGAATAATACGTGCGTTATACAACACTTTACCCGATGAATGGGTTTTCCCTTTATCGCTGTCAAAAAATACGCCGGGGCTGCGATGCAACTGCGACACGATCACACGCTCAGTACCGTTAATAACAAAAGTACCGTTATCGGTCATCAGTGGGATTTCGCCCATATACACTTCTTGTTCTTTAATATCTTTAATCGTGCCGGGCGCCGCATCTTTGTCGTAGCTGACTAAACGCAATTTTACTCGCAACGGTGCAGCGAAAGTGGTACCGCGAATCTGACATTCTCTGACATCAAATACCGGCTCGCCCAACTGATAGCTGACATATTGCAGCTCGGTATTGCCATTGTTGCTTACAATCGGAAATACGGAACGAAACGCCGCTTCCAGACCTTGCTGGCCTTCCGGATCGCGTTGAATGAATTTATCGAAAGAATCGAGTTGAATGGTTAATAAATAAGGGACATTTAAAACTTGCGGACGTTTGCCGAAGTCTTTACGAATACGTTTTTTCTCGGTATATGAGTAAACCATAGGGTTCCTCTGCTTGCTGTTCAGTGACCCAATCGTACCTGCATCAAAAATGCGAAAGCCGTACGACAATGATTAACCGTTAATAATGACCGCACTCTGAACCTTACTTCTATAGTGGGACGATAACTCAAAATAAAGACTTAATCTTGAGCAAGATAGAAACCATAACGGCTAATGTATTTCTACCCTAGGATAACACAAAAGGCTAGACGAAATAGTCATCTAGCCGGGAATGCGAAATTCGGACCGATGATTATACAAAAACTATCGATTCAAGGCAATAAAATTAACAAATAAATAATCGAAAAGTGCTGTGCTTTTTTCTGTAGTTTCGACAAACCAGCAATCTTACCAATGCTGTTTTATCCTGCGCTTTATCGGGGTAACAAAAAAGCCAACGAGATTTCGTTGGCTTTTTTACACCTGAAAACAGGTAAGACACCAAATCAATGATTATTTGATTTCTACCTGTGCGCCAGCTTCCTCTAAAGATTTTTTCAGTTCTTCAGCTTCAGCTTTAGCAATGCCTTCTTTCAATACTGCCGGTGCAGATTCAACTAAGTCTTTAGCTTCTTTCAAGCCTAAACCTGTTGCACCGCGAACCGCTTTAATTACAGCAACTTTGTTAGCGCCTGCTGCAGCAAGAACAACGTCGAATTCAGTTTTTTCTTCTGCTGCTTCAGCTGGACCTGCCGCTACTGCAACTGCTGCTGCCGCTGCGGAAACACCGAATTTTTCTTCCATTGCAGAAATTAATTCTACGATTTCAGTTACAGATTTAGAAGCGATCGCTTCAATGATTTGTTCGTTAGTTAATGACATAACAATCAATTCCTAAAGTAAATAAATTAAACCAATTAAGAAACGCTTGAATTAAGCCGCTTCCTGTAATTTGTCGCGGTATGCCGCAAGTGTGCGTACAAGTTTGCCTGCCGCAGCTTCTTTCATAGTACCCATTAAACGTGCAATTGCTTCTTCGTAAGTCGGTAATGTTGCTAAGAATTCAACATCTTGGATCTTACCTTCAAAGGCGGCACCTTTAATTTCAAACTTATCGTTTGCTTTAGCGAAATCTTTGAATAAGCGCGCTGCCGCACCCGGATGTTCGTTAGAAAACGCGATAAGTGTCGGACCGACAAAAGTATCTTTCAAGCATTCGTAATCTGTTCCCTCAACCGCACGACGCAATAAAGTATTACGTACCACACGGATTGACACCCCAGCTTCACGAGCTACTTTACGTAGTTCGGTCATTTTATCAACAGTAACACCACGGGAATCCGCGATAACCGCCGATAGGGCACCTTTGGCTGCTTCATTTACTTCGGCAACAATTGCTTGTTTGTCTTGAAGATTTAATGCCATTGGCTGTTAGCTCCTGAATACACTCCGATTGCTCGGAATAAAATTACCCGATATCACAATATCGGGACGGATTCGGTGCACAGAAGCAAGAAAAATTCTCATTCTGTATCACCATCTACGTAGGATAATTAAGATACTAACCGAATTGAAACGGCTTACATCCCCTACGGTCTTCGACGGGGCTTGATAAAGGTCAAGCACCATCAGAACATTATGCCTTAAAGGCATAAAGAGGGCGCGTATTATATATACAATGCACACCCTTGTAAAGCAAGATACGGATTATAAGCCGGCGTGATCCACCGCAACACCTGCACCCTGCGTAGTAGAAAGGCTGACTTTCTTAATAAAGATACCTTTTGCGCTGGCCGGTTTCGCTTTATTCAACGCCGCTAATAACGCTTGTAGGTTTTCTTTTAATTGTTCTGCGGAGAAATCCGCTTTACCGATAGTGGTATGGATAATACCGTTTTTATCGTTGCGGTAACGAACCTGACCGGATTTTGCGTTTTTAACTGCTTCCGCCACATTCGGTGTCACAGTACCGACTTTCGGGTTCGGCATTAAGCCGCGCGGACCTAAAATCTGACCCAACTGACCGACAACGCGCATTGCATCAGGTGATGCGATAACCACGTCAAAGTTCATTTCGCCTTTTTTAATCTGTTCGGCTAAATCTTCCATACCGACTAAATCTGCACCAGCTTCTTTTGCCGCTTCAGCATTTGCACCCTGTGTAAATACTGCGACACGAACGGAACGACCGGTACCGTTTGGCAATACGGTTGCGCCGCGAACGTTCTGATCGGATTTACGCGCGTCAATACCCAAGTTAACTGCGACATCAACACTTTCAACAAATTTTGCAGTGGCGAATTGTTTTAATACTGCGATCGCTTCATTGATCTCATACACTTTGTTTGAATCAACGCCCGCTTTAATCGCTTTCATACGTTTGGTTAGTTTAGCCATTGATTAGTCCTCCACTACCAAACCCATTGAACGTGCAGTACCTTCAATAGATTTCATCTTAGTTTCAACAGTCGCACCGGTCATATCGGCCGCTTTCACTTCAGCGATTTCGCGTACTTGTGCACGGGTTACTTTACCGACTTTGTCTTTGTTCGGTTTACCTGAACCGGATTTAACGCCTGCTGCTTTTTTCAGTAATACTGCCGCTGGCGGTGTTTTGGTCACGAATGTGAATGAACGGTCTGCATAGACAGTGATAACGACCGGAATCGGCAAGCCTTTTTCAATGCTCTCAGTACGAGCATTGAACGCTTTACAGAATTCCATAATGTTCACACCCTGCTGACCCAAAGCCGGACCAACCGGTGGTGAAGGATTTGCCATACCTGCCGCGACTTGCAGCTTAACGTAGGCTTGTACTTTTTTTGCCATTTTAGTTTCCTCTTAATGGGTGATAACGCTATTAACAGCTCCCCGTGGTTACGAAGGGTCGTATTCTAATCAAACACGACCTCTATTTCAAGTAAAATTCTCGCTTTTATCCGCCTAAACCAACTACCGTCAGGCAAAAGTGCGGTCAAAAATTAACGCGTTTTTTCCACCTGACCAAATTCCAACTCAACTGGCGTCGCACGACCGAAAATAGAAACGGAAACTTTCAGGCGACCTTTTTCGTAATCCACCTCTTCCACCGTTCCGTTGAAATCGGCAAACGGTCCTTCCGTCACCCGCACTTCTTCGCCCGGTTGGAACGTGGTACGCGGTTTCGGTTTATCGGAATTCTGCTCAAGACGATTTAAAATAATATCCGCTTCACGATTACTGATCGGCGCCGGTTTATCCGGTGTGCCACCGATAAAGCCCATTACGCGCGGCACACTGCGCACCAGCTGCCAAGTATAATCGTTCATTTCCATTTGTACTAATACATAGCCCGGGAAATATTTACGTTCGCTTTTACGGCGTTTGCCGCCGACATTTTCAACCACTTCTTCCGTCGGAACCAGCACTTCACCGAACTGATCTTCCATCTGATGAAGTTTAATATATTCGCGCAACGTTGCGGCGACCCGCCCTTCAAATCCTGAAAAGGCTTGCAACACATACCAACGTTTTTTTGCTGCATTTTCCGTCATGTTAGAACCTCAAATCCGTCAAAAATGTAACTACCGATACGATAATCGAATCCATTCCCCATAAAATGAGTGATACGACCACGGTGACGCCCATCACAATCAACGTTGTCTGCATTGCTTCCTGACGCGTAGGCCATACAACCTTTCTTAATTCCGTTCTGGAGTCTTTCAAAAATCCGCGCGCTTTCGTCCCTTGATTGGTGACCGCTGCAATACCCAATGCGGCAAGCAGTAACACAACAACCCCGACAACACGTACAGGAGTCGAAAATTGCTCGACTAAATAAATATTACCTAATGCAGCAACGGCAATGACAACCACTACAAGCAGCCACAAAAAGTTATTTGCTCCTTTGGACTTTCGCTCATCAACGACTTCCGGAGCATTTTTCTTTTTATCAATATCTAACGCCATAATTTAATCCATTATTCAACTGTTAAAACAGGGATCCGCTTTGAACGCGTGATTGTAGCACTTTCTGATTTTATTGCCTATCAAAAATATCTGCTTTTATGACATATTTTTCCGCCCATAACAAAAAGGGCATCTTTCGATACCCTCTTTATTCGACATGTTCGCTTGACTATTTGATAATCTTCGCTACCACACCCGCACCAACGGTACGACCGCCTTCACGAATCGCAAAACGTAAACCTTGGTCCATCGCGATTGGGTGGATTAAGCTTACTGTCATTTTGATATTATCGCCTGGCATTACCATTTCCACGCCTTCCGGTAACTCGATAGTACCAGTTACGTCCGTAGTACGGAAGTAGAACTGTGGACGGTAGCCTTTGAAGAATGGAGTATGACGACCGCCTTCTTCTTTGGACAATACGTATACTTCAGATTCAAAATCAGTATGCGGAGTAATTGAACCCGGTTTCGCCAACACCTGACCACGTTCGATTTCTTCACGTTTGGTACCACGTAATAATGCACCGATGTTTTCACCTGCACGACCTTCGTCTAACAGTTTACGGAACATTTCAACACCGGTTACGGTTGTTTTCGCTGTCGGTTTGATACCCACGATTTCTACTTCATCACCAGTACGGATAATACCGCGTTCAACACGACCAGTGACTACCGTACCACGACCAGATATTGAGAATACGTCTTCAATTGGCAACAAGAATGGTTGGTCGATAGCACGTTCCGGTTCAGGAATGTAAGTATCTAAGTGGTTGGCTAATTCCAGGATTTTTTCTTCCCATGCCGCATCGCCTTCCAACGCTTTTAACGCTGAACCACGTACGATTGGCGTGTCATCTCCCGGGAAGTCATATTGAGACAGCAGCTCACGCACTTCCATTTCAACCAATTCTAATAACTCTTCATCGTCCACCATGTCGCATTTGTTTAAGAATACGATAATGTAAGGAACGCCGACTTGGCGACCTAATAAGATGTGTTCGCGAGTCTGTGGCATCGGACCGTCAGTCGCCGCAACGACAAGAATCGCACCATCCATCTGTGCCGCACCGGTAATCATGTTTTTCACATAGTCCGCGTGTCCCGGGCAGTCAACGTGTGCGTAGTGACGTGTCGGTGTGTCATATTCAACGTGAGAAGTGTTGATGGTGATACCGCGCGCTTTTTCTTCCGGCGCGTTATCAATCTGGTCAAATGCGCGTGCCGCACCGCCGTAATGTTTGGATAATACGGTTGTGATTGCTGCGGTTAAAGTTGTTTTACCATGGTCAACGTGGCCAATTGTACCCACGTTAACGTGCGGTTTTGTACGTTCAAATTTTTCTTTAGACATTGAGAGTCCCTCTAAACAAACACGGTTATCGATGGTTCAATATACCACATTAACCAAATGTAGAAAATCAAGTAATGCTAACCAGGAGAGAAAAATTAAGAAGTGGTGCTGATAGGCGGATTTGAACCGCCGACCTCACCCTTACCAAGGGTGCGCTCTACCAACTGAGCTATATCAGCGCTTTACTTGGAGCGGGCAGCGGGAATCGAACCCGCATCATCAGCTTGGAAGGCTGAGGTAATAGCCATTATACGATGCCCGCAGTCCTAAATTCATCTGTCCCATCAGGATTCATTAAAATGGTGGAGGGGGAAGGATTCGAACCTTCGAAGGCTGAGCCGGCAGATTTACAGTCTGCTCCCTTTGGCCGCTCGGGAACCCCTCCGCATTTAACAAAACACTTGTTTATGAAAATGGTGCCGACTATCGGAATCGAACTGATGACCTACTGATTACAAGTCAGTTGCTCTACCTACTGAGCTAAGTCGGCGTCATAAGCAAGTGAGGCGTATTATAGGGAAAAATTTACCTGTGACAAGCATTTTTTATTAAAAAAATCTTTTTTTTTAATCATTCGGCTATTTCTCAAACAAAACGCATAAATTTTATAAAAAAAGTTGTAATATAGTGAAAATTTTTATGCGCAAGCATGCATTTATAAGGTATATTCCCCCTATTCAATGATCAATTACAGGTGCAAAGATTACCGTGGAATCCCCAACGCCGGACGTCTATTCAAGCCAGTTAACGCCGTTTCTTACCTTTAATCGTCAGCAATGGGCCGAGTTGCGTAAGTCCGTTCCGCTGAAACTGACCGAACAGGATCTTAAACCGCTGCTTGGTTTTAATGAAGATCTGGCGTTAGACGAAGTCAGTACCATTTATCTGCCGCTGGCACGCTTGATCAACTATTATATAGAAGAAAATCTGCACCGCCGCACCGTGTTGAACCGTTTTCTCGGCGGGCAGCATCCCGAAGTGCCTTATATTATCAGTATTGCTGGCAGTGTCGCAGTCGGTAAAAGCACTTCGGCAAGAATTCTGCAATCTTTACTTTCCAACTGGCCCGAGGTACGGAAAGTGGATCTGATCACCACAGACGGCTTTTTGCACCCGCTGGCAAAATTAAAGCGGGATAATTTACTGCATAAAAAAGGCTTTCCGGTATCCTACGACACACAACGCCTAATTCGTTTTTTAGCCGATATCAAATCCGGCAAAGCCGAAGTACAAGCGCCGATTTATTCCCATTTAACCTATGATATCGTGCCGGATCAATTTAATCTCGTTGACCGTCCGGATATTCTAATCTTGGAAGGACTGAATGTGTTGCAAACCGGCGGCAGCAACGCCAATCAGACCTTTGTTTCCGACTTCGTGGATTTTGCCGTGTATGTGGATGCGGAAGAAGCGCTGTTGAAGGAATGGTATATCCGCCGGTTTCTGAAATTCCGCCAAAGCGCGTTTAATGATCCGAATTCATATTTCAAACATTATGCCGCCTTATCAGAAACCGAAGCCATTGCCACGGCAGGAAAAATCTGGGATGAAATCAACGGATTGAATTTAAGACAGAATATTCTACCGACCCGCGAACGGGCAAATTTAATTCTGAAAAAAGGCGCCGATCACGCCGTCGAGCTGGTCAAGTTAAGAAAATAAACAAAAAAACGACCGCACTTTTTCTTCAACAAACCGGGCAAGCCGAGCTTATCCCGGTTATTTGTTTTTATTCCACCATAAAACAGGCGATTTTCACCCCGTCTGGATAGGTTTTCAAGCTCGGCTGTTGCTGCTTACAACGTGCTGTCGCTAAGTGGCAGCGGGTATGAAAGGCACAGCCCTGCGGCGGGTTCAACGGACTCGGCAGTTCACCTTCCAGCTTAATCCGTCGGCGACGTAACGCAGGTGAAAGTCGTGGCGTGGCGGAAAGTAGCGCCTGCGTATAAGGGTGGCGCGGATTATTGAAAATATGTGCGCGGCTTCCCTGCTCCACGCAACGCCCTAAATACATCACCATAACGTCATCGGCAATATGTTCCACGACCGATAAATCATGGGAAATAAACACATAAGACAACCCCAGTTCAGCCTGCAATGTCAGCATTAAATTCAATACCTGCGCCCGCACAGACACATCCAGCGCTGAAACCGGCTCATCCGCCACCACAATATCCGGATTCAGCATTAACCCGCGCGCAATGGCAATGCGCTGGCGCTGCCCGCCAGAAAACATATGCGGATAACGATCGTAATATTCCGCACGCAACCCGACTTTCGCCATCATATCCAGCACACGCGCTTTACGCGCCGATGCGGAAAGTGCGGTGTTAATTATCAACGGTTCTTGCAAAATGCTGCCGATTGTCTTGCGTGGATTTAAGGACGCATAAGGATTCTGAAAAACTATCTGAATTTTCTGCCGCCGCAACTTACGAGTGGTCGGGTCATCGGTCAGAAGATGCCGTCCGTGATAAAATAATTCTCCCGCAGTGGGCGATTCAATCAAGCTCAGCAAGCGCCCCAGCGTCGATTTTCCACAGCCCGACTCGCCTACTACCGCCAGCGTTTTCCCCTTATCCAAACGAAAAGACACGCCATCCAGCGCTTTCACCGTCTGGGATGCAGAAAACAGACCTTTTTTCAACGAGTAATATTTTTTCAGATTTAACCCTTCGAGCAACGGTGGCGATGCGGACGGTTCAGACATGGCTCGGTTCTCCTTGCGAATTCAACGGCGTATGGCATTTTACCTGATGTTCATGCAGTTGATAGAGTGGCGGCTCCTCTCGCCGGCAATGTTCCGTCGCATAAGGACAGCGCGGATGCAGCAAACAGCCATGCGGTCGGTCATATTTGCCCGGCACCACGCCTGGCAAGGATTGTAGGCGCGATTTACCCGCGGCGAATTCCGGCAACGAACGCAACAGCGCCTGGGTATAGGGATGTCGTGGCGTGGTAAAAATCGTTGCCGCCCGACCTTGTTCTACGATCTGCCCAGCATACATCACGATAATACGCTGTGCCGCTTGTGCCACTAGCGCCAGATCATGAGAGATCAGAATCAGCGCCATATTTTCTTTTTTCTGTAACGCCAGCAGGAGATCCATAATTTGTGCCTGAATGGTCACATCCAGTGCGGTGGTCGGTTCGTCGGCAATCAGTAATTTCGGGTTACAAGCGATCGCCATGGCGATCATCACGCGTTGGCTCATCCCGCCCGATAACTGATGGGGATACACCGACAAACGAGATTCCGCTGCGGGAATACCGACCAAGCGCAACAATTCGATTGCGCGAGCGCGACGAGATTTTTTATTGCCGCCCTGGTGCGCCTTTAACGCTTCCATAATCTGAAATCCAATGCTGTAACAAGGGTTCAGACTGGTCATCGGATCCTGAAAAATCATTGCGATTTCCGCTCCGATTAGGTGCTGCCTTTCCTTTTTATTGAGGGTCAGTAAATCGCGCTGATCAAAAACTAGCCTCTCGGCACTAACTCGCCCCGGATAGTCAATTAATCCCATAACCGCCAGCGAACTCACCGATTTGCCCGAGCCAGACTCACCGACAATACCGAGCACTTCACCCTCATCAATATGATAGCTGATCCGATCCACCGCTTGAAATGCGGCGTTTTGCGCACCGAATCCGACGGAAAGCTGCTCAACCTTCAGTAATGCCATATATTCTCCCGCTTATTGCCGTAGTTTCGGATCCAGTGCATCGCGTAAACCGTCGCCCATCAAATTAAACGCCAACACGGTCAGCAATACCGCCAAGCCCGGAAAAGTCACCACCCACCAAGCCCGTTGCACAAATTGTAACGCTTCCGCCAGCATAGCGCCCCACTCCGGTGTCGGTGGCTGTGCGCCAATCCCAAGAAAACCCAGCGCCGCCATATCTAAAATGGCATTAGAAAAACCCAATGTGGTTTGTACGATAAGCGGTGCTACGCAATTCGGCAGGATAACGATAAACATCAGCCGCAAAGCGCCAGCACCGACCACGCGTGAAGCGATGACATAATCACGATTGATTTCGTTTAAAACGGCGGCACGGGTCAGCCGCACATAACTTGGCAGCGAAACCAGCGCAATGGCAAAAGATGCATTCAGCAACGACGGACCTAAAATCGCAACAATCGCAATTGCCAGCAATAAACTCGGCATCGCCAGCATAATATCAATCAGGCGCATAATCAGCAGATCCACCAGTCCGCCGGCATAACCTGCTAACAACCCCAACGACACGCCAAAAATAAAAGATAACGACACCACCAGCAAACCGATCAATAGCGACAATCGCGCACCGTAAATCAAACGCGACAGAATATCGCGCCCCACATCGTCGGTGCCCAGAAGATAGCGCCAGCTGCCGCCATCCTGCCAAGCAGGCGGCATTAATAACGCCTCTCTTGCCTGCGTAATCGGATCGTACGGGGCTACGACGTCGGCAAAAATACTGAGGACAAAAATCACCACAATATATGCCAATCCGATTACCGCGCCTTTATTGCGACCAAACTGCGCCCAAAACTCTCGCAGTGGCGTTTGCACCCTGATTGGCGTTACGAATTCGGACATAACATTTCCCCACTTATTATTGATGGCGAATACGTGGATTCAGCACGCCATAAAGTAAATCAACACATACATTAATCAGAATAATGAGCGTCGCAATAATCAGCACCGCACCTTGCACCACCGGATAATCGCGGTCGCGAATTGCCTCAATCACCCATTTGCCGATTCCCGGCCAAGCAAAAATAGTTTCGGTCAGAATCGCACCAGACAACAGCTGCCCGACAATCAACCCAATAACCGTCACTACCGGAATCAAAGCATTACGCAGAGCATGCACTACAATCACCCGCATCGGAGTCAACCCTTTGGCGCGGGCGGTACGAATATAATCCTCGCTCAACACTTCCAACATAGACGAACGCGTCATGCGCGAAATCACCGCCAACGGTACCGTCCCCAACACTACGGCGGGCAAAATCAGGTGCGAAACGGCGGATTGAAATGCGCCCGCCTCGCCGGACAACCAGCTGTCAATCAGCATAAAACCGGTAATTTCATCAATCCAAAATGCCGCATCAATTCTGCCGGAAACCGGTGTAATCCCCAACTGCACCGACATCACCAACATCAATAGCAGCCCCCACCAGAAAATCGGCATCGAATAGCCGGTCAGCGACACCGCCATAACCGTGTGATCAAATATCGAACCGCGCTTTACCGCCGCCACCATTCCCACCGGAATACCGATAATCACAGCAAACAAAATCGCGCACACAGACAATTCAATGGTGGCAGGAAACAGCGATAAAAACGCCTGCATCACCGGCTCGTTATTTTTGAACGATTGACCTAAATCACCGTGCGCAATACTTTTTAGATAATTGCCGTATTGAATATACAACGGCTGATCCAATCCCAGCTGCCGTTTCATTTGTTGGTGCATTTCCGGGCTTAATCCGCGTTCTCCCATGCGGATTTCAATCGGATCGCCCGGAATCAAATGAAGCAGCGCAAAGGTCAGCAATGTAATGCCGATAAAGGTCGGCACAACCATGACAATACGCTTAAAAATAAACTGAAACATAAATTGCTCCATATTTAACACCGGACTGTATGCTGAGAACGCCCCCGCAAACGCAGCGACACGCTTGCAACAAGCAAGACTAAAAACAACGCCGAAAACGACCGCACTTTCGGACCGCCCGCAAACCGCATAGTAGTCTCTACCGAAGCGCATTGTTCAGCGTGGCGGCATTGCCAGCGGTAGGCGTTACACTGCTTGATTGCGCCATTATCAATGGTGATTTCGGATAGTTATATCACTAAACCCGCCACTGACCTAACGATAAAAATGCGGTCAAAGACAACCGCACTTTTCACCCTCAATAGCCCTACTCGACACTGACACCATAAAATGCGCTGTAACCGAACGGGCTTTGTTTATAATCCCGCACGCGCAAACTTAACGGTGTAAACGTAACCGAATGGGCGACGGTAATCCACGGCGCCTGTTCTTTCACGATAACCTGCGCCTGTTTATACAGCTGCGCTCGCGCATTTTGATCTTTCAAACTGATGGCTTTTGCCAGCAGCGCATCAAACTCGGCATTTTTCCAGCGTGCATAATTGCTGTTGCCCGCATTCTCACCGCTTAATAGCGGCGACAGGAAATTGTCTGGATCGCCGTTGTCGCCCGACCAGCCGTAGGTGCCAGCAGCAAACTGCCCTTCTTTGGTACGTTTGATGTAATCACCCCATTCATAACTGACCAACTTGGCTTTCACACCGATTTTTTCCCAGTCATTTTGCACAATTTCTGCCATGCGACGCGGATTCGGATTAGAATTACGCACTACCGGTTGTACCCATAATTCGGTTGTAAAACCGTTTGGATAGCCGGCTTCAGTCAGCAGTTGTTTGGCTTTTTCCAGATCATAAGGATAATCCTCGATCGCATCGTTATAGCCCCAAATCGTCGGCGGTAGCGGATTTTTCGCCGCAATGCCGGCACCCTGATAAACCACATTCAAAATCGTTTGCTTATCGGTGGCGTAATTCAGCGCCTGACGCACTTTTAGATTATCAAACGGTGCTTTTTCGGTATTAAATGCGATATAAGCCACATTCAGCCCTTCCTGCGACAGCAACTGAATTTTCGGATCCTGTTTCATGCGCACTAAATCCGCCGCATTCGGAAAATCCATCATATCGCAGGCGCCGGTCTGCAATTTGGCATAACGCGCGGTAGCGTCCGGCGTAATGCTGAAAATCAGGCGGTCAATCGGCGCTTTCCCTTTCCAATATGCTTTATTGGCGAGAAAACGAATCGCCTGCTCAAGCTGATAACCGGCAAACACGAACGGACCGGTGCCGATCGGCTGGTTATCAATGGTTTCTGGTTTGCCCGCCGCCAACATGGCATCGGCATATTCGGCCGAATAAATGGAAATAAAATCCATACCGAGACTGGCAAGGAACGTGGCGTCCGGTTTAGTCAGGGTAATGCGCACCGTATGCTCATCCAGTTTTTCTATTGATTTCAGCAGGCTTGGAAATTTCATTGCGTTGAAATAAGGATAAGTGCCGTTGGACACCTTGTGATAAGGGTGATTCGGGTCAAGCTGGCGATTAAAGGAAAACAAGACATCATCGGCGTTAAACTCACGAGTTGGGATAAAAACCTTATTTGAGTGAAATTTCACCCCTTTGCGCAAATGAAAGGTATAAGTCAACCCGTCGTCGCTGATTTCCCAACTTTCTGCCAGCCCCGGCTCCAGCTCCGTACTGCCGCGTTTAAACTCCACCAAACGATTATATACCTGCTGCGAACTGGCATTATAGGAAATGCCGTCCATCACCAGCGCCGGACTGAATCCGGATGGCGAACGGCTGGTACAGTTGATGAAGGTGGTTTCTTGCGCCGCTGCCAATGTGGCGACGGACAGCAGTAATGCAGCTAGGGATAATTTCACGCTGAATTTCATTCTTCCTCCGGATTTCAAAAGATTACGATAAGACCGTACAGCATACCGATTACAGTCTAGCGGGGTTGGTCGCGTATGTTAAGCGCCGCGCCGTATAAAATGCGCAACTGCGCCTCACTATATGATCAAAGTGCGGTGAGTTTAAAGAATAAAATTGTCTTTGCTATAACCAAAGACTATATAAAACGGAAAACCGGGACAATGCCCGGTTTCTCAATGAAATAATCTGCGTTAATGGAAAAATGCCGCAACTTCGACAAACACCTTCAGCAAACTGGCATTCAATAAGTCAATAAAGAACGCACCAACCATAGGGACGATTAAAAATGCTTTATGCGACGGTCCATAATGAGAAGTTACCGCCTGCATATTGGCTACCGCGGTCGGGGTTGCGCCCAAACCGAAACCGCAATGTCCGGCACTCAGCACAATGGCGTCATAATCTTTCCCCATTGCGCGGTAAGTTACCACTACCGCATACAGCGCCATGACTACAACCTGTACGACCAACAGGACAAAAATCGGCAGCGCCAGATCCGCCAGTTCCCACAATTTTAACGACATCAGCGCAATCGCCAGAAAAATCGACAAACCGACCGTGCCTAATACATCAATCGCGGCGTCCGCCACTTTAAATTTGAAAATATGCGCCAGCGCATTGCGGATAATCACCCCGGTAAACAAACACCAGACAAAAGTCGGCAGCTGAAACGCGGTGCCTTTTGTCCACATATCCAGATGCTGCCCCACGAACAAACAAATAGACAGCATAGTAATGGTTTCGATGACTGAACGGGTATTGATCTTACGGCGATATATGGGTTTTTCAAAGGCTTCTTCCACATCGTCCACATTTTCATCTTCCAGCACTTCTTCTTTATGTAAGCGCTTCAGTAAAAAACTGGCGACCGGACCACCGATAATCCCGCCAAACACCAGACCGAATGTCGCGCAGGCCATCGCCAGCTCCATGGCGCCCTGAATACCGAAACGGGCAGCCAGATCTTCAGCCCAGGCCGCGCCAGTACCGTGCCCGCCGGTTAATGTCACCGAACCGGCAATTAACCCATAAGCCGGATCCAGCCCTAACAACATGGAACCGAACACACCGACTACATTCTGTAACGCAATCAGTCCCGCCGCTACAAACAGGAACACCACCAGCGGCTTACCACCTTTCACCAGGCGGGCGAAGTTTGCGCTTAATCCAATAGAACTGAAAAAAACCAGCATCATATTACGCTGTAAATCCGTATCGAAACCGAAACTGACGCCCCACATCTGATGCGCGAACGTTAACGCGATCGCCACAATAAACCCGCCGACTACCGGTTCCGGAATATTGTAGTGATTTAATAAATGAATGCGCTTGACTAAAAAATAACCGAGCAGTAAAACAAGACAGGCCAGCGCCAGCGTTTCATAAGTATCAAAATTCATATTTTCCTCTTAATTATTATGCCGAACATCAGGGTATCGTCCGGAATATGAAAGGGTATTTCGTGCTTAAAATACACCTAAAATGCAGCGGATAAAAGGGTTTATCCGCGAAAAAAGGGAAGAAAATATAACAGAAAAACATCACTTTCGCCATAATAACGGAATATAAAGTCGAATCTTAGACGCTCAACCAAAAAGTCACCGGTCCATCATTGGTCAGGCTTACCTGCATATCGGCGGCGAATTTACCACTGGAAACACGGATTTTTTCACCGCACTTTTGCACAAAATAGTCATATAACTGACAGGCCGCCTCCGGCGATGCACCGCGGGAAAAACTCGGTCGCAACCCTTTTTGCGTATCCGCCGCCAACGTAAACTGGGACACAATTAACAGCTCACCGTCGATTTGCTGCACATTCAGATTCATTTTGCCCGCCGCATCGGCAAACACCCGATAATTCAACACTTTTTCCAGCAAGCGATCGGCTTTTATGCGGTCATCATCTTTTTCCACCCCAAGCAACACCAGCAGCCCCGCCCCGATTTGACCGACCGTCTCGCCCGCAATCTCGACTTTTGCCTGCGTCACCCGCTGAATCAACGCAATCATTTCTGCGCCTCAATTTGTTTCAAATCCAACTCGCCGCGCTTTAACCGCTGCATATCCGCCAACACTGCCGACAGCTGCGCGCCGAGCAAAATAGCAATCCAGCTAAGTTGAATCCACAACAGCATAATCGGCAACGTCGCCATTGCGCCGTAAATCAGCTGATAAGACGGAAAGGTTTTGATATACCAAGCAAACGCCTGTTTGCCCAGCGTAAAAAATATCGCCGCCACCAGCGCGCCGGCAGCCGAATGGCGAATACTGACTTTTTTATTCGGTACCACCGTATAAATCAGAGTAAAAATAAACCACGTCAGAAAAAAACTGACCACACTCAGCGAACTGATCCCGAACGGCAGGCTAAATGTCGTTGTCAGCATTTCCTTGGTCATTGCACTGAGAAAAAGACTGGTCGCCATCATCAACGGACCGAGGGTTAATATCATCCAGTAAATAGCAAAAGAAAACATCAGCGGACGCACGCTGCTGTCGCGCCAAATGGAATTTAGCGTGCGATCAATGGAATTAATCAGCATCAGCGCAACCACAATCAGGCTGATAATCCCGATTGCGCTCATTTGTTTAGAATTGGTGACGAACTGATCAAGATACTCGCCTACCACATCACTTGCCTGCGGAGCGAAATTATTAAAAATAAACAGTTTCAATTCGCCGGTCACATCATTAAATACCGGAAAGGCAGAAAAAATCGAAAACACCACCATAATCAGCGGCACCAGCGCCAGCATCGTACTGTAAGTCAGATAACCTGCTGCCTGCGTCAGTTTATTTTGATTAAAGCGATACCAAAACAGTTTAAAAAACAGATTCAGGCGTTCGAATAAAAACGACATAGCATCTCTCCGCAACAATGTTTGAATTTTTTCCCCGAACCGCAAATACAGGGCTGCTTCATCGCTGGCAACGGCACGGTCGGATCGGCGAAATACCAGCACCCATCGATATGCACAAACAAGGATTTCTCATGATGGTCCCGCGTGCCTCGCTCAGCAGCAAAAACCGCGTTAAATTCCACCGCACTATGGCGAGCGCTCAGCTGCGACTGATAATCAATAATCTGCAAACCGAGCCAATGTATGTTTTCCGCCCAACGACGCAGCGCGTTTTTATCCAACAACGGCTGCTGGCTCGGCACCGTCGTGCGCACAATATAATCAATATCCCGCCGCACAAACGCCGCATAACGGGAACGCATCAACTGCTCGGCGTTTTGCGCATACCGCGTCCCTAAATGCAACGGCGCACAGCAATCCGCATAATCTTTACCCGACTGACAAGGACAAAGTGCGGTCGTTTTTTCGATAGTTTCCGATATATTCATCATTTAATTCTTCAATTTATTCAAGTACATCTCACCGATAAACGGGTAATATCACCGGTATATTAATAAAAAATCCGCCCTTAGCCCACCATTATCGCGGCAAAACACGTTATTTTTTGACCGCACTTTATTTTTTCCTTATTATTTCACCACGATTTCCCTCCATAATATAAGGACAATTTTATGCAATATTCATTGGCACAAACCGAACAAGGGCAGGTATTGGGCATTACCGCCAAAATGGCGAACCGCCACGGTCTGATTGCTGGCGCCACCGGGACAGGCAAAACCGTTACCTTACGCAAAATGGCGGAAGCCTTCAGCGATGACGGCGTGCCGGTTTTTCTGGCGGATGTCAAAGGCGATCTATCCGGTCTGGTTCAGCCGGGCGAGCTACAAGGCAAAATTGCCGAGCGCATTGCGCAATTCCAATTGGGCGGCGACAGCTATCTAAGCGGTTATCCGGTGTCGTTCTGGGATGTTTTCGGCACTACCGGCATTCCGCTGCGCACTACCATTTCAGAAATGGGACCGTTGCTGCTTTCCCGTCTGCTTAATCTTAACACCACACAGGAAGGGCTGCTAAATCTGGTATTCCGGGTCGCCGATGACAAAGGATTATTGCTTATCGATCTGAAAGATCTGCGTGCCATGCTGAAATATGTGGCGGAAAATGCGAAAACCTTTCAACTGGAATACGGCAACGTCTCCGCCGCCAGCGTCGGCGCGATTCAGCGGGCGCTGCTTACGCTGGAAAATCAGGGCGCAACCCATTTATTCGGCGAGCCGGCGCTGAATCTGGACGATTGGCTGCAAACCCGCGACGGCAAAGGTGTGATCAACGTGCTGAATGCCGAAACGCTGATCAACTCGCCGCACATGTACAGTGCCTTTTTATTATGGCTTATGGCAGAATTATTTGAACGGCTGCCCGAAGTGGGCGATCCGGACAAACCGAAATTCGTGATGTTTTTTGATGAAGCCCATTTATTATTCGACGGCGCACCGAGCGTGTTGGTAGACAAAGTGGAGCAAGTGGTGCGACTTATCCGTTCCAAAGGCGTCGGTATTTACTTTGTTACCCAAAATCCGCTGGATCTGCCCGACAGCGTACTGGGGCAGCTTGGCAATCGGGTTCAGCATGCTCTACGCGCCTTTACGCCGCGTGACCAAAAGGCAGTCAAATCCGCCGCCGAAACCTTCCGCGCTAACCCGCAGGTGAATGTCGCAGAAGTGATTTCCATGCTGGGCGTAGGACAGGCGTTGGTCTCCTTTTTAGATGAAAAAGGGATGCCGACACCGGTGGAAATCGCTTATATTTATCCACCGAAAAGCCAGCTTAAACCCATTAGTGAACAACAACGCGATGCTTGGGTGAAAGATGACGATCTTTACCGCTTCTATCGCGATGATGTGGATAATCTGTCCGCTTTCGAAATTCTACAGCAACAGGCGGATCTCGCCGCCGTTGCACAAAAACAGGCACAACAAGCGCAAGAGGAAGAAGAAAACGGCATTATCAACCGCCTTAACCGCATGTTGTTCGGCACCAAGAAAAAAGGCGAACAACTGACGGTTACCGAGCAGGTTGTCAGCAGTGTGGCAAAATCCGTTGGTCGCAACATCCGCAGCCAAATCACCAAACAAATTATGCGCGGTATTTTAGGTGCGTTAAAAAAATAGGGCGTGTGCTAACAGCGCTTATTGGCATAAAGTGCGGTCGAAAATAGGTTTGTTTTTCACCGCACTTTACGTTTGCTTAACTTTACGTTTGCCTATTTTTTGTGGTCTTCATTAGCCACAGTTTATTTTTCACATCACAATATTTAACTAAAAAATAGCTGTTCGAGTAATTTATCACCAGAAAAAATGTCACCAAAACAAACCGCACCTTGAGATCCGACCAGTCTAACCTATCAATACAGAATAAAATAAAAATAAATAATATTAACAATCAGTTATAATTATTTTCTGATTGTTATTCTTTTATTTTATATGCCAAATTCGGTGTTATTCTGTATAGCAATTCATCAATAAGAAATAATTATTTTTCTAAAAAAATTAACATTATTTTCAATATGGTTTTTGTGAAGTATAATTCGGCAACTTTTTTTAAATAAAAAAAATACTCTACTTTATTTCTTTAATAATTCAATCCATTTTTATGAAAATAACCATCAATAAACTAACCTGCGCACTGGTCTGTGCCGGGCTGTGCACCTCTTTTGCCAGTTACGCCGCTGAAGATTCGCTAACGCAGGAATTACAACAATTAAAAAATCAACAACATTTTAATCAGGTGAACGAAGGCTTAAAAAGAGCCGAGCAGTTTTTGCATCAACCAAATCGTGCCGAATCTAAAAAACTTGCTATTGAAGATGACAGCGACGCGTCCGCTCCGCGGATCAACGCTATTCGTATTGATTTGCAAGGTCAGACTGTTCCTTTGGATTTTGACACCACCGTTGCCGCTTATGTCGGTAAACCGCTGACCACCAAGCAAGTGTTTGAACTCGTCAAAGCGCTGACCGATGTGCTGTATCAGGCGGGTTATGTTACCAGTGCCATCGGTTTAAAAGATGCACCTTCCGAGGGCAATTTGGATTTTATCGTGCATTGGGGATTTGTGCATGATTATTATGTGAACGGCGAAATGCCACAGCGCTTTAAAGATAAAGCGATGGTCTCAGTGTTACCCAACATGCGTGATGAAATCTTTAATATTCACGATATCGATCAATTGGTTGAAATCTTAAACACGGTAAATAAATCGGCAAAAATCAACGTCACCGCCGCTCAACAACCGGCTTATTCAAATGTCGATATTCAGGTGCAACGGAGCAGCTTACCGCGCTTAACATTAGGCGTGAATAATTCCGGCAGCGGAAATAACGCTAACGGACGCAATCAGGCGACCTTGAACTTAGCTTGGAGCGATTTATTCGGCACCAATGACAGCTGGAATTTCTCTACCGGTTATCGTTTTTATAAAAACAGCAAGCGTAACGGGCAACAAAATTACACCTTACTGTATAGTCAGCCGTTCTCTTTTTATACATTAGATCTCAAAGCGTCGCAATCGGATAATGAAAAAGAATTAGTTGGCAGATATCGTTATTCTTCTCACAACACGGTAAAAACCGCCAGTGCCAAATTAACCCGTTTATTAATGCGCAACCGGGAATCCATTCTTTCCGCCTATACGGAAATTGAATTTAAAAAACGTAAGAATTACATCGGTACAAGAAGAACCAAGGATTATCACCATAATAAATTAACGGTTGGATTATCCTATATCAGCAATTTATTTAACGGCAAATTTTACGGCGATGTGGCTTACTCGAACGGATTACACTGGTTTCAGGCAGACAGCCTTGCCTACACTCGAAACGGCGAAAAAACGCTAAAAAGCCTGTCCGCCACCTTAAGCTGGTATAAACCATTGTTATTGTTACAGCGTCCTGTTAATTATCAGCTTCGTTTCGGCGCCCAATATTCGCCTTACAGTGTTTATTCGGACGAGCAATTTTCAATCGGTGACGAATATACAGTAAGAGGCTTTAAAGGCGGGGTCAGCTCCGGAGACAAGGGCTATTATTTATCCCAAACCGTTGATATGCCTTTTTATCCGGGGACAAGCGATCTAATGCAGCTCAAACCATTTTTCGGCGTTGATGTCGGACGCAATTACCAGCGCTTACCGAAACATAATGAAACCCTTGCGGGCTTCGCCGTAGGTGCAAAAGCAACAATAAAAAATGCGTCCGTTTCGTTCAGTTATGCGAAACCGATAAAAAATATCAAACACAATAAAAATAACCATGTTTACTATGTAAACGCGTCAATCACATTTTAATTAAAGAGAACCGACTATGAACAAAAATCGTTATAAACTTATTTTCAGCAAATCCCGCGGTTGTTTAATTCCGGTGGCGGAATATATTAAATCGGCATTAGGCGGCGGTTCAAAAGCTAAAGAATCAGATAAAAAAACCGTACAAGACAAACCTGAATATATAAAATCCGTATTATCTAACTTTGTTGGCGCTTATTTAAATCCAGTGAAAAGCGTCGATATTCTTAAAAGCAAAAATATTTCCTTACTGTTGCTGACCGTTTTATCTTCCGCCGCTTTTGCCGAAGATGGCGCGATAGTTGATCCGAACAATCGCAATACCAAAATTAAATATACCGAAAATAAAGTTCTGATTGTCGATGTTGCCAAACCGGGAAACGATGGAATCTCCGATAACCATTTTAGTAAATTCAATGTTGAAAACGGTTCTGTTTTCAACAACAGCCTGCAAGAGGGAAATTCCTATTTAGTCGGTCATTTAGACAAAAACCAAAATTTTGATAAACAAACCGCCAAAGCCATTCTGACTCAGGTGACCGGCAGCGAGATGAGCAAAATTCGCGGCGGGTTGGAAGTATTCGGCGATAAAGCAGATTTGCTGCTGGTTAACCCGAACGGCGTGAATATTAATGGCGTACAGACTTTTAATACGGATCGTTTTGTGGTGTCCACCGGTGAAGTCGCACAGCCTCAAGATGGCGTGAACCTTTCGGTTAAACGCGGAACCGTCACCATTGATGAAAACGGGTTGGCCACCGACGGGTTGAAATATTTAGATATTGTTGCCAAAAAAATTGAACAAAAAGGCGCGATTCGCCATGCAAAAGAGTCTAAAGATGCGCAGCAGACCAATATTACATTAGTGGCGGGTTCCAGTGAATTTAACGTAAGAGACAGTAAACTGACCGCTAAAAATGAGAAAAGCGACGATGTCGCCATTAGCGGCAGCGAAGCGGGCGCTATGTATGGCAATCACATCAGACTTATCACAACAGATAGCGGCGCCGGGGTAAATCACAAAGGCATTATTCTGTCCGAATCAGATATTGCTTTGAATAATAACGCTGGCAAGGTAGAAGTCAATACGGTGCAATCCAAAGGCAATATTTATGCGGAAGGCAGTCAGGATTTTTCTGTTACCGGTGAATTAAACGCGGATAAGCACATTCAATTACGCAGCGAGACAGTTCGTGTCGAAAAAAATGCCAAAATTCGCGCACAACATGTCAATGTGAGCAACGCCAAACAGGTTCAAGTTAAAGAGAATGCGAAGATCGCAGGTCCACAAGTCGATATTCACAGTAATATCACGACCGTTGACGCCATAGAAAAAATCACCGCCACTCACCTTAGCGTTAAAGGACAGACATTGGAAAATAACGGTATCGTCTCAAGCCGACACGCTAAAATTGATGTTGATAAATTAGTCAATAACGAGACAATCCTTGCTCAAAAATCGTTGCATATCACCACCAAAGGGATGGCGGCGGACAGCTTGATTATGGGCGGAAAACTGCAAGGTTTTGATCTGGATAAGTTAAAAAACCAATTTGAACGACATAAAAACGGTTTCCAAAACGCTGGTACAATTCAAAGTCTGGAAAATGCTACGCTCACCTTTAAAGACAATACCAATTATTTTTCATCACTGCATAAATTACCGGAAGCTAAAGCCTCATTAACCCTTTCGGCTCATCATCTGAATATTAATAACAAAGCTGATCTGCAAACCGAAGGCAACCTGACATTAACAGGACAGGAATTTACTAACGAAGGGGTACTAGCCAGCGGTAAACATTTATCTGTCAATATTACCAATAATATTAACAACCGCGGCTTATTGGGAGCGCGGAAACACTTAACGTTAACTTCGGAGAAAGGCAATATTATTAATAATGCTGGCGGCGTATTTCACTCTGAAGGTGAAATGACACTTGACGCCCATGATCAGGTCTATAATGCCGGTGACATACTTTCTAAACGCAAACTGACTATCAGCGCGCAACGTTTATTGAATGACGTTATTCTGAACAAAAATGATGTATCAGTCATCAGAACACGGCAGGATAAAACCCATAATCATTACGGTAGAACATGGACTGGTGTTTATCGCTTTTTGGGTTATATTCCGGAATTAAAAAATGATTTACAAGCATTGCACTTAGGAAAAATCCGTTCCGAAGGCGGACTGACTTTCAATCAAAAGGATTCTTCCCTCGCTGAGGCCGGCATTATCAATCACGGGGTGATTAATATTCGCGGTACCTTCGAAAATAACGGCACAAAGCAGATTATTAATAATATGAAATCAATAGATAAAACTATTGTGGATTATTTAAAACAACCAACATTTGCAGTCTTATCTTTCTATCCAAAATTCAATTTATTTGGCACTGGATTAGCTGGACCAGGCGTCAAAGAATTTCGTAATTTATTTGACATGATCGACTACGTACTCAGCAAAGATTACGCACTGTACTATACTAGATTGTATCTTAGTGAAAGAGCACAAGTCTTCAAACTGCTCAAATCCATTGAACACCCTCAATTGCAACAAGTGCTGACCGCAGCACTCGGACAAAACTGGGAAGGGCAATCCATGGAAACGCTAGCCAAAAACTGGCAGCGGACAAAAGAAGGAAAAACCACCGCACTTCACTTTTACCCGGCAGAAAAGGCAAAAATTTTAGCGGACAACATCACCGGCGAAGCTGATTTACTGCGTAACGGCGAACAGGCTGAAAAAGACAGTTTTAATAATGAAATTAATGTCGGTAAACACAAGCTGAATATTCCGGCACCGCAATTTAAGCCGTTTATTGCAGACGAAGAACAACACAGCGGCATTGATCTTTCCGTACTGGCAGAATTACTGGCTAATCCGAATTTATTTATCGACCGTTCGCTGCAATTAGAAAAACCGAAACATCAGCCTCTACCTCATGATAAAGAGGATAACGACTTACTGCAGGAATCTGAAGAAGAAAAACAGCTGCGCTTAGAACGCGAGCTTGAACAGGCTCGTCAGAAAAAATTACAGGCGGAAAAACGGCATCAAGAACTTGCTGCGCAAAAACAAAAAGAAAAAGCACAGCAACAAGCCTTAGAACGCAAAAAACGCGAAGACGCCCTAAAAGCGCTACAGGAGAAACAACGCCAAGAACAAGAAGAACTGAAACGCAAATTACAAGCTGAAAAAGAAACGCAGGCCCGTAAGCAACATGAAGACGAGTTGAAAGCGCTTGCAGAAAAACATAAAAAAGAACAGGAGGCACTGCAACAGAAGCTGGAAGCGGAAAAACAGGCACAGCTTGAAAAGCAGAGAAAAGAGCAAGAAGAGCAGTTGCGTAAATTAGAGGAATATAAGAAAAAACTGGAAGAAGCGCGTAAAAAAGCGGAAGAATTCGCTAAACGACGTGAAATTCCCGAGCAGAAAAACCGTCCACGGGTTGAGGTGGATCCGCTTTACCACACGCGAATGAAATACATTAATCAGAAAGATTATGTCGGCGGCAACTATTTCTTTAATAAAATTGCGCCGAAGACTGAAAGCAACAAAGTAAACACGGTTGGCGACGCGTATTTCGAGCATCAATTGATTACGCGTACCATTGAGAAAAAAGTCGATAATCATCTGGCACTCAAATACAATCTAAGCAATGTTCAATTGGTTAAACGTTTAATGGATAATGCTTATCATAGCGCCAAAGATCTTCATCTGACTTTAGGTCAGGCGTTAACTAAAACGCAGCAGGATAACTTGAAAGAAGATATTGTTTGGTATGTAAAATCTACCGTAAACGGAAAAGAGGTTTATGTTCCGCAGGTGTATTTTGCGAAGCAAACTTTAGAAGATGCAGCAAAATATAAAGGTTTTGATACAGCATTGATTAAAGCTGGAGACGACGAGTTAAAAACTAAACATGTTGAAAACTCCGGCTCAATCTCTGGCAATAAGATCAATATTGAAGCGGAAAACAAAATTAAAAATCAGGGTTCAATCCAAGCTCAGGATAAATTAAAACTGAAAGGGCATAAAGGAATTGAATCTAGCGCGAAAACCTATGTGGATGACAAAGGTAATACCACGGTTGAAAAATCGAAAATCAAGAGCGACAAACATCTTCATCTGGAAACCGATCTCGACAGTAATATTGATCTTGCAGGTGCCGATGTCAAAGCAAAATCCGGTTATGTCAGAACCAAAGATCTCAATGTAAAAGACACCCATGAAACACAAAGTTCGCATAAATCGACAACGATCCCATCGGGTAACGGGTTGAACGGTTCTCTCGCCGGTGGTATTTCTGAAGATAATTACAGTGCAAAATCGGTGGGTTCAAACGCGGAATTTGATCATCTGCATCTTGCAGTGGCGGGCAATGTCACTCAGCAAGGCAGCAAAATAAAAACCAACCGCACCACGGGGATTGTACAGGGCCATTATGTCGCCAAAGGTGGTAAAAATATCCGCCATACCGAAAAAGAGAAAAACCTCGCCCAAAACTATGGCAGTGCTGAAATCAATGCCTTTGGTTATGGTGCGTCCGTATCCGTCGATCAAGAAAACGGTATCACAACAGAAGCTGGGCAATCAACCAGTGCCGGTGCCAGCGCAGAATATGGTCTTTCGTTCTCTAGAACTAAAACTACAGAAACCGAACTGAAGCATTCCAATAGCGAATTGGATGCCAAAAGCGGTCATTTGCACATTCAAAAGGACTTAGATATCGGCGGGTTAGATATTAATAAATCAACTCCGGCAACGCCGAGCGACAAAAATGAAACTGCAGGCACGCAGCCGAAAACCCAAAGTGCGGTCAAAAATCAGCCTAAAAAAGACAATCCGGCATTTAAAAAATTATCGGATGAAGAAATCGCCAATCTCATGGCGGAAAAAGATGAAAGTTTCTTTGAGGCACAGAAAGACATCGCAGCTAAAGACGAAAAACAAGGCTTTAAACTGTCTGCGGACAGAATTTTGTCAACCAAACAAAAAAATGAGATTGATAAAACCTCTGAGTCATCGAAATTTACATTAGGTATGACGGCGGAAGGGCATTCCTCAGTGCTTGATGCCGCTGCCAATATTGCAAAACAGGCGCGAGATAGCAAAAAAGGTGTTAAGCAAGATACGACTGCTGCGTTGCAATATGCAAGTGATGTAGTTAATTTAGTCACCGGCGACTTAGTCGGCGGTTCGGTCAAAGCGCAGGTCGGATATTCCCAAAAATACAGTGAATCTCATGAGATCTCCGATAACAAAAATACATTGAACGGGAAATTAACTTTTACTGCGCGCAGCGGAGATGCCACATTCAATAATGTTGAGACTAACAAAGAAACCACAGATCTCACGATTAATGCGAAAGGTAATGTGAACATCAACGCCGGCGAAACCAAACGTGCTGAGAGTGAACAATCAGAAAGTAAAAAATTATCGGTGGGAATCAGTGCAGCCTGCGGTATTGCCGCCCAAGGTTGCTCTGTTGGTGCCAGCGCAAAAGTTGAAATGAGTACCGGAAATACAAAAGGACAGGCTATCACCTACCAGAATAGTAAATTAAAAGGTAAACGCATTGAAATTAATTCCGACGGTAATTTTAATCTTTCCGGAGGAAATATTGATGCCGATAAATATATAACGGATATAAAAGGTAAAACGAATATTGAATCTAAACAAGATTCTTATAAACGTGAGCATAACCATTTTGATCTATCCGCTTCTGTCGGCGCTTCAGTCAGTTCAACCGGCTTTGGTAAACCAACCGGAAGCTTTGGCGCTAACGGCGGTAAAGAGAAAGAAGAAAGCCACAAAGTCAACGAGCAATCCGGAATTAAAGCCAAACATATCAGCGGTACACTCAATGACGTTAATTTAAAAGCCGGTTACATTGTTGACGAAAGCAACAGCAATGATTTAGAAATCAAAGGCCAAATAACACATCAGAATCTTAATGACTCTCATCATAAAGATGGCGGTAAATTCGGTGCAACTATCGGTGCGAACAAAGATGGAGTAAAACAACTGGATATTCGGGGAGGTCGTTCAGAACAACTCCACTATGAAGCCACACAGCAATCTACGATTGCGGGAGTTAAAACAAATCAGCAAAGCGATACACCAATAAATCAGGATTTATCAAAATCAAAAAGTATTCAACGTAATGATCAATACGCCAGTACTAAATTCCAATTTGAGACATTGGACATCACTAATATGGTTAAAAAAGGAATCGATAAAGCCCAAAAATTAAAACAAAATACAAATACAGAAAATCCTATTTACGAAGAAATTCCACAAGGCACTGGCGCTCAGGCAGTTCAACGCAGTTCTTCTCAGGAAGCCGAATACAGTACAGTAAATAAAGCAGCAAAACCATCGGCTAAACCAAGATCAAAATCCACCGACGAAGCGA
>NZ_LN776186.1:102235-245153 GCF_000827595.2 Necropsobacter massiliensis | reverse complement strand
CTGTGGCTGAACTCGCCGCTGAAGTCGCAGAATTCTCCGCTTTTGTGGCAGAGCTTGCCGCGGCAGTTGCGGAACTAGCTGATTCGGTAGCCGAACTCGCCGCAGATGTTGCAGAACTATCGGCTTTTGTGGCAAAACTTGCAGCCGCAGTTGCGGAACTAGCCGATTCAGTGGCTGAAGTCGCAGCCGCAGTTGCGGAACTCGCAGCCGAAGTCGCAGAGCTATCAGCTTTTGTTGCCGAACTTGCAGCGGCAGTTGCAGAATTACCTGCTTCCGTGGCTGAACTTGCCGCCGCGGTTGCGGAACTAGCTGATTCGGTAGCCGAACTTGCCGCAGCACTTGCGGAATTACCTGCTTTCGTCGCGGAACTTGCGGCAGATGTTGCAGAACTATCCGCTTTTGTGGCAGAACTTGCAGCCGCAGTTGCGGAACTAGCTGATTCGATAGCCGAACTCGCCGCAGCACTTGCGGAATTACTTGCTTCTGTTGCTGAACTTGCCGCAGATGTTGCAGAACTATCCGCTTTTGTTGCAGATTTACCCGCTTCGGTGGCTGAACTTGCTGCGGCGGTCGCGGAACTAGCCGATTCGGTGGCTGAAGTTGCAGCCGCAGTTGCGGAACTATCAGCTTTGGTGGCTGAGCTCGCTGCGGCGGTCGCAGAACTAGCCGATTCGGTAGCCGAACTCGCCGCGGAAGTTGCAGATTTACCCGCTTCGGTGGCTGAACTTGCCGCAGATGTTGCGGAGCTATCGGCTTTTGTAGCAGAACTTTCAGCCGCAGTCGCGGAACTAGTCGATTCAGTGGCTGAAGTCGCAGCCGCGGTTGCCGAACTTGCAGCTGCAGTCGCAGAATTTTCCGCTTTTGTGGCTGAACTCGCTGCGGCAGTCGCAGAACTAGCCGATTCGGTAGCCGAACTCACCGCAGACGTTGCAGAACTATCGGCTTTTGTGGCAGAGCTTGCCGCAGATGTTGCAGAGCTATCCGCTTTTGTGGCAGAAGTTGCAGCCGCGGTTGCGGAACTAGCTGATTCGGTAGCCGAACTTGCTGCTGCACTTGCAGATTTATCAGCTTCTGTGGCTGAACTTGCGGCGGCAGTTGCGGAGTTACTCGCTGCGGTGGCAGCGGTTTCAGCACGAGTGACAGCGCTGTTGATGGCAGATAGTGAGTTTGTAACGGTTTGTGCGGCTTGTTCGGCGCTTGCGATAGAATTTTTTGCCGAGTCGGATAATCCATAAATAATATTGCCGTTGGAATCGGCAGTTACTTTAAGATCCGAGGTGGCGCCGAACGAAATTTCATTGCTGCCTTGTGCCGATGACCATATTTTCCCTTCCGTTGCCGTGCCGTCGCTTTGATTATTGGAAATAGTAAATTTATAAGTCGATTCGGAACTTGCGCTGTTAACAGATTCCTGAATCGTTGTAATATTTGCTTGCAGTTGGCTAGCTACGGCAAAAAGCTGCGAACCGTTAACCGCTTCAGTTGAATTGGCACTTAACTTTCCCGGTGCCACATTCACAATCAGGCGCTGTTCATTCTCTCCTGTTCCACCGACACTGACAAATGATCCCGCCCCCGAAATTCCGCCGGCAAAATTAGAATAAGTAATATTATTAATCGTGACCGAACCCAGACTATTCGTATCCTGTACACTGTAACCGGTTGAATTGGTTCCAATAATTACTGCACCGGTAAGCCCATTTCCGTTACTGGCAGCAATATTGTTACCGATAATAACCATATTCTGTGCCGATGCGGTACTGTTATTCCCTATCACATAAGACCCAGCCGCATCCCAATCAATTGTGCTGTTTGAACCGAAAATCCCGCCCTGACACCCCTGCGGATTCGGCACATTATTCTGCCCGAATACAATCAAATGAGATTCGCTGTTCTGACAATCCCCGGCAATATTATTGCCGGAACCGTAATTAGTTATAGCTAGCGAATATTGCATCGGCAAAATCGTTCCCAATAATACACAAGTCAGTAAAGTGAATTTACCACCGACAGACAAATCCGCCGCTTTAATCGCCGCTTTTTTCGCTTCGGCATTTGAACAAGACTTCACCTTGCCTTTAGCCAGTTCAGAAACCACAGTCAGCCTGTTTAACGTAGTGTTCCAGATAACTTTGTATGTGTTGTTCATCATTATTTCCTTCGTTAGGTTTTGATCTAAAATTATCGGCATTTATGCCAAGTTTTTTTGCTGATAAATAACTCAAACCGCGATCATTTATTGAGCAAAATTTTTTTTAAGACGCACGAAAGGAAGGCAGTCATCCCCCGATAAAAAATCGGGAGATTTCCACCGCACTTTTCTGCGTTTATAAAACTATGATCAGATAACTAAGACAGCGAAAAAATATAGGTTATATTTTTGCTAACTGAAAACATATCTAGTTAAAATATAAGGAATATTTTACTTAATTATGTTGAAATGTCGTTGTTAGTTTCCCGCCCAAACCACCATTACTCTGTCATCGCCGTAGTGGCGGTCGAATGAAAAATACTTGCCGTTTTGCACCGCACTTTGCACACCGGCACCAATTGCCGGATGCTGCTGACGAAAATGACTTAAGATTTGCCAATGTGCGAGCAATTCGGCTTTTTCGTCATTTTCCCGCAACTCCTGCCAGTTCATGTCGGAACGGGTTCCCTGTACGGGATCCGAGCCGGTCGGACCGAATTCGCGTCCGCTTTCATCACCGTAATAGATTTGCACGGCGCCCGGTGCCAGCAGCAGTAAATTAGCGGCGATTTTTTGTTTATGCGGATTTTGCTCGCTGTCGCTATGGAAGAACAGACGCGTGTCATGGGAAGACAGATAACTGAGCACATTAAAATCCTGCAATTTGCCGTTCATTTCCTGATAGACAGGGTCGATTTTAGCAAAACAATCTAAAGCGTTTTTTGCCTGATCCTGAAAATCAAAATTGATCATGGCATCAAAGCCATGTTGATAATAACTGCTCTTCGCCACGCCATGTCCCCAAGCCTCGCCGGTCATCCAAAACGGTTGATTAAAACTTTCCTGCGGATGTCCGGTCTGCCATTCTTGCAATGCCTTTTGCGCTTCGGTTTTCAGCTGTTGCCATGTGCTTTGCTCCACATGTTTCGCCGTATCCACGCGGAAACCGTCCACGCCGTATTTACGCACCCAATCGCTCAGCCAAGTGATCAGATAATCGCGCACTTTGGCATTCGGCAGCGGCACGGCATGGGTGTCTTTATGTTGATAAAACGGCGGTAAACCGACCGCACTTTCGGCTTCGGTTTTCAGATCCGGCAGTGAAGAAAGCGACATTCTTAAATCATCGAATTTCGGGCTGTCGTAATCGCCGATATCGGAACGCACCCAATCTTTGCCCCACCATTGCGCCCAGCCGGCTTTATCACCGAAATTAATGTAGTCGTTAAAACTATGCCAGTTTTGTCCTTTCTTCGGTTGCCAGTTCGTCCAGTTATCGCCGAGAATGGTTTGGCGTTCGTCATCTTTGAGATAAAGCGCGCCGAACTTGAATTGCTGCATATCCGCCAAGGTGGCATACCCGGTATGATTTAGCACCACGTCGAACAGCACGCGCATTCCCCGTTGGTGCGCCTGTTGGATAAAGTTTTTCAGCTCCGCTTCCGTGCCCATGTTGGCATCCAGGTTAGTCCAATCCTGATGATAATAACCATGGTAGGCATAATGCGGAAAATCGCCTTTATCACCGCCACCGACCCAGCCGTGCATCTGTTCCAGCGGAGAACTGATCCAAATTGCATTCACACCAAGCTGCTGTAGATAATCCAGTTTCGCCGTCAACCCCGCCAAATCGCCGCCGTGAAAGGTGCCGATTTCCTGCATGCCGTCTTTTTGGCGTCCGTAGCTGTTGTCATTATGCGGATTGCCGTTGTAAAAACGATCGGTTAAGACAAAATAAACCGTGGCATTTTTCCAGTTAAATTCGGCGGGTTTTTGTACCGCACTTTTTTCCGTCGCTTTTTCCAACAACAATAATCCACCGGACTGCGCCGCTGGCATTAAGGTGAGTTTGCCGTTTTCCACTTGCGCACTGTTACCGGAATAAAAATCGCGCACCAGTTCACCGTCCTTAAACGTGGCGCTGACATCAATCTCCAGCGGTTGTTTATTCCAGACCTGACAGGTTTTCACTGTTGTCTTTCGGTTGTCCGGCTCTTGTTTGATACTCACACGTAAAGTCGGTGTACCGCTGCGCATATCAATTTGCGCCAGATAAGTGCCGTCGCGGAACAGGCGCAGCTGTGGCACGTCACCCGCGCAAGGAACTAACGAGACAGTTTGATTTAATTTGACCGCACTTTGCGGCTGGTAACATTGATTATGAAAGGTAAATCGCAGCGGATAATAGCCTTTCTTCAATGCCGTTTCGGATTGAAATAACTGTTTTTCCCCACTTTCGCCGAACCCGCGGAAACTGTCATGCTGCCATTGTCCAGCAGCGCAGGCGGTCATTGAGCAGAACAGTGATAAATAAAGCATAGACTTTTGCATAAATCACTCCTGTAAATGTTTATAAATGCCGTTGTCTTATTCTTATTTTAGGTTGTGTTGCGTTTTAGTTTTACTGAAACATTAATGAATAGGAGAAAAAAAAGTGTGGTACACGGATACACATACCACACCCAAATAATCAGCCTTTTACCCCGCCTGCGGTTAAACCACCGACCAACCAGCGTTGTGCCAACAGGAACACCGCAGTAATCGGAATGGCGGACAATACCGCAGCGGCAGCAAAATCACCCCACAAATAGTTTTGCGGATACAGGTATTGCTGCATACCGACCGCCAGCGTGTAGCTGTTCACATCACGCAGCAACAGCGATGCAACCGGCACTTCGGTAACTGCCGAGATAAACGACAGAATAAACACTACCGCTAAAATCGGTACCGATAACGGCAGTAAAATCAAACGGAATGCCTGCCAAGGTGTCGCCCCGTCCAGCGCGGCAGCCTCTTCCAGCGAACCATCGATAGTTTCAAAATAGCCTTTGATTGTCCACACATGCAGCGCAATACCGCCCAAATAAGCAAATACAACGCCGGCATGGGTATTCAGCCCCAGAAACGGTACATATTGTCCCAAACGATCAAACAAGGCATATAATGCCACCAGCGACAGCACCGCCGGGAACATTTGGAAAATCAGCATGCCTTGTAAAATGGTTTTTTTGCCTTTGAATTTCATCCGTGCAAAGGCATAGGCGCAAGTGGTGGAAAGTGCCACAATGCCGACGGAGGTAATGGTTGCCACTTTGACCGAATTCCATAACCAGAGCAATACCGGGAACGGCGGCGGCGTAACCGAACCGTCCGCATGCACAACATCAAACCCTAATGCCAGCTTCCAGTGTTCCCACGAGATTTCGCGCGGAATAATATCGCCAATCGCCAGATTACCCGGGCGCAGCGAAATACCGATCACCATCAGCAACGGAAACATAATCAGGGCTAAAAAGCAGATTAGCAGCACATGGGTCGCCCACAAACGATAACGCATAGATTTTGGTTGTACGATAGCCATGATGTCCTCCTAATCCAGTTTCATTTTTGTGGCTTTAATATTCAGTAACGCTAATCCGCCTACCAATAAGAAGATAATGGTAGCGATTGCCGCGGCTAAGCCGAAATCTTGCGTGCCACTGCCTTCAAAGGCGATACGATAAGTATAGCTGACCAACAAATCGGTATAACCTGCCGGTGTGGTAGTGCCGATCATATCCGGACGACCGTTGGTTAACAGCTGGATCAGCACGAAGTTATTAAAGTTAAAGGCAAAGGACGCAATCATTAACGGAGTCAGCGGTTTTAACAATAACGGCACGGTAATTTTGCTGAAATTCTGCCATGTGGAGGCACCGTCCATGGCGGAGGCTTCGTATAAATCCTGCGGAATGGCTTTCAACAATCCCATACACAAAATCATCATATACGGATAACCCAGCCAAGTATTGACGATAAGAATCATGGATTTCGCTAACAACGGATCATTAAACCACTCTGGACGAATACCGAACAGCTGATTTAAGATCATATTGATTTCACCGAAACTCTGATTAAACAAGCCTTTGAATACCAAAATAGAAATAAACGACGGTACTGCATAAGGCAAAATCAGCAGTAAACGATACACCGCTTTACCGCGCAGGGCTTCCCATTGCACCACGCAAGCCAGCACCATTCCGATAATTACGGTAAATGCTACAGTTAATACGGAAAATACGACCGTCCAGATAAAGATTTGTACAAAAGGCTTCTGAATACCGGCGTCGGTAAAAATTTTAATAAAATTACTAAATCCGGTGGAAACGGTAAAGCCCGGCTCCAGCGTTTCGTTCAGCCAGTCGCCACTTTCATTAATGGCTTGGAAAAAGCCGGTATCCTGATTGGCGCGGTATTTTTTACCGTTTTCATTATTTAGCAAAATGCCGCTTTCGTCATCATAGCTGTAACGCGCTTTTTGTTCCGAAAATTGACGCAGCGAACTCATTGTCAGCTCGTTACCGTCCGGCAGTACAATCGTCATATTCTGCAATGCACTGCGGTTTTGCGTAATCACACGCAGCGGCGCAGGCTCTCCCTGCGGTGCCGGTTGTTCGATGACTGTAACTCGTTTATCGGTTAGCGCAATATTTTCCGCGGCAAAATCCTGTCCGCTATTCGGGTTATGCAGCGCAATGATAAAACGATCATCGGACTGCGGATACAGTTTGAAATCGAATTTGTCGCCGGAAAAATAATGCTGCTGACTTAATACATTCAGCGCCCGTTCAAAAGCCAGCTGGTTGGTACCGCTGTAATTGGTAAAGGCAATGGCAATGGTTGCCACCAGCGGGAACAGAATAAAAATCGTCATGCCCATAATACCGGGATACACATAACGCCAAGCGTACACTTTTTTACTGCTGAAAATATAAATACCGGAGGTCAGAATCACTAACGTCAGAATGGCAAATAAGTATTCACCCTGCGAATACATCAGCATAACCAGATAGAAATCAATCAGTAATACCGCTCCGATAAGAAGATATCTTAACCAATTGAATGAGGATTGCGATTTGGTCGGATTAACCGCTTGTAGCATAATACACCTCGAAATGTCAGAAAAACGAACCGCACTTTTAAGCGGCATTCATTATGGCTGTTTATGATTATAATGAGTTGTCGTCCGATACGGTCGGCATCCTGCCGATATAGACCTCCTTTTATGCGCTGAAACGGGATTCCGCATCGGAAGAAAACGGGCACGTCGGTGCCCGCTTAACGATTATTGCTGTTTCTGAATACGTCCGTGCGCGTCATCCAATGCTTCTTTCACACCTTGACGACCGCTGACCGCATTCACGATAGCCGCTTTTTCTGCGTACCAAAACGCCGCCATTTGTGGAATGTTCGGCATGATTTCACCATGCTGCGCATTTTCCATAGTTGCCGCAATGCGTGGGTCTTTGGCTAATTTTTCCTGATAGGATTTTAACGCTACCGCGCCTAACGGTTTGTCTTTGTTTACGGTATCCAGCCCCTCATCGGTCAATAGATAGTTTTCCATAAACTCTTTCGCCAAGTCTTTGTTCGGGCTGGCAGAGTTTACACCGGCACTCAATACGCCGACGAACGGTTTGGACGGCTGACCGTTTAAGGTCGGTAATACCGCTACGCCGTAGTTGATATTGCTTTTCTCAATATTGCCCCAAGACCAAGGTCCGTTGATGGTTAATGCGGTTTCGCCTTTATTGAAGCTAGCTTCCGCCACGGAGTAATCCATATCCGCATTGATGACTTTATTTTTCACCATATCCACCACGAATTGCAGACCTTTCTGCGAACCGGCGTTGTTTACCCCGATGTCATTCACATCATATTTACCGTTGGTGAATTTAAACGCATAACCGCCGTTAGATGCCACCACCGGCCAAGTGAAATACGGTTCGGACAGATTCCACATAATCGCGTTTTTACCGTCTTTTTTCAGTTTTTTATCCAGTTCAACAATTTCTTCCCACGATTTCGGCGGCTGTGGCAGTAAATCTTTATTATAGATTAACGATAAGGATTCAATCGCCACCGGATAAGCGATGACTTTGCCGTTATAGGTTTCGGCATCCCACGCGAAATCAACGAATTTGTCTTTAAATTCTTTGCTCGGTTGTAACTCCGCCAACAGTCCCGCCTGCGCATAACCACCGAAACGGTCATGAGCCCAGAAAATAATATCCGGACCATCACCGGTGGACGCCACCTGAGCAAATTTTTCTTCCAAACGATCCGGATGCTCAACCAACACTTTCACGCCGGTATCCGCTTCAAATTTTTTACCGACTTCGGCAAGACCGTTATAGCCTTTATCGCCGTTAATCCAGATAACCAGTTTACCTTCGGTCATTTTTGCCGCTACGGAAGCGGAAAACATCAAACTTGCCGCAGTGGTCAGTGTGAATGCCAAGAGTTTTTTATTCATAGTGTTGCTCCTTATGATATGGACTTAAATTTGGATGGTCTGAGGATAACCGGACAGCCTATCCTGAGTTATCGTAGATTATGCAGTAATATTTTCATTTGTTATCCTCCCCCCTGCTCCTCCCTGCTGGAAATATCCTGATCTTTCAGCGATTTTTCTATTTTTTGTGATACGCCTCACAAATTTTTCAACCCAAAACGTGACCTGCCTCACATAAAAACGAAATTTTCCGTGTTGCCGATTTAATTTCCCGCCGCCGACGCTTTTTTCATCTAATCCTGAAAAAAATCGCAAAAGGAGGATTTTTTTCAACATTATATAGCGGATGATTAGCTCCGTAATGAAAAGACACAAAGAATGACTAAAAAATTACTACAAATTATAAATTTATAAAAAGAGGTTCTCTATGGCAAATGTATCGTTACGCAATGTAGGCAAATCCTACGGCAACGTACATATTTCTAAAGACATCAATTTAGAAATTAATGAAGGTGAGTTCGTTGTATTTGTCGGTCCTTCCGGCTGCGGTAAATCAACCTTACTGCGCATGATTGCCGGACTGGAAGACATTACCACAGGCGAACTTTATATCGGCAATCAGCTTATGAATGATGTGCCGCCGGCAAAACGCGGTATCGGCATGGTGTTCCAATCTTATGCCTTGTACCCGCACCTTGATGTGGCGGAAAACATGTCATTTGGTCTGAAATTAGCGGGCGTCAACAAAGCGGAGCGCGACCAGCGCGTCAATCAGGTCGCTGAAATTCTACAGCTGGCGCACTTATTGGATCGCAAACCGAAAGCCTTATCCGGCGGTCAACGTCAGCGTGTGGCAATCGGGCGCACTTTGGTTTCTCAGCCGGAAGTTTTTCTGCTGGATGAACCGCTATCCAATCTGGACGCCGCACTACGCGTGCAAATGCGGGTGGAAATCTCCAAATTACATAAAAAATTGAACCGCACTATGATTTATGTGACCCATGATCAGGTCGAAGCCATGACGCTGGCGGACAAAATCGTGGTGCTGAATGCTGGCGGTATCGCACAAGTGGGCAAACCGCTGGAACTCTACCATTATCCGGCAAACCGCTTTGTGGCAGGTTTTATCGGCTCACCGAAAATGAACTTCCTGCCGGTTAAAGTAACCGGTGTGGAAACCGAGCGGGTGCAAATCGAATTGCCAGATGCGCATCACCATAATTTCTGGATTCCGGTTTCCGGCAAAGGCGTCAGTGTCGGCGACAATCTTTCCTTAGGCATTCGCCCGGAACATTTGGTACCAGCCGAGCAGGCGCAGGTAACATTGCGCGGTAAAGTGCAGGTGGTGGAACTGCTAGGCAATGAAACCCAAATCCACCTTGAAATCCCGGAAATCAAACAACCGACACTGGTATATCGGCAAAACGATGTAGTGCTGGTTAACGAGGGCGACGCGCTGGATATCGGTATCGTGCCGGAACGCTGCCACCTGTTTAAAGAAGACGGCACCGCCTGCCGACGCTTATTTAAAGAACGCGGCGTGTAAGGATTTCGGCATTGATTGGCGAGCTGAATCAATGCCATTAAAACCAATATCAATTCATTGATATACCCCTAAATGTTATTTAATAAATAATGAGGTCAATTATGAACAGTAAAAAGACTCTACTAGCAGTAGCCATCACTGGCGCACTGATCGCGACCAGCGCCAGTGCGGTTGATTTCCACGGTTATGCCCGTTCCGGTATCGGCTGGACATCCGGCGGCGGCGAACAAACTGCATTCACCGTCAACGGCGGCGGCTCGAAATACCGTTTAGGTAACGAAGCAGAAACCTACGCAGAATTCAAATTAGGTCAAGAGCTTTTCAAAGACGGCGATAAATCCATCTATTTAGATTCTAACATTGCCTACTCTGTAAACCAGCAGGTTGACTGGGAAGCCACCAGTCCAGCACTGCGCGAAATCAACGTGCAGTTTAAAAACTTCGCCGACAGTCTGCCGGGTGCAACATTATGGGCCGGTAAACGTTTCTACCAACGCCATGATGTGCACATGAATGACTTCTACTACTGGGATATTTCCGGTCCGGGCGCAGGGGTTGAAAATATTGATTTAGGTTTCGGTAAATTATCTTTGGCGGTAACGCGTAATACCGAAGAAGGTGGCGCATATGGTTGGGAATACAACCCGATTACCAAAAAATGGGATTCGACTAAAGACAAAAACAAAGACGTTTATAATGATGTCATTGATGTACGTTTAGCCGACCTGAAAGTCAGCGAAAACGGTCGTTTGGAAATCGGTTTTGATTACGGTAGCTCTCACACCAAAAACCATGCTGCTCGTGAAGCTGATGCAACCAAAAACGGCTATATGGTAACAGTTGAACACACCCAAGGTAACTTCTTCGGCGGTTTCAATAAATTTACTGCACAATATGCCACAGACTCGATGACTTCTTGGAATACCGGTCACTCACAAGGCGGTTCAACCACTAACAAAGGTCATATGTTGCGTTTAATCAATCAAGGCGTGGTTGCGGCAAGCGACAAAGTGGAAGTGATGTACGCATTGATTTACGAAAAAACCGACTTAGACAACAAACAAGGCAAAACTTGGTATTCCGCCGGTATCCGCCCAATGTATAAATGGACTGATACTATGAGCACCTTAGTCGAAGTAGGTTACGACCGCATTAAAGACCAAAACACAGGCTTGAAAAACGACTTAACCAAAGTCACTCTGGCTCAGCAATGGCAAGCAGGCTCAAGCATTTGGGCGCGTCCTGCAATCCGTGTGTTCGGTACTTATGCGCACTGGAACGACAAATTCAATACGACAAACCGTACCAACGCCGGTTATAAAGCCAAAGACGGCGAATTTGTTGCAGGCGTTCAGTTTGAAGCATGGTGGTAAACCTTCCGCTGCTTCGGCACTAATTACAGGGGAAGTACGCTTCCCCTGACAATCACAGTAATCGCAGATTTGCAATGAGGTTAATATGAAAAAAACACTTTTAACGACCGCACTTTTTTTGGCTAATATGTTTGTTGTTTTGCCAAGCTCGGCAGCACCGATTCATATTAACTCAACCGTTCTGTCTCAATTACACTGGCAAGACATTCAACTTGCCGAAACAGTCAAAACTACCTTAAGCGAACAGCAAAAACAGGCGTTTACCGCACAATTTGCCGGCACCGAAAGCCCGATTGCGGCATACCGCATTCCGGCGAATCAAGGCACCATTGAGATTACGATTGAAAGTACGGTGTTGGATCAGCACGTATTTGTACCAAGTGCGGTGGTATTAGACAATAATTTTAATGTGGCGGCGACTTATCCGTCTTCCGAATTTAAATTTGCAGAAGAGCGCGGCATGAAACCGAATCGCTTTTCCGCCGAACTGAATTTAACTCCGGCATCCAGCCAGGATTACATTTACCTGCTGGTTTACACCACCCAGCAAGATTTAAACAAAACCACAACCGTGCCGCATCCGTCCAAAACCTTTGCCAAAGCCACCGGCAAACAGCCGCCGGCGATTCCGGATATTGAAGTGCAGCACAGCCGCAACGGCGAAATCAGCGTCAATGTCAGCGCAGCCAGCGGCACTCGTTTTATCGGCTTACCGACCGGCGTATTCGGCTCCAGCAAACCGGCTGCCACACCGGTGGGCGCAGCACCGGCTCAAACCGCCAATAGTAAAGCCGTCAACACACCGGTGGACAGCGAAACTGAAGCCTATTTTAAACAGGCAGTCAGCAAAGCATTAAAAGAAAACGACGTCAACCGCGCCATGAATTTAGTGAACGAAGCGGAAAAACTGGGGCTTACCTCACCGCGCAAAGTTTTCTTACAACAGGTTTCCTCTAAGTAGTAAACATCCTAATGTCTTTTTCATTATGGTTTTGCCACTGTGAATAACAGTGGCTTTTTTTTGGCATTGCCGCCCTGCCGGAACAAACAATAAATCCGCAACAATAAAAAATTCCCCCCACAAAAAAACTGCCATAACGGCGGTTCGCTCTAATTCACATTTTTATATCCTGCGCGAAAGCAAGAATGTTCTTATTATCCTGCCAATCGGTATGCTGGAGCTTGAATTTATCAAAAGTATGCTTTATCGTCGTCAATATATTCATCTTTGAATCCGTATCTGCGGTATCTAAAGTAAATAAAATATTGTCTCTTTTTAATAATCCTTCTTCGCTTGCCCGGTTTATCTTTGCAACCCAGCTGTCACAATGCTCAATCATTCCCGAGGTTTCAGCCTGATCAAATGCCAACGGCTTAATTCCTTTCAAAATCTCTTTCGTGCTCTCATTTTGCAATGCCAAAGGAAATTTAAACTTGGCCGTACTCCCTTGAACGAGCTGCTCTTTATATTGCGCAAGCAGTTGATCATTTTGTGCTTTAAATAATTTTTTATATTCCCTAACAATGTGGAGTTCTTGACTTTCCGTTGCAACCCCCGCACCTTTAATGAATTTCTCATATAACTCATTAAATTTAGCAACAGGATCATCCACTAATCCCACAGCCGCATTACTAAACTGAAATAAACCATCTTTTTGCTCCGTATAATGATGAAAAAAATTAATCATTTCATCATTAGTATTAAATGGTACGCTAGAGATTTTATCAACAATATATCTTAGCTGCTCATTAATCATGGGATGCACGTCATAGAAAATTTTACTTTGACGAAAGAAATGATTTACTCGAATATCGTTTTTTTTCACTATACGATAAGTCAATTTTTTTGCATTCGGTTCGCACATCAACAGACCGATATTCACAAATTCTCCGCTTTCAAAAAAAGGAAGAAATCTTACAAAACTGTATAAAATCGGCGTTTTCATGATATTTTTTTCCAAAAACTATCGGTTAATATGCGGTTAATAATATTTTTTATTGATTTCAGATAACAACAACCGTCATCGTCCGGCAACCATTCTTCCGGAATGGATCCCAATATATCATCAATATCTCGAGCCACCTCACAAAATTTATCTTGCAAATAAGGTCGATCCACTAAATCAAAAATCCAATTCCGGTTTGCCTTAGAAAAAATATGATATGCGAAATGAGTATCTGATAAATCCGCATCAAAAGCAAGATTATGATCAATGATAAATAATTTTTTTAATGAACGACTAAAGAGCAAATTCACATTGCCGGTATCTTTGTCCGAAAGCGTTCGGTCAGAATTATTTATCCAAAAATCAAAAAGATAAATTTGTTTTTGTAACAAAACATCACAGCAGACATAAGCCTGCTTAAATTTGACTAAAACCGCATCGTCAATATATTCAATACCAAAAGCCAATCCTTCACTAATTCCTTCCCGCCAATCAGGACACACACTTTTGGCAATAAATTCGGAAATATAAACAAGTTTAAAATCCGGAATTGGCAATCCCAGCTTTTTAGCCAGACAGGCTGCCACATATTCGGCAATAATCTGTTTTGACGTTAGAGAAGACTTTGTTTTAACCACATAAGTTTTTCCATTACTTGCCTCACACAGATACGGGCGAGTAACACCACTGCGAATACTGAATCGATCCTTTACAACAAGTATTTCTACTGTCATTTTATACCTTTTAATATGTTATTTATCAGATTCCATAAAACAGCTACTCAATCCCGTTACCTCACTGGCAAAAATGCGTAGAATTTTATTAAAGATCAATGACTCTGTATGCTGAACTGGCGGAGATCATGGGAGTTGAATTTAACCAATAACCAATTGATTTTAAAAAGATTAAATTTAGCAATCCCATTCCGGGGAACTTCTTGGGGAACTAAAAAATTTTTTACCATTCATTCTGATTATTTTCTACACAATTTTTTCAGTTCGTTAAGGCTTTTAAAAATTAACCCCATGCAAGTATTGCTCCTTGTCTCTTTTTATGGACTCGCAAAAATCCGCCTCTACGCGCGCGCGTATTGTTCCCGAAATTCATATCAAATCTTAATTTCGCGGTTGTAAAAATTGAGTTGAACAGGCGGTTCTAAGTTTGGAATACTGTAGAGATTTTACTCGCCCCTTTACCAATTGCAGGGATTTTAAAATTAACCCCATGCAAGTACATTTCCGCCACCGAATGAAAGTTTTTTGACATTATAAAAAGAGAATTCCAAAAAACAAAAGCAAATGTTTATAACTCGTTGAGTATTTTCCGGCAAAAGGTACTCCCGGCGGGGTTCCCTAAGCCACGGGGGTTGCGGTATCGCGGGTTTCGGCAGTTTTTTGATTTTTTCGGTGATCCACCACAACATAATAACAATTTGTTTTTATTGTTGTTTTTGTTTTAGTGATTGTTCATTTTTAATTCTGAGGGGTTGTGCTGTGAGCGATTATTACAGTATTAGCAAAATGGCTCGAAGGCCCGGCAGCCGATTTTGCGACTGCGGGGGTATATTGGCAAAAATACAGGGTATTTGTAAAGCATTTTTTTGAAATTTTTCTTAGATTTGATTCTGAGATTGAAATTAGATTTAAAACATCGCATAAAACCAGCCTAAACGCGCAGTATATAGACTTTACCCCTTAATCTGATAGTTATATTAATAAAATAAATAACCTCTCAAATCGCTTTATATTGCGTTTTTTGCACTTCATCATAAATCACGCCCTTGAGCTGCTTAAATTTTGAGAATACGCAGATTTTGCAGCTATATAAAAAGGCTATAAAAACTGTAATAGCGATAAAACGGAGTTCCCCGTGCGGTATTTAAGGCCTTTTCGCTGAACTTTTTACCCACCCCTCCCCTTATGAAAAAGCTCAATGCACCGCACTAGGCTTTTTAAATCGTTATGATATATAAGGTTTCACCTATGGATCAACAAGGGGACTTTCACCATCTAAAAAATAAAAAAAGTGTATAGATACGCGAAAATCGTTAGACACACTAGACACAGCCAATTTTTAGAAAAAATATTGTTACTTTTCAAATGGTTAATCCTCATTTTTGTGTCTAAACGCATTAGACACACCTTAGACACAGCCAGACACACTTTAGACACATTAGCGGATTGTTCATTTTTTAATTAGACACAAAACCCCGTTTTTTAGACACAAAACCCCTAAAATTAGACACAAAAAGGGCATTTTTAGACACAGCATTTTTATTAAGCGATTGATATATATATTTTTTCTTATTTTGTGTCTAGTGTGTCTAAGTTTTTTTGATGTTTTCTACACACGGAAAAATTTTTTTCGTTGGTGGATAAAAAAAAAGCAAATCATTTCTGATCTGCCCTTTGTTGTTTGATAGGCTGGGCCTTTCAAAATAGGCTTTTATTCCCTTTCTGCGCTTTCCTCGTCCTCTTCATCTAATACCGCTAACACATAACAGCGAATTGTTTTATTCCCTCGGATGGCTCTCGGTAATTGTTTCCGGTATTTGTAACCACTGGCATTTGAAGTTTCTAACATACCAGCACCGGCTAAGACTTCATTCGCCTGCTTCTCATTAAAGCCTTTAATCACATCTTCAAGATAAACTTGCGGAAATACCCAATATTTATCGCTTTCTTGTGGCTCTTTGCTATCGGCGAGCTGGCGATAGCCTGCCGTGTCATTCGGCTCTTTTTGATTCGGATTAAAGGGAAATTCGATAAACCTCGCACCGTTTCGTAATAGCCACCCGTTCACCTGCTCAATAATCTGCTTCTCTTCTCTCGAATGTAGCCCGTACTCATTCACCCATTCGTTAAAACTGCGTAAAAGTGCGGTCTGATTTTCCTGTGTTTCCCAGCCGGTTAAATGGCTTGCCAGTTGTAAAGCGGTTTCAAGTATGGCAAATCGACCTGCCACTCGTTTAACTTGTGGGCTAGCGTCATTGGGTAGCATTGATTGCCATTGCTCCCCATAACGTTGATATTCAGCCGCCACCGCACTTTTATTTTCCAATAGCCACTCAATCCACGCTTTCCCCATTGTGCCATAGTAACGCTTTGCCATTGCGTTTAAATGGTCGGCGTGGGCTTTACCATTGCCAAAATGATAAAACTTATCGGCTTGTGTGATAGGGATATTTAACAGGCGTACTAATTGCCCTGCATTGGTTCTGATTTTATCCTGCTTGAGATATAACTCTAAATCTTGCTCACCGGTGGAAAATGCCAATATCTGCCAGCGGGTTAAATCACGGTTTCCGCCGTCCTTTGCGCCTTGAATTTTACCTACACCGTTAAATAATGCGTAAGCAGTCTGTTCTACGTGCTTTTTGCTTGCCCCTTGTCCGATTTCATCAAGGGGGATAAAGCCATCATTACGCGCGGCTGCTTCGTTAATTAAGCCTAGGCTTGTGCCATTCCACGACAAGCGAATCATATCCGGTTCGCCATAGATTGAGCTTGCAATGTTTGCTATGGTGGTTTTGCCTGCACTGGATTTCCCGAATAGGTGAACGCCAAAACTTTCCGCTCCAATTAATCCAATCAAAGGCGCAGCCAAAGAACACGCCATACCTAACATCATTGAATGATTGCCCTCGAGATATTGCCCGATTTCCTGTTGCCAGTCATTTAACGCGCCTTTGGCTTGATAGCCTGCGGTGGTGGATGATTTACTGTTGAAATAAACGGGCCGACTTGGTTTTCCCAACACTTCGCCATTTGGCAAAATATACGCATTAAAATCCGCCTGCCAGCCAGTCTCATTTACAATCTGATAAATGGGTTTATTCTGCGTATCTTGCAGAAAATCCGCTAAATAAGGCTTGAGCCGTTGATTATTGGTTACTCTTACGCCTTTTTGCTTGAGTAGTTGCCACCCTGCACGTTCGCCAATATCCGCCCACGGAAGCGCGATTAAAGTCGGTTCGGTTTTGCCTTGTGCCTGAAAGGAAAGCATCGAAAAATATTCACTCTCGGAAATACCCACGCCCACCACGTCCACACAATCCGCTAACCATTCGCTTTTTTCGTTTAATTCGCCCGTGTCCTTGTCTAACTTCGGAATAATGCGATAAATGCCCGCTATGCCGTTTTCCTTGCGTTCTTCGATATAGGGTTGATGATTATCTCGGGTGGGTTCCACAATTAGCTGAATGTTCCCGTGATAGGTTTCCCCCTTGCGTATGCGCTGAATATATCGGCTCACATCTTCAATCATCTGCAACGCTTCATCACAATAAATCACACTTTCGGCTGCCGTATGTGTGGCAAGATTCAAATAAACCGCCTCTAAGGTCTCCGAGTCTAACGTGTTGCCGCCATTTGCCCGAATTAAACGAACATAACGGGCGTTTTTCGGGGCAATTCGTAATGATTGGATAGTTTCTAAGGCTTTATCGTCCACCACCACACAAGGCGATTTGAGGGCATTCTCGCCTAAGGCATTTTCGAGGTCGATTTCAACCGCACTTTTGCCCGATTCGTCAATGTGTTTGGCAATCTCCCACGCCTGCACACCTAAGCAAATCGTGATTTCCGTTTCGCCTGTTTGGTCTTGTAGTTTCACATAAGGGGCATTAATTAAGCGTGCCATGATTTACCCCCTCAACCGCACCTTTCTCAATTGTGTGAATGCGCATATTGACTACTTTTTGAAAATAGGAAAACGCCTCGACCAAGGAATTCACTACACAATGTTTTAATAAACCATCTATCAGTTCATCATTAAATAATTCCGCCGCTACCTCTTCCGGATTGGGTGAAGGTGGTTTCGGTGCCATTGCTAATAAATGCTTATTGATAGCCAGTAGTTCATCATGAACAATTTTTAGCCCGCCGAGATATTCAGCGGGATAATCAATAAACTGTTCGGCTAATGCCTGAATTGCTTCCGTCGTATAAGGGAAAGACGAATTAAAGGCTTCATCTTTGCGTTTTCCCATGTTCTGATGACTAATTGAAATCGCGTTTAATTCAACGGCGCTTAATTTGGAATAATCCATTTCTTGATTGAGATCCATTATTTCACCTCCTCGCCAAGCATAAAGGCGATACGATGATTAATCTCTGCAATCCCATCTTCCAATAAGCGGTTAATTCCTTTTAATGCTAACTCCATTTCGCAACTATCGACACTGTCTAAATCGGTGTGGGTAAAAAGTAAATTTAATAGCACGTTCACTTCTTCAAGGTTACTTACTTCAGATTTCAGTAAATTAAATTGGAATTGATCAATACGTTGATTAAGCATAAATCACCTCTTATAACTCTTCTTCTAACGTCATCACGGCATCAAGCACTAAACGCGCTACGCCACGGAAAGCGGTTTCATAGATGACTGGATCTGTTTTCTCAACTTCGCCTACTACCTTGCTGATTAATTCGGCAATGGCTTGCGCTTCCCATAGGGTTTTTAGGGCTTCTCTAGTTTCGTTGTTACGCATAAATCACCCCTTGCACACGGTGGTTTTGAACACGAGTTTTTTTAAGGTGAACGGGATTGATTTGTCCGCACGAAATCAGCAGATAATCTTTTGAGAAGTGATTTCTGGCGGTGTTTTCGTTTTCCGCTTCAACGGCTAAGCGGTGTGTTGGGAAGGTGTGAAGATTTAATGCGGTGTTCGCGAAATCTTGGCGAGAAATGCCACGGAATAAATAAATCATTGCGATTTGCTCCAATTGTAAAATTTTAGGGCTATCGCTTGGCTTCCTACGGCTGGGCGATAGCGTGTTACGGGGTAGGAAACTGCTCACAATTGGAAAAGCAGCCAGTCTTAAAGACTGCCCATAACACGCCATCATTGATGAATAAATCAATCTCCCCAAATTCGGGGAACGTATTTATTTTAGGTGTGTTAAATTCACGAACAAAAAAAGCACGATTTAACGGCGTGCTGTTCGCCAATTGTAAATTATTCAGCTTCCTACGGCTGGCAATCTCTTTTCAGACTGCCTTTTCACTCTATGCCTATCGCGGGAAAGTGTCAAGCGGTAAATTTATTTTGATGTTGTCTTATGCCGCCAACTGTTCGCTTAAATAACGTTGGCTTAATTTCTGCAACTGTGCCTTGCGTTCTTGGTAGCTTGTATCAAGCTCAATCAGTGCGGCGTTGGTAGCTTGTAGTGTTTTCAATAAGCGAATTTGTGCCACATTGAAATAATCCCGCACATTGCCTTTAATCCCTTTAGCCGCTTTCCATTTGCGAACATTTACCCCTAACACTAGACTGTCTAACATTTCTTGCTCTTGGCTGTAATGATAGGGTTTCGGCTGTGTTCCGTTTCTCTGTAACCGTGCTTTGATTGCGTCCGTCATTTCTCGGTTTCTGTCGATACTTTCCAATCGTTCAAGGGTTTTGGCTAAGGTGTTTTTATAAACCTTTGGCGCAACCTGTTTTAACTGCCTTTCTGCCTCGATAAAGTGCTGTCTAACCGCTCTGCCGATTTCGTTTTTCTCCATTAAGCAAAGGTGCTTTGCCATATCAAGGGAAACGATATAATCATAACTGCGTGTATCTCCACCTTTTGCGCTTGCCAATTTTGGCAAACCAATGGTTGAATTCTGAACAATTACAAAATCTTGATTTTCACTAAATCCCGCCTGTTTTATGCGTGCCTTAATCCAGTGTTGATACATTCGGCCTACGTTCAACAGGCGATGAACATCACGCGCATTAATGCCTTGATTTCCACCATCAAGGGCTTGTGTTGTTTGTAATAGATTAATAATTTCAGTTTTCATTGAGTCATCTCCTTTAGTCGCTTTTGCATTTGGATTAAATGTTTCTGTGTGGTGTAAAAGCTCGTTTTTAGTGATTCATTCAACGGGTGCGCGTCGATAGCGCGTTCTAAATCACTTGCCTTGAGTTTTAATACGTCCACCACCTCTTTTATCGGGTAAGGCTCGAAATCGTCATACAGGCTTGGGAAAGTGAAGATTTGAGCCGATTTCTGATAGTGTCTAACCGCTTGAATCAAAATAAGCGGGGTATGTTTGGCGATTGCGCATTTCATAAAAAAGTTACTCTTTTCTAAGCGGATCTTTGTTGCTCAAAGGCGCTGTTATTTTTTTAAACCCTTGGGGCTTTCTTGGGGTGACTTTCAATTTTTGCCCGTAACTCATTATCTAAATCCTCTTGAGTTGCTCTTGTGCGATTTCAATCAGGCGTGCTGTATTGCCTAAGTGCGCGTGAACAAGTTTCCACATATCAGTAGGTGTTAGGTTGTCTTTAAGTTCTCTTTCCTCCACCATTGCTCCGGTGATTTCCCGTAGTTTGGCGATATATTTCCGCGCCATTTCTAGCGTGGGCTTTTCCTGTTCTTCGTTGGTAGTTTGATCAGTCATTGGCCACCTCTCCCTTTAAGTTCACCACCGGCAAACAGACTGATTCATCTTTGGTTTTGTGGTGGATAGTCAATCTCTCAAGTTCTTGGCGTAATGCTTGAATATCCATTAAGGCAAGGTTTGCCATCTCATTAATCAGATCAAAGATTTCATTTTGCGACATCGGTGTTTTTGTGCCGTCAGGGTTGAGAGTTGATGCATTGCCGGTAACGGCTGAACTTGAAAATGCTTCAATACGGCTAATCATCTCCTCAATGCCCGCCAGTGTTGCGCCTTGTTGTTTTTTCTGGTTAATTGGTGTCATTGCATTATTCATCGTTAAAATCGCTCTATGCTCGTTATATTAAGAATTTTGGCTTACTTCGTTTTCGTGCAGAACATAAACGCCCACGCGGTGAGTTAAGCCGGTGTTGTCGGTTTCGTCACGAAAGAACGTATCAATTAAATAACCTTGATTACGCAATTCCTTAATGCGTGCCAGCGGGGAATAAACGCCCATTTGCCGTAGTTCGTTGGTGCTGTGCGGACGCTCTCTTAGCCGTTCAATGGTGAATCGGCGTTGTTCGCCCGTGCTGGTGGTGGAAAGAAAAGGAATTTGATTCATTTTTCCCCCTCCATCAGTGTGCCTTTGCGGTTTCGCCATTAAGCCATGCCATCACGTCAGCATATTTCCAACGGCTCATGCGCCCTAATTTTTCAGGCGGTGCTAATAAGCCTTTTTTCACCTGTTGATAAATGAATGTATGTGATACGCCGCCGGCAAGATCTTTAACCTCTGCCAATGAACAACGTTTATTTGGATCGGTTTGTGTTTGAAGTGTCATTGCTTACCCCTAGTGTTTATAAACTAATATCAACCGCCAGCAGTGGACGGTGTAGGGGTATTGTGGGAGATAAAATAAAAAAGACTGGAAATTGCCAGTAAATTCCAGCGTTTTCCAGTCTTTTCCCGTTTTAGGTGTGGTTATAAATCTACGGATTTAATCCAGTTTTGGAGAGTTCGCCCGCTTGGCAAGTGCTTATCTAAACCGCTTAACTCAAAACTCTTTTGAATCACGCCGTCTTTGCTCTTTTCACTGGAGTTTGGATCGTAAATATACGGACGGGGATTTTCTGCCACTTGCTCGCCATAATGAATAAATAACAGTGATTTTATGAATGCGTTCTTTTTGTTATCAGACGCGGTGTTATTGGGCTTTTGTTGCAATTGTTCTCTTAGTTCTTCTATGATTTTGTCTTTTTCGGCAAGTTGATTTTCCAATTCTAAAATACTTTCAGAATCTACTGCACTTTGCTTAGGCTGTACCTTTAGCTCTGCATTTTCAGCTTTTAAACCTTCGTTTTCGGCTTGTAGTTGTTCATTTTTAGCTTTCTCGGCTCGTAGTTCAGCAATGATTAAATCTTTTGCTGTGTCTAAAATGTCAGGTTTTGACAGGTTTTCATTTTCTACTAAATTCCGGTATGGTGGAACGTTCCACTCATATCCTCTTGAGTTTGCAATATTTCTCGCTGTTGAATGAGGGATAAATATAGCTGTTAAATTTCCATTTATATCATATTCAATCGTTGATTTAATTAGTCCTTTTTCTGCTTGTTGAGATATAGCAGCATAAATGACATTATATCTTGGATGTTGTGTCGCATTGATATCTTCTGGGTGTAGACCTAAAAAAATACAAATAACATCATGTAAGTGTATCTCAGGGAATAAAGCGTAATCTTCTAAATATTGCTCATCACTGCTTTTTTGTAGTTCAATTTTTAGATCTAAGGCTTTTTCAATGTCAGATCTATTTATCAATAATTGTTTAAAATCTTGCTCTGTAAAAATTCGCTGTGCTTGTCTTTGGTACATTTCTCATTTCCTCTAGAAAGGAATTTCATCTTCTGGTTGATATTCATTGTAGCCGTTATTTTTCTGAACAAATTTCAATAGCTCTTTAATATTGGTATCGTCCTTGTCTATATTTTTCTTAATACCACTGTATCTGCGGTAAAGCTGAACATCTCTCCCTTGTAACAATCTAAGTAAATCTACCGCTGTTTTGGATAGATTTTCATAGTCTGGCTTAGCCCACTCTAAAAGCGCATAAAGGCTAATATAATCGCCTTCTATTTGGCTAATTTGTTGTAGTGGAATCGAGTTTACTTTATTCAGTATTAATGATTTAGATATTTTAATTCGTTGAATGATTTCAGAACGCCTAACAAAAAACATATCAATATTTTCAATATCAAGAGAATTACGCAAAATAATGTCTTTTAAATGACCTTTAACAAAATTAAAAGCGTCTTTAAAATTATTCTCCATTGGCTCGTAAATTTCTCTTTCACTTCCAGTTTTATTTATAATTGTGCAGTAACAAAAGGAATTGATATAAGCTCCATTCTGTCGAAAATCAAATAATAGTGTTTCTAATTTATCGGCAATTTGGCTTGGTGTTTGATTTGTGTAGGTTGATATTTGGAGAATTAACTCTTTAAAACTAATTAGTGGATCGTAAGAGTTTTCCAATAAAGACAAGAACTGATTATCTTCATAAGTCATAAAACGCCCCTATGCGTAAGTCCCTATTCCTGAAAGGAAGTGCGACAAAATGAAAATAGGGTTTCATTCTTTCGGTTTGGGTAATTAATCCGCACCTAGTCGCACTATATCTAGTATTAATCTTGCCGTATCTTTACGGCGGTTTATGTTGGCTTATTCTTTCACAAGGGAAATAAGGTTTCAATAGGACGAACAAAAAAAACTGTATAAATAACCAGGTTTCTGAACGCTATAAAAAGGCGGTTTTACCGGAAGATGATGATGCCTAAAAAGTGAAAAAACTGCCGAAAACCGCGCGCTCCCAACCCCTTGGAAGCCCTAACCCGCTTGGGAGTACCTTTTATTCAAAACTTAACAAGCCATCTCTTGTTGCCGTCATCTGTTATCATCATAAAATCTTAATTTCACGGTTGTGAAAATTGAGTTGAGTGGGCGGTTTGTTCTGCTGATCGCCATAGCGATTTTATAGCCCCCCTGCGACTTCTTACCGGGTTATTTATCAACAATTGGACGGGGGGCTAATGATTCCACATAATCCGCCCATGCCTGCAACATCTCTGCCCGCTGGTGGATATAGTAAGCCTTGTTATATGTTCCCCTGATCGCGTTCTTATCCTTGTGTGATAGGGCTTTTTCAATCCAATCTGCGTTATAGTTCTTGTCATTCAGTGAGGTGCTGAACAAATGCCTGATGCCGTGGGTAGTCAATCGCCCTTCGCCCATGCTCCGAATAATGGCCATGCGCAAGGCTTCAATGGTGATATGCCCACTCTTGGCGGCGGTACTAGCAAAGACAAAAGGGCTACCAGTTAGACTAAGTGCGGTCTGAATTTCCCGCATTTTTTCAAAGATGGCCATCGCTTGACGGGAAAGGGTGACAATATGCAATCGTCCTTCCGGTAAGTTCTTATTGCCTTTCTGTACTCGATAGCTCCATGTTTGCGCTGAGGTGTCTATATCTTCCCATTGCGCCCGCGCTATTTCGCTCGGTCTGCTTCCGGTCAATAGTGCTAACATCACAGCATAGAACGACAATAAGGAAAATCTGCCATCATCTCTTGCTTGGTAGAATTTTGCTAAAAATTCCGCCAGCTCGTCGGGCGCTATGGTGTTCATGCCTTTTACGCGCGGTTTATCAAATTCTCGTTGGATCTCAGCTAAGTTATTGACGGCAATTAAGCCACGGTGCAAAGCGTAACGCATAACATGATTTACGTTGTTTAAGATCTTCCTGACGGTTTCTAACTTCCCTGCACGCTCTAATGGCTTGAAAGCATTAATGCCAATAAGTGCGGTCAGTTGGTCAATTGGATATTTACCGATAGCGGGGAGAATGTGCCGCTCAAATAAAGCCCATGTATCTTTTGCGGTGCGCTCGGTAAAGTCAGCTTTCATCTGTCTATCCTTAAACCATGCTTCTGCCATGCGCGCAAAAGTGCGGTTCTGTTTGTCTGCATTTTCTTGTCTAGCTTGGGCTTCGTAAGTGCGAGGGTCGATTTTCTTTGCTAATAACTGCCGATATTCTTCACGCTTGGCGCGCACATCGGCAAGGGACAATTCAGGATAACTGCCTAAGCCTAATTTATCCCGTTTCTTTGTGATTGGGTGATAGTAACTAAAAATCCATAACTTCGCCCCGTTTGGTTTTATGCGTAGGATAAGCCCTCCACCATCGGAAAGTATATATTCTTTCGATTTGGGCTTTGATTTTTTAATTTCTGTATCGGTAAGCGGTGTTGTCACTTTAGGCATTTATAGTTCCCCACAGATGGTTGTAGTTCCCCAGCTCTTTAGGAGTCACAACCAACAATCAAAAAATTAAACCTCAATAACGCCTTTTGAACATTGAGTTTATTTCTATTTTAGTTCCCCACGAATAGCCCATTTATATAAAAATTAGGGAGTGATTTTAGGGAGTAAGTGAAAATATCACTTCTGGGGAACTACCTGGGGAACTAAAAAACTGTTGCTAGTAGTTTATGGTCGTTTACGTTAAATTACAATAACGCCTTTAAAATACTGGGTTTATTGAGTGATTAGTTGACGTGAATTTATGCAGGTTTATATGGATTGGCGGAAGATCATGGGAGTCGAACCCACCCAAGATTGCTGGCAACCTTAACAGGATTTGAAGTCCTGCCGCTTCACCGGAAACGACGATCTTCCGCAAAAGGCGCACCAACTTTAAACCAATTCGCCGGATTATTCAAGTGCGGTGAAAAATTCATTAATTTTGCCGCGAAAATAACGACCGACACAATTTCCTACTGAATTTCCTGCTAAAAAACAGTATGATTAAGCCCAACTCAAGGCAAGAAAGGAACCCAAAAATGACCGCACTTTTTCAGCAGCTGCCGGCTATTGATAAACTGTTAAAAACCGCTGAGGGTAAACGGCTGCTCGCCGATTTCGGTCACAGCGCGGTGGTCAATGAGTGCCGCCGCCTGTTGCAACAAGGCAGAGAACGGATTAAACACGAACATCAACTGCCCCACGAATTCCGCGAGCACGGGCTGATTCTAGCAGCCCTACGCCAGCACTTGCAGCAGCGCCAGCAGGTGCAAATACAACCGGTGCATAATCTTACCGGCACGGTGTTACACACTAATCTGGGGCGCGCGTTATGGTCGCAAACGGCACAGCAGGCAGCGCTGGCGGCAATGCGCGGCAATGTCGCACTGGAATACGATTTGCAGGAAGGGCGACGCGGTCATCGGGACAGCTATATCAGCGAGTTGTTATGCGAGCTAACCGGTGCAGAAGCAGCTTGTATCGTCAATAATAACGCGGCGGCGGTGCTATTGATGCTAGCGGTGCTGGCAAAAGACAAAGAGGTGATTATCTCGCGCGGCGAGCTGATCGAAATCGGCGGCGCGTTCCGCATTCCGGATATTATGCAGCAGGCAGGCTGTCGGCTGGTGGAGGTTGGCACCACCAATCGTACCCATTTAGCTGATTATCGCAACGCGATTAACGACAATACCGCACTGCTGATGAAAGTGCACAGTAGCAATTATCAAATCTGCGGCTTTACCGGTAGTGTGACAGAACAAGAGCTGGCGGCGCTGGGCAGGGAGTGTAATCTGCCGGTGATTACCGATTTGGGCAGCGGTGCGCTAACGGATTTGTCCGCCTATTCCCTGCCTGCCGAACCGACGGTGCAGGAAAAATGGCAGCAGGGTGTTTCGCTGATTTCATTTTCCGGCGATAAATTACTCGGCGGTCCGCAGGCGGGCATTATTGTCGGCAAACGGGCGCTGATTGCGCAACTGCAATCCCATCCGCTAAAACGCGTATTGCGCTGCGACAAAGTGATTCTCAGCGCGCTGGAAGCGACCTTGCGGCTATATTTGCAGCCGGAACTGCTGGCACAAAAACTCACTACGCTGGACCTGCTGACCCGCCCGGTCGCTGAGTTGCAACAACAGGCGCAAGCCTTAAAAGTGCGGTTGGAAAATCACCTAAATCAGGATTATATGTTGCGTATCGAACCGAGTTCCGCGCAAATCGGCAGCGGTTCGCAGCCGCTGGCGGAGATTCCGTCCGTGGCGGTCACGATTGAGGCGAAAACACAGGCAACACCGACCGCACTTTATGCGCGGCTTAAATCGCTGCCGCAGCCGGTTATCGGTCGGATTGAGCAGAATAAAATATGGCTTGATCTGCGCAGTCTTGCCGATATTAACGAACTATTACACACGCTGGAGAGCTTATGATTATTGTCACCGCCGGTCATGTGGATCACGGTAAAACCGCTTTATTACAAGCCTTAACCGGCACGGATACGGCTCATTTGCCGGAAGAAAAAAAACGCGGCATGACCATTGATCTCGGCTATGCCTATTTGCCGCTGAAAGAACGCGTTTTAGGTTTTATTGATGTGCCGGGGCATGAAAAATTCCTACCGAATATGCTGGCGGGGCTGGGTGGTATTCACTATGCCATGCTAGTTATTGCGGCTGATGAAGGCGTGCAGGCGCAGACCGCGGAACATCTGGCAATATTGCGTCTGCTGCATATTGACGGGTTGATGGTGGTGATTACCAAGGCGGATCGTGTTGATGCCGCGCAGATCGAGCAGCTCACCCGCCAGCTCATGCAGGATTATCCGTTTTTAGCGCAATGTCCGTTGTTTGTCACCTCTGCCCAGACCGGCAGCGGTATTGAGGCATTGCGCGATTATCTGGCGCAACTGCCAAACCCGGCGGAACAAGACAGACCGTTTCGCTACGCTATCGACCGCGTTTTCAGCGTGAAAGGCGCCGGTACGGTGGTCACCGGTACCGCATTTGCTGGCACGGTGCAACTTGAAGATACGCTGTATTTATCCGGCGGGCAGAAAGTGCGGGTAAAAAATATCCACGCCCAGAATCAGCAAAACACGCGCGGAGTGGCAGGTCAACGGTTAGCGCTGAATATTAGCACCGATTTAGCGCGCAACGAAATTGAGCGCGGCGACTGGCTACTGGCGCAACCGCCGTTGCCGCCGACAGAACGCGTTACCCTTTGGCTTGAGGCGGCGCAGCCCTTAACGGAAAGCCAGCCGGTGCATATTTATCACGCCGCGGCACGCACTGTGGGCAGACTCAATCTGTTGCAGGAAAAAAAACTGGCGTCGCAACAGCAGGGATTTGCCGAGCTGATTTTAGACAAACCGCTGTTGCTGGCGTACGGCGACAAACTGATTTTGCGCAGCGGTGATGCCAAATCTGTGCTTGCTGGCGCCAAAACGGTGGAGATTAACTCACCGAAACGCCATAAACGCAGCGCAGAAAGACTGGATTACTTACGCGCGCTGATTCAAACCAACAGCGCCGCCGAACGCATTAAACGGTATCTGGCACAACAGCCGCTCCCATTAGCCACATTAGCTTGGACGGAACAGTTAAGCGCCGAGCAATTGCAGGACATCATCCGCGCCAATCAAGACGTGGTGTTTCAAGAGTGGGGATTTAACCGCCATTATCAGGCGCAGCAGGCGGAAAAGCTGCTCGCGGCGCTGAGCGAATATCACGCCCTGCACGGCGATCAGCTTGGATTGAGCAAAGCTCGTTTATATCGCATTGCGGCAATTAATCAGCCGGAAAAGCTGATTTATCATATTATCGAGCAGTTGCTTGACAACGGGCAAATTGAACAAACCCGTGGCTGGCTGCATACGCCTGAGCATAAAATCCGTTTTTCAGAGGCGGAAAAAATGCTGTGGCAGGCAGTGGCGGAACAATTTGAGTGCCAACACGGACAGGCGCTGTGGGTGCGGGATCTGGCGGATAAGCTCGGACAAACGGAAAGCGATATGCGTAACTTTCTGTACAAAGCGGGCAAGCTGGGCTACCTGACGCCGATTGTCAAAGACCGTTTTTTGCTGACGGAAAACGCCTACGCTTACGCCCGTCTGATTAAGCAAATTATTGCCGAACAGGGCAGTATTTCCGTGAATCGGCTGCGTGACGAGCTGGGCTGGGGGCGCAAAATCACCGTGCAGTTAATGGAATATTTCGATCGCTGCGGTTTTTTGCGCCGTAAGGGAAATGCGCATATTTTGCGCGACGGCGAGGTGTTCGACTGGTAAACGCGCAAAAGTGCGGTCATTTTTTGCGATGTTTGCGCCGTGTTAAGATCCGCTGAAAAAGCGGGTCTTAATGCTGTAAATCAATACTCACCACTTCCGGTTCGTCTTTCAGCAATAAATACACGCCTTGTAACATTGATTTTTCGGTAATCAGGCATTTGATAATCAGCTTAACCTCGCCGTTTTGCTGATCTTTAACCGTTAAGTTGTCAATCCGATAATTATTGCTGACCAAAATATTCGTCACCTTGCCGATTGCGGTGGCGGTATTAAGTAATATATTGATTTTCGTTCTGCGATTTTTCCGTTTACTGCGGCTGACCAGCTGCTGTACTTTCGGTCCCAAACGCACCGCCAGCAGAATCATCATGGTGGCGATCACGGCGTCAAAGAAAAAACCCGCGCCGGTGGCAATGCCGATACCGGCTGCCGCCCAAATAATCGCCGCCGTGGTCAGCCCGGAAATCGCATCATTGCTTTTGCGCAAAATCACCCCGGCGCCCAGAAAACCAATGCCACTGATCACCTGTGCCGCCAGACGCATGGGATCGGTGCGGATATTTTCCGAAACCTGCGCGTAATGTTCTGCCGATTTAATCGACACAATGGTCAGCACACAGGTGGTTACCGCGATAATCACGCAGGTTTTCACCCCGACCGGTTTGTGTTTCAGTTCGCGCTCCAGCCCGATAATGCCGCCAAGCACCGCGGCGATAACCATTTTGAACAAAATGTCCATATTGTCTGTCGAAAGAAGTTGTTCAAATAACGATAAAGTATTATACATAACGGTTTTCTTCAATCTGTTGGGATGCCGAACGGCAAACGGCGCCCCGATCCGGCACGCCTATACCTCCGCCGATGACGCTTTTTTCTTCTCAAAAATTATCGGCAGGGGAATGTAATCAAACGAACGGCAGATTTTAACAGGATGCCAACTTTGACGCTATATGAATACGCCGAATCCCAATAAAAAGTGCGGTGATTTTTCAACGAATTTCCGGTATATCTCGGCGACAACGATGCGTTGGTCTGTACGGTGAAAAACCGCACCGCCGAGCTCCATCGCCCCGGCAGATAACGATGCTTAACGGTTGGAGCGGGAAAATGCCGCAGCCTCGGCAATCAGCGCATCGCTCGGACGCAGATGCGTATATAACACGAATTGTTCCACCGCTTGTAAAGTCATTACTTCCGCGCCGGAAATCACCTGCTTATTTTGTGCGCGGGCGGCCTGGATCAACGGCGTTTCCGCCGGCATCGCCACCACATCAAACACAGTTTGCGCACCGGCGATCATTGCCGACGGGAAAGCTAGCTGCGATGCCTCATTACCGCCCTGCATACCGATAGGTGTAACGTTGACGATAATCTCCGCCTGCTGTCCAGTTAGGTCGTCAATATAATCATAGCCGTAAAGCTGCGCCAGATACGCGCCGGTCTGCGCGTTGCGAGCATAAACCTGCAATGCACTAAACCCGGCATGCTTAAATGCCGCCACCACTGCTTTTGCCATACCGCCACTGCCCTGCACAATCACACGGGCATGTTTATCCAGATGGTATTTCTCAATCAGCTTAACAATCGCGATATAGTCCGTATTGTAGGCTTTCAGATGACCGTTATCATTGACAATGGTATTGACCGATTCAATCGCCTGGGCAGAGGGATCGATTTCATCCACAAAGGGCATGCAACTTTCTTTAAACGGCATGGACATCGCACAGCCGCGGATGCCGAGCGCACGCACGCCTTTCACCGCATGTTCGATATCCTGCGTGGTAAAGGCCTTATACACAAAATTCAGCCCGAGTTTCTGATACAGATAGTTATGAAAATAGGTGCCGGTATTGCCGGGCCGACCGGATAAGGACATACATAATTGGGTATCTTTATTGATCATTTGTGCTTTCCTGTTAACAAACTGAAATTAAATATTTAAGTTAATTGAATCATCAATAAAATATTGATTCATATCGAAAGCCGGCTTCGCTCCTTTATCCTTGCCGACAGTTTTCGACGGTACGCCTGCCACCGTAGTATATTCTGGCACCGGCTGCAACACCACCGAATTCGCGCCAATTTTGGCATAACGCCCCACTTCAATATTACCCAAAATCTTCGCGCCGGCACCGATCATCACGCCTTCGCGTACTTTCGGGTGACGATCGCCCGATTCTTTACCCGTCCCGCCGAGAGTAACGCCTTGTAGAATGGATACATCGTTTTCAATCACCGAGGTTTCCCCTACAACGATGCCAGTGGCGTGGTCGAACATGATACCATGACCGATTTTTGCCGCCGGATGAATATCCACATCAAAGGCGACGGAAATCTGATTCTGTAAGTAAATCGCCAACGCTTTACGCCCGCATAACCACAGATAATGGGTGATACGGTAGCTTTGTAAGGCATGAAAGCCTTTTAAATACAGCAACGGCGTCGTCCACAATTCCACCGCCGGATCGCGCTGCCGCACCGCGCGAATATCGCAAGCCGCACTTTCGATAATACTCGGCTGCGACTGATACGCTTCTTCTACAATTTCACGTAGTGCAATTGCCGGCATAATGGGATTGGCAAGTTTATTCGCCAGAATATAACTCAGCGCACTGCCCAGATTATGATGCTTTAAAATGGTCGAATGAAAAAAACTCGCCAGCATCGGCTCGCATTCCACCTGTTCTTTTGCTTCCTGACGGATCAGATTCCACAATTCTACCGACATATATTTTCCTTATTCCACTTTACGTTCACGTCCGAGTAAGCTCATTGCCACCTCCTGCGCATTCTTACCGCAGAACAGTACCTGATACACCTGTTCGGTAATCGGCATTTCCACGCCCTGCTGCTGCGCAAGCAAATAGGCCTCTTTGGTATTATAAAAGCCTTCCACTACCTGACCGATTTCCTCCATTGCCGCCTGCGCACTGACGCCTTGTCCCAGCATTAAACCAAAACGGCGGTTGCGGGATTGGTTATCGGTACAGGTCAGCACCAGATCGCCTAAACCCGACATGCCCATAAAGGTATTCGGGTTCGCCCCCAGAGAAACGCCCAAACGACTGATTTCAGCAATGCCGCGCGTGATCAATGCAGTTCTGGCATTGGCGCCAAAGCCCATGCCATCGGACATGCCGGCGCTGATGGCAATGACGTTTTTAATCGCCCCGCCGAGCTGCACGCCGATCATATCGTGATTGATATACACGCGAAAATGCTTACTGCAATGAATACGCGCCTGAAACTCAAGAGCGAACTGCTGATTATTCGACGCCAACGCAATCGCAGTCGGCATACCCGCCGCCAGTTCTTTAGCAAACGTCGGTCCGGATAACACCGCCAGCGGATATTCTTTGCCGAGCGTATCTTCGATCACATGCTGCAATAGGCGTCCGCTGTCGCGTTCCAACCCTTTGGTCGCCCACACAATACGGCTGTCCGCGCGTAAGTGCGGTTTGATTTTGGTGATAACTTCGCCGAATACATGGCTCGGCACCACAATTAATAAATCGCGCGATTTTGCTATTGCCGCCGCCAAATCGGCTTCAATTTGTAGCGCATCGGGGAAACGCACATCAGGCAAAAACGCCTGATTACGCCGTTCGTCAGCCAAGCGGCGCATATGTTCGGGATCATGCCCCCATAGATAAGTGGGATAACCGTTGCGGGAAAAGGTAATCGCCAGCGCGGTACCGTAAGAACCAGCGCCGATCACGGTGATAGGCGAAGCGGATATTGTCGTATTCATCATTTATACTCCGGAAATGGCGAAATTTGACAAGAATGGAAAAATAATAAAGGGCGGAGCAGTCATCCGCCTTTTTCAACAGCTTGTTTCGCCGGGTTAATGCACTTCCTGACTGCCGGATTGTTCTTGCTGTTCTTGCTGCCGTTGTAAATATTCCATAAACAGCGCATCAAAATTGACTGGGGAAAGATTCAATGCTGGGAAGGTGCCGCGGTTAACCAGATTGGACACCAGCTCGCGCGCATAAGGAAACAGCATATTCGGGCACTGCGAAGTCAGGCAATGAGCCAGTTGCATATCTTCCAGCCCGCTGACGGTAAACACGCCTGCTTGTTTTACTTCACAAATAAAAGCAACATCGCCGCTGTCTTCCAAGGTGGTTTCAACGGAAATATTCAGGCAGACTTCATATAAATCATCGCCCAATTGCGTGGTTTCACTGCTTAAATCAAAACCTAATTTCGGTTTCCATTCCTGCTGAAAAATGTGCGGTAAATTTGGCGCCTCAAAGGAGACGTCTTTAACGTAAATACGTTGAATCTGCAATACGGCCTGCGCGTTTTGTTCTTCGTTTGCCGCGACCTCTTGATTTTGCTCTGTCATGGTTTAATCCTTCTTGATTATTTGTTTTTCTTTACTAAAGGGAGATTCTCGGAACGCCAGCCGCCGATACCGTCTTTCAGCGTATAAACCCGGCTGAAACCTTGTTTAGACAGCAATTCAGCCGATGCGCCGGCGGACATGCCGGTTGCGCAGGTCAGAATAACCGCATGTTCTTTATGCTGTTCGATCTTGCCCACATTCTGATTTTTGATTTCGCTGGGCAGCAGGTTAATACTGTTAATAATATGACCGCGTTCAAATTCGTCAATGGTGCGCAGGTCAATGACCACCGCATCGTCATTATTAATCAGGCTGACGGCTTGCGCATTGCCGATGACTTTCACTTTTGTGGTAACGGACTTGGTCAGGGTATAAACCACCATAATAAAAACGGCAAGCCATGCGATGACCATTAAAGAATGATTTTTAGCGAAATCCGTCGCCATAGGGAGAAATTCTTGCATGTTGTTCTCAATGTTAAATTCAATGTTTAAGTTTAAAAATAAGGGCTTAAGTATAACCGCAGTTTCTTCATCTTTCAAAGAAACTATTGCAATTTAATTGATCTATATTATAGAGATAAGACAAGTTTGTTGCTATAGTAGCGTCCGATCGCGCGAGGAAGAATAAATTGATTACTAAGCCGCTTTCTTACGTGAGGTAAATTCCCGTTTCATTTATCGGGAACGCTTCTTTATACATGTTTAAAATAGGGGTCAACCATGTTTTTTCTTCAATTCGCCATCGTGCTAATTTGTATCCTGATCGGTGCCCGCATCGGCGGTATCGGTTTGGGGGTAATGGGCGGTGTCGGTCTTGCCATTCTGTCTTTCGGCTTCGGGCTACAGCCTGCCGGTTTGCCAATTGACGTTATGTTAATGATTATGGCGGTGGTTTCCGCCGCGGCGGCCATGCAGGCGGCAGGCGGGCTGGACTACATGATTAAAATCGCCACCAATATTCTGCGTAAAAATCCAAAATACATCACATTCATGGCGCCGGCGGTGACTTGGACATTCACTGTACTGGCCGGCACCGGGCATGTTGCCTATTCAGTATTACCGGTGATCGCCGAGGTTAGCCGTCATAACGGTATCCGTCCGGAACGTCCGCTTTCCATGGCGGTTATTGCATCCCAGTTCGCTATCGTCGCCAGCCCGATTGCGGCAGCAGTCGTTGCGGTGGTGGCATATCTTGAACCGCAAGGCATTCACTTGGGCGATGTATTGAAAGTCACCATGCCAGCGACAGTGTTGGGTATCGGCGTGGCGTGTATTTTCGTCAACAAAATGGGTAAAGAATTAAAAGACGATCCGGATTATCAGCGTTTATTGCAAGATCCGGAATATATCAAGAAAAATCAAGCCAAAACCAACGTCGCTGAAATTGAAATCAGCAAAACGGCAAAAACTTCCGTATCTTTATTCCTGATCGGTGCGCTGTTAGTGGTAATCATGGGGGCTTTCCCGTCATTACGTCCGAGCTTTGACGGCAAACCGATGGGCATGGCACACACAATCGAAATCGTGATGTTAACCGTTGGTGCGCTGATTATTCTTATTTGTAAACCGAACGGTAATGCCATCACGCAAGGTTCCGTTTTCCATGCCGGTATGCGCGCGGTGATTGCGATTTTCGGTATCGCTTGGTTGGGCGACACCTTAATGCAGGCACACATGGTGGAAGTAAAAGAAAGCGTAAAAGCCTTGGTCGAAACCGCACCTTGGACATTCGCTTTCGCGTTATTCCTGCTGTCCGTGCTGGTTAACAGCCAGGGCGCAACCGTGGCGACCTTGTTCCCGGTAGGGATTGCGCTGGGCATTCCGGCACCGATTTTGATCGGGGTATTCGTAGCGGTAAACGGTTATTTCTTTATTCCGAACTACGGTCCGATCATCGCCTCTATCGACTTCGATACTACCGGCACGACCCGTATCGGTAAATATATCTTCAACCACAGCTTTATGCTCCCGGGTTTACTGAGCATGGCATTCAGCCTGGCTTTCGGCCTGTTATTCGCCAACTTGTTCCTGTAAGCCGACGCTAAAAACAAGCGAAAATCCTACCGCACTTTTAAAAGTTAAAAGTGCGGTACGTTTTTTTTATTTTTCCCGCTTTTTCCGCCCGTTTTCACTTTTATTCTTTTCCGCCAAACCGCTGCATGCCCAAACTATATTGGCATTGCAGACAAAACCTCGCATAATAGATTATAGATTTATCCTCAAGGAGAAAACGCCATGACCATTGACAAACAACAAATCCTCAACGCTTACCATTATCGCCACGCCTGCAAAGCCTATGATCCAAACAAAAAGATCAGCGAGCAAGACTTTCGTTTTATTTTAGAAACCGGGCGCCTGTCACCCAGTTCTTTCGGTTTTGAGCCGTGGAAATTTCTGGTGATTGACAACCCACACATCCGCCAGCTTATCCGCGATAATGCTTGGGGAGCGAAAGATAAAGTCATGGATTGCAGTCATTTTCTGGTTATCTTGGTGCGCCAACCGTCCACGCTGCTTGCCGACGGCGACTATGTGCAACACATTATGCGCGATATTCACCACATTCCGCCGCAAGCATTGCAGCAGCGGCAGGAGTCTTACCGCCATTTCAGCGAACAGGATTTTAAACTGACGCAAGATCCCGTCGCCTTTTATCACTGGGCTTGTCGCCAAAGTTATATCGCACTGGCAAATATGCTGACCTCCGCCGCTATGATCGGTATCGACAGCACACCGATTGAAGGCTTCCCGTTGGAAGAAATGAACGCCCTGCTGGCACAGCAAGGATTGTACGAGCCGCAGCAATATAAGCTGAGCGTGATGGCAGCGTTCGGTTATCGGCGCAATCCGCCGCGGGAAAAAACGCGTCAGGCTTTTGATGAGGTCGTGACATGGATAAAATAATCTCAATATATTTTACAATATAGCGGAACTTAGCACGCCCTGTACCGGTCAAACCACAGGTATATTCACTTTATTTGGAGTCTGTATGCAATTCACCTCTCTGACCGCCCTGCTGATGGGCGCCACCGTCGCAGCAACGGGTTATGCCTTGCCGACAGAAAAAAACGATGCGCTGGCGACAATGCCGTATTTCAACCAAACGCAAGACGGTTATCAACTGACATTTAACGGCGAAAATTACCGTGCCATTGAAACCAGTGTCGACGGTAAGCTGGTGAAATTCCGCGCCTTTGAAAAAATCGTGTATGTTCAGCATCCGCTGGAACCGGATTATCAAACCCTGAACCTGTATATTCCGGAAGCCTATTTCAATCACGGCAGTATCAACGGTTTCAACGCGCAAAACGCCCCAATCTTCCTGCCCAATGCCGTCGGTGGCTATATGCCTGCCAAAGCCGCCACTTATGACAGCAAAGGTTTCGGCGCAAATAGCGGCAAACCTAACGCAATTATGACCGCACTTGCCAAAGGCTACGTGGTGGCAAGCGTTGGCGCACGCGGACGCACGCTGCAACAAAACGGCACATATACCGGCAAAGCGCCGGCAGCGATTATTGATCTGAAATCCGCCGTTCGCTATTTACATTTCAATGACGCAATCATGCCGGGCGATGCCAATAAAATCATCGCCAACGGCACCAGCGCCGGCGGTGCACTATCCGCACTGTTAGGCGCCAGCGGCGACAGCGCCGATTATGCGACATATTTCAACGAGCTGGGCGCCGCCGATGCCAGTGATCGCATTTTTGCCGTTTCCGCCTATTGCCCGATTACCAATCTGGAACACGCCGACAGCGCTTACGAATGGGAATTCAATGGGCTAAATCAATACAGCCGTATGGATATGAGTAAATTAAATGCTGCCGGCTATAACGATCGTAGCAAACCGATGCCAATGCTTGAGGGCGAATTAAGTGCGGCACAAATTGCCGTGTCCGATCAATTAAAAGCGGCGTTTCCCGCCTATTTAAACAGCCTGAATCTGCAAGACCCAAACGGCAACCCGCTGACGCTAGATGCGCAAGGTAACGGTTCCTTCAAAGACTATGTGAAAGGCGTGCTTATCCGTGCTGCCGATAAAGCGTACAAAGCGGGAACGGATTTATCTGCCCTGTCTTGGCTTACGCTCGGCAAAGACGGGGTAAGCGATATCGACTGGCACGGCTACATTCATTCGCAAAAACGGATGAAATCGCCGCCGGCATTTGACGCCCTAGACCTCAGCAGCGGCGAAAACAATCTGTTCGGTACACAAACCGTGGACAATCAGCACTTTACCGCCTATGCACAGCAACATTCCCGCGTACAAGGCGGCATGGCGGAGGCAAAAATCATCAAATTAATGAATGTGATGAATTATCTGGATAATCCAAACGCCGCCGAACACTGGCGTATTCGCGTCGGCAGTGCGGATCGCGACACCTCCCATGCGATCAGCGCAATCCTTGCGGTTAAACTGAACATGGCAGGCAAGCAAGTGGATTATGCGACGCCTTGGGCGGTGGGACATTCCGGCGACTATGATCTGGAAGAACTGTTCCGCTGGACGGACGCCATCAGCAAATAATCCGACAAAGTGCGGTATAAAAATCGCTTATTTTTCACCGCACTTTTGCCGCTTTCTTGAGTGACCTTTCAATCACCCCCGAACACCAGATAAAAGATGCTGGACATTCCCGCATAAACGACTACAATTCTGGCGGTTTTGATCTTAATCAATTTTATAGGAAAGTAGTTTATGAAAACAATCGTTATAGTCGGCGGCGGTGCCGGCGGATTAGAACTTGCCACCGCGCTGGGCGACAAATTAGGTCGCCAGCAAAAAGCGCATGTGATTTTAATTGACAAAAACAGCACTCACCTGTGGAAACCCTTGCTGCATGAGGTAGCGACCGGCTCGTTGGATGACGATATTGACGCGCTCAGTTATCGTGCGCATGCCAAAAATCATCATTTCGAATTCCAACAAGGCGCGCTGACCGCTGTCGATCGCACGCATAAAAATGTCACCTTGGCACCGATTTACAACGCTCAAAACGAATTGCTGGTCGCCGAACGCACTATCGCTTACGATACCTTAGTGCTGGCTATCGGCAGTAAATCCAATGACTTCGGCACCCCGGGCGTGGCGCAGCACTGTATCTTCTTAGACAGCTCAGAGCAGGCGAAACTCTTCCATCACCGCATGATGGAACTGTTTCTCAAATTCGCCAATAACAATGACAAAGAAGTGCATATCGCCATTGTCGGCGGCGGTGCGACCGGCATTGAGCTGTCCGCCGAGTTGTATAATACGGCGAAACATTTGCATCATTACGGCTTCGGCAAACTGAATAACACTAGCCTGAAAGTCACTTTACTGGAAGCCGGACCGCGCCTTCTGCCCGCTTTATCGGAACGCATTTCCGCCGCGGCTGAAAAAGAATTGCGCGCCCTCGGAGTGGACGTACGCACCGACACCGCAGTGGTGCAAGCCGAGCAAAACTGTTTAATCACCCGCGACGGCGACAACATAAATGCCGATTTAATGGTCTGGGCGGCCGGCGTTAAAGCTTCGGACATCACCCGCGATTTTGGATTTTCCACCAACCGCATCAACCAGATCGAAGTTAAAGATACCCTGCAAAGCACGGTGGATGAGGATGTCTATGTGATCGGGGACTGTGCCGCGCTAATGCAGTCAAACGGCAAACCGGTACCGCCGCGCGCGCAGGCAGCACACCAAATGGCGGCGGCATGTGGCAAGAATATTCTGGCGCAACTGGCAGGCAAACCGCTGAAACCGTTTGTGTTCAGCGATCACGGTTCGTTAGTTTCATTTTCACGATTCGGTACGGTTGGCAATCTCATGGGCAATCTAACCAAAGGTTCCATGTTTATTGAAGGCAAAATCGCGCGCATGATGTATCTTTCTTTATATCGCATGCACCAAGCGGCACTGCACGGCTGTTTCCGCACCGGGCTGATTGTGTTGGTCGGTCGAATCAATCGGTTATTGCGTCCGTCAATGAAACTGCACTAATGAATTGCACTAAAGCCATATTCGCGACGCCAAAAGTGCGGTAGAATTTTGCACAGTTTTGCTCATTTCCGTTTAAGGATGTCCGTATGCTGTTATCATTCGTTTTAATCGCACTCTGTGCCGGCGTCGCGTTAGCCACGCAAGCGGCAATCAATTCGCAGCTGGCAGGCTCGCTCATTGGTCAGCCGGCGGTCGCAGCGCTAATCTCCTTTGCCACCGGTACGCTGGTATTATTGCTGATTTGCGGCTGGAAAACCGATCTGCTCGGCGCCCTTCAACAAGTGCCGAAACAACCGTTATGGAAACTTATTGGCGGTCCTTTAGGCGCGCTGGTGGTCTTCACCACGATTTTTCTCGCGCCCAAAATGGGGGTAACCAATATGCTGTTTTTTATTATTGTCGGTCAGCTGATTGCCGCGGCGATCATCGATCACTTCGGTTTGATCGGCATGCCCGAACGCCCGGTACAGCCGTGGCAGATTATCGGCTTTATCGTCATTGCCTGCGGCTTAACCCTGTTTTTCTTCGGCAAAAAAATTTTCGGCTAAACAAAAACCACGCCGCAGCGTGGTTGTCCAAATGTTTCAATAAGAAGGCTATAAAATCATTTTCACCAGTTTATCCGCTTTCAGGCGTGCAAATTTGCGTAGCAGTTTTTGCACCGGCTGCGGATAGGTATCCAAATCGTCCAATTCGGTATAATGTTTCAGCACTGTGGTGTGGCGGCGAATATCATTCAGCTCCTTTTCCGCTCGGGCACGCAATTCCCGTTTCGGATCATGAATAAAGAGCCCGTTTTCTGCATCCAGCCGCCAAGCACGCGGGTTCAGATTATTTCCAGTCAGCAAAATGGCATTGTCGTCCACCCATAGCCCTTTCAGATGATAGGTATTATCGCCGTCTTTCCACGTGCGGATCACCAATTGCCCCTGCGTAATGAAAGATTCAAACTTCTTGCTGAAACGACGTAGATTGCTTTCATACAAATAAGGCAGCGCGCCTGCCATTTTGAACGGTTGGTCGGGCGGAATATAAAAATCGTTCGCCACCTTATCGCCAACAATAATTTCAACCCGTTTGCCCTTTTCCAGTAAACGGTGAATGTTGTAACGCAACGAACGCGGCAGATTAAAATACGGCGTACAAATTACCAATTGTTCTTGCACCAGCTGAAACAGCGCCTCAATCGTGCGGTTTAAAACATTATTGCCTGCCCCCAAGCCGAACAGCGGACACACCGTCAGGCTGTCATGTAACCTGACGGAAGTTGGCAGTTGATACTGTCCCTCGCCGGACAAACTTTTGCGAAAGACACGAATAGCCTGGCGAATCGCTTTGATCTGCGGGCGAGCGCTCACATCCAACGGCGACACTGCACTCGGGTCGAACAAATCGCGCTTGATAAAGCCGACCAACGTATCCGCCAATGCTTTATCGTGAATTTGATGATAGCGGTCGTAGCGATATTTTTCATGCTGAGCAAGATATACGTTATTGATGCTTGCACCACTGTACAGCACGGTATCGTCAAAGATAAAACCTTTAATATGCAGCACGCCGAACACTTCACGAGTATTAATCGGCACGCCGAAAAACATATTCGGTTCCTCGGGCAGCTGATATTTGGCGCGCATCTCGCAATACCAGTCGGCATTCGTCGCCGTTTTTTCCGCACCGAGCAGATTGCGTTGCGCACGGTGCCAATCGACAAAAATTTTCACATCCAGTTCGGGCTTATCCTGTCTGGCGCGGTAAATTTCATCTAAAATCTGCTGTCCAGCTTCATCGTTCTGCCAGTACAGTGCGGTAATATAAATACGTGATGTTGCCTGACGGATCAGCTGAATAATTTGCGCTTTAAATGCGGCGGGGCTTTCGATAAATTCGACCTGTTCCGCCCGTAGCGGCAGACAGGGCAGGCACTCAAGATGTTGGATTGCTCGTTTAGTTTTATTTATCAACATATATCGTTCTCTATAATTGACGCGACGAGAAATTAGTTGGCTAGTTTACAATATTTACCGCTAAAGCGGGTAGAAAAAAGGTTTTTTTTCGTTATAATGCTCACAATTTCCCGTAAAGTGCGCATATTTTTTACTCACTTTATCACTGTTTTTCAATCTATTAGCGGCAAATCATTATGAACGCAAAAAAACCGACCTTTCAGCCAGCAGAGCATTCGAATCGTTTTAACCAACGCACATTAGCCCAAAAAGAGCGGGCAAAAAAACCGGGGCAAACCCGACCGCACTTTGAACGCGCCCGCACATCGGACAAACCCGCCTTTAAACGCGATAAAAATACCGCACGCGCCACTGCCAGCACGCCATGGGATACGGCACGCACGCCGAGCCAGTTCACCGAAATGCAAATGGAAAACGCACGCGGCACCGGCAATGTCAAAGTCACCCTAAAAAGCGCTGGCACGCTCGGTTATGAGAAAAAAACCGGACCGTTATCCCCACGTGCGCCAGAAAAAATTAAGAAAAACCGGGCCGAAGAAACCAAAGTATATGGTGAAAATGCCTGTCTTGCGCTTTTTGCCGAACGTCCGGAAAGCATTGTGCGGGTGTGGACGACGGTTGAGCTTGCCCACCGTGTCGGCGAACTGTTCAGCTATCTTGCCAGCAATAAAAAAGCCTATCATGTAGTGGACGGTCGCGAACTTGAACGAGTCAGCGGCACGGAACATCACGGCGGGATCTGCATGTTGGTGAAGAAAAAACGTCCGTTCACCCTGACCGGCTATTTGAGTCTTGCTCGCCAACGCGATTGTATCGTTCTGCTGGACGGCATCGGCAATGCCCATAATCTCGGCGCCATTATCCGCAGCTGTGCTTTTTATGGCGTAAAATCGGTGGTTACGGCAGATCCCGACGCACTTAATGCGGCATCCGCCGTGCGCGTGGCGGAAGGCGGTATGGAATACATCCATCCGTTGCAAACCGACAGCACGGAAAGCGCGCTAAGCCTGTTGCGTCAGGCAGGTTATCAGGTGATCTGTCCGACCTGCGCGAAGCGGGGCAAATCCGCCGCCGCATTGCCTTTAGCTGACAAAGTGGTTTTTCTGCTGAGTGACGGCGGCGCGGAACAGCTATTGCAGGAAAAAGACGATATCCTTAATTTATCACGCACTAATCCGCTGAAAAGCGGACTGAACGTTGCAGTGGTAGCGGGAATTGTATTGGCGAAATGGGCGGAGCAATCGCATTACAGCTGATCGGCATGATGGATCAGCACAAAGCGCTCCCACAGTTGGGCTTCTGTTTCCGTATGTGCGGGGTCGGTTCTAATGCAGTTGGTTATCGGGCAAACTTTTTGGCAAGTCGGCGTGTCGTAATGCCCGACACATTCCGTGCACAGATTCGGGTCGATCACATAGATCTCGTCGCCGACGGAAATGGCGTCATTCGGGCATTCCGGCAGGCACATATCGCAATTCGTGCATTTGTCGGTAATCAGCAGCGCCATCATTTCCTCCAAGAAAGTTAGAAAATGCGGCATTATAAAGAATACGGATTAAAAATTAAATACTCATTTAAGGCGAAGCACAGATGAATCAAAAACGCATGATGCAATTATCCATTTTTGTGGTGTTCTTTTTTATGTTTCTGTTGGCGGGCTGGTACTATTTTTCGCAGCAGAAACAAGCCGTTTCCACCGTCGTGGAGCGCGATTACGACTATATTATGCAACATGATCCTATCGGGCAGAACGCCAAAGCACCGACGCATTATTATACCTTTGTGCTGTCTTGGTCGCCGGCGTTTTGCGATATTCAGCGCAAGCGATACGGCGAAAACCTGCCCAACTCGCTGAAATACCAATGCGGTAAAACTCAGCAGTTCGGTTGGGTGATTCACGGTTTATGGCCGCAAAATAAATTTGCCCGCCGAGTATCCGATCAGCCCCGTTTCTGTCAAGGCGATTTGCCGATGGTGAAACAGGAGGTCATTGAGCAATTCTTAGCGGAAAGCCCAAGCGCCAATTTATTGCAAGGTGAATGGGAAAAACACGGCGCCTGTGCCTTTGATAAGGCACAAGATTATTTTGCCAAACAACAGGAACTGTTCCACACCTTAAAATTCCCCGCCTATGAGCTGTCATCCCGCAACGAGTTGTTCGCGTGGATGAAAAAGAATAATCCGCAGCTGAAGAATATTTATATCGGCGCCAGCCGCAACGAACTGTTCATCTGCTACGATTTGAGCTGGCAGGTCATCGACTGTCCGCGCAGCCGCACCGGGTATTAACCGCGTCGGCGGTCAGACCGCCCACACCGCAATAATGCCAAAACAGCGAAAAAAAACACCGCACTTTTTATTTAAGTGCGATGTTTTGTCGCGATTTAAATCATAAATTCAATTAATTCGTCACGCGTGAAGATATTAACTAACTTCGGCGTTAAATACACGCTGTCACCCGGCGCAAAGCCCTCTTGTTCCAGTTGGGCGTGATTAATCGACACTTCGATCGGTTTTTCATGGCGGGCAGTCTGTACTTCAACAAAAATCGTCGCTCCGGCGGTATGCAAACGGCTGATATTGCCCTGCATGGCGTTGTCATTTTTCGCTTTACTCATGCCGATTTCATGAGGGCGCACGTAGGCAATCACCGATTGCGGCTGATGATGCCGGTTGAGCGGCTGCACAAAATCGCCGATGCGCAGCCGGTTTTGCTCAATTACGCCGTGCAACACATTCACTTCACCCAGAAAATGCGCCACAAATGCGGTCTGCGGTTGTTTGTACACTTCCTCCGGAGTCCCCACCTGTTCTACTTTGCCTTTGTTCATCAGGATAATTTTATCCGCCACTTCTAAGGCCTCATCCTGATCATGGGTAACAAATAAGCTGGTGACATTAATTTCATGATGAAAATCGCGCAGCCAGCGACGCAGTTCTTTGCGCACCGTCGCATCCAGCGCACTAAACGGTTCGTCAAGCAACAGGACTTTCGGCTGCGTAGCTAACGCGCGTGCCAGTGCCACGCGCTGACGCTGCCCGCCGGAAAGCTGATCGGGATAATAACCGGCAAAGCGATTAAGCTGAACCAAATCCAGCAATTCGCGTACCTTACGCTGAATTTCGTCGTCACTCAGGCGTTCCGACCTCGGTTTGACTTTCAAGCCGAACGCCACATTCTGCGCCACGTTCATGTGCCGGAACAGAGCATAACTTTGAAACACAAAGCCGATGTCCCGCTGTTTTGCGCTCAGCCCGCTGACATCCCGTTCGCCGAATAAAATGGTACCGCTGTCGGCCTCCTCCAACCCGGCAATAATGCGCAGTAAAGTCGTTTTGCCGCAGCCGGACGGTCCCAGCAGCGCAGCCAGTTCACCGTCCCGTACAGTAAAATTAATCTTGTCAAGTGCGGTCAGATTTTCAAATGTTTTTTGAATATCCCGAATAATAATGCTCATGTTGTTCCTCTTATGCCGCTTCTCTGCCGAGTTTACTTTCCGTCCATTGGCGCGCCAGCAGCAATACCAGCGAAAGCAGCAACAATAAAACGGCGACGCTGAATGCGGCGACAATGTTATATTCGTTATAAAGAATTTCAATATGCAGCGGCAAAGTGTTGGTATAGCCGCGAATATGCCCCGACAATACCGAAACCGCGCCGAATTCGCCCAGTGCGCGCGCGGTACAAAGCACTACGCCGTGCAGCAGCGCCCATTTGATGTTCGGCAAGGTGATATAGCGGAAAATCTGCCAGCCGTTCGCGCCCAGCACGGCGGCTGCTTCTTCTTCCTGCGTGCCTTGCGCCTGCATGATGGGAATCAGCTCGCGCGCCACAAAAGGGACGGACACAAAAATAGTCGCCAGCACAATGCCTGGAACGGCATACACGATCTGAATATCCCATGTGTCAAGATAAGGATATAACCAGCTTTGGGTGCCGAACAGCAATACGTAAATCAATCCCGCCACAATCGGCGAAACGGAAAACGGTAAATCAATCAAGGTGATCAGAAACTGACGACCTCTAAATTCATATTTACTCACCGCCCAAGCGGCAAACACGCCGAAGACCACATTCAGCGGCATGGCGATCGCTGCGGCAAGTAACGTAAGTTTTAACGCGGCAATGGTATCCGGCTCAAGAATGGTTGCCCAGAACACCGGAAAGCCTTCGCTGAATCCCTGTGCGATCACAACCAGCAGCGGTAATACCAATAAAATAAGAAAAATCGCCACCGACAAGGCAATCAGCACATAAGCCGCCGGGCTGTATTTCTGTGAATGCAATGACATAATTGTTCCTTAAGAGCCAAAACGCGCAAGGCGGTGCTGGATAATATTGATAATAAATAACAGTGTGAAAGAAATCAGTAGCATAATAACGCCAATCATAGCGGCCGCCACATAGTTATACTGATCCAGCTTTGCCACAATCAGCAAGGGCAGAATTTCCGTTTTAAAGGGAATGTTACCGGCGATAAATACCACTGAACCGTATTCGCCGATGGCGCGCGCAAAGGCAAGGGTGAAACCGATAAGCCATGCCGGCAGAATTGCGGGCAGAATGATGCGGATAAAAATCTGAATTCGGTTAGCGCCCAGAATGGTTGCCGCCTCCTCCACATCTTTCGGCAAATCCTGCAATACCGGTTGTAGCGTACGCACCACGAAAGGCAAGGTAACGAACAACAACGCCAGTGTAATGCCGATGGGCGTATAGGCGATCTTAAAAGAAAACAGCTGACCGATAATCCCGTTTTGTGCATAAATGGCGGTTAACGCAATGCCAGCAACCGCCGTCGGCAAAGCAAACGGCATATCAATAAAGGTGTCCATGAATTTGCGTCCGACAAAACGGTAACGCACCAAGGTCCACGCTAGCACGCCGCCTAGCAAAGTATTGAGTAATGCTGCACTGAATGCCGTACGCAAGGACAACCACAGGGATAGCAGCAGCTGTTTGCCGGTGATCAGCCGTACGAATTCCTGCCAGCTAATCTGCATGGAAAATACAAACAGAGAAAACAAAGGGATTAATACGATCAGGCTTAAAAAGCTGATCGTATAACCCAACGATAATTTAAATCCGGGAATAATGCGGGGTGCCGCTGTCATAAATCACTCCTTGAACAGCCTCCGCCCAAGTGGAAGCCTCTCCTAATCATTCGTTAATCTGAGCAAAAATCTGATCAAATACCCCGCCGTCATCAAAATAAGTCTTTTGCACCTGCGCCCAACCGCCAAAAGCCTGATTAATGTTCACTAACGTCAATGGCGGGAAGCGGTCACTGTATTGCGCTAAAATCGCAGGATTGCGCGGGCGATAAAAATGTTTGGCGATAACATGCTGCGCCTCATCGCTGTATAAATATTGCAGATAAGCCTGCGCCTGTTGGCGCGTGCCTTTTTTATCCACCACGGCATCGACCACCGCCACCGGCGGTTCCGCCAGAATAGAAAGAGACGGAGTGACAATTTCAAACGCATCGCCACCTTGTTCCGCCAATGCCAAATAGGCTTCGTTTTCCCAAGCCAGCAGCACATCGCCCAGCCCGCGCTGAACAAAACTGGTGGTCGCACCGCGCGCGCCGGTATCTAATACCGGCACATGACGATAAATCTCGCTGACAAAGGCTAACGCCTTATCGTCACTGCCGTATTTCTGCTTGGCAAAAGCCCATGCTGCCAAGAAATTCCAACGCGCACCGCCGGAGGTTTTCGGATTCGGCGTAATCACTTCAATTCCTTCACGCACTAAATCGTCCCAGTCATGGATCTGTTTCGGGTTGCCCTTGCGCACTAAAAAGACAATGGTGGAGGTATAAGGCGTACTGTTGTCAGCAAACTTATCCTGCCAATCCGGCGCAATCAGTGGCTGTCGGCTGTTAATGGCATCAATATCGCCCGCCAGCGCCAGCGTGACCACATCCGCTTGCAAGCCGTCGATCACCGAGCGCGCTTGTTTGCCGGAGCCGCCGTGCGAAGTGCGAACGGTGATGTTGTCTCCGCCGGTTTGTCGCCAATGTTGCTCAAACAGTTGGTTGTACTCTTTGTACAGCTCACGGGTGGGATCATAAGAGACATTCAAGATGGTTGTCGCCTGCGCGCCGGACAGCGCCGTAAGTGCGGTGATAATCAGCGCAGTTTTCCGCCCCAGCGACGCCGGTAGCCTAAAATATGAAAGAACGCGTTGCATATTCTCTCCTTCGGTTGTCGGTTGATGTTGTGTCGATTGTTGTTATAAATATATGCTTCAAATTATGCCTGTTATCAGGTTCACTGCATTTAACCATCAAAAATTTAACCGCAGAAATAAAAAAATCGCATTTAATATTCCATATAAATATATCAACGGCGATAAATATCATTTACATCACCGTTTTCCATGCAGTGCGACGCAAAAGTGCGGTCGATTTTTTAAACTTTTTCTTCATTTGATAACGCACATATAAACTTTCGCTCCGAATATTGAAAAAAATATGTCATTTATCTAATCAATTAGAAAGAATTCATTTAAGAACGGGAATAATGGTGAGAATTTGATCTAGACCCGTTACATCAGGGGGAATAAGTGAGTATAATGCACGGCAGTATGTATATTTTTTAATTTTAACCAACCAAGAGGGTAAATTATGTCAGTAATTAAAATGGCCGACCTAGATTTAACAGGTAAACGCGTCTTTATTCGCGCCGATCTGAACGTACCGGTAAAAGACGGTAAAGTCACGTCCGACGCGCGTATCCGCGCCACCATTCCAACCTTAAAACTTGCGCTGCAAAAAGGCGCGAAAGTCATGGTAACCTCCCATTTAGGCCGTCCGACCGAGGGCGAATTCAAACCTGAAGATTCGCTGCAACCGGTGGTCGATTACTTAAATAATTCCGATTTAGGCGTGCCGGTTCGTTTGGTGCGCGATTATCTAAACGGCGTTGAAGTGAACGCCGGCGAAATCGTAGTGCTGGAAAATGTGCGAATTAACAAAGGCGAAAAGAAAAACGATGCCGAATTGGGCAAAAAATACGCCGCACTTTGTGATGTATTCGTCATGGATGCGTTCGGTACCGCACACCGCGCGCAGGCATCCACTTACGGTGTGGCTGAATATGCGCCGGTTGCCTGTGCCGGTCCATTGTTGGCAGCGGAATTAGATGCTTTAGGTAAAGCGTTGAAACAACCACAACGTCCGATGTTGGCGATTGTGGGCGGTTCGAAAGTCTCTACAAAACTGACCGTGCTAGATTCCCTTGCCAAGATTGCCGATCAGTTGATCGTCGGCGGCGGTATCGCCAACACCTTTATTGCGGCAGCAGGCAACAATGTGGGTAAATCTCTGTACGAAGCGGATTTAATTCCGGAAGCGCAGCGCCTGTCTAAAGCGACCGATATTCCAGTACCGGTGGATGTCCGTGTCGGCACCGAATTTTCCGAAACTGCGGCGGCAACTGAAAAAGCCGTTGACCAGGTTGCAGCGGACGAGTCTATTTTCGATATTGGTGATAAATCCGCAGCACAGCTGGCAGACATTATCCGTAATGCGAAAACAATTTTGTGGAACGGTCCAGTCGGCGTGTTTGAATTCCCGAACTTCCGCAAAGGTACCGAAGTGGTTGCCAACGCTATTGCCGAAGCCACTGCAAACGGTGCATTCTCCATTGCCGGCGGCGGTGATACCTTGGCCGCCATTGATTTATTCGGTATCGCGGATAAAATCTCCTATATTTCTACCGGCGGCGGCGCGTTCTTAGAATTCGTAGAAGGCAAAGTTTTACCGGCGGTAGAAATTCTGGAAAAACGCGCCAACGGCTAATCCACCTTATGTGATGCGCGCTGTTCGCAGTGACCGCGCGCATCGTTCCGACCAATTTCAAACAATCATAGGAAGCAAAAAATGGCAAAATTATTAGATATCGTAAAACCGGGCGTCGTAACAGGTGATGACGTACAAAAAATCTTCGCTTATGCGAAAGAAAACAACTTTGCAATCCCGGCCGTCAACTGTGTCGGCAGCGACAGCGTCAATACCGTTCTGGAAACTGCAGCACGGGTTAAAGCGCCGGTTATTATTCAGTTCTCCAACGGCGGCGCGCAATTCTATGCAGGTAAAGGCATTAAACCAGCGAGCGGTATTCGTCCTGATGTGCTGGGTGCCATTGCCGGAGCCAAACAGGTGCATACATTAGCCGCAGAATACGGCGTGCCGGTTATCCTGCATACTGACCACTGCGCCAAAAAATTACTGCCGTGGATCGACGGCTTACTGGATGCTGGAGAAAAACATTTTGCCGAAACCGGCAAACCGTTATTCTCTTCCCACATGCTCGACCTTTCTGAAGAACCGATGGAAGAAAACATGGCAACCTGCCGTCAATATCTGGAACGCATGTCAAAATTAGGTATGACCCTTGAAATCGAAATCGGTATCACCGGCGGCGAAGAAGACGGCGTGGATAACAGCGGTGTGGATGAATCCCGCCTTTACACTCAGCCGGAAGATGTGCTTTACGTGTATGATCAGCTGCATCCGGTCAGCCCGCGTTTCACCGTTGCCGCTGCATTCGGTAACGTACATGGTGTGTATAAACCGGGTAATGTAAAATTAAAACCGTCTATTTTAGGCGCATCGCAAGAATTCGTAGCAAAAGAACGTAATCTGCCAGCAAAACCGATTAACTTTGTCTTCCACGGCGGTTCTGGTTCTTCCACTGAAGAAATTCGTGAAGCCATTAGCTACGGTGCGATCAAAATGAATATCGACACCGATACCCAATGGGCGGCATGGGAAGGTATTCTGAACTTCTACAAAGCTAACGAGGCTTACCTGCAAGGTCAGCTGGGTAATCCTGAAGGCCCTGACGCACCGAACAAAAAATACTATGATCCGCGTGTTTGGCTGCGTAAATCGGAAGAATCCATGTCTAAACGTCTGGAAAAATCCTTCCAAGATTTAAACTGTATTGATGTATTATAATTTTCAGAAATAGTCTAAAATAAAGCCGCACTTTAAAAGTGCGGTTTTTTTTACGCGTAAATTTTGTGGGGTAATATGTCTCTTCTAAAAGGCAATAGGCTTACTTGGCTGGTTAATTTCGCCGTCGGTTTTTTCTTTCTTTCCGTATTAAGCGTCAAAGGCGGACATAATTTTTCACCGTTTCTGTTAATGGTGATCGCGTTTGCGTATTTTATTTATTTTCTCAGCCGAAAACCGCGCTGGTCGGTTCCCGCTGACGAAAAACAACTGATTGTCGCTTATGTGTTTTATTTTTCCATTTTCCTGTTGTCGTTACTGATCAACGGCGGCAAAGCCAGAGAACTGGACAACCCCAGCCGAGTTATTTTTTTGTTACCGTTACTCCTGCTGCTGTTCCATTACCCAATTCGTTTCAAAGTGCTGGCTTACAGCATTCCCGTCGGCGCGCTGATCACAGGATTGGTCGCCTTGTATGATCGCTTTTATCTCGGTGCGTCGATGGCTTATTCACCGCGTACCATGCACATTCAAGGTGGCGATATTGCCATGTCGCTGGGCATGTTTTCGCTGGTCATCGCCTTGTATTTCGCCGCCCACAAACAATATAAGCTCGCCGTACTCTGCACTGTGGCGACGCTGTTCGGCATACTCGGCAGTTTTCTTTCTACCGCGCGCGGCGGCTGGATCGGACTGCCGTTTATTATCGCCGTCATTGTGCTGCTCTATCGTAAAAATCTGAGCAAACCGTTTTTAACCGGCATCTGCTGCGTGATTCTTATCGGCGTCATCACGGCTCTTTCACTACCGAATACGCAGGTGATGAACCGCATTAAAAAAGCCAACAACGAGATCGTCGCCTATTTTGACAAAAATAACGGCGCAACTTCTGTCGGCGCGCGTTTCGATATGTGGAAAGGCGCGCTGTTAATGGCGCAAGAAAAGCCACTTTTAGGTTGGGGAACCGCCGGAGTGGCGGAGCAGTCAAAAAAATACGCCGCACAGAAAATAATCAATAAACAGGCTGCTATTTTTAATCACGCGCATAACCAATATTTAGATGAGCTGGCCAAACGCGGTGTACTCGGTTTATTGGGGCTACTGGGTATTATGCTGGTGCCGATGCGCTATTTTATCCGCAGCCTGTCAAACACCTCAATCGAAGCACGCACCGTAGCGGCGCTCGGCATCGTGCATATTCTGTCGGTGATGTTTTACTGTGTCAGTCAGGGATTTTTTACCCATAATTCGGGTAATATTTTCTATTTCTTTCTGGTTATCGTATTTTTCGCCGCACTTAAACATTTAACCCGAGCACAAAACCCTTAAGCCAATAAGCAAAACAGGGCATATTCGTGTATGCCCTGTTTCGTTTTTTACTGTTTTACGGTCAGCAAAACAGCATTAGTCCCCATACAATCACCATTAGCGTCAGCGCCACAAACACCGCCGCCGAACCCAAATCCTTCGCGCGTCCGGACAGTTCGTGATATTCCGTTCCGATTCGATCGACAACCGCTTCCAGCGCACTATTTAATAATTCCACCACCAGCACCATCAACACGGAACCGACCATCAGCGCAATCTCAATGTGATCCCGCCCAAGCCAGAACGCCAGCGGAATCAGCACTATTGCCAAAAGCAATTCATGGCGAAAAGCGGTCTCATATTTGACCGCACTTTTTAATCCTTTTAATGAATAGCCGGTTGATTTTATCAGGTGGGTTAACCCTGTGGTTTTCTGCATACAATTCCTTATTATTTAAAGACGTTTGGCTTCAATCACATCGTCCAGTTTAGCTAAACGCGCCAGAATTTTACTCAAAATCTGCACATTGTTCAGCTCAATTTCCATATCGATGGTCGCCACTTGCCGCTTGGTGTCCGTACGACTGGATACACCGAGTACACTGATTTTCTCATTTGCCAGCACGGTGGTAATATCCCGCAGCAAGCCGTTGCGATCGCTGGAAATAATCCGAATACTGATGCGAAAACCGCTAGCGTAATTGTCGCCCCATACCGACTCCACCACTCGTTCCGGATGAGAGTTTTGCAGCTCCATAAACTGTTCGCAATCGCTGCGGTGAATGGAAATACCGCGTCCCATGGTAATATAACCGACAATATCATCACCCGGAATCGGCTGGCAGCAACGTGCAATATGGTGCATCAGATTGCCTACGCCTTCAACGATGACATAACCTTTTTTATCATCGTTTTTCTGCTGCGTATTGCTCGCGCCTTTATTTGCTACATGGCGCAAAATTTCTGCGTCGACTTCCTGTGCCGTGGTTTTAATCAGCTTATTCTGTAAAAAATTCACCAACTGATTCAAACGAATATCGCCGCCGCCGATGCCAGCATACAAATCATCCAGATTTTTCAGGTTATAACGCGGTAACGCATGCTGTTCGACCTGCTTCAAACTCAAACCCAGCCGAGTAATTTCGTTTTCTAATAATTCTTTACCAGCAGGAATATTCTTATCGCGATCCAGTTTTTTAAACCAAGCATGAATTTTTGCCCGCGCTTTCGCCGTGTGGGTAAAGCCCAGATTCGGGTTCAGCCAGTCGCGGCTCGGATTCGGCGTTTTTTGCGTGATAATATCGATTTGATCGCCCATTTGTAGCTGATAGGTGAACGGCACAATCCGTCCGCCGACTTTGGCACCGATACAACGATGTCCGATTTCGCTGTGAATGGCGTAAGCAAAATCCAGCGGCGTCGAACCGCTTGGCAAATCCACCACTTCGCCTTTTGGGGTAAACACATACACCCGATCATCAAACACCTGACTGCGCAGCTCCGCCATCACCTCGCCAGAATCGGTAATATCATCCTGCCATGCCAACAGTTTGCGCAGCCATGCGATTTTATCTTCATAAGCGGAACGACCGGTCAACCCTTCTTTATATTTCCAGTGTGCTGCCACGCCAAGTTCCGCATCATCGTGCATTTGCTGGGTGCGAATCTGCACTTCGATAGGCTTGCCGCCCTTGCCTAGCACCACCGTATGAATCGATTGATAACCGTTCGGCTTCGGATTGGCGACATAATCGTCAAATTCTTTCGGCAAATGTTTGAAATGGGTATGCACAATACCCAGTGCGGAATAACAATCCTGTAGTTTCTGCACAATGATTCGCACCGCGCGCACATCATACAAATCACTGAATTCCAAATGCTTTTTCTGCATTTTGCGCCAAATGCTGTAAATATGCTTCGGACGCCCGTACACTTCGACCTGATCGATATTCTCTTTCAGATAACCGGTTAATTCCGCCACAAAATCGGCGATATACTGTTCCCGATCCAAACGGCGCTCTTTTAGCAGTTTCGCAATAATATGGTATTGATCCGGATGCAAATAGCGGAAACAATAATCTTCCAGCTCCCATTTCAGTTGCCCGATCCCAAGCCGATTGGCGAGCGGAGCATAAATATTGGAACATTCTTTTGCCGCCAATACTTTTTCTTCTTCCGAACCGCACTTTTCCGCATCGCGCAGGTACACGATTCGTTCCGCTAATTTAATGATCACACAACGGAAATCATCCACCATGGCAAGCAACATACGGCGCACATTATCCACCTGCAAACTGTCGGCGGAATGGCTGGCATTGAGCTGGCGGATATTATCCATTTCAATCACGCCTTTCACCAGTTTGCTGATTTTCGCCCCGAAATTTTCCTTAATCTGCGCCAGATCGACGATATTATAATGCACGATGGGATAAAGCATCGCCGTAATCAGGCTGTCGGCATCCATATTCAAACTATGCAGAATTTCCACCATTTCTACGCCACCGTGCAGCGAGCAATACTCGCCCGGCGCATCGCCGTTCGGTTTTTGTGCAATATTATCCTGCGAATAATGCCACGCTTTAACCAGCGTTTGTTCTACGTTTTGCGGCAGCGCCAACCCGGCACACCATTTCTCAATCACAAAATCCTTTGGATTTAATAAATGCGATCCGCGTACAGCAACCATAATTTCTTCCTATTGTCGTTTTTCAAACAGGCTGATGCTTTCCAAATGTCCCGTATGCGGAAACATATCGATCATCGCCGTTCGTTTCAACTGATAACCTGAATTCAATAAGATTTCCGCATCCCGCAGCAGCGTCGCGGGATTACAAGAGACATAAAGGATTTTTTCCGCGCCTAAACCGCACAGCGCATTGAGTGCGAATGCGGCACCACTGCGCGGCGGATCAAGCAAAATCTTATTGAATTCGCGTTTTGACCACTGTTGTCGTATAAACGGTTGGTCGAGATCCCCTCGGTAAAATTGGACATTAGTGCAATTATTTCGTTCCGCATTTTTTACCGCTTTTTCCACCATCGCGGAAACACCCTCAATACCGACCGCACTTTTCGCCAGTCGGCTGATAGGCAGCGTGAAATTACCCATGCCGCAGAATAAATCCAGCACGTTATCCTGTTTCGTGAGCGCCAGCCAGTCCAGCGCGGTGTCAACCATTCGCCGGTTCAGCGCGGCGTTAACTTGAATAAAATCCGCAATATCAAACTGTAGGCGCAGATCGTCGTTCAGCTGATAATAAGGTGATTCGCCGTGCAACTGTTCAATGCGCTCGTCATCCTGCACAAACAACATCAAATTCTGCTGCTCGGCAAGCCGTTGCAGTAAAGTGCGGTCGGTTTTCGCCAGATTTCCACGCTGGCGCAGCAACAGTGCCAGTCCGTTATCGGCGACGGTCAGTTCCAGATGTCCCAGCAATTTCGGCTGCGACCAATGGGCAAAAAGTGCGGTCAGTTTCGGCAGTAAATCGTTAATCGGCGCTTCCAGCACCGCGCAGCCTGTAATCGGTACAATCTGTTGCGAGTTTTTGCGCCGAAACCCCAGCGCGACGCCGTTATGCTTGCCGTTACAGCGTATGGCAAAATGCGCCCGACGGCGATAATGCCAAGGTTCGCCGACGATCATCGGCATAAATTCGATGCCCTGCGGCTGCAATTTGCGCAAGCGCTGAAACAGCGCATTCTGTTTCGCCCGACGCTGCAACGCGATGGCGATATGTTGCCCTTGACAGCCGCCGCATTGCTGATAATAAGCACAACGCGGCAAACAGCGCTCCGGCGCAGCATGCAGAATGTTCACCGCCCGTCCTTTTCCGTATTGCCGCTTTTCCTCAAGCACGGCAACCCGCACGGTCTCGCCGGGCAACGCATTTTCCACAAACCAAGTTTTGCCGTTGACTCTCGCCACGCCCAAGCCCTGATAGTCCAATTCCAGAATATTCGCCTCAAATGCCGGCACCGACTTTGTATTTTTCTGCGGGGTATAAAATAACGCCATGATTTATCTTCGATATAAAACGGATTGAGTAAACAGTTCGCGGCTTTTCAGCGGTTTTGCGCCCAAATAGGGTTTCAGCGCAATTCGGATAAAACGTTTCGCCGCCTGTAGTACGGCGGGATCAGTAAATTCCTGTCGCGCAAAAGCAAGCAACTCCCGCCCGTAAAAAGTGAGATTGTCTTTGATTAGTGAAGCGATAAAGCCTTTTTCTGCCCGATAACGATAGGTCATATCTGCATCCACCGGCTCGCCGGAACCCGCGCAATGACAAAAATCCACACCGTATCCCATGGTATGTAACAAACGGAACTCAAACCGGCGCAAACCGCTTTCAAGCTGCTCGGGCGCAGCGGCAAGCGCAGTCAGACAGTGCAGATAATCCTGAAACAATTGCGGATAGGCGGTTTCCGCCGCCAGCAAACGCATAATCAGCTCATTCACATAAAATCCGCTGTAAAGCGCCTCGGTTCGCAGCGGCAGACTAATGGCAGCAGGTTCCGCTTTGGTTAACGTTTTCAGCTCGCCGCGCCCGCTCCAGCGCAGCAGCAGCGGGGTAAAGGGTTGCAAAATGCCCTTCTGGGGCGAACGTTTTGCCCGCGCCCCTTTTGCCAGCAGCGTCAAACGTCCCGTTTCCTCGGTAAACACATCCACCAATAAACTTGTCTCGCCGTAAGCACGGCGATGCAGCACAAAGCCCCGTTGCCAGTTTTCGATAACTCAACCCTTACCTTTAAGATATCACTTCAAACGGCATCTATTTTATCAGATTTTTCACCGCACTTTTCAGCTTTATTTGTGCTATTTTCTCATTCGTTTAATAACAAATTATTATAACTACGAAGCAAAAATTATTGGCGTCGTGCAAAGCGCTTTGCCGATAATAACGCACTTTTATTATTTGTGTCATGACAGGAGTTTTTATTATGTTCAGCGGACTTTTATGCGGCATGCTGCTGGGTTTTGTGATGCAGCGCGGGCGTTTTTGCATTACCGGCGCATTCCGCGATTTATATATCACCAAAAGCAATAAAATGTTTATCGCTTTGCTGATTGCCGTCAGCATTCAATCAGTGGGGTTTTTCGCCTTAAAACAAAGCGGTCTGCTCAGTGTTGAACCGGCGGAGAATCTGGCGTTTTTCGCGGTATTGCTCGGTGCTTTCGTATTCGGCATCGGTATCGTGCTGGCGGGCGGGTGCGCCACCGGCACATGGTATCGCGCAGGTGAGGGATTGATCGGCAGTTGGGTGGCTTTATTCACTTACATGCTGCTCAGCGCCATGATGCGCAGCGGACCGTTAGGGGCATTTAACGACGCCTTGCGCGGTATAACGATTGAACACCGCACAATTTACGATTCTCTCGGCATTTCCCCGTGGTGGCTAGTCACCCTATTAAGCGCTGTAACCTTATTTTACGTTTTCCGCCATCTTACCAAGCCACGAGCTAAGCTGGCCGCACTAAAACCGAAAAAAACCGGTCTGGCGCACCTTTTATTTGAAAAACGCTGGGATCCGTTCTTCACCGCAATCTTGGTCGGCTTAATCGCACTGGCAGCTTGGCCGTTAAGTGTGGCGACTGGGCGGGAATTCGGATTGGGAATCACCGGACCGTCCGCCAACATTATGCAGTATCTGATCACCGGCGAAAGCAAATTCATTAACTGGGGCGTTTATCTGGTGTTAGGCATTTTCGTCGGTTCGTTCATTGCGGCAAAAGGCAGTAACGAATTCCGTTTCCGCGTGCCAGACGTCACCACGCTGTTACGCAGCGCAGTCGGCGGTATGCTAATGGGTATCGGCGCGACACTGGCGGGTGGCTGTTCTATCGGTAACGGCTTGGTGGAAACCGCCTTTTTCTCTTGGCAAGGCTGGCTGGCATTGCCGGTAATGATCGCAGGCACTTGGGTTGCCGCCTATTTCACCATTATCCGCCCGCAGCAACTTAAATTAGCGCAAATATCATTTAACGCACCATAAGGAGAACAATATGATCGTAAAACTAAAAACCACGGGATTAGTTTGCCCGTTTCCATTAGTCGAGGCAAAAGCGGCAATGGCAACCTTAGCTAAGGGTGACGGTCTGCAAATTGAATTTGACTGCACTCAAGCAACGGAAGCCATTCCGAACTGGGCGGCAGAAGAAGGTTATACAGTCACGGATTTTGAACAGATCGATGACGCCAAATGGACGATCACCGTCGTAAAATAACGACGGCGATAACGAATATTCAATAAAGTGCGGTGAATTTTTTCACCGTTTTTTTATTTCTGTTATGATAAGGCAAATTTTTTAATTCCGAATAATTATGAGAATACCCAGAATTTATCATCCCGAACCGTTGACCGAAACAAGCCGCTGCCAGCTCAGCGAAGATGCCGCTAATCATGTGGGGCGCGTGCTGCGTATGCAAGCGGGCGAGCAGCTTGAATTATTCGACGGCAGCAACCATATTTATAGGGCGACGATTATCCGTGCGGATAAAAAAGCCGTCGAAGCAAAAATCAACCAACGATGCCTTGATGATCGCGAAAGCAATCTGCATATTCATCTAGGACAGGTTATTTCACGCGGGGAGAAAATGGAGTTTACTATCCAAAAATCCGTCGAACTCGGGGTCAATATTATCACGCCCTTATGGTCGGAACGCTGCGGTGTGAAGCTGGATGACGAACGCATGGAGAAAAAAATCCGCCAGTGGCGGAAAATTGCTATCGCAGCCTGCGAACAATGCGGACGTAATGTGATTCCGCAGATTCGCCCGATGATGAACTTGCAGGACTGGTGCGCAGAACAAGACGGCAGCCTGAAACTCAACCTGCATCCACGGGCGCAATACAGCATCCGTAGTCTGCCGAACATTCCGCCGGCGGGCGTGCGTCTGCTGATTGGCTCGGAAGGCGGCTTATCGGCGCAAGAAATCGCGCAAACAGAACAACAGGGCTTTACCGAAGTGCTGTTGGGCAAACGCATATTACGCACCGAAACCGCAGCGTTAACGGCGATCAGCGCCTTGCAGGTTTGTTTCGGTGATTTGGCTTAATTTATTGAGATACAAGAGATATGGAACTACAGAATCACTTTCTTATCGCGATGCCGCATCTGGAGGATGAATATTTCAATCGTTCCGTGGTGTATATCTGCGAGCATAACGAACAAGGCGCTATGGGGCTGGTACTGACCCGACCGACGGATTTAAGTATTGCCGAACTGTGTGCGAAAATGAATTTTATGATGGCGGATAACCGTCGTTATCCTAACGAACTGGTATTGGCGGGCGGCCCGACGAACCTTGAACGTGGCTTTATTCTGCATACCGCCGCACCGCGCCCGTTCCAGCACAGCTATAAAGTTACCGATAACTTATATCTGACCACCTCAGCAGATGTCATCGACAGCTTCGGCACCCCCTTGGCACCGCACAAATACTTGGTCGCGCTCGGCTGCGCCAGCTGGTCGCCGGAGCAGCTGGAACAGGAGATCGCCAACAACGACTGGCTGATCGCGCCTGCCAACGAACGGATTTTATTTGATGTGCCTTGCGAAGAACGCTGGCTGGAAGCCAATCTGCTGCTGGGCATCCATAATCACAACTTTGCTTATCAGGCGGGGCATTGTTAATGACGCTCACTGCACTCGCTTTTGATTTCGGTACCCGCAGCATCGGTTGCGCCGTCGGACAAAGCGTCACAGCAACGGCGCAAGCGCTGCCGGCATTTAAAGCGCAGGACGGCATTCCAGACTGGGCGAAAATCGAAAAATGTCTGCGTGAATGGCAGCCGGATATTATCGTTGTCGGTTTGCCGCTGAATATGGACGGCACGGAACAAGCGCTGACGGCGCGCGCCAGAAAATTTGCCAATCGCCTGCACGGTCGTTTTGGCATTCGTGTGGAATTACAAGACGAACGTCTGACCACAACTGAAGCAAGAAGTGAAATCTTTACCCGCGGCGGCTACCGCGCCCTGGAAAAAGGCAAAGTGGACGGCATTTCCGCCTGCTTGATTCTGGAAAGCTGGTTTGAAAGCTGCAATCAGGCATAAAACTCAGTGAATTTGCACCGCACTTTTGCCTATCATACCTGTGTTGACTGCAAAAAAATTCCCCGCATTCATACGGGGAATCTTTATCACATCATCACTTACAGATAGAATTTATCCACAAAGTTTAATTTATCATCCAGTTTCAACACTAACGGCTGACCGGTCGGAATTTCAAAATCCATAATATCCGCATCGGAAATACCGATAATGTGTTTTGCCAGTGCGCGCAGCGAGTTACCGTGCGCGGTAACCAGGACGCGTTTGCCAGACAGCAACGCCGGCGCAATCTGATCTTCCCAGAACGGCAGTACGCGTTCCAAGGTTACTTTCAGATTTTCACCGTCTGGAATCACATCGGCCGGTAAATGCGCATAACGGCGGTCATTATGGGCGGAATTCGGATCTTTCGGGTCCAACAACGGTGGCAACGTGTCATAAGAACGACGCCAAATATGCACCTGTTCGTCACCATATTTTTCCGCTGTGGCTTTTTTGTCTAATCCCTGCAATTCGCCGTAATGACGTTCATTCAAGCGCCAGCTCTTCACCTGCGGAATCCATAACTGACGAGATTCTTCCAACACGATGTTACAAGTTTTGATCGCGCGGGTTAACACGGAAGTGAACGCAATATCAAATTCATAGCCAGCATCCAATAATTTTTTACCGGCCGCTTTCGCTTCTTCCACACCGCGTTCGGTCAGGTTTACATCGCGCCAGCCGGTAAATAAGTTTTTAGCATTCCACTCACTAAAACCGTGGCGAATAAATACTAATTCCATAAAAAAATCTCCTCGTGTCGAATAAAAAATACTGGGCACTTTATAGCAAAATTTTCCTGCTTTTAAAAGCGAAAAGCGGTGCTTTCCTGATCTTCCGCAAGAATTTACAGGAATTTTACACAGGAATATTTAGAGCCTGAAGGCAAATAATGATATATTTATCCCTCGGTTGGAAATTCAGGATTTGGGTATGCCGTTGTCACTCAAAATAAGCAAAACAATAAAAAAACTCACCGCACTTTTCTGTGCCGGAATCGTATTGTCGTTTTCGGTACACGGCAATGACTTGTCTAAAATCCAGCAGCAAATCAAACAACAGGAACAAAAAATCGCCGAACAAAAGCGGGAACAAAACAAACTGCAATCCACCTTAAAAAATCAGGAAACCCGAATTAACGGCGTACTCGGTGAACTGCGCCAGACCGAATCGGATCTGAAAGAAATCCGTAAGACGATCGCTGATACCGACAAACAAATCAAACAGCTGGAAAAACAAGAAGCGGCGCAGAAAAATAAATTGGCAAAACAATTGGATGCGATGTATCGTTCGGGCATCAATCCTACTACGCTGGAAAAATTGTTTTCCGAAGATGCGCAAAAAGCCGAACGCATGAAAGCCTATTATGACCATATGAATCAGGCGCGACTGGTGCTGATTGAAGAGCTGAAAGCCACGCAATTGCAACTGGCGCAGGATAAACTTACGGTGCAGGAACAGCAAAAAGCCCATCAAAATCAATTAGCCAGCCAGAAAAAACAACAGCAGGATTTGCAGAAAGTCCAACGCGAACGGCAATCTACACTGAACCAGTTAAATCGCAGTCTGGCGCGGGATCAAAATAAACTGGACACACTGAAAGCCAACGAAAACGCCTTACGCCGCCAGATTCAACGGGCGGAACAGGCAGCTCGCGAACAGGAAAAACGCGAACGCGAAGCGCTGGCACAAAAACAGCGGCAGGAAGAACGGAAAAACCAGAAACCTTACACCCCAACCGCACAAGAAAAACAGCTGCTGTCCGGCTCCGGCGGATTAGGGCAACCGAGAAAACAATATGCTTCTCCGGTGTCGGGTAAAATCCTCAACAGTTTCGGTTCCAGCCAAATGGGCGAGCTGAAATGGAAAGGTATCGTCATCGGTGCGGGAAGCGGCACACCGGTTAAAGCCATTGCCGACGGGCGAGTGATTTTATCTAGCTGGCTACAGGGATACGGTTTGATGGTGATCGTCAAACACGGGGAAAATGATCTCAGCCTGTACGGTTATAATCAAGCGGTGTCGGTAAAAGAAGGGCAGTTGGTCAGAGCCGGACAAAAAATCGCGGAAGTCGGCTCGTCCGGCGGTCAGGCGCGCAGCGGGCTTTATTTTGAAATTCGCCGCAAAGGTGTAGCGGTCAATCCTACGGGCTGGTTGAGATGATAAAAAAAACCATACAAAGTGCGGTCAAAATTTCAATGATTTGCGCAGCCTTTTTCTGTTCTCCGACGATGGGTGCAAACCACGGACAGCTTGCCATTGTAATCGATGATATCGGTTATCGTGCAAGGGAAGATGCCGCTATTTACGCGCTACCGAAAGAAGTCTCGGTGGCAATTATTCCTTCCGCACCCTATGCCGAGCAACGCAATCGGCAGGCTCAGCAACAAGGACGCGATATTCTGATCCACATGCCGATGCAACCGTTAAGCAACCAGAAAATCGAACCCGGCGGGCTGACGCTGGGCATGAGTCAGGATGAAGTCAACCGGCGAGTGCAAAATGCTAAAAACATTGTTTCCCACGCTATCGGCATGAATAACCACATGGGCAGCGCAGCTACTGCGGATACGGATTTAATGACCAAACTAATGAGCGCGCTGCACGCACAACATCTGTTTTTTCTCGACAGCCGCACAATCGGACGCTCGGTAGCTGGCAAAATCGCCGCACAGCAGGGCGTGATATCGCTGGATCGGCATATTTTTCTCGATGATAGTGATAATTTCGCCGACGTTCAGCGCCAATTCAATAATGCGCTGCATTACGCCCGCAAGCACGGTAGCGCCATTGCTATCGGTCATCCGCGCAAAAATACCGTTGCCGTATTACAGGCGGGCATTCGCCATTTACCGACCGATATTCAGCTGGTCGGTATCGGCAGCCTGTGGCGGCATGAAAAAGTCGTTCCGCCGAAACCGTTTATTATGCTGTTTAACACCCAACCGGCGCCGACCTCCGCACCGCCGTTTACGGCTATTCCGCTGCTACGCGGCATACCGAAATAACATTCGGTTCTGCCGACCAATTTAAGCGAGCAATGCCGCCTTACAGATTATTCGACAGCTTCTGCAACAGTCGGTCCATCGCACGATATCCCAGCGCTTCCGCCAAATGCGGGCGAGCAATTTGCGACTCCTGATTGAGATCCGCGATTGTGCGCGCGACTTTCAAAATACGGTGATAAGCACGGACAGACAGCCCCAGCTTAGTCAGCGCATTTTCCAGAAATACGGCATCATCGCGGCAAAGCCGACAATCCCGTTCAATTTCTCTGCCGCTGAGATGCGCATTGATTTTTCCTGCCCGGGCAAATTGTATTTCACGAACCCGTAAAATTTTCGACCGCACTTTTTCGCTGCTTTCGCCCCGTTCACCAAGCTGTTGCAACGCGCCCTGTGGCAGTAGCGGCACTTCAATGGACAAATCGAAACGATCCAAAAAAGGCCCTGATAATCGGTTCAGATAACGCATCACCTGTTGCGGCGAAGTGCGATTATGCTGCCCGGTGTAATGTCCGGTCGGGCTGGGATTCATCGCGGCAATCAGCTGAAAACGCGCCGGAAAACGAATTTTCGCATTGGCTCGGGAAATAATAATCTCGCCGCTTTCCAACGGCTGACGCAAAGCATCCAGCACCTTGCGCTCGAATTCCGGCAGCTCATCCAAAAACAGCACGCCGTTATGCGCCAGCGATATTTCGCCGGGTTTAGGTAACGTGCCGCCCCCCACCAATGCTGGCAATGAGGCACTGTGATGCGGCGCACGGAACGGACGCTGCTTCCAGTTATGAAAATTCAGTTCATTTTGCACTAGACTGGTGACCGACGCGGTTTCAATCGCTTCCTGCTCGGACATTTCTGGTAGCAATGCGGTTAATCGGCTTGCCAACATGGTTTTTCCCGTTCCCGGCGGCCCCAGAAATAATAGATTATGCTGACCGGCAGCAGCAATAATCAGCGCCCGCTTCGCATGCTGCTGACCGATGATATCGGTTAAATCTTTGCGGTTTTCGCTCGACAAGTCCGATGCCTTCGGCGTATTGGCAACGGTCGCCAGCGGCAATGGCGCCTGATCGCTGAGAAATTGCGCGACATCCAGCAGCGAATCAGCAAAATAAGAATCCTGATCGGACACCAGCGCCGCTTCGTTCGCATTATGACGGGCAATAATCAGACTACGCCCCACCTTTTTCGCTGCCAATATCGCTGGAATCACACCATGCACTCCGCGCAAACTGCCGGTCAGCGCCAGCTCGCCCAGTAATTCGAAACGCTGTAAATTTTTTGCGGCTATTTGCCCGGATGCCGCCAGAATGCCCACCGCAATCGGTAAGTCAAAGCGTCCGCCCTCTTTCGGCAAATCGGCAGGCGCAAGGTTGACGGTGATACGTTTCGGCGGGTATTTAAAATTTGCGTTCAACAGCGCACTGCGCACCCGATCTTGCGCCTCCTTAACAGTTTTTTCTGGCAACCCTACCAGCGTAAAACCCGGTTTACCGTTGCTCAAATGCACTTCAATAGTAACCGGCGGTGCCTGTACGCCCATAGATGCGCGACTATAGACAATAGCTAATGACATAATAATTCTCACATGACCGAATTAGCAGTTACTATAAAAACAGCGCGCGCCGAAACAAATCGAACGCACGCTGTTTTGCGATCAAGATCGTAAAAATACTATGTTATGCCGCAAAAAGCGGGGCAAACCAGCTATCCAGTTTTGCCGACAGCCGTTCAATACCGATTTTATTTTGTGCAGAAAACACTTCCACCTGTATGTCGCCCTGAAACGGCAAAATCGCCTCACGAACCATTTTTACCTGTTTGCTGCGCGCACTCTGACTGAGTTTATCGGCCTTAGTCAGTAAAATCAGCACCGCTAACTCCGCCGACACCGCCCATTCCACCATTTGCTGATCCAAATCTTTAAGCGGATGACGAATATCCATTAACACCACCAGCCCACCCAAGCATTCGCGTTTCTGCAAATATTCGCCGAGGGCTTTCTGCCACTGAATTTTCATTTGTTCCGGCACTGCGGCATAGCCGTAGCCCGGTAAATCTACTAACTTACACTGCGGTTCCACTTCAAACAAATTAATTAGCTGAGTGCGCCCCGGCGTTTTGGAGGTTCGCGCCAAATTTTTTTGGTTAGTCAGCGCATTCAGCGCGGTGGATTTGCCCGCATTGGAACGCCCGGCAAAGGCAATTTCAATGCCCTCATCCTGCGGCAGCGCCTTGATCGTCGGGGCGCTGGTCAGAAACCGGGTTTTGTGATAGTTCAGTTTTAGCTCAGTCATGTCATTCTCTTTGCTTATTGTCATTTAAGGTTGATATTCACTGCGCCTTGATAACCTAACTGGCGCCAAGCTTCATAGACCGCCACGGCAACGGAATTGGATAAATTCATACTGCGGCTGTTTGCCGTCATCGGGATCCGAATTTTACGTTCCATCGGCATATTGTCTAAAATCGTCATCGGAATACCGCGCGTTTCCGGACCGAACATTAAATAATCGCCCAATTCAAACCGCACTTCACTGTGTGCCGGTCCGCCTTTAGTGGTCATGGCAAACAAACGCGCCGGATTTTCCGACTGTATAAAACGGTCAAATGTTTTGTGCTTTTTAATCTGCGCAAACTCATGATAATCCAGCCCGGAACGGCGCAGGCGTTTGTCATCCCAAGTAAAGCCAAGGGGTTCGATAAGATGCAGGCGAAATCCCGTATTGGCGCACAGTCGAATGATATTCCCGGTATTTTGTGGAATTTCAGGTTCATATAACACAATATCTAACATAATTTTCTCTTGATTTAAGGTACCAAAATCTCATTGCGCCCGACGGCGATGCGCTTGCCGTCGGCATCAACGTGCCATGCGGTGGCTTGCAGCAGCAAGCGGTTCGGGCGGGCAATTCAGCACCCGGTAAAATAGCACAAGTCAGCCAAAATAACGAAAAAATAAACCGCACTTTAGCGCGATGTCCAAAGTGCGGTGGAATTATAGCAGGTTTTTTAACGCTTACGCTTTCGGACCTGCTTCAATTAATGCTTTACCTTCGTCATTGGTTGCATATTTTTCAAAGTTTTTCACGAAACGGCTTGCCAAATCCTGTGCTTTTTCCTGCCATTGGGCTTTATCGGCATAGGTATCACGCGGATCCAAAATTGAAGAATCGACGCCCGGCAAGGCTTTCGGAATGGCGAAGTTAAAGATTGGCAACGAACCCATTTCCGCTTTATCAATGGAACCGTCCAAAATCGCATCAATAATACCGCGCGTATCTTTGATTGAGATACGTTTACCGGTGCCGTTCCAACCGGTATTGACCAAATAGGCTTCCGCACCGGCAGCTTCCATACGTTTAACCAACACTTCTGCATATTGTGTCGGATGTAATGTCAGGAATGCCGCACCGAAACAGGCGGAGAATGTTGGAGTCGGTTCGGTAATGCCGCGTTCGGTACCGGCTAATTTCGCGGTAAAACCAGATAAGAAATAATATTTAGTTTGTTCCGGCGTTAATTTAGACACTGGCGGCAACACACCGAACGCATCGGCACTGAGGAAAATCACTTTTTTCGCATGACCAGCTTTGGATACCGGTTTAACGATATTATCAATATGATAAATCGGATAAGAAACACGGGTATTTTCAGTTTTTGAACTGTCGTCAAAATCAACCGTACCGTCCGCCAGCACTACCACGTTTTCCAACAGCGCATCGCGACGGATTGCGCGGTAGATATCCGGTTCGTTTTCTTCCGACAGTTTAATGGTTTTCGCGTAGCAGCCGCCTTCGAAATTGAATACGCCGTCATCATCCCAACCGTGTTCGTCATCCCCGATCAGCTGACGTTTAGGATCAGTGGAAAGCGTGGTTTTACCGGTGCCAGATAAACCGAAGAAGATAGCCACATCGCCCGCTGAACCTACGTTGGCAGAACAGTGCATTGCCGCCACGCCGCGTAACGGTAGGAAGTAGTTCATCATTGAGAACATACCTTTTTTCATTTCGCCGCCGTACCAAGTACCGCCGATTAACTGCACGCCTTCAGAAATATTGAATGCCACGAAGTTTTCAGAATTCAGCCCTTGTTCTTTCCAGTTCGGATTGGTGACTTTTGAACCGTTCATTACTACGAAATCCGGTTTGAAGCCTTGCAATTCTGCGGCGGAAGGACGAATAAACATATTAGTGACGAAATGCGCCTGCCATGCCACTTCGGTTACAATTCGCACCGCTAGACGGGTGTCCGGATTGGCGCCGCAGAACGCGTCAACCACAAATAAGCGTTTGCCGGACAGTTGTTTGGTAACCAGCTCTTTTAAGCTCTGCCATGTGGACTGATTCATCGGTTTATTATCGTTTTTCGCCGCTTCGCTGGTCCACCATACGGTATCTTTGGTTTTTTCATCCAACACGATGTATTTGTCTTTAGGGGAACGACCGGTAAAAATCCCCGTATCCACCGCGACTGCACCGGATTTGGTCACCGTACCTTTTTCAAAGCCTTGTAAACCCGGTTTGGTTTCCTCTTCAAATAATTGTTCATAACTCGGGTTATAAACAACATTTTTCACATCGTAGATACCTAGTTCGCCAAGTTCGCTGATTACTTTGTTTACATCTGTCATAATACACCTCGATTGAAAGTTAATATTTAAAGTTGAGACAAAAACTGTTCAGCATTATATGTAAAGCGAGGGGAAAAAAATGTTAGATTGATCTCAAAATTGAAAAATAATTGGAATTTTTCTAAGAATAGTTGAGATTAATGATATGAATCAAACTATCGCCACCAATTACACCGCATTCAACCAAAACTGCAAAGCAATGTTGCCGGCGAGCGCTCAACAACGCGGGAGCTCGCCCGCGTTTTGATACCGTTTAATCAGCCTGTGCTTTGAGCTGCTCAATCGCTTGTTTGTTAAAGAAATAATGGGTACCGCAGCATTCGCACTGCATATCAATGCTGCCATTGTGTTCAGCCAGAATCTCATCGATTTCTTCATCAGAAATTAAGCGCAACGCCGCACCAGAACGCTGCTGCGAGCAGCCACAATGAAATTCGACCGATTGCGGCGGATAAATTTCTACGGTTTCCTCATGATACAACCGATACAGCAGTTCTTCCGCGCTCAGGGCAAAAAGCTCTTCATCTTTGACTGTGGCAGTTAAGGTGGCGAGGTGTTCAAAATCCTGCGCTGAACCTGTGCCGTCCGGCACGATTTGCAACAGCATGCCCGCCGCCACCGGTTTGCCTTCAAATTCGCCGCTGCGGATAATTAACTGAGTTTGCAACTGCTCAGAACGAATAAAATAATCCTCCAGACATTCGCTCAATGTCGGTTTATCCAGCGGAATAATGCCTTGATAACGCTCGCCTTCCTGCGGCGCAACGGTGATCACCAGCACGCCTTTGCCGACCATTTGAGTTAAACTCATATTATCCTCAATATCGCCCTGCAAGCGCGCCAACGCGCGGATTTGCTGACTGTCCGTGCCATTAACCAGCGCCAGTTTAAGCGCGCCGTCACCCTGAATCTGCACGGTAATGTCGCCTTTGAACTTTAAGGTGGCGGTTAATAAATTGGTTGCCGCCATCATTTCGCCCAACAAATTCCGCACCGCTTTTGGATAATGGTGAGTATTAAGCGTATCGCTGAAGGTTTGATTGAGGCGAACCCACTCGCCACGTACGGCGCGCTGTTTGAACAGATAGCGGTAAAGTTTGTCGTTGTCGGTTTGGTAATTCATTGTGTATCCTAAATTAAATGTAAATTTGCTGTTATCCGCTTTTCACGGCATTTATACAGACAGCAATATGGTAGCGAATTGCAAAATCACAACCCTATGCCTGATGTTTGAACTTAAGCAAATCGCGCCGCTCTTTTTTATTCGGACGTCGGTCGGGATGTGGCATTGATAAGGCATTATTTTTGCGCGCAAGCGCGGTTTTTTCCCGCTTTTCAACACTTTCTTCCGTTTCGCGGTAAAGTAGCTGAGCCTGTACCGCAGCGCGCCGTTGCGCGGAAAGTGCGGTCACAATTACCTCTTTTTCCTCATTGCCCTGACGCAGTTTAATCCGTGCGCCGACTTCTACCGACTTGTTCGGCTTGGTGCGTTGGTTGTTGTAATGCACCTTACCGCCGTCAATCATCGCCTTGGCGAGAGAACGGGTTTTATAAAAACGCGCCGCCCACAGCCATTTGTCCAGACGCACATCATCGTCTTTTTCCGTTAAATCTGCTGCATGTTTCGCCATAATTTAATCCAATAAAGTGCGGTAATCTTTTACCGAGAAATGCCGTTCAAAGGTTTTATCCGCCACGCTGCTGTCCGGATTTTCCACCCCGACGGTGTAAACAATGCCAAAACGCCGGGCGCTGTCGAGCACCTTTTCGGTGTCATCGATAAACAACGTTTTATGCGGATCGAAATAATGCGTTTGCTGTAAATTCGTCCATAGCCGTTGCTGAACTTTCGGCGCATGAAAGTGGTGGCTGGATAAACACAGGTCAAAATGCGCCGCCAAATCGCAATGATTCAGTTTGACCTGTAGGCTAAAAGGGTGGCTGTCGGTCAACAAAATCAGTTGTTTGTTCATTCGGCGCAAGGCTTGCAAAAACGGGTAAACATCCGACCGCACTTTGGTCATCGCGCCTTGTGCGTGCAATAACTCCCGCAGCGGTAAATCCAGCTTTTGCGCCCAGAAATCAATGCTGTACCAGTCCAGATGGTGTTCGATCGCATCATAATGGCGTTTCAGCAGGGTGCGGCTTTGTTCCGCCGATAAGCCGAACTTCGTCGCATAAGCCTGCGGCACCGAATACGCCCAGAAATAATGATCAAAATAGAGATCGATTAAGGTGCCGTCCAAATCTAAAATGACGGTTTGCACCTGCGACCAGTTTATTTTCGCCATTCGCTCTCCCGCTGTTCTCTCCACATGGGCTTTATGGTATCGTTATTCGGTCAGTTTGTAAAAGAGGTGCTTATGCAGGAATTAAAAAAGCCGGAAATTCTCTCCGTATCGGTGGCGGCAAAATCGCGTATTTTTGAAATTCAGGCGGTAGAACTGAAATTTTCCAACGGTGCATACCGGGTTTACGAACGTTTCAAACCGAGTAGCCGTGCTGCCGTGTTAATCTTACCGGTAGACGGACAGGAGCTATTAATGATTCGGGAATACGCGGTGGGAACTGAACGCTATGAACTCGGCTTTCCGAAAGGTTTAATGGATCCCGGCGAAACCCCGCAACAAAGCGCTAATCGCGAACTGAAAGAGGAAATCGGTTTAGGTGCAAATTCCTTGACTCATCTGCGTACCGTCAACAGTTCGCCGAGTTTCATGAACAATCCGATGCATATTTTCGTGGCGCGGGATTTTTATCCCTGCAAACTGGAAGGCGACGAGCCGGAACCGCTGCAACTGGTACGTTATCCGTTAGCGAATATTGATGAACTGCTGCAACAGCCCGATTTCAGCGAAGCACGCAACCTGACTGCACTTTACAGCTTACGGGATTATCTCAAATCCGCCGCTGAATATTAGTTATTTTTTATTAATTCGCATTATTTTTTAGAAACCATAAAAAATAATGCGTTTTTTTTCATTAAAAATAAATTACTCTTATTCATTCTCCCCAACTTGGGGTAGAATTTCTCACCGATTTTAATAATTACAAAAAAGACAGAGGCATATTATGCAGAAATCTACTCATCTCGCGCCCAGCTTGCAGGAACTGACGTTTCGCGGCATGCTGTTGGGCGCATTAATCACCGTGGTATTTACCGCGTCGAACGTTTATCTGGGGCTGAAAGTAGGCTTGACCTTTGCCTCCTCCATTCCTGCTGCGGTCATTTCCATGGCGGTATTAAAAATGTTTTCCGGCTCTAACATTCTGGAAAATAACATGGTACAGACCCAAGCCTCCTCGGCGGGCACATTGTCTTCGGTGATATTCGTCCTGCCCGGTTTGCTGATGATGGGCTACTGGCAGGATTTTCCGTTCTGGCAAACCCTGTTAATCTGTATCGCCGGCGGAACGCTGGGGGTGATATTCACCATTCCGCTACGTCATGTGATGGTGGTGAAAAGTGACCTGCCTTATCCGGAAGGCGTCGCCGCGGCAGAAATTCTGAAGGCGGGCAACCATGAGGAGCAGGATAACAACAGCGAGAGCGGAATTAAAGAAATCGCCGCCGGCGGGGTGATTGCGGCGGTAATCGGTTTTCTAACCAACGGGTTACGTCTGCTAGCCGACGGTGCCAGTCTCTGGTTTAAGGGCGGCAATGCGGTATTTCAGGTGCCGATGGGCTTCTCGCTGGCGTTGCTGGGCGCCGGCTATCTGGTCGGTATCGTCGGCGGTATCGCCATTTTACTGGGAATTGTCCTAACTTGGGGCGTTGCCGTACCTTACTTCACCGCCTCTTCCATCATGCCTGCCGATGCAGATATGATCGGTTATGCCATGGATGTGTGGAAAAGCAAAGTGCGCTTTATCGGCGTCGGCACCATCGGTATTGCCGCAATTTGGACATTATTGGTATTAATGAAACCGATGATTCAAGGAATGGCGCAATCTTTCCGCGCCTTAAAAGATCCTACCTTGCGCCAAAATGACCGGACTCAGCAAGATCTTTCACCGAAAACCATGATTTATGTCGCTATTGTAGCGATTGCCTTGATTGCATTAGCACTTTCGCACTTTATCGAAGCGGCGCCGGTTTCCGCCGAACTGGCGGTTTTACTGATCGCGGTGTGTACCGCTCTTGCCGTTTTTATCGGCTTTTTCGTTGCAGCGGCATGCGGTTATATGGCTGGTTTGGTCGGCTCGTCTTCCAGTCCGATTTCAGGCATCGGCATTATTTCCGTAGTGTTAATTTCCTTAACATTAATGCTGATCGGCAAAACCTCCGGCTTGCTGGATAGCGCGGAAGGTCAGCAATTTTTAACCGCACTAACGATTTTCTCCGGTTCCATTGTGGTGACTACCGCGGCGATTTCAAACGACAACCTACAGGATTTAAAAACCGGCTTATTAGTGGAAGCGACTCCATGGCGTCAGCAGGTCGCACTGATTATCGGCTGTGTGGTCGGTGCGCTGGTTATCGCGCCGGTGTTGGAAATTTTGTATCACGCTTACGGTTTCAGCGGTGCAATGCCACGGGCGGAAATGGATCCGTCGCAAGCGCTTTCCGCGCCACAGGCAACTTTAATGACCACGATCGCCAAAGGTATTTTCTCCGATAATCTGGAATGGACTTATATCTTTATGGGCATTGTGTTAGGTCTGATCTTAATTTGTATCGATGTAGGATTAAGAAAATCCAGCGCCAATCGTTTTGCCTTGCCGGCACTGGCGGTCGGAATGGGGATTTATTTACCGCCATCAATCAACGCACCGATTATTATCGGCGCATTATTGTCGTGGTTAATCAACCGTCATCTGGAAAGCTACGCACGTCAAAAAGACAAAAATGTCGCTGAAGTGAAGAAAAAAGCCGAACGCTATGGCACCTTGTTCGCCGCCGGTCTTATCGTCGGAGAAAGCCTGATCGGCGTGATCCTCGCCTTTATCATCGCCGCTTCCGTCACCTCCGGTGGCTCCGATGCACCGTTGGCATTACAGCTGGAAAACTGGGACGCTACCGCCCAAATCTTAGGCTTACTGGTATTTGTCACCGGGGTAGGCATTTTCGCTCTGCGTATATTAAGAGCGAAAAACTGATATGAATTAAAGGGTGCGAATGATTTGCACCCTTTTTCATTTCTTTTGTTATACTATCGCCACTAAGCGAATATTGAGGCTGACTATGGCGTTACCAACTCCGCAATTATTGCAATCCGCCCTGCACATTGCCCGTCAGGCGGGCGATCACTTAAGCGATTTTTATCAGCGTAACCTGACCGTACATACCAAAACCGACAATACACCGGTCACTGCTGCGGATCTGTTCGTCAGCCGATTTTTAATCGAAAAACTGACCGCACTTACGCCCGCCATTCCGGTGCTGTCGGAAGAAAGCGCTCATATCTCGCTGGCACAGCGTAAAGACTGGCAACGTTATTGGCTGATTGATCCGCTCGACGGCACACAGCATTTCATTAACCGCAGCGGTCAATTTTGTTTGTTGATTGCCCTGATTGAACACAATCGCCCAATAATGGGCATTATTCATGTACCGCTATCGGCACACACCTATTACGCCATGCGCAACGTCGGTGCATACAAGCAAACCCCGGACGGTCTAACGCGGCTCGCCCCGCGCGCGCTGAATCCGGCAAAACCGTTAAAAATCGCTGTTGGTTCTCGCGATGCGCAGGAAAAAGTGCGGTCGATTTTAACCCCGAATTATCAATACGAATTTCTGATCCACGGTTCCTGCGGGCTGAAAGGCGCATTAGTGGCAGAAGGCTGCGCGGATTGTTATGTGCGTTTGGGACAAACCGGCGAATGGGATACCGCAGCGGCGGAAGTGCTGCTGAACGAAACCGGCGGATTTATCGTCGATACCCGCTTCCAACCGCTGACTTACAATCAACGGGAAACGCTGGTCAACCCCGACTTCGTAATGGGCGCGGACAGCGGTCTCGACTGGCGGGCTATCTTTCAATTCGATTAATCAGAACTATTGGTAATTTACCCGGTTTGAGCATATTATTACAGCTCTTTTGACACATCACATTTAGGAACAATATGAACGTTAATGCAGAAAATAATTGTATTGTCATTTTCGGCGCCTCCGGGGATTTAACCCACCGCAAACTGATTCCGGCTCTGTATAATTTATACAAAATAGGACGTTTAACCGAACATTTTTCCGTGCTGGGCGTTGCGCGAACAGAACTGAGCGACGAAGAATTCCGGCAAAAAATGCATAAGGCACTGCTGGAAACAGAGAAAACCGACCGCGATACGCTGGAAAAATTCTGTAGCCATCTGTATTATCAAGCCATTAATACCGCCGAAGCGTCGGACTATGCCAAGCTGACACCGCGCCTGGACGAATTGCACGATAAATACCAAAGCTGCGGAAACACATTATATTATATGTCAACGCCGCCGAGCTTATACGGCGTGATCCCGGAATGTCTGGCGGCACACGGCTTAAACACCGAAGAATTCGGCTGGAAACGGATTATCGTAGAAAAGCCGTTCGGTTATGATATTAAAACTGCCAAAGCCTTAGACGTGCAAATTCACCGCTTCTTTGAAGAACATCAAATTTACCGTATCGATCACTATCTGGGTAAAGAAACCGTGCAGAATTTGCTGGTGCTGCGTTTTTCAAACGGTTTGTTTGAACCGTTGTGGAATCGCAATTTTATTGATTATGTCGAGATCACCGGCGCAGAACAAATCGGAGTGGAAGAACGCGGCGGCTATTACGACGGTTCCGGCGCGGTGCGCGATATGTTCCAGAACCATTTGCTGCAAGTGCTGGCAATGGTCGCCATGGAACCGCCGGCGATCATTAACGCCGATTCCATGCGTGACGAAGTGGCGAAAGTTTTGCACTGCCTACACCCGTTAAGCGCCGAGGACGTGAAAAACAATCTGGTACTCGGTCAATATACCAGTGCCTCAATCGACGGCAAAAAACTCAAAGGCTATACCGAAGAAAAAGGCGTGCCAGCGGATTCCGACACCGAAACCTATATGGCGCTGCGCTGTGAAATCGATAACTGGCGTTGGGCAGGCGTGCCGTTTTATGTGCGCACCGGAAAACGGCTGCCGGTGCGCGTCACCGAAGTGGTGATTCACTTTAAAACCACCCCGCACCCGGTATTCAGTCAGAAAGCGCCGGAAAATAAACTGATTATCCGCATTCAGCCAGACGAGGGGATTTCCATGCGCTTCGGGCTGAAAAAACCGGGCGCCGGTTTTGAAGCCAAAGAGGTATCCATGGATTTTCGTTATGCGGATCTCGCCACCCTAAGCCTGCTGAGCGCCTACGAACGCCTGCTGCTGGATGCCATGAAAGGAGACGCGACCTTATTTGCGCGTACCGATGCGGTACATGCCTGCTGGAAATTTGTCCAGCCGATTCTGGATTACAAAGCCGAACGCGGACGGGTTTACGAATACGAATCCGGCAGCTGGGGACCGGTTGAAGCAGACAAAATGATCGCCAAAACCGGACGGGTATGGCGCAAACCGAGCGGGTTAATGAAGAAAAAAATTTAAATTATTTGCCGGTAGGGCGCTGCCGCGCACCTTTGTTATCCGGCATATTCATACATCATGCGAGGAACAATCATGCAATCTATTATTTTTGACAGCGCACAAGCGGCGGTAGCAAAAATCGCCGACGAGCTAAGCGCCTACAGTGAACAGGAGCGCCCGGTGCATATTTCCTTATCCGGCGGCAGTACGCCGAAGTTGCTGTTTAAAACGCTGGCGAGCGAACCTTTCGCCACCACAGTGCGGTGGAAAAATCTGCATTTTTGGTGGGGCGATGAGCGCATGGTGCCGCCACAGGATCCGGAAAGCAATTACGGCGAAGTACAGAAATTATTATTCGCTCACATCGCCATTCCGCCGCAGAATATTCACCGTATCCGCGGCGAACAACCAGCGCAGGAAGAACTTAAACGTTTCGAGCAGGAACTATGCGCAACAGTTCCCAATCTGGCGTTTGACTGGATTATCCTAGGCATGGGCGCAGACGGGCATACGGCGTCCTTGTTCCCGCACCAAACCAATTTTGACGACCCGAATTTAGCGGTAATCGCAAAACATCCCGACAGCGGACAGCTGCGTATCTCAAAAACGGCAAAACTGATTGCGCAAGCAAAACGTATTACCTATTTGGTGACGGGCGCGGCGAAAGCGGAAATCTTGAAAGAAATTCAAGACGTCCCCCCCGAAAAACTGCCTTATCCCGCCGCTCGCATTCACGCGAAAAACGGCGTCACGGAGTGGTATTTGGATAAAGAGGCGGCGAAGTTATTGTAAATGTTGAGATCGCAAATTGTGATCTCAAAAATCTAAATAATGAAAATTGGTTCATTTTAGGCTTTTTTAAGGTCAACATTTGTGACCTTAAACGGAGAAGATGGCGAAACAGTTCAAGAGAGGCATTGGAAATATTTACCTTATGCCTTTACCGAACAGGCATTGCAATGTTTTCTACAACGCTGATGTTATTTAATAATCGTAAATCAGGTTGTAGCGGTAACACCTTGTACCAAGACAATAAATCAAATTAAGGCGCAAGGGTTAAGCAAAGTGGCATTATTAGGCACAGCGTTTACCATGAGCGACAATTTTTATCTGGATGGTCTAATCGAACGTGGGATTACGCCGATTGTGCCGGATGCGCAAACACAACAAGAAATTCATCGAATTATTTTTGATGAGCTTTGTGTAGGGAAAATCTTATCGCAATCCAAAACTTTCTATTTAGAAACGATTGAAAAATTGACCGCACTTGGCATCAAAGGCGTGATTTTAGGTTGCACGGAAATCGGATTATTGATTGAGCAAACGGATTCGCCGCTGCCATTTTTTGATACTGCCGCATTACACAGCCAAATGGCGGTGGATTTTATTTTAGAAAATACCCGATAGTTGCAAAGAATAAGCAAGATATATGGCATATTGATTGCCTAGAAAACATATCGCAAAATTAAGCAAATATCTTGAGAAAGTGCGGTTAATTCAGCCAATTATTATTTAACATGAAAGGAATTACATATGAAAAAATTATTGACTTTATTTTGTTTATTAAGCCTTGCGGCCTGTTCATCCGGTGTATCATTAAAAGATATTCAAGGAAAAATGCCGCACGACAAGCAGGCTTTTATCGTCGATATTCCGGCAGCGAGTAATGCAGTTTCAAATACGATGGTTGTTGCAATGATTAAAACGTCTGGTTCTCCGTCGGCCTCAAATATCATACAGGTTCTGGGGATGGATAATGTCAACATCGGTGTAATTGGAAACAGTCAAATGCTGAATAAAGCCACCGTGCTGTATGCCCTGGAACAAGCACCGAAAATCGGAAGCAATGTGGGGTTATATATGCTCGGTGACAGCGAAAGCGATAAAGCGGCGTTAGAACAGGCGGCGAAAGCGAAAAAGGTACAATTGAACTATTCGCTAACACGCTAATCGGATAAATAGCCACCGTCGAGCAATCAGTCTCCGGCAAAGAAAACGCCATATTTTCGGCGCTTTATGCCAAAAAACAGATGGTTGGTCGGCAGATTACACCGAACAAGGTCAGCTTAGAACCTGCATTTTGTACAAAGACGGTGAAATGATGAAATATCAACTTTATAATCAGCCAGGGCAAATGGTGAAAGAGATTGAATAATCAATCTGTTTGCTCGGACTATGAACACAACATTGATATGGTATGATGTTGAAAACATTGTAAAGAATTCAAACCAACAGGAGAAAAATATGTCAGTAAAAGGCGACATCGGCGTTATCGGACTCGCCGTAATGGGGCAGAACCTCATTTTAAATATGAACGACCATGGCTTTAAAGTGGTGGCGTTCAACCGCACCACCTCAAAAGTGGACGAATTTTTACAAGGCGCGGCGAAAGGCACTAATGTGATCGGTGCCTATTCGTTAGAAGATTTGGCGGCGAAGTTAGAAAAACCACGTAAAATTATGTTAATGGTGCGTGCCGGCGAAGTGGTTGATCAGTTTATCGACGCATTGTTGCCGCATCTTGACGCGGGCGATATTATTATCGACGGTGGCAATTCCAATTATCCGGACTCAAACCGCCGCGTCAAAACACTGGCAGAAAAAGGCATCCGCTTTGTCGGCACCGGTGTCTCCGGCGGTGAAGAAGGCGCACGCCACGGTCCTTCTATTATGCCGGGCGGAAACGAAGAAGCTTGGCCTTATGTTAAACCAATTTTGCAGGCCATCGCCGCCAAAACCGACCAAGGCGAACCTTGTTGTGACTGGGTCGGTAAAGAAGGCGCCGGCCATTTCGTCAAAATGGTGCACAACGGTATTGAATACGGCGACATGCAACTTATCTGCGAAGCCTATCAGTTCCTTAAAGAGGGATTAGGCTTAAGCTATGCGGAAATGCAGCGCATCTTCGCTGATTGGAAAAATACCGAGCTCGACAGTTATCTGATTGATATTACTACCGATATTCTCGGTTACCAAGATAGCGACGGTCAGCCGCTGGTAGAAAAAATTCTAGATACCGCAGGTCAAAAAGGCACGGGTAAATGGACCGGTATCAACGCGCTGGATTTCGGCATTCCGCTTACGCTGATTACCGAAGCGGTCTTTGCGCGCTGCGTGTCCGCCTTTAAAGAACAGCGCACCGATGCGGCGAAACTGTTTAATAAAACCGTTGCGCCGATTGAGGGCGATAAACAAGTCTGGATCGAAGCGGTACGCAAAGCCTTACTGGCATCAAAAATCATCTCTTATGCGCAGGGCTTTATGCTGATTCGTGAAGCCTCCGAGCATTTCAACTGGAACATTAACTACGGTGCAACCGCCTTATTATGGCGCGAAGGCTGTATTATCCGCAGCCGTTTCTTGGGCAATATCCGCGATGCCTATCAAACCGCCCCGGATCTGGTCTTTTTAGGTTCTGATCCGTATTTCAAAAATATTCTGGAAAACGCGTTGCCGGACTGGCGCAAAGTGGTGGCAAAATCGGTGGAAGCGGGGATTCCGATGCCTTGTATGGCCTCTGCGATCACCTTCTTAGATGGCTACACTTCCGCGCGTCTGCCAGCAAATTTATTGCAGGCACAGCGGGATTACTTCGGCGCCCATACTTACGAACGGACAGACAAACCGCGCGGCGAATTCTTCCATACCAACTGGACAGGTCGCGGCGGCAATACCGCTTCCACCACCTATGAGGTATAATTAACTGCATCGGCGCCCGACCCGTTTAATCGGCGGGCGGGATTGCCCAAAGTGCGGTCAAAAAAACGGCTGTTTTCCGCACATGATGATGTTTTCCAACCGGAGGAGTATATATGAAAAAAGAACAACCCGTTGAATGCGTAGGCTGTAACACCTTTGATGTGGGCACAGTTATCGACAACAGCGACTGTACCGCGCATGTCGAAAGACACTACGCTAGCGAACAAGAAGCGCAAAACGCGCTAGCGGAATTTACCCGCAAAGCCAGAAATGCCGAAACGGATCCTTGCCAGATTCAATCAACTATTACTAAAACGGATGACGGCGTGTTACTGAAAGCGGATTTCACTTTCAGCTGTCAGGCGGAATCACTGATTTTCGAGCTGGGTTTGCGTTAATTTTCGGCATCAACAAAAAAGCAGTTAACCGACGAGGATAACTGCTTTTTTATACGTTAAAAACCGGTTAATCCGTATGCTCGCTTAAAAAACCGCCGCTTTGATGCTGCCATAGTTTCGCATATAGCCCGTTTTGCGCCAGTAGTTGCGCATGGCTGCCCTGTTCGACGATTTGCCCTTTATCCAGCACAATCAAGCGATCCATCGCCGCAATGGTAGATAAGCGGTGTGCAATCGCAATTACGGTTTTATTCTCCATCATTTTATCCAGACTTTCCTGAATCGCCGCTTCCACCTCCGAATCTAGCGCGCTGGTGGCTTCATCCAGTAACAGAATCGGTGCGTCTTTCAGCATCACACGGGCTATCGCAATACGCTGGCGCTGACCGCCGGATAATTTCACACCACGTTCCCCCACATGGGCGTCATATCCGCGCCGTCCTTTGGCATCGCTTAAAAACGGAATGAAATCCGCCGCCTCCGCCCGTTGTGCGGCGTTGAGCATTTCCTCTTCCGTCGCCTGCGGACGACCGTAAACAATATTATCACGCACCGAGCGGTGCAGCAGCGAAGTATCCTGCGTGACTAAGCCGATCTGGCGGCGCAGGCTTTCCTGTGAAACCGCACAAACGTCCTGTCCGTCAATGGTGATTTGCCCTTCCGCACATTCATAAAAACGCAGCAATAAATTCACGATTGTGGATTTTCCTGCACCGGAACGACCGATTAAACCGACTTTCTCACCCGGTTTGATCGTTAAATTAAAATGCGTCAATAACGGTTTTGCCGCATCATAAGAAAAACTCACATCGTCGAAACGAATTTCACCGCGCGTGACATTCAGCGGATAAGCATCCTGTTTATCCACAATAGTGTGCGGTTTGGTCAACGTATTCATACCGTCGTTGACCGTACCGATATTCTCAAACAAACGCGCTGATTCCCACATAATCCAGCGTGACAAGCCGTTTACCCGCAATGCCATCGCAACGGCGGTAGCAATCGCCCCGACGCCGACTGCACCTTGCCGCCACAATACAATACCGAGCACCGCCGTACTCAAAGTCAGCGCCACATTCGCGGCATAGGTCAGCGTGTCCAGCGAAGTGGCTAAACGCATCTGGGCATGTACGGTTAGCATAAACTCTTTCATGGAACGCTTAGCATAAGCGGCTTCGCGCGCACCATGGGAAAATAATTTTACCGTGGCAATATTGGCATAGGCATCGGTAATCCGTCCGGTCATTAGCGAACGGGCATCCGCCTGACGTTCGGCGGTTTTCGCCAGTTTCGGAATCAGTAGCCGTAAAATAACGACAAACAGCACAATCCAAATCACAAAAGGCAACAACAACCAGCCGTCTAACGCCACCAGCACTGCGCCCGAGGTAATAAAATACACCGCCACATACACAAACATGTCGGCAATCGTCAATACCGTATCGCGCACCGCCAGCGCAGTTTGCATCACTTTGGCCGATACCCGCCCGGCAAATTCGTCCTGATAAAAACTCAGACTTTGTCCCAACATCAAACGGTGAAAATTCCAGCGCAAACGCATCGGGAAATTACCCTGCAAGGTCTGCAACCGAATCAACGAAGAAACAAACAACCAGACCACGCTGATAACCAGCACCGCGCCCATGGCAAGCAACAAATGCCCTTTTTCCGCCCATAATTGCGCCGGCGTATATTGCCCCATCCAGTCAATTAATACGCCCATAAACTGAAACAACACCGCTTCCATCACCCCGGTACCAACCACCATCAGCGAGAGCAGCAAGATCCAGCCTTTCATACCGTCCAAGCTCGACCAGATAAAACGTATCAGACCGTTGCCCGGCGTTTGCGGAGATTGCTCCGGATAAGGGTTTAAGCGTCGCTCAAACCATGCAAAAATTTTATTTAACATGACCTTTCCTACATCTAAAAATAAAAGGCAACAAGATAATGTTGCCTTGAAAATTGCGCTTATTATAGCGGAAAATCGGTTATTATTTAACTGTTTTTAAGCCGTCACAATAATCCCAGTTTCCGCATGTGCGCCGCAACATCCGCCACCTCAATTTGCGCCATTAAATTTTTCCCCTTCAATTTCGTTGCCCAAGGCAGTTGTGCGGAGGGTTTACCGAATTCGCGCAGCGCATTCTGCTCATACACAGAAACCACATCCGATAGATTATAATAAGGTCCGGTGCGCAGCGGATTATGATAAGCATACAAGCCGATAACCGGCGTGCCCTGCGTGGTTGCAATATGTGCCGGTCCGCTGTCGGGGGCGATCAGCAAATCCGCCATGCCGATCAACGCGGTTAACTCTGGCAAACTGGTTTTACCGCACAAATTAAGCGGCGTAACATCACATAACGCCGCAATTCGCGCGGTGGTTTCCATTTCCCGTGGTGCTGGCGAACCGCATAAAATCACATGCATATTATGCCACTGCGCCAGATTGGCAATTTGCGCATAGCGCTCCGGCAGCCAGTCTTTTTCCGCTTTGCTGGAACAGGGGGAAATCAGCAGATTTTTGCGTTGAACATCAAGATAGCCGCGCACTTTCCGTTTATCCTCCTCAGTCACGCCCAAATCCCAGTGCGGCGGCGCGACCGGCACACCGAGATAGCGCACAAACGCCAGAAAACCGTCCAGCACATGCACAGATTGCGGATCTTCAATGCGGCGGTTAACAAACAACCATTGTCCTTCGCGCGTTCGCTGCCGACCGAAACCAATCTTATAGCGCGCCCGAATGCCCAACGAAATTAGCGAAGCGCGAACGGCAGTTTGCATATTCAGCAGCGCATCAAACTGCCGCCCGCGTAATTGTTTCCATAACGCCAGCACGCCTTGCCAGCCGCTTTTTTTATCATAAGCAATAAATTCGATTCCCTGCACATGCGCAAAAAGTCGGGCTTCGGTTTTGCCGATAATCCAAGTGATTGTTGTCTGTGGCCAGTGGCGCTGAATCTGCTGTACGGCTGCTAACGCATGGCAAACATCGCCGATAGCGGACAAACGTAAAATACAGATAGACTGCGGCGGTTGAGAGAAAAGCGACATAATTTTTTCCTGTGCACAGCGGTCTGCGTACAACAGACCCTAGAATTATTCTTATTTTCACGTAGAATATTTATGTGCTTTATTTTATAAGAAATTAATTGAATATGCTTGAATTACAGCAACAAAAAACTTTTTTTATATTTAACTTTTCTTCCGCCTTGCCGGATCAGGAACATTTTTTCTCACCGGATTTCTGGCGACAGCAAAACCGAATTATCGGCTCGGCAACAGGTCGCGGTACCACTTGGTTTATCCGCAGCGAGGAGCTGTTCGGCGTTAACTGTGCATTGCGTCATTACTATCGCGGCGGGCTGTGGGGCAAAATTAATAAAGATCATTACTATTTCAGCGAGCTGGCACAAACCCGCAGTTTCGCCGAATTCAAACTTCTGAATAAATTGTATCAGGCAGGCTTGCCGGTGCCGAAACCCATCGGCGCAAAAGTGGAAAAAAGCGCATTTGGCTGTTATCGTGCGGATATTCTGACGGAAAAAGTCGAAAATGCCCGCGATCTGACCGCACTTTTACAGCAACAGTCCCTCTCCGCGCAAGCCTGGCGCAGTATCGGCGGCTTAATTCGACAACTGCATAATCTGCAAATTCGCCATACGGATCTGAATGCCCACAACATTTTAGTGCAACAGCTTGATGACGGACAGGAAAAATACTGGCTGTTGGATTTTGATAAGTGCGGTGAAAAATCCGGCGAAAATTGGAAAACAGAAAACTTACGGCGATTGCACCGCTCTTTTATGAAAGAAACTGTCAGAATGGGCATTCAATTTCGCAGCGAAGATTGGCAGCAACTATTACAGGGCTATCGGCATCCTCTTGCGGCACATTAACGCCCTGTAACGGCAGATAGACCAACAGCATCAACTGCCATTCAAGCCGTTAAGCCCGCTGCGCCGTCCAAATATCAACGTGCCGACAGCGCGCGGAATACCGCCGGCGGCACTAGTTGGCTAACATCGCCACCATGCAGGTAAATCTCTCTGACAATCGTGGATGACAGATAAGCCCATTTTTCCGTCGGTGGCAAAAACAAACTTTCCACCCCTTTGGTCAACAAACGGTTTAGGCTGGCTAATTGCAGCTCATATTCAAAATCGGTGGCGGTACGCACGCCGCGAATAATGGCGTCGATGCGGTTGGTCAGCACAACGTCCGCCAACAAACCGGAAAAACCAAGCACTTTCACATTCGGCACATGCGCCAGCGCCTGTTCGGTCAACGCCACTCTCTCGTTTAAATCGAACAGCGGCTTTTTACGCGGATTTTCGGCAATCGCCACTGTAACTTGCGCAAACAACGCTGCGCTGCGTTCAATAATATCTAAATGTCCGTTGGTAATCGGATCAAAGGTGCCGGGATAAATCGCTGTTTTCATCGTTATACCTGTTTTTCCAGATAGGGACGCAATAAGTCGAATAAACGCTGCAACGCACCGCGGTTTTCAATTAATACTTCATGACCGGCGCTGCCGTAACGTTCACGCAATAGCGGCGAATGTAAGAAAATACTGACCGCTCTTGATAGCGCTTTGCTGTTTTCATTAACCTTCAACGCGCCCTGCACTTCAAGTAATTTGCGAAATACATCGGGAAAGTTGAACGTATATTTGCCGCTGATTACCGGTACTTTAAACGCCAGCGGTTCTAGCGGATTGTGCCCGCCGTGTTTCACTAAACTGCCGCCGACAAAGGCGACATCACAAATGCCGTACATCAGCATCAGCTCGCCCATGGTATCGCCCAGCACAACCTGAACGTGGCAATCGGGAGCGATATCGTCGCTGCGGCGAATGTAATTAAAGCGGTATTTTTTAATTAACTCGGCGACTGCATTAAAGCGTTCGGGATGGCGCGGAACCAGAATCAGCAATAAATCGGGAAAGCGCTTAAGCAAGATGCGGTGAGTTTCTAAAATAATGCTTTCTTCGCCCTCATGGGTGCTCGCCGCCACCCAGACAAAACGCCCTTTTACCCAACTGTCGCGCAATCGCAGAATGTTTGCCGACAATTCCGCGGTAATGGTCAGATCGTATTTAATATTGCCAGTTAATTGCAATTTTTTCGGATTATAACCAAGCGCCTGATAACGCTTACCGCTGATTTCATCCTGTGGCGCAATTAATCGGATTTCCCGCAGCATATTCTGTAATTTATCCTTGATCCAGCCGTAGCGAATTGCCGAGCGCGCCGATAAACGCGCGTTGGCGATAATAAAGGGAACGCCGCGATGATATAACTGATGAATTAAATTCGGCCAGATTTCGGTTTCAATCACAATGCAGACTTTGGGTTGAATAAAGCGAATAAAGCGCCTTAAACAGGTCGGCAGATCATAGGGCAGATACACGTGCGTCACGCTGTCGCCAAACGCCGCCTTCACGCGATCCGAACCGGTCGGCGTCACCGTAGTTAGGGTAATCGGCAAATTCGGGTAATCGCGTTGAATGCGACGAACCAACGGCGTGGCGGCAATCACCTCGCCCACCGAGGCGGCATGAATAATCACACCGTGCGGCTGCGGCGCAGCCAGTCCGGCGGGATAATAGCCGTATCGCTCAGCAAGGCGTTTACGGTAATTTGGCGCCTTAAAACTGCGCAGCAACATAAACAGCAGAATAAACGGTTGGAGAAAATACAGGGTTAATGTATATAAAAAACGCCACATAGCAAACTGACTTTTAATCCCATAAATTGCCGTAGTATAAAGGGTTATCGGCGCGGCATAAAGAAAGTGCGGTAAAAATTACCGCACTTTTGTTCAGGCGAAACGAAACCGATTAATTTTTGGCTTTTGCCGCCGCTTTAACAATCACCGCAAATGCTGGCGCTTTCAAAGAGGCGCCGCCGACCAGTGCGCCGTCGATATCCGGCTGAGTGAACAATTCCGCCGCATTGCCGTCATTGACCGAACCGCCGTACTGAATGATTACCTGATCCGCGACCGCCTGCGATTTTTGTGCGATATGTGCGCGAATAAAGGCATGTACCGCTTGCGCCTGTGCCGGAGTAGCGGATTTGCCGGTGCCAATTGCCCAAATCGGCTCGTAGGCAATCACTGCGCCATTAAAGGCTTCTACACCCAGCGCATTGATAACGGCATCAATTTGGCGTGCGCACACTTCTTGCGTTTTGCCCGCTTCGTTTTCTGCTTCGCTTTCACCGATACACAAAACCGGCACCAAACCGGCTTCTTTTAACACGCCGAATTTTTTCGCAATAAATTCATCACTTTCTTTGTGATACTGGCGACGTTCGGAGTGACCGATAATGATGTACTTGGCGCCGAAATCTTTCAGCATTTCAACCGAAATATCGCCGGTAAATGCGCCTTGTTTGTTTAAGTCCACATTCTGCGCACCTAACGCGATTTTACTGCCGGCAAGCGCGGCTTCAGCTTCCGCCAGATACATTACCGGCGGCGCAATCGCTACATCGCAGCCCTCAACCCCCGCAAGTTCGACGTTTAACCCGTTGATCAACGCTTTGGTAAATGCTTTGCTACCGTTTAATTTCCAGTTACCCATAACTAAAGGACGACGTGCCATTTGTTTTTCTCCATTTCATTAATAATAAAAATAACCGGTTTACTATACCAAATTTTTCTATTTTTTCGGCACTTTTTCGCCGTTTGCAAAAAAATTTTTTCGCAACAGATGATTATTGTGCGGCAAAAAGATACAATCCACTGTATGAATGTTACAAAAAATAGCCGATTGACCGTAATATGAAGATCTTTAAAGCCGAACAATGGAATCTTGACAGTCTGCACGCTTTATTCGAGCGCTATCGCATGGCACAGGGCATGCCGGAAAGCCCGGAACGCACCCGCGCCTTTCTGACCGATCGTATCCGTTTTAGCGAAAGCATCTTTTTCATGGCGGTGGATGATGTCCGCCAACCGCTTGGCTTTATTCAGCTTTATCCCCGTTTGTCTTCGCTTCAGCTTCAGCGCTATTGGCAGCTGACGGACATTTTCGTCGCCGAAAGCGCTAATTACACCGAAATTTATACCGCACTTATCGCCAAGGCGAAAGAATTTGTGCGCTATACCCAATCTACTCGCTTGGTGGTTGAACAGCAATCCTGCCAGGAGGCGATGTTAGCGCGCGAAGGATTCAGAATTAACCCGCAGAAACGCATTTTCGAATTGAACTTAACCGAATCACCGCAATAAAACAGGACAACGCCGGTTGCCCTCAAAGTAATGTTTGAATCTGTGGCGGGATCACTTTCGGTGCCGGAATCAAAATCTGCTTATGCCGGCTTAACGCGCCTTTTTCCAACACAATCGTGCTTTTCGGCACTTTAAACGTTTTGCTCAGAAACTTCAGTAAGTGGGCGTTCGCCTGTCCGTCTACCGGCGGTGCGGTGATGCTGACTTTCAATTCTCCGTCATGCACGCCCGCAATTTGATCCCGACTCGCCTTAGGCTGTAGAAAAATCCATAGGCGTAAATCATGGTTTATTTTCTCTGCTACCGGCATAAAAAACCCGAAAAAATGACCGCACTTTGCCGCTTAAGCCAGCGGCCACAGCGCCGGGAACACATCATACAGCACGCGGTTAGCGTAAAACAGGATAAACGCCAAAATCATCGGCGCAAAATCGATCATGCCGGTGTTCGGCAAAATCCGTCGAATCGGATTTAGTAGAGGCTGCGTCAGTTGGTATAAAGTATATTGCAGCGGGTTTTGGGCGCGGTTAAACCAGCTCATGATCGCCTCAATAAAAATCACATACAGCGCCGCTTCACCGAAGGTGCGTAAGCTGTGCAGCAAACCGATAAACAAATAATTGATCGGATTGGCCACCACCAGCGTGGAACCGAGCATATTCAGCAACGGATATTTGATTGTACCGAGTATGATTGTCAGCGCAAGCGCCGCCAGATTCAGATTTTTCACCGTCGGAATCAGTTTTTGCAGCGGCGCCAACAACGGATTGGTCAGCTTTACCAAGGTTTGCGACAGCGGATTATAAAAATCCACCCGACAAAACTGAAACCAAGCGCGCAGGAGCAAAACGAAACAATACACATTAATTAACGTATAGACTAAAAATTGAATTGAATTTAATCCCATTGTGATTCCTTTGAATTATAACCAGCCTTTGTGTTTAAAATATAAATAAGGCGCAATCGCAGCCAACACCATTAATCCTAACGCCATCGGATAACCGAAAGCAAAATTCAATTCCGGCATATCGTGAAAATTCATGCCGTAATTGGAGGCGACCAATGTCGGCGGCAGAAAAATCACCGACACCACCGAGAAAATTTTAATAATCCGGTTCTGTTCAATATTAATAAAACCCATTGCCGCCTGCATTAAAAAATTGACTTTTTGGAACAACGATTCATTATGCGGCTGCAATGATTCAATATCGCGCAGAATTTCCCGCGCCTGTTCCAGCTGATTGGCGGGTAGCCGCGTTTTGCGCACCAAAAAGCTCAGCGCACGCTGCGTATCCATCAGACACAGGCGCACTTTTGAACTGGCGTCTTCCTGTTCGGTCAAGGTTGCCAGCGCCTCATCAAAGGCTTCACCCTGTTTACCGTCTAAAATCACCCGGCTTAATTTTTCCAGATCTGCATACACATTTTCGATTACGTCCGCCAGCTGCTCAATTTTGGTTTCAAACAGATCCAACAGCACTTCATAGGCGTTGCATTCCACCAGCCGCTGATTGCGCGAACGCATGCGATATAAACGAAACGCTGGCAATTCGCGATCACGCAGGGTAAACAAACGCCCGTCGCGCACGGTAAATGCCACGCTGGCTAAGTCGGCGTAGTCGTCTTCGTCTTCACAATAAAAAAACGAGTGCAGATGCAAACCGTCTGCGTCTTCAAAAAAACGCGCAGATGCCTCAATGTCTTCCAGTTCAAGGAAGGATGCCAGACTTTGCCCCAGCCCTTGCTGCAAAATCTCACGTTCTTCACGGCTCGGTTCGAGCAGATCCAGCCAAATGGCAGTGTCCAATTCAGCATTGGTTTCATCAATACGAACCAAACGCGCTTCTTCAAGTGCGAAAGCATTAATCATTTCTTCATACTCCTTTGAAGGAATTATGAACAACGCTATGAACAAAGAAAAATCAAACAATATCCCCGCTGACTGCGCTAGAAATTTTTATTATTCGATTTAAAAGATACCTATGAAATAAGGTAATGAAAACTTACCCGCGAAACCCCGCCGATAAGCTAATGACGAGATTTAGATAAAAGATTGCAATCGGTATCGACTATGACTGTCCAAAGTGTGTGTCCTCTTGTTACTAAATCGTGCCGAATGTTACGCCCGAAAGACTACTTCGTCAAGAATTTTACACAACAAAATCCCGCCTTTAAGACGGGATCGACAAAACACTTATTTAGCCGGATAATCCCACCAAATATCAAACAGTTCACTGATTTCAACCTGCTGCAATCCGTTATTTTGCAACCAGTTTTTCACCGTCTCACGGTGACTTTCGTCGCACTTGCCCAGTTTTTCCAGACAAACCAAACCTTCCCAGTGCAAATAGCCGCTGCCTTCGTATGCCAGACCGTGCGGGCGAATCACTTCGTTAATAAACCGATCCACCACTTCGTCAACCTGCTCAATTGGTGTATTTTCCGCGAACTGCCAGTTGACCAGAAAACCGAGCTCCTGAAACTCCGCCAAGTGCATTTTTTTACGTTGTCTTTGATTGCGTTTAATCGCCATATTATTCTCCTTTTGCAGATTAATCTTTAATAAAATACAAATCCCATACGCCGTGCCCCAAACGCTGACCACGTTGCTCGAATTTAGTCAGCGGACGAAAATCGGGGCGCGGAATATAATCACCGGTTACAGAAGTATTACGCAAACCGACCGCACTTTGCAACACCTCCAGCATTTGCTGAGCATAATTTTCCCAGTCAGTTGCCATATGGATAAATCCCTGCGGCGCCAGTTTGCACGTCAGGCTTTGCACAAAGTGCGGCTGGACAATGCGGCGTTTATGATGTTTGGCTTTATGCCAAGGGTCGGGGAAAAACAACTGCACCCCGCCGAGGCTGCCGTCGGCGATACAATCGCGCAGAATTTCCGTGGCATCATGACAAATCAGGCGCAAATTGCGCACCTGTTTTTCCACCGCATAGGCGATACAGGCGCCTACGCCCGGCGTATGCACTTCAATTCCCAGATAATTTTTATCCGGATTGTGCAGCGCCATGTCCACCAGTGATTTTCCCATGCCGAAGCCGATTTCCAAAATCACCGGATGATGATTGCCGTAAATGTGTTCAAAATCAAACGGCGCGTGCTGATGTTCCAACCCATAAAATGCCCAGTGCTGATTCATCATCGCCCGCTGAAAATCGCTCAGCCGCCCGGTACGCAGCACAAAACTGCGTACTTTACGTTTATAACGCCCGTCAGCAGTAAATTCCGCGGTTTCCACGGTTTTCCGTTTCTGATCGGCAAATGTTGTTTTCTGTTCTGTCATGCTTATCCGAATTACAATAAACGGCGCGCATTATGTCTACGCCGCAGTCGGCAGGGATTATAAGAGGTTTGCCGCAAAATGCAAAGTGCGGTATGTTTTTCGCGTGTTTTCGGCGGCGGGTTTATGCTAAAATCCCACCGTTTTTAACCGCACTTTTTGATTTTATGCAGGCACAATCAACCATTGACGCGCCTTTTGCCCGCGCAGTGTTGGCGTGGTATGACAAATTCGGGCGCAAACATTTACCTTGGCAACAGAACAAAACACTGTACGGTGTTTGGCTGTCGGAAGTGATGCTGCAACAAACCCAAGTCGCCACGGTGATCCCTTATTTTCAGCGTTTCATTGAACAATTTCCGAGCATAACTGCCCTTGCCGACGCGCCCTTGGACGAGGTGTTGCATTTATGGACCGGGCTGGGCTATTACGCCCGCGCCCGCAATTTACACAAAGCCGCACAGACCATACGCGATCAGTATCGGGGCGAATTTCCCACCGACTTTGCGCAGGTTCATGCCCTAAGCGGTATCGGGCGCAGCACCGCAGGGGCGATTTTGTCTTCCTGCTTAAATGCGCCTTATCCGATTCTAGACGGCAATGTCAAACGGGTGCTGTCGCGCTGTTTCGCCGTTGCCGGCTGGGCGGGAGAAAAAGCGGTGGAAAACCGTCTTTGGCAATTAAGCGCGCAGGTTACACCGGGCAAACGGGTGGCGGATTTTAATCAGGCGATGATGGATCTAGGCGCCATGGTCTGCACCCGCAGCAAACCAAAATGCACGCTCTGCCCGCTGGCAGCACACTGCCAGGCAAATGCACAGCGCAACTGGCACGATTATCCCGGCAAAAAGCCGAAAAAAACCCTGCCGGTGCGACACAGTTACTTTTTAATTCTGGAAAATCACGGCAAGGTCGCCCTGGAACAGCGACAACATAGCGGTATTTGGGGCGGCTTGTATTGTTTTCCACAATTCGACAGCAAAGCGACGCTGCTGGCTTATTTGGCGCGCCGACATATTGAGCATTATCGCGAATGGCCGGCGTTTCGCCATACGTTCAGTCATTTCCATCTGGATATTTATCCGATTTATGCTCAATTGCACCCGCGACCTTGTGATGACGTACGTACGGAATGGAAAAAAGTGGCGGAAATTACACCTGAATATGAATCTTCGGTACCAAGTGCGGTCAAATATTGGTATGATCCGCAAAATCCTGATCAAATCGGGCTGGCTACGCCGGTAAAAAATTTGTTACTTCAATTTGAGAAAGAGAAAGCATTATGGCAAGAACGGTATTCTGCGAATATTTAAAACAGCAGGCGGAGGGACTGGATTTCCAGCTCTACCCGGGCGATCTGGGCAAACGTATTTTTGATCACATCAGTAAACAGGCATGGGGCGAATGGATGAAAAAACAAACCATGCTGGTTAACGAAAAAAAACTTAATATGATGAATGCGCAACATCGCCAGCTGCTTGAGCAGGAAATGGTCAATTTTTTGTTTGAAGGCAAAGACGTTCACATTGAAGGCTATGTTCCACCATCCGAAAAATAATCTATGAAAAAATTCGTTATTATCGCGTTAATCCCGTTTCTGTTTGCGTGCGGCGGTTCGACGCACAAGGGCATTAATTATGATGAAGCCTTTGCCAAAGATACGCAGGGATTAGATATTCTCACCGGTCAATTTTCCTATAATATCGACCAAATCTGGGGCGTGAACGAACTGTTGGTGGCGAGCCGTAAAGATTACGTTAAATACACGGACAGTTATTATACCCGCAGCCACGTCAGCTTTGACGAGGGGATTATCACCGTGGAAACCCACAGCGACATCAATCGGCTGCATAACGCCATTGTCCACACCCTGCTGATGGGCTCCGACGCCAAAGGTATCGATATGTTCGCCTCCGGCGATGTGCCGATCAGCTCACGACCGTTTTTGGTCGGTCAGGTCGTGGATCATCTTGGTGGTTCGATCAACAACACTATTGTTGCTGGCAATTTTGCCACCTATCTGATCCAAAACAAGTTGCAGGTTCGCCGTTTAAGCAACGGTAAAACCGTGCAGTTTGTGGTGATTCCGATGATTGCCAACCACGTTGAAGTGCGTGCACAGAAATATGTGCCGTTGGTGCGTAAAGCGGCGCGTCGTTACAATCTGGACGAAAGCCTGATTTTAGGCATTATGCAAACCGAATCCAGCTTTAACCCGTATGCGATAAGCTACGCCAATGCCATCGGTCTGATGCAGGTGGTGCCGCATACCGCGGGACGCGATGTATTCCAAATGAAAGGACGCGGCGGACAGCCGTCAAGAAATTACCTGTTCGATCCGGAAAAAAATATTGACGCTGGCGCATCTTATCTGTGGTTGCTACAAAATAAATATCTGGACGGCATTAGCAACCCGACTTCCAAACGGTTTGCTATGATTTCTGCCTATAACAGCGGTGCCGGCGCAGTATTGCGCGTCTTTGACGAAGATCGCGATATGGCGATTGATAAAATCAATCAACTGTATCCGGAACAGGTCTATCGCATTTTGACCTCCAGCCATCCCTCTTCACAGGCAAGAAATTATCTGATGAAAGTCGATAAGGCGCAAAAAAGCTATCGCGTCAGACGCTAAAGCGTGGCATTTAAATGAAGATAAGAGCGGGCCGACAAGCGCGCTCTTATTTTTTAAACCGAATCCGATTTATTTCTATCCTTTTCGTTTGTTAAATGTTCAAACGGGCGGGAAAATAAAAAAATTCTTAAATTAAAGGTTGACTTAACTGCGAAAAAAACGTTTAATACGCACCACTGATGAGTTGCCTCGATAGCTCAGTCGGTAGAGCAGGGGATTGAAAATCCCCGTGTCGGTGGTTCGATTCCGCCTCGAGGCACCACTTTTCCTCCTTAGTTCAGTCGGTAGAACGGCGGACTGTTAATCCGTATGTCGCTGGTTCAAGTCCAGCAGGAGGAGCCAAATTCTGAAAGCCGTTAATGCAAATTAACGGCTTTTTTCATGTTCTTACGGAGTAGCCACGATGTTGAAAAAAACTGCATTAATTCTGACCGCACTTTTTCTGTCCGGCAGCACATTTGCCGCCGACCCGACTTTCACCTTCGGCGCGAAAAAAGCCGATTCGGTAAACGGTCCTTGGTTAAGCGACGGACGTGTCTATGCTAAAAACAATAACAACCGTCAGTTCTGCTGGGAATTAAAACAGCTGCCGGAAACCGCACAGCCGATGAAATTTACTCTCATCATCACCTCACCGGACAAAGCCACCTTCCATTTCAACACTGCCACCAGTGCAGATAACACCCGACATGAATTTGCTTTTTCCGCCGTACCGGACAACGGTCGCATCATTAACTGCTGGAAATTCGATCACTCCGACCCCATCGGCGAATACAGCCTGAAACTGCTTAGCGACACGGCAGAATATCCGCTGCAACGCTTTGAACTCAAACCATAACACCAAGGCGCGCAGTTTGCCGATAATTATCGATTCCGTTTATTTCATCAGGGCTTTAAAGACACATTAAAGCCCCTTTAATATGTCTTCTGCCGTTTTCAATAATCCGCTCGTGGTCGAAACCCAGTCGCGCTTTTCTATTTGTACTGACTCGGGAAAATATCTATAATCTAGCCCTATGACAACACAACAGGACAACATAATGAACGTAGCGGAATATCATCAAAACATCGAACAAATCTGGTTAAAAATTGAAGACGAGCTAGAAAAACAGGATTGTGACGCCGATTGCGACACCCAAGGCTCTGTGTTTACCATTACTTTCGCCGACCGCAGCCAAGTGGTCGTCAATAAACAGGAACCGCTGCTTGAACTATGGCTTGCCAGCAAAGCCGGCGGCTTTCATTTCACCTTCAAAAACAATCAATGGATTAGCGCCGACGGGCAATTATTCTGGCAATGTCTGGAGCAGGCATGCCGCGCGCACGGAGAACAAGTGAGCTTCGCCTAATGAACAATCCGGCGCCAGAACCGGTCGAAAGTGCGGTGCATTTTACTCAAGATTCCGCACCAAGCGACACCGCATTGAATATACTGCGCTCGGTTTTCGGTTATCAATCTTTCCGTCAGGGACAGCAAGCAATCATCAACGCCGCCTTGGCGCGGCGTGACAGTTTGGTCATTATGGCGACCGGCAACGGCAAATCGCTGTGCTATCAAATTCCCGCGCTGTATTTTGCCGGACTCACCTTAGTGATCTCGCCGCTGATTTCGTTAATGAAAGATCAGGTGGATCAACTGGCGGCAAACGGTATTCAGGCCGATTATCTGAACTCAAGCCAAACCTTTGAGCAGCAACAACAAGTGCAGCACAAAGCCATGTCCGGGCAGCTGAAACTGCTGTATATTTCACCGGAAAAAGCCATGACCAACAGCTTTTTTCATTTCATTTCTCATTGCAAAGTCAGTTTTATCGCCATCGACGAAGCCCACTGTATTTCCCAATGGGGGCATGATTTTCGTCCGGAATATACCCGACTCGGCGGTTTGAAAAGCTGTTTTCCGCAAGCGCCGATTATGGCGCTGACCGCCACCGCCGATCAAACCACTCGGCAAGATATTCTACAGCATCTGAATTTGCAGGATCCGTATATTTATATCGGCAGTTTTGATCGCCCGAATATTCGTTATACGCTAGTGGAAAAATTCAAACCCATGGAACAGCTGTGCCGCTTTGTGCTGGGGCAAAAAGGCAAAAGCGGCATTATTTACTGCAACAGCCGCAATAAAGTGGAGCGCATCGCAGAAAGCCTGCGCAAACGTGGTGTGGCGGCGGACGCCTATCATGCTGGTCTGTCGAGTGAACAGCGTGAACGGGTGCAACACGCATTTCAGCGCGATAATATTCAGGTGGTGGTCGCTACCATCGCTTTCGGTATGGGCATTAATAAATCCAATGTCCGTTTTGTCGCACATTTTGATTTGCCGCGCAGTATTGAAGCCTATTATCAGGAAACCGGTCGAGCTGGACGCGACGATTTAGCGGCAGAAGCCGTGCTGTTCTATGAGCCAGCCGATTACGCTTGGCTGCAAAAAATGCTACTGGAAAAACCAGAAAGTCCACAGCGCCAGATAGAACAGCATAAACTGGAAGCTATCGGCGAATTTGCCGAAAGTCAAACCTGCCGCCGGCTGGTGTTGCTTAATTATTTCGGCGAACGGCGCCAAACACCCTGCAATAACTGCGATATTTGTCTCGATCCGCCGAAAAAATACGACGGTCTGCTGGACGCGCAAAAGGTCATGTCCGCGATTTATCGTGTTGGGCAGCGTTTCGGCAGCCATTATGTCATCGGTGTGCTACGCGGATTACAAAACCAGAAAATTAAAGATAACGCTCATGACCAACTCAGCGTGTACGGTATCGGCAAGGAACATAGTCAAGAATACTGGCAGTCGGTTATTCGTCAGTTAATTCATTTGGGATTAGTGCAGCAGGTGATTGATCAATTCAGCAGCAGTCTGCGCCTGACCGAAAGTGCGAAGCCGGTGCTGCGTGGTGAACAGCCGCTGCAACTGGCAATGCCGCGCGGTTCATCGGTCATCAACGCACAGGCACCGCTGAAAAGCGTGTTGCCAAATTACGATAAAGATCTGTTTGCGCGCCTGCGTTTTCTGCGCAAGCAAATTGCCGACAAGGAAAATATCCCGCCGTATATTGTCTTTAATGACGCCACATTACAGGAAATGGCGCAATATCAGCCGACCACCAGCCACGAAATGCTACAGATCAACGGTGTCGGGGCAATTAAGTTGGAACGCTTCGCACAGCCGTTTATCAGCATCATCCGAGAACACCGCTCAACTATGCAACGCAATAAAAACCCGCTGCAATTGCGTTAACTCTTCCCGTTGCCGAAATTCTTGCTAAAATGACCGCACTTATTCGTTACACAGGAGAAAGATGCTATGAAACTGTATTATTTGCCGGGCGCCTGCTCGTTCGTGCCGCACACTGCGCTGGAATGGATCGGACAACCGTATCAGGCGCAAGCCGTTTCGCGCGATATGCTGAAATCCGCAGAATACCTTGCGCTTAATCCGTTAGGCAGCGTGCCGGTATTGGAAGACGGTGAGCTCGTGCTGTCGCAGAATATCGCGATTTTGTCTTATTTGGATGATGTATATCCCGATGCCCGCCTGTTCGGCAGCAAAACCGTGCGCGATAAAGCCAAGGCGATGCGCTGGCTGGCTTTTTTTAACGCCGATGTACACAAAGCCTTTGTCCCGCTGTTTCGCCTGCCGAACTATGCAGATGCCAACGATGCACTCGGCGCTGCCGTCCGGCGTGATGCAATCCAGAAAATACTAGCGTATCTGAGCGTCGCCCATCATCATCTGGAAAGCCATATTTTCTTTGGCGAACAAATTTCTGTCGCCGATATATATTGCTATGTCATGCTGAACTGGTGCGGCAAACTGGGTATTGATATCAGCGCATTCAATCAATTCAAAGCCTTTATTGCGCGGGTCGAAGCGGATAACGGCGTGCAAAATGTCAGAAAGCAGGAAGGATTAGCCTGATTGAGCGGCGTTTTCGCCGATTACCCATAAACAAAAGACATTGCGCCTGACGCGCAATGTCTGTATTAGCCGTTTTCGCATTATACCTTCACCGAAAACCGGATTACATATGCACCGAAAAGTGCGGTGTATTTTTTTACAGTTTTTCCACCAATTCCACCGCGGCACCGATATAAGTGGCGGGGGTAAGCTGTTGCAGACGGGCTTTTTCTTGTGCCGGAATATCCAGCTTCTCGATAAAGTCGTGCATCGCCTGTTCGTCCACCCGTTTGCCGCGGGTAAGTTCTTTCAGTTTTTCATACGGTTTTTCAATGCCGTAGCGGCGCATTACGGTTTGGATCGGCTCTGCCAGCACTTCCCAGTTTTGGTTCAACTCATCACGCAGATGCTGTTCATTCACTTCCAGTTTGCTGATCCCTTTACAGGTCGCAGCATAGGCAATCAGACAATAACCTAAACCGACACCGAGATTACGCAGCACGGTGGAATCGGTAAGATCGCGCTGCCAGCGGGAAACCGGCAGTTTTGTCCCTAAATGCGCCATTACCGCATTCGCCAGACCGAGGTTGCCTTCCGAGTTTTCAAAATCAATCGGATTGACCTTATGCGGCATGGTGGAAGAGCCGATTTCGCCAGCGACAGTGCGCTGTTTAAAGTGATTCAGCGCAATATAGCCCCATAAATCGCGGTCAAAATCAATGATAATGGTATTAAAACGCGCCACCGTATCAAAAAATTCGGCGATATAATCGTGTGGCTCGATCTGTGTGGTGTACGGGTTCCACGTCAGCCCCAACGACGTGACAAAGGCTTCACTGAATGCGTGCCAGTCAATTTCCGGATAAGCAGACAAATGGGCGTTATAATTGCCGACCGCACCGTTAATTTTACCCAGTATATCCACTTGTTGCAGTTGTCTGTACTGGCGTTTTAAGCGATATGCCACATTCGCCATTTCTTTACCGACGGTGGACGGCGATGCCGGCTGACCGTGGGTGCGGGATAATAACGGAATGCTTTTATACGCCTGTGCCAAACGGCTGATTTCGTCAATCAGGGTTTGCCATTGTGGCAAAATTACGTCTTCGCGTGCGGTTTTCAGCATTAAGGCGTGCGACAAGTTGTTAATGTCTTCTGAGGTGCAGGCAAAGTGGATAAATTCACTGACGGCAGCCAGCTCCGGCAGCGCCGCACTTTTCTCTTTCAGGAAATATTCCACCGCTTTCACATCGTGATTGGTGGTACGCTCGATTTCTTTAATCCGCTGCGCATCCTGCAAACTGAAATTTTCCACGATATCGTTAAGGTAATCGTTTGCTTGTGCGGACAACGAAGGCACTTCCTGAATCTGTGCAGTGGCAGCCAGTTTTTGCAACCAGCGAACTTCAACGGTAACACGGAATTTTAACAGCCCGAACTCGCTGAAAATGCCGCGCAGCGCGCCGGCTTTATCCTGATAACGCCCGTCGATAGGGGAAAGTGCGGTTAATGCGTTGAGTTGCATAGAAATTTGCTCCTAGAGAGATGAATAAAGTTGTTGTGCCATCGCGGCGATTTTACGGCGTGAAAAGAGAATCTGCCATTTACTGCCGCCGACCTGACGCCATAATACGGCAGAGCGAATGCCCGCTAACAGGCAAGCGCGGATTCGATTATGCATCGGCAGCTGCTGTAAATACTGCGGTGCGCCTTTCACTTGAATTTTGTTGCCCAACGGGCTGATTACATCGACATAAATGCTGGCGATAGTGGACAGCATCTGTTCGTCAAACAAATCATAATGCTGTAGTTGGGTCGGCAAATACTGAATTCGACGCGCCAATTCGGCTTTTGCCTGCGGATTCTTATGCAGCTTGCCCTCTAACGCCAGTAAACTCAGCCAATAACGGTTCAGTTCCGGCTCACTGCCGTTCAGCTGTTCCATTAAAACCTGCAACCCCAATGTCAAATGACGTTCGTGCCCACCGTAAATCGCCAGAATATTTTCCGGAGCGGTTTGCAGCAAAGTAGACAGCGAAGTATGAAACGCCTCCTGATCCGCTTGTCCGTGCAGGGCGAACTGCTGAACCAGTTTGGCGGACTGACAAACGCCGGCAAGGGCTAAGGTGATGTCGTAGTAATTAGCCATAGGAATCGTAATAACTCGTTGTAATCAAAAGCAAGCCGAAAAATGTGAGCAATATAGCATTTTTCCGCGGTGTTTTAAAGGTTATCCCAAATGCTGTTATAATAACGCCGCGTTAATCATAGAGGATAAAAACCATGAAATTCTTCACTAAAACCCTGCTGATTTTGACCGCACTTTTGCCCTTGAGCGCGTTCGCCGATATTATTGCGGAGCAGCCCGTAGTGTTTGCCACCGCAAAAGCCGGCGAGCCAAGCGCGGTGTTTATGCGCCTGACAAATACCGCCGACCAACCGGTTAATCTGGCGCTGGCGGAAAGTGCGCTGCCATCCCGTTTGGAATTACACGGCATGCAAAATGGTAAAATGCTGACGCTGGCAGGCATTGAAATTCCGCCGCACAGCAGTGTCGAATTAAAACGCGGCGGGCTGCATATTATGGTGTTCGATTCGGCGCAGGCATTGACGCCAGACAGCGAATTTCCGCTAACGCTATTTTTCGATAACGGGGAAACCCTGCCGCTACGCGCGAAAGTCATTGCTCACTAGAGCAGGCTTTTGGAAAAATAATTAAACCGGTTATGCAGCGTCCAGCCGGCTTTTTGCCAGAACACCGCTGCCGCTTCATTGGACTTAAACGCCAGCAAGCGACCTTTGGTGATATGTTTAGCTTTCAGCACATTTTCCACTGTTTCCAGCAGCGCGGTGGCAATGCCTTGCCCGCGATACGCCGTCGCCACCGCAGCATGATAAATGGTGGCGCGGCGTCCGTCGAATCCGCACATCACTACGCCTACCACCTTGCCGTCTGCTTCGGCAATATAATTCAGATCGGGATTAAAATCTAAAAAGGCGGCGATTGCCGTCGGATTGTCGTCCACTGCATGCAGATCCATGCCTTCAATACTGTTCCATAACGCATAAACCTGCTGATAATGAGAAGCGAGCATCGGTTTAATAATAACGTTCATATTTCCTCGTTGAGTAGAAAAGTAGAAAAAGTGCGGTCTTTTTCACCGCACTTTGGTCGAATAGTCAATACATTATTTGATTTGCCGTTCTATCACGCCGCCGCCAAGGCAAACTTCGTCTTGGTAAAATACGGCGGATTGCCCTGGTGTGACGGCAATTTGCGGCTGATCGAAACGGACTTCGATACAATCGTCCGCCAGTGGAATAACTGTGCAGGCAATATCCGTCTGACGATAGCGGGTTTTCACCGTACAGCGCAACGGTTGGCTCAAAGGACGGCGATCCACCCAATGCAATTGTTGAGCAATTAATCCGCTGGCAAGCAGGGCGGCATTATCCAGCCCCTGAGCCACCACTAACACGTTATTTTGCAGATCTTTTTCCACCACATACCACGCGTTTTCATCTTTGCCTTTAATGCCGCCGATGCCGAGCCCCTTACGCTGCCCAAGGGTGTGATACATCAAACCGTCATGACGGCCAATAATTTCGCCCTCAGTGGTTTTAATCTCGCCCGGTTGTGCCGGCAGAAAACGCGCCAGAAAATCTTTAAATTTACGCTCACCGATAAAACAAATGCCAGTAGAATCTTTCTTCTTCGCGGTAACCAGCCCCAGCTCTTCGGCAATGGCGCGCACTATCGGTTTTTCAATGTCGCCGACCGGAAACAGACTTTGCGCCACCTGACGATGACTTAGGGTATAGAGAAAATAGCTCTGATCCTTATTATTGTCCAAACCGCGCAGCAATTGCGTCTGCCCGTTGACATCGCGCCGGCGCACATAATGTCCGGTAGCGATATAATCGGCGCCCAGATCTTCTGCGGCATAATCCAGAAAGGCTTTGAATTTGATTTCTTTGTTGCACAAAATATCCGGATTTGGGGTGCGGCCGGCTTTATATTCCGCCAGAAAATGTTCAAATACGTTGTCCCAGTATTCGGCGGCAAAATTAATTTTATGCAGACGAATGCCCAGCTTATCGCACACTGCCTGCGCATCGGTTAAATCTGCCGCGGCGGTGCAATAATCAGTGTCGTCGTCTTCTTCCCAATTTTTCATAAACAGGCCTTCAACCTGATAGCCCTGCTGCTGCAAAATGAAAGCGGAGACGGAAGAATCCACTCCGCCCGACATGCCGACAATCACTTTTTTGCGGCTGTTATCGGCAACCTGCGCCGCGCTCAATATCGGCGAATGCTGTCGGTAAGTTTCTGATTTCATGATATTCTCCGGCACAAAAGTGCGGTCGTTTTTGATAAAGTTTTGCGGTTCGGTTTCATTCGGATGATTTTGCCTGACGCCGCCGGCTGACAGTTTCGCCGCCAATGCCCCAGTTATCCATATCCACTTCATCGATAACTACCACCGTGGTTTCCGGATTTTTACCCAATACCCGCTGTAGCAGATCGGTTATCCCGCGGATAAGCTCGGCTTTCTGTTGCGCGTTCGGCGCTTCTTCGCCGCCGGTCACTTTGATATTCACGTAAGGCATAATGCACTGCTCCGAAAAATTATTTTACTTCGTAAAACTGTGTTTGATTTTTATTAAAGCGCGCTAACTCTGCCGGATCCGCTTCACCTTTCGCTACTTTCTCTTTCAGATTATCGCAAGGTTCTTCACAGTCGCAGACTTTTTTTAGCCCGAGGCTGGAAATACCGCCACAGCTGCCAGCGATGGATTTTTTCTTTACGATATAGCCTAATGACATCCCGAGAATGACCAGAATAAATAGCCCGAACGTGATTAAAAATAATTGCATAAGTTATTCCTTGTTATTGATCAGTTTTTCAAATGCGGAAGACATTTTGGTGCTGAAGCCGTCTCCCGTTTTAATAATCAGATACACTGGCAAATCGTATTGTTCCGCCACTTGTAGCGCTTTATCCTCACCTAATACGAACAAACCGGTGGATAATCCGTCGGCGCTCATTGACGATGGGTTCAACACCGTAATTGAGGCAAGGTGGTGCTGAATCGGGTAACCGCTTTTCGGATCAATTTCGTGTGAAAAACGTGTGCCGTTCTCTTCAAAATAATTACGGTAATCGCCCGATGTCGCCATTGCCAAATTACCCAGTCCGATCACCTGTTCCACCGCTCTTGAGCCGTCAAAAGTCGGTTTTTCAATGGCGATTTGCCATGGTTTTCCTTCAATATTGCGCCCCTTGGCACGTACTTCGCCACCGATTTCTACCAAATAATTATCGATGCCGATATGTTCAATATATTGCGCGACCTTATCGACACCAAAGCCTTTGGCAATGGAAGAAAGATCAACATAGAGTTCGGGAACGGTTTTTTCAAGATAAAAATGCCCGTCCTTTTCTATTAATTTCAGCTTTTCAATGCCGACCCATGCCTGCCGCTGCGCCAATTGCTGCGTACTCGGTTGTTTTTCAACCCGTTTTTCCGGACCGAATCCCCATAAATTCACCAACGGTCCAACGGTAATATCCAGCGCGCCCTCGGTGATACGATTTAAACGCAGCGCTTCTTTGATAACCGTAGCCAAATCAGCTGAAATTTCAACCGGCGTGTCTGTTTGCCGATACTGATTAAAGCGACTGAGCTCCGAACTCGGAATATAGGTGGACATTTTGTCATTCACGTCTTTTAAAATCGCTTCGATCTGCTCGTGGGTCTGTTCGACCGGCTGGGTCGCATCATCATCGTTGATATATTTAATATGATAGGTGGTACCCATGGTTTTGCCGCTCAGGCTGATAATCTCCGGCGCTTTCTTGCAGGCGCTCAAGCTCAAAGTGAATACCAGCGCGCAAAACCAGATAACAAGTTGTTTTCTTTTCATAATGTCGAAATGCCTGAATATCTCATTGCAAAATAGAAATACCTGTGGCATTAAAATGGATTATTTGTTTAATTCTTCCAGCAACACCGGAATGTGACTTTTTTGCGGATTTTTCACCGCACTTAGCAACAACACATTATGATGCTGCTGCGCTAACGCTTTTAACTGCGCCAATCCCTGCTGTTGTTCGGTTCCAAGCAACTCCTGACGATATTGCACTTTGAACAGGTCAAAATTGGCGTCCGGATCCTGATGAAACCATTTGCGCAAGGCATTGGACGGCGTAACGGATTTCAGCCATAAACAATGCTGAAACAACGCCTTACGCACGCCGCGCGGATAAAGCCGGTCAACGAACACCGCACATTGATTTTCCTGCGGGACGAAATCATAAATACGCTGGACACTGAACATAATTTTCTCCTTATCCTATTTATCGGTTAAATACCGGTTGCAATACAAGAAAGGATTTAGCGTTTTGCCTGCCGAATAATGGTTAAAGCGGTCAGATTTCTGACCGCTCTTTTTAAGGTTCGTGGTTTATCAACCGCCGAAATCATCTAATAGGATGTTTTCGTCTTCTACACCCAAGTTTTTCAGCATGCCGATAACCGCGGCATTCATGACCGGCGGTCCACACATGTAATATTCACAGTCTTCTGGCGCTTCATGATTTTTCAGATAATTCTCATACAGCACGTTGTGAATAAAGCCGGTGTAGCCGTCCCAGTTGTCTTCCGGCAACGGATCGGACAACGCCACATGCCAAGTAAAGTTCGGGTTTTCTTCCTGCAATTTATCGAAATCTTCCACATAGAACATTTCGCGTTTGGAACGTGCGCCGTACCAGAACGAAATTTTGCGTTTGGAATGCAGACGTTTTAACTGGTCGAAAATATGCGAACGCATTGGCGCCATACCGGCACCGCCGCCGATAAACACCATTTCTGCATCGGTATCCTTGGCAAAGAATTCGCCAAACGGACCGGAAATCGTTACTTTATCGCCCGGTTTCAGTGACCAGATATAAGAGGACATTTGACCCGGCGGCACATCAGGATTACGCGGAGGCGGTGTAGCGATACGCACGTTCAGCATAATAATGCCCTTTTCCTCCGGATAAGACGCCATGGAGTAAGCCCGGATGATATGCTCGTCCACTTTAGACACATAGCGCCATAAATCATATTTATCCCAGTCTTCGTGATATTCCGCTGGCACATCGAAGTCTTTATAGTAAACCGTATGCGGTTCGGCTTCAATTTGAATATACCCGCCGGCGCGGAACGGCACTTCTTCGCCTTCCGGAATCGCCAGTTTCAGCTCTTTAATGAAAGTGGCTTTGTTATCGTTGGAGATAACGGTACATTCCCATTTTTTCACTCCGAACACTTCTTCCGGCAATTCAATTTTCATGCTGTTCTTCACGTTAACCTGACAGGAAAGGCGATAGCCCTCTTTCGCTTCACGCTTAGAAATATGGGAAAGCTCGGTCGGCAGAATATCGCCACCGCCATCGGTAACTTTTACCACACATTGACCGCAGGAACCACCGCCGCCGCAAGCCGAGGACACAAAGATACCTTTGCTTGCCAGCGCACCTAATAATTTACCACCGGCAGGCAGGCTGATCGCTTTGCTCGGATCGTTATTGATTTCAATTGTAATGTCACCGCTGTTTACCAGTTTGGATTTAGCGAATAGGATAATCACCGCTAAAACCAACACGATCACCGTGAACATCGCAATACCAAGAGTAATTTCCATTGTCTATCCCCTTTCTTACAACTGAATACCTGAGAACGACATAAAGCCGAGCGCCATCAGACCTACGGTGATAAAGGTGATCCCTAAACCGCGCAGACCGGCCGGTACATCGGCATATTTCATTTTCTCAGTAATCCCTGCCAGTGCCACAATCGCCAGCATCCAGCCAGTACCTGCGCCAATGCCGTACACAACCGATTCGGCGAAATTATAATCGCGCTGTACCATAAAAGATACGCCACCGAAGATTGCGCAGTTTACGGTGATCAGCGGTAAGAAAATCCCCAATGCGTTGTACAAAGCGGGGAAAAACTTATCCAACACCATTTCCAGAATCTGCACTAACGCAGCGATCACCCCGATAAAGGTAATGAAGTTCAGGAAACTTAAGTCAATGCCTTCTACCAACGCACTGTCTTTAAGAATTAAAGAATACACCAGTTGGTTCACCGGTACGGAAATGCCCAATACCACAATCACCGCAATCCCTAAGCCGAACGCGGTGGACACCTTTTTCGACACCGCCAGAAACGTACACATTCCGAGGAAGAAAGACAGCGCCATATTTTCGATAAATACGGATTTAACAAATAAGCTAATATAATGTTCCATCGATTATTTCTCCACCTGTTCCGGTTTCCACGTTCTTAAACCCCAGATTAAGAAACCAATGATAAAGAATGCGCTCGGCGCAAGTAAGAACAGACCGTTAGTCTGATACCAGCCACCGTCCTGAAGAGTTTGAAAGACGGTCATACCGAATAACTTACCGGAACCGATTAATTCACGAATAAAGGCGACAGTCACCAAAATAGCGCCGTACCCCAAACCGTTGCCGATGCCGTCTACAAAACTTTCCACCGGCGCCGATTTCATCGCGAATGCTTCCGCACGTCCCATTACGATACAGTTGGTAATAATCAAACCGACGAAAACGGATAATTGTTTTGATAAATCATAGGCATAAGCGCGCAGAATCTGATCCACCAAAATAACCAGCGAGGCGATGATCGCCATCTGCACGATAATACGGATACTGTTCGGTATATAGTTACGGATTAACGAGATAAAGAAACTCGAAAACGCCGTAACCAAACTTACCGCGATTGCCATTACCACGGCGGTTTCAAGTTTCGTCGTTACCGCCAGCGCAGAACAGATACCTAAAATCTGTAATGCGATCGGGTTGTTATCAATTACCGGTGAGAACAATAACTTTTTAAGATTTGAACCAGCCATCAGTTAGCCCCCGCTTTTAATTTTGCCAAATACGGACCGAATCCTTTCTGACCCAACCAGAATTTAAAGGAATTATTCACCCCGTTACTGGTTAAGGTCGAACCGGAGATCGCATCAATGCCGTGTTCTTTATTGGATGCAGCACCTTTGCCGACAAATAATGCCGCCTTATCGCCGTCAAATAATTTCTTACCGGCGAATTGCGCCTGCCAGCGCGGATTTTCAATTTCACCGCCCAATCCCGGCGTTTCACCATGCTCGTAATAAGTAATACCGTTGACGGTATTGCCATCCGGCTGGACGGACAGAAAACCATACATGGTTGACCATAAGCCGCGCCCGTAAATCGGCAATACGACCTGTGAAACCTGCCCGTCACCACCTTTGACCAAATACACTTCCGCCAGATTAGCGCGGTTGCGGATGCCGGCCTGATCCTCTTCGGCGGAAAGCGCCTGACTTTGTTTCGGATCTTTCACTGCCGCTTTAGCATCAAAGTTAGCCGGGCAATCAGTGTAATCACCGCTATCCAACTCAACGCAGCGGGCTTCAATATTTTTAGCGAAAATCTCTTTGATTTGCCCGGTTTTGGTATCCGCTTTTAATAAACCGGCGACACTGAGAATATTCTTTTGTTTATCAAGTTGTTTTTGTTCTTCCTGAGTCGGTTTCAGCAATACCGCCGAACCCGCTACAATAACGGAACAAACCAAACTTAGCAGCACAACAACCGAGATTGTTCCGCCGATACTGTCTTTATTAAATTTAGCCATTGCGTGCTCTCCGACGTTTAATATTTGCCTGAACTACAATGTAGTCGAATAACGGCGCAAACAGGTTAGCGAATAAAATAGCCAACATCATGCCTTCCGGATATGCCGGATTTACTACACGGATAAGCACCGCCATAACACCGATCAAGGCACCGTACCACCATTTACCTTTATTGGTGAATGCGGCGGAAACAGGATCGGTTGCCATAAACAACATACCTAAGGCAAAACCGCCTAACACCAAATGCCAGTACCACGGCATAGCAAATAGCGGATTAGTGGCTGAGCCGATAACATTAAACAAGGTTGAAGTGGCGATCATACCGATCATCACACCGGCGATAATCCGCCAAGATGCGATGCGGGCGACCACAATAACCAGCGCTCCGATTAACAGCGCAAAGGTGGACACTTCGCCGATAGAACCCGGCAGGTTACCTAAAAAGGCATCCATCCAAGTAATCGGCTGCCCAGTCGCAACATGTTTTAATGCCGCCTCACCGCCGCTTGCCCATTGAGACAATGCGGTAGCGCCGGAAAAGCCGTCGGCGGCAACCCATACCATATCGCCGGAAATCTGTGCCGGATATGCGAAGAATAAAAACGCACGCCCCGCTAGCGCCGGGTTCATAAAGTTTTTACCAACACCGCCGAACACCTCTTTCGCCACCACGACACCGAAGGTCGTCGCCAGTGCCGCCTGCCATAACGGCAATGTCGGCGGTACGATTAACGCCAACAGAATGGAGGTGACGAAAAACCCTTCGTTGACTTCATGTTTACGCACCATGGCAAACAGGACTTCCCAGAAACCGCCAACCAAAAAGACGACCAAATAAATCGGTAGGAAGAAAATCGCTCCCAGCGCCATTTTTGCCAGCACCCCGGCATCCGATGTAACCAGACCCAGCGCATTGGCTAAAGCAAAATGCCAGTCGCTAACCACACTTTGCGCCAGATTCTGCGCGAAATCGCCGACATTCAACGCAGCAATCGCCTGTTCTCCGACATTGAACATACCGTAGAACATCGCCGGAAACAATGCCAGCCAGACCAATACCATCATGCGTTTCGAATCCAACGCATCGCGGATATGGGACGCTTTTGTCGTTACCGTACCCGGCGTATATAAAAATGTCGCCGTCGCTTCGTATAATGCGAACCACTTTTCATATTTACCGCCCGGTAAAAATGCAGGTTCCATTTTCTCTAAAAGATGTTTTAAACCCATTTTTAACCTTCCTTCTCGATCTTATCCAGCGCTGCGCGCAGCATCGGGCCGTATTCATTTTTACCCGGACAAACGAACGTGCATAACGCCAGATCCTCTTCGTCCAGCTCCAAACAACCTAATGCCTGCGCACTGTCCGTATCGCCTGCGGCTAAATCACGCAGCAATAATGTCGGAATAATATCCAACGGCATTACCCGCTCATAAGCGCCAATCGGCACCATTGCGCGATGACCGCCGTTCAAGGCGGAAGTAAAGTTAAACAACTTATGTCCGAAATGACCTAATACGGTGCGGGTGATTGAGAATTTATTCGCGCCCGGCATAATCCAGCCCAAAAACTCTTTATCACGGCCCTCGGCAATCACCGACACCTGCAACGCATAGCGCCCCAGATAATCTACCGGGCCGGCAGCAGTATGACCGCTTAACACAGAACCGGAAATCACACGATTTTCACCGTCTTTCAATTCATTTGCAGTGAGTTGATCCAGTCTGGCGCCAAGTCGAGTGTAAATCAGACGGGGATTTTTCACCTGCGGGCCGGCTAACGCCACCACCCGACCGGTATATAGTTCGCCGCTGGTAAATAATTTACCGATAGCAATAACATCTTGATAATTAATATACCAAACCGATTTGGCGGCGCCGACTGGGTCAATGAAATGAATATGCGTACCGCTTAGCCCGGCCGGATGCGGACCACTGAAATCATGTACCGCCAGATTCGGCAACTCGACAGTCGGAATGCTGCTGCCAGCGGCTTTACAGAGGTGTAATTTGCCCTCATGCAGCCGACTTAATACGGTCAGCCCGTTGGTAAAGTCCTGTTCGTGTTCTTTTAACACCACTTCCGGATTTGCCGCTAGCGGATTGGTATCCATGGCGTTGACAAAAATCGAGGCGGGTACCGCATCAACCGCCGGAATTTTACTGAACGGACGGGTACGAAGTGCGGTCCATAAACCCGAAGTTTGCAGATTTTGACGAACCTGTTCGGCGCTCAGCGTATTCAGCTCGGCGGCGGAATATTTAGCGAAAGTGATTTGTTCATCACCTGCAATTTGAATTACTACGGATTGTAATACTCGCTTGGCACCGCGATTAATCGCGCTGACGGTTCCGCTTGCCGGCGCGGTGAAAAGCACGCCGGGATTCTTTTTATCTTCAAAAAGCACCTGACCTTTTTTCACCACATCGCCTTCCCGCACCTTCATGGAAGGACGCATTCCCACATATTCTTCGCCAAGCAAGGCAACTTCGGTAACGGTGTTACCGCTACGGATTACTTGTTCCGGACTTCCCGCAATAGGAAGATCCAAGCCTTTTTTAATCGTAATCATATTGTTTGCACTACTTTTCGTTAGATTAAAAATACAGTTACCGCACTTTTATCGCTTAACGGTCAAAAGGCGGCAACCTCGTCTTGAGTAATGATTTTCAGAGCTATCCGGACTATCTGCAAACATGACAAAATAGTAATAATAGTTCTCCAACCATATAAAATTTAAAACTCAAATTCTGTTGTGTCGAGCGTCTATTTTGTGAACAAAATATAACGTTAAAATTTCGTAAAAATTAGCGACTCATTTTAACCAAATAATAAAGTTCATTCCACTTAAGCACGGCATTTTTCAGTGTTTTTGCGAAAAAAAAATAGAATACTTGCCAAAAATCAACTTTTCATCTCACGAAAAAATCCTGCCGTACCGACAATGAGGTAGCCGACTGCGCATTACTGCCCGACGCCAGCGCAATTGGTAGACGGTGGAATCTGACAGTTTAGATTTTCCCATTCCGACGGACTGTAAGTATGTAATGCCAGCGCATGAATGCCGTTTTGTAAATCCGCCGCCAGCAATTGATAAATACGGCGGTGACGCGCAACTTTCGGCATGCTGGCAAATAACGCACTGACAAGCACGATCTTAAAATGCGACTCACCGCCGCGCCCCGAACTGTGACGATGACTTTCGTTTTCAATGTGCAAAAAGTGCGGTGCAAATTCGGCATGAATTTTAGCCTCGAGTTCCTGTTGTTTGGACATCTTATTTCCTTAATAAATTTTTGCTGCTTTTCGCGCCCAGAGACTATACATTAGACGGGAAGTTTGCAAGAATAACAGTCACTTTTTTTGACTATTGAGGTGAATTATGGGTTTTAAAAAACTTTCCGCCGCCGTATTCATAGCCGGCGCGGTGCTACTGAGCGCCTGCCAAAGCCAACCGAGCAGTACATTACGTTTCACGCCGCCGGCACCGACGACGCAGTTTAACGCAGCAAACCAGAATGCGGTGCTGAATGTCGCAACGCGTGATGCGCGTACACAACCTGAAATATCCAGTTATGTAATCGACGGCAACGTGTTTAAACTGTTTGCCGAACCGACCGTGACCCAACTGTTTGATCAGGTAATCAAACAGGATTTGAATGCCAAAGGCTTCCGCATTGCCGCCACGCCGGCGCAATCTAACAGCAACGTATTGGTCGACGTGACGAATTTTTATGCCAAAGTCGAACAGGGCAATTTGCGTTATAAAATCGATTCCAGCATACAGCTGAATGTACAGGTACAGGGCGCCAAAGGACAATTTACCAAGAAAATCGGCGGTACCAGAACGCAAGAAGGTGCGTTCAGTGCGAAAAACGACGAAATTCAGAAAGTGTTAAACCAAACCTTCTCTGAGGTGGTACAGGCGATTTATCGCGATCAGGAAATCGCCGCGGCGATTAACAAATTCAGCCATTAACCGCCCATCAATGTTGCATTGATCGCTGTGTCAAACGGTGATCAATGCTTTTAGTGCACAGCATTTTCCTTATCTACCGACCACAAAGATTGATTATACATTTCAGTTATCAGTGGCTTTTTTATTGCGCTGCCCATACAATAATTCGATTATCGTTTAGCGTATTCTACCGCTCAATCAAGGTTCGTTATAAAATCGCAGCGCGCCGAAAATAATCGGACAATCAAATAATAAAAACGGATAACTTAATGAAATTAGACAAAAATACTGATCAGCATACGCCAATGATGCAGCAATACCTTCGTTTGAAAGCAGAAAATCCCGATATTCTTCTGTTTTATCGCATGGGCGATTTTTACGAACTGTTTTACGATGACGCCAAAAAAGCGGCGGCGTTGCTGGATATTTCACTGACTAAACGCGGACAATCAGCAGGACAGCCGATTCCTATGGCGGGCGTGCCTTATCACGCGGTGGAAGGCTATCTGGCAAAACTGGTGCAGCTCGGCGAAAGTGTGGCGATTTGTGAACAAATCGGTGATCCGGCCACAGCGAAAGGACCAGTGGAACGCCAAATCGTGCGCGTAGTCACCCCCGGTACAGTAAGCGACGAAGCGCTCCTGCCGGAACGGCAGGACAACCTGATCGCGGCGGTATATCAAGAAAAAGAACGCTTCGGTCTGGCCACATTGGATATGACCTCTGGGCGTTTTCAGCTCAGCGAGCCAGACTCCAAACAGAGCCTACAGGCAGAATTACAGCGGATTCAGCCGGTCGAGTTGCTATATTGCGAAGATTTTGCCGAGATGTCGCTGATTGAACAGGCAAAAGGTTTACGTCGTCGCCCGATTTGGGAATTTGAATTAAAAACCGCCGTCCAGCAATTAAACCGCCAATTCGGCACCAACGATCTGCGCGGTTTCGGCGTAGAAAACGCACTGCTGGGACTGTGTGCTGCTGGCTGTCTGCTGCAATACGCACGGGAAACCCAACGCACCGCGTTGCCGCACATTCAATCTATCAGCCTGCTGCAAAACAGCGATAACATTCAGTTAGATGCCGCGACTCGGCGCAATCTGGAACTGACCCAAAATCTTGCCGGCGGTACGGACAATACGCTGGCATCGGTGCTGGATAAATGCGTCACTCCGATGGGCAGCCGTCTGATTAAACGCTGGATTCATCAACCGATTCGCGATATCGACAAACTACGCCAGCGCCAACAAAAAATTAGTGCCATTTTACAACAGGATCTGATCAGCGAATTGCAGCCGCATTTGCAGCAGGTCGGCGACATGGAACGGATTCTGGCACGCATTGCGCTGCGTTCTGCGCGCCCGCGCGATTTAACCCGCCTGCGCGCTGCGCTGGAACAAATTCCCTCTCTCAAACAATTGCTACAAGGCGAAAGTTGTCAAATTTTGACCGCACTTTCACAACAAATAGACGATTTTTCAGCACAATTAGATTTACTACAACGGGCAATTATTGATAATCCGCCGCTGCTCATTCGCGACGGCGGCGTAATCGCCACCGGTTATCACGCCGAACTGGACGAATGGCGTTCGCTGGCCGAGGGCGCCACGCAATATTTGGAAGATCTGGAAAAACGGGAACGGGAAACAACCGGCATCGATACGCTGAAAATCGGCTTTAACGCCGTACACGGCTATTATATTCAAATCAGTCAGGGGCAGACGCACAAAGCGCCGATTCATTACGTTCGCCGTCAAACCCTGAAAAATGCCGAGCGTTACATTATTCCCGAGCTGAAAACCTACGAAGATAAAGTGCTTAAAGCCAAAGGCGCCTCTCTGGCGCTGGAAAAACAGCTTTACGAAGAAATTTTCGACCAATTATTACCGCACTTGGGCGCATTACAGCGCGCCGGGCTGGCGCTGGCGGAGCTGGATGTGTTAACCAATCTGGCAGAACGGGCGCAAACGCTGAATTATGTGCCACCCCAGTTCAGCGAACAGATCGGCATCAATATTCAACAAGGGCGTCATCCGGTGGTGGAACAGGTGCTGAAAGCGCCTTTTATCGCCAATCCCGTGCAGTTGGACGGTTCGCGCCATTTACTGATTATCACTGGTCCGAATATGGGCGGGAAAAGTACCTATATGCGCCAAACCGCACTGATTACTTTAATGGCGTATATGGGCAGTTTCGTGCCAGCGGAAAGCGCGCTTATCGGTCCGATTGATCGTATATTTACCCGCATCGGCGCCTCCGACGATCTGGCATCTGGGCGTTCGACATTTATGGTGGAAATGACCGAAATGGCGAATATTTTGCATCAAGCCGGCGCTCACAGTTTAGTGCTGATTGACGAAATCGGGCGTGGCACATCCACCTACGACGGCTTATCCCTTGCTTGGGCATGTGCGGAATGGTTGGCAACACAGCGCCGCTCGCTGACCTTATTCGCCACCCATTATTTTGAACTGACCGTATTGCCGCAACAGCTACCCGGCACTGCCAACATTCACCTCGACGCCCTGGAACACAACGACACTATCGCCTTTATGCACAGCGTGCAAGACGGAGCAGCCAGCAAAAGTTACGGGCTTGCCGTCGCCGCGCTGGCAGGCGTGCCGCAGCCGGTGATTAAACTGGCGAAACAAAAACTCAAACAGCTGGAAAAACTCTCGCTGCAAAACAGCAGCCTCGAGCCGCGTGCAGTGCTGACCGACCAACATACACAGGGCGAACTTGCTTTAATGGAAGAAGACGAATGCCAACACGCCGTACTGGCAATGCTGGAAAAACTGGATCCCGACGACATGAGCCCCAAACAGGCACTGACGTATTTATACCAGCTGAAGAAAATGGTTGAGTAAACGAACTCGCTAAAAAGCATAACAAAATGATATTGTTATGCTTTTTATTAGTTAAGTGACATTCATCGCTTGGCGGGAAGATCAACCGCCCGATTCCGCCGTTTCATCCTCGGCTTTTATAGCTATCAATTTTTCCACTTCCAAATCATGATGCAGCAGCGCCACGTCCGGCAACGTTTTGGTGGCTTTGGCGGATAGATCCTTAAACCGTCCAACTTTGCCCGCCAGACCTTGCTGCCCCACCAGTGCGGTGACGGTGCTGTTATAATGCGTGCTGACGGTGGCAAGCGTGCTGCCCAGCTTTGCTAGACGCTCCGCCACCAAACAGATTTGATTATAAATCTCGCCGGCTTTTTCGCTGATTTCTTTCGCCTCCCGATTGCCGCGCTCAATGCGCCACAGGTTCGCCACCGTACGCAAAATCGGCATCAGAGTGGTATGGGAAACCATGATCACATTTTTTTCATAGCCGTAATTAAACAGGGTGCCGTCTATTTGCAGCGCTTCGATATAAGCCGGCTCCAGCGCAATAAACATCAGCACGAAATTCGGGCTGCGCATGCCGATCAGGTTGCTGTAATCCTTATGCGACAAATCATCAATATGATGGCGCAGGGCTTTAATATGTTCACGCAGAAAATGCTGCCGTTTGCTTTCATCTTCGGTGTTGACCGCACTTTCATACGCCACCAACGACATTTTACTGTCGATAATAATATGTTTATCGTCGGGCAAATTCAGGATGAAATCTGGATAATTATGCTTGCCCTGCGCATCTTTGAAATGCGCCTGCGCGCTGTAATGGGCATGTTTAACTAACCCTGCCAGCTGTAGCGCCCGTTCAAGTTGCACCTCGCCCCAGTTGCCCAGCGTTTTTTTCTCACCTTTCAGCGCCGAAGTCAGATTATTGGCCTCTTGCGACATAGCCAACCCGACCTGCAACACTTTTTTGATTTCCGCCTCCAATCCCGCGTTGCCTTTCACGGCTTCGGAATGAATTTCATTAACCCGTTTTTGAAAGCCCTCAATTTGCTCCCGAAACGGTTTTAGCAGGCTGTCTAGCGCCGATTGGTTGCTTTGACTGAAACTGCGGCTTTTCTCCTCTAAAATCCGGTTCGCCAGATTCTGAAATTCGACACCAAGCTGCTGTTTGGTCTGATTAAAATTCTGCTGCTGTTCGGCGAAGTGCTTTTCTTTTTCCGTTAGACTGGTTTTCAGTGCCGTCAATTCACGCAAAAGTGCGGTGCTTTTTTCGTTTAAATCGAAATATTCCCGCTCTTTGCGCGCCAAACTGTCACGGCTTTGCTCAAGCTGCCGACTTAAACTGTCCGCTTGCGCCCGGGCTGCGCCAAAACGCTCATTTAACGCGGTAATATGGGCGGCGACGGTTTCATGCCGGGCTTGCTCTTGGTCTAGTTCTTGTTGCAGATATGCGATTTTGTCATCCCGCTCCAGCAAGCGTACCTGCAATCCGTCGGCGGTGGTCTGCGCTTTAATCAGCCCTTGTTCCGACAACATTTTTTGCTGCGACAGCTGCTCATATTTTTCCAGTAACTGATTGTAATCATTAATATTTTTATTTAAATCCTGTTGTAGGCGCTGAATTTCCTGTTTACGCCGGATGCAGATAAACAACAACACCAAGCCCAGCAAAACACACAGCAGCGCCGCTAACCATTGATTCTGAGTAAATTCAAGCATAGCTATTCCTTATTTTGCCGCTTAAGTATAAACTAATTTCTTTTTGAATAAACCGCCAACTGATTTTATGTCAACCACTCAGCTTTATCTTGCCTCCAACAGTCCGCGCCGCTTACAGCTGCTGCAACAGCTCGGATTGCAGGTCGAGGTTTTCAGCGCCGAAACGGACGAAACCCCGTTCAGCGGCGAATGCCCGTCCGCTTATGTGCTGCGCATGGCGCAACAAAAAAACAGCGCCGCGCTGGCACTGTGGCAAAAACAGCGACAAAAACCACCGCACTTACCGTTTCTGTCCGCCGATACTATCGTGGTGGCGGAAGGGCGGATTCTCGGCAAACCGCGTAACGAGGCGCATGCCGTGCAAATGCTGGCAAGCCTGTCTGCGCGCAGCCATCAGGTAATAACCGCTGTCTGCCTATTTCATCAAGGTCAGCGGCATTGCCTCACGCAAATCAGCCGGGTATGCTTTAAGGCGCTGACGGAAGATGAAATTCGGCGCTATGTTGCCAGCAAAGAACCGCTGGATAAAGCGGGCGCCTATGGCATTCAGGGCATGGGCGGCGTTTTTGTCCACCATATTGAAGGCAGTTTTACCGGCATTATGGGGCTGCCGGTATTTGAAACCGCACAGCTGTTATGTCATGCGGGCATACTGCTGCCATGAAAACGACACATTGTCGATACGTTGCTTTCCTGTGTATTGTCGCTTAAAATTGCTGACGGTAAAAGCAAAAACGGTACGCCGGCGCCAACATAGACGGCTTATCGGCGACACCTAACCAACCCAATTTTGATACCGGAACGCCTTATGAACAACAGTCTTTTTCAACCAACCAAACAGACCGAGCGTTGCCCGCAGTGCGGTTCACCGCTGGTGATGAAAAAAGGCAAAAAAGGCTTGTTTTTAGGTTGCAGCCATTATCCGCACTGCGATTACCTCAAACCCTTACATCCGCAACATGAAAATAAAATCATTAAATCGTTGACTCAGCGCTGCCCGCAGTGCGGTCACTGGTTACAGTTAAAACAAGGCAGTTACGGCATGTTTATCGGTTGCAGCAACTATCCACAATGTCATTTCGTGGTACAAGAAGAAACTCCGCCGCCGCAACAGGCAATCGGTTGCCCGGCATGCGGGCAGGGTAATTTAGTGCCGAGACGCGGACGGCAGGGAAAAATATTCTACGGTTGCAGCCGATACCCGAAGTGTAAATTCACTTTAGCCGACCAACCTTATGCTATCACTTGTCCGGCATGTGGCGGACAGGTGTGTAGCTTAAAAAAAGAAAGCGAAACCCACCGCACTTGGCAATGCGCTGCACGCGGCTGCCGGCATATTTTTGAAACAGCATTATGAACACACAACAACAATCCAATGTTCAATTTATTGTTGAACAACTCAAACAAAATCAGGTTGTCGCTTATCCCACCGAAGCCGTATTCGGTCTGGGCTGCAATCCGCTCAGTGAAAGTGCGGTAAAAAAATTACTGGTTTTAAAGCAACGCCCTGTGGAAAAAGGCTTGATTTTAGTCGCACCAGCCTTGAGTTATCTACAACCTTTTATCAATATTAATCAGCTCAACGCCAGCCAGCTACAGCGCCTCAACACCCGTTATGAGCGCCCGACCACCTGGCTGGTTCCTGCCGCGCCCGCTGTGCCGACATATTTAACCGGACGGTTCGACAGTATTGCAATCCGTCTGTGCCAACATGAAGCGGTGCGCTTGTTGTGCGAACAAACCGGCTTTGCGCTAACCTCCACCAGTGCCAATTTAAGCGGACTGCCGCCCTGCCGAAGTGCGCAGGCGGTTAAAACACAGTTCGGGGCGGATTTTCCAGTGTTAGAAATGGCAATCGGACAGGCGAAAAATCCGTCGGAAATTCGTGATCTGCTGACCGATCAATTGATCAGACAAGGATAATTATGGATAAATACGCGGTTTGGGGTAACCCGATTGCACAAAGCAAATCCCCGCAAATTCACCGGCTGTTCGCCAAACAATGTCATCAACAATTGGAATATACGGCAAGGCTGGGCGATTTACAGCAATTTGAACGCCAACTCAGCGACTTTTTTGCCGCCGGTGCACAGGGCTGCAATATCACCGCACCGTTTAAAGAACGGGCATTTCAGCTGGCGGATTGCCACAGCGAACGCTGTCTGAGTGCTGGCGCCTGCAACACGCTGAAAAAACAGGCGGACGGCAGCCTCTATGCCGATAACACCGACGGCGCCGGTTTGGTTAGCGACTTGCAGCGTTTAAACCTGCTGAAAGCGCATCAATCGGTGCTGATTTTAGGTGCTGGCGGTGCTGCCAAAGGCGTGCTGTTACCATTATTACAGGCGCGCCAGCAACTGACCGTCGCAAACCGCACCTTAAGCAAAGCACAAGCACTGGCGGAAAATTTTGCCCGTTACGGTACAATTCAGGCATTAGCGATAAATGCCATCCCGCTGCAACAATTTGATTTGATCATCAACGCCACGTCTTTAGGTCTACAAGGCAAAACCGTAGATATTGAGGCGCGGATTGTGCAGCAAGCCGGTGCGGTTTACGATATGCAATACGCCAAAGAGGCAGATACGCCATTTCTTGCGTGGTGCAAAAGTCTCGGCGTGCAACATTGCCATGACGGATTCGGTATGTTGCTCGGACAGGCGGCACATTCCTTTTACGTGTGGCGCGGCGTTATGCCAGATATTAATCCGCTGCTGAATCATTTCTGCTAAAACCTCAAATAATTGATCAATTGTTGCGAAAATAGCGAATAAAATACGCTTTTTTATCCCTAGCGTTTTATTCGGCGGTTTTCGCAGTTTTTAGCAAGATAAATTAATTTATTAAAAAATTCAGAATATCTATCCAAAACAAATTATAAAAACAGCACTGTAATCTAGAAAAACAAATAAAAACCCTCTGCCGATAATATTTTTAACTATTGACTAGAAATAATATTGCGCTATATTCCTAACCCTTATGACATTCATTTAACAATAAAAAAGGTAGTAATATGGCTCAGTCAACTGCTAAAAGAGAAACTTTCTCAGGCCGCAGAGCCTTTATCATCGCCGCGATCGGTTCCGCTGTCGGTCTTGGCAATATTTGGCGTTTCCCTTATGTCACTTATGAAAACGGCGGCGGCGCGTTTATCGTGCCTTATGTGATCGCGCTGCTCACCGCAGGTATTCCGCTGCTGTTTCTGGATTACGCCATCGGTCACCGCCACCGCGGCGGAGCGCCCTTATCCTATCGCCGCTTTAACCGCCATTTTGAAACTTTCGGCTGGTGGCAGGTAATGGTGAATGTGATCATCGGTATTTATTACGCCGTCGTGCTCGGCTGGGCGGCAAGCTATACGTATTTTTCCTTTACCTCCGCGTGGGGCGATAAACCGATTGATTTCTTTATCGGTGAATTTCTGAAAATGGGTGATATTTCCCAAGGCATCAGCTTTGATTTCGTCGCCATGGTTACCGGACCACTGATTGCGGTTTGGCTGGTTGCTTTAGGTGTGCTGGCGCTGGGGGTACAGAAAGGTATTGCTAAATCATCCAGCATTTTAATGCCGCTGTTAGTTATCATGTTTATCGTTTTGGTGATTTCCTCGTTGTTCCTGCCGGGTGCGGCTAAAGGGCTGAATGCGCTATTCACACCGGACTGGTCAAAACTGTCTGACCCAAGCGTGTGGATCGCCGCTTACGGGCAGATTTTCTTCTCGCTGTCGATCTGCTTCGGCATTATGATTACCTACGCCTCCTATCTGAAAAAAGATTCGGATTTAACCGGTTCCGGTTTAGTGGTCGGTTTTGCCAACAGCAGCTTTGAACTGCTAGCGGGTATCGGCGTGTTCGCCGCACTCGGTTTTATGGCAAACGCCGCCGGTCAGGAAGTGAGCGAAGTGGCAAAAGGCGGTATCGGCTTGGCATTTTTCGCTTTCCCAACCATTATTAATCAGGCGCCGTTCGGTCATGTACTCGGCGTACTATTCTTCGGTTCCTTAACTTTCGCTGCACTGACCTCGTTTATTTCAGTGATTGAAGTGATTATCTCCGCGGTACAGGATAAATTAAGAACCCGCCGCATCAAAACCACCTTTATCGTCGGTATTCCGATGATGTTCGTTTCGGTTATGCTGTTCGGCACCACCACCGGTTTGCCAATGCTGGACGTGCTGGATAAATTCATCAACTATTTCGGTATTGTCGCCGTTGCTTTTGTTTCCCTGATTGCTATTGTCGCCAACGAAAAACTCGGGGTGTTGGGTGCACATTTGAACGAAACTTCCTCATTTAAAGTGGGCTTTTTCTGGCGTTTGTGTATCGTTATCACCACCGGTATTCTCGCCTTTATGCTGTTGAGCGAAGGTGCCAAAGTCTTCTCCGAAGGCTATGAAGGCTATCCAAGTTGGTTTGTAAATATCTTCGGCTGGGGAATGTCGGTCAGCTTAGTGATCATTTCGTTCCTGCTTTCCCGCTTAAAATGGAAAAATGAAGAACTGATGCAGAAAAAAGGAGAATAACATGAACAGCAGTGCAATCATTATGATGGTCGTTGCCTTGGTGATTATCTGGGGCGGGCTGGTTTACGCCATCAAACGCTTGCCGAAAGAATAAAAACGTCGGCAAAAAGCACCGCACTTTTGCGCATAAGGCGATGATATATCGACTCTCGCCAATCACCATCCCGCCCGTTACCAATTATCGGCGCGGGATGTTTTGTTATTGTTGCATCGACTATCCGTTTTCTTCATTATCGCGCAGGCGTTTTTGCATAAACTGCGCGGTATAATCGCTGTTCGGATTATTTTGCAACTGCTCAAAAGTGCCGCGTTGAATCACTCTACCTTTTTCCAGCAGCACCACAAAATCGCTCAGTCGGCGCACCTCATCAAGGTCATGACTGACAAACACAATCGTTTTATGCCATTTCGCCTGCAACGTCAATAATAACGACTGTAGGCTGTCGCGGGTGATCGGATCCAATGCGGAAAAGGGTTCGTCCATCAGCAGAATCGGCGTATCGCAGGCAAACGCTCGGGCAATGCCGACCCGTTGTTTCATACCGCCCGACAATGCCTGCACCGAACTTTCGGCACTATCAGCAAGCCCCACTTCATTCAGCCAGCTGCGCGCCCGCTTATGCCGCTCAAGACGGTTAACCCCTTTAACTTTCAAACCGTATTCAATATTTTCAATCACCGACAAATGCGGCAGCAAACCGAAATGCTGAAACACCATGCTGACCTGATTGCGGCGAAATTGTTGTAGGGTTTTCAGATCAAAATGCGCTAGATTTTTTCCGTTAATCAGAATTTCACCCTCAGTCGGTTCCAGTAAACGGTTAATATGACGCAACAAAGTGGACTTGCCGGAGCCGGACAACCCCATAATACAACTGATTTTGCCCGCCGGCAGCGCGAGGCTGACCTGCTCCAGCGCCGGTTGGGTGCCATAATATTTAGTAACCCGATTAAATTCAATACTGTTCATGTTGTCCGCCACCGGATTTCCGTCGTTCACTGTTTGCCTCCGTAACCTTGCGTAATGCGATCGACAATAATCGCCAGCACAACGATGGCGCCGCCCGCCTGTAATCCCTGTCCCACATTGAGGGTTTGAATCGCCTGCAAAATCACCTGTCCTAATCCCGCCGCACCAATCATCGACGCCAATACCACCATGGACAACGACATCATTACCGTCTGATTCACGCCCGCCATAATCTGCGCTTTAGCCGACGGCAAAATAATCCAGCACAGCATTTGCCAACGACTGCTGCCGAACGCCCGTCCGGTTTCCAACAATTCGGGCTCAATGCGACGAATGCCCAGCACGGTCAACCGAATTAACGGCACAATGGCGTAAATAATACAGGCGAACATCGCCGGCACTTTACCCAAACCGAACAGCATCAGCACCGGAATCAGATACACAAAGCTCGGCATAGTCTGCATCACATCAAGCAGCGGCAAGATGAAACGATAACAGCGCTGCTGTTTAGCCAACACAATACCCAGCGGAATCCCCAGAATTACGGTCAAACCAATCGAAACCACCATTAACGCCACGGTTTGCATGGATGCCTGCCACAATCCCAATGCGCCCAACAAAAACAGTCCGACGCCGCTAAACAGGGTAAACAGCCGACGTTTGGTGCTGTGCCAAACTACCAGACACACCGATAAAATAAACATCCACGGCGGCAAGGCAAGAAAAAACCGCTCCACCGGATTAAGCAGCGAATTTTGCAAAATCAAACTAACCTGACGGAAATAATCGCCGTAATCATGAACGGTATTTTTCAGCCAGCGGTTGAACGGCTCTTGCATCGACCACTGCGGAAAAAAGGTTGCGCCCGCATGTTGCTCGGCAAATTGTGCCGACAGCCGACTTGCCGTCTCGGCAGACACCCATTGCCGCCAATAGTGCGGATATTGCGCCAGAAACTGTGTTGCCTGTTGTTCACCGTTGTGCTGTTGTTCGTTCATTATCAAAATCTGGCGATTCAGCGTATCGGCATCCAACTCCACCTTTTGCAAAAACGCAATCAATTCGGGGTATTTTTCAGCAAATGGCGCGGATACCGCAACCGACAAGCGCGAGACCGGAAAACCCGACACGCAGCTGTCTTTGCTTTGCGCATCCAGCAATTGCGTCCAGCAGCGCGCATCAAAATCCGGAAACGCCAAAGGTACAAAACGATATTTCGCCATTAACCCGGTTGGTTGCCAATAATAAAACAGCAGCGGCTTGCGCTGTTCATAATAGGCGGAAATTTCACTGTCCAGCGTCGAACCGGTGCCGGTAGCCACGTTGTTAAACTGCTTATCCAGATTCAGATTATGCAATAAGCGAGTATTAAAGACTTCGCATGTCCAGCCAGCGGGACAATTCAGAAAACGGGCGCGTGTGGGATTGTTCGGGTCACGAAACAAATGAGCAAACCGCGGCAAATCATTAACGCTTGTCAATTCAGGATATTGTTGCCGCACATAATCCGGAATATACCAGCCCTGCGTGGCGCCGCCTTTTAGGGTATCGCCGACAATACGGATCTGCCCCTCGGCAATCGCGCGCGTCATCACCTCCGAGCGCCCAACCCAAACCTCAGCGATAATCTGAATATCATTTTGAATCAGCGCATTTTCCAGCGCCACACCGGCACCCGAAATTTCTTCTGTCGGATAGCCATAGCCTTTTTCAATAATCATACGCAGCAGTGCGGTGGTAAATTGCCCGCTTTCCCAGTCCAAACGAGCAAATTTTATCGGCTGCTGTGCCGCCTGCACAAACGTAGTGCATAAACACAGCAGCCACAGCGTTCGGATCCATTTCCGCATAATTTCTTCACCTTCGTATCGCTTTACTTTCGTTCTCTACACTTTAAAGCAAAAAGTGAAAATCACGAAATGATTCTGCCCATTTGTTTATCCCGGCACGGGCAAATAAATCCTTTAACGCGAGGGATGTTTATAAACCGTATAAAAAACGACCGCACTTTACAACCAGCATAACAAGAAAAGTGCGGGGCATTTTTTGATTAAAATCGACCTTTGCCGAAAACGCTCGGATTTTCCACCGCACTTTTGCGCGGCAAGCCTGCCATTGCTAACGGTGGGGAGCCATTTTTTCCAATAAGAAATCAATAAACACTTTTACCCGCTTCGCTTTCTGGCTGTGTTGCAAATAAAAAAGATAAGAAGGCGGAAACATGATCCAATAATCCGGCAGCACCGGCACCAGATGTTTAGTGCAAGGATGTAGGCTAAAAATCCGCCCGATCCCCATGCCTTGCTCAACAGCATCGATCGTTGACATCATATTATTGGTGATAATGGAAAGCGGAATATCCAGCGTAAGCTGCTTGCCGTCGTCGTCATACACATTGGTTTCCGCCAGCTTATTTGAAGTGGTAAAACGAAAGCCGACCTGCTTATGCCGTTTCAGTTCAGCCAGCGTTTTCGGCACGCCATATTGTTCGGCATAGCGTTTGGATACATAAAAGCCCATTTTGCCAGTTTCTGTCAGTTTACGTGCGACAAAATGCTCGTCTAACCGATCGCCCATGCGAATGCCCACATCAAATCCTTCTTTTAGAATATCCACTATGCCGTTGTTAATGGAAATTTCCAGCAACACCTGCGGATAGCGCCGGCAGAACTCGGCATAGTGCGGTTGCAAAATACTGTAATAATGAAGATCGGAAAGGGTAATGCGCACTTTACCGCAAGGTATTTCGCTTAAATCGCGCACGTCTTCAACGGCGAAATGCAGCGACTGCACCAGTGGCAATGTACTGTCAAATAAACGCTGACCCGCATCAGTCAGCTCCATTTTGCGCGTAGTGCGGTTAATCAGCGGTAAACCGATATATTGCTCCAGCGATTTCAGCGACTGGCTGACTGACGGCGATGCCTGCTCTAGTTTACGTGCGGCAGCGGCAATCCCGCCTTCAATGATAATGGTATGAAAAACCACAAGATAACCGAAAATTGAACCGTTCATCATGACATGCTCCGATTATTAGGATATTCCTAACAAAGAATTAGGTTTATTCGGTCTTATCATAATAAAGCAACGGATTATAATCAACTGCATCGAACAAGGTGTGTTCGTCAACATGAACAGTTAATCATCAATGCAGAGAATTCAATATGAAAACAATTAATAAACTGGCGCTTGTACTTTTTGCCGGCGCATTATCCCTGAACGTAATGGCCGATACTCCCGACAGCGAAGCGGATTATCAGGATTATATGGCATTAAACACGGCTAAATCCGCTAAAAGTGCGGTGGATAACCGCGCAGATTACACTAACGATAATCTGACCGACGGCGAACAAGACTACCGCGATTATATGTCTCTCGCCGCCCAAGCGCACCATCATATCAGTGCGCAAAAATAACTAAAAATCGACCGCACTTTTCCCGTGCGGTTTTTTATTACCTAAATTATTCCCGTTACCTCGGTTATTTTTCCCTAAAAAACTATCACTCCTGCCAAAATCGCAATCGTTTTCTTGATAAATTTGTGTGATTTTCCTCACATAACGCTATTTATTTTGTAGAATAATCGGCGGATTTTATTATAGTTTGCGCTGTTAAACAGGTCTGTAAAGGCGCAGGAGAAGATAAAAATGGACAGAAGACAATTTCTTAAACTTGGTGCCGCCGGAATTTTGGTATTAACCGCCGGCGGTTATACACAAGCAACAGAGAATAACATGGCAAAATTACGCATTATCGCCACCACCGATATACACAGTTTCTTAACCGATTTCGATTACTATAAAGACGCACCGACGGAAAAATTCGGCTTCACCCGCGCCGCCAGTTTGATCGCACAGGCGCGCAAGGAAGTGGCTAATTCCGTTTTGGTGGATAACGGCGATTTAATTCAGGGCAATCCGATTGCCGATTATCAGGCTGCAGTGGGCTATAAAGAAGGGCGGGAAAACCCGGCAATCGCAGTGCTGAACGCGATGCGATACGACGCGGGAACGCTCGGCAATCATGAATTTAACTATGGCTTGAGCTATCTTAACGACAGCATCAAACAGGCAACATTTCCGATCGTCAACGCCAATGTGGTAAAAGCCGGTACGGATGAACCGATGTTTACGCCGTATGTGATTTTGCCAAAAGAAATTCGTGATGAACAGGGCAACAAACAAACGCTTAATATCGGCTATATCGGTTTCGTGCCGCCGCAAATCATGGTGTGGGATAAAGCCAATCTGGCAGGAAAAGCACAAGCGCGCGATATTATCAAAACCGCACAGCACTATGTGCCGCTGATGAAACAAGCGGGCGCGGATATTATCATCGCGCTGGCGCATACCGGGCCGTCCGACGAACCTTACAGGGAAGGGGCGGAAAACGCGGCGTTTTATCTGGCGGACGTGAAAGGTATTGATGCGGTGATCTTCGGGCATTCGCACCGCTTGTTCCCGAATAAGGAATTTGCTAACTCACCGCATACGGATATTCAAAAAGGAACGGTAAAAGGCGTGCCGGAAAGCATGGCGGGATATTGGGCGAACAATATCAGCGTATTGGATCTGACTTTAACCCGACAGAACGGAAAATGGCTAGTCAGCGACGGTACAGCGGCGCTACGCCCAATTTACGATGCAGAGAAAAAAACCGCGACGGTGGAAAATCATCCGGAAATTACCGCACTTTTACAGCCGGTGCATGAGGCAACACGACAATTTGTATCTCAACCGCTTGGCAAAGCCAGCGATAATATGTACAGCTATCTGGCGTTAGTACAGGATGATCCGACTATCCAAATTGTCAATCAGGCACAAAAAGCCTATGTGGAAAATGCGCTACAAGCATTGCCGCAGCTGGCGGGCATTCCGGTGCTTAGTGCTGGCGCCCCGTTTAAAGCAGGCGGCCGCAGAAATGATCCGACCGGCTATACCGAAGTCAATAAGGGCGAACTGACCTTCCGTAATGCGGCGGATTTATACCTTTATCCGAATACGCTGGTGGTAGTCAAAGTCAGCGGCGCAGAACTGAAAGAGTGGCTGGAATGCAGCGCTGGCATGTTCCGCCAAATCGATCCGCACAGCGACAAACCGCAAAGCTTGCTGGATTGGGAAGGTTTCCGCACCTATAATTTTGATGTGATTGACGGCGTGGAATATCAATACGATATTACCCAGCCGGCGCGCTATGACGGCGAATGCAAACTGATCAACCCACAATCCCAACGCGTGATTAAGCTGACCTATCAAGGCAAACCGGTTGCTGCCGATGCGCAGTTTTTAATCGCCACTAACAATTACCGCGCTTATAGCAACAAATTCCCGGGCACTGGCGACAGCCATATCGTATTTGCCTCGCCGGACGAAAACCGGCAGATTCTAGCCAATTACATCAGCAGTCAAAGTAAAGCGCATGGTCAAGTCAGCCCGAAAGCGGATAAAAACTGGCGTCTGGCGCCGATCCAAACCGCCACTAAACTGGATATTCGCTTTGAAACCTCACCTAGCGATAAAGCCCGCGCTTTCATTGCCGAAAATGCGCAATATCCGATGCAATTCGTCGGCAATGATGATATCGGGTTTGCGGTTTATCGGGTGGATCTGAGCAAATAATCCGCGCTTGATAAACTACAATGCCGATAATCCTGCGAATTATCGGCATTGGTTCAATTTAAATCTTCCGATTGCCTGTATAAATTGCTCGGCAGCAATGGAATTATCGATAAAAACAATCAACCCAAAGTATTGATATCTTACATATCAATCTGCCGCTAAATATCTTTTTGTTTATCAAGCAGTTTTTTACGCAGAAAGAAGACAAACAAAATATCGTGCAAGGCTATATTTTTTGCGAAATCCAATCTTCGCCTGAAATTGCAGTGCAGTACCCGAAAAAAACGCTTTTCATTGATGATTTATGCGTGGATACGACAGTGCGTGAACCCAAAATAAGCGAAAATTGTATCGATTTTTGCAGGCTTTCGCCAAAGAAAACGGCCGCGATAATATGACTCTTTATGTGTGGAATGAAAACGCGGTTGAAAGAGCGGTTATAATTTATAGAGATTTTAATAAAATCCGATCCTTAATTTTATACTTAATCATACCGAAAACTCAGTGAAAACCGACCGCACTTTTTATGCCTTCTTTGCCAAACGTTCCATTAAAAACCGTGCCAGTACGCCGATTTTTACAATTTGACGGCTGTTTGCTGAATAAAGCAAATGGATGGCATCCTCTTCGGTGGTGGCGGAGGGCTGAATTTGCCAGTCGGACAGCAAATTAATCAGTTTTCCTTCCGCCAATTCCTCCGCTACCAGCCAATCGGGTAAATGCGCAATACCGATCCCCGCCAGCGCGTATTCACGCAGAATATCGGTGCTGTTGCCAAGCAAATTGCCTTTTACGTTCACCGCCTGTATCGGACGTTCCGGCTGTCTGAAAAACCATTTCTGCACATAGCCGCGATAGCTGTATAACAAGCAATTGTGATGTGACAGCGCATCGGGCGTTTGCGGTGTGCCTTTGCGAGCGAGATAATCCGGACTGGCGCAAAGCAACCGTTGCTGCGGTGCGATAAATTTAGCAATCAAATTATCATCATTTATCTTACCTAAGCGCACGGCTAAATCGAAACGCTCCGCTTGCAAATCTACATATTCGTCCGAGCCGTACACCTCTAGTTGAATTTTAGGATATTGACGGGCAAACTCTGCCAATATCGGCGCAAGCACTTTTGAGCCGTAAGCATGCGCAAAGGTAATACGCAGCTTGCCTTGCGGTTGATCAAGCTCTAATTTCAGTGCCAAATTGGCACTATCCAGATCGTCTAAAATAGTGCGGGTTTGCTGTAAATACAGTACGCCGGCGTTGGTCAATGCAATCTGTCTTGTGGAACGATGAAATAACGCCGTACCAAGGGATTGTTCCAATTGGTCAATTTGCCGTGTGACCGACGACACGGCCACACCAAGTTGTTTGGCTGCGGCAGTAAAATTACCCGTTTCGGCAACGGTATGAAAAGCGGTTAAGGCAGAGAAATAATCCATTGAACAATCCTTTTTTGCGTTTTATACAAATAATCTTTTATTTTTCTGCCATACTTGCTTTCAATTTCTCTTCGCAGCGTGCGCTTAATACCAATTTTGCCCTTGCCTGTGCCAGTTTATCGGCGGTATCTTCGCCGATACCGGACGATGCGTCGATAATGATCACAACCTTGCTCGTTAAATATTGCATGGCATTTTTATCCTGTTGATTAGTACATATTGATTATAAATTTTTAATGGTTTCAATCAGCGCCTGTGCATAAGTTTTCGCTTCCGTTTGCTGGCGAGCGATAGCTTGCTCATTTCGCCCCACATAGCTAACGCCGTTTAAATACATGGGTTTGATAAATTCAAGACCGCACAATGCTGCCGTCATTTCAAATGCGGCAAGAAAATCCGCCACCGTATGTTTGAACGCACCGTCTTTTTGATAAACCTCGTGCGGTGCACCAGTGGTAAAAGAAATCAGTAATTTTTTACCGGCAAGTTTCGCGCCGGAGCCGTGGGCGAAACCGTGCACGAAGACATCATCCAACCATTTTTTCATCAGCGCCGGCATGGAATACCAGTAAAACGGGAATTGCCATACGATTACCTCCGCCGCTAATAATGCTTGCTGTTCTGCTGCGACATCAATTCGATAATTCGGATACAGCGCGTCTAACTTGCGAATTTGCGCTTGCGGTAATGCCTGAGCTAATTCGCCTAAAATTACAGTATTTGCGACAGATTGGGATAAATTCGGATGACCTGAAATGATTAATAGGTTTTTCATGATTTGTTTCTCGTATTAAATGACAAAAGATTTGCGGTAACCACACCGCCCGTAGAATGCCTGTTATTATAATGACCTAAATTCATTTGATAAGATGACGAATAATTAATTAACTATTAGAGAAAAACTAATAATTTATTACAATTAAGGCAATAAATTTACGCAAGAAGCGACGATGAACAGTTCAGTTTACGATCACTTCACTATTTTGCACACAATGGTAAATGAAGGCGGTAAATTACCGTAATAAACAGGCAAAAAACATGCTGTTGGCTTTGTTCAATATTAATTAAGATAAAAAAATATTGCCAAAAATGACCGCACTTTATTTATGCCAAATGGGTTATATCATTGATTTTTTCAATAATAAAACGCCCATTCTGCTCATGTTCGTCCTGAATATAGCGCACTACATTAATCGCGGTGTTTGCCAGACTTGGAATTTGCTGGTTGGCGCGGTGATTTTGCCAAGTGGAACCGGCAAACAGCGCCAACAGCAAGCGCAAAGTATGCCCATGAGACACCAGCAGAATATCGCCTTTATCATGCACCTGAATAATATCCCGCACCGCACCCATCGCCCGTTCAGCAAGCTGCGCATAGGTTTCGCCCTGATTGATTTCTGCGGTATAGGCGGCGGGATCGTGCTGTATCTGCCAAAACGCCTCGGTATCGCGAATGGTATCAATCACAATACCTTCCCAGCTGCCGAAGAACTGTTCGTTTAAGCCTTGATGCTGAAACAACGGCACCCGACGATCAGCCAGAATATAGCGCGCGGTATCGATTGTGCGCTGCAAAATACTGGAATAGGCGGCAACCAGAGGTACATTGCGCAGTGCTTGTCCGGCAAGGCGCGCGCCCTGCACGCCTTGTTCGGTTAACGGCGAATCACCATGCCCTTGCAATAATCCTTGCTCGTTCCACACCGTGCGCCCGTGCCGAATTAAATAAAATCGAAGGTCTTTGTTCATCTGTTATCTCCAAATAAGCCCGATTATAATCCGTCGGCTTAAGATAGCCAAACCAAAACGGGTAAAATTACGCACCAATTATCCCGCTATCGGCGCTCTTGCCGGATATAATAGGCGTTCACGCAAACCACAAAAATATTTAATCCCACCACAGGAAAAGAACCGATGAGTAATCCGTAAATCACAAAACAGACGGCACCGATAGAATTAACAAATCTGAGTTTCACCACATCTTTTAAAAAAAACGAACCTGCCACTAAACACATAGCAAGATAACCAAGACTCTCAATTAGCATTTTTTCTCCTTAACAATAAATGGATTTATATTATACGGAAGCTTATTTTAACCGTTATTCAGGAAAATGTGCGTGCAGACGAAAAACGCAAAGGATTGCTTAAACAAAAGATTAAACTAAATCAAAAAAGAGGATTGCAGCGGAAATATAAAACGGCAGAATTGCAGAACCCGTCTGCCGTTTTAAGTGAGAAATTACGACATTCTGCCGTTTTCGATATAAATTACCTGATCACAAATCGCCATGGTGGAAGCGCGGTGGCTAACCAGCACAATCAGTTTATCCGCTTTCGCTTTCAGCAACGATTGCAGAATAATGGCTTCATTTAGGCTGTCCAAATTACTGGTCGGTTCGTCAAGCAGAATAATCGGCGCGTTATGCAAAAAAGCGCGCGCAATACCGATTCGCTGTTTTTCGCCGTCGGACAGGCTGTTGCCAAGCTCCGTTACTTTGGTGTCGTAACCGTCCGGCAAGCTCATAATAAATTCGTGAACGGCGGCTTTTTTCGCCGCCTCAATCACTTGTTCACGGCTGCAAGTGCGGTTCGCCATCAAAATATTTTCATAAACGGTTTCGTTAAAAATATAAGTCTGCTGAGTAATATACGCCATATTATCGCGCAGATTACAGGTGTTAAGTGCGGTCAGATTTTCACCGTTTATTTGAATTTCGCCCTGCTGCGGGTCATAAAACCGCATCAGCAGCTTCAACAAAGTACTTTTTCCGCTGCCGCTGCGACCATGAATCCCCAAAATCTGTCCTTTGTTTAATTGCAGCGATACGCCGGACAAAATCGCATCCTCGCCATAGGCAAAACCGATATTGCGCGCGCTCAGTTGTTGGATGCCGGTTAGATTTTTGCCGTCGGTGACATCCCGCAAGGTCGGTTGTTCCGCCAATAAACCCAGCACCCGCTCACCGCTTGCCAGCGTTTGCAGCAAATTATTGGATAAATTGCTCAGCGCAATCACTGGTCCGTAACTGGACATTAGCAAGATCACCGCAATAAGCAGCCCGCCGAATTCAATCTGTGCCTGATAAAACAGCAGCAACGCAGCGAATAACATCAAAATATTAAAAGCGGATACTGCAATTTCCGTATAAGTCCGCACTTTGGCTTCCTGCTGTTTAATGCGTAAAAACGCCTGATCAATCGCCTGACTGCGACGCTGGATTTCGCTCAAACGACGACTTTCATCGCCAAAGAGCTGAATCTCTTTCATACCGCGGATACTGTCGAGAAAATAATCATTCATATCCCCCACCAGCTCGCGGTATTTGCGACCATCGTCGCGCGCCAGTTTAGTGGTCAGCAGCGGCAGGAAAAAACCGACGGTCAGATACGCCAACAGCGCGATCAACGCAAGCCAGGCAGAAATATGGCAGAAAACCACCAGTAAAATCAACGAGGTTAAAAATGCGATCACAATCGGCGCAATCGTATGTGCATAAAACACTTCCAATAATTCAATATCATTGGTTACCAACGACAGTAGTTGCCCTGCTTGCTTACCTTGCAATTTAACGAACGCCAGTTTGCGCAGCGCGCCGAATACTTTATCACGCAACAGCGCCAGCAGTTTGAAAGCAATATAATGACCGGACATCTGTTCCAGATAACGCAGCACGCCGCGTAATGCCGCCAGCACTAAAAGTGCGGTCAAAATTTGGCTAATATTGAAATGCGTGTCGAACCCCAACAAATGAACCAGCCCCATAGCGCCCAGCACCATAATGAAAATCGCCGCCAGAAAACCGAGCGTACCCATAATCACGGTAAAGCTCATAATATGCGCCAGCGGCGTTACCAATTTCAGCAAATGCCACATCACAACAAAGCCGTTTTTACGCATGATTTGCCTCCGTTCTGAGATTTTCCAGCTGTTTTTGTCGATTAAACATTTCCGTATACAGTCCGTTTTGCGCCAGCAGTTGCGGATGCGTGCCTTGCTCCGCCAAACTGCCTTGCTGTAATACATAGATTTTATCCGCCGCCACCGCATTGGCTAAACGATGCGAAATCATGACAATGGTTTTGTGTTGTTTTAAGCGCTGAATAAAATGCAAAATAATTTCTTCGCTTTCCACATCAATATTGCTAGTGGCTTCGTCGAAAATATACAGCGATGCATCATGCAGCAATGCACGTGCCAACGCCAAACGCTGAATCTGCCCACCGGACAGATTATTGCCGCGGCTGAGCAACGGCATATCCAAACCGCCGTTTTCACGCACAAAATCGGCTAAATTCACCTGTTCCAGCGCTTGATAAATCTGGTCATCGGTCGCTGCAGGTTTTGCCATCAGCATATTTTCCCGCAGTGATCCTTTAAACACATAGCTGTTATGACTGACCAACGACACATGGCGGTAAAACGATTCGCGCTTCAGCTGTGAAGATAATTGACCGTTAAACTGAATTTGTCCCTGTTGCGGCTGATAAAACCCCATTAATAAGGACACCAACGTCGATTTGCCGCAGCCGCTTTTGCCTACAAACACAGTCAGCTGTTTCGGTTCAATGGTTAGCGTCAGCCCGTTAATCGCAGCTTTCTGCGGCGAATAGGCAAAATGCAGATCATGAATATCCACCCATACCTCATTTTCTGCCTGAAAATCCACCGCACTTGGATTTTCCGCCAACGGCGTATCCAGTAAGGCGAAAATTTTCTCCGATGCCGCCTTTCCGTTCATCGCCACATGAAAAAAGGATCCCAGCAAGCGCAACGGAATAAAAAACTCGGCGGAAAGTAAAATAAATAAAATCACGCCAAACACCGTTATACTGCCGTCCTGATATTGCAGCAGCGCGGTTAAAATCCCTATCGCAGCACCACCATAAGCCAGTAAATCCATAATGGAAACGGAATTAAGCTGCATGGTCAGCACTTTCATGGTAATGGTGCGAAAATGTTCCGCTTCAATATCCATTTGCTGGGCTTTATAATCGTCATCCTGGTAAATTTTCAGCGTCACCAATCCCTGTAAATTATCCAGAAAACTGCTGCCCAGCCCCACATAGACCGACCAATATTTACTTAACAGGCGCTTGGCAATTTTATTCACCGCAATAATCGACAGCGGAATCAACGGCACACATAGCAATAAGATCAATGCCGTCGGCGGGTTGAAAAACACCAAAAAGACGAACAGGGTAAGGGGCGCAAGCAAGCTGTAAAACAGCTGCGGCAGATAACGCCCGAAATAAATTTCAATCTGTTCTACACCTTCGGAAGCGATTTGAATAACAGAAGAGGTGGATTGCTGGTTAACCTGATTTAACGGCATCGCCGACAGCTTGCGATAAATCAGGGTGCGTAGCCGATGTTTAACATGAGTACTGGCGTAATAAGAAGATTTTACTGCCATTTTCCCGGCAAATGCACGCAAGATCAGCGCCGCAATTAAAACTGTCGCAAAAATCACCGCACTTTTTAGGCTTAAACTATGCGTCCAGGCATTTTGTAAACACAGGGCAAACGCCACCGCACTAACGATGCCACCGAGCAATGCCAACCAGTTCCACAGCACCGTTATGGCAATCCATTTTTTGCTGTCGGGGACAGTGTTAATTAATCGCTTATCGATCATCATAAAATGATTTCCTTACTGCTACGATTGAAAATAAGAAAACTTGAGTGATGAAACATCACTCAAGTCGGTTAAAAAATATCAACGGATTAAAATTCGATTTCAGCACTTAACCTGAAATTCCTACCCGGCGAGTAAAAACGGTTAATTCCTCTGCCGGTGGTTTGATCAATCAAGTTGCTGGTACCGAACGGCTTAATTGAACGCGCCGATTCCCAAGTAATATATTTACGATCGGTTAAATTATAAACGCCAGCCTGTAATGTCAGGTTTTTAATCGGTTTATAGTAACCAATCAAATCGATCATGGTGTAAGCGTCGCTACGCCATTTCAGATAACTGTCTTTTGAGCCGTCCTCTTTGTGATACATGTTATAGGTATCTTCTTTGTTTTTGCGCCCCACATGGGTAACAAAGATATCCACACCAAAAAGATCATCCGGATGCTGATAGCCTAAACCGTACACGCTGGTACGCGGTTGAATCGCATTCATCGGAATTTTGCCTTCCATTCGACCTTTCTGATAAGTGTATTTATAACTCACATGCAACCCTTCAAGTGCGGTCAAAAATTTCCCCAATTGCAGTTCGGATTGCACTTCAAAACCGTTCACCACCGCATTTTGGCGGTTTTTATTTTGGTACAGTGAAAACGGTATGGTGCTGCCACCATTGGTGATTTTGTAATTTTTCTGCCCCAAATAAACCAAATCGATAAAATTCTGATATTTGGTTCTAAAGAAACTGGCGGAAATAAAGCCCAGTTCATCTTTATGCAGCGTCAGCGCAATTTCGCGGGTACGCGCAATTTCAGGCTCCAAATGCAAATTCGGCAAAATCGTAAAGTCCGGGTGCTTAAAGGTGAAATAAATTTCATCTTGTGTCGGCGCTCTAAACCCTTTTGAATATCTCGCCTGTAGGCGCAAGAAATCAAGCGGATCCAAGGTCGTGGTTAAATCATAAGAATGCGCTTTAAATTTTTTCCGCTGTGCAATGTAATTGATATTATCAATGGCATTCTGGCGTTGAATTTCTTCACTCGGCGGATCATAGCTTCCCATCCAGTTTTTCTCGCCTGGCGGCAGAGGAATGTACAGATCTTTAACCATATCATCCGGTAATTTCGGCGTAACACCCGGAATATAATTCGGCTGATATTTAATATGATCATAACGATAACCGACATCAAAACCGATATAATCGTTCAGCTTAATTTTATCGATAAAATATAACGCACCGTTTTTCGACTTAACCGGCAACAGGAACGAAAATTTCGGATCGGTTTTCGGACAAAGATAACTATTTGTACTATAACCACACTCTCTTAGCTTGCCGTTCCAGTCCAGACCGAGAGACTGTTCCGTCCACCATCTGGCTTCCGTAGCATCATGTCCTGCTTGATTAACCATTTGTTTTTTTGTACGGTTATAAACACCGCCATATTGCACATGATGTTCGGAACCGAAAAGGATAAAATTTTTGGTTAAATCAAGATTGATTTGGCGAGATTTAGTATCTAAATCACGCTCCTGCCATAAACGACCGAGATAACCTTTGCTGTTCGGCACGATAATCGTATCTTTCCAGCTGGCTTCTGAAGAAGAAGCGAAAGTTTTTCCAGTATTTGGATCAGTATATTTTTTATCTAAATTCAGCGGGACTTTTTCATAATTGTCGGTCCAGCCGATTCTCCGATCGGCAATAAGCGGCGAGTTACAATCGAATAGCGAACAATCAAACCAAAAACTATTTAAACTCTGGCGTTTGAAACTGCTTTTTGTCTTGTCTCCCAAGCCATAATAAGGAAACGGATTGCCGTTTCTATCAACAATTTCTTCTTTACCGTCAATGATCTTGGTGCGCACCGGATCACCGTTGGCATCAACGATTTTGCCGTTTTTCAGCTGTAATCCCACCGGATTGCGGTTTTCTTCACAATGCGAACCGTCGCAATATTCATCGGTTCTGGCACGGTTTTTAATAAATTGATCGGAATAACTGATTTTTAACGTGTCCCAGAAAAAATTAGCGGCATAATTTTCATAGCTGACGAAATAATGTTTGCGCTTACTTTTATCATTGGTTCGACGCAAGTCTTCGGTATCAAAATCAATGGTTTTCGCCTTATTCAGATTATAGGAAAAATCATGCCCGCGACTACGGTTCTCATACAAATCAAATCCGCGCCCACGGTAAAACGATGATTTTCATTCGGAGAAACGGAAAATTTTAATAATGTACTGTCTTTTTCAATCGTATAAGGATCGGTTTTTTCCCTTAATTTTCCTTTAATTTCTTCGGCATATTTATAATCGTAATTTTCCAGCTCATGCCCTTTGCGTTTCGCTTTAATCACCAACGCGTCAAACCATTTATAGCGCCCCGCTAGCGTTAAAGCGTTCAGGCGTTGATTATCTCTGGTGGTATAACCGGTTTTGTAGCCGACGTAATAATCTTTATCGAGCAGAAAATCTCTTGCGTCTTTGGTTTCAAACATCACTGCGCCGCCCAACGCACCGCTTCCTGCTTTAACGGAATTTGCGCCTTTGCTAATAGCAACCTGCTTTAAGGTTTCAATTTCCACCGAATTACGCGTATTGTTAAAATTGCCGTAGCCTTCAAACAGTTCTTTAAACCCCTGCGAAGACAAGGTTTCCGCCTGATGCAGACCGTCAACGGTAATCGCCACTCGGTTTTCATCTACGCCGCGAATAGCATAACCGCTGCTGCCGAAACGCCCGCTTTCTACAACACTGACTCCCGTTTCATAACGCACTAAATCACGGCTATCCTGCACCTGTTGTTTTGCCAGCGTTTTTGCCGTTTTGTTAATTTCACCGATATTCTGTTCACGAATACTATGCTGTTGCCCATTATCATTCACATAAATCGTTTCCAGTGCGGCGCCATCTTTTTCCGCTGTTTGACTAAAGGCTGCGGCGCTGTAACCCCAAATTGCAATTGTTATTATTGAAATTTTAAATAGCTTTGCTTGATCACAAGGCATAAATAAATCCTTTTAAGACCCCAAAATATAAAAACCGCGCTATTTTAAAGATTTTAATGTCACTTTACAAATGATAATTATTATCAAAATTAAATATTTTTGAAGTGGATCACAGTTTTTAGTAAAAACTGCCAGATAACTTACGAAAGTTAATTATCCGATTTCTTCAGTTGCAGTGTTTGCAAAGCATTTGATCGTTTGAAAGGTCAGTTTTTTCGCCTTGCGACCACGGTTTCAGGTGATCAGCTTCTATCTGCTCAATTTCAAATGTCTTCTTGCAACTTGGACAAACGCCTTTTTATCTTTATCGCTTAAATCCCGATTTGCCTTCAAAAACAACCGAATAAACTGCTATAATCTGTCTCAATTTATCATCAAAATGAGACAGATTATGCGCCAACTCAAAGAACTCACCACCAAACTCAAAGAAATTTTCCAAATCAACCGTGCCGATTTGGATTTTGGGATTTATCGTATTTTAAACACCCGTTCAAGCGAAATTGAGCGTTATCTTTCAGAGGCTTTGCCGCAGAAAGTGCGTCAAGCATTGAGCGAACAAAACAACGAACAGGCAAACGGCTGGCAAGAAGAATTAAAACAGCTGGAAAATACGCTGCAAGCGGCTGGTGTGCCGTTTGAAAGCAGTGCGAAATATCAAGAATTAACTGCCAAAATTAGTGATGCCAAACAATCAGGCGGCGATATGGAAACAGCGGTTTATCGCCATTTGCTCACCTTTTTTAGCCGTTATTACGAAGAAGGCGATTTTATCAGCCAACGCCGTTATAAGGGCGATACTTACGCCATTCCGTATGCAGGCGAAGAAGTGTTGTTGCATTGGGCGAACAAAGACCAGTATTACACCAAATCGGGCGAGAATTTCAGCAACTACCGTTTTCAATTAGCAGACTGCAGAACGGTTTTTTTCCGTTTAAATGCGGCGGATGTGGCGAAAGATAATCGCAAAGACAACAATGATAAACGTTTGTTTACGCTGGCAACGGCACAAACCATTGAAAAAGAAGATGAAGAGGGCAATTGCTACACGCAAAGCATTCAGCCGATTTTGCAATCGGAAAATGGGCAAGAATTGGTGATTTTGTTTGACTACAAACCTTTTGAAAAATCCGCCAAGCAAGAAAAAATCTTGGAAGTGGATTTGGCTGCTATTTTTGCAGATGAATTGGTGCAAACCAATTGGCAAGCATTAAGCGAAAAACAGCCAACGGAAAATAATCCAAACCGCACCATTTTGGAAAAACATTTATCTGATTACACGCAAAAAAACAGTGCCGATTATTTTATTCATAAAGATTTAGGCGGTTTTTTAAATCGTGAATTAGATTTTTATATTAAAAATGAAGTGATGAATTTAGACGAATTGCAAACGGTAAATGATTTTCGCCATATTGAGCAAAATTTGCGTTTAATTCAAACTTTGCGAGAAATTGCCCAAGATTTAATTAAATTTTTAGCACAATTAGAAAACTTCCAAAAGAAATTATGGTTGAAAAAGAAATTTGTGGCGAATCATCATTATTTGATTACGCTTAATCATATTTTGGCATTGCCGCAAGCGGTGGATTTTTTAGATGAAATTGCAGGCAATGAAAAACAACTTTCCCAATGGCAAACGCTGTTTAATGTGTCTGCCAACGAGGCTAATGCCTTTTTCAATGAAGCGAAAACCCTTGCGGGGGGGGCAAAGTCCTTTAAAATCAATAACTTACGAAAATTTATGCTTTTTAACGGTTGATACCTCTCTCTTTTCAGGGCGTTTCCAATCCACACTCCTTTCAGCCCTTTCTATCCATTTTGGCGATGATTTTGAAAGCCAAATCAATGGCACATTAATCCATTCTGATAATTTCCAAGCCTTAAATTTATTGCAAGCGAAATATCAAAACCAAGTGAAATGTATTTATATTGACCCGCCGTATAATACGGAAGATGATAGAACAAAAGGAAAATTTATTTATAAAGATGGTTATCCAAGCTCTACTTGGGCTAGCCTTATTCATTCTCGCCTTCAATTAGCTAAACCGCTTTTAAATCAAACTGGTGTGATTTTTCAAAGTATTGATGATAATGAGCAAGCAAGATTGAAATTAATTTCAGATGATGTTTTTTCTTATAAAAATAGTATTGGACATTTTATTAGAAAAACAAAATCAATGACTGGTGATGATGGCAATGGTTTAAATATTCAGCACGAGTATTTGCTTATTCACTGTATTGATAAAAATTCTTTGAAAATGAAAGGAGAAGAAAAAACGTTGGCTGGTTATTCTAATCCTGATAACGATCCAAATGGAGATTGGATATCTGGCGACCCAAGTGCAAAAAGTGGGGGAGAAACAACATACTTTCCTATCAAGAACCCTTATACTGGGTTGGAAGATTATCCACCAAAAGGAAGATATTGGGCTTTTTCAAAGGAAACAATGGAAAAATATATTCAGAGTGGGCGAATAAAATTTAAGAAAGAATATAATAAAAAACATCGCGGATTTATCTTTAAAAGATATGCAGAAAATTTGACGAGTGATTTTGACCCAATTGGCACATTATTTTCAACAAATAATGAATATATGAATTCTGCTGCAACAACAGAATTAAATCACTTATTTGTGGAAGGTAAATTTGATTATCCAAAACCAACATTATTTGTGCAAAAACTAACAGATTATTCTACAAACAAAACCGACGTAATCCTAGACTACTTCGCAGGCTCTGGCACAACCGCCCACGCCGTGATTAATCTGAACCGTGAAGATAGCGGCAATCGCCGTTATATTTTGGTGGAGCAGGGTGAATATTTTGACACGGTGTTAAAACCCCGTGTGCAAAAAGTGATTTTTAGTGAAAACTGGAAAGATGGCAAGCCGCAAACGGTCGCTTCTAGTGAAAAATCTGCAAATTCGGGTAGCTTCAACGGCGTGCCGCAAATCGTGAAAATTTTAAAATTAGAAAGCTATGAAGACACGCTGAATAATTTAGCTTTACAACGCAAAGGCTTATTTGATGAGCTACCCGAAACCGCTCAACAAGATTATTTGCTGAACTATATGCTCAATATTGAAAGCCAAGGCAGCTTGCTTAATCTTTCGCATTTTGAAAAACCGTTTGATTATCAGCTCAAAATTAGCCAAAACAGTGCAGGGGCATTTGTATTTCAACGCATTGATTTGGTTGAAACCTTTAATTATTTAATCGGCGCAAATGTGTTGGATATTGACGATAAACGCGAAGAAAAAGGTTTTGTGGCGATTGAATGTCATTTAAACGGAAAAAGTGAGGACAAAAAAACGCTTATTTTTTGGCGTGATGTAGAGCGTGTGGGTTATGACGAATTGGAAAAATTCTTTGCCAAACGTGCGATTAACCCTGCCGATTGCGAATATGCCCAAATTTATTTAAACGGCGACCATTGTTTAGAAACGGCGTGGGACGGCGAGAAAAGTGGCAGCCTAAAAATCCTAAGCATTGAAGCAGAATTTTTAGCACGTATGTTTGCGGAGGCGTAAAAATGGCAAAAAACAAAACCTTCCATTTTGACCAGCATTTAATTTTAAATCGCTGGCTGTTTTCGCTATTTGGCAAAAAAACGTTGGCAGAATTTAAAACACAAATGGCAACGGCGGAAAACGGCGAATTTACCGCACAAGACGGACACAGCCAATATTTTCATCATTTAAGTAATGTCTTGTTTTTTGGCACGGAAAATCTTTTTAGCGAAGCGGATTTTGCCGAATACGATTTACGCATTGTGAATTATTGGCAAAAAATCACTGAAAAACGCAACCGCGAAAGCGGCGATGTTTTGCGTCCAAAATATTTTCAATATTTATCGCTGCTGTTTACCGAAATTTATTTAGATTGGTATTTCAACAAAAAAGACGATTTATTAAATGCCTTAAATGCAGAACTCAAAAAATATGCCCAAGAAAAAGGTGAAAAAGCGGCGTTGAATTTTGAAGATTATCGCTTGGAGAGCTTAAATAAAATCGCTTTTTGGAACGCTACAGGCAGCGGTAAAACATTGCTGATGCACGTCAATATTTTGCAATATTTGCACTTTTTTGGGCAAATGAGACCGCTTAACCAGCAAAATCGCCCCGATAAAGTGATTTTGCTCACACCAAACGAAGGTTTAAGCCAGCAGCATTTAGCGGAATTGCAGCTTTCAGGTTTTTCAGCCATGCTTTTTGATAAAAATCAGAGCAGTCAAATGCAGTTTAATTATGCCAACGATAATGTGGGCATGGGTTTAACGGTGGAAATTATTGACGTTAATAAATTGGCGGAGAAATCAGGCGAAAAAACCGTTTCAACCGAAGCCTTTGACGGCAATAATTTGGTGTTGGTAGACGAAGGACATCGCGGCACATCAGGCGAACAGTGGCTGTTGCGGCGTGAAGCCTTGGTAAAAGGCGGTTTTGCTTTTGAGTATTCGGCAACGCTGGGGCAAGCGGTGGCAAAAGGCAAAACCATTGCAGGCGAGAGAGAAGAACGGCAAAAAGCCAAAGCCAAATTATTGTTTAACAAAGGCAGCTTAAAAGGTTTGTCGGAAGAAGATTTAGCGAAATTGGAATTAGACGAGCTGGAAATGGCAAAAATCCGCACCAAAGCCGTGTTGGAAACCTATGCCAAATCGGTGTTGTTTGATTATTCCTACAAGTATTTTTATGCCGACGGCTACGGCAAGGAAAGCCTGATTTTAAATATGAAAAAACAGGGCTTTGATGACAATTTACCGCTGTATTTTGTGGCAAGTTTGCTGTCGTTTTACCAGCAGCTTTATCTGTTTGAAACGCATAAAAAAGCACTTGCTGAGTGGCAAATTGAAAAGCCACTTTTAGTGTTTGTGGGGAATAAAGTATCGGATGATAACAGCGATGTATTAAAAGTAGTTCGCCAGTTGGCTTTCTTTGTGAATGAACCTGAAACCGTACAAAAATGGTTGCGTGAGTTAATTTTGGATAATGCCCAGCTTTTGAACGAGAAAAATGAGCACATTTTTAAAGGACGATTTACGCCGCTTTTGCATTTTTCAGACGACATCAACGCGCTTTATCAAGATATGTTGAGCAAAATTTTCGCGACCACACATTTAGCAAGATTGCGTTTAACGCATTTGAAAAAGTCAGACGGCGAATTGGCGTTGTCCATTGGCGAAAATGGCACAAAATTTGGCGTGATTAACATTGGCGACGCGGCAGGATTATTAAAAACGGCAAACGAAAGTTATGCCGCCGAGTTTGATGCCGTAAACGATGAGTTTAACGGTGGACTTTTTGCGGAAATCAATAAAAAAACAGGCACTGTTGCAAATAGTCGGTGGTGATAAACTTATCATCCCCTTTTGCTGATGGAGCTGCACATGAACCCATTCAAAGGCCGGCATTTTCAGCGTGACATCATTCTGTGGGCCGTACGCTGGTACTGCAAATACGGCATCAGTTACCGTGAGCTGCAGGAGATGCTGGCTGAACGCGGAGTGAATGTCGATCACTCCACGATTTACCGCTGGGTTCAGCGTTATGCGCCTGAAATGGAAAAACGGCTGCGCTGGTACTGGCGTAACCCTTCCGATCTTTGCCCGTGGCACATGGATGAAACCTACGTGAAGGTCAATGGCCGCTGGGCGTATCTGTACCGGGCCGTCGACAGCCGGGGCCGCACTGTCGATTTTTATCTCTCCTCCCGTCGTAACAGCAAAGCTGCATACCGGTTTCTGGGTAAAATCCTCAACAACGTGAAGAAGTGGCAGATCCCGCGATTCATCAACACGGATAAAGCGCCCGCCTATGGTCGCGCGCTTGCTCTGCTCAAACGCGAAGGCCGGTGCCCGTCTGACGTTGAACACCGACAGATTAAGTACCGGAACAACGTGATTGAATGCGATCATGGCAAACTGAAACGGATAATCGGCGCCACGCTGGGATTTAAATCCATGAAGACGGCTTACGCCACCATCAAAGGTATTGAGGTGATGCGTGCACTACGCAAAGGCCAGGCCTCAGCATTTTATTATGGTGATCCCCTGGGCGAAATGCGCCTGGTAAGCAGAGTTTTTGAAATGTAAGGCCTTTGAATAAGACAAAAGGCTGCCTCATCGCTAACTTTGCAACAGTGCCTTCTGAAACGAAATTACAGATTACGGTTAAAATATAAAAAAAAGCCACCAATCCTGCCGGATACGGTGGCTTAAATACAGAATTAATTAATTTATTTCAGTATGTTATCACACATCAGCTGAAGTGTATTGATAAACCTTGCTGCATGAAAACCATCACAGACTGCATGATGAACCTGTACAGAAACAGGTAATAGTACGCGGTCACCTTCCTGCTGAAACTTTGCCATTGTAAAAACCGGGGAAAAATAATCATCATTTCCGGTGATATTCAGATTAAATCCGTCAAAACTCACCCAGGGTAACGATGATATATTCAGGTGATTCTCCGGTAAATTTCCCTGCGGAAACAACCTGGTATCATGCTGATATTCTGCTGTTACCGCGTTATAACCCGCCATAAACTCACTGAGATCCGGAAAATAACGGCAGGACAGTGCGGAGAATGTTTCGGTTTCTTTATGAAAGACAGTAAAGACCGGGTCTGACTGTTCCCAGTAAATCAGTTCATTATCTTTCATTGCCATCCGGAACTCCGGAAACTGATTAACAGCCCGGGAGATCAGGTAAATCATCAGCGGATAAAACTTATAACCGGTTTTCGCCAGTGCAGTACGCAAAGCGGTAATATCGAGTTTGGTGGTCAGGCTGAATCCGCATTTAATCTGCTGACGATAAAGGGCAAAATGTTCCCTGCGATTCCAGGTATTCAGGTCAATCCGGGTAAAATTCATGGTTATTCCTTCTGATTAATAGTGAAAAATATTAATAATCAGAAGGCAGTCTGGTTGTCTCAATGGGTAACATTCCGTCCTCCGTAAGCTGTCTGGTATTCAGTAATAATACCCGATACGGGCTTAATCTGTATTAAGCCCGGTTTTATTTATTCCGGCCACTCATCCGCAAATACATAGCGGATCAGTTCTGCGGATTCACGGGGCGGTGCTCTCAGCACATCCGCCATTAAATCAATTTCCATCTGACAGGTTTGCAGCTTGTCTTCCGCCAGCACATACGGATCATCCGTCAGGAAACTATCGCCGTATTTATCCACCGACCCCTGTATTTGTGCCGAAAATAATGACTGAATTTCATCAGCGGAATAATGCGCAACCGGAGCCCCTTCACCGGCTGAATTCACCAGATCCAGCAACGCTCTGTTACCGATAATAAAGTCACGGTACCCGGCGGAAGCCTTTTTCATATCCGGCGGGCCAGACACTTCCGGATGCAGCACACGAAAGCAGAAGTCACCGGAGGTATCCTGCGCCAGTGCTTTCTGCAAAAATTCCAGCCGCATTTTCCCGTAATTAATCACCGCGTCATCCCCCGCGAGATAAAGCAGTTTTTTAATATTTTCGGTGGCCCACTGTTGCAGGCGCATATAGTACTCTAAACAGGGCACTGTTGCAAATAGTCGGTGGTGATAAACTTATCATCCCCTTTTGCTGATGGAGCTGCACATGAACCCATTCAAAGGC
>NZ_LN776186.1:0-101977 GCF_000827595.2 Necropsobacter massiliensis | reverse complement strand
GTAAGCAGAGTTTTTGAAATGTAAGGCCTTTGAATAAGACAAAAGGCTGCCTCATCGCTAACTTTGCAACAGTGCCAAAAAACATCGCCTGTCAATATTTTGATTGGTTCGCGTAAGTTTACCGAAGGTTGGTCTAGCTGGCGTGTTTGTACAATGGGTTTACTGAATATGGGCAAAGGCGAAGGCAGCCAAATTATCCAGCTGTTTGGGCGTGGCGTGCGGCTCAAAGGCAGAGATTGGTCGCTTAAACGTTCGCTGCCGAATGAACGCCCCAAAAATCTGTTTTTAGACAAATTAGAAACACTCAATATTTTCGGTATTAACGCCGACTATATGGAAACTTTCCGTAATTATTTGGCAGCGGAAGATATTGTTACGCCAGATGAAATGCTGACGCTGGATTTTCCTGTACAAAAACGGCTGCCTGCAATAAAACTGAAAACCTTGAAACTAAAAGATGAAGTAAAAGGCAATCGCAAAATGTCGTTTAAACGCCAAGAAAAAGGCATTTATTTATTTGAAGTGCCAGAAAAATGGCAAGGTAAGCTAAAAGAAATTCATATTGCCTTAGATCGCTATCCAAAAGTGCAAAGTGTGGCTTCAAAAGGCACAGCAATCGCCAAAAGCCAGTTTGAGCAACGCCAAGAAGTCAAGCTCAATATGGCTTTGTTTGATTTTTTTGATTGGGATAAGATTTATCTTGCTGTTCAAGCAGTTAAACACGAAAAAACGTGGTACAACTTGCGTTTAGACAAAACAAAACTTCGCCAATTTGCCGAGCAAAATCATTGGTACACGCTGTATATGCCGAAAGCTGCGTTAAAAGTGGACAGCTTTTCGCACATTGCCTTGCAACAAGAAATTTTGATTGATTTGTTAAAAGAATACAGTAAACAGTTTTATGAGCGGCTAAAAGCGGCGTATGAAGGCGAGCATTATGAAGTGGTGGAAGTTACCGAAGAAAACGGTTCAATGCTGGAAAAATATCAGTTTGAGCTGCCTGATAATGACGATGGCAATGCGATTAAAACGAAGTTAGAACAGCTGGCAAAGGGTTTAAATTTATTGCAAAACGGTGTAGAGCCTGTGTTTGGTGGCGATAATGGCTTGCAAATGCTTTGTTTTGATGGACATTTGTTTGCGCCGATTTTTGCTTGTTTGGAACGCCAAGACTTGCCGTTTAATATTCAGCCATTGGCTGTAAACGCCGAAAGCGAATGGACGCTGCTTCATCATTTAATTGAAGCCAAAGACAACGGCAATTTGCATAAATGGACGCAAAGCAAAGATGTGTATTTATTGAGAAATGCCGCAAACAAAACCAAAGGTTTGGGCTTTGCATTGGCAGGCAATTTTTATCCTGATTTCTTGCTTTGGCTGGTGGATGGTAAAACGGGCGAACAGTGGCTATCTTTGATTGATCCGAAAGGCATTCGTAATATGGAACAATCTGATCCAAAATTTGGCTTGCACGAAGAGTTGCAACGTTTTGCCCAAAACTTGAACATCAGGCAGCCTGAATTATCCGCTTTTATTTTATCGGCAACGGCACAACGAGATTTACACAATTTCAGTGGCTGGACAGACGAAATGTTTAAAAACAAACATATTTTGTTTATGGACGAAAGTAAGGTTTATTTAAAACTGATGTTTGACATGATGTTAGGGGACAAATAATGCACATCACACCACATCAAGCAAAATATTTTGCAACTGAAATTCTCTGCCAAAGCGATTTGGGCGTGGAGCGTATTTCGCAAGGTTTATTTAATGCGAAAGTGGATTTAAATCCGCATCAAATTGACGCCGCACTCTTTGCCTTAAAAAATCCGCTTAATCGTGGCGTATTGTTGGCGGACGAAGTGGGTTTGGGGAAAACCGTAGAAGCAGGGCTTGTATTGTGTCAGCTTTGGGCGGAACGCAAACGTAAGCTGTTGGTAATTTGCCCTGCCATTTTGCGTAAGCAATGGGCGAATGAATTGGCGGATAAGTTTGGGCTGCCTTGCGTGATTTTGGAGAAATCGTTGCTCAAACGGGAATATGGCGATAATCTACCTGATTTTTTGCGTGAAAATTTGGGCAAGCGAATTGTGGTGATTTCTTATCAATATGCGACAAAACTGGCGGATAATTTTGCGGGTGAATTGTGGGATTGTGTGGTGATTGATGAAGCACACAAATTGCGTAATGCCCACCGCCAAAGCAATAAAATGGGACAAGCGTTAAAAATTGCCTTTAATGAACGCAAAAAATTGCTGCTCACGGCAACGCCGCTACAAAATAGTTTGATGGAACTCTACGGCTTATCGACGCTTTTAGACGAACATCTGTTTGGCGATGAAAAAGTGTTCCGCCGTAAGTTTGTCAGCCAAAGCAATAATTTGGGCGATTTGAAAGACCGCTTAAAAACGGTGGTGAAACGCACCTTGCGAGCGGACGTGTTGGAATATATCCGCTACACCAAGCGGCACACGATCACGCAAAATTTCTATCCAAGCGATGAAGAACAAACGCTTTATCAAGCGATTTCTGATTTTATCGGCAAAGAAGAAAGCATTGCCCTGCCAAAGCGGCAGCGGCATTTGATTGGTTTGATTTTGCGCAAACTGCTGGCTTCCAGCCCTTATGCGGTGGCGGATACGCTAAGCATTATTTTAAAACGGCTTTATGCTTTAAAAGAACAGCAAGCCGAAGCGGATTTGTTGGCAGAGTTAAAACACGTTGAAAGCGATTTTGACGGTGAATTAAGCGAAGATTTAGCCGAAGATGATGGCGAAGCACAAGCGGAACTCGCCTTTAATCACGCGCTTTTAAATGATGAAATTGCTCAAATTGAAGGCTTTCTTGCCCAAACCAACAGGCTAAAAAATGACAGCAAAGCGACCGCACTTTTAACAGCCTTGCAAACAGGTTTTGAAAAAATGACGACATTTGGTGCAGCACAAAAAGCGATTATTTTTACTGAAAGTGTGCGTACGCAAGCCTATTTGTATGATTTTTTGTGTGCCAATGGCTACCAAGACAAAATCGTGAGCTTTTCAGGCAGCAATAACCACGAACACGCCCGTCAAATTTATGCAAATTGGCTAGCGGATAAAAATAATGAAAGCAAAATCACAGGCTCGGCGCAGGTGGATAAACGCACGGCGTTAATTGATTACTTTAAAGACGAAGCGCAAATTATGCTTGCCACCGAAGCCGCCAGCGAAGGGGTAAACTTGCAATTTTGTTCGTTGTTGATCAACTATGATTTGCCGTGGAATCCGCAGCGGGTGGAACAACGCATTGGGCGTTGCCATCGTTACGGACAGCAGTTTGACGTGGTAGTGGTGAATTTCTTAAACCAACGCAACGAAGCGGATCAGCGTGTGTTGGAATTGCTGAGCGAAAAATTCCAACTGTTCGACGGCGTATTTGGCGCATCCGATGAAATTTTGGGGCGAATTGAAACAGGCTTGGATTTTGAAAAACGCATCGCCCATATTTACGACAGCTGCCGTACATCAAGCGAAATCAAGCAAGCCTTTGACCAGCTGCAACAAGAAATGGACGATGAAATCAAAGCGGCAATGGCTCAGGCAAAATCCCAATTATTGGATAATTTTGACGAAGATGTCCACGAACGCTTAAAAGGGCATCTTTTGGAAAGTCAAAAATTGCTTGATAAAACCAGCCGTTACTTTTGGGCTGCCAGCCGCTTTGCCCTGAAAAATTATGCTGATTTTGACGAGCAGCAAAAAGCCTTTTATCTCAGACAATCGCCGATTCGTGGAGTCGAATGCGGACGTTATTGCTTACAGAAAAAAGACGAGCAAACAGGCTTAGATTACCGTCTTAATCACGCTTTGGGCGAATGGTGCTTAACGCAATGTGTGCAAACAGACACACCTGTGGCAAGTTTACAATTTGATTACAGCAACCATCTCACCAAATTATCTGTACTTGCCAACAAGCAAGGTAAATCAGGCTGGCTTTGGTTGGATAAATTAGGTTTTTATGGTGAAAATCAAACACAAGAAATGCTGGTGTTCACCGCCAAAACTGACGATGGCGAATGGCTAGACGATGATTTTTGCCGCAAATTATTAAGCGTCGCTGCGGTTGAAAATGGCTTGAATCAAAAGTTACCCGAAGATTTAAAAGCCAATGCCGAACAAGCGATTAAGGGCAAAATGGGGGAACATAGCGAAATACAAACCGCACTTTTAAAAGCTGAAAGCGAACGGTTGGATAAATGGGCGGAGGACAAAAAGAAAGCTGTGCAAGAAGAAATTAAGGAAATGAAGCAAAAAATTCAGGAAGCAATACGAGATAGGAGAAACGCGACCAATTTGGAGCAACTCGCTGAATGTGAAAAAAATGTTCGTGACTTAGAGCGTAAGCAAAGCCTTTTACGAAAAAATATTGATCAGGTTGAGGACGATATTGAAAAACAGCGTGATGAAAATATAGATAAAATATTTGCTCAGCTAAAACAAAATAGCCGAGTTGAGCATTTGTTTAGGGTGAGATGGGAAATTATTTAGTGCGTTAAAAAACAAGCATTAAGTAACGCTGATAGCTACAACACTAAAATCTACACCTAACTGCACTAAAAAAATGACCGCACTTTTGAGGTACGGTCATCAATTAGGAGGAAAATAAATTAAATATCCAGATTAGCTCTCAGCGCATTGGCTTCGATAAATTCGCGGCGCGGTTCGACTTCATCGCCCATTAGCGTGGTAAACAGCTGGTCGGCAGCAACGGCGTCTTTAATGGTGACTTTCAACATAGTGCGAGCTTCCGGATCCATGGTGGTTTCCCATAGTTGTTCTGGATTCATTTCGCCCAGTCCTTTATAGCGCTGTACCATTAAACCGCGACGCGATTCTTTCACTAGCCAATCCACCGCCTGTTCAAATGAATTTACTGCATACTGGCGTTCACCACGCGCCACATAAGCGCCAGTTTCCAATAATCCATTCAGTTGATTGCCGAGTTTGATAATGCGCGCATATTCGTTGCCGTTGGCAAACTGGAAATTCAGCGCATAATCGGTATCGATACCGTGAGTGCGCACGGTCAATACCACTTCGTGCAAATGCCGTTCGCTGTTAAACAGGAGCTGATAACGGTAATGATTGCCGCCGCTTTCTTTTTCGGTCAGTTTTTCAACCAGAGATTTCGCCCAAAAATCCACCGCACTTTGCTGCTGCATAAGTTCGGTGCTAAGCAGCGGATGATAAATCAGTTCTTTCAGTACATTTTCCGGATAATGACGGGATAAACGGCTGATCATGCGCAATACTGCATTGTATTCCGCTACCAGTTTTTCCAACGCCGCGCCGTTCATCGCTGGTGCATTTTGGTTAATATGCAAAGAGGCGCCGTCCAGCGCAAGGTTCAGCTCATATTGCGCCATGGCTTCGTCGTCTTTGATATATTCTTCGTTTTTACCTTTTTTCACTTTATACAGCGGCGGTTGTGCGATATACACATGACCGCGTTCAATCAGTTCCGGCATTTGACGATAGAAGAAAGTGAGCAGCAAAGTACTGATATGCGCGCCGTCCACATCCGCATCGGTCATAATGACAATGCTGTGATAACGCAATTTATCCGGATTATATTCGTCACGCCCGATCCCGCAGCCCAGCGCAGTAATCAGCGTGCCCACTTCTTGCGAAGACAGCATTTTGTCAAAACGCGCCTTTTCTACGTTAAGAATTTTACCTTTTAACGGTAAAATCGCCTGATTTTTACGGTTGCGCCCTTGTTTTGCTGAACCGCCAGCAGAGTCCCCCTCCACCAGATACAGCTCAGACAGCGCCGGATCCCGTTCCTGACAGTCCGCCAATTTACCCGGCAGACCGGCAATATCCAATGCGCCTTTGCGGCGGGTCATTTCTCGCGCTTTACGTGCCGCTTCACGGGCGCGGGCGGCATCAACGATTTTACCGGCAATGATTTTTGCATCATTCGGATTTTCTTCCAAATATTCTTGTAAGCGCTCGTTCATTGCCGATTCCACCGCACCTTTCACTTCGGAAGAAACCAGTTTATCTTTGGTTTGCGAGGAAAATTTCGGATCCGGCACTTTTACTGAGATAATCGCCACCAAGCCTTCGCGCGCATCGTCACCGGAGGTTTCCACTTTGTCTTTATCGCTTTTGCCTTTTTTATTCAACCCGGCTTTATCCATATAAGCGTTCAGCGTGCGGGTCAGCGCACTGCGGAACCCCGCCAGATGCGTACCGCCGTCGCGCTGCGGAATATTGTTAGTAAAGCAATGAATGTTCTCCGCTTGATAACCTTCGTTCCATTGCAGCGCCACTTCCACGCCGACGCCGTCTTTTTCGGTGGAAAAATAAAACGGTTTTTGGTGAATCGGATTTTTGTTTTTATTCAGATATTCAACAAACGCTTGAATGCCGCCTTCATAGTGGAAATGATCTTGCTTGTCGCTACGCTTATCAAATAATTTGATAGAAACGCCGGAATTGAGGAAAGACAGTTCACGCAGACGTTTTGCCAAAATATCGTATTCAAATTCAATATTATTGAAAATTGTCGGACTTGGCCAGAAACGCACCGAGGTTCCGGTTTGTTGTGTCTCGCCGATAATCGCCAACGGCGCCTGCGGTTCGCCTAAATGATAGAACTGTTCATGTACATGTCCTTGACGGCGAATGGTCAGCTGCAATTTATCCGACAGCGCATTAACCACCGATACCCCGACACCATGCAAACCGCCGGACACTTTATAAGAATTATCGTCAAATTTACCGCCAGCATGCAGCACGGTCATAATTACCTGCGCCGCCGACACACCTTCCTCCGGATGAATATCCACCGGAATTCCGCGCCCGTCATCTTGCACCGAGACGGAATTATCGCCGTGAATGGTCACGATAATATCTTTACAGTAGCCTGCCAGCGCTTCATCAATGGCGTTATCCACCACTTCGAATACCATGTGATGTAAGCCTGTACCGTCGTCGGTATCGCCAATATACATACCGGGACGTTTACGTACCGCATCCAGCCCTTTCAGCACTTTAATGCTGTTGGCGCCGTAGTTTTCAGGAGTATTATCTGACATACAATTTCTCTGTTTTTATTAATAAAAATTGTGCGGATTATAGCAAATTTTTGTGTCATTGGCTAAGGTTAAAGTGCGGTTAAAATTTCGCTAGTTTTTAATAAGTATTCGGTGTGCAACTTAGGCTTTTCGCTTGTTTGCCCGCATCGCACAAAATGCCACAAAAATTAACCGCACTTTTTAATAAAAAAACAGCCGGCAATGGGCGCGGCTGTGTAAGATAAGGATTAATCGGTCGTCAGGCACCGATTAAGCGGTAAAGTGCGGTGTCTTTTCTGTCTAAATAATGGGTGGATTGAATCCGTCGAATCGTGCGTGAGCGACCGCGAATCAGCAAGGTTTCTGTGGTCGCCAGATTACCACGACGGTGAATGCCGCGTAATAAATCGCCGTTGGTAATTCCGGTGGCGGAAAATACTAAGTTGTCATCACGTACCAAATCTTCCAGCTTAAGCACTAGGTTAACTTCAATCCCCATTTCTTTACAGCGACGGATTTCATCGGCGGCAATCGCCTGATTGTCCGGTGAGCTGCCTTTGACCTGATGACGTGGAATCAAGCGTGCCTGCATTTCCCCGCCCAATGCGCGGATCGCCGCTGCCGCCACCACGCCTTCCGGTGCACCGCCGATACCGTACAGCATATCCGCCCCGCCGTCTGGTAAACAGCATAAAATTGACGCCGCCACATCGCCGTCGGGAATCGCCAACACTTTAACCCCAAGCCGTTGCATTTGTTTAATTATCTCGGCATGACGGGGTTTATCCAGCGTAATTACGGTCAACTGGGAAAGTAATTTGCCCATTTTGGAGGCAACGCGGCGCAGATTTTGTTCCAGCGGCAAATTTAAATCGATCATACCTTTGGCTTCCGGTCCGACAACCAGTTTTTCCATATACATATCCGGCGCGCGCAAAAAGGTATCCTTGCCGCCAGCCGCCAACACCGATAAGGCATTTGCCTGACCCATTGCGGTCATTCGGGTGCCTTCAATCGGATCAACCGCGATAGAAACCTCCGCGCCTTTTCCGCTGCCGATTTTTTCGCCGATATACAGCATCGGGGCTTCGTCGATTTCGCCTTCACCGATGACGATTTCGCCCGCCATTTCAATCTGATTCAGCATTAATCGCATTGCCTGCACGGCGGCATCATCCGCCGCGTTCTTATCACCGCGCCCCAGCCAAGCAAAGCCCGCTAATGCCGCCGCTTCTGTTACTCTTGAAAATTCAATGGCTAATGCTCTGTTCATTCTCTTATCCTTTTAAATGGTTAACCGACAAAAAATCCCGCCTATTCTAGCACCGCGCAAACGGTTGCTCTATCAAAAATAAAAAATTTCCGCGAATTTTTAAATCCGTTATAAAAAATATGTTATGGTAAGCAGAAATTTAATCCAAGGCTTTAACAATCATCCTGAACTAAGGTAAAATAGCGCCACATTCACAGAGACACTCAGAGGAAATTTACTATGTCACTAGAAATTTTAGATCAACTGGAAGAGAAAATTAAACAAGCAGTTGAAACCATTCAATTACTCCAGCTGGAAGTAGAAGAATTAAAAGAAAAAAACACTCAGGCGCAACAAGAATGCCACAATCTGCGCAATGAAAACGAACAGCTTAAAAGCGAACATAATAACTGGCAGGAACGTTTACGTTCTTTGTTAGGTCGTATCGATAACGTATAAAAACAATTTTACCCATTACAAATGCAAGGCTTAGGTGATAATCTAAGCCTTATTTTTTAGGAGTAAGTATGACAACGAAAATCTGTATTATCAGCGGCAGCACACTTGGCGGCGCGGAATATGTGGCAGAACGTCTACACGATGTGCTACAACAACAGGGTTTTTTTACTCAATTGATCCATGGTGCGCATCTCGACGACATCAGCGAGCGCGATATTTGGCTGATCGTTACCTCAACCCACGGCGCAGGCGAATTGCCCGATAACCTAAAACCATTGTTTAATCAAATAGCCGCTCAACGTCCGGATTTATCCGGTTTGCGTTTTGCCGTAGTCGGGCTAGGCAATTCCGATTACGATACCTTCTGTTATGCCGTAGATACGGTAGAGCGAAGTCTGAAACAACAAAGTGCGGTGCAAATTTGCTCTTCTTTAAAAATTGATGTTCTGCAAGTCGATGATCAGGAACAATATGCCGAAGACTGGCTGCCGAATTTTACCTCTCAACTGTAATAAAAAATCGGCGGCGGTGTAATTATGCGTTGCCGATTCAACACAAATTTCTTGTTTGCATAGTTCCGATCCCATTGTGGATAAGATTCGATAAAGCTGTAAAAAAACCTGTCATTATGCGCTTAATAAAAAGAATATGATCTGCGATTGTGGATAACTAGGGCTTTTATTCACAACAAATACGCCTGTACGAGAGCTGGATCTTCACATCTTAAAAAACGATCTAACTTTTTCATTTTACGGTAAAATTTTGCCTTACTCACAAGGATCGGCGATCCTAATTATAATCATAATAAGATCTTTATATATAAAAAAAGATCTTATATTAATAAGCGTTGGATCAAAATTGATCGTAGTGTGAGATCGTCACTGGTTTTAATTAAAAAGGATCCGAAATGTTATTTTATGCCCACGTGAATTTGGGGTAGAATAGCGCGCAGTTTAAAAAACAATGAGATTAATTACACAAAGGTGATTATGTTTTATACGGAAAGCTACGATGTGATCGTTATCGGCGGCGGTCATGCGGGAACGGAAGCGGCGTTAGCGCCGGCTAGAATGGGATTAAAAACGCTGTTGCTTACTCATAATGTTGATACTTTAGGGCAAATGTCTTGCAATCCGGCAATTGGCGGGATCGGCAAAGGACATTTAGTCAGAGAAATTGATGCCATGGGCGGCTTAATGGCAACAGCGGCGGATCAAGCGGGAATTCAGTTTCGTACCCTCAATGCCAGTAAAGGACCAGCAGTACGCGCCACACGGGCACAGGCGGATCGGGTATTGTATCGTCAAGCTGTAAGAATGGCGCTGGAAAACCAACAAAATCTGGATATTTTTCAGCAGGAAGTGACGGATATTCTCCTTGAGCAGGATCGTATCGCCGGGGTTGAAACCAAAATGGGACTGAAATTTCGATCCAAAGCGGTGATCCTCACTGCTGGCACATTTTTGGCCGGTAAGATCCATATCGGATTGGAAAATTATGCGGGCGGACGGGCGGGTGATCCTGCATCAGTGAATTTAGCCCATCGCCTGCGCGATCTGAATTTGCGCGTGGATCGTCTAAAAACCGGTACGCCGCCGCGTATTGATGCGCGCACCATCAACTTTGAAGTGTTGGCAAAACAATATGGTGATGAACAATTGCCGGTATTTTCCTTTATGGGATCGGTAGCGCAACATCCGCGTCAAATTCCTTGTTTTATCACCCACACAAATGAGCGCACTCATGATCTGATCCGCACTAATTTGGATCGCAGCCCGATGTATGCCGGGGTGATCGAAGGGATCGGTCCACGTTATTGTCCGTCTATCGAAGATAAAGTAATGCGTTTTTCCGATCGAAATTCTCATCAGATCTATCTGGAACCGGAAGGGCTTACCAGTCAGGAAATTTATCCGAACGGCATTTCCACCAGCTTACCTTTTGATGTACAAATGGGCATTGTCAATTCTATGAAAGGGCTAGAAAAAGCACGTATCGTGAAACCGGGCTACGCCATCGAATATGATTATTTTGATCCGCGTGATTTAAAACCGAGTTTAGAAACCAAAGCCATTAACGGCTTGTTTTTTGCTGGTCAGATTAACGGTACCACAGGCTATGAAGAAGCGGCGGCGCAAGGGCTGTTGGCGGGGATTAACGCCGGCTTGTGGGTGCAGGACAAAGACAGCTGGTTTCCGCGTCGCGATCAGGCTTATGTGGGCGTGCTGGTTGATGATCTTTGTACGCTGGGGACTAAAGAACCTTATCGTGTATTTACTTCTCGTGCCGAATATCGCTTATTACTGCGCGAGGATAACGCAGATATTCGCCTCACGCCGATTGCTCATGAACTCGGTTTAATTGATGAACGTCGCTGGGCACGTTTTAATCAAAAAATGGAAAATATTGAAAAGGAAACTCAGCGTTTGCGTCAGATTTGGTTGCATCCGCGTTCAGAGCATATACAAGAAGCCAATAATGTGTTGGGTAGCCCGTTAGTACGCGAGGCTAACGGCGAGGATTTGCTGCGTCGTCCGGAAATTAATTACCGTATTTTAACCGCACTTACTCCTTTCGCACCGCCTATGCAGGATAAGGAAGCGGTGGAACAGGTTGAAATTGCAATTAAATACCAAGGCTATATTGAGCATCAGCAGGAAGAAATCGAACGTCAGAAGCGTCACGAAAATACCGCTATTCCGTCCGATTTTGATTATGCTTCGGTCGCCGGTTTATCCAACGAGGTACGCATCAAACTACAGCAGCACCGTCCGGTATCTATCGGACAGGCAAGCCGTATTTCCGGAATTACCCCTGCCGCCATTTCAATTTTACTGGTTAACTTGAAAAAACAGGGAATGTTGAAACGAGGTGAATAATGACTGATTTGCAGCGACAATTAACCGACAGACTGAATTCTTTGCTAAAACAGACCGCACTTTGTATAACCGATCAGCAAAAAGCGCAGCTGGTGACATTGGTTTTGTTGCTGCACAAATGGAATAGAGCCTATAACCTCACCTCGGTGCGCGATCCGTCGGAAATGCTGGTTAAACATATTCTTGACAGTATTGTAGTTAGTCCTTATTTACAAGGACAGCGTTTTATTGATGTCGGCACCGGTCCGGGACTGCCCGGTTTGCCGCTGGCGATTATTAATCCGGATAAGCGATTTGTGTTGCTCGACAGTCTGGGTAAGCGCATCAGTTTTATCCGTAATGCGGTGCGCGAATTAGGCTTGAGCAATGTGGAACCGGTGTTAAGCCGGGTGGAACAATATCAGCCCGAGCAATTATTCGACGGCGTATTGAGCCGCGCCTTTGCGTCTTTAAAAGATATGACTGACTGGTGTCGGCATCTGCCAGCTGAAAACGGCATGTTTTATGCCTTGAAAGGTATTTATCAGCCTGATGAAGTACAACAGCTGGCGCCTTCATTGCATGTAAACAATGTAATAAAATTGAATATTCCTGATTTAATTGGGGAAAGAAATTTAATTTTGTTAAGTTTCGGTTAAGTTTTTGTTTTGTTTGTTTTTATTTTTTTATAAAAATGTGATGAATTTAACGCTTTTTGCGTAGTTTTAAGTTGAATACAGCTAAAACTCGCGTATAATTAATGGGATTTTTTTGATTAAATTAAGTCTATTTTCAGGCAAAGACAATAATAGTAATGTCGGCAATTATTAAACAGGCGAAAAGACAATATCAATTTGCTTTAGGCACAGAGTTACTGGTTTTACTGGTGATTTTTTCCGTTTTAATTGCACTGCAATGGAATATAGCGGTTTCTTTTGTATTAGGAGCAATATCAGTTTTTATTCCTCATTGTTTTTTTGTAGCATTGGTGTTTTTTAGCAAACAGCAATATAGCAATAAACTGAGCGCGTTTTATCGCGGTGAATTGATTAAATTCGTATTCACGATCATCTTAATTATCATTGCTTTTAAACTGTTTTTATTAATGAATTTTATCGCTTTTTTTGCGGGCTATTTGTTGGGGCTTGTCCTCAATAATTTGCTTCCGTTTTTGATAAGTAAATACGTTAGAATTTAGTTTTAAATATCAAAGGATTAACTATGGCTGAGCTCACTACTTCAGGGTATATCCAGCACCACTTGGAATTTCTTAAAACCGGGGATTCGTTCTGGAATATTCATATTGATACGCTTTTCTTTTCCGTTTTATCCGGTGTTATTTTCCTTTTCCTGTTTTATAAAGTTGCGACCAAGGCGACTTCCGGCGTACCGGGTAAGTTGCAATGTTTGGTTGAAATTTTAGTGGAATGGGTTGACGGTATTGTGAAAGAAAATTTTCATGGACCGCGCAATGTGATAGCACCTTTAGGCTTAACCATTTTCTGTTGGGTATTTATAATGAATACCATCGACCTTATTCCGGTAGATTTTCTGCCGCAAATCGGTAATTTATTCGGTATTCATTATTTAAGAGCGGTGCCGACGGCAGATATTAGCGCCACACTGGGTATGTCAATCTGTGTCTTTTTCTTAATTCTTTTTTATACCGTCAAGTCAAAAGGCGTAGGCGGCTTGGTTAAGGAATATACACTTCATCCGTTTAATCATTGGTTATTTATTCCGGTTAACTTTATTCTTGAGTCCGTTACCTTGCTTGCCAAACCGATTTCTCTGGCATTCCGTTTATTCGGTAATATGTATGCGGGTGAACTTATTTTTATTTTAATTGCGGTGATGTATAGCGCCAATATGGCAATTGCCGCACTGGGTATTCCGCTGCAACTGGCATGGGCGATTTTCCATATTCTGATCGTTACTTTACAGGCATTTATTTTTATGATGTTGACGATTGTTTATTTGAGTATCGCGTATAACAAGGCGGATCACTAACGGTCATTTAACGGTTTGTCGGTTTAAACGGCGACGGATTGTTGATGAAACTATTTACTAACTAACCCGGTCATCAGACCGAATTTTAAAAATCTAACGGAGAAAACTATGGAAACTGTAATTACAGCTACTATTATCGGTGCATCAATCCTACTTGCTTTCGCTGCATTAGGTACTGCGATTGGTTTTGCTATTTTAGGCGGCAAATTCTTAGAATCATCCGCGCGTCAGCCTGAATTGGCAAGTAGCTTGCAAACCAAGATGTTTATCGTTGCTGGTCTGCTTGATGCTATCGCGATGATTGCAGTAGGTATTTCGTTACTTTTCATTTTCGCAAACCCGTTTATCGGATTATTACAATAATTGTCGGCTTTGCTGATTACGGCAAGGATTACTCGTATAGAGTAAGGGTTAGACATTATTGAGGAGGGCGTTGTGAACTTAAATGCAACATTAATCGGCCAACTGATTGCGTTCGCACTATTTGTGTGGTTCTGCATGAAATTCGTATGGCCGCCGATTATTAAAGCGATCGAGGAGCGTCAAAGCTCGATTGCCAATGCCTTGGCATCGGCTGAAGCGGCTCGTAAAGAGCAAGCTGACAGCAAAGTCTTGGTGGAGCAGGAAATTAATCAGGCAAAACTTCAGGCGCAGGAAATTGTGGATTTGGCCAATAAACGCCGCAATGAAATTTTAGATGAAGTGAAAACCGAAGCTGAGGCGTTGAAAGCGAAAATCATTGCACAAGGGCATGCAGAAATTGAATCCGAACGTAAACGCGTACAGGAAGAATTGCGTGTCAAAGTGGCTTCGCTTGCTATTGCTGGCGCAGAGAAAATTGTGGGTCGTACGGTTGACGAAGCGGCAAACAATGACATTATTGATAAATTAGTTGCGGAACTATAAGAAGGTTGGGCTTATGTCAGAATTAACTACGATAGCTCGCCCTTATGCAAAAGCGGCATTTGATTTTGCGGCGGAACAATCCGCCACTGATAAAAGTGCGGTTGAAAAATGGACTGAAATGTTAAATTTTGCTGCGCAGGTATCAGAAGATGATGCCATGCAGGATTTACTCAGCAGTTCATTATCGGCAAAAAAACTGGCCGATATTGTCATTTCGATTTGCGGCGACCAACTTGATCAATATGGGCAAAATCTTATTCGGTTAATGGCTGAAAATAAGCGTTTAACGACACTTCCAGCGGTGTTTGAAGAATTTCAGCGTTATGCGAAGGAACATCAAGCCGAAGCGGAAGTGGATGTGGTTTCGGCGCAGCCGTTGAGTGCGGCGCAGCAACAGAAAATCACCGACGCAATGGAAAAAAGACTTGCCCGTAAAGTTAAATTAAATTGCAGCGTAGATAGCACGTTAATTGCAGGTGCTGTTATCCGTACAGATGATTTTGTAATTGACGGCAGTAGTCGCGGACAACTTGCCCGTCTTGCAAATGAGTTGCAATTATAAGAGGAATAAAAGATGCAACTAAATTCGACTGAAATTAGTGAATTGATTAAAAAACGTATTGCTCAGTTTGACGTGGTTAGCGAAGCGCGCAATACGGGAACCATTGTTTCCGTAAGCGACGGTATTATTCGTATCCATGGTTTAAGCGATGTAATGCAAGGTGAAATGATCGCTTTGCCGGGCAATAATCGTTATGCGATGGCGCTCAATCTGGAAAGAGATTCAGTGGGTGCGGTAGTCATGGGACCTTACGCGGATTTAGCGGAGGGTATGGAAGTTCAGTGTACCGGTCGTATTCTTGAAGTACCGGTCGGTCGCGGTTTGTTGGGCCGTGTGGTGAATACTTTAGGTCAACCGATCGACGGTAAAGGCGAAATTGAACATGACGGTTTTTCACCGGTTGAAGTGATTGCGCCGGGCGTTATTGATCGTAAATCCGTTGATCAACCGGTGCAAACCGGTTATAAAGCGGTTGACTCCATGGTGCCGATTGGTCGTGGTCAGCGTGAGTTGATTATCGGCGACCGTCAGACCGGTAAAACCGCACTGGCTATTGATGCGATTATCAACCAGCGTGATTCTGGGATTAAATGTATTTATGTGGCTATCGGTCAGAAAGCCTCAACTATCGCCAATGTGGTGCGTAAATTAGAAGAACATGGTGCATTAGCCAATACTATCGTAGTGGTAGCATCGGCTTCCGAATCTGCCGCATTGCAATATTTGGCACCGTATTCTGGTTGTGCTATGGGTGAATATTTCCGTGATCGCGGTGAAGATGCGTTAATCGTTTATGATGACTTGTCCAAACAAGCCGTGGCTTATCGTCAGATTTCATTATTATTACGTCGTCCGCCGGGTCGTGAGGCTTATCCGGGTGATGTATTCTATTTGCATTCCCGTTTGCTGGAACGTGCATCTCGGGTAAATGAAGAATATGTCGAACGCTTTACCGAAGGCAAAGTAAAAGGACAGACCGGTTCATTAACCGCATTGCCGATTATTGAAACACAAGCCGGTGACGTTTCTGCGTTCGTACCGACTAACGTAATTTCTATTACTGATGGTCAGATTTTCTTAGAAACCAGCTATTTTAACTCCGGTATTCGCCCGGCGGTTAACCCGGGGATTTCCGTTTCTCGTGTAGGTGGTGCGGCACAAACTAAAGTGGTGAAAAAATTAGCCGGCGGTATTCGTACCGCACTTGCGCAATATCGTGAGTTGGCGGCGTTTGCTCAGTTTGCCTCCGATCTGGATGATGCGACCCGTAAACAGTTGTCGCATGGTCAGAAGGTCACCGAATTGCTGAAGCAGAAACAATATGCACCGTTAAGCGTTGCGCAGCAGGCTTTGGTATTGTTCGCGGTGGAATTCGGTTACTTGGATGACGTAGAGCTGGATCGTATCGCGTCGTTCGAATCCGCATTATTGGAATATGCGAAAAACAACCACGCCGAATTTTTGGCGGAATTAACCAAAACCGGTAATTACAATGATGAAATCAAAGACACATTGAAAGGTATTTTGGATAAATTCAAAGCCAACAGTACGTGGTAGTCAAGGATTAACGGAGAAACGAAATGGCAGGTGCAAAAGAGATAAGAACCAAAATTTCCAGTGTGCAAAGTACACAAAAAATTACTAAGGCAATGGAAATGGTTGCTGCTTCGAAAATGCGTAAAACGCAGGATCGAATGTCTTCTTCACGTCCGTATTCTAATGCAATACGCAGCGTAATCAGCCATGTGTCAAAGGCCAATGTCGGTTATAAACATCCGTTTTTAGTGGAACGAGAAATTAAACGCGTCGGTATTCTGGTGGTCTCCACAGACCGGGGATTATGCGGCGGTTTAAACGTTAATTTATTTAAGACCGTGTTAAACGGAATGAAAGACTGGAAAGAACAGCGCATTGAAGCTGTTCTCGGTTTAATCGGTGCGAAAGGTATCGGTTATTTTCATTCTCTCGGTCTGGAAATTAAAGCGCAGCTTTCCGGAATGGGCGACAGCCCGTCCGTTGAAGAGCTGATCGGTATTGCGAACCGTATGTTTGAGGATTATAAAGCAGGCGAATTGGATGCTATCTATATTGCCTACAATAAATTCGTCAATACGATGTCGCAGAAATCGACGCTGCAAAAACTCGTTCCGTTGCCGGAATTAGATAACGATAATTTAGGCGAAGTAAAACAAACTTGGGATTATTTATATGAACCAGATCCGAAAGAACTGTTAGACAGTTTGCTGGTTCGTTATTTGGAATCTCAGGTTTATCAGGCGGTAGTTGAAAATCTGGCCTCTGAGCAAGCGGCTCGAATGGTGGCGATGAAAGCGGCGACTGACAATGCGGGTAATCTGATTAAAGAATTGCAGTTGGTGTATAACAAAGCTCGTCAAACAAGTATCACAAATGAATTAAATGAAATTGTAGCCGGTGCGGCGGCAATTTAATCAATATTAGAGGATCGGTAATGGCAACTGGAAAAATTGTACAAATCATCGGTGCGGTTATTGACGTTGAATTTCCACAAGATGCAGTACCAAAAGTATATGAAGCCCTTAAAGTTGAAACGGGCTTAGTCCTTGAAGTTCAACAACAATTAGGCGGTGGTGTCGTTCGTTGTATCGCAATGGGTTCATCGGACGGTTTAAAACGTGGATTAACGGTGGAAAATACCGGTAATCCGATTTCGGTTCCGGTCGGTGTGAAAACACTGGGCCGTATTATGAACGTACTCGGCGAACCGATTGATGAACAAGGCCCTATCGGTGCTGAAGAAAACTGGTCTATTCACCGTGCGGCGCCGGATTATGAAGATCAGTCCAACAGTACAGAATTATTGGAAACCGGAATTAAAGTTATTGACTTGATTTGCCCGTTTGCAAAAGGGGGTAAAGTCGGTCTGTTCGGTGGTGCCGGTGTAGGTAAAACCGTTAACATGATGGAATTAATTCGTAATATTGCGATTGAACACTCCGGTTATTCTGTATTTGCTGGTGTGGGTGAACGTACCCGTGAAGGTAACGACTTCTATCATGAAATGACGGAATCCAACGTATTGGATAAAGTATCGCTGGTTTACGGTCAAATGAATGAGCCGCCGGGCAACCGTCTGCGTGTAGCCTTAACCGGGTTGACTATGGCGGAAAAATTCCGTGATGAAGGTCGTGACGTATTATTCTTCGTGGATAATATTTATCGTTATACCCTTGCCGGTACCGAAGTTTCGGCATTGTTAGGTCGTATGCCGTCCGCAGTAGGTTATCAGCCAACATTGGCGGAAGAAATGGGGGTGCTGCAAGAGCGTATTACTTCCACTAAAACCGGATCCATCACTTCCGTCCAAGCGGTTTACGTACCGGCGGATGACTTAACCGACCCGTCTCCGGCAACAACCTTTGCTCACTTGGATTCTACCGTGGTATTGAGCCGTCAAATTGCATCGTTGGGTATTTATCCGGCTGTTGACCCGTTGGATTCCACCTCTCGCCAGTTGGACCCATTAGTCGTCGGTCAGGAACATTACGACGTAGCACGCGGTGTACAGGGTATTTTGCAGCGTTATAAAGAGTTGAAAGATATCATTGCTATTTTAGGTATGGATGAGCTTTCCGAAGAAGATAAACTGGTGGTGGCACGTGCGCGTAAAATCGAACGTTTCTTATCACAGCCGTTCTTCGTTGCCGAAGTATTTACCGGTTCGCCGGGCAAATATGTTTCACTGAAAGATACTATCCGCGGTTTCAAAGGTATTTTAGACGGCGAGTACGATCATATTCCGGAACAAGCGTTCTACATGGTCGGTTCAATTGAAGAAGTGCTAGAAAAAGCCAAAAATATGTAATCACTTCAAGACCTGATTAACAGAAAACTTGAAGGAGAATAACATGGCAACATTTAAATTAACAGTCGTAAGTGCGGAAGAGAATATTTTCAGCGGTGACGTGCAAAGTATTCAGGCAACCGGGAGTGAAGGCGAACTGGGTATTTTACCGGGTCATACGCCGTTGCTTACCGCGATTAAACCGGGTATTGTCAAGCTCACGCTGGAAAACGGCAGTCAAGATGTAATCTACGTTTCGGGCGGTTTTTTAGAAGTACAGCCGAATGTGGTAACCGTGCTTGCCGATGTGGCGATTCGCGGTAAAGAACTGGACGGCGATCGTATTCTGGAAGCCAAACGTCGGGCGGAACAAAATATTGTATCTGGCGCGAAAGACGCAAATTATGAATTACTGGCGTCCAAACTTTCCAAAGAATTGGCGAAATTACGCGCTTATGAATTAACGGAAAAATTAGTAAAAAACAAACGCTGATTTGACCGCACTTTTAAACAAAACCACCTTCGGGTGGTTTTTTATTTGCCGTTATGATTTAATTTCTTGCGAAAGTAATAGATTGTCAGCGAGGTATTTATGACGACATACAAAGCGGTATTCAGTGATATGGACGGGACGCTTTTAAACAGCCGGCATCAAATCGGCGCCGCGACGCTTGCTGCGATTCGGCGCATTATTGGTCAAGGTATTCCATTTATCCCCGTCTCTGCGCGCCCGCCTTATGCGATCACGCCGTATACTCAACAGCTGCAAACCGCTCAGCCAATTATTTGTTACAGCGGCGCGTTAATTCTGGATCAGGATTTGAACCCTTTGTACTCAGTAACTTTAGCCCCTCAGGACGTATTCGCATTGCAGCAGGCTTTAGCGAATGTTACTCATTTGTCAGTCAGTTATTATGCCGGTTTGGATTGGTTTACTGATAATCCCGCAAGTGATTGGATTAAGCAAGAAGCGAAAATTACCGGACTGTCGGCGAAGAGCAAACCGCATAATCTGCCTGCGGTACACAAAATACTCATAATGGGCGAGGCTGCCGAGATTGAGCCGCTGGAAAAACAACTACAATACCAGTTTCCGCAGTTGGCGGTTCATCGTTCTAAAGCTGAATATTTGGAAATTATGAATAAAGCCGCGACAAAAGCGAAAGCCGTTCAGTTTATGGAAGATTACCTTAATGTTTCAGCACAGGAAACGGTTGCTTTCGGGGATAATTTTAATGATCTGGATATGCTGCAATATGTCGGATTAAGCGTAGCAATGGGCAACGCACCGGAGGAAATTAAACGCGCAGCCAAGCAAACTACTGCAAGTAACGATGATGATGGCATTGCCATGGTGCTAAACCAAATTTTTACCTGAAAATGATTAAAAGTGCGGTGAAAATTTCAGATGTTTTGATGCTTATATCACAACGCTATAAAAACCAAAAATGACATGGGTGTATTAGCCTAAAATTTACTTTTTTGTGCTGCAATAATCCCTGTGGCTAACACCTTGTAGTAAAAATTAACAGCTTACTGTTTCCACCTATAACTATATTTAGCTATAAAAATCAGCACCTTAACGGTTAGTAAATTCGTCCGATATAAGGTGCTGAGCTACGGTTTTTTATCAGGTTTAATAATAAGAATGTTCGCCGCGTTGGTGTTCAGTTACGTCTTTAGCGCCTTTCAGCTCGCCCGGGAAGAGGCTGATTAATTGTTTTTCAACGCCGTCTTTTAGCGTGACGTCTACCATTGAGCAGCCGTTACAGCCGCCACCGAATTGCAAAATGGCGTTGCCATCTTCGGTAATTTCAATCAAGGTGATATGACCGCCGTGTCCCGCCAGTTGCGGATTAATTTGAGTCTGGATCACATATTCCACCCGTTCGATCAGCGGTGCATCGTCTGCCACTTTGCGCATTTTCGCATTCGGTGCTTTCAGTGTTAACTGAGCGCCAAGTTCTTCCGTAACATAGTCAATTTCCGCATCTTCCAGAAACGGCAGACTGATTTCATCCACAAAGGCGGAAAAGGTATCATATTTCATTTCAGTATCGCTAGCTTCCACCGAATTTGGTGGGCAATAAGACACACCGCATTCTGCACCTGGCGTTCCTGGGTTCACCACAAAAATACGAATGTTGGTGCCCTCTTCCTGCTGATCAAGCAGCTTGCGGAAATGGCTTTGCGCCGCCTCTGAAATAATAATCTGTTGCATAAGTCGTTCCTATCAATACTTGAGCTATATTGTCGGAAATGATACTCCCAGACGGACTTTTTTTCCACCTTTTCTTTTTTAGGCTCTGGCTAATCCCCATACCTGAATATGTTGCACTCCCGCCTGGCGCAAACATTTGGCGATTTCATTCAGTGTCGCGCCGGTTGTGATAACATCATCCACCAGTGCCACTGAGTGATAACCGAGCAGAGTAATATTGTCTTTTACCTGAAAGGCATTATTCAGATTTTTACGCCGCGCTTTGGCACTTAACCCGCGCTGGGTTGGGGTATGAATTATGCGGCGCAGAAGATCGTTGCGTTTTGGAATATTCAACCAACGTGCCAGATAATGCGCCAGCAGATCCGCCTGATTATATCCTCGCTGCCATTGGCGTAAATGGTGCAATGGCACAGGCAAAATCACATCCGGCCATGTAAGTTGGTGGTAACGCCTTGCCTCATACAAGGCGAGCAGCAGTAACTGCGCCAAGCTGCGATCTAGCCAAAACTGACGGTTAAACTTAAAGCGATGAATCAATGTCGATAACGGTTCTGCGTAGCGTCCGACAATGACCATGCGCTGCCAAGCCGGCTCATCACGCAGGCAATTACCGCAGCGCAGCGGATAATTGACGACCGCCGATCCGCAACAGCCGCAATAAGAAAAGCGACTGATCTGTTGATTACACCGACTGCACAAACCCTGTGTCGCAATAGCCAGCTTTCTGTGGCATTGCACGCAACAAAAACCAAACCAATTCATTGTTATTTTTCACCGCACTTTTTCGTTTTATACTGCAACAGTCTAAAACAAGCCGCCCAACGCTGCGGTTTTTTTATTTAATTTCACGATCTGGATCGTAATAATGCTAAAATCAGCGCTAAATTAATGAGATAAGGATATGACATGACGATTCCGAATTACCGCGACCAAATCAAACTGGTTTTTTTTGATATTGACGAAACCCTGTTCGTTAAAAATAAAGATCACCTGCCCGCCAGCATCATTCCCGCCATTGAAAAACTGCATGCCAACGGCGTTCAGGTCGGTATTGCGACCGGACGGGCGCGCTGCTGTTTTCCGGAGAAACTGAACCGCGTGATTGAGGCGCAAGGCATTGATATATTCGTCACCATGAACGGGCAATCCGCCGTTTATAAAGGTCAGGTGATTGAAAATCATCCGATTGCAACGGATAAAATTCAGCGGTTGGTCGATTTTTTTGAGCAACAGCAGGTGGATTATGCCTTTGTCAGCAATGAACAGGTTCGGGTTTCCGCAGTGACGCCGAAACTGCGTTCTGCGCTTGATGCCGTAACTTTGAATTATCGCGTGGATAAAGCGTATTTTAAGCACCATGATGTCTATCAAATGTTACCGTTTTATGACGAAAGCATGGATCAAACGGTTGCTGAGGCACAGATTTTAAACGGCTTGAAAACCGTACGCTGGCATGAAAATTCTGTCGATATTTTTGATGCGCAAGGTTCAAAGGCGCGCGGAATTGCAGCGGTAGTGCGGCATTTAGGTTTAAATATGAACAATGTGATGGCATTCGGTGATGGGCTGAATGATATCGAAATGCTCAGCGCCGTGGGCGTTGGCATTGCCATGGGGAATGCACACGAGCAATTGAAGCAGGTGGCTACGCATGTTACCGATCACATTGAGCAGGACGGCGTGTACAATTTTCTACAACGGGCGGGTTTAATTGCCTAAAATGGCGCAGCTGTGCGGTTTTTCCGTTCAATATTAATATTTTAAGTAGAAATCCTGGATCAAACGAATAAACTCGGGCTGATAGTGATGATTCTCATCATAAATTGTCAAACGCTCGTGTACCGTCGGCTGCGGCTGTTTAGCGAATGTCAGCAGCAAACGCTGCGGCATTTTGCCGGTTTTGGTTACCACTTCGCAGCGATGAAGGCAAAAAAGTGCGGTCTGTTTTTGTAACGTTTCGCCGGCTTCAAAGGGCAAAATAAAATGAATACGACCGTTGTCGTTCAGGCAGGCTGCCGCCAGATTTAGCCAGTCTGCATGACATTGATCCAGCATATAACGCGCTCGGCTGCGCTGTCCCGAACGACAATCGGAACCGGGTTGGAAATAGGGCGGATTTGCCGTAATAATGTCAAATTTTTCACCGCACTTAGCGGCAAAGTCGGCAATATCCTGATGATAGATGCTAATTCTGTCTGCCCAAGGCGAATGCCGCACATTCTCTTTTGCCTGTAAAAATGCCGCATCATCAATTTCCACTGCACTGATACGACAATGTGCAGCGGTTCGTTGTGCCAGCATCAGAGCGATTAATCCTGTTCCAGTGCCGAGATCCAACAGCGTTTTCGCATCCGACACATCAGCCCAAGCACCCAGCAATACGCCGTCGGTACCGACTTTCATCGCACAGCGATCATGATTGATATGAAACTGTTTAAAGGTAAAACCGTGATTTTTCGCCGTCATAAACTTCCTAAAAATTGACCGCACATTAGCCGACAAAGTGCGGTATAATCTGCCGCAATTTTAGCGTAATAGTAACAAGAAACATGACAATAGCACAATTTGAAGATTTTGATCTCGCGCCTGAATTATTAAAGGCCGTCCAGCAAAAAGGTTACACGCGCCCGACGGCTATTCAGGCACAAACCATTCCGGCGGCAATGGAAGCGCGCGATGTGTTGGGTTGCGCCCCTACCGGCACCGGCAAAACTGCCGCTTTTTTGCTGCCGGCGCTACAGCACTTACTGGATTATCCGCGCCGCAAGCCCGGCGCACCGCGAATTTTGGTTTTAACGCCGACTCGTGAACTGGCGGTGCAAGTCGCCGAACAGGCGCAAGCACTGGCGCAGTTTACGCATTTAGCTATTGCTACCATCACCGGCGGTGTGGCATATCATAATCACGGTGAAATTTTTAACAAAAATCAGGACATCGTAGTCGCCACACCGGGGCGTTTGTTGCAATATATTAAAGAAGAAAATTTCGACTGCCGCGCGGTGGAAATACTGATTTTTGATGAAGCGGATCGCATGCTGCAAATGGGATTTGGGCAGGATGCGGAAAAAATCGCCGCTGAAACGCGCTGGCGTAAACAAACTCTGCTGTTTTCCGCCACCTTAGAAGGCGAGTTGTTAACGGATTTTGCCGCCCGCCTGTTAAACGAACCGATACAAATTGATGCCGAACCAAGCCGTCGTGAACGTAAAAAAATTCAGCAATGGTATTATCATGCGGACAGCAATGAACACAAAATTAAATTGCTCGCCCGTTTTATCGAACAGGAACAAGTTAGCCGCGGCATCGTGTTTGTGCGTCGGCGCGAAACTGTGCGCGAACTTTCCGACACCCTGCGTAAACGCGGTATCCGCAGCACCTATCTGGAAGGTGAAATGGCGCAAACCCAGCGCACTAACGCCATTGATAAACTTAAAAGCGGTCTTGTCACCGTATTGATCGCAACCGATGTCGCCGCGCGAGGTATTGATATTGACGACATCAGCCATGTAATGAATTTCGATTTACCCTACAGCGCGGACACCTATTTGCACCGCATAGGACGTACCGCCCGCGCCGGCAAAAAAGGCACCGCGGTATCTTTTGTGGAAGCGCATGATTATAAATTGCTGGGCAAAATCAAGCGTTATACGGAAGAATTGCTGAAACCGCGCGTTATCGAAGGTTTACAACCGCGCACTAAAGCGCCGAAAGACGGCGAAATAAAAACCGTTAGCAAAAAACAAAAAGCGCGCCTCAAAGCCAAACAGGAAGAAAAGAAAAAAACCGAACAAAAGAAAAAAATCAAACTGCGCCATAAAGACCGTAAAAATATCGGCAAACGCCGAAAAAGCAATGCTGGTGATAATGGCTAGACGGAGAATTTGACCGTATAAACTTTAATTTTCATATCATCATGGGAAAGCATGTTGCAATAATATGATGTATTTATTAACTAAATTGAATAATATGTCATATTTTCATATCAGCTTTCCCGCTTTTTATATATAAAATAAAAATTTCATTTTCTATACCTTTTGAAGAACCCAATCTTTTTCTATAAAACGAAAAAATCTGCTCAATAACTAATCTACGTATGTTCTATATAAATAAAAGTTTGATCTCCGTAACAAAATAGAATAAAAATATTTGCGTGAGCATAAAATGAAATATATATTCTAATTGTAAGCCTTGTTATGGTTTTGAAGGTGTTATATTCGACATGAATAACTATCAGTTCATATAAGGAATTTCTATGCTTGCTTTTATTTCATTTGTAGGATTTACCGCGCTGGTTGCGATTCTCGCATGGTGGTATACCAGACGCGATGATTTAACGAACTCCGAGGGCTATTATTTGGCTGGACGTTCATTAACTGCGGTATTTATCGCTGGTTCCATGATGTTAACGAATCTTTCTACCGAACATTTAGTCGGATTGAATGGTTTGGCTTATCGTCAGGGTTTTATTGTTATGGCATGGGAAGTGATTGCCGCCATTACCATTGCGGTTTTTGCACTGTATTTTTTACCCAAATATTTAAAGCTCGGTATTGCGACTATTCCGGAGTTTCTGGAAAAACGTTTTGATAAAGGTACATTACTTATTACGTCTTTACTATTTCTCGGTTGCTATGTGATTTCTTTATTACCGATTGTGCTTTATACCGGTGCGTTAGCGCTGGAAAGTCTGTTTCAGGTTTCACATGTTTTTGGTGTGGATAAAACCACCGCACTTTGGATTATGGTGTGGGGAGTGGGTATTCTGGGCTCTATTTATGCAATTTTCGGCGGTTTGAAAGCTGTTGCCGTATCCGATACGATCAATGGTGTTGGATTATTAATCGGTGGTATTCTGGTGACGGTGCTGGGTTTGGCTTATGTTGGCGACGGTAATGCTTGGGTCGGTTTAACAGAGATCTACCATGCAAATCCGGATCATTTCAATTCTATTGGGGATGAAAATTCTGTCGTGCCGTTTTCTACCTTATTCACCGGTATGATAATTTCCAATTTGTTCTTCTGGTGTACTAACCAGTCCATTATTCAACGCGCTCTGGGTGCAAAAAATCTAAAAGAAGGACAGAAAGGCGTATTATTATGTGCATTTCTGAAGTTGTTGGGACCGCTATTGATTATTTTACCGGGAATTATTGCTTTCCATATTTTTCAGGGAAAATTGGATATTCCCGATCAGGCTTATCCGGATCTGGTACATTTAGTCTTACCTGATGCACTGGTTGGTTTCTTTGCCGCAGTTGTGGTTGGTGCCGTACTATCCACATTTAACAGTGCGTTAAATTCTTCCGTTACTTTGTTTTCGCGCAATGTATATAAAACTCAAATTAATCCTAATGCCAGCGATATTCGTTTAGTAAATGTCGGTAAAGTAGTAGGCATTATCCTTGCTGTCGTTTCAATGATTGTTGCACCGTTAGTTGCAAATGCACCGGATGGCTTGTATTTCTTAATTCAGGAATTACAAGGTATTTTCAATGCACCGATTTTAAGTGTTGTTGTAGTTGGTCTGTTAACCAAGCGTGTGCCGCCGATCGCTGCGAAATTCGGGCTGATTTTCGGTATGCTTGCCTACATCGTATGTTCGTTTATCATTAAAGTAGACATTCACTTCTTCCATTTAATTGCAATTTTATTCGTTATTAATGTGGTGGTCATGCTGATTATCGGTCGTATTAAACCAATGGAAACGGCGTACAGAGAAGAATACACAAAACAAGTAGATATTCATCCTTGGGCTTATGCTAAAGCAGTATCGCTAGTCGTAACCTTTTTGTCTGTTTCAATGTATATCTTTATGGCACACTACGTGCCGTCAGTGGTGTGGATTGGCTACTATTGCTTTGGGGCGGCAACGCTGCTTTATTTTCTGTATGTCTTTATTCGCCAACGAACCCAACAAATTCAATAAAAACCAAATGGTAAGGCAACACTCGCCTTACCATTTCACTTTTCTATTGTTGTTTTATAAAATTTTTTATAGCGATCGCTTATATACTTCACCCAGCAACTTACGTTGTTTACCGAACAATCTTTCCAACTGTGCTAAAAACAGCTCACCGGCAGCGATTGCGTCAATCAGTGCATTATGACAGATATACTCGGGCAGATTATAAGCCTGACGTATCGTAGATAAGCGATAATCGGTTTGAGTGCTATCGTTAAGCAATGAACGTTCAATTTTCAGCGTATCCAACCACAGCAACGGAAAACTTCGTAACCCATATCGGCTTGCCAGATAATGATACATAAAACGTTTTTCAATGGTACTGCCATGCGCAATAATAATTCGCCCTTGCATGCGGTAAAACAATTCATTCATCACATCATCCAGATTTTCAACACCATTTAACATCTGCGGTACGATATGATTGACTACCGCAGTATCCCCTTTTACTTGTTGGCGGGCAACAAACTGGTGCCATGAGCGGGAGAGATCCAGTTTGAGGTTATCAATCGGAACGGCTGCAACGCTGAGTATATTGTCCAGCATGGAATTCAGCCCCGTCGTTTCAAAATCGATCACTAAATAAGAAAGTGCGGTCAGATTTGTCTCTGTTTTCGGATAAGGCTGTTGAAACCATTCACGCCATTGCTCAGGATAATCAGTATTTGCTAACCTAGCGTAAAAAGCGCGACGTTGCTGTTCCAGTCGACTTAACGGGTGAAAGCGCTGACGGAGGCGGTTTATTACTTTAAAATTCATCTGATGATGCCTCGTTGAGAAAAACGCATTTCTGCGGCATCTTGAAACTGTGCGATTAAACGAAAGGCATCTTTTAGGTGATTACGTTCAAACACGTTCAACGCATGCGGATCGATGTGATTGTGTATCGCTTGTCCGCCGTGTAGCGCAGTTAGCTGATACTTAAAGCGCATATCACAGACAAATTGATAGGCACCTAGCACATTATCCATTGTCTGTTGATTAATCAGTCCTCGTTTATGACAGTTGGCGAAGCGCTGTTCCGTACTTAGCGTTTCGGTAATTCCCGCTGCCAGCGCATAAATTCGACCTAAATCCACCAGCAGACTGATCGCCCGTTTCTTTAGGTTTAGTTTATTTTTATGCTTGCCTTCTTTGGTTAATACAAAATTTCTGAAAATACTGAGCGGTGGTCGAACACGGATACTGTTTGCCACTAAGTAAGCTAAAAATCGCTTATTATCGGCAACTAAAGCGGTAAAGTGTTGTTGCAGTTCATTCACCAGTGCGATGTCTCCGTAAATTCCCCGCATATCCATCAAGACAGAAGCATTTAACAGGCTTTCCGATTCAGGTTCAATTACCCATTGTGAAAAGTAATTTTTCCATGTCGCTAATGATTGACACCAAACAGGATTTGATGCCATATAGTGACCGGAACAACGGGCGTAACCGCACTGGTTTAATCCATCGTTAACAAAACTGGCAAGACATGTGAAATAATGCCGTTCGTCTGTGCTGAGTTCGCGCTCGACAATTAGGGCATTATCTTGATCGGATAAAAGATGCATTTCATAACGCGCCTGTGATCCGGCTACGACCCAAGCATAACCGCAAGGAGCCGGACCCAGTTGGTGTTCCGCCATCATTAATAATTTGCGGGTAAATGCATCGGCAATCAGCGTCATTACTTTCATAATATCATTGTAAGCCGTCCCGTTTTCTACCAACGCACTAAATAGCCCTTTTTGCTGCGCGGCAACCTCCTCAAGCAGCGGTAACGTGTTGGCCTGAAAAATATGATTAATAATAAAGACCGATTGAATACTGTTATATTTAACCAAATCCGTGGCGGTTAAAATACCGCGAATTTGTCCGTCAATCATTACCGGCAGGCTGCGGATATTATGCTGCATCATCATAGAAACTGCATTGAGTACCAGTTCATTACCATTAATCACCGGTGGTTGCAACGTCATGATATGCGTTACCGGCGTATTAATATCGATGTGTTGGGCAACTACTTTTTTTGTCATATCTCGATCAGTAATAATGCCGATCAGCTGATTTTGTCGCATAATTAATGCTGAAGAACGGCGCTGCTCACACATTTTTAATGCAGCTTGTCGTATTGTTGCGTTATGCTCGACTAATGCGACTTTCGGATTTGCTACATCAATAACCCGTTTTATAAAAATATCGTTCTGATTTTTAATTAAATTATTTTTTGCAAAACTGTGTAAACGCGTTCCCGGATTAGTGGAAAAATAAGCGGCGTATTCGGGATATGCTTTTAATATGTCATTCAGCAAACGAAAAGGCACTTGATAAATCAGGCTGTTTTCCAGCGCGTAGGCTTGATATTTATCCTGCGCTTGATGATCAAAAATCCCGAATCCAAAACTATCGCCATTTTCCAGTCTTGCTCTCAATTGCCCCGATAACTGTCCGCACAGGTGGATTTGCTCTACTGCGCCAATACGTACAATGTATAAATATTCATTTTCGGACCGCACTTCGCCGACAATCGTTTCTCCCTTAGGCACATAACGTATTTCAATATTGTGAGCGATTTGCTTAATCAAGTTATCTGGCAGATGATTAAACGGTGGCACCTGAGCAATAAACAGTTCAATATTTGGAATTAAAGAGTTATCCATTATCACACCTAAGTTTTTTGATTGGATAGGATGTAAAGTATAATCGATAGCAGAAAGCCACCAAAGTGGTAACTTAGGTGGCTTTCGGTATCCTGTGCATTACATTAAATTAGTTTTTGCGATTTTTCCATAACCGGATTAACCGGGCATAACGTTCGGACACTGCGTCAATCAATTGTTGATCATTCAGTTTTCCTGCCAGCCAATCAATTGAAGGTTGCCCAAAAATAGTGCGACCGACGGCGAATCCTTTCACCAGCGGTGCATGTGCGGAAGCCTTGAATACGGCATCAAAGTGTTCTTCCGGCGCATCCAATCCGAGAATCAGAATACCGCGGCAATATTTATCGTTTTGTTCAATCACTGTGCTGATCTGAGTCCAAGCATGGCTGCTTACTCCCGGTAATTTCCACCAATCCGGTTTAATACCGATTGCATAGAAATGCGCGATCATTTCGGCATAATAGCTTTCCAGCTGAGTCATATCCGGCGGTAAAATAATTTCCAGCAGTAATTCATGACCGGTACGGCAGCAAGTCTGATATACCTCTTGCAGTTTTGCATCCTGTCGGGCTTTAAGTTCAGCGTTATCCTCCGGATGATAAAATGCCAGACATTTAACCACATGTTCTGCTGGCCAACTGATCAGCTGGCTGCCAAGATCACCGTGTTCCAGTTGCAGTGGGCGGGAGGAGGGCTGTTCGATCGGACGACCAATCCACCATTTTTTGCCGGTAATCGCATTCAGCGCAGCTTGTCCAAAAGTGGTATCCGCCAGAATACCGGCATGACCGTTGTTTATGCCTTCTTGTTGAGCAGTCTGTTCTGCCGCCTGTAACAATAAGGTTTTCAGTTTTGGAATTCGTTTCGGATCTGCACCGCACTTCTCGGCCATATTCACGAGTTGTTTGCGGTGGTCAAAGGCAAAAATACATAAATCATCCCATTGAGTTTTACGAGTAGTAACTCGATGTAAATGATTAAGCTTGTCGTCTAAATCAGGGCGAGGTACGGATTCCGCACGGGATAAATAATCATCCAGCTCTTCTTTGGTCGGCATTGCCGGCGCACAGCCATGGCGGGAAACGACTAACGCACCGCAGGCATTGGCATAACGACAGCATTGTTCCCAGCTTTCACCGTTAATATAGCCGCGCAGTAAACCGGACATAAAAGCATCGCCGGCGCCTAACACATTCAGCACCTCAACCCGAACACCGTAAACATTAATACCACCGTCAATATGATCTGGGATTTCCCCCTCAAATACGGAACAGCCCAATGCACCGCGCTTACATACCAATGTTGCTGCGCTGACTTTGCGCACATTTTTAAGTGCGGTTAACGTATCGGTTGAACCGCCAGCAATATGAAATTCTTCCTCAGTACCAACCAGAACATCAAAATGATGCAGTACTTCCTGCAAGGATGCGGTAACCGCCGCAGAGTCAATAAAACGGGTTTCACCGTCGCCTAAAGAGGTCAGTCCCCACAACACAGGGCGATAATCAATATCTAATAAACGTTTTGTGCCGTTGCGTCCGGCATATTCAAGCGCGGTCAAAACGGCACGGCGGGTTTTCGGGTGTGATAAATGGGTGCCTGTAATTGACAGCGCTTTTGCCGAAGCAATGTATTCTTCACTGAAATCCTCCGCCGTAATCGCCATATCGGCACAATTGTCGCGATAAAAAATCAATGGGAAAGTCTCCTGATCTTTAATTCCTAAAATGACTAATGCGGTCAGACGTTCTTTATCTGTAATTAAATGGCTGGTATCGACACCAACGCGCTGTAATTCTTCACGCAGAAAACGCCCCATATGCTCATCTCCCACGCGCGCCAACATGGATGACTTCACGCCTTGTACGGCGGTTCCGTAAGCAACGTTACCGGAAGAACCGCCAAGATATTTAGCAAAAGAACTCACATCTTCCAAACGGGAACCAATTTGTTGCGCATATAAGTCCACTGCAACCCGTCCAAGGCAAATTAAATCTAATGTTTTCTCAGTAGTTTTCATTCTGTTTTCCTTAGTGACAAATTAATCACGTGTAACTGATATTGATAAATTATAGATAAATTGAAACATACATTCCAAAAAAGTCAATAAGTAAAATTTACATTTAAGAGGTAGATCACAAAGGTCAGCTTCCTTTGCATAAAGTAGCACCTTTATGCAAGATTATGTACAATAAATATGAAATTTATGTTTCATAAAATTTCAATGTAAAGGGAAGAAGAAAATTGCTTATTTTTTATAAAATAACTATCCAAAAAGTCTTTTTTCTATCATAATTTAGGAGATAAAAATCGTTAAATGTGATCGAATAAGGTAAAAAATGCAAGAAAATTCACAATTGGTTAATTTGCAGAATGAAATTCGCTCCCGCTATGACAACCTAAGTAAGCGTTTAAAACAGGTTGCACAATATGTATTGGATAATAATAACAGCGTTGTTTTTGATACGGTTGCCACTATTTCCGAACGCGCGGGCGTGCCGCCTTCAACATTAATTCGTTTTGCCAATGCTTTTGGCTTTAGCGGATTTAATGAAATGAAACAAATATTTCGTGAAAATCTGATGGAAGAAACCGTTAGTTATACGGAAAGATTACAGGTATTTCGTCAGCTCGAGCCGGAACAGGGCGGTCAGGAGGGCCCGAGCGATATTCTTAATATTTTCGCACAAGCTAACAGCCATGCTTTACAGCAGCTTGCCAATCAAACCTCGTCGGAACAGCTACAAAGTGCGGTGGAAATTCTGAATGATGCTCACAACATTTTCATTGTCGGATTAAAACGCTCTTTTAGTGTAGCTTGTTATCTTGATTATGCGCTGCATCATCTTGATTGCCGTTCTTTTGTCATTAACGGCTTGGGTGGTATGTTTGACGAACAGCTTAATCAGGTAAAAGAGGGAGATGTGGTGGTCGCCATCAGTTTTTCACCTTATGCTAAGGAAACGCTGGAAATTATGCATACCAGCTCACAGAAAGGAATTAAGCAGATAGCGATTACTGACAGCCAGATCAGCCCGCTTATTACATTCAGCGATGTGTCATTCGTCATTAAAGAAGCGCAAGCCCGCGGATTTCGCTCCCAATGTGCTGCGATGACATTGGTACAAACGCTGGCAATTGCATTGGCATTAAAAAAAGAACAGCAAATCAATTAACAATTCAATGATGACGTTCTTCTAAAACAGCAAAAGTGCGGTCAATTTTACCGCACTTTTAAAGGCTTATATTTTTAATTAGAATTTATCTGCGTACTGCCGGGTGTTAATCCATTGGTGGTCTTCTTCCCAAGTAAAACGCCATTTACGTACCGGTCCAGCCATTACGTTAAGATAATAATTGTCATAACCCGCAATGGTGGCGACTGGATGATAGCCTTTCGGCACTTGTACCACATCGCCGTCATATACCGCCATACATTCGTCCAATGCACGATCATCGGTATAAACCCGCTGTAAGCAGAACCCTTGCGGTGGATCGAACCGATGGTAATAGGTTTCTTCCAGATAGGTTTCTGTTTCACTATTTTTCTGATCATGTTTATGGCTCGGATAGGAACTGGTGTTTCCCTCATTGGTAAAGACTTCCACTACCAATAATGCATCGGCCGTTTCTGTTTCTGGCAGGATATTGTGCACCAGCCGCTTATTGTTACCGAAACCGCGCTGTTCCACGCCAACCTGTTCCGGCGCGATTAATCGTGCCGGTAGATTGCCGTTACTTGGTGCTCGGCATACAGCAAGTTCCAGATAAGTTTCTGCGTTGATTTGCACATTTTGATCGTGCGGTACATAGACAGAATAAGGGGGAATACGTTCAAACGGCGATGTTCGATTACCGATATTTGCAAAAGTTTTTCCACCGGCAGAGATTGTTGCCTGTCCGGCAATCAGCACGAAACATACTTCCGTATTTTCTGTGGCGAAATGTAACATTTGTCCCGCCTGTAAATGAAACATTTCAAAGCCTACATATTCCCATCCCGCACTTTCAGGGGTGATTTTTTGCACTTGTCCGTTTGATGCCGGGTGATTTTTTGCTGATTTAGATAATAAATAACTCACGCTAACCTCCATTCATCATTATTTAAGATAATTCTACAATAAAATCATACCGCACTTAGTCGAACTTAAGCAGAAAAAGATCTCAAATATCCGACCTAGATCACAAAATGAAATATTTATTTCAAAATAATACAAAAACAGAATTGAAAAATTTATTTCATTATTCTAATCTAATCATACTGAAAATTATACGAGTCAATCATTCATCTCAATGACATTATGGAGTAAAAAATGGAAACTGTTTTAAATTTTATTAATGGAAAACAAGTGGAAAGCCGGGGTGAAAAAGTCTGGCCTATCTTTAATCCAGCAACCGGCGAACAAATCCGTCAGGTTAGAATGAGTACCCCGGATGAGGTTTTGGAAGCGACAGATATTGCGCAGAAAGCATTCCCGGCTTGGGCTGCGACCTCACCATTGCGTCGCGCTCGTATCTTATTTAAATTTAAAGAATTATTACAACGAGATTGGGATAGTTTAGCCCAAATTATTACTCAGGAGCATGGTAAAACTTTCTCCGATGCAAAAGGTGAACTGACCCGCGGTTTGGAAGTTGTGGAATTTGCCTGCGGTATTCCGCATTTGCTGAAAGGTGAATTCTCGGAACAAGCTGGTCGCGGTATTGATATTCACTCGGCAATGCAGCCGTTGGGTGTTTGTGTGGGTATTACCCCGTTCAATTTTCCTGCCATGGTACCGATGTGGATGTTTCCTATTGCGCTTGCTTGCGGTAATGCCTTTATTTTAAAACCGGCTAAAGCAGATCCGTCATTATCAATACGATTAGCTGAACTATTAAAAGAAGCAGGATTACCTGACGGCGTCTTTAATGTCGTACATGGTGATCGTCATGATAACGAAATTTTATTACGCGATCCTCGTGTAAAAGCGGTGAGCTTTGTCGGTTCATCCGTTGCAGCAGAATATGTGCATAAAGTCGGTTCTGAATATGGCAAACGAGTTCAAGCATTAGGTGCGGCAAAAAATCACGGTTTAGTCATGCCTGACGCGGATATTGATGCCACAGCTAACGCGTTGCTGGGCGCTGCATTTGGTGCGGCGGGCGAGCGTTGTATGGCATTGCCGATTGCAGTCACCATTGATGATGAAACAGCCGATAAATTGGTGGCGGCACTTAAACCGAAAGTGGAAACGCTGCGTTTCGGACCGGGCATGCCGAAGGATGGTGAGGAAGAAATGGATTTCGGCCCATTAATCAGTCAGCAGCATTTAAACAATGTTACCAATTATGTCAATAAGGGGGTCGAAGAAGGTGCCACTTTAGTGGTTGACGGTCGAGGTAAAAAACCGATCGGCTATGAAAATGGTTTTTATATCGGACCTTGCTTGTTCGATCACGTTACGCCGGACATGGTAATTTATAAGGAAGAAATTTTCGGACCGGTTCTCGGTATTGTGCGGGCGAAAAATTTTGAAGAAGCTATGACATTAATCAATGAACATCCGTTTGGTAACGGTAGTGCGATTTTCACCAATAATGGTGCGGCAGCACGAGAATTCACTTATCAGGTACAAGCCGGTATGGTCGGTGTCAATATACCGATCCCGGTACCAATGGCATTCCATTGTTTTGGCGGTTGGAAACAATCCGCATACGGTGCGTTAAACGTCTATGGTCCGGATGGTGTTCGTTTCTATACCAAAATGAAAACGGTCACAACACGCTGGCCGGATATTGACATGAACACTCAAGCTGCGTTCAGTATGCCTACATTATAAATTTACCGTTAAGTATAAAAAGAGGGCTGCGGCTCTCTTTTCTGTGTGCAAAGACAGGAGGAATTAATGATGAAAAAAATCAGAGTCGGATTAATCGGTACCGGTTATATCGGACGCTGCCACGCTATCGCATATGCTCAGGCGCCGACCGTATTTCCTTTGGACGCAGAATTGAAACTGGAATATCTTGCCGAAGTAACACCGGAGCTTGCCGCACAAAAAGCATTAGAATTCGGTTTCAGTCGTTCCACTGGAAACTGGCAGGATGTTGTTAACGATCCTGATGTCGATGTTGTAGATATTTGTACGCCGAATTTTCTGCACAAAGAAATCGCACTTGCCGCCATTGCCGCAGGTAAGCATGTTTATGCTGAAAAGCCACTGGCATTAACCGCAGCTGATGCCAAAATCATGTACGATGCCGCGCGAGAAGCGGGAGCAAAAACACTGGTTGGTTTTAATTATATTAAAAACCCGACTACACAGCTGGCGCGTGAAATTATCGCTCGTGGCGAAATCGGTGAGATCGTACATTTTTACGGTACTCATAATGAAGATTATCTTGCCGATAAAAACACCGCACTTGACTGGCATTGTATTAAAGCCAAAGCCGGATTGGGTGCATTAGGTGATCTGGCTGCACATATTGTACAAATGTCTCAGTATTTGGTGGGCAGTGACATTGAAAAAGTCATCGGTGATATGGAAACCGTGATCAAAACCCGTCCGAATCCGTATAACCTGAAAGAACGGCTTAATGTAGAAAATGAGGATCAAGCGACCGCACTTATGCGTTTTGCCAATGGTTGCATGGGAACAATTGAAACCTCACGAATCGCTTGTGGACGTAAGATGGGATTAAGTTATGTGATCACCGGCACGAAAGGCACTATCAGTTACACCCAAGAACGAATGGCGGAATTACAGCTTTATTTGCATGATGATGATCCGGCAAGACAGGGATTTAAAACGATTCTGACCGGACCGCTGCACCCAGATTACAAACATTTCTGTGTCAGTGCTGGTCATGGCATTGGTTTTAATGATCAAAAAACCGTTGAAATTCGTGACCTGATTAACGGTCTGGTAAATAATCAGACTCTATACCCTGATTTTGAAGAAGGGTTTAAGGTTTCAAGAGTACTTGACGCAATAGCCTTGTCCTGTAAGCAGAAATGCTGGATCAGGGTTAGTGATATTCTTTAAATGCTTTCCATATGATAGCGCCAGCATTCTGCTTGGCGCTTTTGTAATGATTTTTTTATTCTAAAAAATGCATCAACAGAAAATTATTTCGAAAACAAGATCTATTTCACACTTTCTTAACTTCATAATTGCAGGGTTATCGGCTTAATGCTATACATATTTGCAGACATTTTGTTCTAATTTGTCTTATTTTGAAATTTACATTCACAAAACCTCCTTGTGCATATAGCGGTATCATCAGGATGTTATATTTCAACTTACTCTGACAGGAGCAACATTATGAAAAAAGCATTATTAGCCATGTTATGCGGCGGTCTGTTATTAACCTCTCAGACTGTAACGGCAAAAAATATTGTTATCGGTGCACCGATGGTTTCTTTTGCTGATAAATGGCAAACCTATTTGCAGGATTCTATTCGTGATTTTGATGCCAAACATGATGATGTCGAGATCAAATTATCCGATGCCAATAGCGATCCTGCCCGCCTGTTAAATGATGTAGAAACCTTTATTGATCAGAAAGTCGATGCTTTATTAGTGGTTCCGACCGATCCCAATATTATCAAAGTGATCGGGCGCAAAGCGAAAAAAGCCGGAATACCGTTGGTTATCGTGAACCGTAAGCCGCATGATGACGATATGCAATATGTCACCAGTTATGTCGGTTCTGATGAGATTGAAGGTGGTCGGATTCAGGCCAACTACATTGTTAATGCGTTGAACGGCAAAGATGCGCAGGCAATCATTTTAATGGGCGTGCTGGGGTTGGACGCGACGACAAAACGTACTCAGGGTAACAAGGAGGTTTTTGCTCAGCACAATAACATTAAAGTATTAACCGAGCAGGAAGGAAAATGGGATCGCGCTAAAGGTCTGGAAATTGCGGAGAACCTGTTAGCTGCTCACAAAGGTCTTAATGTGATTGTTAGTAACAATGATGAAATGGCGATTGGTGCCATTCTGGCCAGTCGTAAGCTAGGTATTAAGGATGAGGATATTACTATTGTTGGTTTGGACGCAACGCCGGATGCGCTAGAGTATTTGGGTAAAGGTTTGGACGCTACAGTATTTCAATCTGCTCAGGGACAAGGTGCTACAGGTGCCGAGGTAGCCTATCTGGCGGCTAAAGGCGAAAAGGTGCCGGCAATCAAATGGGTGCCGTTCGAGCTGGTTACACCGGATAAAAAGGAAGAATATCAGGCCAGATATAAATAATATTGTTTGATTCCCAAGGCGATGTGCTGTTTATCTTGCCCATCGCCTGACCAATACTACCCAAAAAACAATCGCACTTTAAAGCCCGGCTCGGAAATGACGCCCCTAAGCCTTTTCCCAGTACGGAATTAAGGAGTTACAGATGAATGATTCGAATCGTTCCCCTTATATTTTAGAAATGCGCAATGTGTCTAAAACATTTCCGGGAGTCAAAGCATTAAATGGCATTAATCTCAAGGTTAAACGCGGCAGTATCCACGCACTAATGGGGGAAAACGGCGCAGGTAAATCCACCTTGATGAAAATTTTGTACGGTATTTACACGCCTGATGATGGTGGTGAATTAATTCTGGATGAAAAGCCATTCAAACCAAATCGCCCGATTGACGCTATCCGCAACGGACTCACTATGGTGCCGCAGGAAATTTCACCGGCGGCGAATCTAACAATTGCCGATAATTTTTATTTAGGTCGGGAACTCACTACCGGTAGATTCTTTTTAAACCAGAAAGAAATGGATCGGAAGGCTGCCGCTATTTTACAGGATCTTGGGGTTCCCATGGATGTTACCGTCAAAATGTCGGATGTTTCCGTCGCAAAAGCGCAACTGGTAGCTATTGCGACGGCGGTATCTAACGATGCCAAAGTGATTATTATGGATGAACCGACGACCGCTCTCACTGAAAATGAAGTAGAGCAATTATATAGAATCATTGATACCGTAAAACAACGCGGTATTGCCATTATCTTTATTTCTCATAAATTGGATGAAGTATTCAAAGTCGCCGACGAAATTACCGTTATTCGCGACGGTCAGTATGTGGGTACAAAACCGGCTAAAGCCGTGACGAAAGACGAACTAATCGCCATGATGGTCGGTCGTGACATGTCCGAAATGTTTCAGCGTGAACGTTTTCCTCTGTCCGATGAAACCGTTATTGAAGTTAAAAATTTTACCCGTGCCGATAAATATCGGAATATCAACTTTAAAGTCCGTAAAGGAGAAATATTCGGTATTGCCGGACTTGTCGGGGCGGGTCGTTCGGAAATTGTGGAAGGGTTATTCGGTTATAAACCTGCCGACAGCGGAGACATTTACATTCACGGGAAAAAAGCGGAAATCCATAATCCATTGGATGCGATGAAATATAAAATCGGTTTTGTTACGGAAGACCGCAAGTTGACGGGGTTGTTTCTCAATCTCAGCATTACCGACAATATGATCATGCCGAAAATGTCTCCTTATCTGGAAAATTTTCTGCTTTCGGTTACTCGTGCCGCTAAAACGGCACATGAACAGAAAAATAAACTCAAAATTAAAGCGCCTAATGTAGATGTTATCACCAATAATTTATCTGGCGGCAATCAGCAGAAAGTATTGCTTGCCCGTTGGTTGTTGCTAGAGCCGGATATTCTTATTCTAGATGAACCGACCAAAGGTATTGATGTTGGCGCAAAAGCCGAGCTTTATAAATTAATGGTTGAACTGTCAAAACAAGGTAAAACCATCATTATGATAACCTCCGATATGCTGGAGCTGCTTTCGATGAGTGACCGTGTCATGGTTATGCATGAAGGCTGTCAGGTAGGTATTATTCCGCATCAGGAATTAACTCAGGAACGGGTGTTGGAATTAGCGTCGGGACTTGCACGTCAATAATTACCCAAACACAAAAATTTGTCTCAGAATAATGAATGAGGTATGTATTATGTCAAACGCCACGTTGAAAAAAATAATTAATGCTTACGGAATGATTTTTATCCTGATAGGCTTATTTCTGCTTTTATCCGTTTCGATCGACGGTTTTTTCTCGGCTCGTACCGTGTGGAGTATTATTGAACAGGTATCGATGTTCGGTATTATTGCAATTGGTGTAACTTTTGCAATTATCACAACCGGTATTGATTTATCTTCCGGTTCAATGGTAGCGCTGACCGCCGTAGTTTCCGCGTCTATTGTTACCGGTGGCGATGCCGTTAGCGCTGCGATTCTTGCCTTTGCCATTTCATTGGCGTTGGGGGCATTGATGGGGGCGATTAATGGCGGTCTAACCGCATTAGGTAATATTCCGCCGTTTATTGCCACGCTTGGTATGATGATCATTGCTCGCGGCGCGGCACAGCTTTATTCCGACGGTCGTCCGATTGATGCCTCGTCAGAAGCGTTTACTTGGATTGCAGATGTCAATGTTTTCGGTTTACCCGGTCTGGTTATTTTGTATATTTTAATCGTTATTGGTTCACACATATTGCTCAGCCGTTCAACCTTTGGTCGTCATGTTTATGCCGTCGGCGGTAATTTAAATGCGGCTAAAATCTGCGGTATCAATACTACCCGAACACTTATTTGGGTTTATACGCTGGCAGGTGCATTATCCGGTCTTGCCGGCGCCTTACTGGCAGCAAGAACTTATGCAGGCAACCCTTCTTACGGTCTTGCGTGGGAGCTGGATGCTATCGCGGCGGCAGTGATCGGTGGCGTATCGTTAAGCGGTGGTTTTGGCACGATTCCGATGTGTGTTATCGGTGCGCTCATTATCGGTACGACCAACAAGGGGTTGAATATGCTGGGCGTTGATCCGTACTGGCAGCAAATTGTCAAAGGTCTGATCATTGTTGTTGCTGTTTTGTTGGATACCCTGAAACGCCGTAAAAAAGGCAGCTGACCATTTTAATTTAAACGGTATTACAGGCTTGATACAACACATACTGTCGTGATGTAATACCGTCTATCAATGGATTATCGCAAAATGCTCCAATATTTCCTCAATGACAACAAAAGTTCGATTTTTGAAAACGGGCGGTTGCCGCAATTATTATATTTATGCAATACGGAAACCATGCAGCAAAATTTTCCGCGTACATTACATAAACATGATGATCGACTGGAAATCGTGTTTATTGTAAAAGGAAAAGGCAGTCATCTCATCGGTGATGTGACTTACCATACCAAAGCCGGCGACATTCTAATTTTCAATCAAGGCGTGATTCATGATGAAATGGCGGAGCTGCATTCCGATATGGTGGTTTATTGCTGTGGAATCAACGGGTTAAATATTAAGGGGGCAGAAAAAAACTGTTTATTTGATATCGCCTCTCCCGCCGTTATTTCCAGTGGCAATCAGCGCCATGTTATTGAACAACTGCTCGCCCTAATGTTCACCCAAATTAAAGAAAGCGCTAATCAGGCAAGTGAAAGCTGTCGTTATCTGCTTTCTGCTTTGCTGAGCATTATCGTACAGTTACCGAGAGAGAATATACAGTCGCTCCCTTTCAGAAAATTACCTTTAGTCGAACAGGTAAAAAATTACCTTGATGCACATTACACCGAAAATCTTTGTTTGCAAACGGTCGCTTTTCGTTTTAAGGTCAGCCCCTTTTATCTGGCACATTTGTTCAAACGGCAAACCGGATTTTCGCTTATTCGTTATTTAATCCGTCGCCGTATCGGCGAAGCGCAATCTTTGCTAATCAATACCAATTACAGCGTAAACCAAATCGCCGGTTTAGTTGGCTATGATAACGCCAATTATTTCAGTACGTTGTTCTCCCGCATGATTGGTATTTCCCCGAGTCAATACCGCACTTCATGGATCGGTAAAAAAGTGCGGTCGATTTTTTAACTGTTTTTAGCTGAGCGCAACATAATGAAGATACCCTATCGAATTTGTGCGCTGTATCGCAAAAAAATCCATTTTAGCGCTATAAAAATAACAAGATCGTTAAGATTCAATTGCCCGCAACTTTATATACTGTCTTCGACAAACAACCAAAAAACGGAGTGAAGTCATGAGCATCAGAATTTCTACTGCACCTTGCTGCTGGGGTGTTGATGATCCCAACAACCCTTATCTACCGCCATGGACGCAGGTATTAAATGAGGCACACCTTGGCGGTTATCAGGGGATTGAACTCGGTCCTTACGGGTATTTACCGCTTGACATCCAAACTGTTTCGACACAATTGAAGCGAAATAAGCTTCATATTGTTGCCGGAACGATTTTTGATGATCTGGTCACTGCGGACAATCAGGCTAAATTAGCGCAGCAAACTCATGATATTTGTCGCCTGATCACTCGTCTCCCACAGGCTCCGTTGGAACCGAAACAAAAATTTCCGACGCCTTATCTGGTAATTATTGATTGGGGGCATGAAGAGCGCGATTATGCTGCCGGTCATCCGGACAAGGCGCCTCGTCTGCCAAAAGTATTATGGCAACAGATGATCGAGCACATTCGGAAATTAGCACAAATCGCTAAAAGCTATGGTGTACGGGCAGTTATTCATCCGCATGCAGGAGGATACATTGAATTTGCCGATGAAATTGAGGCTGTTGTAGGTGATATTCCTTATGCAACGGCAGGATTATGCTTGGATACCGGGCATTTATTTTATTCCAAAATGGATCCGGCAGCGTCACTACGTAACTATGCCGATCGACTAGATTATATCCATTTCAAAGATATCAACCCAATAGTTTATGCACAGATAATGCAACAAAAGATCCGCTTTTTCGACGCCTGCGCTCAAGGTGTCATGTGTCGTATCGGCGAAGGTTGCATTGATTATGCCAAAGTGCGGTCTGTTTTAAGCGAGGAATTGGATTACCACGGTTACATCACGATTGAACAGGAACGCGATCCGCGTAATGTGGGCACGAGCTTGCAAGATGTCAAAAGCAGTCGCGATTATTTAACAAAAATCGGATTTTAAGGAGAGAAATAATGCTTTACGGTGAAAAGACAGTGGAACGTCCAATTCGTTGGGCAATGGTCGGCGGTGGTCACGGTAGTCAGATCGGCTATATTCATCGTTCCGCCGCTTTACGGGATTTCAGTTTCAAACTAGTCGCAGGGGCATTTGATATTGATGCCGAACGCGGTCGAGCATTCGGTCAACATTTACATGTTGAGGCACAACGCTGCTATCCCGATTATAACACGATGTTTATCGAAGAATCGAAACGCCCCGATGGCATTGAGGCGGTTTCTATCGCAACGCCAAACAACACGCATTTTGAAATTTGCAAAGCTGCACTGGAAGCCGGTTTACATGTAATCTGTGAAAAGCCGTTGTGTTTTAGTTATGCTCAAGCAAAAACACTTGAGGCTCTGACCATTGAACATGATCGTATCGTAGGGATCACTTATGGTTATGCCGGACACCAAATGATCGAGGAGGCGCGCTGTTTAATTGCTGCTGGCGCATTAGGTGAAATCCGTATCGTCAATATGCAGTTTGCTCACGGTTTCCATAACTCTGCCGTCGAAAATGCGGCGGCAAGTACAAAATGGCGAGTCGATCCGCACTCTGCCGGTCCAAGTTATGTATTAGGTGATGTAGGCACCCATCCGCTTTATCTTTCAGAAGTCATGCTACCGCAGCTAAAAATTAAACGTTTGCTTTGTTCCCGCCAAAGTTTTGTAAAAAGCCGCGCGCCATTGGAAGACAATGCGACCACACTGATGGAATATAACACGGGCGCAGTGGCGACGGTTTGGTCTTCTTGCGTAAACTGCGGTTCCATGCATGGTCAAAAAGTTCGGGTAATCGGTGAAAAAGCCAGTATTGAGTGGTGGGATGAACAGCCGAATCAATTACGTTTCGAAGTGCAGGGAGAACCGGTTCGTATTTTAGAGCGCGGTATGGGATATTTGCACGATAGCGCCCGGCAAGAAGATCGTATCGGTGGTGGGCATCCGGAGGGACTGTTTGAAGCATGGTCAAATTTGTATGCCCGTTTTGCAAAAGCCATGGTGGCAAAGGAGCAGGGAAAATCCATTGATTTCTGGTATCCCGATATTCATGCTGGTGTAGAAGGCGTACGCTGGGTGGAAAATTGCGTCAAATCTGCCGATTCCGGCGGGATCTGGATTGATTATGAGTAAAGGTAAAAGGAGTAAATAATGAAAATTGCATTTGATGTTGATGTATTAGCCAAACAAATGAGCATTAGCGATATGGTATATCAAGTAGCAGATTGGGGTTATAAATATATTGAACAATCACCGCACCCGCGTATTAATCCGTTTTATAAACATCCATTATTTTCGCGTGAATGCGAACAAGAATATCGCACTGCATTACAGCGTACCGGAGTTGAAATTTCCTCTTTTATCGTAGTCTATCGCTGGTCGGGCCCAAGCGAAGAACAACGCCGGCATGCGGTTGCCAACTGGAAGCGAATGATTGAAATAGCCGATAGTATGGATGTGCGGGTGATTAACACGGAACTGTCAGGCGACCCACACCAGCCGGAACTTTGCAACGGCATGCTGTTTTGTTCGTTGGATGAATTAATGCCGTATTTTGAGCGGTACGGAATTCGCTGTGAAATTCAGTCTCACCCCTATGATTTTTGTGAATTGAATAATGAAACGTGCGATATAGTGAAATCCTATCGTTCGGCGCATCTGAAATATGTTTATTCTGCTCCGCACGGATTTTTCTATGACAAGGGAAAAGGGGATGTGCGAGCGATGTTGGAATATGCGGGCGAAGACCTTTCACACGTGTTATTTGCTGATACTTACAATCAAAGTTTGGATTGCCGCTATATTGTTAATCCGCCGCAGACCGATGCGGTTGTTCACCAACATTTGCCGATGGGTGAAGGGGATGTGGATTTTGATGGTATTTTCGAAAGTCTTAGAAAAATGAAATTTTCAGACCGCACTTATTCGGTTGGCGGTGAATCTATTGCCTGTGTCTCAATGTTCGGATTTGCCGAGAAAATGGCAATAGAAGCGCCGAAAGCCAGAGAGCGGATCGAAAAGGAATTATCAGCCAGATAATTTTTTGTCCGTATTCAATCATTAATATAATGATCTGCCTTGGAAAAGTCGGAAATAAACCGACTTTTTAGGGCAAATTGAGTGTAATTTATATCAGTTTTTATATTATTTGCTGCCCTATCATTTAACTGTTAACCGGATCACAAAACGCTTAAATTCTTCTTTTTCTCATTGACAACAGAGAATCATCAAAATATATTTTTTTTGAAACAAAAATATCATAAAATTTAATATATAAAATATATTTTCCGAATACTGTTTTCTTAAAATTAACTACATCGATATATTTGGAGGATAACATGACTTTTACGGCATTCAGTATTCCTAATAAAGTGGTACATGGCGCGGATGCACTTAACTATTTGTCCACTCTACAAGGGAAGCGGGCAACTTTAGTGACTGGCGGTAGTTCAATGAAACGTTTCGGTTTTCTGGATGAAGCGCGTTCATTGCTTGAAACAGCCGGTTTTGAGGTACAGATTATTGATGGCGTAGAACCGGATCCGTCCATTGCAACCTGTATTCGGGGCGGACATAAAATGGCCGAATTTAATCCTGATTGGATTATTGCCATCGGCGGCGGTTCACCCATGGATGCAGCTAAGATCATGTGGGTATATTATGAATATCCCGATTATGATTTTAATGAATTAATCAAGTTTAATTTTCCTAAATTACGCCGCAAAGCTAAACTGATTTGTATTCCTTCAACCAGCGGTACCGCATCAGAAATTACCGCTTTCAGCGTAATTACAGACACTCAAAATGCCGTGAAGTATCCACTTGTCAGTCCAGATATTGTGCCTGATATTGCAATTTTGGATACCCGGCTCCCGGCTAAAATGCCGCCGCTAATTACTGCGCAAACCGGGATGGATGTGTTGACGCATGCAATTGAAGCTTATGTATCCACCGCTTCGGATGATTTTACGGACCCTTATGCGCTGGCAGCGATCCGCTTGGTGTTCAATTATCTGGAACGTGCAGTATGCGAGCCAGATAATATGCAGGCAAGAGAAAAAATGCATACCGCCTCAACTATTGCTGGTATGGCATTTAGTAACTGCTCGCTTGGTATTGTGCACAGCATGGCACATAAAATAGGCGGTCAATTCCATTTAACGCACGGTGAAGCGAATGCATTAATTTTGCCTTATGTCATACACTTCAATCGCAAAGCAACAGATAAATATGCGCGTTTGGAAACATGGTTGCAGATTGATAATCTTGAACAGGCAATCCTGCAATTAAACCGGCGAGTCGGTCTTTCCGCTTCAATCAGAGAAGGAAAAAATACAATGATTACTGAAACGGATTTTCTTGCGGCACTCGATCGCATGAGCCGGCTTGCGGTTGATGACGCCTGTACTTTAACTAACCCGCGCAAGCCGACAGTTGAGGAAATCAAAGCAATTTATAAATCGGCTTATTATGGCTATGAACTAACTGTATAACCCAGGTTTTGCCTGTTTTGATCAATATCCTGACAGGTTGTCATTATGATCAAGTCAAACGAAAGTACGGTGTTTCACCGTACTTTTTGTCTTAACAGAGTGTAACCCGTTTTTTAAACAATATATTTTGCAACAGATATTGATTGAAAATTTGATCCTTGCCACAAAAATGAAATTTATTTTTCATTTATATTTTATTCGGAATAAAAATGTGATTATATAGTTTAAAAATTAAATTGTCCGTTATCAGGAGATGAATATGAAAACGATCAGACTTACAGTCGCACAGGCACTGGTTAAATTTCTGGATAATCAATATGTAGAATTTGATGGCAAAATAACTAAATTTGTTGCTGGTGTGTTCGGCATCTTCGGCCACGGTAATGTATTGGGATTAGGTCAGGCGCTGGAACAGGATAGCGGTGATCTTATCGTTCGTCAGGGTCGCAATGAGCAGGGAATGGCACATGTTGCAACCGGTTTTGCCAAACAAAAACTGCGTAAGCAGATTTATGCCTGTACTTCTTCCGTTGGTCCCGGGGCTGCTAATATGATCACCGCAGCGGCAACGGCATCGGCAAACCGAATTCCGCTGCTTTTGCTGCCGGGCGATGTATTTGCAACACGTCAGCCGGATCCCGTATTGCAGCAAATTGAGCAGTCTTATGATCTGAGTATCAGTACTAATGACGCCTTTCGTGCGGTAAGCAAATATTGGGATCGTGTCAGCCGTCCTGAACAATTAATGACAGCTTGTATTAATGCCATGCGGGTGTTGACCGATCCGGCTGAAACCGGTGCCGTAACGATCGCATTACCGCAGGATGTTCAAGCGGAAGCTTATGATTTTCCAGTTCATTTCCTGCAAAAACGCATTCATCGAATTGAGCGAACTCCGCCTACAGAACCGATGTTGCTTGATGCACTGACATTGCTTCAAAGCAAGAAAAAACCATTAATTATATGCGGCGGAGGTGTGCGTTATTCACAAGCGGCTGAACAATTAAAGGCGTTTGCCGAAACTTACAATATTCCGTTTGCTGAAACGCAGGCCGGCAAAAGTGCGGTCGTTTCTGAGCATTATTTAAATGTCGGCGGGGTCGGTGAAACGGGCTGTTTAGCGGCGAACTTGCTGGCGAAAGAAGCGGATTTGGTTATCGGCATAGGTACCCGATATACCGATTTTACTACATCATCGAAATGGATCTTCCAGAACCCGGAAGTCAGTTATTTAAATATTAATATTGCACGTTTTGATGTCTATAAGCTTGATGGTGTGCAGGTCACAGCCGATGCGAAAGAAACGCTAGAAAAACTGACCGCACTTTTAGCGCCGAGCGGTTATCAGGCACAATGGGGTGATCGGATTGCCGATGTTAAACAACAATTTGCTGCGGAATTGGAACGGGTGTACAACTTGACTTATACCGGTGCCGATTTTATTCCGGAAGTCGCGGATCGCCTCAATACCGATGCGGTATTTGCCGAATTTATCGAAATAACCAAATCGGCACTGACTCAAAGCCGGGTGCTGGGCATTTTAAATGAAAGCCTGCAAGAAAATGATGTTATCGTCGGGGCCGCAGGTAGTTTACCGGGTGATGTACAGCGCTGTTGGCAATCCAAAGGCGAAAATACCTATCATCTGGAATACGGTTATTCCTGTATGGGCTATGAAATAAACGCCGCACTTGGAGTAAAACTCGCACAACCCGACAGTGAAGTTTATGCCTTAGTCGGTGATGGTTCTTACATGATGCTGCATTCGGAGCTAGTCACGTCTATTCAGGAACACAAGAAAATTAATGTGGTGCTTTTTGACAACATGACCAATGGTTGTATTAATAATTTGCAGCTAGGGCATGGTATGGATAGTTTCGGTACCGAATTCCGTTTCAGAAACGAGCAAACTGCGCAGTTGGATGGTGGTTTTGTACCGGTCGATTTTGCAATGAACGCAGCTTCTTATGGTTGTAAAACGTATAAAGTAACCACTGAGGAGCAATTACGCGCGGCGTTAGCGGATGCACAAAAACAAACGGTTTCGACGTTAATTGATATTAAAGTATTACCGAAAACAATGGTTCACGGTTATGGCAGCTGGTGGCATGTGGGGGTTCCGGCCGTATCGGATAAAGCCACCGTACATGAAGCTTATGAACATTCACTACAGCGTATTAGTGAGGCCAGACGCTATTAAGCCGGGTTTCTTGTTTGAGGACGAAGACAATCAGGCAACGGAATAATTCAATCATTCTTTGTAGAAGGAAAAATTATGAAAGCTGAAAATGTTAAATTAGGTATCGCGCCTATCGGTTGGACAAATGACGATATGCCGGATCTCGGCAAAGAAAATACATTTGAACAATGTATCAGTGAAATGGCATTGGCGGGATTTACCGGCAGCGAAGTGGGAAATAAATACCCGCGGGATGTCGAAATACTAAAACATAAATTAGCAGTACGCGGTATTCAAATTTGTAACGCTTGGTTCAGTACGTTTTTTGTGGACGGAAAACGGGAACAAACCCTGAAAGATTTTATTCAACACCGCGACTTTTTACATGCGATGGGGGCAAAGGTTATTGGTTGTTCCGAGCAAAGCCGCAGTATTCAGGGGACAACTAAAGCCGTATTCAAAGAAAAAACCGTATTTACCGACAGTGAATGGAAATTATTAGCCGAAGGTTATAACGAATTGGCGAAACTGGCGGCGGAAAAAGGAATGCGCGTATGCTTACATCATCACATGGGAACCGGTATTCAGACACCGGCAGAAATTGATCGCTACATGGCGGAAGTTAATGATGATGTCTATTTGTTATTCGATTCAGGTCATATTTACTATTCTGAAGGCTCACAGCAAGCTATGCTGCAAGTGTTGGAAAAATATATTGATCGTATCATTCACGTACATTTAAAAGATGTTCGTGATGAGGTAGTGGCTGAAGTAAAAGCGCATGATCTGAGTTTTCTAGAGGGCGTGCGTAAAGGCACTTTTACGGTTCCGGGAGATGGTGTTATCGATTTCAAACCGATCTTCGACATTTTGGAAAAACATGATTACAAAGGCTGGATGGTTGTGGAAGCCGAACAGGATCCGGCAATTGCAAATCCGTTTGAGTATGCAGTAAAAGGACGTAAATATATTAAAGAAGTTGCGGGGATTTAATGATGATTAAAGTAGGTATTATTGGTGCTGGCCGTATTGGTCGCGTACATTCAGAAAGTATTACGAAATACGTAAAAGGGGCGGAAATTAAAGCAATTTCGGATGTTCGAGTAACGGAAGAATTGCACAACTGGGCAAAAGAAATGGGCATCGCTCATGTCTATGCGGATTACAGACAAATTCTACAAGATCCGGAAATTGATGCTGTATTGGTTTGTTCTTCCACTAATACTCATGCCTCCATTTCCATTGAAGCAGCTCGAGCAGGCAAACATATTTTCTGTGAAAAACCGATTGATGCGGATATTTCCCGCATTCGAGAGGTATTGGCAGAAGTCGAGAAAGCCGGGGTAAAATTTCAGGTAGGTTTTAACCGTCGGTTTGATCATAACTTTAAAGCTATCAAACAACACATCATTGCCGGCAATATCGGAGAGCCGCATATTATTCGCGTTACTTCTCGGGATCCGGATGCGCCGCCGATTGAATATGTCAAAGTCTCCGGCGGTATGTTTTTTGATATGACGATTCATGATTTTGATATGATACGTTACTTATCCGGCAGTGAGGTCACAGAAGTTTATGCTGCCGGCGGTGTGCTAGTGAATCCGGATATTGGTAAAGCCGGTGATATTGATACAGCGGTGATTACCTTAAAACTGGCTAACGGTGCGATCGGCGTGATCGATAACAGTCGCAAAGCCGTATATGGCTATGATCAGCGCGCGGAAGTATTCGGTTCTAAAGGTGCAGTACAGACCGGCAACGACGCGGACTCCACCGCAGTTTATTCCTGTGAGGCGGGTGTTATTGCTGAAAAACCGAAATATTTCTTTTTACAACGCTACATGCAGTCCTTTGCCGACGAAATGATGTGTTTTGTCGATTCGGTGGTTCACGATAAACCGACGTTAGTTAACGGTAACGACGGTTTACAGCCGGTGCTAATTGCGATTGCCGCAAAAAAATCACTGGACGAGGGGCGTCCGGTAAAACTGAGTGAAATCAACTAACGGCTACCGGTTTAGCCTGACACCTCCAACCTAAAGGCGAATACCAACAACAGCGGTATTCGTCTTTTGTCGTTAAATAGCCTGTCTGATTACCCTCTACACCAAAATCAACTCAACGTTCATTTCATGGATGGCGTCTTGTATATGTGTTAAGAGATCTTTATCGCAAATGATGCAGTCGAAGATATTTAACGGGCAGATGTGGAAGGTTGCGCGTTTGCCGTATTTGGAAGAGTCCGAAACCAATACATTTTTTTGGCTGGATTGGATTATCGCGCGTTTGACTGGTAATTTGCTTTCGTCTGGGGTCGTTAGACCCTTCAGGTTCCAAGAAGAGGTGGAAACAAAGGCAATATCAATGGAAATTTGGCGCAGCAGCTGGGCTGCTAGCTCTCCTACTGAGGAGTAGTTCGCTTTGTTTATCGTACCGCCGGTGTGCAGCAGTTCGCATTTTCCGTTCATCATCAGGAAATTTGCGATCATAAAATCATTAGTGACCACCAACAGATCATCGCGATCCAAAATACGGTGTGCAATTTCAAGGGTGGTGGTTCCCGCATCCAGATATATCGTGGTATTTTGTGGGATCATCTGGGCTGCCTGCATACCGATATTTTCTTTCTGTAAGGTGGACAGCAAGGACTTATCCTGATGCGTCGGCTCCATAAATAAATGTTCCAGCAGCTTTACTCCGCCGGACACCGATACTACTTTTCCTTCCTGTTCCAGTTTTTGTATGTCGCGGCGCACTGTCATATGGGAGACACCGAGGATGTCAACCAAACTGGCGATGCTGATAATATTATTCTGACTGATTAAATTGAGTAATTGCTTTTGTCGTTCTGCGGGGATCATGGGCGATATCCGAATAGCTTTTTTCCTGATTATAACCATTTCTGATAAAAAATCATTGTTTTTTATTTCACAAAAATTAACATTGAAAGTTAAATTTTGTGATCTGCATCGCGGTTTTTACAGTAAAAAAGTGCCACAATCATTGTCGACATAGTATTTCACATTATTTTATTTTCAGGAGAAACATATTATGGCTAATCAATATTCAGTTGCGGTCATTGGTCTTGGCGCCATGGGTATGGGGGCGGCAAAATCCTGTATTAATGCGGGGTTAACCACTTACGGGGTTGATCTTAACCCGGTTGCATTGGAATCCTTAAAAGCCTTTGGGGCAAAAGATGTCAGTAAAAGTGCGGTCGATTTTGCGCAAGAATTGGACGCTGTCATGCTACTGGTAGTGAATGCACAACAAGTCAACGCGGTATTGTTCGGCGCAAACGGGTTGGCAAAACAATTACGCGCCGGCACCGCCGTTATGGTTTCCTCAACGATCTCTGCGCAAGATGCTGAAGGGATTTCACAAAAATTAACAGAATTAGGCTTGATGATGCTGGATGCCCCGGTTTCCGGTGGCGCGGCGAAAGCGGCGGCAGGTGAGATGACCGTAATGGCTTCCGGGTCGGCGCAGGCGTTTGCCAAATTACAGCCGGTTTTAGATGCGGTGGCGGGCAAAGTTTACCGCATCGGGGAAAAAATCGGTCTGGGTGCTACGGTAAAAATCATTCATCAATTGCTTGCTGGCGTACATATTGCCGCCGCTGCGGAAGCCATGGCATTGGCAGCAAAAGCGGGGATTCCGCTGAATTTAATGTATGACGTGGTGACCAACGCGGCGGGTAATTCGTGGATGTTTGAAAACCGCATGAAACATGTGGTGGACGGCGACTATAGCCCGCTTTCCATGGTGGATATTTTTGTTAAAGACTTAGGTCTGGTAAACGATACCGCCAAATCTCTTCATTTCCCGCTGCATTTAGCCAACACCGCCTATTCTATGTTCACTGAAGCCAGTAATGCGGGTTACGGTAAGGAAGATGACAGTGCCGTGATTAAAATTTTCAGCGGCATCGAACTGCCGAAAAAAGGAGGACATTAAGATGTTGGGCGTTATTGCAGACGATTTCACCGGCGCAAGTGATATTGCCAGCTTTTTGGTCGAAAACGGCTTAAGTGCGGTGCAAATGAACGGTGTTCCGCGCGAACCGCTAGCAGAGCAGGTGGATGCTATTGTCATTAGTTTGAAATCCCGCTCCAATCCAGCGGATGAAGCCGTCGCACAGTCGTTACAGGCGCTGCGCTGGTTGCAGCAAAACGGTTGCGATCAGTTCTATTTTAAATATTGCTCCACCTTTGACAGCACTGCGAAAGGTAATATCGGACCGGTCACCGATGCGTTGTTGGATGCGTTGCACGCCGATTTTACCGTGGTAACACCGGCGTTGCCGATTAATGGACGCACAATTTTTAATGGCTATTTGTTCGTCGGCGATGTGTTATTAAACGAGTCCGGTATGCGTAATCACCCGCTCACTCCAATGACAGACGCCAGTCTATTGCGCCTTATGGATGTGCAATCACGCGGCAAAACCGGTCTGGTCGCTTATGCTGATGTAATCTTGGGCGCACAACGGGTGAAAGAACGCTTTGCCGAGCTAAAAGCGCAAGGCTGTCGCTATGCGGTGGTGGATGCCGTAGATAATGCCCAACTGGCAGTGCTGGCGGAAGCGGTTGCCGATTTCAAATTAGTGACCGGCGGCTCAGGGTTGGGCGCCTATATGGCGGCGCGGTTGAGCGGCGGACAAAAAGGCAGCGATGCGTTCACGCTGACACAAGGTAAAACGGTGATATTGTCCGGTTCCTGCTCGGTGATGACCAACTGTCAAGTTAATGCGTACAAAGCCAAAGCGCCAAGTCGCTGGCTGGAGGCGGAACAGGCATTAAACAATCCGCATTATGCCGATGAACTGTATCAATGGGTCTTGCAGAATGCGGCACAACCGCTGGCACCAATGGTTTATGCCACCGTTTCGTCGGAACAATTGAAAGAGATTCAGGCAAAATTCGGCGCGAAAAAGGCAAGCGCCGCCATTGAAAAAATTTTTGCCAAATTGGCCGCACTTTTAAAAGCGGCGGGCTTTACCAATTTCATTATCGCCGGCGGCGAGACTTCCAGCATTGTGGTACAGCAACTGGGCTTTTGCGGTTTTTATATCGGCAAGCAAATCGCACCGGGCGTGCCTTGGCTTAAAGCGGTGGAAGAACCGGTTTATCTCGCCTTGAAATCAGGCAATTTCGGCAAAGAGGATTTTTTTGAATTCGCACAAGGAATGTTTGTATGACGGAATCAAGACAAAAACAACAAATGGTATGTCTTGCCAAATCCCTGTTTGAACGCGGTTACAGCGTGGGTGGCGCGGGCAATTTATCCGTACGCTTGGATGAAAACCGGATTTTAGTGACGCCGACGGGTTCTTCGTTAGGTCGTTTGGAAGCGGAGCGTCTTTCTGTGCTGGATATGCAGGGCAATCTGCTGTCCGGTGACAAACCATCCAAAGAATCGGTGTTTCATCTGGCAATGTACCAAAAAAATCCGGATTGCCGGGCGATTGTACACCTGCATTCTACTTATCTGACCGCACTTTCCTGCCTTGAAGGCATTGATATGCAAAACGCAATGAAAGCTTTTACACCTTACTATGTTATGCGAGTCGGAAAGTTGCAGGTTATTCCCTATTATCGCCCGGGCGATCGCAACATTGCGCGTGAATTAAGCGAACGTGCGCTCAGCGGCAAGGCTTTCCTGCTTGCCAATCACGGCGTTGTGGTTACCGGTTCCGACTTATTGGATGCGGTGGATAATACGGAAGAACTGGAAGAAACCGCCAAGCTGTATTTTATCCTACAGGGGCACAACATCCGCTATCTCACCGATAGCGAAGTCAACGATCTTGCACACAGAGGAAAATAACTATGCCTAAATTTGCAGCCAATCTCACTATGATGTTTAACGAAGTCCCGTTTTTAGACCGTTTTGAAGCGGCGGCGAAGGCCGGTTTTAAGTATGTGGAATTTCTCTGGCCTTATGATTATCCGCCAGCGGAATTAAACGCCAAACTGGATCAATATGGGCTAAAACTGGTTCTGTTCAATACCCCGGCAGGCAATGTGGCGCAAGGCGAATGGGGGGTATCCGCCATTCCGGGACGGGAGCGGGAAAGTCATCAGCATATTGATATTGCGCTGGAATACGCGCTTGCGCTTGGCTGCCCGAATGTGCATGTTATGGCCGCGGTCGTTCCGGAAGACGCAGATCGCACCACCTACCGACAAACCTTTATCCAAAACGTACGCGATGCGGCGGATAAGTTCAAACCGCATGGCATTAACGTATTACTTGAAGCGTTAAGCCCAGCGGTAAAACCGCATTATCTGCTGAAAAGCCAACAGGATGCGCTGGAAATCGTAGAAGCGGTGCAACGTGATAATGTGTTTGTGCAGCTGGATTATTTTCATGCACAAAATGTGGACGGCAACCTATCACGCTTAACGGACAAACTGAACGGCAAATTCGCCCATGTTCAGATTGCCTCCGTACCGGAACGCCATGAACCAGACGAAGGCGAAATCAACTATCAATATATTTTCGACAAACTCGATCAACTCGGCTACGACGGCTATGTCGGCTGTGAATATAAACCGCGCGCACAAACCGTTGCAGGTCTGGATTGGTTTGAGAAATATAAATAAAACTGACCGCACTTTTATAAGTTAAGCACACGATTAACGAACAAAAACCTTATATAAAGGAGAATCCAATGAAGATTATCATCACAGGTGGACAAGGGTTTCTCGGACAACGCTTGGCAAAGACCTTATTAGCACAAACCGCGGTTACAATTGATGAATTGACTTTAATTGATGTTATTAGACCTGCCGCACCTAACAATGACCTTAGAGTGCGCTGTATTGAAATGGATTTACGCAATCCAAACGGACTTGCTGAAATTATCACAAAAGATACAAGTGCAATTTTTCACTTAGCTGCGATTGTCAGTAGCCACGCTGAGCAAGATCCTGATTTAGGCTATGAAATTAATTTTTTGGCGACAAGAAATTTATTGGAAATCTGCCGTGAAAAGAATCCCACCATTCGTTTTATCTTCTCTAGTTCTCTTGCCGTTTTTGGCGGTAAATTGCCGGATGTCATTAATGATGATACTGCGGTTACACCCCAATCTACTTATGGTACGCAAAAAGCGATGTGTGAGCTGTTAATCAATGACTACACCAGAAAAGGTTTTGTAGATGGTATAGCTGTTCGTTTGCCCACCATTTGCATCAGACCGGGTAAGCCGAACAAAGCAGCTTCATCATTTGTCAGCGGTATCATTCGCGAACCGCTACATGCTGAAAATGCAATTTGTCCTGTCTCGGAAGATCTGACGTTATGGCTGTCTAGCCCGAATACTGTCATAAATAATTTTATTCACGCTTTACAGTTGCCACCATTACCGTTACGTAGCTGGCATGTAATCAACTTACCCGGTTTCAGTGTTAGCGTGAAACAAATGTTAGCCGATCTGGCTCAGGTAAAAGGAGAACAAATTCTAGAATATATCAAATTTGAATTCGATGAAAATATAAACGATATAGTCGCAAGTTGGCCAGCTGAAATTAACAATACTAATGCTCTAACATTAGGATTTAAAGCTGATAAAAATTTCAAAGATGTTATTCAACAATTCATTCAAGATGATATGTAGAGGTGAATACTATGTTTGGATTACCTGTTCCTATAATCGGTTTGTTAATTGCTGTCTTTGTTCTCGTTTATCTTGTGCTTAAAACTCGAGTTCATGCCTTTATCGCTATGTTAATTGCGTCTGCAATAGCTGGTTTGATCGGTGGAATGTCAGTTAATGACACCTTAGCGGCAATCACGAAAGGATTCGGCGGTACTTTAGGTGGCATCGGTGTTGTAATAGGTCTCGGTGTGATGATGGGAAGTATTCTTGAAGTATCGGGCGCGGCTGAAAAAATGGCATATAGCTTTATAAAGATGCTTGGCAGAAAAAAAGAAGAATGGGCACTGGCAATCACGGGTTATATTGTTAGCATTCCTATTTTTGTTGATTCTGCTTTTGTTATTTTATATCCGGTCGCTAAGGCATTAGCAAAAAATGGCAAACGATCTTTATTAACCCTTGGCGTAGCGTTAGCTGGTGGATTGGTAGTTACACATCATACCGTACCGCCAACACCGGGTCCACTTGGTGTCGCCGGACTGTTTAATGTAGATATCGGCGCCATGTTACTGGCCGGTATGGCAATGGCAGTATTACCTGTAATAGGAATCGTATTTTATGCGAAGTGGTTAGATAAGAAATATCCGGAATTTAATCAAGAAGCCTTTACGCAGGACGAAATTAAACAAAAATACGATGATTATGTGCAAAGTCGTGAAAAAAAAGATTTGCCTAGTTTAAGTCTTTCATTGTTGCCGATTGTATTACCGATTGTGCTTATCTTCATTAAAGCAATTTTAGATTTAGTCGCAAAAAGTAATAGTGGGTTATCAGAAAGCCTTATTTACCAAGCTGCTGCATTCTTAGGACATCCGATCATTGCTTTAGCAATCAGTGTATTAATTTCTGTCTATGCTTTGTTACCGGGAGCAGATAAAAATACCACAGCACTCTATCTTGAAGAAGGTGTTAAAACGGCAGGTATCATCTTATTAGTAACCGGTGCAGGTGGTGCGTTAGGTGCAGTATTACGCGAGAGTGGGGCTGGCGCGCAACTTGCCGAACAAGTAGCTAATCTGCCGATTTCACCAATCTTAATTCCATTTATAGTATCAACCTTAGTCCGTTTCATTCAAGGTTCAGGTACGGTTGCGATGATTACTGCGGCATCTATTTCAGCTCCGATACTTGCTCAGATTCCGGGAGTAAATATGTTATTGGCCGCTTTAGCTGCAACTATGGGATCATTATTCTTCGGCTATTTCAATGACAGCTTATTCTGGGTTGTCAATCGAATGATGGGCATCAGCGATGTAAGAAAACAAATGATAGTCTGGTCTGTGCCTACGACAATAGCCTGGGCCATTGGCGGTATGACAGTTATTTTAGCCAACTTGATCTGGGGGAATGATGGTTCAGTATTTGATTTGCTACTTCCGTTGGGAATATTGGTCGCAATTTTGGTATATGTAACTATACAAAATAAAAGCATTAAATAGATATTAACATTGTAGGCTGTGCGAATCGTATGGCCTATTTTTCTGTAATGAAAGAGGACTAAAAATGAAAAAATATTTATTTATATTATGTGTTTTTTTACTCCCTTTTAGTCATATAGCTGGTGCAGGAGACCAACCACAGTCACCAAAATCACTTCCTAATGTTACTCTATTAGCCGAAATTACCGCTAAAGGACAAAAAATTAATGCTGTTGCTCTAGAATATGAAGATAATATTTTTTCAGGCAGTGATCTGACTTTACTCTATCAAGTAGAAACGCAGCTGGATCAGCAAACGCCGGAAAAACGTACCATCCAACGGGCCTATGTGAATGATAGCCCGCAGCTCAGTCATCAATCAAAGCCCGGAAAATTCGTCATCATTGAATTGGATATTCGAGACAAAAATGCTGCGCTTTACAGCCTACGTAAAGAAAATACCCAACCGATGATTTTTCGTAGCAAGAAGAATGGCAAAGTGACAACGGTTGAAAAAATTCAAGCCAATTCCGTTCCAGACTATTATAATGCGCGTCTGATTTACCACATCAGTCAGCAGGGTAATCTTAAACTGACTAACGGCAAAACCTTGAGCCGCATGGATATTAAACAAAGTGCGGTGCAAAATCAGATAAAAACTGCATATCTGGATCAGTTTGAATCTGATCAAATCAGCTTGCATACTCCAGCCAACCACTTGTACTACCGCTTATATCGCCCACATTCTGTCAACGGAAAAAAATACCCGTTAACGATTTTCTTACATGGCTCAGGTCAGGTGGGGAAAGACAATCTTGCTCACTTGCTTTCTAGCAAAGGTGCAATTTCTACATTACAGTACGAAGATGGCTTTGTATTGGCACCACAATACGACAGCGTGTTTGATCCTTTCGATGATGTGAATAAAGGGCAGCGTGGTGGTATTCACTGGCAAACGGAAAATCGTCAGCAGTTGTTATTGCGATTAATTGATAGCACCTTAGCGCAATATCCGACAATCGATCCAGCCCGGATTTATCTGGTCGGCCTATCACGCGGTGCGGAAGGTGCGTTAAATCTCTTATTAAAACGACCGCACTTTTTTGCCGCGGCGCTGCTTATGAGTGGACGGGAGGCTTATTCTATAGAATGGATAGATGGCAATGCGACGAAAGAGAATTTGGCACCTTTAGCAAATACACCGATTTGGTTTTTTCACAGTAAGGAGGATTCGGTTTCTCCGGTAAAAGGTTCACGTATTAATTACGATATTTTGCATAGCCAATTGAATGCGCCATTTGTGCGTTATACAGAGTTCAGTACTGAAAAGGTCGGTGATAACGGCATTATTAATGACAATCCACATAATACTTGGGATGCGGTATTTAACAGCCCGGAAGCTATTTACTGGCTGTTACGGCAAAAACGTCATATAAATTAAGGAGTTAATATGGGTTATCAATATTTATCTTATCCTCTTGATATTAATGATCCCGGCTTTCCCGGGGAGCCGACGCTTAGTCTAGAAACCTGTACCAGCATTGCACGTGGTGATATTTATAACAGTAGTAAAATTCATTTATTCAACCATTTCGGTACACATTTTGACGCTCCTTGGCATTTTAATCCGAATGGATTAACTATTACCGAATTACCATTGGATCAATTTATTTACAATCATCCTTTATTACTGGACATTGCCAAATGTCAGGGTGAAATAATTGAACTGTCTGATTTACAACCGCACTTAATGCAAATTTTGCAGGCGGATTTACTTCTTATCCGTACTGGTCTGGAAAAAGTGCGGTCGGAAAATCCACAGGAATATGCGGCTAACGGATGTGCAGTTAGTATTCAGGCGGCACAATATCTGATTGATTATGCACCAAATCTCAAAGCTGTCGGTTTTGATTTTATTTCTCTCGCCTCACCAGCACATCCGGAGCACGGTGTAAAGGCACATCAGATTATGTTGGGCACGTTCAGCGCCAACTTTATCTGCATTATTGAAGATATGCAACTTGCCGGACTAAGTAGTACCGGATTAAAACGTATTTTTGCTCTGCCATTGCGTATTAATGGAATTGATAGCGCTCAGGTTACGGTCCTTGCGGAGATTGAATCATGAAAACACGTAATATCAATGGGTTATATTCAATTATTTTTCTTATTCTTTGTCTAGCTAGCGCCTATTTGGCCGCTTTGTTTGAACAGGATTTCGGGCGTATTGAGGTTACTACTGTGAGTTTTATGACGGCAGAACAGCAACCCATGATCGCTAAATTATATCGCCCCATCAGTGCTACTGCTGACAACCCAAAACCGGCATTATTGGCGTTACACGGTTATCAGAGCGACAAAGAGGCTACTAGTACCTTCGGTGCACTGGAACTGGCTAAACGCGGTTTTGTAGTACTGGCTATTGATCATTTTGGACATGGCTATTCTACCAAATTGCCAGCTGCCAATAGCAATATGAGTGGTGCCAATAATGGTTACCAATATTTAAAGGAATTACCATTTGTCGATCGAACTCGCCTTGGCATTTTCGGTCATTCTACCGGCGCATTAAACGCAATTCGGGTTGCTAAATTGAATCCGGATCACAAAGCGGTTAACGGACAAAGCAGTAACGGCGGTGAACCGAAATTACATAACTATCTGTTAACGCAGGGATTATTTGAAGAAATTGGTGGTTATCGGGAAAAATCTTTCCCCGTGAAAGCACTGATTAGAAATAAAGCCCGTCTTAATGCTTTTTCTTTACCGGAAAACAACATTTTACAATGGGATCACACTTATGGCACTTTTACCGACGGCACTGCTCGCCGCGCCGCCTTAGTAAAGGGGACGCACCTAGGGGTGATGATCGCATCGCAAACTAATAAAGAAGCTATTTTATGGTTCAATCAGGCTCTACAAAATGGCGAACAGGATGATGACTGGATTGATCCGGATGATCAAACTTATTGGTACAAAGAATTTGCTGGGCTTTTCGCACTATTCAGTGCCATACTATCTGCGCTTTTTCTTGCTAATGGATTACTTAAACAGCCTTACTTTTTAAGAATGACTCAGGCGGTACCAGCAGAAACGGCAATATCCAACAAACAATGGCAATTATTTGCAATAGTCAATATTATACTGACAATATTTTTATATCCTATGTTTACACAATGGGGTGGAGCGAATGAACCTATTGCAGCGAAACTGAGTTTTATGCCGTTGGAAATGGGTAATGGCATCATTACTTGGTTAGTTGTAAGTGCGGTAATAAATTTCATATTTTTTGTATTATGGAAACGCTCCACATCTATTTCATTAGCTAGATTCGGTGTTATAAGTAATATTTCTGAATTGACTACCAGTAAACTTATTTTACGTGCATTATGCTTGAGTACCATTTTGGTGGGCTATTTATATGTTCTGGCAACACTTATACATCATGTATGGGGTGTAGAACTTCGCTTTTTATGGCCTTTGCTGAAGCCTCTCACGATTGAACGTTTCGAATTATTTTTTATTTACTGGTTACCTATTTTTATTTTTTTCTTTTCATTTAACGGATTACTTGTATCTGTACAAATGAAGCAGAAATTAAGCGGCTCCTTTACAAGAACATTAATCATCTGGTCGATAAAAACTGTTTTATTTGCCGTCGGTGGGTTGGTTATCTTGTGGTTATTCCACTTTATTCCTGATTTTATGCAGATAGGACCGGGATTTGATCTTATCGGATTACCACAATTTGGTGGACGCTGGATGATGATGCTTGCCGTTATTATTCCACAATTTATTGTATTGACTATATTGAATCATTGGTGTTATTTAAAAACCGGCTATATCTGGTTTGGGGTATTTTTTACTTCTATGCTAATGACTTGGATTATGGTCGGTGGACAGGTAATTGGACGATTTCTCGCTTGATTGTAATATAAAACGGCGTTGTGCCCATAAATTTGGATAGTTTAAATATTGAGCCTCGTATTGTGCAGGGCTCAAATTTTTTTAAGTAACCTGTTGATTTAATAGCTCTCTTTCAGGGGAACAGAGCAAAGTGCGGTTAAAATTACCGCACTTTAGGTTAGAAAATAAATATCTGCTACATATTCCCCACAATATCCCGGGCGAATTCGGAGGTGGTGCGTAATTTGGCACCGTTGAGCATTTCTGCGAAGTCAAAGGTGACGGTTTTATCGGCGATGGTTTTTGATACGGCTTTTACCACCAAATCCGCAGCTTCCTGCCAGCCTAAATGGCGCAGCATCATTTCGCCGCTGAGAATCAATGAACCTGGGTTGCCTTTGTTCTGACCGGCTATTTTCGGCGCGGTGCCATGTGTTGCTTCAAAGATAGCCGCTTGCGCGCCGATGTTGGCGCCCGGAGAAATACCGATACCGCCGACCTGTGCGGCTAAGGCGTCGGAAATGTAGTCGCCGTTTAAATTCAAGGTGGCGATGACATCATATTCCGTCGGATGCAGCAGCACTTCTTGTAAAAATGCGTCGGCAATGCTGTCTTTAATGATGATTTGTCGGCCGGATTTCGGGTTGGTTAATTGCATCCAAGGACCGCCGTCGATAAGTTGGGCGCCGAACTCTTGCGCGACTTCATACCCCCATTCTTTAAACGCGCCTTCGGTAAATTTCATGATATTGCCTTTATGCACCAGCGTGAGAGAACGGCGGTCGTTGTCAATCACATATTGCAGTGCGGCGCGCACCAGACGTTGCGTACCTTGCTTGGACACTGGTTTAATGCCGATGCCGCAATCTTGCGTAAAGCGGATTTTGGTCACGCCCATTTCTTGTTGCAGGAATGTAATCACCTTGTCCGCTTCCGGCGAGCCGGCTTTCCATTCCACACCGGCATAAATATCTTCGGAGTTTTCACGGAATATCACCATATTCACCAATTCTGGGTGTTTTACTGGGCTTGGTGTTCCCTCGTAGTAACGAATCGGACGTAAGCAGTTATATAAATCCAATCCTTGCCGCATCGCGACATTCAGAGAGCGGATACCGCCGCCGACCGGAGTCATCAGCGGACCTTTAATCGCTACATGATAATCGCGAATAAACGCCAGCGTTTCCTCCGGCAACCAAGTATTTGCGCCGTAGAGCTGATTGGCTTTACCACCGGCATAGATTTCCATCCAAGCGATTTTACGCCGACCGTCATAGGCTTTCTGCACGGCGGCATCGATCACTGTGCGCATTGCCGGCGTCACATCAACACCGATACCGTCGCCCTCGATAAACGGAATAATCGGATTATCGGGAACAAGCAAGGCGCCGTTATCGTCTAAGCGGATTTTTTCGCCCGCGGGAATAATCACTTTTGATTGTGTTGTTTGCATAGCTGCTTTCTTCCTCATTTTGCCGTATGTGAGTATAATTACTGGTCTTAATTCCGAATACACGGTAATCACTAACATATATGAAGCCTAAAATTGTTTCAAGCGGCAATAAATCAAAATCGGTCAATTCACGCAAAAAAAGTGCGGTGCAAACTTTAAGCAAAAAACCGACCGCACCGAATTTTGTCCGAACCGACGTCGTTTTATTTAATAAACCCTTTGATGTACTGACGCAGTTTACCGATGCGCAAGGGCGGCGCAGTCTGAAAGATTTTATTCCGATTGCCGGTGTTTATCCCGCCGGGCGGCTGGATCGCGACAGTGAAGGGCTGGTGTTGTTAACCAATAACGGACGCCTTCAGCACCGATTGGCGGATCCGCAATATAAAACGGAGAAAACCTATTGGGTGCAGGTGGAAGGCATTCCGCCAGAACAGGCGCTTGCCAGCCTGCGCCGGGGAGTGATGTTGAAAGATGGGATGACCTTACCGGCTAAAGTGCGGTTGATTTCTGAGCCGAAAAATTTGTGGATGCGTCATCCGCCGATTCGGGAACGCAAGCATATTCCGACCAGCTGGCTAGAGATTAAAATCTGTGAGGGCAGAAACCGTCAGGTGCGCAGAATGACCGCGCATATCGGCTTTCCGACGCTGCGTTTGATCCGTTGCGGGCTGTCACAGTTTACGCTGCACGATTTGCCGAGCGGAAGCTACCGTCGATTAACGCGCACAGAACTTATTCAACTCTATGATGCATTAAAATTAAGGAAGTCAATATGCACAAACCGAACGTAACCATGGCCTGTGTTGTACATTGCCGGGGTAAATTTCTTTTTGTGGAGGAATTTGAATACGGCAACATGACGCTTAACCAACCGGCCGGGCATTTGGAAGAAGGCGAAACCATTCTGGCCGGGGCGAAACGCGAATTATTCGAAGAAACTGGTATTCAGGCCGATATGCAGAAGCTAATCAGAATCTATCAATGGCATGCCCCGCGCAGCAACACCGATTATTTACGTTTTGTGTTTGCCGTTGAATTGAAAGAACAGGCGGCGATCAATCCTTCCGATCCGGATATTTGCGGCGGGCGCTGGTTGAGCGTTGAGCAATTCGAACATTATATCCGCCAGCCGGGACAGGCGGAACGCAATCCGTTAGTCACCCAAGCGATTCATGATTATCTCAGCGGCATGCAATTTCCGTTAGACATATTAGCCCATTTCAACTGAGACGCGGTATGGCATGAAGATACATCGGTTGTTTTAAATGGATATGGAGAAAACAGTCCGTTTGGGGTTATACGAAAAAGCGCGATGCTAGGGGTACCGAGGCAATGGTTTTAATAACAGAACAACTATTGATTATTCAGATGAAAATTAATCGGTGCGGTTTTAATCGGTGGTACGATAAAAAACTGCACCTTAAATCGGTTAGTCCGATTTAAGGTGCGGCTTATGCTCATTGGTCTGTTGGGAAACCGCGTAGAATTATTTGCGTGCTAACGGCGGAACGAAGCAAATGCCCATATCCCAAGGCTGTTCAATCCATGTATTCTGCGGGATATCCACCACATAGTCGTCCACCAGCGCTGCGCCGGCTGGTTTGGCAAAAACCGTCACGAAACGTGCGTTCGGATATAGTTCGCGAATGGCGCGAGCCGTATTGCCGGTATCAACTAAGTCGTCCACCACAATAAAACCTTCGCCGCCGTTTTCGACTTCGGCAGCATGCAATACGTTCAATTCGCCCTGTTTATTGTGATCGTAACTTGAAATGCAGACGGTTTCCACATGCCGAATATTAAGTTCGCGGGCAATAACCGCAGCCGGAAACAGCCCGCCGCGACTGACGGCGATAACACCTTTCCACTGTGCCGCCGGTAGCAAACGTTCTGATAATTTGCGCGCGTGCATTTGGAACATATCCCAAGTCACAACATATTTTTCGCTCATAATTCACCTTGACTTATCGTGTAGGGCAACATCTTACCCAAGAAATAAAATTGCGTTAGGATAACCCGAAAAGCGTTTTTATGCTATTATTTTGAATAAATTTTTTCGATTTGGAGGAAAATCAGATATGTCAGAAATTCAACAATTACAACCTCAATCGCTATGGCAATGGTTCGATCGAATTTGCGCCGTTCCGCATCCTTCTTATCATGAAGAGCAATTAGCCACAATGATTCTGGACTGGGCGAAACGCAAAGGTTTGTTTGCCGAACGGGATGATGTCGGCAATGTGTTAATTCGCAAACCGGCAAGCGCGGGAATGGAAAAGCGTAAACCGGTGGCGCTACAGGCGCATTTGGATATGGTGCCGCAGGCAAATGAAGGCACCCAGCATGATTTTACCGTCGATCCGATCAAACCTTATATCGACGGCGATTGGGTAACCGCGCAAGGTACGACATTAGGCGCGGATAACGGCATTGGCATGGCGTCGGCATTAGCGGTGCTGGACAGCGATGATATAGCCCATCCACCGCTGGAAGTGCTGCTGACCATGACCGAAGAACGGGGCATGGAAGGCGCGCTCGGATTACGCGCAAACTGGCTACAGTCCGACATTTTAATTAATACCGATACCGAAGAAAACGGCGAAATTTATATCGGCTGTGCTGGCGGTGAAAATGCCAATCTGGAATTGCCGATAGAATGGGAAACCGACCGCTACGCTCAACATTATCAAATCGCGTTAAAAGGGCTACGTGGCGGGCATTCCGGCTGCGATATTCATACCGGGCGGGCAAATGCGATTAAACTGTTGGCTCGCTTTTTGGCACAATTTAGCCAAAACCAACCGCACTTTGCCTTTACTCTCGCTGGCATTCGCGGCGGTTCCATTCGCAATGCCATTCCGCGCGAGGCTTTTGCCACCTTGGCATTTAACGGCGATGCGGAAATACTGAAAAGTGCGGTGGAAAATTTCGCCGTTTTAATAAAAAGCGAGCTGGCACTGGCGGAACCGAATCTGACTTTCACACTCGCGCCGACGGAGAACCCGCAACAAGTGTTTTCGCCGGCGTTTTCGCAGCGCGTGATTAATCTGCTCAACCTGTTGCCGAACGGCGTGATTCGCAACAGCGATGTGATTGCCGGCGTAGTGGAAACCTCGCTTAGTGCCGGTGTATTGGCAGCGGATGCGGAAAAGGTGAAGGTGACGATTTTGACGCGTTCGCTGATTGAAAGCGGGAAAACCTATGTGGCGGCATTGTTGCGTTCGCTGGCGGCATTGAGCGGGGCGACAGTCGTTTTTTCTGGTGATTATCCGGGTTGGGAACCGCAAAGCCAGAGTGAAATTTTGAATCTGACCCGCCGCCATTATGCCGAGATTTTGGGGCATGAACCTGAAGTTAAGGTGATTCATGCCGGCTTAGAGTGCGGGCTATTAAAGAAAATTTATCCGCATATGGATATGGTGTCTATCGGTCCGACCATTAAAAACGCCCATTCGCCGGATGAAAAGGTGCATATTCCGGCGGTGCAAACCTATTGGCGCCTGCTCACCGATGTGCTTGCCAATATTGCCACAAAATAATTGAAACGGGAGCGTTAACGCTCCCGTTTTTGAGCACATTTATTGATTATCGCCACTCTGATATTGTCATAGCACCAGTTGAACAGGAAGGTGTAAACCACAATCAGCAAGGTTAATCCGATATCCATGGTGAAAGCAGCGAGCCAGTCTATTTTCAACACATAAGCCACCATAGGAATGGTAACAATCAGCAATCCGCCCTCAAACAGCAAAGTATGTACAACACGAATCAGCATGCCGCGTTTTTCCCGTGCGCCGGTAACGAATAAATCAAATACCCAGTTGAATATGACATTCCACACCACGGCGATCAGCGAAATCAGCACCACCACTAGGGTTAAGCCGGCGGTTTGGTGAGCGGTGACCAGTTTGAGTGCCAGAATAGACAACAAAATCGCCAGACATTCAAATAAAACGGCATGAAATAAACGTTCTTTTGCAGTCATTGCAATTAATTCCAATAAAGTGCGGTGAAATTTTTAATTGTTTTTGTCCGTTATGCCGCCATAATGCGGCATTTTATCCTGACGGCGGGAGGTGTTTTAGGGAATATCATGCCCTTGTGACGCCACATATACTTTGATCCATTCTTCTTGGCTGAACGGAATAGCCAGTGCATCCACCGCGTTTTTAATCCGTTCGATTTTTCCGGAGCCGATAATCGGCATGATTTTCGCTGGATGCGCCAACAGCCAAGCATAGGTTAAGGTGTCTAAACGCATTTCGCCTTTTGTTTCGCCGATTTCCTGCAAGGCGTTGGTTACGCGCTGACTTACCGCATCGTTATGCATGAATAATTTACCGCCAGCAAGCGGTGACCACGCCATCGGTTTAATGCGTTTTTCCAGTAAAAAATCCAGCATACCATTATCGAAAGGCGCCAGTTGTAGCGGCGATATTTCAATTTGATTGGTGATTAAGGGCTGACGGACATAAGATTGCAGCATGGAGAATTTGGCAGCGGTGTAATTGGACACACCGAAATGGCGCACTTTGCCCGCCTGATGTAGTGCCTCGAAAGCGCGCGCGATCTGTTCCGGATCGGCACAAGGCGATAAACGGTGAATCAGCAAAACATCAAGATATTCGCATTGCAGCTTTGCAATGGAACGTTCCGCCGACCAAATAATATGCCGGTAGCTGTTATCATAATAATGACTGCGAATATCCGGTAGTTCGCTATTCGGATATAAAATACCGCACTTGGTCACTAACGTCAGTTTGTGGCGCAGGCTTTTATCCAAGGCTAATGCGCGACCGAATTCAGCTTCAGTTTTAAAGCCGTCATAGCAAGCGGCGTGATCGAGGGTATCGATCCCCAGTTCCAGCCCTTGTTTTAGTAAGGTCAACAGTTGCTGCGGCGTTTTCTGCCAGTGTTTAAGCCGCCAGTATCCTTGAATCATACGGCTGAAAGATAAATCATGCTGAAGTTGAATATGCTGCATACCTTCTCCCATAAAAATACCCTGTTATGAAGTTTTCATAACAAGGTATCCGTTTTTATCGATTACATGATTACTGAAACGTATTTCAGCATTACCCCGGCTGCAATCGCAGAACCGATGACGCCTGCCACATTCGGTCCCATGGCGTGCATCAGCAAGAAGTTCTGATGATCGGCTTCCAGCCCGACTTTATTGGCAACTCGCGCCGCCATCGGTACGGCCGACACACCTGCGGCGCCAATTAGCGGGTTGATTTTGTTTTTGCTGAAGCGGTTCATTAATTTTGCCATTAATACGCCACCGGCGGTACCGATACCAAAGGCGATCACGCCGAGTACGAGAATACCCAAGGTCTGCGGCTGCAAAAATTTGTCCGCCACCAGTTTTGCACCGACGGATAAACCGAGGAAGATGGTCACGATATTAATCAGCGCGTTTTGTGCGGTATCATTTAACCGCTCAACCACGCCGCTGACGCGCATTAGATTGCCGAAACAAAACATCCCCAACAGTGGCGCCGCATCCGGCAACAACAGTGCAACCAGCACAAGCAATACGATCGGGAACAGAATTTTTTCATGTTTACCCACATTGCGTAATTGAACCATGCGGATTTTGCGCTCCTGCTGCGTAGTGAGGGCTTTCATAATCGGCGGCTGGATCAACGGCACCAGTGCCATGTAGGAATACGCCGCAACCGCAATAGCGCCAAGCAGTTCGGGCGCTAGTTTACTTGCCAGATAGATGGCGGTCGGACCGTCGGCACCGCCGATAATGCCGATTGCCGCCGCTTGCGGTAAGGTAAAGTCGATAACACCCAGCCAATTTAGCCCCAGCGCACCTAATACGGTGGCAAAAATACCGAACTGTGCCGCTGCGCCGAGCAACAGCGTACGCGGATTGGCAAGCAGCGGACCGAAATCAGTCATTGCGCCGACGCCCATAAAGATCACCAACGGCGCGACGCCATAGCCGATTGCCACTTTATAAAATAGTGCCAAAACGCCCGCACTGTAGCCCATATCGCCCGCCATTACTTCCAGTTCGTTGACCACTGACGGCAGTGCGCTGTTAAGTGCGGTCTTAATTGCGGCGGGATCGGCCGCCGCATTGAGTTTGGCGGCGATGATTGCAAGCTGTTCCGCGGTGCCGCTGTGCAGCAGGTTATCCAACGCGGTCATCGCCATACCGGCTTCGGGAATATTGGACAATAATCCACCGAACCCGATGGGCAGTAGCAGCAACGGTTCGAATTTACGTGCGATAGCAAGCCATAGCAACAATAGACTGACGACAATCATGATCGCTTGTCCCCACTCCATGTGCATAATGCCCATACCGCGTATTAATGCTAAAATACTTTCCATGAGTTACCGCCTATGCCAAGGTCATCAGGGTATCGCCTACCGCAACGGCATCACCGGCTTTTACTGTAATGCCGCGCACTGTACCGGCTTGTGAGGCGCGGATTTCGGTTTCCATTTTCATCGCTTCCAGAATCAACAGCACATCCCCTTCAGCCACTTGCTGCCCTTCGGCGGCAACCACTTTCCAGATATTGCCTGCCATCGGCGCAGTCACCGCTGTACCATTGCCGGACGGCGCGGCTGCTGCGGTTGGGGTCGGCGCTGCTTGTGTTGGCGCTACCGGTGCAACATGGCTGATGTCGCCGCCTTCGCTGACTTTTACCACAAACGCTTTGCCTTCCAACTCAACGGTATATACGGCCGAACCGCTTGCCGGCGCGGCTTTGGCGGCAGGTGCGGTCGTTTTTTCCGCTGTTTTTTCTGCGCTCGGCGCCGGTTCGAATGCTGCTGGATTGCCACGATTTTGCAGGAATTTCAGACCGACTTGCGGGAACAGCGCCACGATCAACACATCGTCCACTTTGTTTTCCGCCAGTTTAATGCCTTTTTCCTGCGCCAATTGTTCCACTTCCGCGGTCAGTTTATCCATTTCCGGGGTGAGATGATCGGCCGGACGATCAGTAATCGGCTGCGCGCCGTCTAGCACTTTCGCCTGTAATTCGGCATTAACCGGTGCCGGCGTGCGTCCGTATTCGCCTTTTAGAATACCAGCGGTTTCCTTGGCGATGGTTTTATAGCGTTCACCCATTAATACGTTGATGACCGATTGCGTCCCGACGATTTGTGAGGTCGGCGTTACCAACGGAATATAGCCCAGATCCTGACGTACGCGAGGAATTTCCTGTAAGACCAGATCCAGTTTATCGGATGCGTTTTGTTGTTTTAACTGGCTTTCCAGATTGGTCAGCATACCGCCCGGCACCTGCGCCACTAAAATACGGCTGTCAACGCCTTTTAACTGCCCTTCGAATTTATGGTATTTTTTGCGCACATCGCGGAAATAAGCGGCGATTTTTTCAAGCTGCGCAATATCCAGGCCGCTGTCATATTGAGTATCTTTTAAGGTCGCTACAAGCGCTTCGGTTGCCGGATGACCGTATGTTCCGCTCATGGAGGAAATGGCTGTATCAATTCCGTCAATACCGGCTTCCACGGCTTTCAGCAATGCCATTTCCGCCATGCCAGTGGTAGCGTGGCAATGTAAATGCAACTGCACGTCAAAACGTTTTTTAATTTCGCTGACCAGCTTATAGGCTTCCACTGGCGTTAGAATGCCGGACATATCTTTAATCACTAAAGAATCAATACCGATTTCAAGCAATTGCTCGGTGGTATCCAGCCAAGTTTGCAGAGTATGTACTGGGCTTGTGGTATAACTTAACGTACCTTGCGCATGGGCGCCGTTTTTGCGCACAGCGTTGAGCGCCTGTTGCATGTTGCGCGGGTCGTTCATCGCATCAAATACACGGAATACGCTCATGCCGTTGGTGACGGCGCGCTCCACAAAGCGATCGACCACATCATCGGCATAATGACGGTAGCCCAACAGATTCTGACCGCGTAGCAGCATTTGTAGCGGCGTGTTGGGAATCGCTTTTTTCAGTTCACGCAGACGAACCCACGGGTCTTCGCCCAAAAACCGAATGCAGGCGTCAAAAGTGGCGCCGCCCCAAGCTTCTAATGACCAATAACCTACTTTATCCAGTTCCGCGGCAATCGGTAACATGTCATCCAGACGTAAACGTGTTGCGAAAAGTGATTGGTGCGCATCGCGTAAAACAACGTCGGTAATTGCAATTTTTTTTGTTTGTGCAGTAGTCATTATTTTCTCCAACTAAATTATTTAAGCCCTTGTTGACGGCGGTGGTGTGCAACGGCAGCAACAATAACCGGACGTAAACGTTCTAAATCACTGATTGCTGCACTTTGAATCGGGGTGGCTGGCGAGGAAGCCGGGACGGGTTCGGGAAAGAATCGGTTAACCAGTTTTGACATCAGCCCGATTGCGAGAATTAAAATCCACAAAAAGACCAACACAAACCCCATTCCCGAAATCATAAGGTTTACACCTTCCTGCATTAGTTCTGCATTTGTCATTGTTATACCTCTTGATGAAAAACAACGTTGCTATCATACCTTCTTTAACCAAGAAAGTATTTGAACCCGATCACATTGTTAACGCGTTAGGGGTATCGCTTGACGCCGGATTTCACAGTGCGGTCGAAAAATTGATCGAATTTGCACCGCACTTTTACGCTGCGATTAACCCACCACAGTAAAGAAATCGCGAATCCCGACCAGCATATTATTAATGGCCACCGCGGCGAGAATAAGCCCCATCACTCGGCTGATGATTGCCGCGCCGGTGTTACCAATTAAGCGCTGAATATTATTAGCGGCCAAAAACAGCAGATAAGTAATAAACAGTATTGCTAGCATAATAAAAGTGGTCAGAACTTGATCAAAGAAACTGAAACGATGGTTATCTGTTAACAGTACGATTGCCATCATGGCGCCGGGCGAGGCGATTGACGGCACCGCCAGCGGATAAACGGCAATTTCGCTGATGCTGGAGGAGATTTTCATTTCTTGTTCCGGTTTGCCTTCGCCGAAAATCATGGTAAGCGCGAACAGCAGCAGTACCAGACCGCCTGCGATCTGAAAGGCGGTGAGCGGAATCTGCATCGCTTCCAACAATGCCTGACCGATAATCAGAAAAAACATCAGAATGCCAGCGGAAATAACAATCGCTTTTAATGCGATTTTGCGTCGATCTTCAAGGGATAAGCCGACCGTTTTGGTTAAATAAACCGGAATGGAACCGATAGGATCAATCACCGCCCATAACACCACAAATTGAACAATAAGAGAATCAAACATTTGCAACCCCGGTAAAAAAGTGGAAAATAACAAAAAAAATTTAACAATGAATATCTTATAACAAATTCTCAGCAAAATAATGATTTTTTTTACAAATCTTACCTTAAAACGCGGCCAGTCAGTGTTGCTGGAAAATGCCGATGCGACGGTTAATCCCGGGCAAAAAGTCGGCTTGGTGGGCAAAAACGGTTGCGGTAAATCGTCTCTGTTCGCCTTATTAAAACACCAAATGAGCGCCGAAGGCGGTTCGGTGAGTTATCCTTCCGACTGGCGCGTGGCTTGGGTCAATCAGGAAACGCCCGCTTTAGACATTTCTGCGCTGGATTATGTAATTGAAGGTGACCGCGAATATTGCCGCTTACAGCGCCAATTGCGTGACGCCAATGCGTGTAATGACGGCAATGCTATCGCGACGATTCACGCTCAGCTTGAGATTATCGACGCGTGGACGATTCATGCCCGCGCCGGCGCATTGCTGCACGGTCTGGGGTTTGAACAGCAAGCGCTGCAACAACCGGTCAAATCCTTTTCCGGTGGCTGGCGCATGCGGTTGAATCTGGCACAGGCATTATTGTGTCGGTCCGATTTATTGTTGCTGGACGAACCTACCAACCATTTGGATTTAGACGCCGTTATCTGGCTGGAACGCTGGCTGGTGCAATATCAGGGAACCTTAATTTTGATTTCCCACGATCGCGATTTTCTTGATCCGATCGTCAATAAAATCCTGCATATAGAAAATTATCGGCTGAACGAATATAGCGGCGATTATTCGTCCTTTGAACTTCAGCGCGCGGAAAAACTAGCGCAACAGACCGCACTTTTCCGTCAACAGCAGCAGAAAATCCATCATTTACAGCAATATATCGACCGCTTCAAAGCGAAAGCGACCAAAGCCAAACAAGCACAAAGCCGCGTGAAAGCGCTGGAACGAATGGAGCGCATTGCGCCGGCTTATGTGGATAACCCTTTTCGATTCCACTTTCGTGAACCGCTGTCCTTGCCGAATCCGCTGGTTACGATGGAAAACGCCGCGGCCGGTTACGGTGCAGGAGAAAATGCGCATACCGTGTTACGGCAAATCAAACTCAATCTGGTACCGGGCTCGCGCATTGGTTTGTTAGGTAAAAACGGCGCCGGAAAATCTACCCTGATTAAATTATTGGCGGGCGAATTGACCGCACTTTCCGGGCATGTGCAGCTGGCTAAGGGCGTACAGCTCGGCTATTTCGCCCAGCATCAGCTGGACACTCTGCGCGCGGAAGAAAGCGCCTTGTGGCATTTGCAGCAAATCGCGCCGCAGCAGACGGAACAACAGCTGCGCGATTATCTGGGCAGTTTTGCCTTTCACGGTGAGAAAGTCAATCAGGCGGTGGTCTCTTTTTCCGGCGGTGAGAAAGCCCGTCTGGTGCTGGCGCTGATTGTTTGGCAGCGACCGAATTTATTATTGCTGGATGAACCGACTAACCATTTGGATCTGGACATGCGTCAGGCGTTAACCGAAGCGCTGGTGGATTATCAGGGCTCGCTGGTGGTAGTGTCTCATGACCGGCACTTGCTGCGTAACACGGTAGAAGAATTTTATCTGGTGCACGACAAGCAAGTGGAAGAATTTAAAGGTGATCTGACTGATTACCAGCAATGGCTGAATGACAGCAACGCCGTCTCATCAAGCACCAAGGTGCCCCCCCATTCTGAGAGCTCAAGCGTAAACCGTAAAGAACAAAAACGTCGGCAAGCGGAGTTGCGCCAGAAAAGCGCACCGTTACGCAAAAAATTGCAGCAGTTCGAGGAAAAGGTCGAACAGCTTTCAGCGCGCTTAGCCGACATTGAAATGCAGCTGGCGGACGGCGCATTATATCAGGCGGAAAATAAAGAAAAACTGACCGCACTTTTGACTGAACAGGCGAGCTGTAAAAAATCGCTGGAGGAGGCGGAAAGTCAGTGGTTTGCGTTGCAGGACGAGCTGGAACGCATGTTAACCCCGGCAGATTAAGCGGGCGGCGTGTTAGGGCGGCTATTGCGGATAAAATGCAAAAAAGAAATAGAAATTTTTGCAGATCCCGCTATTATTCATCAGGAATAACTTATTAACAGGAAGAATGATATGAAAAAACTGATTTCGATTTGCCTTTTGGGCTCGCTTGTTTTTTTAACGACCGGTTGCGGCGTGAAAGGACCGCTTTATTTCCCGGAAAAAGCACAAGCGCAGACACAGAAACAATAACGGTAGGTAAGGTATGGATTTTTTTCAATATCAACACGGTCAGCTAATGGCGGAGCAGTTGCCGGTGCAGCAAATCGTCGAACAATTTGGCACGCCGGCGTATATTTATTCGCGTGCCACATTGGAGCGCCATTGGCATGCCTTTGATGATGCGCTGGGCGAACATCCTCATTTAATCTGTTTTGCGGTGAAATCAAATCCTAATATCGCAGTTTTAAATATTATGGCGCGCCTCGGGTCGGGTTTTGATATTGTTTCTCAAGGCGAGTTGGAACGCGTGCTAGCGGCGGGCGGTGAACCCGGCAAAGTGGTATTTTCCGGCGTCGCGAAATCAGAGGCGGAAATTCGCCGCGCCCTACAAGTAGGCATTCGCTGCTTTAATGTGGAAAGTCGCGCAGAATTGCAGCGCATCAACGATATTGCCGGACAGCTCGGTAAAATCGCGCCGATTTCGTTACGTGTTAATCCGGACGTGGATGCTCATACCCATCCTTATATTTCCACCGGATTGAAAGAAAATAAATTCGGCATCAGCGTACATGAAGCGCGCGAGGTGTATCGCATGGCGAGTCGCCTAGCGCATATTCACATCAGCGGCATGGATTGCCATATCGGCTCGCAGCTGACCGAATTACAACCGTTTCTTGATGCCACAGATCGCCTGATTGTGCTGATGAGCCAGTTAAAACAAGACGGCATCGTGTTGCAACATCTGGATTTGGGCGGCGGTTTGGGCGTCACCTACCGTGATGAAAACGCACCACATCCGACGGCATATGCCGGCGCGCTGCTGAATAAATTAAAAGATTATCCAAATCTTGAAATTATCCTCGAACCGGGACGTGCTATTACCGCCAATGCCGGCATTCTGGTGAGCAAAGTGGAATACCTGAAAAGCAATGAAGACCGCCATTTTGCCATTGTGGATACTGGCATGAATGACATGATCCGCCCGGCGCTGTATCAGGCTTATATGGACATCATTGAAGTTGACCGCACATTAGAGCGCGAACGCCGGGTTTACGACGTCGTCGGTCCGATTTGCGAAACCGCCGATTTTCTCGGCAAACAGCGCGAACTGGCAATCGCCCAAGGCGATCTGATTGCCCAACGCTCCGCCGGCGCATACGGCGCTAGCATGGCATCCACCTATAATTCCCGCCCGCGCGCCGTTGAAATCATGGTGGACGGCGAGCAAGCGCATTTAATCAAACGTCGCGAACGTTTTGCAGAATTATGGCAGCTAGAATCTCTGTTGCCGTAATTGTCGGCATCGATATTCACATAAAAAAGTCGGGTTTAAACCGACCTATTTTTTAATCCGATGTTAATTTAAAACCCCGCCTGTTTTTCCAATTGTTCGACCAGTGCGTCGTCTAGGTTTAGCGCTTCAGCAAGGTTTGACAGGAAGACGATTTCTTTACGATCTAAATCGGCGCAGGCTACGCGGGCGGCGAGATAAACCTGGGCTGCCAGTGCCGGGTCGTTGCCGGTTTGTGCAGCGATGTCTGCAATGGAAATCGGGTGGTCGATTTGCTGTTGCAGCCATTGAGATAATTCCGGATTATTGCCCGCTTCGGCGATAATCGCCTGTTTTTCTGCGTCGGTGATTGTGCCGTCGGCTGCCGCGGCGGCAATCATCACTTGCAGGATAAGTTTACTGCTGTCGGCGTTTTGTTCCGCGTCGGTAAACGCTTCTTGCGCAACCGGTGCGCTGCTTTGGCTCTGGCTTTGCTGGTATTGTTGATATGCCTGATAAGCAAGGCTGCCCAATGCCGCCAGTGATCCCAGTTTGGTTAAACCGGCACCGCCGTTGCGTCCGAGAATCATTGACAGAATACCGATTGCAGCAGCACCGCCACCGGCTTTGGTGATTTTGTCTACGGTAGAATCACTTTCCATGGTTTTGCCGACCTGTTCTTTGGCGGCGGTGAGTACTTGATTTAAAATGCTGTTAAAATCCATCGTTAGTTCCTTATGTTATTGTCTTGATTGACTGTTACTTTGTCGCTTTTTTTCGCGATTAGTTCAGCCTCGGCGGCAAAAAGAATCAGTACAAAAGTGCGGTGAAAAATTAGAAAATTTCCACCGCATTTTTACGTTACATAAGAAATCGGCTTAGAAACTCACGCCGAGTCGGGCGGTAATATCGGTTCCGCTGCCGTGTCGGAATACCCGTTGTTTGATTTCTGTGCCGAAAAACCAGCTGCCGTAGGTGAACCGTATGCCGGTGCCGACGTCCAAACCGTCGCGCCCAAATGCGGTAGCCTTGCTGTTTAGCGCAATTGTGTCAAAGCGACTGTGCACTGTGGTTGTTGCGCCGTTAAGGCGATAGCCGTAGTCAACGACGAAATGCGGACTAATTTGCCAGTCAGATAATATAAAGCGGGTGTTTAGTCGCACGCTGGCAACCAGATTTACGTCAGTATAGCGCAAACGCGGTGTCGTCAGGGCAAATTCGCCGTTTTCGCGCAAGGCTTTCATGCTTACATGTATCAATTGTAAACCGATGCTTGGTTCGGTCTGCCAGCGACCGACCTGTAACCCGTAACCGCCACGCAGTTCGCCGCCGCTCAGATGCCCTTTAGTTTTTCCCGATGCCAGCGTTGTGCCGTTAAAGGTACGTTGTTGATGATAATGAAGATGCGCCAGATGGGCGGCGGCATCGGTAAACCAACCGCGCGATGCCGGCATGTAACGTATTGCTGCACTTGCGCTGCGTTGTTTCAGCGTTGAATTTGCCTGTCCTTTATGGATATTGGTTTTCAGTGCATTAAGACGGGCGCTAAGTAGGATGTTATGGTCTGCTTTGTATGCCAGTCCCAGTTCGCTGCCACGGGTGGTGAACTGGGCTTTTTCCACTGCGGGCATGTTGTCGCTGCGGTATTGCTCGCCCTGTGCCTGTGTCCATACCGTTACTTGCTGTGCCGCCAAATTGCGGTAGTGATACAGCTGATTTGCGCTTTGGCTCAGCTGGGCGCTGGCGCTATGTCGCAGAAATTCCATGCTGTCGGCATAAATACCGTTACCGACGGCGTAATGAAAATGCTGTAGATTATGCTTTTCCACCGCCTGTTGCAGCCAGTCGTTATAACGCCCTTGTCGCCATGCGAGTTGAGTATCGCGCAGCGCATTGAGCAGGTGCAAGCCGCTTTGTCCGTTGGCGCTGGCGTTTGGATCGGTGATCGCCTGATTTTTATTGGCTTTTAAGGTGATGCCGTCAGCGTTGAAATATAAATCCTGACGCAATCCTTGCTGAGAAAGCACCGCACTTTTTTCAACTTCCAGAAATCCGCCGCGATACGTCGCGCCGTCTTTCAGGGTGAGAATATGGCTGATTGTATCACCGGCTCGGCGATGATGTTTTAGCGATTCTGCAACGCTCAGCGTACCGCCCAGCGTAACGTGGACGTGTTTGCCCTGTGCGCTGATGCCTTGCGACGATAAGATTTCCAGCCGACTGTCCGCGGCGGAATGGTAGGTCTGACGTATATTTAGCGAAGTCAGACCTAAGGTGGCGCGGTTATCGACCGTATCGGCAGAGGTGGTGCCGTTTAACACCAGTTTCCCCGCGTTGATATGCAGCGTGCGAATGCGGTTGTTGTTACCGTTTAGGGTTAATACGGCGTTGCCCGCTTTGCTCAGAGCGAATTCTGTGGTCAATGGGTTTGACCAAAAATCGTTTTGGCTTACCTGATAAGTTTCATCACGTAACAGTGCCGTAGGACCGCCAATTGCCTTGGAAATGTTCACCAGCCCCCAACCATATTGCTCGTCCACGCCTTTTTTCCCCAAATCCGTGGCGGTAGTCAGCAAGGTATCGCGCACCTGAGTCGGGGTGAAATAGGAAAAGCGCTGTTTGAGTATGGCAAGTGAGGCGGTAACGGTCGGTGCGGCAAATGAGGTACCTGATTGATTCTGTAAGTTCGGTATTTTCTTCCCTTGTTCCGCACCGTCGGTGGACAGTACGGTTAAATCGCCGGGCGCGGCGATACACCAGTTTTTACTGACACCGCAGTGATTGGAATAGCTAGCCAGAGTTTTATTTTTGTCTACTGCGACCACGGATAAATAATGGGATTCCAGCGCCGGCAGATAACGCGGCAAGGCGGCGAGAATTCCCGGCTGTTGTTTGCTTTCATTGCCGGCGGCAAAAACCAGCAAAACGTTTTTTTCAATGGTTTGTTTGATGCCTTGCAGCAGACGGTTGTCATTGCTATGGCGGGTAATGTACTGTTGATAGCGGTTATCCAGCGCCTGCGCGCTGTTGCCGATGGCATCTTCGTTCCAGCTGTTGTTAATGGCAAGTACGTTATTTTCCGCCACTTTTTTCAGTGCCGCCGCCAGCAGTACACGCTGTCCTTCGGCATCTTTGCCTTGTAACAGCGAATCGTCCTGTGCGCTGGCTCGGCGTGCGTTGTTGCGGCGTTGTGCATTATTATCGTCATTTTCTTCATTATCGCGATCGCCGTTCGGTTCGTATTGAGCGAGATAAAGGTTGCTGCCTTTCGCCACCCCGCCGTGATAACCGACTTGCGGTAGTGATTGGGCGCCGATAATCCCGCTGACTTGCCCGCCGTGCATGGCGTAAACCTTGTGTTTTTTGCCTTGCTCGTCTGTTTCCATGTCGGTATCGTATTTACGCGGATCAATAACAATTTTCTCGCCTTTTTCTTCCACCTCCAGAACCAATGGATGTATTGTATGTTGGTTAAATTGCGGATGTTCCAGCATAAACCCGCTGTCCACTACGCCGAGATTGACCCCTTGCCCTGAATATTGTGCAGCGATTTGCGCGGTTAAGCCGATAAGCTCGTGTGGGTTTTGGATAGGCTCGTTTTCTCCTTCGTCAGCATTTGCCGCAACGCCTAAGCAACAACCAACGGAAAGACAAATGAATGTGTTGCGAAATCCGTGAGTTTTCATCAGATTGCCCCTTAAAAGTATGTCAATAACGTTTTTTATAATGTGTAATGATAAAAGCGCGTTATTTTTTAATAAAAAATAAGAGAACACAAATGAAAAATGGTCTGACCAGTTTTGGGCGGGAAAACACTTCGTTCAATTAACGAAAAAAAGCCGGCTAACCGGCTTTGCTTGAAAAACATCGGCAATTCCGACCGCACTTTATTGTGGCGGCATTACCGGCTTGGTTGTTGCCAGACAAGGATATTGCGCGTTCATGTCGTCTGCCCATTGCGTCAGTTGCGGCAGCGCACGGTAGTTGTCGGCGCCGGTCACGCTATGGCGAAAGCGCAGAAAGTCGAGCAGGCAGACGGTATAAAGCGTGCCGATGTTCAGTTGCGTTCCGAACGGTTTCAGTTGCTGTTCAATCAACGTTAAAGTGCGGTCGTTTCTGTGCAGAATTTGCTGATGGCGTTCAAGCCACCATTCCTGCTGCGGACGGAACATACGTTCCGGCAGCATTAAGCCGGTCAGATTTTCCAGTACGCCTTCCGCGAGGGCATAGAGTTCCATTACTTTCCAGCGCTCGGCATGTTTCGGAAACAGGCTTTGTGCCGTGCCGATAGAATCCAGATATTCGGCGATAACACTGCTGTTCAGTAGCCAGTCGCCGTTATCCAACTGTAATGCTGGCACGCGCCCTAAAGGGTTGTCTCGGTTATGCGGAGATTGTGCTAGAAACGGGCGGGTAACCAGCAGTAATTCGATGCGATCTTGTAGATGATGATAATGCGCCACTGCACGGACTTTGCGCACAAACGGGCTAGTGGTGGAATACCAGAGTTTCATTTTTCGCTCCTTGTGTGCCTGAAAAACGAAAAGCCAGTCCGCAGACTGGCTTGTAGATTGGCTTAACCTTGTGAGGAAAGGCGTTTCATGTCGGTCATATAACCGCGCAGCTCCTGACCGATGAGCTCAACCGGGTGGTTGCGAATCGCATCGTTAACATCGCGTAATGTGATGTTGTCGATATCGCCCGCCGGTGTTGGCTCACCTAAATCACCGCGTTGTAACTGTGGAATGATGTCTTTTGCCAGAATCGGCGCCGCCACATTGGCAAACAGATAGTTACCGTATTCCGCAGTATCGGAGATCACCACATTCATTTCGTACAGACGTTTACGTGCGATGGTGTTGGCGATTAACGGCAATTCATGCAGCGATTCATAATAGGCGGATTCTTCATAGATTCCGGTGGAAACCATGGTATCGAACGCCAGCTCGACGCCGGCTTTCACCATTGCGATCATTAATACGCCGTTGTCGAAATATTCCTGTTCGCTGATCTTAATACCGTCCGCTTTCGGGGCGTTTTCGAATGCGGTTTTACCGGTTTCTTCACGCCATTTTAGTAAGTTGACATCGCCGTTTGCCCAGTCTTCCATCATCACTCGGGAGAATTCGCCACTGATAATATCATCCATATGTTTTTTGAACAGGAAATCCAGTTTTTCTTTAATCTGTTCAGCAAGTGCAAAGGCGCGTAATTTTGCGCTGTTGGACAAGCGATCCATCATCAGGGTGATACCGCCCTGTTTTAAAGCCTCGGTAATGGTTTCCCAGCCGTATTGGATCAGTTTGCCTGCGTATGCCGGGTCTTTGCCGTCCGCCACCAGTTTGTCGTAACACACCAGAGAACCCGCTTGTAGCATACCGCACAAGATGGTTTGTTCGCCCATTAAATCGGATTTTACTTCTGCCACGAAAGACGATTCCAACACGCCGGCACGATGAGCACCGGTTGCCGCCGCCCATGCTTTAGCAATGGCCAAGCCTTCGCCCTGCGGATCATTTTCCGGATGTACGGCGATCAGCGTCGGCACGCCGAATCCGCGTTTGTATTCTTCGCGCACTTCAGTACCCGGACATTTCGGCGCCACCATCACGACGGTAATGTCTTTGCGGATCTGTTCGCCCACTTCAACGATATTCAAACCGTGGGAATAGCCCAGTGCCGCGCCTTGTTTGATTAACGGCTGCACATCTGCTACAACTTTACTGTGCTGTTTGTCCGGGGTGAGATTAATCACCAAATCGGCAGTGGGAATCAGTTCTTCATAGCTGCCCACGTTAAACCCGTTTTCGGTTGCCCGTTGGAAGGAGGCGCGTTTTTCCGCAATCGCCTGCGGGCGCAGAGCATAGCTGATATCCAAGCCGGAATCGCGCATATTGAGTCCTTGATTTAATCCTTGCGCGCCGCAGCCGATAATCACAATTTTTTTGCCTTTCAGAAAATTCGCCTCGTCGGCAAATTCTTCACGCGCCATAAAACGGCAGCGACCTAATTGATCTAATTGCTGACGTAAGTTTAATGTATTGAAATAGTTAGCCATTTTTCATCCTCTGTATAAATAGTGGTGCTGATGCGGGGTTTGCTACGAATGATTATACGCTTTTTGATTGTTGCGTAAATTGATATTATCGGGATTTAATATTGCATTTTTCGCAATCTCAAATTATGCTGGGGCAAAGTGCGGTCGGTTTTTGTTGCGTTTTTAAATTCATATAATATTCACCGCACGTTTAACCATAAAGATAACTTTCATTCAGTGTGATGACGATGGACTTTGACGATCTCAATATTTTTTTACATCTTGCCGACAGCCGCAATTTCAGCAAAACCGCGGCGCAAAAGCATACCTCGCCTTCCACTTTATCCCGTCGGATTCAGCGCATGGAAGAGGAATTGGGGCAGACGTTATTGTTGCGCGATAATCGTCAGGTGTCGCTTACTCCGGCGGGTGAAATCTTTCTCCAATTCGCGCGTCAGAATCGGCAGCAATGGTCGCAACTGCAACAGCAGCTACGCGTCAATCAGGAGGAATTGAGCGGCGAATTAAAGCTGTTTTGCTCGGTGACCGCGGCTTACAGCCATTTACCGCAAGTGCTGGAAAAATTCCGTTCCCGCTATCCGAAAGTGGAAATTCAGCTCACCACCGGCGATCCGGCACTGGCACTGCAATTGGTACAACAGCAGCAGGTCGATCTGGCACTGGCGGGCAGACCGGCGACGCTGCCGCAGAATATGATGTTTCATTATATTGATGATATTACGCTATCTTTAGTGGCGCCGCGCATTGCTTGTACGGCAACGCAACTGTTGCAGCACAATCCGCCCGATTGGCAGAAGATTCCTTTTATTCTGCCGGTGGAAGGACCGGCGCGTCAGCGTATTGACCAATGGTTTCGGCAAAAGAAAATCAAACATCCGACAATTTATGCCACTGTTGCCGGGCATGAGGGCATTGTGTCTATGGTTGCGTTGGGCTGCGGTCTGGCAATGTTGCCTGATGTGGTGATCAAAAACAGCCCGTTGAACAGCCAAATCTCGACGCTTGCCGTCGATACGCCGATTGCCCCCTTTGATTTGGGTTTGTGCGTACAAAAGAAATCGCTGGAATTACCGTTAATCCGTGCATTTTGGCAAATGTTAGGGTAAAGTGCGGTATGGTTTTGCAACGTTTTGGTGAACTATGGTAAAAGGTGTCGCTTTCTCGCTTTTCGCGTCGGTGTTATTCGGTTATATCTATTATTTTTCCACCTTGCTGCTGCCGTTAAACGGTGAAGATATTTTCGGCTACCGCGTGGTGTTTACCGTGCCTTTTATTATTGCGGCGATTTTTGTTTTCAAACAGAAATATGTACTGGTTTCTCACTTAAGACGCATTAAACGGCAACCTTGGTTGTTGCTGGTGTTCTGCTTTAACAGCGCGATGATGGGCTTTCAGATGTGGCTTTTCCTGTGGGCGCCGAACAACGGCAGCGCACTCAGCGTTTCGTTTGGTTATTTATTGTTGCCGTTGGTGTTGGTTGCCTGTGGACGTGTATTTTTCAAAGAAAATATTTCCACTTTGCGCGCATGGGCGATTGGCATCGCCGCCGCCGGTGTGCTGTTCAATATTGCGATAAAAGGCGGCTTATCATGGGAAAGCACGGCGGTATTCGGTTATGCGCTGTATTTTATGCTGAGAAAATGGCTGAATATGGCGGATATTGCCAGTTTTGCCATTGAAATCATTTTGTTGTTGCCGGTATGTATTTACTTTGCCTGGCAGGTGGATATCGCTCAAATCAGCGCCATCAACCCGCATATTATGTGGCTGCTGTTTGCGCTTGGGCTACTCAGCGGTATTGCTTTTAATTCCTATATCGCCGCCAGTAATATCCTGCCGATTAATTTGCTTGGGCTGCTCGGTTATGTTGAACCGGTCATGATGCTGACTATTTCGCTGCTTATCGGCGAAACAATCAGCCCTGAAACCTATCCGCTGTTTATTTGTTTGATCCTCGCCATGGCGCTGATTGTAGGCGATGGTGTTCGTAAGATGCGAAGAGAACAGCGTCAATAACTGTTGCTTTGTATATCGTTGCCACAGTCTGCTTGCCGTTTAATTATGCGGATTTGACAGACAATGGGTTCAGAGAAATCAGATAAGAATTGATCAAAGACAATAAATACGCCATGTTTTTATGCTTAACGACAATAGATTGCCGCCTTGTTTTTATACTAAAGCGAGATTAAAACCGCCACTTTCCAGCTCTTTTTTATCCTTAGTGGGCAAGCCCTTGTCGGTAATAATATCGGTAAACTGATTTAATGGTGCAGCACAATATAGCGAATATTTTCCGTATTTACTGCTGTCTGCGACCAACACTCGCTTGCCGGCATTTTGCTGTAAGTATCTTTTTAAACAGGCTTTTTCTTCCGTTGGCGCTGTTACGCCTTTGGCTTTACTCCACGAATTACAGCTGATGAACGCAATATCCGGATTGAGATTTTGCAGAAAAGTTAACCCATGATTGCCGATACAGGATTGGCTACTGTTATCCACACGACCGCCGGTAATAATCAGTTCGATTTGTTTATAGTCGGAAAGTAACAGGGATATATGTAAATCCGTCGTAATTACCCGCAACGGTATATGGGCAATTTTTTTGGCAATACATAAGGTTGTGGTTCCCGCATCTAAAACAACAGAATCTCCCGGCGAGATTAACGAAACCGCATATTCGGCGATATGCTCTTTTTCGACGATTTGCTGAAATTGCTTTTCATTAGTGGTTGGTTGAAACGGAATAAACTGATTCAGACTGACTCCACCATGGGTACGGATAACCGCGCCTTCTTCATTCAGCTTAATCAAATCGCGACGAATTGTGGCAGGCGATGAATTTGTGACTTTAACGAGCTGTTCTACCGTAGCAATATTATGGCTTTTTAAGAACAGCATTATTTGTTCTAGACGGTTTTGGGACATGGCGTATTGTTTATTATTTTGAACGGTTACTTATTCTAACAATGAGTGATTGTTTTTTCTACACTAAATTAATTGTATTTTTTATTCAATATCTTGCCACACAGATAAACATAAGTGCAGCCGAAAAAAGAAAAATTTTGACCGCACTTTGCTTGATTTAATCAAAAATTAAATCGCTGTTTTAAATAGGTAAAAATTGTAACTAATATATGCCAGCAAGAAAATTAAGCCTTTAACACGATTAATTTGCCCTTTCTTGCTAAAGCCAAAGATCAACAATAACACTGTTAGTACTGACATCACGAGCATATCGCGTGTAAATATTTCTTGCCCTGCCTGCATTGGCGAGATCGCGCCTGCAATACCTACCACAGCAAGTGTGTTAAATAAGTTTGAACCGATAATATTGCCTACTGCTAGGTCTACTTCATTTTTATGAGCCGCAACAATAGATGATGCAAGTTCAGGTAATGATGTACCGATTGCCACAATGGTTAAGCCAACCACTAAATCGCTCACTCCAAAGTAATGAGCAACTTCTACCGCTCCCCACACAAGTAACTGTGAACTACCCATTAATAGGGCTAAACCAATTGCGACCCACATTAACGCTTTACCAAATGGCATATATGCTTGCTCTTGTAATTCTTCTTTTACGTCATTTGCTAAACTGTCATTTCTATTATGTAAACCGTTCCAAATCGACCAAGTCATATAAAGAAAAAACACGCCAAGTAAAATCCATGCTTCTAAACGAGATACTTTACCATCTATAACCAAAAAGGCAGAAAGTATAGTTACAAAAATCAGTATCGGTAATTCTTGCTTTAATACTTGTGAATTTACCACTAACGGTAATATTAATGAAGTTAAACCTAGGATCAGCCCAATGTTTGTGATATTTGAGCCGTAGGCGTTACCAAGTGCAATACCAGGATTACCGTTAATGGCAGAAAAAGCTGATACTATCATTTCCGGTGCTGATGTACCAAAGCCGATAATTACGATACCGATTAACAACTGCGGCATACCAAAATGGCGTGCCGTTGCTGCTGCACCATCTACAAAACGATCTGCTGACCAAATCAAAAGTAATAAACCGCCAACAATGGCAAAACTAGGTAATAACATAAGAACTCCTAATAAAATACTTAAAGCTAATATATTGACGTATTGGTGTTTTTATTTCATTGAATTTAATAAAAAACGTCAGCACTTACTGACGTCTGAAGAGTATTAAATCATTTCTTTCGGCACTTTAAAAACGGCCTTTCGCACTGTAGCGGGTTCTTTTACCATACAGAGTGCCTGGTGTGGTTCGCCAGGATAAAACGTAACAAAGTCACCGGTACATAACAAGATGCTATTAGTTAGAATGGGTTTATCTAAAATATACAAATCCGGTTTCTTTTCGACCGCACTTTGTCCGATAGCATTTGTTAGGCTGTAATGAATAATTTCCTTACCTTTCAAAATTAATTGAATATCAAGGTAATTTTTGTGAAATTCCGTATGGCGAATTTCTGCGGGCGAAGTTTGAGAATCACCAACGTTACAAAACCACGTGGTACCTTCTGGTTGATATTTTCCGTCAGGTAAAGATTGTAATTTTTCCAGGGTAAATTCAGGATGCGATAAAATAGCATAAAGTGATTTAGGTAAGGTTGCTAAATTTAAAATTTTCGTATTTCCGGCAATCATAATATTCTCCTATTAAAGGGATGTCATTCTTTCGAATGACATCGTTAGAGTTAAACGTTTTTAACCCAAGATACATCAACGCAAACATATTTAATTGCTAGGCGATAAAATGTGTAAGCAATATGTAATTTGCCGTCGAGCCCTTGTTTAATACTTGGGTAAGAAAGTTCACGGTTTAATTGTTCTCTTGAGTTATTGGACATGCAGTAACCATCGCCTTCATCTAAATTGCGGATATAAGGCCAAGTTAGCCCATTATCAGTTGAAATAGCTAACGACATTGGAGCGCGAGGCGCCCCCCAAAAGGCATTGCGCTGTCCCTCTATCAATTCCGCTTCCTTTTTCTGTTCTTCACTTTCATCTTCAATTTCATCATAGAGTGAGAGACGGCGTTCTTTGGCATCTTTTGCATTTGAGTTATTAAACACTAAAGCAATATCACCATTATCAAGCACATCCGCTTGAATTGATGCGTTGTTATTTGGCAGCGGGAGAGTTTTAGGCTCTGACCATGTTTCGCCGTTATCAGTGGAACGGCTTTCATAAATATAGTCTGCCCAACGGCTACGATAAAGTGCGTATAAACTGCCGTCTTTGAGTTTTAACACATTCATATGAACGCAACCTGTACTGTTTGGTACATCAACAGAACGCCATGTTTTTCCTTTATCGCTGGAAATCATTACCGCACTTGTATCATAGCTGCCGACCCATTTTTCACCTGGTCTCGCAATGCAATAGAACACGGGTAATAACCAATTACCATTATCTAGGACTACGATTGGTTGGCGAATAAAAATACCTTTATTTGGATCTTCAAGTAAGACTTCAATATTTCCCCAAGTTTCACCAAAGTCTGTTGATTTGCGACAGCGAACAATGGCGGTATCTTGATTGCCTGAAATTTGAGCGGTATATAAAATCCATAAAATATTGTCAGGATCTAAGAAAAACACAGGGTTTTGCTCAGAACGAGTTGGATCATTGGAAAGTTTTACTGCCGGAGACCATGTGTCAGTTCCTTTTTTTAAACGAGAGAAATAAGCTGAAATATCAGAGATTCCCTCTTGTGTTCCACCAAACCAAGTACAGAGCAAATCACTGTTTGGTAATGGGAATAAATTAGCTGCGTGGTTTTGTACACATTCTGTCGGTAAATAAGCATCTTTGCGTGCCGTATCATTCGGATTTACAACAACTTTACCGGATAAATCTAATTTAATCATTCTTTCAGTCATTTTATTTCTCCTATTAAACTGGAAATAGAATCAGGGAACCAGCTGTAAGAGCAAGTAAGCGAATAAAGTATTGCGGAATAGTAAATTTCCAAAATTCAATCATTGTATACTTACCCGTTCCCATAATTAATGCAGGCATGCCGTCTACCGGGAGGAAATGTCCGCACCAACCTGAGATAACAATAGCTGTTGCTGCAGCAGTTGGATTGAACCCAAGTTGTAAACATGTTGCAATAGCTAATGGTGCAAATACATATACCGTACCAAGCGTCGAACCAGTTAAGGTTGCTAATAGGCTTGTTAAAATACAGAAAGTGAAAATTAATAAGAATGGGTTAATATCAGAACCTAGTAAATCTGCAACAGACTTACCAACCATTTCTGTAAGTCCCGTACTGCCTAAGGCATCAGCAACCCCTATAACCCCGGCTGACATAAGAATAATTGGCGCACTAATAGCATTTCTTATTTCTGTAAAGTCCAATACGCCGGCTAAGAAGATTGGCATAACGGCAAGACCTGTCAGTGCATAACCGGCATCGCCAACGTAACTTTGTACAATCATACCGATAACAGCGAGCACGAAAGAGAAGTAGGTTACTAATTCTTGTTTTTTGGTAAGCTGAGTTCTATTTCTTTCCGTTAAATTATCGTTATACTCGCCAGTAGATGTAGAAATCGGATGTTCTGGCAAGATTTTATAGGCTAATAATGACCAAGCCAGGAAACTGAGTGAAAGAACTAAGTTTACGAGTGAGAATTGAATTAAGTTAACATTAGTAACTGCTCCGGCCGCTTCCAATACAGCAACGGTAACGCCATATTGTAAAGCGGTATTAAATGGCGCTAGAGGGTGATTCGCTGCAAAACCGGCAGGCATCAAGACTTTAGAGGGGGCAAGCGCTTTGTTTTCTGGTAGTGCTGACAAAAGTCCTATCACCAGCACATAATAAGCTGTAGAGCCTGTACCAAAAAGACTTGTTCCTAGCATAACAACTAAAATCAGAAGAGTGTAGGCTTTGAAACCACCCTTTTTAGCCATGTTAAATATGGTTGATTTAAACGTAGTGATAAAACTGGTTTTTTGTAAAGCGGCGATGATAGCCATAAATGCTGCAAGCATCATAATGGTTGAATTTGCAAAACCGCCAAAAGCAGTTTTAATATCCACTACTCCTGTTATGACTAATAAGAGGCAGGCAATAAGTGGAGGTGCTCCGAAAGGAAGTTTGTCTCTCATGATTAAAATAATCATGAAAATCGTAATTGCTAATGCAATGATCATTTGAGTTGTCATAAATAGCCTCCTTGATGATGCTATTGAATTAATATAAAAATGATCAGGGTTGATAGATAAGCTCAAAACAATACATTCATTATCAGCTGCATTTAGCTTCAATAAAGATAAGTTTAGAGCTGGAGTTAGATAATTTTTTTATAGATCTCAATAATATCCGTTTTGGTCATCTCTTTCGGATTGTTATCAAGCAAGCGTTTTACCGTTAACGCGGCATCGGCAAGTTCACTTAATGTGTCTTTTGTAATACCCACAGCCTTTAGATCGCATTTGATATTTAGATCACGAATTAGTGCATAGAATTCTTCAATCAGTTTTTCTGCCGCTTGGCGTTGAGTACAACCTTGTATGTCTAAATTCATTGCATTTGCGAGCTTGGCAAATTTCTCTTCGCAAACATCAAGATTAAATTTCATGACATCAGGTAATAAGATCGCATTGGATAGTCCGTGTGGGATGTGATATTTGCCTCCCAATGGATAAGATAACGCATGAATTGCTACTGTACTTGATGTCGCGATTGATGCGCCACCGAAGTAAGAACCTAGTAACATATCTTCACGGGCTTGTAAGTTCTTCCCGTTTCGATAAGCAGTACGAATACTACGACCAATCAATTCAACGGCTTTTAATGCAAAAGTGTCACTAAATGGACTTGCCTTTTTAGAGATATAACATTCTACGGCATGGCAAAGTGCATCGATACCTGTGTTTGCAGTAATGTGTGGTGGTAAACCAACAGTCATTGTCGGATCTAAAATGACACAATTCGGTAGCATTTTTTCATCAACAACACCGACTTTTAACTCACGTTCAGGAATAAGAACGATTGAGTTCGGTGTTGCTTCTGAACCTGTGCCGGATGTAGTTGGAACCATTAATGTTGGAATGCCACGGTTTATAAATCTTGTTTTGCCATCCACAATATCTTGTAATTCAACATCATTATTTAGCAAAATCGCCACTAATTTAGCAGTATCCATTGCACTACCGCCGCCTATTCCAATTAGCATTTCAGCATTGAATTGTTTCGCTGTTTGGTAAATTTGGTTCACTTTTTTTAGCGGTGGTTCTGGCGGGGTATCATTAATAATATGTACGGTAATATTTGCTTGTTCCAATAGCATTTTCGGTTTATTTACCAATCCAGCATTAAATACACCAGGATCAGTGATAATAATGACATTACTAGCATTATATCCTTTTACTACTTCGGTAATCTGTTCGATGCTATTAACACCGCCGATAACTTTGTTAGTATGAAAAAGTGAGTAGATTTGATTAGCCATAAATATAAGCTCCGTTACATAAGTCAATCATACAATTTAAAAACATCCCGCAATGCGTTATCGATTACCGCATTGGCGCAGTTGGAAGGTTCTCTTGCTGGGCCGACGTTGTGACCGCGTAAAAGTGCGGCGCGTTTTACCACAGAATTTGGGTTGCCCATTTGCATGACGTTGCGGAAATGGCGGATTTTTTTCTGCGCTTCGTTGGCTTTTTCAATATCCCCTTGCTGCCAATAGTCATAGATTGAAACCATCAGTTCTGGGAATACGTTGGAACAGCCACTGATAGCGCCTGTGCCGCCGGCTAATAATGTCCACAAAATCAGGGAATCGCTACCTGCCATAACACTTAATCTTGGGTTGGTGTTTTCAATATATTTCAATGAATTATCAAAATTTCCGCTGCTGTCTTTAATGCCGATGATGTTGTCGAATTCAGCCAGTCTTTTTAGGGTTTTATAATCAATATTGTTGCCGGTGCGTGCCGGGATGTTGTACATCAAAATCGGCGCGTTGACGTTTTTGGCGATTGTGCTGAAATGACGGTAAAGATCATCCTGACTGACGGCAACGAAATACGGTGAGATTACCGATAACACGTCCACACCGAGATCCAAGACTTGTTTTGAAAATTCAACGGTTTCTTTGGTCGTAATGCAACCGACGCCGGCATAAACGGGGACGCGACCGTTCACCGCGTCAACCGCTGTTTTAATGATGTCCAGTTTTTCCTGTTGGTTAAAGGCATAGAATTCGCCGTTTGTACCCAGCGGGAAAATGCCGTGCACACCTGCCTCAATCAAATAATCGATAAATGCTTTATAGGCTTGCGGATTGAATTGTTCATTTTCGTCAAGTGCGGTTAAAACCGGCGTGACAATACCTTGGGGTTTAAACATGGTTTTTTCCTTACTTATTTGCATATTTCACATTTGCCATTTTGGCGCCGAGGTATAGGGCTTCAGTCATGCTGCGGCTGTCGGCGATGCCTTTGCCGGCGATAGGGAATGCGGTACCGTGATCGACAGAGGTGCGGATAAACGGTAGTCCAACGGTGACATTAACGCCGCTATCAAAACCGAGCACTTTAATCGGGATATGACCTTGGTCGTGATACATCACCACCACAATATCGAATTCGTCTAAATTTGCCGCACGGTGAAAGACCGTATCCGGCGCAATCGGTCCGCTTACGTTCAGGCCATTTTGGCGTGCCTGTTGTACCGCCGGTAGGATTTCGACAGCGTCTTCGTCGCCGAACATACCGTTTTCGCCAGCGTGCGGATTTAGCCCAGCAACGGCGATACGCGGTTCGGTAATGCCGAGCATTTTGGTATATTCATCTGCCAGTTCAATCACTTTCAGCACTCGTTTTTTCTTGACCAGATCACAGGCTTTGCGCAGCTGAACGTGGGTGGTGACGTGAATAACGTTTAATTTTTCGCTGGTCAGCATCATGGAATAGTCGGAGGTATGACTTAAATGCGCCAAAATTTCGGTGTGTCCCGGAAAGTGTTTACCGCCGGCGTGTAAGGCTTCTTTGTTTAACGGTGCGGTGACAATGGCGTGAATTTTGTTATCCAGCGTTAAATTCACCGCTTTTTCAATATACTCGTAAGCGGCTCTGCCCGCGCGCGGATCGACGTTGGCAAAAGGCAAATCCGCCGGTAGATTATCCAAATCCAGCATGTCGATATAGCCGAACTGTGCGTTAAAATGCTCGACGTCTGCCACCGTTCTTAACACCAAGCTCGAATGAACGATAGCCAGCGCGCGCTGCATGATTTTCTTATCGCCAATCACAATGGGATGCGCCAATTCATAAATTCGTTTATCTTCCAGTGCCTTAATGATGACTTCCGGACCGATGCCCGCCGCGTCGCCCATTGTAATGCCTAATATTGGTTTCATTTTCTACTCCTTGTTTAGATCCCGAATAAAATCTAGGGTATTTTGCAAAACGGAAACTGAGCCCAGCCCGCCCGCTTTCGTGATGACGGGAATATGTGCCAGTGAACTTGCCGGAAAATAACCGTACGGCACGCCGTTTTCGATTTCGCCGAGAATACGATAATGTTTCAGCCCTAACGCCTTTGCCGCCCCGACCGCAATATCACCGCCGGTTAAAAACAGGGCGGAGAGTTGGAAGTTGAGCTGGGTTAAAATCTGCTTAACCAGTGTCGATAGTTGCCGACAAATCCGCTCGCCTAACTGAGCGCGGTCAAGATGAAACCGACGGCATAAATCCTCAATATGATGACGGCGGTCTGCCGAATTTTCGGTTTTTAAAATAACGTGTTGTTTTCGCTTTAAAAGATCCGTCGCTTGTTGTGCCGCAAATGCAATATAATCCTGTTCTTCTAACAGCCGCTCGATCGCAATATCGACGCTGGCAATGTCATGATGCGACTTGACATAATCGATCTGGCGGCGGGTGATTTCGCTCATTGAACCCGCCACAAACAGCATCGGTAAGGCGCTTGGAGGTAAAAAGTGCGGTCGTTTTTTCGGCAGAATATACTTAGCAAGCCCCGCTGAACCGGCAATGACGGCTAAGGCGTGGTACGGGCGGATTAACGCCGCAATCCGTGCCAAATCCGATTCCCGTTCCGCATCAAAAGCAATAATGCAGGGAGAATGCCCCGCCATACTTGATGCAATAATTGGTTGGCAATCGGTATTTCTCAGTTGATGCAACTTGATTTCCACAATCGGAATACGGGTTTGCGCCGCAATAATTGATTTTACTGTTGAGGAAATGACCGGCGTTTTTGGGTCGGTGGCGAATTCTGTTTCCAGCAACGGCTGCTCGCCAACATAACATATACCGTTATTGATGTGTCGGTGTGCCGACGGCAACGCTGTGCAAACAAAAGCCGCCTTGCGCTGACTTGCGCGCAAGCAGCTTTCCAGTTCGGCACCGATGTTGCCTCGCAGCGTGGAATCCATTTTTTTATAAATGGTATTTACATTGGCATGATGTTGAATAGCTTGTGTTATCGCTTTTTGAGCGTTTTCAATCGTCATCGCGCGACTGTCGGTATTGATGATCGCAACATCCGCTTCGCCGTAATAAACGTTTTCCGGATTCAGTATGACATCGGCCGAAAAGCCTTGATGAGTAAACTGTACCCCGGTATCATTGGCGCCGGTAAAATCGTCTGCAATCACTAATATTTCCATAAAGACACTTTGCCACTCGGTTTAAACTGGAAAAAAGTATATAGAAATTTTTTATAGTAAACAGTGATGCGGATCACAATAATGACTAAAAATAATCTATTTGATTTTTTATAATCAATTGGCAAGGGTTTTATTTCAGCAATAATTTAATCTGGTCGAAAGGAAGAAACGGAATAGGCGGGCGAAATTAAGCCAAGTTCATTGATATGTTAAAAATGGCGCCGCTGGCATGCGGTGCGATATACGTCGTATGCTATGGATGTGATGAACGGGCGAATAGACGCCGTAGCGTTTGGGAGCAACTGTTACTACGGCGTTATTATCACAGGAGAATAAAAGTGCGGTGAAAAATCGTTGGTTTTTGTCGTTTTTCGCCGTGGCGGTATCAGCGATATTTATCTAAAAATCGATAATAATTGGTGCCGATAAATAACGCCGCTTTTTTGCTTAAACGTCCGCCGCGTACGGTTGGCACTTTGAGTACCTCAAAGGTGCGTAGGCGTTCGTCGTTGCCGGCGATTGCTTCTGCGATAATTCTGCCCGCCAGACCGGTCAGGGCGACACCGTGACCGGAATAGCCTTGCGCGAAGTAAATATTCGGTGCGATGCGCCCGAAATGCGGATTGGCGTTAATCGTCATATCGATAGGTCCGCCCCAGCCGTAATCAATTTTGACATTTTCCAGCTGTGGAAAAACCTTCAGCATATTTTGCCGCATAATGTCGATCATATGATGTTCGGAACTGGAATCGCTGCCGAACAACAGGCGGTTGTCCGCGCTTAAACGGTAATAATCCAGCAAATAATTATTGTCACAGACGGACATGCCGTTATTGATTACGCTGTCTGCGGTTTTCTGATCCAGCGGTTCGGTGGCGATAATAAAGCTTTCTACCGGCAGAATTTTTTTTGCAATACCGTGATGGATCCCTTTCGGCAACGCGGTGATATAGGCGTTGGTGGCTAATACCACGTCTTTGGCGATCACCGAGGTGGTTTCGGTTTTCACTTTCACTTTGGTTTTACCGATGCGCAGGTCGATAACCGGCGATTGCTCATAAATCTGCACGCCTAAATCCAGACAGGCTCGGGCTAAGCCAAGACAATAATTCAGCGGATGCAGATGACCGGAATTGCTGTCGAATAGCGCACCTTGATAAATGTGGCTGCCTAGATGCTGTTCTAGTTTCGCTTTATCCCAAAGCTGCATATTGGCATACCCGAACAATTCCCGGCTGGTTTGTTCCACGGCGATCAGATCATCCAGCCGGCGGTGATTTAACGCCAGTGTGGCATAGCCTTTGCGCCAGTCGCATTGAATGTGGTATTTTTTAATACGCTCATCAATAATATCAATGGCTTCCAGCGACATTTTCCAGAGTTTTTCGGCGGTTTCAAAGCCGACTTGTCTGACGTATTCGTCAATGCCGTCTTCAAAGCCGTTAATCGCCTGACCGCCGCTACGACCGGAGGCGCCGAATCCCACTCTGGCACCTTCCAACACAATCACGCTTTTGCCTTGCTCGGCAAGCTCAAGGGCGGCAGATAAGCCGAAAAAACCGGCGCCGACAATGCACACATCGGCGGATTGTCGGTGAACCAACGGCGCAAGTTGGAGATGCAGATTGCGGGTTTCGGAATAATAAGAGCGGACATGATCTTGATGTGAATAGGTAAGCAGCATAAAACCTTGATAAATATTGGGGACTATTGATTATGACATTATTGATGTTTTCGCTTGACCGCCACAGACCAGCTTTAAAACACACAGCATGCGACAGGTCAGGCGAATCTTACTCCGATTGCAAGAGATGTCAAATCTTTCACTATAAAATCGGTTAATATTTGTTATACTTAGCGCCGAATTGTGATTCGATCGGCGTTTGTCAAAACCGCCTTATTTTTAACCGCACTTTGCCTTGCCAAAGGCTTTGGAGGACTATAAATTGAAAAAAATCTTTGCAACCTTATCTAAATCTCTTTTCCTGATGACTCTCGCCCTTTTTTCTACGCTGAGCTTTGCCAAAGAAAAACTGTATGTATATAACTGGACTGACTATATTCCGTCCACGCTGATCGCGGAATTTACTCAAGAAACCGGCATTGAAGTGATTTATTCCACCTTTGAAAGCAACGAGGAAATGTATGCCAAACTGAAACTGATTTCCCAGAACTCAGGCTATGATTTGGTTTTTCCGTCCAGCTATTATGTGGGCAAAATGGCGAAAGAAGGCATGCTACAGCCGCTGGATCAGCATAAACTGAGCAATTTCAAGCAGATCCCAGCGCATTTATTAAACAAGGAATTTGATCCCGGCAATCAGTATTCGCTGCCTTATGTTTACGGGTTAACCGGCATTGGTGTGAATGCGGAAGATATCAATCCGCAGCAGGTGACGAGCTGGGCGGATTTGTGGAAACCGGAATATAAGGGCAAAGTACTGCTGACTAGCGACGCGCGCGAAGTGTTTCATATTGCGCTGCTGCTGGACGGCAAATCACCGAATAGCACCAACGAAAGTGAGATCAAATCTGCCTATGAACGGTTGCTAAAATTAATGCCGAACGTGCAAGTGTTTAATTCCGATTCGCCGGAAGTGCCTTATGTGCAGGGCGAAGTGGCATTGGGTATGATCTGGAACGGTTCGGCTTATTTGGGAAATAAAGAAAATCCGAATATTCGTTTTATTTATCCGCAGGAAGGGGCGATTTTTTGGATGGACAATTACGCCATTCCGCAAAGTGCCAAGAATGTGGAAAATGCCTATAAATTTATTGATTTCTTACTGCGTCCGGAAAGCGCCAAAGTGGTGATTGAACGTATGGGCTTTTCTATGCCGAACGAAGGCGTGAAAGCATTGCTTGATCCAGCATTAGTTAACAATCCGGTATTATTCCCGCCGGCGGCGGAGGTCGAAAAAGGCGTTCTGCAAAGCGATGTGGGCGAGGCGGTGGATATTTATGAAAAATATTGGAATAAACTGAAAACCCATTAATCGCTATCGAGTGTTGGTAAAAGTGCGGTGAACATTTTCATTATTTTGCGGCAAATACTGAAAATGCCGCAATTTTGCACCGCACTTTTAAGTCGACAGAGCTTATCTTGCCTAAGGCAATCCGAAGTTGCCGCTCGGTTAAATAAACACCTCGCGCACATAAAAAGATTGCCTTTTTAAGAAAGCGATTTTACGTTTAGGCATTAAGCTGTGTGTGAATAAAATCAACTGATTGATCTTTGTTGATCATCTGTTTTTCGCCACTACGGCGGTTTTTATATTCGATCTCGCCGTTCGCCAGATTTTTTTCACCAATCACCAGCATGTGAGGCACGCCGATGAGTTCCATATCCGCAAACATAACGCCCGGGCGTTCTTTGCGATCATCAAAGATCACATCGATTCCTTGTTCAATTAAAGTGCGGTATAACGTTTCGCAGTATTGACGCACACTTTCCGATTTATGCATATTCATCGGCACAATCGCGACGGTAAACGGTGCGATAGCATCTGTCGGCCAGATAATCCCGCGTTCATCGTGGCTTTGCTCAATAGCGGCGGCAACCACACGGCTGACCCCGATGCCGTAGCATCCCATCATCATTGCTTGCAGGCGACCGTCTTCGCCCTGTACTGCGGCATTCATTGCTTCGGAATATTTTGTGCCCAGCTGGAAAATATGACCCACTTCAATGCCACGTTTAATCAATAATGTTCCTTTGCCGTCTGGGCTGATGTCGCCTTCCACCACATTGCGCAAGTCTGCGATTTGCGGCAGGGCGACGTCACGTTCCCAGTTGATATTGAAATAATGTTTGCCGTCGATATTCGCGCCGGCACCGAAATCGCTCATTATGGCGACGCTACGGTCGATAATCGCCGGAATTGGCAGATTTACCGGTCCCAGAGAACCGACACCGGCGCCGATTTTGCGTTTGATGTCCGCCTCGTCGGCAAATTCCAACGGTTCGGCGACTAATGTGAGTTTTTGTGCTTTAACTTCATTTAATTCGTGATCGCCACGGATAATCAGTGCAACCAATGGGTGTTCTTCCGTTGCGCCTTTGACAATCAGGGTTTTGACCGTTTTTTCAATCGGCAGATTGAATTGTTCCACTAGGGCGGCGATGGTTTTTGCATTCGGTGTGTCCACTAATTCCATGGTTGCCGTTGCCGCTTGGCGTTCACCGCTTGCAATGGCTTCCGCCAGTTCGATATTGGCGGCGAAATCAGATTGGGTCGAGAAGACGATATCGTCTTCGCCACTTTGTGCCAAAACCTGAAATTCGTGCGATGCGCTGCCACCGATAGAACCAGTATCTGCCTGAACCGCGCGAAAATCCAGCCCCAGCCGGCTGAAAATATTACTGTAAGTTTGATACATCACCGCATAGGTTTGCTGTAGGCTTTCACGACTGGTGTGGAAAGAATAGGCATCTTTCATTAGAAACTCGCGGCTGCGCATTACGCCGAAACGCGGGCGTACTTCATCACGGAATTTGGTTTGGAACTGGTATAAATTCAACGGCAATTGTTTATAAGAACTTACTTCGCGGCGAACCAAATCGGTAATCACTTCTTCATGTGTTGGTCCTAACACGAAATCACGGTTTCCGCGATCGGAAAAACGCAATAGCTCCGGTCCGTATTGCTCCCAGCGCCCCGATTCCTGCCACAGCTCGCCCGGCTGTACTACTGGCATTTCCACTTCAATGGCTCCGCTCTTGTTCATTTCCTCACGGATAATATTTTCCACTTTTTTCAACACCCGTAATCCGGTCGGCAGCCAATTATACAGCCCTGATGCCAAAGGCCGCACCATACCAGCTCGCAGCATCAATTGATGACTGACTACTTGGGCGTCGTTCGGGGTTTCTTTTAAAGTCGAAAACAAATAGTTACTCGCGCGCATTCTTATTCCTGTTTCATCTGATTTGAGTTAAAAAAATTGGCGATAGTGTATCACCGCGTGAGGTTTGTACAAAGTAGAATAGCGGAATTTGGGCGGAATATTTCTCGGTTTAAGGTTAAGTGCGGTGCTATTTTAACGTAGAAATAAAGGCGATGGCTTTACCTGTGCCGCGCGCGTGGTAAGCGCGCGGAAAATGTCTTGCGGCGCGGTTTGCCAGTGACTAAATTTGTTCACGTTAATGACATTAATCTCCGGATATAACCAATAAATGATGTATGTTGACAAGCGTGATCTATAACAGCGACATCATGGTAAAACCGGCAGTTTGAGCGAGTTCATCAAATCATGCGGATTGATGTTCCGCAAGACTGTTTGATTACCCAAAGACCGCTTAGCACGGATCTTCTTCATAGTGTCCAACCAGCGGGGTAAATTGCTCTGCGCTAAATCCGTGCGATAACATATAGCGCCAGATTTTTTGTTTGGATTTATAATCCTGTGCGGTGGCGTAGTCGGGAAATTTTTTGCGTAATACTGATAGCGCTAGCGCCTGCCAGTCGATTTCGCTTTCTGACAATACCTCATTGATCGTATCGTTTTGAATACCTTTAAGCTGGCACAATTCCTGCTTGATTCGATTTATGCCATAGCCACGTTGCGAACGGATATGTACATAGTTTTCACAGAAGCGTTTATCGTTCTGCCAGCGTTTTTGCTGACAATAAGCTAATGTTTGCGTAATTTCCTGCTCGGAAAAGCCTTTTTCCTGCATTTTGCCGCGCAGTTCGAATTCGCTGTATTCACGTCGCGCAAGTAAGCCGACTACATAACCGAGTGCTAAAGAGGACACCTTATTTTCCTGTGTGATTAATCATATCAAGCAAAAGTGCGGTCAAAATAACCGCACTTTTCAGTTTGCATTAGAAATCGCTGTCGGTATCGGCGATGGTTTCCTGTTCTGCCTGTTCAATATCTGCCATTAAGGTTTTATCCGGATTTGCCAATAATTCGGCGCGCAGTTTGGTTTCCAGCGCTGCGGTTTGTTCCGGATGTTCGTTTAACCATTTCATCGCATTGGCTTTTCCTTGACCAATTTTTTCACCGTTATAGGAATACCATGCTCCTGATTTCTCAACCAGTTTGTGTTTAACGCCGAGTTCAATCAGCTCGCCGTTCTTTGAAATGCCTTCGCCGTACAGAATCTGGAAATCCGCCTGACGGAATGGCGGCGCCACTTTGTTTTTTACCACTTTTACCCGCGTTTCGTTACCGATAACTTGATCACCGTCTTTAATTGAACCGGTACGGCGAATATCCAGACGTACGGAGGCATAGAATTTCAGTGCGTTACCGCCGGTCGTGGTTTCCGGATTACCGAACATGACACCGATTTTCATGCGGATTTGGTTAATAAAGACAACCAGACAGTTTGAGGTTTTAATCTGCGCGGTTAATTTACGTAATGCCTGTGACATTAAACGCGCCTGTAAGCCCATGTGGGAGTCGCCCATATCGCCCTCAATTTCTGCTTTTGGCGTTAATGCCGCCACCGAGTCCACAATGACCACATCAACCGCACCGGAACGGACTAATGCATCGCAGATTTCTAGCGCCTGCTCACCGTTATCAGGCTGTGAAACCAACAATTCCTTGACATCCACACCGAGTTTTGCGGCATAAATCGGATCCAGCGCATGTTCCGCATCAATAAATGCGCAGGTTTTTCCTTCTTTCTGCGCTTGTGCAATAATTGAAAGGGTCAGCGTGGTTTTACCGGAAGATTCCGGCCCGAAAATCTCCACAATCCGCCCCATCGGCAAACCACCGATGCCTAATGCGACATCTAGACTGAGAGAACCGGTAGATACGGCTTCTACATCCAAGGTTTGAGTTTCGCCCAGTTTCATAATTGAGCCTTTACCGAATTGTTTTTCAATCTGACCTAATGCCGCCGCCAGTGCTTTGGCTTTTTCTTCTTCCGTAGTCATTGCCATTATCATACCTCTGCCAAAATCGTTTGTCCTAAGTTGTGCATAATGTTAACTGTATTGATATACAGTATCAAGCAAAATTTTGATCTTTTTAGCTTGTTATTCAATAATTCGTGTATTGTGTAATACATCTGCTCAATGGGAGGCTCATTATTCCGTTGCGCATCCATTCGCTGCATATTGTTTAGCATTACCGAGCATATTAGCAAGCCGCTATGACGAGTTTACTGCGGTTTTGCAGTCAAAAAATACTATTTTCACGATCCGTATCACAAATTCATAATTTGTTTGTTAATAAGTGCCCTGTGAAAAATAATTATATGCTATAAGAGATTATTTCGTCGCTTTTTTAATCAAGGAGGAATGTGCCATGACGATGACTGTTACACAAGCAAACACACTGGAAATCAGACAGATGCTGAGCGAGCTTATCGGTAATGTCACCGCCAGAAATTTATTTACCGGTTACGGATTATTTAAGGACGACCTGATGTTCGGCATATATCAAAACGGCAATTTTTATTTACGTGCCGAAGCCGAACTGGCTGTTCATTTGGAAAGTCAAGGCGCGGTATCTTATTCTTCTTTAATTAAGAATATCGGTTTGAATATTGGTAATTATTATCGCTTGCCGAAAGCGATTATGCAGAATAAAGACTATTGTCGCGAGTTGCTTTTGCTTTCTATCGAACAAATTAAAGCACAGCGTTTGGCTGAGGCGTTAGCTAAGAAAAATCGCATTAAAGAATTGCCTAATTTGTCCATTAAACATGAAAGATTGCTTGCGAAAATCGGGATTGGCAGTATTGCTGCGTTTAAGGCGGTCGGCGCGGCTAACTGTTATGTTCGTTTAAAACAGGACGGGTTTTCGGTGAATATGATTTTGTTTTGGAATCTGGCCGCGGCGTTGCTGAATAAACATGTCAATTTATTGACTGCCGCGGAAAAAGAGCGGGCATTATTTGATTTAAATAACAAGTTAAGTCGTGCAGGGCTGAGTCCGGTGAAGTCCGACGTCGGCGCTATCCGGTAACGCTGTAAGCAGACGACCGGTGGAATGCCTATTTTCTTAATAACAGATAAGTGCGGATTAATAGTTTGATAAAACATGCTGTACTTTATGTTCACCTTATTTTTATTAGAGTTTATTTCTGCCGGCATGATCAAAGAAATCATAGTTTTTTATTTGATCGGGATCACGGATTTCAAAAAATATATTTGACGTGAATTCTCTACGAATTAAACTTTGCGCTAATTAAGCAAACGTTTGCTTTGGTTTTTGCTTAATTAGCTGAAACGATTTTTCAGATATTTCAATCTATCTAAATGGAGGTTATTAATGACCCATATTATCGTTGCGACACATGGTAAATTTTCACAGGAATTAGTTAATTCCGCTGCGATGGTGTACGGCGAGGATGAACATACTCATATAGTGACTTTCCTGCCCGGCGAGGGTGGGGAGCATTTAGTGGAAAAATATAATGCGATTATTGCAACACTGCCGGAAAATGAACCGGTGTTATTTTTAGTGGATTTATTTGGCGGCAGCCCTTATAACGCGGCGAGTCGAGTAGCGACAGTACGAGGTGAGAATACGGATATTGTAACCGGTGTCAGTTTGCCGATGTTGCTGGAGGTGCTGGATGCAAAAGCGGATATGACGCTGCCTGCCTTGGTTGAAACAGCTAAAGAGGTTGGTGTTGCGGCGGTGGAGTCTTTTTGTCAGCCGAAAGGGGGAGGTTAATATGTAGCGTCCCCCCCCCGAAACGCAGAAAATTTGGAAAAAACCACCCCCCCTTGGGGCTGGCT
>NZ_LN776185.1:3009-3211 GCF_000827595.2 Necropsobacter massiliensis | reverse complement strand
ATTAAAACCCGGCGGTGTCCTACTCTCACATGGGGAACCCCCACACTACCATCGGCGTTACAGCGTTTCACTTCTAAGTTCGGCATGGGATTAGGTGGACCCACTGCACTATCGCCGCCGGAATATTCCGTTATGATGTTTATAACCGATTTTGTTCTTTGTCTTCTTACTTCTCTTTTTACTTCTCTTTTATTTTACGTTC
>NZ_LN776185.1:0-2751 GCF_000827595.2 Necropsobacter massiliensis | reverse complement strand
TCAATCCAAAACAAGCTGTCTGATATCTGTCTAATACTCTCTTTACGCTCTCAGCAGTTCCTATCATCTGATTCCTGGTACCTGACACCTGATACCTGTCACCTGACTCCTGAACCCAAAACCCTTGAGCGTTGTATGGTTAAGCCTCTCGGGCAATTAGTACATGTTAGCTCAACGTATCACTACGCTTACACACCATGCCTATCTACGTCGTCGTCTTCAACAACCCTTACCAACTTTAAAGTCGGGGAGAACTCATCTCGGGGCAAGTTTCGTGCTTAGATGCTTTCAGCACTTATCTCTTCCGCATTTAGCTACCCGGCAATGCGTCTGGCGACACAACCGGAACACCAGGGATGCGTCCACTCCGGTCCTCTCGTACTAGGAGCAGCCCCCCTCAATTCTCCTACGCCCACGGCAGATAGGGACCGAACTGTCTCACGACGTTCTAAACCCAGCTCGCGTACCACTTTAAATGGCGAACAGCCATACCCTTGGGACCTACTTCAGCCCCAGGATGTGATGAGCCGACATCGAGGTGCCAAACACCGCCGTCGATATGAACTCTTGGGCGGTATCAGCCTGTTATCCCCGGAGTACCTTTTATCCGTTGAGCGATGGCCCTTCCATTCAGAACCACCGGATCACTATGACCTGCTTTCGCACCTGCTCGACTTGTCCGTCTCGCAGTTAAGCTTGCTTATACCATTGCACTAACCTGACGATGTCCGACCGTCATTAGCAAACCTTCGTGCTCCTCCGTTACGCTTTGGGAGGAGACCGCCCCAGTCAAACTACCCACCAGACACTGTCCGAACACCCGTTCAGGGCGCTTCGTTAGAACATCAAACCTTAAAGGGTGGTATTTCAACAACGGCTCCACGATAACTGGCGTTACCGCTTCTTCGCCTCCCACCTATCCTACACATCAAAATTCAAGGTTCAGTGTCAAGCTATAGTAAAGGTTCACGGGGTCTTTCCGTCTAGCCGCGGGTACACCGCATCTTCACGGCGATTTCAATTTCACTGAGTCTCGGGTGGAGACAGCCTGGCCATCATTATGCCATTCGTGCAGGTCGGAACTTACCCGACAAGGAATTTCGCTACCTTAGGACCGTTATAGTTACGGCCGCCGTTTACTGGGGCTTCGATCAGGTGCTTCTCTTGCGATAACACCATCAATTAACCTTCCAGCACCGGGCAGGCATCACACCCTATACCTCCACTTTCGTGTTTGCAGAGTGCTGTGTTTTTAATAAACAGTTGCAGCCAGCTGGTCTCTTCGACTTACTTCACCTCCATCCGTTTCGGACTTTAACTACCGTAAGCGCACCTTCTCCCGAAGTTACGGTGCTATTTTGCCTAGTTCCTTCACCCGAGTTCTCTCAAGCGCCTGAGTATTCTCTACCTGACCACCTGTGTCGGTTTATAGTACGGTTTAGTAAAACCTGATGCTTAGTGGCTTTTCCTGGAAGTGTGGTATCAGTTACTTCAGCTCCGTAGAGCTTCGTCATCATCTCTCGGTGTTAAGGTGAACCGGATTTGCCTAATTCACCCACCTACCAACTTAAACAGCCTATTCCAACAGACTGCTAACCTAACCTGCTCCGTCCCCACATCGCAGTTTTACCAAGTACGGGAATATTAACCCGTTTCCCATCGACTACGCTTTTCAGCCTCGCCTTAGGGGCCGACTCACCCTGCCCCGATTAACGTTGGACAGGAAACCTTGGTCTTCCGGCGAACGGGTTTTTCACCCGTTTTATCGTTACTTATGTCAGCATTCGCACTTGTGATACGTCCAGCCCACCTCTCGATGAACCTTCATCCGCTTACACAACGCTCCCCTACCCAATCAGAGGACAGATGACAGACGACTGATGACAGAATAAATTGCTATGACCAGCTTTTATGTAAACCGTTTAGCATTCTTGCAATATCTCGATAAGCTATTTCTAACTTTTCGCACGCAGCTTCATTTAAATAGCCTAAGTCTTTACTATAACTTAGCCATACCCTCATTTCATCTGCACTTCCCATTGCCATTAAGATAAAACGTTTAAACTCTGCTTTACTGACACTTTGCTTGCCAAACCCTTCCGCAAGATTTGCACAAATCCCTTTGCTCGCTCTTCGCATTTGACTTGCAAGTTCAAACTGTTCATATCTTGGATAATCTAATGTATGCTTATGAATTTCTAACGATAGTTGGTACGCTTTTTGCCACACCACTAAATCTTTATAATCCATAATTTTAGCTTCAATAACCATTTATTCTGTCCTCTGTCATCTGTAATCTGTCCTCTGAATGCCGCAGCTTCGGTGCTATGTTTCAGCCCCGTTACATCTTCCGCGCAGGCCGACTCGACTAGTGAGCTATTACGCTTTCTTTAAATGGTGGCTGCTTCTAAGCCAACATCCTAGCTGTCTAAGCCTTCCCACTTCGTTTCCCACTTAACATACACTTTGGGACCTTAGCTGGCGGTCTGGGTTGTTTCCCTCTCCACGACGGACGTTAGCACCCGCCGTGTGTCTCCTATGCATTACTCTTCGGTATTCGCAGTTTGCATCGGGTTGGTAATCCGGGATGGACCCCTAGCCGAAACAGTGCTCTACCCCCGAAGGTATTCACATAAGGCTCTACCTAAATAGATTTCGGGGAGAACCAGCTATCTCCCGGTTTGATTGGCCTTTCACCCCCAGCCACACGTCATCCGCTAATTTTTCAACATTAGTCGGTTCGGTCCTCCA
>NZ_LN776184.1 GCF_000827595.2 Necropsobacter massiliensis | reverse complement strand
AAGAAGAGCCACAAGCAAGCGCTTGTGGTTTTTTTATGGGCGATATTCGGCGAAGCGGCAACATTAAACGGATAAACAGCATTTAGTTTTCATTAACTGGAATATTCAAGGTAAATGTTTAAAACCGAAAAATCCATACCAGACAATCGCCCCCTCCGGCAAATCCATCAAACAACCGAAAAATACACCGCACTTTTATGCTGCTTAGAAAAAGTGCGGGGCGTTTTTAGCGAATTTTCATTGTGTTATGGCATAAAGTATGCAGTTTTTAACAACAGTGATAGAATGATTGGCAAGTTGGTTTCGTTTTTTGATTTGTATGAAAAATGTAAGATATTTTGCAAAAAAATATGTAGATTGGGTGATTCGTTTAGGGCGCTTTAAATTTTCCTTGTTGGGCGTTTGCGTTCTGGCTGTTTTTGCTTTATTCATTCAGATATTATTAAGCCTTTCTATTGTCGGCACCGTGTATTGGGATGATGTTGCCCGCTCTGTAATATTCGGGCTGTTTTCTGCGCCTTTTGTGATTTATTTTTTTACTCTATTAGTGGAACGGCTGGAAAAATCCAGACTTGATCTCGCCAAGTTAGTGGATAATTTGCGTACGGAGGTTTCCGAACGTATTCTCGCCGAGCGGAAACTTTCTGTCGCCCTCAATGATCTGGAGCGGAACAATCGGAATAAAACAGCATTAATGACGACGATCAGCCATGAATTGCGCACGCCGTTAAACGGTATTATCGGTTTAAGCCGCATTCTGTTGGACGGACCGCTTAATGAACAACAGCGGGATTATCTGAAAACGATCAGCATGAGCGCCATATCACTCGGGCATATTTTCAGTGACATTGTGGATTTGGAAAAAATTGATGCGAAACGGATTGAATTAAATTGTAGAGAGACTGATCTCCGTTCTTTTTTAAGTGATATTGCCAATTTCGCCACTCTGATGGCGGAGCAAAATAAATTAAAATTTGAGATGTATTGTGCGCCCGATTTGCCCGATTGGCTGATGCTCGACAGCGCAAGATTAAGTCAGGTGCTGTGGAATTTGATTAGTAACGCTGTTAAATTTACGCCGCAAGGGCGGGTTAAGCTGGATGTGCGTCGCCTCGATGCGCAAACATTTTCATTTGCCATTTCCGATACTGGCATCGGCATCGCGCCGCAAGAATTGGAAAATATTTTTACTATGTATTATCAGGTGAAATCCGATTCACACCAGCGGGCAGGCAGCGGTATCGGGCTAGCTATTTCCAGGACCATAGCGCGTTTAATGCAAGGTGATTTGACTGTCACCAGCGAACCGGGAAAGGGTTCGACCTTTTTGTTTACGTTACGAGCGCAGGAGGTTACTAAGCCGCGGGAAGAAACGCAGAATATACCGAGTACTTTATCCATCTTATTAGTCGAGGATATTGAAGTGAATATCGTCGTGGCTAAATCCGTTTTGGAAAAACTCGGTTATTCCGTTGATGTGGCAATGAGCGGACAGCAGGCGATAGAAAAATTCGAGCATAATTATTATGATCTGGTTCTGCTTGATATTCAGCTGCCGGATATGTCCGGTTTTGATGTGGCGGCGCATTTGCGGCGAAATTATGAAGAGGGCACCTATGATTTCCTGCCGCCGTTGATCGCGTTAACGGCTAATGTCATGCAAAGCAAACAGACCTATCGCCAAAAAGGCATGGATGATGTTTTGCGCAAACCTTTGTCATTAGATGAACTCACTCACTGTTTACAAGAGTATTTCGGCGAAGAAATAAAGCCCGCTTTAGTGCTGACGCCGCAGGAGCAGAATAATAAGTGGCAGGATGACGAATTTCTTGATATTGCAATGTTAAACGAACTGCGTGAAATTCTGGATACGGAATTTATAAAAAAGAATGTCTTGCTATTCCGACAGACTATGCCTGCTTATCTTGATGAATTATCAACCGCTTACCGAGACTATCAGCGCTCAAACCTCCGAACCGAAGTGGCCTCTGTGGCGCACAAAATCAAGGGTGCCGCTGCGTCTATTGGTTTAAAACGCATTCAGCACATTGCCGCACAGGCACAAACGCCGGATGCCGAACAGTGGCATGCGAAAATTGTCGATTGGATTGAGGCCTTGGCCGATAATTGGCAGGCGGATGTACAACGGCTGGAACAGTGGCTTGATAATACCTGATTTGAAAATTGAACTGAACAGTTCGGGTTGCATTGTTTTGTGCTTAAGTGCGGTGATTTTTGCCGGTTTTTTAGAAATAGATCACGAAACAGTGATTTTCTCTTGATTTTGCTAGAATAGCTTAACCGTTTTAGTTAGAATTTGCTGACAAATTTTATCATCAACCCTCCAGGAGAACGATATGAACTTCCCTAATATTGCCAAACAAGTGATTGACAAACTTGGTGGCAAGGACAATATCAGCGCGTTAGCCCATTGTGCGACCCGTTTACGCATCGTCGTGAAGGACGAGTCTAAAATTGATAAAGAGGCCATTGAAAACATTGAAGGCGTAAAAGGACAGTTTTCAGTATCCGGTCAGTATCAAATTATTTTCGGTTCCGGTACGGTCAACAAGGTGCATGCCGAGATGTCTGCGCTGCTTAATATGGGCGATATGACTAAAAATGAAGTTGCTGCGGCTAGCACAGAAAACCAAAACTGGTTAATGCGGATTGTCAAAGGATTAGCGGATATTTTTGTGCCAATTATCCCGGCAATTGTTGCCGGCGGTTTATTGATGGGTATTCATAGTATGCTCACCGCACAAGGGTTTTTCTGGACTATTCCGCAAGAGTTGCGTGATGCCGGGCAGGCAATCAGCGGTTTTTCCGTGGTTGACCGATATGCCGCAATCTCCGATTTGGTTGATTTTATTAATACTATCGCAAATGCACCGTTTGTCTTTTTGCCGGTGCTGCTCGGATTTTCCGCAACGCGCAAATTTGGCGGTAATCCGTTTCTTGGTGCGGCATTAGGGATGCTTTTGGTTCATCCGGCGTTGGCTGACGGCTGGAATTATGCGTTAACCGCTGCCGAAGGAAAGATTACCTACTGGAATGTATTAGGGCTGGAAATTGAAAAAGTCGGTTATCAGGGCACCGTAATTCCAACGCTGGTTTCTGCTTGGGTACTGGCGAGCTTAGAAAAAACTTTCCGTAAATTCGTACCGTCATATCTGGATAATCTGATTACACCGCTGTTTTCCCTGTTTATTGCTGGGCTATTGGCGTTTACCGTCATTGGTCCGTTGGGGCGTGAAGCCGGCGATTTGATTACCAAAGGACTCACTTGGTTATATGATACGCTTGGTTTTGTTGGTGGCGGCGTGTTCGGAACTTTCTATGCGCCTATCGTTATCACCGGTATGCATCAAACCTTTATCGCCGTTGAAACACAATTGTTATCCAATATGGCGCTATCCGGCGGCACTTTCATCTTCCCAATTGCGGCGATGTCGAATATTGCACAGGGCGCCGCTTGTTTGGGCGTGGCTTTTGCCCTGAAAGATCCTAAAGTGCGCGGTTTGGCGATTCCATCCGGCGTCTCGGCATTATTAGGAATTACCGAACCTGCCATGTTTGGGGTGAACTTACGGTATCGTCAGGCCTTTTTAGCGGCGATGATCGGTTCCGGTTTATCCAGTGCTTTCATCGCATTCTTTAATGTCAAAGCGCAGGCGCTGGGGGCGGCCGGGTTACTGGGCATTCCGTCGATTAAACCGGATAGTCTGGCAATGTATTGCATCGGCATGCTGATTTCTTTCTGTGTCGCATTTACGCTTTCGGTTATTTTAGTGAAAAAAGCACAGACAAAACGCGCTTAATCATGTCGTAAACCTGTCAAAAAACGACCGCACTTTGAGCATTCCCCAAAGTGCGGTTATTTTTTTATCTGTTTTGAACATTAATCTGCGTTATAAAACAGCGTGCCGATTTCTATTTTCTGCCGACCGTTTTTTTCGCGCCATTTATTTGTATCGCGCAGGGAATAAACGCAGCCGCAATATTCCTGCTGATAGAACCGTTCACGCTTGCTGATTTCGATCATTCGTTGCGAACCGCCGCCTTTGCGCCAGTTGTAATCCCAGTAAACCACATCATCATATTTGGCTGCCGCGCGGTGACCGCAACCGTTAATTTGATTCATGTCTTTCCAGCGAGAAATGCCCAGACAGCTGGTAAATACCGGAAAGCCGTTTTCATGTGCGTATTGCGCCGCCTTTTCAAAGCGCATATCAAAGCACATGGTACAGCGAATGCCGCGCTCCGGTTCATCTTCCATGCCTTTGGCACGATCGAACCAGTTTTGCCGGTCGTAATCGGCATCAATAAATGGAATGCCCCATTTTTGCGCAAAACGAATATTTTCCTCTTTCCGAATCAGGTATTCTTTCAGCGGATGAATATTCGGATTATAGAAGTAAATGGTAAAGTCGATACCGGAGGCATGAATGGCTTCCATCACTTCACCCGAACAGGGCGCGCAGCAGGAATGCAGCAATAGTTTATGATATCCGTCCGGTAGAGTGAGTTGCGGGCGAATGAACGGCGCATTGGGATCTTTGCCTTTGCGCGTTAGTTTTTGTGGCGTATGTTGTTCTGTCATAATGCTAAAGGGTATTTGTTGAAAGTGAGGTTTCTTACCGCGTGTTAGTATTCACGTTCTACTGAGAGATAAGCCAGTGAAATTAATGCGGTTTTATAATCGCTTTGCGGCAATATCGCAATTGCTTCGACGGCCTTTTGCGCTTCTTCACGGGCGCGTTGCATGGCGTAGTCCAGCGAGTTGTGTTGTGCCATAATTGCCAGTACCTGCGCTAAAATTTCACGTTGCCCGCCTTGTTCGATTGCATGACGGATTAAATCCGCCTGCACTGGGGTTCCTTGCCGCATGGCATGCAGCAACGGCAGTGTCGGTTTGCCTTCGGCTAAATCGTCTCCAACGTTTTTACCCAACGCCTGTGCATTGGCACTGTAATCCAGTACATCGTCAACCAATTGGAATGCGGTGCCGAGATAGCGTCCGTAATCCTGTAGTGCTTGTTCTTGTTGCGCGCTGGCACCGGCGGCGATTGCCGCACATTGGGTGGCTGCTTCAAATAAGCGGGCGGTTTTACTGTAAATGACCCGCATATAATTTTCTTCCGTAATATTCGGGTCGTTGACATTCATTAATTGCTGCACTTCGCCTTCGGCAATGACATTTGTCGCGTCTGACATAATTTTTAAAATTCTTAACGAATTCACCTGTGTCATTAGCTGGAACGAACGGGTATAAATATAATCGCCCACCAAAACACTTGCCGCATTACCGAATTCGTTATTGGCGGTAGGTTTGCCGCGTCGCATATCCGATTCGTCAACCACATCGTCATGCAGCAAAGTGGCGGGGTGCGTAAATTCGATAAATGCCGCGCAGGTTATGTGATCTTCACCAGAATATGCCAGCGCATTTGCCGCCAGAACGGCAATCATCGGGCGGATACGCTTGCCGCCGCCCTGAATAATGTAATAGCCGAGCTGGTTAATCAACGCCACATCGGAATTGAGCTGAGCCAAGATGGTAGCGTTTACTTTTTGCATATCCTCGTTGATTAGCGTCTGGATTGCATGAATATCCATTAGATTGATTTTTTCTGTCATCGCGAATATCAGTAAAAGACTAAAGTGCGGTTGATTGTACCTGATTTTCTAAGCTTTCTGAAATCAAACCAGAACAAATCGGAAATTTTTTATTTTATTGTAAATAAGTTCTTGCTATCAGCCCGTTTTTTACGTAGAATTTGCGACCTATTTATATGAATTTTGATGTGCTGAATGGGTTAACATTATAAGCACAATGTATAGCGGAGTATTTATGTACGCAGTTTTCCAAAGTGGCGGTAAACAACACCGAGTCAGCGAAGGTCAGGTTGTTCGTTTAGAAAAACTTGAAATCGCAACTGGCGAAACCGTTGAGTTTGACTCAGTGTTAATGGTCGTTAACGGTGAAGATGTAAAAATTGGCGCCCCGGTTGTTGCCGGCGGCAAAGTAGTGGCTGAAGTGGTTTCTCACGGTCGCGGCGATAAAGTTAAAATTGTTAAATTCCGTCGTCGTAAACACAGCCGTAAACAACAAGGTCATCGTCAGTGGTTCACCGAAGTGAAAATCACTGGGATTCAAGCATAATTTCAGAGGAGATCAAGTAGATGGCAACTAAAAAAGCTGGTGGTTCGACTCGTAACGGTCGCGATTCTGAAGCTAAACGCCTTGGTGTGAAACGTTTCGGTGGGGAATCCGTCTTAGCAGGCAGCATTATCGTTCGTCAACGTGGTACTAAATTCCATGCCGGTAATAATGTCGGTATCGGACGTGACCATACCTTATTCGCAACTGCGGACGGTAAAGTGAAATTTGAAGTGAAAGGCGAGAAAAATCGTAAATACGTCAGTATCGTTACCGAGTAATTTCAGCAACACGCAATAAATCGCGAAATGCCTCACAAATTGTTTGTGGGGCTTTTTTTATTAAAGGATAGCAATGAAACAACCTTTATCCGGCTTTCTTTTCGGGCTGACAGCGGCTTTTATGTGGAGTTCGCTGCCTATTTTTGTGCAGCAAGTGGTACAGGTAATGGATATTCAGACGTCGGTTTGGTATCGATTTGCTTTAGCCGCCGTCGGGTTGTCTATCTTATTATGTTTAAGCGGTAAGCCACTTCGGTTCAGTCGCTTGGGCGGTAAAGATACACTGCTTATTCTGCTTGGTATCGTCGGGCTGTCGGTGAATTTTTTTCTGTATAATCTGGCACTGAAATATATTCCCCCGACCACAAGTCAGGTGCTCAGTCCGTTATCTTCGTTTATTATGCTGATTGTCGGTGTTTTTTTGTTTAAAGAAAAAATGGGAATGCATCAGAAGATCGGGCTAGGGTTTTTAATTTTGGGGTTGCTGCTGTTTTTTAATGAGCGGGTGGATGATTTTTTGCAATTGAATCTGTATTCCAAAGGGGTAATATTTATTGTGCTGTCCAGTTTTATCTGGGTTGTGTATGCGATTGCACAGAAATTATTACTGGCGCGCTTGAATTCCCAGCAAATTCTGTTAATGATTTATATCGGTTGCGCGTTGGTTTTTCTGCCCTTTGCCGATGTGCCACAGATTGTGGAATTGAATACTTTTCAACAGATTTGCCTAATTTTATCCGGCGTTAATACAATAATCGCTTACGGCTGCTATGCCGAGGCATTAAACCGTTGGGACATTGCGAAAGTCAGCGCTATTTTGACCCAGATTCCGGTGTTCACGTTGATTTTTTCTCATTTGGCGGTGGCAATCAGCCCGCAGCACTTTGCCGCAGTCGAGCTAAACTGGATAAGCTATTGCGGCGCGCTTTGCGTTGTGTTGGGCGCCTTATTATCGGCATTAGGACATAAATTAAAATTGGTCAGATTATTGTAACTGAAGGAATCAAGATGAAACAGCAACCGTTGTTGGGCTTTATGTTTGCGTTAGTCACCGCAATGGCATGGGGATCGCTGCCGCTCGCCCTAAAACAAGTGTTAACCGCCATGGATACGCTGACTATTGTTTGGTATCGCTTTCTGGTCGCGACGCTGGCATTATTGTTGCTGCTTGGTTTAAGCGGGAAATTGCCGAAATTCTCCCAGCTCAACCGCTATTTTGTCGGACTGGCGATTATCGGTATTCTCGGGCTGGCGGGGAATTTTTCGTTATTTAACTCATCGTTGCGCTTTATTGAGCCGGCAGTAGCGCAGATCTTTATTCATTTATCGTCATTTATGATGCTGTTTTGTGGGGTTGTTATTTTTAAGGAAACACTGGGGCTGCATCAGAAAATCGGGATTTTTGTGCTGATTATCGGTTTATGCCTGTTTTTTAATGATCGATTTGAGGACTTTACTCGCTTAAACGATTATTTTATCGGGGTTATCTTAAGCGTTTGTGCATCAATTATCTGGGTAACTTACGGTTTAGCGCAAAAATTGATGCTGCGTCGGTTCAGCTCGCAGCAGGTGCTGCTGATGATTTACTTCGGTTGTGCGGTTGTGTTTACGCCCTTTGCTGAAGTTGCGCAGGTGAACGCCTTAAGCGGCTTTACCTTACTATGTTTTATTTATTGCTGCCTGAATACCCTGATAGGTTATGGCGCGTATGCCGAAGCGCTGAATCGTTGGGATGTGGCGAAAGTTAGCGTAGTGATTACGCTGGTGCCGTTATTTACCATTTTATTTTCCCATTTGCTGCACTATTTTTTACCGCAGCATTTCGCTGCACCGGAATTAAATTCCATCAGCTATATTGGTGCGCTGGTGGTGGTCTTCGGAGCGATGACTTCTGCAATTGGGCACCGTTTTATCAAGCCGAAGGCGGTACAGAAAATAAAAATCCCGGATTAAACCGGTGCTCAGTCAAAGTGCGGTCAGTTTTTAGCGAAAATAAATAAGATAGAAAACCATGAGGAGACAATATGAAGTTTATTGATGAAGCCTTGATTCGTGTTGAGGCTGGTGACGGCGGTAATGGCTGTGTCAGTTTCCGTCGCGAGAAATATATTCCAAAAGGCGGACCGGACGGCGGTGACGGCGGTGATGGCGGTGATGTTTATTTGCTGGCGGATGAAAATCTGAATACGTTAATTGATTATCGCTTTGAAAAGCGCTTTGCCGCCGAACGGGGCGAAAACGGGCGCAGTTCCGATTGCACCGGACGGCGAGGCAAGGATATTACTTTACGCGTTCCGGTGGGAACGCGGGCGATCGATAATGATACCAAAGAAGTATTGGGTGATTTGACCGAACACGGCGCTAAAATGTTGATCGCAAAAGGCGGTTATCATGGTTTGGGCAACACCCGTTTCAAATCGTCGGTAAACCGCGCGCCGCGTCAGAAAACTAACGGAACGCCGGGCGAAAAGCGGGATTTGCAGCTGGAATTAATGCTGTTGGCTGATGTTGGCATGCTGGGATTACCAAATGCCGGTAAATCCACGTTTATCCGCGCCGTGTCGGCGGCAAAACCGAAAGTTGCCGATTATCCTTTCACGACTTTAGTGCCGAGCCTGGGTGTTGCCCGAGTTGACGCCAGCCGCAGTTTCGTGATTGCCGATATTCCGGGGCTCATTGAAGGGGCTGCTGACGGGGCGGGGCTCGGCATTCGTTTCTTAAAGCATTTGGAGCGCTGTCGCGTGCTGATTCATTTGGTGGATATCGCGCCGATTGACGGCAGTGATCCGGCAGATAATATCGCCATTATCGAAACGGAATTATTCCGTTATAGCGAAACGCTGGCGGATAAGCCGCGTTGGCTGGTGTTTAATAAAATTGATACGTTATCCGACGAAGAGGCGCAGCAGCGTGCAGCGGAGATTGTGCAGCGTCTGGCCTGGGAAGAGGATTATTATCTGATTTCTGCGGTAACCGGCGAACAGGTACAGTCACTGTGTCGTGATATTATGGACTTTATCGATGCCAATCCGCGTGAAACCGGACAAGCGCTTGAACAGCCTGCCGAAGTGGCGTTTAAATGGGATGATTATCATCAGACTCAGCTGGCGCAACACGCAATGGCAGATGATGAAAACGATGATGATTGGGACGACTGGTCAGAAGAAGATGAAGAAGGCGTTGAAATTATTTATAAACCTTAAGCAACGAAAAAGTGCGGTAAAAATTACCGCACTTTTTTTATGTTATCCGTCATTTTTTATGTCGTTCTAAGGATTTATGCTGAATTCGGACGTTTTTCCCTTTCGCCAGAAAGTATTCGCCCAATTGTTGTGCGATATATACTGAACGGTGTTTGCCACCGGTACAGCCGATTGCAATGGTTAAATAACTGCGATTATTCTGCTCCAGCATCGGCAGCCAAGTTTCGATATAGCTACGGGTCTGATAAATAAAATTATTGACTTCATTGTGTTTATTCAGAAACTCGGCAACGGGTTTATCTAAACCGGTCATCGGGCGCAGTTCCGGGTTCCAATGCGGGTTCGGCAGAAAACGCACGTCAAAGACATAATCCGCATCAAGCGGTAAACCATATTTAAAACCAAAGGATTCCACCACTATTTTCAGCTCTTTTTCTGTATTGCCGCGCAGAAATTCACGCAGTCGTTCCGCCAGTTCGTGCGTGGACAAATGCGCGGTATCAATAATGATATTGGCTTGTTGAATCAGCGGTTCCAGATAAGCCTGTTCCGCCTCAATCGCCGCTTCAAGAGACAAATCCTGAATTGACAGCGGATGCAGGCGGCGCGAATCGCTGTAGCGTCTGATTAAAGTGCTGCGATCTGTATCCAGAAAGATGATTTTAAGCTGATGATGTTCCTGTAACCGAGTGAGCACTTGTTCCAGCTGTGAGGAGGTATTCGGTAGATTGCGAATGTCAATGCTGATGGCAACGGAAGACTGATTAGTGGACAAAATTTCGACCAGCTGCGGCAGTAAATCCACCGGCAGGTTATCAACGCAATAATATCCGATGTCCTCCAGTGCACGCAACGCTACGGATTTTCCCGCGCCGGAGCGACCGCTGATAATGATGATTTCCATAACTTGCACCTGTTATCGTTCGTTTGGTGTCGGTTCAGAGACTTCCTGATGAAGGTGATCGGCATGGGCAAAAATCTGCCAGATTTCCTCCGCACTTTGTGCGCTTCTCAGCTGTTTGCACAGTGTTTTATCCAATAATTTTTCCGCCAATTCCGGTAATACCGACTGTGAAAATTCGGCACAGCGTTGCGCGGGGATGAATAAAGCGAAAATCAAATCCACTTCACGGTGATCCGCCGCTTCATAGTTAATTGGGGTATCCAGCTGTAGAAATACGGCGATCGGTTTATTTTCCTCCGGCAATCTACCTTTAGGCATGGCGACGCCGTTGCCTAAGCCTGAATTGCCCAGTTTTTCGCGATTAAACAGATAGTCAAAGCCGCAATGTTCGCTGTCGGGCAGTTCAAGCTGCGGCGCGACAATCCGTCCGATCATTTCAAATACGCGTTTTTTGCTGGAACACACTACGCCTTGACGAATATTGTCGGGCGTTAGTAATTGGGTAAATGTCACCATAAGGATAAACTGTCGCTATAATTTGAATTGTTCGCCTAAATATACGCGGCGGACATGCTCGTTGTTCATCACTGCCTCTGGAGTGCCGGTGGCGATCATTTTACCGGCACTGACAATGTAAGCGCGTTGGCAGACATCCAGCGTTTCACGTACGTTATGATCCGTGATAAGCACGCCGAGCCCGCGATCGCGCAGATCCATAATGATTTTTTTAATATCAATTACGGAGATCGGATCGACGCCAGCAAAGGGTTCATCCAGCAGAATAAATTTGGGATTGGCGGCAAGCGCGCGTGCAATCTCGACTCTGCGGCGTTCCCCGCCCGATAATGATTGCCCCAAATTATCGCGAATATGTCCGATGTTGAATTCGTCAATCAGTTCGTCCGCTCTTTCTCGGCGCTGTCTGCCGTTAAGATCTTTGCGAATTTCCAGTACCGCCATCAGATTATCATACACGCTGAGGCGACGGAAAATAGAGGCTTCCTGCGGCAGGTAGCCGATCCCGCGCTGGGCGCGGTTGTGCATCGGCAACAGGCTGATATCTTCGTCATCAATACGGATTTTGCCCTGATCATGACGTATCAGACCGACCACCATATAAAAGGTTGTGGTTTTTCCTGCGCCGTTAGGTCCGAGCAACCCGACAATTTCATTTGAATTCACGGTTAAGCTGACGTCGGCAACCACTTGACGGCTTTTATAACTTTTGGTGAGATTTTCAGCATAAAGAATAGACATAACATCAAAATCCTATTTTTTCTTCTTCTGCTCATTTAACTGGGTCGGAATTAATACGGTTTTCACACGTGATTTTCCGTCTCCGTTGGCTTTCAACTGCTGTTTTTTCACATCGTAAGTGATGAGTTCGCCGTTAATTTTACTGTCCAGCTGTTTTAATTCAGCATTGCCGGTCAGGGTGAGAAACTCTGTACCCAGATCATAATGGACTTTATTGGCTTTACCGTCCACCGGTTTGCCGTCGTCCAGCAGCTGATGGAAAGTGACCGGTGTGCCGAACGCATCGACAGTTTCCTTTTTGCCCGAATTTTCTGGCGGTCGGGTAATCACCACTTTATTGGCTTTGATCAGAATAGAACCCTGCGTAATCACAACATTATCAGAGAATGTCACCACACTGTTTTCCATATCCAGAGACTGATTATCGGACTCGATATTAATCGGCTGATTGGTATCGTCTTTTAATGCCAGTACCGGCAAGGATGTTATCATCAGGGTTGTGAGTAATAAAACTTTATTGTTTATTGATTTCATAATGTGTTCTTACCTGCTCTTTCAGGGTGGCGATTTGTTGTTGTAAATTACCGCTTAGCTTTAATCCGGTGGAATTAAAGTTTAAGCCGTTAATGGTGACCATTGTATCAGATGTAATATCCTGCGTCTTTAAATTCACCACCGCACTTTGCGTTTCCACCCGTTGCAAGCGGGAATCGGCTAACAGGCTTTGTACGGTGACGTTGCCGGTTAAATACAGCATATTTTCGTTGCTTAATTTGGCGTTATCCGCGCTGATTTTCCAGCTTTGCCCGCCTAATTGTTCGGTCTGAACGTCAAACAGATACACAATCGGTTTGTGGAAATCCGTATGTTTGTCGTTGGCATAATGTTCCACTTTCTCGGAAAGCGCCAAATATTGTTTTTTGCCGCTAGGCGAGTACACGGTAGTTTGCATTTTCTGACCGATATATTCCGGACCGTCATCGGATTTGATGAGATCATTGAGGTTTTCATCATCTTGATGCAGGCTGTAAAACCAAGCAAGTAATGCCAAGGTGATGACGGATAAAACGATATTCCAGCGGCTCTTCATAACTGTGTCGGCTCGTCGGTTGTTAAAAAATCAGAAACGAATAATAGCATAATTTTTAAAAGCAAATAACCAGCACCGATAAAAAGCCTATAAATGTGGATAAAAGTGCGGTGCTATTTTAGTGGAAATATTTATTCAGGAACGTTTTTATTAAATCGCGGTCAAACAGGAAAGCGGATTTAGATTTGACATTCCGCCTGAATTCGTGGAATATCACTAACTTCATTTTTTGTATCGAAAACAAGGCAAAGAACGGTTTTATGGTTAAACCCTTGGTTGAGGTGAAAAATCTCACTTTTAAACGCGGTGAACGCATTATTTACGACAATCTTAATTTGCGGGTCGAACAAGGCAAAATTACCGCAATTATGGGACCGTCGGGCATCGGTAAAACCACCTTGCTGAAACTTATCGGTGGGCAGTTAATTCCGGAACGGGGCGAAATTCTGTTTGACGGACAGGATATTTGTAAAATGTCTCGCGCTGAACTGTACCGCGCGCGCAATCGCATGGGCATGTTGTTTCAGTCCGGTGCGCTTTTCACCGACATTTCCACTTTTGATAATGTCGCTTTTACCATTCGTGAACACACCCGTTTGCCGGAAGCGCTGATTCGTAAAATCGTATTAATGAAATTGGAGTCCGTCGGTCTGCGCGGTGCCGCCGACCTGATGCCCTCGGAGCTATCCGGCGGGATGGCAAGACGAGCGGCGCTGGCAAGAACCATTGCGCTGGATCCGGATCTAATCATGTACGATGAGCCCTTTACCGGGCAGGATCCGATCAGCATGGGCGTGATTATCAGCCTGATAAAACGCTTAAATGAAGCATTACAATTGACTTCCATTGTGGTGTCTCATGATGTGCAGGAAGTGCTGAGTATTGCTGATTATGCGTATATTATTGCAGATAAACGGGTTATTGCCGAGGGCAGCGCATCACAACTGCTCGCCAGCGATGATCCGCAGGTGATTCAGTTTATTAAAGGTGAAGCCGACGGTCCGGTGCATTTTCATTATCCGGCGCGGGATTATGTGCAGGAGTTATTTGAATGATGGTAAATATGATTGCCGCATTGGGTCGCTCGGCGATAAATGTCTGTCGCTCGCTCGGCAGCGCCGGTTTTATGCTGTGGGGGGCGTTAATCGGCAAACCACAGGTGAGAAAGCATTTTCCGTTGTTAATTAAGCAATTGCATGTGTTAGGTGTGCAATCTTTATTGATTATCATGCTGTCGGGGTTATTTATCGGTATGGTGATCGGTCTGCAAGGTTATGTGGTTTTAGTCGATTTTGCGGCGGAAACCAGCCTCGGACAGTTGGTGGCGCTCTCGCTGCTGCGCGAATTAGGGCCGGTTGTGACCGCACTTTTATTTGCCGGGCGTGCCGGTTCCGCGTTAACGGCGGAAATCGGTTTAATGAAAGCGACCGAACAGTTGTCCAGTCTGGAAATGATGGCGGTAGATCCGCTGCGTCGGGTTATTTCGCCGCGTTTTTGGGCCGGCGTGATCGCGATGCCGGTTCTGGCGATTATTTTTACTGCTGTCGGGATTTGGGGCGGTTCATTGGTCGGTGTGGACTGGAAAGGCGTGGATGCCGGCAGTTTCTGGTCGGTGATGCAAAATTCGGTCAGCTGGAGCTACGATATTTTTAACGGATTTATTAAAAGTCTCTGTTTTGCCATATCGGTGGTTTGGATTGCGTTGTTTAACGGTTATAACTGTATTCCGACTTCGGAAGGCATCAGTAAAGCCACCACCAAAACGGTAGTAAATGCCTCTTTGGTTGTGCTGGGATTGGATTTTGTGCTCACGGCAGTGATGTTCGGAGCGGGTTAAGTGAATTAAAAGTGCGGTAAAAAATCAGGACATTTTATGCGACAAACAACTAAATACGAATTTTGGGTCGGCTTATTTTTATTACTCGGCATTGCGGCATTGGTCTTTTTGGGGCTGAAAGTGGCGAATGTGCAAGGGTTTAACGAAGCGAAAAGTTATCATATCAGTGCAACTTTTGACAATATCGGCGGACTAAAAGTACGGGCGCCGTTAAAAGTCGGCGGTGTGGTGATTGGTCGGGTAACGGATATCGAATTGGATCCTAAAACTTATCTGCCGGTGGTTAAAATCGCTATTAATCAGGCATATAACGAGATTCCGGACAACAGTTCGCTGTCGATCAAAACCTCGGGCTTGTTAGGCGAACAATATGTGGCGCTGAGCCTCGGCTTTGATGACGGTGAAACCACCGCAATGCTAAAAGACGGCAGTAAAATCATTGACACCAAATCAGCCATGGTACTGGAAGACCTTATCGGTCAGTTCTTGTACGGCGATAAAAATAAATCTGAGCACGCCGAGCAGGATAAGGACTCTGCCGAAGCGGCTCATCAGTAATGCAGAACCTCTTTTTTAACGCTATTTGAACGGGAGAACTCAATGTTAAAAATTAAATTAAACCGCTGGTTAGCAAAAACTTTCGTGATAATGACCGCACTTTTTGCGTTACAGGCGTTTGCCGATGACAGTCCTTATGCCCTAATGCAGCAGGCGTCGGATAAACTGTTCAGTGATATCGCTGCCAATCAGAGTAAAGTTAAGCAGGATCCGAATTATTTAAAAACCATCGTACGTCAGGATTTAATGCCTTATGTGCATGTGAATTATGCTGGCTCACTGGTATTGGGACAATATTTTAAATCGACCACGCCGGAGCAGCGGACAAACTTTTTCGCCGCGTTCGATAAATTTATTGAACAGGCTTATGCACAGGCGCTGACGATGTACACTCAACAGAAAATCGAGATTGAAAAACCGAAAAACGTGTCCGATAATCAGGTCAGTATTCGGGTAAAAGTGCTGCAAAACGGCAATGCCGCGCCGATTAATCTTAACTTTTTCTGGCGTAAAAACAGTAAAACTGGACAATGGCAGGTGTATGACATGGCGGCAGAAGGTGTCAGCATGGTGGATACCAAAAAACAGGAATGGGCGCCTATTTTGCGTAAAGACGGTATTGACGCGCTGACTGCTCAGGTGCGCAAAGCGGCTAATGTGCCGGTAACCTTAGGCAAATAATCCAATGCAAAGCAATAACGGTTTGAGTTGGGAATCTACCTGCAATGATGATAAGATAGCGCTTCGATTAACGGGAGAGTTATCCAGAAATACGTTGCTGCCATTGTGGCGGCAACGTTCTTCTTTTTTATCGGCGGAGAAACTGAGCGGGCGTTTTGTGGTTTGGGAGCTGGCGGGTATTACGCGTATTGACAGCGCCGGTTTTGCCTTATTGTGTGATTTGATTCACCTTTGCCAGCGCCTGAATGTGCAGCGGCAGGTGATAGCGCACGCCCCCGTGCAATTAGTGACGTTAGCGGATCTGTTCGGTTTATCCGAGTGGATAACTCCTTTTTTACAATTTGACGGAAAACTTAATGGAAACTCAGGAAATTGAACGAATTCTAAAACAGGCTTTAAATCTTGATGAAGTGTACGTGCAGGGAGAAGACGCCCATTTCGGCGTGATTGTGGTGGATGATGAGATCGCCTGTTTATCCCGAGTTAAGCAGCAGCAAACGATTTATGCGCCGTTAATGGACTATTTCTCCAGCGGTGAGATTCATGCGCTGACAATCAAAACTTTCAGCGTTGAAAAATGGAAACGCGAACGTTTACTTAATCCTCTAAACTAAGCTGTGGTAAATTATTATGCAAAAATTTCGTGTTTATGGTCAGTCCCGTTTGAGCGGTACGGTAAATATTTCCGGGGCAAAAAATGCTGCGCTGCCAATTTTGTTCGCCGCGATTCTGGCGCAAGAGCCGGTTGTGCTAAGCAATGTGCCGGAACTTAAGGATATTGATACGACCTTAAAAATTCTGCGCCGTTTAGGTGTGGTGGCTGAACGCGACGAGCAAGGCAAAGTGCATTTGGATGCATCTCATATTGATCATTTCACGGCACCTTACGAGCTGGTTAAAACCATGCGCGCATCGATTTGGGCGTTGGCGCCGTTGGTTGCCCGATTTAATCAAGGGCAAGTTTCTTTGCCGGGCGGCTGTTCTATCGGTGCAAGACCGGTCGATTTGCACATCAGTGGTCTGGAGCGTTTAGGCGCTAAAATTACGCTGGAAGACGGCTATGTGAAAGCCTATGTAGATAATCGACTGGCGGGAACCCGTATTGTAATGGAAAAAGTCAGCGTCGGTGCTACGTTATCCATTATGATCGCCGCCACCTTGGCAAAAGGTACCACCGTGATTGAAAATGCCGCTCGTGAACCGGAAATTACCGACACCGCCGTTTTCCTGAATAAAATGGGGGCGAAAATCAGCGGCGCCGGTTCCGATACGATTACCATTGAAGGGGTGGAACGTTTGGGTGGCTGTGAACACAGTATTGTTGCCGATCGGATTGAAACCGGGACTTTTTTGGTGGCTGCTGCGATTTCCGGCGGACGCATTGTGTGTAAAAATGCGAAAGCAGATACCCTTGATGCGGTGATTGATAAACTGCGCGAAGCGGGTGCGCAGGTTGATGTCAAAGAGGATACGATCACCTTGGATATGTTCGGTTATCGCCCGAAAGCGGTGAATATTCGCACTGCACCTTATCCGGGATTTCCGACCGATATGCAGGCGCAATTTACATTACTGAATATGGTTGCCTGCGGAACCAGTATTATTACGGAAACCATTTTCGAAAATCGTTTTATGCACATTCCCGAATTGGTACGTATGGGCGGTAAAGCGGAAATCGAAGGCAATACCGCGATTTGTCATGGGGTCGAACGGCTTTCTGGTGCCGAAGTGATGGCCACTGATTTACGCGCCTCGATCAGTTTGGTGCTGGCGGGCTGCATTGCCACTGGCGAAACCATTGTGGATCGTATTTATCATATTGATCGCGGTTATGAACATATTGAGGAAAAACTGCGCGCGCTGGGCGCACGTATTGAGCGTTTTTCCGATCATGACGGTGAGTAACCCGGATATTACCTATTGATAAATCAAACGGCAACCCGCAGGTTGCCGTTTTGGTTTTGCCTTGAGATGTGGAATAACCGTTTCATTAACCGAATTCGCGCATAAAGTCCTGCGCTTTTTCAACCATGTTCTTCGAACCGATAAACAGCGGAATGCGCTGATGCAGCTGCGTAGGTCGAATATCTAGAATGCGGTGATAACCGTCGCTGGCAATGCCCCCCGCTTGTTCTGCTAAAAATGCCATCGGATTGCCTTCATACAGCAAACGCAGTTTACCTTTCGGGTAGGTGGTGGCGCTTGGATAAATATAAATACCGCCTTTCAACATGTTACGGTGGAAGTCGGAAACCAGCGAGCCGATATAGCGCGAGGTGTAAGGTCGTTGGCTGGCTTTATCCTCTTCCTGACAGTATTTAATGTATTTTTTAACACCGAGCGGGAATTTCAGATATTGCCCTTCATTAATGGAATAAATTGTGCCGCTTGGCGGAATTTGAATATTTTCATGGGATAAACAGAACACGCCGAGCGACGGATCGTAAGTAAAACCGTTGACGCCGTTACCGGTGGTATAAACCAGCATGGTGGAAGAACCGTAAACGATATAACCGGCGGCGACCTGACGATTACCCGGTTGTAGGAAATCTTCCAGCGTAACCGGTGTACCAATAGGCGAAATGCGGCGATAAATTGAGAAGATGGTGCCTACCGCCACATTGACATCAATATTAGAAGATCCGTCCAGCGGATCGGTCAGAATAACGTATTTGGCATTGCGACCGCGCTCGGTATCGAAAGCAACGAAATTTTCCTCTTCCTCGGAGGCAAAGCCCGCCACTTCTTCCCGCGCGATCAATGCCTGTTTCATCGTATTGTGGGCAAATAAATCCAGTTTCATTTGTGCTTCGCCCTGCACGTTTTCAACTCCGGAGTTGCCGATAATATTATTTGTCAATCCGGCTTTGTTGATGTCGCGGTGAATCACTTTCGCCACTAATCGTATGGAAGAAAGAATGCCCGATAATTCGCCCTTGGCGTTCGGATATTCCGCTTGTTTTTCTATAATGAACTGTCCTAATGTCTTCATATTGTTATCCTGTTTGATTAATAATTTACTCTCTTTCTGAGTTGATTTATTATAGCAACCTTTAGTTTCGGGCTACAAAGCTGATTTTTAATCTGTGATCCTAACCACATTTTTATACTAACTTTTTTATCAAGAGATAACAAATGATACAAAAACATCTTCATATACTGGGTATTTGCGGAACTTTCATGGGTGGCGTCGCAATTATCGCCAAGCAAATGGGCTACAAAGTTACGGGCTCGGACACCAATGTGTATCCGCCGATGAGCACATTTTTGCAGCAAAGCGGTATTGAGATTATCCCGCATTATGAAGTGTCCCAACTACAGCCGGCGCCGGATTTGGTCGTGATCGGCAATGCGATGAAACGTGGTAATCCCTGTGTTGAATATGTGTTGGAGCATAATTTGCCTTATACCTCCGGTCCACAGTGGCTGCATGACCATTTATTACGCGAGCGCTGGGTGCTGGCGGTCTCTGGGACGCACGGCAAAACCACCACCACCGGCATGCTAAGTTGGATTTTACAACAAAACGGGCTGGAACCGGGCTTTTTAATCGGCGGTATTGCTGGTAATTTCGGTACTTCAGCTCGACTTGGTAAAGGGCGGTTTTTTGTGATCGAAGCCGACGAATACGATACGGCATTTTTCGATAAACGTTCCAAATTTGTTCATTACAATCCAAAAACTTTGATTATCAATAATATCGGTTTTGATCATGCGGATATTTTCGACGATCTGAAAGCGATTCAGCGGCAGTTTCATCACATGATCCGCACCATTCCCGCCAGCGGTCGCATTCTTTCGGTGGCGGCGGAACAAAGCGTGAAAGAAACCCTTGAGATGGGATGTTGGTCGGAAACCCAGTTTTTAGGCGCAGATCAGGATTGGTATGCGGAACGTATTACCAACGACAGTACTGAATTTAACGTTTTTCATCATGGCGAACTTGCCGCTACGGTGAAATGGAATATCGTCGGACAGCATAATATGCATAATGCGCTAATGGCAATTGCGGCGGCTTATCATGTCGGCGTCAGTATCAAACATGCCTGTGCGGCGCTTTCCGATTTTGTGAATGCCAAACGCCGGTTGGAAGTAAAAGGTGAAGTTAACGGGATCACCGTGTACGATGATTTTGCTCATCATCCGGCGGAAATTCTGGCAACATTGACCGCACTTCGCGACAAAGTCGGCGGCGGTGTGCGCATTCTGGCGGTGCTTGAACCGCGTTCCAACACCATGAAAATGGGCGTGCATAAAGATGATCTGGCACCGGCGCTGGCGCGTGCCGATCATGTGTTCTTATTGCAGCCGGAAAGTATCCCTTGGAATGTGGTAGATATTGCCAACCAATGCGTGCAGCCAGCGAGCTGGTCGGCAAATCCGGATAAATTGGCGGATATGATCGTAGGCGAGGCGAAACCGACGGATCACATATTGGTGATGTCGAACGGCAGCTTCGCTGGCATTCATCGGAAGATACTGGATAAATTGTCGCTGACAAATCATACCGGTGATGTTAAATAACGCGTGCTATTTGTCATATATACTGATAGTATAACTGCGCTTTATCAAGCAAAAAGGATAACCCGAATAAGTGCGTGGCTGGAGTAAAATATCATCACAATATTATTGCGTTATCTCAGTATTGTTTATTAATTAGGATTATGTAATGTCTCAAAATAAAGGAACCGTTAAATGGTTCAATGAAACAAAAGGTTTTGGTTTTCTACAGGCGGAAAGCGGAGAAGATGTATTCGTACATTTTTCAGCAATCCAGTCAAACGGATTTCGTACCCTGAAAGAAGGTCAAGCGGTAGCTTTTGATATTGTTGATGATAAACGCGGAAAAAAAGCCGAGAATGTAACGATTCTGGCGTAATCAAACAACCTTTTCACAAACCGTTACTCGCAAGTGTAGCGGTTTTTTTGTGCCTTTGATTGCCGATCAGAGATAAAAATAAAAGCCGTAAATAAATTTATTCACGGCTTTAACAATCTGGTTGCGGGGGCCGGATTTGAACCGACGGCCTTCGGGTTATGAGCCCGACGAGCTACCAAGCTGCTCCACCCCGCGTCTGTGAGGGCGTACTATACGCGATTAAATTTTTAATGCAAGCGAAAATAAGACGAATGTTGAACGGTTGTTATAAAAATAAACGATCCGACGCATTTTCCCGCAACCAAGCAAGGAAAATTTATTAAAAAGCACTATATATTCAGTGCATTTTTTGTTACCTTATGGCGTTTCCATTTACTCGGTCTTTTAGGTATTACAATGCGTATTCAACCAAGAATGACAATCAAATTCGCCGCCTTGTTCGGCATCGCCGTATTAGCGGCCTGTTCTTCCAAACCTCAGCCCGGCAAAGGCAGTACCGATAACAGTTTAGCCAATCCGGAATTATTCGGCGCGAAATATGCCGGACGCACTTATCAGCAGGCTGTTTTGATGCCGGTATTATCGGTAGAAAACAAAAGTGCGGTTATTAATCAAGGCGATTTTTTAACCCAACTCTCCAATGTCCGTAGCTATTCGAGCCGTTTAACCAATCGCTTTGCACCAACTTACGGCAAAGTGACAAACTGGGTATTAGCCGGCGCGAATGTTGATGAATTAGCCACTTTCGGCATTCAGCCGATGGTGATGAAAGGGCAAGACGGTTATCAGAATGTGCTGATGACCGGCTATTATTCCCCGGTTATCCATGCCCGCCGGACTCAGCAGGGCAAATATAACCAGCCGATTTACGCCTTACCGATACAAAAACGTTTCAGTCGCGCACAGATTTATGCTGGCGCATTGCAGGGACAAGGGCTGGAACTGGCATACAGCGATTCTATGATTGACAACTTCCTGTTGGGTGTGCAGGGCAGCGGCTATGTGGACTTCGGTAACGGCGATCTGAACTATTTTGCTTATGCCGGACAAAACGGTTTTGATTATGTGGCGGTTGGGCGTTTGTTGGTGGAAGACGGTGAAATTCCGAAAGAAAAAATGTCCATTCAGGCAATTAAAGACTGGGCGCAGGCAAATCCTTCCCGTTTGCAGGAATTACTGGAACGTAATCCGTCTTATGTGTTCTTTAAAAACGATCCGACCGGGCAGGTAAAAGGCTCCGCCGGCGTACCTTTAGTGCCGATGGCATCAATTGCTTCCGACCGCAACCTGATTCCGTCTGGTTCGGTGGTGTTGGTGGAAGTGCCGCAAATTGATAATAACGGCAACTGGACTGGTGAACATAAACTGCATTTAATGGTAGCGCTTGATGTGGGCGGTGCAGTGAAAGGTCATCATTTCGACTTGTATCGCGGCGTCGGCGATCAGGCGGGGCATATTGCCGGCTTATCAAAACATTACGGACGGGTGTGGTTATTACAATAATGCAGCAGCGTATGGACAATTATGAACGCCGTTTCGGTGGCATCGGGCGCTTATACGGCGCTGCTGCGCTTGCGCGTCTGCAACAAGCGCATATTTGCGTTATCGGTATCGGCGGCGTGGGGTCTTGGGCGGTGGAAGCGTTGGCGCGTTCGGGGGTCGGGCACATTACCATGATCGATATGGATGATATTTGCGTGACAAATATTAACCGCCAGATCCACGCACTGAGTGGTCATATCGGACTGCTGAAAACCGAAGCCATGGCGGAACGTGTTCGTCTGATCAATCCAGAATGTCAGGTTAATATTATTGATGATTTTATTAGCGTGGAGAATCTGGCTGATTATCTGAATCGGGGCTATGATTATGTGATTGACGCCATTGACAGTGTGAAAACCAAAGCGGCGCTGATTGCCTATTGCAAACGGCATAAAATTAAGATCATTACCGTTGGCGGTGCTGGCGGTCAGACCGATCCGAGTCAGATTCAGATTGCCGATTTAAGCAAAACCATACAGGATCCGCTGGCGGCAAAAGTGCGGTCGATTTTACGCAAGGAATACGGTTTCAGTCAAAATCCGAAGCGAAAATTCGGTGTCAGCTGCGTGTTTTCTACTCAACCGTTAATTTTTCCGCAAACAGATGGCAGTTGTGAGACTTCGGCAAGCATGAATTGTGCCAACGGATTTGGCGCGGCAACCATGATTACCGCCACATTCGGCTTTTTTGCCGTCGCTCAGGTGATTGATAAATTATTGCTGGCGCAGCAATGACTTATTTTTTTAGAAAAAAAAAGATAGTAATTCCGGTAAAAAGCGTATAAGCTAGTGCGGTTTCTGATAATTATTCTTAACTAGAGGATAGCCTATGAACGCTTTACATAATACGTTTAAAAAAGCCGCTGTCGCTGCGGCAATTATGTCTTTTTCCGCCGTTGCGAGTGCAACGGTGTTGACTTCAATCAAACCACTGGGCTTTATTGCCTCATCCATTGCCGACGGCGTAACCGATACCGAGGTGCTGGTACCGATGGGCGCCTCACCGCATGATTACAGTTTAAAACCCTCCGATCTGCAAAAAATCAAATCTGCCGAACTGATTGTTTGGGTGGGTGAAGATGTGGATCTGTTCCTTGATACTTCAGTACTGCGTGATATTGATCGGAAAAACGTACTGACCATTACCGAAATTTCGGAAATCAGTGATGATATGTTGCATAAAGGCGAACATCACCATCATGGTCACGACCACGACCACGCTAATGGTCATGAGCATGAACATAAAACAGATTCGCATACGGCGGGACATGCGCATCAGCATGATAACTTAAGCACCAACTGGCACGTTTGGTATTCGCCGGAAATCAGCGCAATCGTCGCCAAGAAAATTGCTCAGCGCTTGAGCGAACGATATCCGGAAAAACGCAGCGTGATTGAACAAAACTTAGCGGAATTCGACCGCACTTTAACGGCGCAAAGTGAAAAAATTAAACAGCAGCTGGCGCCGGTGCATGATAAAGGCTTTTATGTGTTCCACGATGCCTACACCTATTTCAATGCCGCCTATGATCTGAAACAGATCGGTGCATTTACCATTAATCCGCTGGTTGCGCCGGGCGCGAAAACCATTGCGGCAATTAAGCATGAAATTGAAGAACATAAAGTCAGTTGCTTGTTTGCTGAACCGCAATTTACCCCGAAAGTGATCGACACCCTGCACAAAGGTACCGGAGTGAAAGTCGGCCGTCTGGATCCGATGGGCGATGCGGTGAAACTGGGCAAAAATTCGTATGCCAACTTCCTGCAATATACTGCCGACAGTTATTTCGATTGTTTGAAATAACCCGTCTCCAACAGGGCGCAGTCGGGCAAGTCTGCGCCTTTTCCAATTCTCAATTAAAATCGACCGCACTTTTCCTCTCTGCTATAATCTCTGCAATTTTTTATCACCAATGAGAATATTTATGAAAAAACTGTTTGCGACCACCGCCCGTGGTTTTGAAGAATTATTAAAGACCGAGCTGACCGAACTGGGCGCAAATGACTGTCAGGTGGTACAGGGCGGCGTGCATTTTTCAGCCGATGACGAAACCTTATATCGCACCTTGTTATGGTCGAGATTAAGCTCGCGCATTTTGCTGCCGATTGTCAGCAGTAAAATTTATACTGAGCTGGATCTTTATTCGACCGTGGTCGGACAAAACTGGCTGGAGTATTTCGATGACAATACGACGTTTTTGGTTGACTTTAACGGCACGAACCGTGAAATCCGTCATACTCAGTTTGGTGCGATGCGAGTAAAAGACGGCATTGTGGATTATTTTGAACGTCACGGCAAGCGCCGCCCGAATGTCGATAAAACACAGCCAGATATTCGCATTCACGTCTATTTGAACCGTGAAGATGTCATTTTGTCACTGGATTTAAGCGGCGAAGCGCTGCACTTGCGCGGGTATCGTGAGGAGGCGGGTAAAGCGCCGCTGCGCGAAACGCTGGCCGCCGCAATTGTGTTGCGCTCCGGCTGGCAGCAGGGAACGCCGCTGCTTGATCCCATGTGCGGTTCGGGAACGTTGCTGATTGAAGCGGCGCAAATGGAAGCGCGCATTGCACCGCAGCTGCATCGTCTGCACTGGGGATTTGATTTTTGGAAAGGACATAATCAAGCAGCGTGGGACAAGGTGAAAGCTGAAGCGATTACTTTAGCCGAGCGGCAATTTAACACTAATCCGAAGCCACACTTTTATGGTTTTGACCTTGATTATCGGGTGTTGCAAAAAGCGCAGAAAAATGCGGTAAGGGCAGGAGTCGCGCATTTGATCCAATGGAAACAAGGAGATGTGGCAGCGTTAAAAAATCCGAGTCAGGAAAAAGGTACGTTGATTTGTAACCCGCCTTATGGCGAACGTTTAGGTGCCACGCCAGCGCTGATCGCGCTGTATTCGGTATTCGGACAGCGTGTAAAAGCGCAGTTCGGCGGTTGGAATCTGTCGGTTTTCAGTGCTGAGCCGGCGTTGCTGGATTGCTTGCGTTTACGTTCGCACCGCCAATTTAAAGCGAAAAACGGTCCGCTGGAATGTGTGCAGAAAAATTATCGGATTGCCGAAACGCAGGTGGCGGCTCAGACTGAAAGCGCGGTGAAAAATTACGGAGAATTAAAGAGCGATAGCGCACAAATTGCGCCGGATTTTGCCAATCGCTTGCAGAAAAATTGCAAAAAAATTGAGAAATGGGCGATGCAGCAAGGGCTGGATGCGTATCGGCTGTATGATGCGGATCTGCCCGAATACAATCTTGCGGTTGATAGGTACGGTGATCATATTGTGGTGCAGGAATATGCCGCGCCGAAAAATATTGATGAAAACAAAGCGCGTCAGCGTTTGTTGGACGCGGTAAATGCCACCTTGAAAGTGACGGGCGTGGAAACCAACAAATTGATTTTAAAAGTACGCCAAAAGCAAAAGGGCACGAATCAATATGAAAAGTTGGCGAACAAAGGTGAATATTTTTATGTGAATGAATATGGCGCTAAATTGTGGGTCAATTTAACCGATTATCTGGATACCGGTTTATTTTTAGATCACCGACTGACCCGAAAAATGATTGGGGAAATGGCGCAGGACAAGGATTTTTTAAACTTATTTGCGTACACCGGTTCGGCGACGGTGCATGCCGCGCTAGGGCAAGCACGCTCTACCACCACGGTAGATATGTCGAATACCTATTTAAACTGGGCGGAGCAGAATTTGATCTTAAATGATCTGAACGGCAAGCAGCACACATTGATTCAGGCGGATTGCTTGCAATGGTTGGCAAAATGCGAGCGGCAGTTTGATCTGATTTTCGTTGATCCGCCGACATTTTCCAATTCCAAACGGATGGAAGACAGTTGGGATGTGCAGCGCGATCATATTACATTGATGAGTGAATTAAAACGGATTTTGCGTCCGCACGGTACCCTGATTTTTTCCAATAATAAACGCGGTTTTAAAATGGATTTTGCCAGTCTCAATGAATTGGGATTAAGTGCGGTGGAAATTTCAGCTAAAACCCGACCGCTGGATTTTGAGCGCAATAAACAGATCCATAATTGCTGGTTAGTGACGCATAAATAGCGTAGCATGTCGCAGTTTTATTGTATTTTATGCAAGCTATCTCGATAAAAAAACCTTTCGTTTCCGAAAGGTTTTTGTTTGGGTTATATCGGAATGTCTATTTAAATATTAAATACCGCGAACAGGGTTAATACCGAATACAGTGTTGCCAGCCCGTAGAAAATTACGCCGCCGGCGGGAACATGCACTTTAAAATCATGTAAACCCAAATGGATACGGTGAATACCGCACCACGCCGGGAAAATTAATAGTGCGAGGATCGCCAGTTTGCCAATCCAAGTATGGGCGAAGGCAATGATATTATCCGGCGTCACCAAACCGAACGGCAGCAGAAAACCGATAATTAAGACTAATACAGGGAAAAATACTGCGCTGATCGCACCGCCTGCACCGAACAGTAACCAGACGACCGGTTCATTTGAACGTTTTGGAGTTAATTTATCCATTTTGTTTTCTCCCTACACCAAAATTAAGGCAATGATACTGACTACAGCCGTCACACCCCAGAAAATACGGGATACCAGTTTCGCATCAAGGCGTTCATTTTTGACGATAACATTCATCATTTGAGGCGCCATGTTAAAGAAAGTGAAACTGTGTAGTAACGCCGCACCCAAGGTGATGATATTTAAGATCACGACGACCGGGTTTTGTAAGAAAGCGACAAAAGTCGTACCAAATGTACCGTTGGTTAAACAGATTAACCCATAGAAGAGTTCTAAACAAAACCATACGGTCGGCACGGAGGTGCTTTCACGCAACACATAGAATTTGTAAAAATCTAATTTCTTCCACCATGTCGCTTTGACTTCACGCACATATTTTTTGCGTTTGCTTGCTACTGTTGTTGTCATGCTACCTTCTCCTTAGCTTTGCGGTTTTAACATTGCAAAAACATAGTCTTTCGCACTTTCGATTTTACCTTGGTTAACCCCAGATGCCGGACCGACATGTTTCGGGCATACCTCGGAACAATAACCGACGAAAGTACAGCTCCATACGCCGTTTTTACCGTTAAGGATTTTCATACGTTCCGCTTTACCGTGATCGCGGTTATCAAGATTGTAGCGCAGCGCAAGGGTTAGCGCGGCAGGACCGACGAATTCGGGATTTAAACCGAATTGCGGACAGGCCGCATAGCATAGACCGCAATTAATGCACATTGAGAATTGACGGTATTTTTCCAGTTGCGCCGGTGTTTGTTTAGTCCGGCTTTTAGCCAGTTCAGCGGACGGATGTGGTTTGCCGTCCAGCTCCGGTGCTTGATTACCGATAATATAAGGTTTAATGCTTTCCAGACTTTCGATAAAGTGGCTGAGATCCACAACTAAGTCGCGTTCAATCGGGAAATTCGCTAACGGCTCAATTCGCATATGTCCGCTGTAATCACGCAGAAACGTTTTACAGGCAAGTTTTGGTTTATCGTTAACCATCATGCCACAGGAACCGCAAATCGCCATACGGCAGGACCAGCGATAGGATAATTCCGGCTCCAGTTTATCTTTAATATAGCCCAACGCATCTAATAAAGAGGTCTGGCTGTCATAAGGGACTTGATATGTTCTTAAGTACGGTTCTTTGTCCGTTTCAGGATTGTAACGCAATACTTCGACATTCATAATTGCTTGATTAGCCATTTGCTTGCTCCTTAGCTTTGGCAGCCGCTTCTTGAGCTTCTGCTTCCGCACCGTAAACACGTTTTGCCGGTTGCGATTTGGTGATTTTTACATCGCTGTATTCAATACGCGGTGCACCGCCTTCATTATAAAACGCCAGCGTGTGTTTTAAGTAATTGACGTCGTCACGTTCGGTATAGTCTAAGCGCTGATGCGCGCCGCGGGATTCTTTACGCTCAATTGCCGAATTGGCGATAGATTGCGCAACATCCAGAATATAGCCTAACTCGACGGTATAAAGTACATTGGTGTTAAATACGCTTGAGCGGTCGGCGATGCGAATGTGTTTATAACGTTCTTTCAATTCCGCAATTTTATCGACGGTTTTCTGCATACTTTCCTGTGTACGATAAATACCGCAGCCTTCTTCCATTGAATCGCCCATTTCATCACGAATTTGCGACCAAGATTCATTGCCTTCCTGATTGTATAAGTCTTCCAACCGGCGTACCACGTCTTTTGCCTGCGCATCAACCGCTGTTTGATTCGCCGGTGTTGCTTTGGCGGCACGTTGGGCGGCATATTCGCCGGCAACACGACCTAACACCACTAATTCTGCTAGTGAGTTTGAACCCAAACGGTTTGCGCCGTGTAAGCCGGAAGAGGCGCATTCACCCACCGCAAATAAGCCTTTAATACGGGTTTCACTGTTGAAATCCACTTCGATACCGCCCATGGTATAGTGCACCACCGGGCGTACCGGAATCGGCGCTTTGGCCGGATCGACGCCTTCATAAGCGCTGGCTAATTCACAAATAAACGGTAAGCGTTCATGCAGGTATTTTTCACCTAAATGGCGCAGGTCAAGATGTACCACATCTACGCCTTTTGCGGTTTTCAAGGTGTTACCTTTGCGCCATTCCTGCCAGAATGCCTGTGAGACTTTATCACGTGGACCTAATTCCATATATTTGTTTTCCGGTTTGCCGATTGGGGTTTCCGGACCCAGACCGTAATCCTGTAAATAGCGATAACCGTCTTTGTTAACCAATATACCGCCTTCACCGCGGCAGCCTTCGGTCATTAAGATGCCGGTATTCGGCAGACCGGTTGGATGATATTGAACGAATTCCATATCGCGCAGCGGCACGCCGTGGCGATATGCCATTGATAAGCCGTCGCCGGTGACGATGCCGCCGTTGGTGTTGAAGCGGAATGCACGGCAACCGCCGCCGGTGGCGATAACTACGGCGTTAGCATTAATTTGCACTAATGTGCCTTCCATCATATTCATCGCGACCATACCACGAGCATGACCGTCATCTACAAGAATATCTAATACAAAATGTTCGTCGAAACGTTGAATTTGCGGGTATTGGATTGAAGTCTGGAATAACGTGTGTAATAAATGGAAACCGGTTTTATCCGCGGCGAACCAAGTCCGTTCGATTTTCATCCCACCGAAACGGCGCACATTGACATCGCCGTCCGTTTTACGGCTCCAAGGACAACCCCAACGTTCTAACTGAGTCATTTCAACCGGAGAGTGCTGAACGAAATATTCAACCACATCTTGTTCGCACAGCCAGTCGCCGCCGGCAACGGTGTCATGAAAATGTTTATCGTAAGAATCTTCTTCTTTAATGACCGCTGCCGCGCCGCCTTCCGCCGCTACGGTATGGCTGCGCATAGGATAGACCTTTGAAACTAATGCAATTTTTAAATTAGGATTAGCTTGTGCCGCGGCAATCGCTGCACGTAAGCCGCCACCGCCGGCACCGACAATTGCAATATCGACATTAACAGTTTGCACGATATTCCTCCAATAAATGATGAGAGTAAAAAAATAAAGATTTCGAACGGATCGAAATCAATAACGGGTGAAAATATTCTGCCATGCTTTTGCACGAGCGCTAACTGTTTTTTTACAAAATGGCGGAAGAAAAGTTCAGTTTCGTGATCTAACTCAAAAAGTTAGAAAATTGTTAACAGCCAATTTTATGACAGATGATAACTGATATCATTTGAACGCCTAAAATACGGACATCATATCAAATCATTGGTTTTTAGCCCGTGAGATTTAAGGTAAAATGACTGGTGTTATTTTTGATATGGAACCCATAAATTATGCTTTTAGAACCTCAATGGCATCCGTCGGCATCGATCAAAAATCTGCTTGCGCGGGCTAAAATCATTGCAGAGATCCGTCGGTTTTTTACCGATCGTGGATTGTTGGAAGTGGAAACGCCGGTATTAAGCGAGTTTGGCGTAACGGATGTGCATCTGGCATCCTTTTGTACGGAATTTATTTCGCCTTTTCATGAGCAATCCAAAACGCTATGGCTTTCAACCAGCCCGGAATATCACATGAAACGACTACTTGCCGCCGGCAGCGGTGCAATTTTTCAATTATGCAAAGTGTTTCGCAACGAAGAAGCAGGGCGCAAACATAATCCGGAATTTACCATGCTGGAATGGTATCGTCCATATTTTGATATGTATCGTTTGATTGATGAAGTGGATGATTTATTGCAGCAGATTTTAGATTGTGAAGCGGCGGAAAATTTCAGTTATCAGTTTATTTTTCAGGAATATGTCGGTTTGGATCCGCTGTCCGCCGAACAACATGAATTGATTGAAAAGGCAAAAGAATACCATTTGAGCGGCGCGGAACATGAAGATCGCGATACGTTATTGCAGTTTTTGTTCAGCACAGTAGTGGAACCGAAAATCGGACTGAACCGCCCGGTTGCAGTTTATCATTTTCCGGCCACACAGGCAGCGCTGGCGCAAATCAGCTCGGAAGATCATCGGGTGGCGGAACGTTTTGAATTCTATTATAAAGGGTTGGAACTGGCGAACGGCTTTAATGAATTAACGGATGCCAGCGAACAACAGCGGCGTTTTGAACAGGATAATCGGTTAAGAGAAAAGGCAGGTTTAGCACCGCATAAACCCGACGAACGCTTTCTTGCTGCCTTGCAGGCGGGCGTACCGAATTGTTCCGGCGTGGCGTTGGGGGTTGACCGATTGGTTATGCTTGCCTTGGGCGCCGAGAAAATCAGCGAGGTGTTGGCTTTCGGTATTGATAATGCCTGAGCCGTTATTACCGGATTTAAACGAAAAAACGACCGCACTTTTCAACGGTTTCTCAACGGTTCTCGCGTGCTGTGATAAAAGTGCGGTTTATTTTTAAACAGAATTCTGTTTTTTTCTCATTACTACCTTTCGTTTTAAGAAAACAATCAAATGAGCGGTAAAAATGTGACTCCGTTCACGGAATATCAGTGCGGTTTATTTTTTATCAATAAAATAAATTTCTGATGAAATTTTAGCCTTCAATTCGTTAGAATATTGCTTATTTTTCAACCTGTTATCTTATGCGCGAAAATGTGATCCGCTTCACAAAAATGAATTAAATATTTAAAAAAATAAGTTGTTATGAAATTGTTTTTCATTAAATGAAATGGTTAAATATATATTTATTTAAATATCAATAAGATATTTTGTTTTTTAGCTATGTACTAATAAAAATAATCGTAAAAAATGTGATCAAGATAACATTTTGGAATTTGTCTTTTTTAACTAAAACTTTATATAACATGTTGTTTTAAATAATGTTTATTAAAATGCCAAAAAGTTCATTTCCTTTTGACATTAGAAAATAACTTACTTATATTATTTCAGGCAGAAATCATTCTGGACAATTGTTTTATCAGTCGGTTGAATAAAACATTAGTATTATTCAATCAAAAATAAAAAAACTCCTCTGAAAATAAGGAAGTAAGTTATGAAAAAGACGCTTATCGCACTAGCAATCGCAGCCGTCGCTTCAACCGCAGCCAATGCGACGGTTATTTATTCACAAGACGGTACTAAAATTGATTTGGACGGTCGTGTTGCGTTACAAATCGCTAATCAAACCGGTAAACGTACTGATTTACTTGATAAAGGTTCACGTGTTCGGGTTCGTGCATTCCAAGAAATCGGTAACGGTTTCACCGCATTAGGCGCGGCTGAAATCCGCTTTACCCAAAATGGTACCATTGGTGATGGCATTCATACCAAACGTTTATTTGCTGGGTTAACTCACGCGGATGTGGGGTCATTAACATTCGGTCGTCAATTGACCGTTGGGGATCACATCGGCTTATCCGATTACACCTATGAATTGGGTTCTATCGTTAAAGTGGTGGATGCCCACAATAAAGCAGCGCATTTTATGTCTGCTGAGTTTAATGGTTTCCGTTTCGGGGCGGATTATTACTTTGGTAATGCTAAGAAAGATGATGATAACGGCAATCATCTCGCAGATGACGGTCAAGGCTTCGGTTTAGGCGCATTCTATAAAACCAAAGTCGGTGAATTCGGCTTTGCGGTAGAAGGCGGTTATAGTGAATTGACTAAGAGCAAATGTGTTGATAGAGAATGCAAAACCAGAACAGGTTTAGATAGTGATAGTTATAAGTTGAAAGGGGCTGGTGCCGCAGTTGAGCTTTCTTACGGCCCGGCAGCGTTAGGCTTTGACTGGTCACAGGCAAAATCGCCGGTAGGTCACTTGGATCATAAATTCCGTGTCGGTGATATGAAAAATGAAAAAGTCGATCAGTTTGAAGTCGGCTTCAAATATCATGTAACGCCGCAAAATAAAGTGTATGCGGAATATCTGTGGGGTATCGGTAAAACACAGGGTGTCGAGAACGATAAATTCAGAGGTTGGTTCTTAGGTGCGGATCACCACTTCAATAAACATGTGATTGTTTATGCGGAAGGCGGTTCGTTTAAAACTAAAAATTCCGGTGTAACCGTTGAAAAAGAAAAACGTATCGCAGTAGGTACCCGTATCTTGTTCTAATTATCGCATTTGCTATCAATGTCCGATTCTGCCCGCAACTGTTGTTGGTTGCGGGCTTTTTTTCTGTTAATCGAGGGTAAAAATAAATAATTATTAAGGTTTGGCGTGATTGATTGGTTTTTATCCTGAAACGATTCGGTTCCTTTTAGAATTGTGATCCTGATCACTAAATTAAGTGAACTTTTTATGAATTACATTGACACCGGTATATTTCTTTGCCAATATACAGCTGCTTCAAACGAGGTAGGCTTTGACATTTCATTCAATGAAAAGTTCAGCTTTAATTGTTATAACAACTTAATTCTGAAAGGAATTTATTATGAAAAAGACATTAGTAGCATTAGCAGTGGCAGCTGCAGCAGTATCAGCAAGCGCAACAACAGTCTATAGTAATGACGGTACAACCTTTGATATCGGTGGTCGTGTTGATGTTGCATTAGGTAAATTCGGTGACAACCAACGTGGTGATTTACGTAATAATGAATCTCGTATTGATTTCCATGCAGAACATCAGATCACAGACGGCGTAAAAGCATTAGCACATTTACGTATTCGTTTTAATGAAAATGGTGACCGTTGGGACAGCAGTAATAGCTTTAACGATCCGACAACTAACAAATTATGGGCAGGTTTACAGGCGGATAATATCGGTCGTTTAACTTTCGGTCGCCAAAATACCAGCGGTGATGATGTTCAGCTGAATGATCCAACCTATCTGTTCGGCGGTAACAATAACTTAACTGACGGCGGTAAAAAAGTTGTTACTTTCCGTTCCGCTGATTTTGAAATTGCACAGGGTCAGACTTTAACTTTCGGTCTTGATTACCTGTTCGGTCAGTCTAATAAAAAAGACTTAAAAGCTGGCGAACTGAAACACGGCTACGGCGCGGCATTATTCTATAACGGTCAGTATACTGACGACCTGAGTTTAGAATTAAATGCCGGTGCAACTTTCGATAAATTTGATAATGCTATCAACACAGCCGGTGCTAAAGAGAAAAAATCCTGGCGTGTCGCTTCATTATTACACTACGGTCCGGCTGCATTAGGTGCGGAATATGGTCAGTCCACATTTAAAAATGTTAATAATGTGGATACCGACTCTACTGATGGTAAAGCACGTTTCTTAGAAGTCGGCGCACAATATCAAGTATTGCCAGAATCCAAAGTTTACCTGCAATGGCAGCGTAATGAATTCAAAGGCAGAACAACAACTGACTTTGAAACTGAGTACAGCTTAGCTGAAGCAGCACTTAAAGATGCGAAATTAAAAGACGGTGATAAAGCTGTACAGAATGTGTATTTAATCGGTGCTGATTATGCATTTACTAAAAACGTGGTCACCTATGTTGAATATGCACATAGCCGTGTGAAATTAACAAGAGCTAATGTTGCTGATGCAACTAAAGACAACGAAAACTTCTACGGTGTAGGCTTACGCGTTTACTTCTAATCGTAACCCGAACCCGATAATAAGCCGCTCAATGAGCGGCTTTCTTTTTGACTGGCATTTTGACTTGAATATTGCTGTTTTTTGCTGACGCTTGCTTATTTAGCGCGGCAAAAAAACATCTGTGCTCAATATGATTTTTTACTTTATATGGTGTATTAACTGCGTTTACCAAAAATGGCGGTGCCGATTCTCACCATGGTCGAACCGCACTGTATTGCTGTGCACATATCATCGCTCATGCCCATGGAAAGGGTGTCGATGCAGGCATCGGGCAATGCGTGCTGTAACTGCTGAAATAGCGTTTTCATCGCATTGAACGCCTGTTGCTGACATGCGGGATCGTCGGTGGGTGCTGGAATTGCCATTAAGCCGCGTAAACATAAGTGCGGTAGATTTTGCACGTGTTTTGCCAGCGCCAGCATCTCTGTCGGTTGAATCCCGGATTTACTGCTTTCATCGCTGATATTGATTTGAATCAAAACGTTTAATGGCGGTTTAAAATGCGGGCGTTGGGCGTTAAGGCGATCAGCGGTTTTTTCCCGATCAAGGGTTTGCATCCAATCGAAATGTTCGGCGACCAGACGGGTTTTATTGGATTGCAGCGGACCGATAAAATGCCACTCCAGCGCGATGTTTTGTTGTTCAAAAAACAGAATTTTTTCCACGCCTTCTTGTACGTAGTTTTCCCCGAAAGCCGTTTGCCCGGCTTGGTAGGCGGTTAAAATAGCCTCAACGGGCTTGGTTTTACTTACCGCCAATAAGCGGACTTGCTCGGTACTGCGTTGTGCCTGTTGGCAATGTTGTGCGATTTGCTGTCGGATTTGATTAAGATTTTGCTGAATATTCATCATAAGGGTTTTATTAGTTAAACATAGAATCACGCCGTATTTTACAGGATTTATAACAAAGAGGGGAAATTTATCTTATTTATTCATTTTCCGTTTGACAAGTTGTGAAAATTTCGGTATTTCTAACGCATTCGTTTTTATGATGCAATAACATGATGACAAACCGCACTTTCGCTATGACCACCACCATTATTATGATGACCATTACGATGATTAATGGGGCGGGTTAGTGCGTTAAAAACAGAATTTACAAAACCCGCATACAAAGTGCGGGTTTTTTTATAACCGTTTTTCAGATTAACTTTATACACAACATTTAGGAGATTATTATGCGCGTACTTAAATTCGGCGGCACGTCTTTGGCCAATCCCGAACGGTTTTCACAGGCCGCCCGGCTGATTGAACGGGCTCATTTGGAGGATCAGGCGGCGGGGGTGCTGTCTGCGCCGGCAAAAATCACCAATTATCTGGTTGCCCTTTCCGAAAAAGCCGCGCAAAACCAACCTACCGAAGCCGATTTTAATCAAGCCGTCGAAATTTTTTATAATATTATCAATGGACTGCATGCAGAAAATGCAAATTTTGATTTAGCCGCGACGAAAGCGTTCATTGATGCCGAATTTGCGCAGATTCAGGGATTACTGGAAACTATCAGACAAAACGGGCGCGTTGAAGATGCGGTGAAAGCCACTATTGATTCACGCGGTGAGAAATTATCCATTGCCATGATGAAAGCTTGGTTTGAAGCGCGCGGTTATAGCGTGACATTAATTAATCCGGTGGAAAAATTATTGGCGCAGGGCGGTTATTTGGAATCGTCCGTGGATATTGAAGCTTCTGCTGCACGAGTGAACGCCGGCGCGATTCCAAAAGACAATGTTGTGTTAATGGCGGGCTTTACCGCTGGGAATGATAAAGGTGAACTGGTGCTGCTGGGGCGCAACGGTTCCGATTATTCCGCCGCCTGTCTGGCTGCCTGTTTAAATGCGCAGGTCTGCGAGATCTGGACGGATGTAGACGGGGTTTATACCTGTGATCCGCGTTTGGTGCCGGATGCGCGCCTGCTGCCGAGCCTGTCTTATCGTGAGGCAATGGAATTGTCTTACTTCGGTGCGAAAGTAATCCACCCGCGTACTATCGGACCGTTGGTGCAGGCGAACATTCCTTGTTTGATCAAAAATACTGGCAATCCGGATGCGCCGGGTTCCATTATTGATGGCGAAGTGAAAGCGGAAGGTTTGCATGTCAAAGGGATTACCAATTTGGATAATCTGGCGATGTTTAATGTTTCCGGACCCGGTATGCAGGGCATGGTTGGCATGGCGTCACGGGTGTTTTCCGCAATGTCGAATGCTGGCGTATCGGTAATTTTAATCACACAATCTTCATCGGAATACAGCATTAGTTTTTGTGTGCCGGTGAAAGCTATTGAAACCGCCAAACTGGCATTGGAAAATGAATTTGCACAAGAGCTGAAAAGCGCCGCGTTGGAACCGATTGAAGTGATTAAAGATTTATCTATTATTTCGGTGGTGGGCGATGGTATGCGTCAGGCAAAAGGCATTGCTGCGCGTTTCTTCTCGGCACTGGCGCAAGCAAATATCAGCATAGTAGCAATTGCGCAAGGCTCTTCCGAACGGTCTATTTCCGCTGTGGTAGCTCAAAATAAAGCTATTGAAGCGGTAAAAGCTACGCATCAGGCGTTATTTAACAATAAAAAAATCGTTGATATGTTTCTGGTCGGTGTCGGCGGTGTCGGTGGCGAACTCATTGAGCAGGTGAAAAATCAAAAGGAGTATTTGGCAAAAAAGGATATTGAAATCCGTGTTTGTGCCTTAGCCAACTCAAACAAAATGTTATTAAATGAAAACGGATTGAATTTAGACAACTGGCAGGAAGATCTGGAAAACGCCACGCAACCGTCGGATTTCGATGTTTTATTATCCTTCATCAAATTGCATCATGTGGTAAATCCGGTATTTGTGGACTGCACCTCGGCGGAAAGTGTATCCGGTTTGTATGCACGCGCCTTAAGCGAGGGTTTTCATGTGGTGACGCCGAATAAAAAAGCCAATACCCGCGATATTGAATATTACAATTTGTTGCGTGAAAATGCGCGTAAAAATCAGCGTAATTTCTTGTATGATACCAATGTTGGCGCGGGTTTGCCGGTGATTGAAAATTTACAGAATTTGCTTGCCGCCGGTGATGAAGTGATCCGCTTTAACGGCATTTTATCCGGTTCTTTATCCTTTATTTTCGGTAAGCTGGAAGAGGGCTTATCCTTGTCGGAAGCCACTGCATTGGCACGTGAAAAAGGCTTTACCGAGCCGGATCCGCGCGATGATCTGTCCGGTCAGGATGTGGCGCGCAAATTGTTGATTCTGGCACGCGAAACCGGTCTGCCGCTGGAATTAAAGGATATTGAAGTAGAAAGCGTTCTGCCGAAGGGGTTTGCCGCAGGGAAATCAACGGAAGAATTTATGGCGCAGCTGCCGCAGCTGGATGAGGCATTTCGCACAAGGGTGGAAAACGCCCGCGCACAGGAAAAGGTGTTGCGTTACGTCGGGCAGATTGAGCAGGGTAAGTGCAAAGTGTCTATTGTTGAGGTGGACAGTGATGATCCGCTGTATAAAGTCAAAAACGGCGAAAACGCATTGGCATTTTATACTCGCTACTATCAGCCGATTCCGCTATTATTACGCGGCTACGGTGCCGGTAATGCGGTCACTGCCGCCGGTATTTTCGCCGATATTTTAAGAACGCTACATCACTAACGGGAGAATGGGAATGTTAAGAATTTATGCACCGGCATCCAGTGCGAATATCAGCGTGGGCTTTGATACGCTAGGTGCGGCGGTTTCTCCGATTGACGGTTCCTTACTGGGCGATGTGGTTCAAATTGAGGGCATAGACAGCGGTTTTGAACTGGAAAGTGCGGGTTATTTTGTGCGTAAATTGCCGAAAGAACCGCAGAAAAACATTGTCTATCAGGCTTATGTATTATTCAGCGAACGCCTGAAACTGCGCAACAGTAAAGTCAAAGCCTTACGTCTGACGTTGGAGAAAAATATGCCTATCGGTTCCGGGCTGGGTTCCAGCGCTTGTTCCATTGTCGCCGCACTGGTGGCGTTAAACCGTTTTCATCAGGAGCCGTTTTCCAAAATGGAGCTGCTGGAAATGATGGGTGAACTGGAAGGACGCATTTCTGGCTCGATTCATTACGATAATGTTGCGCCTTGCTATCTCGGCGGCGTGCAGCTAATGGTGCAATCGCTTGGCAATATCTGCCAGCAGCTGCCGTTTTTCGACAATTGGTATTGGGTGCTGGCTTATCCTGGTATTGAAGTGCCGACTTCCGAAGCGCGGGCGATTTTGCCGAAAAGCTATACCCGTCAGGATGTGATTACCCACGGTCGGCATCTTGGCAGTTTTGTACATGCTTGTCATACGCAGCAGGAAGCCTTGGCGGCATATATGATGAAGGATGTGGTTGCCGAACCGTATCGCGAGGCACTATTGCCGAACTTTGCCGAAGTGAAACAGACGGTACGCGATCTGGGTGCGCTGGCATCGGGCATTTCCGGTTCCGGCCCGACTATATTCGCCATTGCGCCGGATCTTGCCATCGCCACGCGTTTATCCGCCTATCTGGAAAACCATTATTTGCAGAATAACGAGGGTTTCGTGCATATCTGTAAGGTGGATAATCAGGGCGCACGCGAATTAAGTTGATTGAAATTGGATCAGGATTTACACATTTAACCGATTAACCGAGCAGGACAGATTATGGACTTATACAATATCAAACACCCGGAGCAACGGGTTAATTTCGCTCAGGCGGTACGTCAGGGCTTAGGAAAGGATCAGGGACTTTTCTTTCCCGCACAGATCCCGCAACTGGACAATATCGAACAATTACTGGCGTTGCCACTGGTTGAACGCAGTCAGGCAATTTTAGCCACGTTAATCGGTGAGGAGCTCCCGCGCGAGCAGCTCAATCAAATGGTGCGCAATGCGTTTGATTTTCCGGCACCGGTGGCGAAGGTGGAAGCGGGCGTTTATGCGCTGGAATTGTTCCACGGACCGACATTGGCGTTTAAGGATTTCGGCGGTCGTTTTATGGCGCAGGCGCTGGCAGCGGTGCGCGGTGACGGCAAAATCACTATTTTAACTGCCACCTCTGGCGATACTGGCGCGGCGGTAGCGCATGCTTTCTATGGGCTGGAAAATATTGAGGTAGTGATTTTATATCCGCAAGGGAAAATCAGCCCGTTACAGGAAAAATTGTTCTGTACGCTGGGCGGCAATATCCGCACGGTTGCGGTAAATGCCGATTTCGATGCCTGTCAGGCGCTGGTTAAACAGGCTTTTGATGATGAAGCGTTGCGTCAGGCTATCGGGCTGAATTCGGCTAACTCAATCAATATCAGCCGTTTATTGGCGCAGGTTTGTTATTATTTTGAAGCGGCGGCGCAATTGCCGAAACAGGAACGAGAAAATATGGTGGTTTGCGTGCCGAGTGGTAACTTCGGCAACTTAACCGCCGGTTTAATCGCAAAAACTTTGGGTTTGCCGATTAAACGTTTTATCGCCGCCACCAACGCTAATGATACCGTGCCGCGCTATTTGGCGGGCGGTCACTGGGATCCGCATGCCACGGTCGCCACCTTATCTAATGCCATGGATGTCAGCCGTCCGAATAACTGGCCGCGAGTGGAAGAATTGTTTAAACGCAATAATTGGTCGTTATCCGAGCTGCATTCCATCGCAGTAACAGACGCCGAAACGGAAGATACGTTGCGCGATATGTATGCCAAAGGCTATTTATGCGAACCGCACGGAGCAGTAGCTTATCGGGCGCTAAAACAGGATCTGCAAGCGGGCGAAAGCGGGTTGTTCCTGTGCACGGCGCATCCGGCCAAGTTTAAAGAAAGCGTGGAGCGGATTTTGTCTGTTCAGCTGGATTTGCCGGCGGCGTTGGATAAGCATAATCGGCTGCCGTTATTATCCGATAAAATGGAAAATGATTTTTCGGCACTGCGCGCTTATTTGTTGAAGAAATAAATCTTATGCCGGAAAAGTGCGGTCGGTTTGGCGGGCGTTTTAAAAACCTCGGAAAAAACCACCGCACTTTTGTTTTTGTTTCCGATTGGATCTATACTACGCGCGTATTTTAATCTACTCGGAGCCTGCCATGCCTGAATTATCCGCATCAGAGATTTCACCCAATATTGTTACCCATGACCCTTTCGGCAGTTTACTCGGTTATGCGCCGGGCGGCATTGCGATTTATTCTTCCGATTATGACACCGCCGATAAAAACGAGTTTCCCGACGATGCGGCATTTCGCAGCTATTTGGGACGCGAATATATGGGCTATAAATGGCAATGCGTGGAGTTCGCCCGCCGTTATCTATATTTAAATTACGGTATGGTGTTCAGCGATGTGGGCATGGCTTATGAGATTTTTTCCTTGCGTTTTCTGCGTCAGGTGGTCAACGATGCGCTGGTGCCGCTACAGGCTTTTGCCAACGGCAGCAAGAAAGCGCCGCAACCGGGCGCACTGCTGATTTGGCAGGAGGGCGGCGAATTTAAAGAAACCGGTCATGTGGCGATTATTACCGAGGTGCTGGCGCACAGTATTCGGATCGCGGAACAGAATGTGATTCACTATCGCTTGCCAAGCGGTCAGCAATGGACACGTGAGTTGTCGATGACAGTCAATGATGACGGTTATTATGTGCAGGATACTTTCCCCGATACGGAAATTCTGGGCTGGATGATTCAGACTGAGGATACGACATATAGCCTGCCACGCCCGACACCGGCGCCGCAAACCCTGCGTATTCATGCGTGCAGACTGGAAGATAACGGACAGTTCAGCGAACAATGGCTGAACGATGCTGATCCGCTGGAAAGTCGTTATATCGCCGCGATGAAAGGGCATCGCATCAATTTTTCCGATCAATATCGTTATTTCACAATTTCCGAAAGTGCGCAGCATGAACTGATCCGCGCCACAAATGAACTACATTTAATGTATCTGCATGCTACTGAAAAAGTGTTGCAGAACGATAATTTATTACGCTATTTCAATATTCCGCAATTATTGTGGCCGCGTCTGCGTTTGTCTTGGCAAAACCGCCGTTACCAGACGATTTCCGGTCGCCTTGATTTTTGTTTGAGCGAACGCGGTCTGAAAGTATATGAATATAATGCGGATTCGGCGTCCTGCCACGCGGAAGCCGGCGCGATTCTCGCTCGTTGGGCGCAGCAGGGCGGCTTGCATGAAGGCAGTGATCCGGGCGCGCATTTGCGTGATGCGCTGACCGATTGCTGGAAGCATCGCGAGCATGCACCGTTGGTGCATATTTTGCAGGATAACGACAGTGAGGAGGATTATCATGCGCTGTTTATGCAATCGGCACTGACACAGGCAGGCTACAAGGCGAAAATTATTCATGGCACGCAAGGGCTACATTGGGATCAGCGCGGTCGTTTGCTGGATGATGAACAACATCAGGTGCTGAGCGTATGGAAAACTTGGGCGTGGGAAACCGTATTGGAGCAGTTGCGTGAAGAAACCGGCGGGCGCGCGGTGGCACCGCCGATTCGGACCGGCTATCCCGAAGATCACGTGCGCTTAATTGATGTTTTGTTGCGCCCTGAAGTGCTGGTTTATGAACCGCTGTGGACTGCGATTCCGAGCAATAAAGCGATTTTGCCAGTGCTATGGTCGCTGTTCCCGAATCATCGCTATTTATTGGAATCCAGCTTTGAATTAACGCCAGCCCTGCTGAAAAACGGCTATGCGAAAAAACCGATTGCTGGTCGTTGCGGCAATAATGTGACCTTAGTCGGCGACACTAAAACCGTGCTGGATGAAACGGACGGGCGTTTTCATCAGCAAGAATATATTTATCAGCAACTTTGGTGTTTGCCGAAAGTAGAAGAGGTCTATGTGCAGCTCTGCACCTTTACCGTCGGCGGGCATTACGGTGGCAGCTGTTTGCGTTCCGATCCGAGTCGTGTTATTGTCGGCAACAGTGATATGCAGCCGCTGCGTGTACTGGCGGATAATGATTTTTTACAACAGGAAGATTAAATGATTACGGTTTACGGCATTAAAAATTGCGATACGGTAAAAAAAGCCCTGAAATGGCTGGCAGAACATCATATTGAACATCAGCTGCACGATTACCGTACCGACGGGTTGACGCGTGCCTGGCTGGTGGAGGCAGAAAACCGTTTCGGCTGGCAAAATCTGGTCAACAAACGCAGCACTACTTGGCGCCATTTAGATCAACAGGTGAAAGAAACTTTGTCAAAACAGACCGCACTTGAACAGCTGTTGGCACAGCCGACCCTGATAAAACGCCCGATTATTCTACAAGGCAATATTGCTCTAATCGGGTTTGACGAACAAGCCTATGCGGCTGCGTTAACGCAAGGCGAATAATTAACAGGATGTAAAAAATGAAAAAAAGCATTGTTGATTTAGCCCGACAGTTAATTCAACGACCTTCTGTCAGCCCCGATGATCAGGGGTGTCAGCAGATGATTGCCGAGCGTTTACAAGCGCTGGGATTCAGTATTGAATGGTTGCCTTTTAACAATACCTTAAATTTATGGGCAAAACACGGTCATGGTGCGCCGGTAGTGGCGTTCGCCGGGCATACTGATGTGGTGCCAGCAGGGGATGAAACTCAATGGCGCTATCCACCTTTTAGCGCACATATTGACAACGATATGCTATACGGGCGCGGCGCGGCGGATATGAAAGGCTCGCTGGCGGCGATGATTGTTGCGGCGGAAGCCTATGTGCAAGCCAACCCGACGCACAGCGGCACTGTGGCGTTGTTGATTACCTCCGATGAAGAAGCGGCGGCGAAAGACGGCACGGTTCGGGTGGTGCAAACCTTAATGGCGCGCGGTGAAAGCATTGATTATTGTATGGTCGGCGAACCTTCCAGCGCGCAACGTGTGGGAGATGTGGTGAAAAACGGACGCCGCGGTTCAATCACGGCGGATCTATATATTGAAGGCGTTCAAGGGCATGTGGCATATCCGCATTTGGCGCAAAATCCGGTACATAAAGCGCTGCCGTTTCTGAGTGAACTGACCGCTTATCAATGGGATCAGGGCAATGCTTTTTTTCCGCCGACCAGCCTGCAAATCGCCAATATTCAGGCTGGCACGGGTAGCAATAATGTGATTCCAGGCGAGCTTTTTGTCCAATTTAATTTACGTTATTGCACTGAAGTGACTGATGAAATCATCCAAAATACCGTTGCGGCGATGCTGCAAAAACATGGTTTGACTTATCGTATTGAATGGAATTTATCCGGCAAACCGTTTCTCACCGAGCCGGGCAGATTGGTCAATGCGGTGGTAGAAAGCCTGCACCAAATCGCTCATATTCGCCCGCGGCTTGAAACTGGCGGTGGCACCTCCGATGGACGTTTTATTGCCTTAATGGGGGCGGAAGTGGTGGAACTCGGACCGCTTAATGCCACCATTCATAAGGTCAATGAATGTGTTAGCTGCGATGATTTGACACTGCTGGGGCGGGTGTATCAGTCCATGCTGGTTAAACTGCTGGACGATTCTGCGGTTGAAACTGCGCACAACAACAGCGGTGTCTAGACCGAAAGAGGCAATACCAAGCATGACGACCCTGTTATTTACCCCCGAGATGCTGAGCGGAAAATCTCGCGCGCATTTACAGCATCTTCCCTGTCCGTTTTCGGATAACCATTTTCTACAACCGCAAGCATTAAAGGCGTTTCAGGCGTTGCAAAAAAGTGCGGTGCAAAATGGCTTTAATTTACAGCCAGCTAGCAGTTTTCGGGATTTTTCTCGTCAGCAGCAAATCTGGAACGAAAAATTTTGCGGCGAACGCAAGGTGCATGATGATCAAGGAAATCCGTTAAATCTGACCGCACTTTCCGATTGGGAAAAATGTCGTGCAATTTTACGCTGGTCGGCGCTGCCGGGCGGCAGCCGACACCATTGGGGAACGGAGATTGACGTTTTTGATCCTGATTTATTGCCCGCGCAACAAAAATTGCAGTTGGAGCCTTGGGAATATGAACAAAACGGTTATTTTTTTGAATTAAGTCAATGGTTGCAGGAAAACTTAAATGCCTTTGATTTCGCCTTGCCGTTTTTGCATCTTGCCCCACAGCTGGCGATCGGGCGCGAACCTTGGCATATCAGCTACCTGCCGATTGCCGATCAGGCTCAGCGCCAATTCGGACCGGATATACTGCTTGCCGCATGGCAGCATGAAAGTATTGCCGGTAAAGCCACGTTAACCGCGCATTTCGCGCAGCTTTTTGAACAGTTTTTTATTCACTAAATTATGACAAAACATACAACGGAAGAAAGCTTAAATTATTTCAGTAAAGGCGTTTCTGCTCTGCTGCAATGGATCTTGAATATTTCCTTGCTGGTGCTAGCGGCGATTTTGGTGGTTTTTCTGGCAAAAGAAATCTGTGGATTGGTGCTGGTTTTATTTGAACCATCGAAAGAGGCGTCTTATCTGCTGGTGGAAAAAATCGTAGTGTATTTTCTCTATTTTGAGTTTCTGGCGCTAATCGTCAAATATTTTAAAACCAATTACCATTTTCCGTTGCGCTATTTTATCTATATCGGTATTACTGCCATGGTGCGTTTAATCATTGTCGATCATTCAAGCCCGATTAATGCAATATTATTTTCCGGTGCGATTTTGTTGATGGTTATCGCCTTGTTTTTAGTCAGTACCGAGCGATTACGAAAAAGCTGAGGCGGTTTTCGCTCAAATAAAGGGTTTACGTGAGTGAACCTTTTTTTATCGGCAAAGTCAAAAATAATCGCAGGTATTCTGTTTTCGCCTATGGTGCGATGTTATGTGATATACGGAAATTGGCGTCAACCACGCTTAAGGATTGTAAGATGAACGCAGATCAACAATTTACACAACAGGATATTCAAATTTTGCACGAGGAAACCCTGTACAGCGGTTTCTTTACGTTGAAAAAAATTCAGTTTAAACACAAATTGTTTGCCGGCGGTATGAGCGATGTGGTTACTCGCGAATTGCTGGTAAAAGGTGCAGCGTCGGCTGTGATTGCCTATGACCCGCAGGCGGATAAGGTGATTTTAGTCGAACAGGTGCGCATTGGGGCATATGATCCGAATTTAGCTCAATCGCCCTGGTTGTTTGAATTAATCGCCGGCATGGTGGAAGAGGGCGAACGACCGGATGAAGTGGCATTACGCGAAAGTGAGGAAGAAGCCGGCATACAGGTCACGCAGTTAACCCATGCTCTGAGCATGTGGGACAGCCCGGGCGGCGTGCTTGAACGTATTCATATTTTTGCCGGCAAGGTGGACAGCGCAAAGGCAAAAGGCATTCATGGACTGGCGGAGGAACATGAGGATATTCGCGTCCATGTGATCGCGCGGGAAACCGCTTATCAATGGGTTTGCCAAGGCAAAATTGATAACGGCATTGCGGTGACCGGTTTGCTATGGTTACAGCTGAATTACCTCATGTTGCAGCAAAAATGGGACGGAAAAATGTGATACAGCTTTTATTTTTGGCATAAAATCGCTGTGAAAATATGACAGTGTTAACATTTTTTGGATTTTACTGATGCAAATTTTTTTCAAATCCGTAAGTTATAACTCAGTTTGGAACATAAAATATAAGGATATTAAGGGAGGACGGATCACTTGGTAAACACTTATACATATCAAACCTCGGAGAAGGTTATACGGTTAATCCAAATTACTGATCCCCATTTGTTTAAAGATGAAAAAAACGGCGAATTGCTCGGAATCAACACCCAGGCGAGCTTTAATCAAGTATTAACCGAGATTTGCCAAAGCGATTTTAATTATGATCTTGTACTGGCCACCGGCGATTTGGTGCAAGACAGCAGTGACGAAGGTTATCTGCGCTTTTGCGAAAGCATCAAAAAGTTGCAGAAAATGGTGTTTTGGATTCCGGGCAACCATGATTTTCAGCCAAAAATGTTTGATATTTTAGAGCAGAGACACGGTAATATCAGCCCGATAAAACATGTTTTACTCGGTGAGCATTGGCAGATTTTAATGCTTGACAGCCAAGTATTTGGTGTCCCACACGGTCAGTTGGGACAATATCAGATAGATTGGTTGCAAGCAAAATTGAAAGATCATCCGGAACGTTATTCCCTGATTGTGTTGCATCATCATATTCTGTCTACTCATTCAGCTTGGCTGGATCAACACAACCTGCGTAATTCGCTGGATCTGGCTTATACATTGTCACCGTTTCGTAACGTGAAAGGTATTTTATACGGGCATATTCATCAGGAAGTGGACGGCGAATGGTATGGTTATCGCGTGCTGGCAACACCTTCCACCTGTGTCCAGTTCAAGCCGGACAGCAACAGTTTTGCACTGGACACATTACAACCCGGCTGGCGTGAAATCGAATTGTATGACGACGGACGCATTGAATCGCGGGTAAAACGCATTCAACACGCCGTTTTCCTGCCGAATATGCTAGGCGACGGTTATTAACAAAGTGCGGTGGAATTAATCAGCTTTTAAGGCAAAACGATGAGATTAAAGACTGTGTTGATCTGACCTCAAAAAGTTAGACTCACTTAATTCAAGGACTGAGTTCTGCATTGCAAGGGCTTAGTCCTTTTAATTTTAACGCTACTTATTCTTCATTTCATTCAATATTTTCAAATCAATGCGGTAACAAGAGCCTGCGTTTAATCACCGGAAAAATCTTCCATCGTACTGATATTTGTTTCAACATAAGCCAAGCGCAAGTAGCTGGCTCAAACAAAATTTCCGTCATATAAGTATGTTTGTTTCAACACACGGCTACGCGTAGGTAGCCGGTCGGTTTACGTTAGATGAAATCGACAGAGACCTCGTTTCAACACACGGCTACGCGTAGGTAGCCGGTAATGGGCAATGGAGTAATTATCAATTAGGCACGGTTTCAACACACGGCTACGCGTAGGTAGCCGGTGCAAATTATCCGACAATTGATGATTTTATTAATGTTTCAACACACGGCTACGCGTAGGTAGCCGGATTAAAATTATGAAAATCATAGATCGCAGAAATAGTTTCAACACACGGCTACGCGTAGGTAGCCGGATCGCAAAACGATGCAAAAATTTTTAGATGGGAAAGTTTCAACACACGGCTACGCGTAGGTAGCCGGTTAAAATTATGAAAATCATAGATCGCAGAAATAGTTTCAACACACGGCTACGCGTAGGTAGCCGGTCGCCTCCCAGCGTACCATTTTTTTGGCATTGCCGTTTCAACACACGGCTACGCGTAGGTAGCCGGCTACACGAGATGGGATTCAATTCAGACTGGATTGAGTTTCAACACACGGCTACGCGTAGGTAGCCGGCATTTTTTGAGGCGTTATCGGACAGCTTGGTTGATGTTTCAACACACGGCTACGCGTAGGTAGCCGGATGATTTTGGATATACGCAAGGATAAAAAAGGAAGTTTCAACACACGGCTACGCGTAGGTAGCCGGCTTCATATAATTTTAAAGTTTGGTTCATTGGATTAGTTTCAACACACGGCTACGCGTAGGTAGCCGGCGATAATTGCGCCATCGACGGTACTTACAGCAACAGTTTCAACACACGGCTACGCGTAGGTAGCCGGCTCATTTGTGCAACTTGTCAATAACAACGTCAGGTTTCAACACACGGCTACGCGTAGGTAGCCGGAGCTATCTATAATAATTTTATTGATACCTATGCGGTTTCAACACACGGCTACGCGTAGGTAGCCGGCAATGATTTGGCCAGAGAAAGTGAGCATAAATTGGTTTCAACACACGGCTACGCGTAGGTAGCCGGAGATAATTTCTCAGATACCTCTTCATGCTTACGAGTTTCAACACACGGCTACGCGTAGGTAGCCGGATATGTCACCATTCCGGCGGGATATAACAGCGCTAGTTTCAACACACGGCTACGCGTAGGTAGCCGGAATAATTCAAGATGGCGTGACCTCTATCATCGAGGTTTCAACACACGGCTACGCGTAGGTAGCCGGGCAGTGCATAGCAATGGCGGTTTCGTTAAGCAATGGTTTCAACACACGGCTACGCGTAGGTAGCCGGCGTCAATTCCGCGCCCAGCGTTTTTATCTTTGCCGTTTCAACACACGGCTACGCGTAGGTAGCCGGAATCTCCTAATAATTTCAAAGCGTTTTCAGTAGTGTTTCAACACACGGCTACGCGTAGGTAGCCGGGCAACCATTAGCACGAACATTCATCGGTTTGGGTGTTTCAACACACGGCTACGCGTAGGTAGCCGGGAACGCCCTTAATCAGACGTTAAATAAAATTGCAGTTTCAACACACGGCTACGCGTAGGTAGCCGGTTAGGAATAAGCGGCGCTAAATATCCCTCTTTAATTGTTTCAACACACGGCTACGCGTAGGTAGCCGGTTTATGAATGGTACATTATACTTTGTAAGTTACTGTTTCAACACACGGCTACGCGTAGGTAGCCGGATGAATTTTGTGATAATCAAATAAATAGTTCTCCAGTTTCAACACACGGCTACGCGTAGGTAGCCGGTAATGTACAAGCGCATCTGCAAGATTTTGGTATTGTTTCAACACACGGCTACGCGTAGGTAGCCGGTACGCTTTGGAGGTTATCCCCAATGTTTGGATGGGTTTCAACACACGGCTACGCGTAGGTAGCCGGAATTGCTACACAACGCTTTGAGATTTGGCTTAACGTTTCAACACACGGCTACGCGTAGGTAGCCGGCACAAGTCCAGCCGTAAATACCTACATTGTAAAGTGTTTCAACACACGGCTACGCGTAGGTAGCCGGAAGTATAAAGTATAATGGATTTTTGGATAAAAATGTTTCAACACACGGCTACGCGTAGGTAGCCGGCAAAGCAGATGAAACAAAAGCTACCCGTGAATTAGTTTCAACACACGGCTACGCGTAGGTAGCCGGCAAGTCCTCTTTTTTTTTAAAATCCTAAAGCATGGTTTCAACACACGGCTACGCGTAGGTAGCCGGTATTGTAAACGCGCGCATTGGTACTACATATCAGTGTTTCAACACACGGCTACGCGTAGGTAGCCGGGCATTATTCTCGCATTATTTTCCGCTATACTTTAGTTTCAACACACGGCTACGCGTAGGTAGCCGGTTCCTGAATTTAGCCCGTGGACGCTTTCGACAAAGAGTTTCAACACACGGCTACGCGTAGGTAGCCGGATTCAACATCACTACATTCAACGTTAGTGTAATTGTTTCAACACACGGCTACGCGTAGGTAGCCGGTTTTTTAATCCTCTTTTTAAAAGCCTAAAGCATGGTTTCAACACACGGCTACGCGTAGGTAGCCGGCCAATCCCCCGATATGCAACGAGGCAGCCAATTAGTTTCAACACACGGCTACGCGTAGGTAGCCGGACGATCTGGCTTATGGGAATTTGACAAAAGAATTGTTTCAACACACGGCTACGCGTAGGTAGCCGGGCATGGGTTGCGCCAGGCAATGCTAAAGATTGGGTGTTTCAACACACGGCTACGCGTAGGTAGCCGGGCCAAATACATATATCGGAGGTAATCATCAACAGTGGTTTCAACACACGGCTACGCGTAGGTAGCCGGGCAACCATTAGCACGAACATTCATCGGTTTGGGTGTTTCAACACACGGCTACGCGTAGGTAGCCGGGAACGCCCTTAATCAGACGTTAAATAAAATTGCAGTTTCAACACACGGCTACGCGTAGGTAGCCGGAGATGATAACGATGAAGACAGTTTCAATTTTAAGTTTCAACACACGGCTACGCGTAGGTAGCCGGTGAATTAAAAGACGTAGCACTTGAAACAGAGTTAGTTTCAACACACGGCTACGCGTAGGTAGCCGGCTAGACTGAAACGTTTATTTGACAGAGGGCATAAAGTTTCAACACACGGCTACGCGTAGGTAGCCGGTTCAACAAAACGCTGAAAAATTAAAAACAATATGGTTTCAACACACGGCTACGCGTAGGTAGCCGGGCCAATAGTCAAGGTTTTGAATACCCTGTCCAATGGTTTCAACACACGGCTACGCGTAGGTAGCCGGCCAGAATGTTTTGATATTAAAGAAAAAATATTATTTGTTTCAACACACGGCTACGCGTAGGTAGCCGGATATTAATTAACGCATGATCTGCTTCGGATTGTGATGTTTCAACACACGGCTACGCGTAGGTAGCCGGATATTCCGTTAGTCGGATTAAAAGGCGGTACGCTGTTTCAACACACGGCTACGCGTAGGTAGCCGGTTAAACAATTTCATCAAATTCATAGCTAAACGTTAGTTTCAACACACGGCTACGCGTAGGTAGCCGGCTAACCCAATGAACCAAACTTTAAAATTATATGAAGTTTCAACACACGGCTACGCGTAGGTAGCCGGGGCAACGTGGCTAGATCTTTTAGAAAAGCATTTAGTTTCAACACACGGCTACGCGTAGGTAGCCGGGATTTTCGATCAGAAGTCAAACTAAGTATAAATTGTTTCAACACACGGCTACGCGTAGGTAGCCGGCTAGATTTAAAATTTGATAAGTTAAAACCTTTGGTTTCAACACACGGCTACGCGTAGGTAGCCGGTTATTACACGTTCGCCAATTTGAGCATCTGATAATGTTTCAACACACGGCTACGCGTAGGTAGCCGGCGCTTATAATCAATATACTAAAGAGGGCACTGTTGTTTCAACACACGGCTACGCGTAGGTAGCCGGGGAAAGAGTGGGTTGTCCTAGATAATGATAAAGAGTTTCAACACACGGCTACGCGTAGGTAGCCGGTTCGCTGCACTTATCTATATTCAGAATATTAAACGGTTTCAACACACGGCTACGCGTAGGTAGCCGGTCTGTAAATACCCCGGATCTTCAACTTGTGCAAATTGTTTCAACACACGGCTACGCGTAGGTAGCCGGATATGCGCCTAAAGCGATAGGAGACGTGTTTTTAGTTTCAACACACGGCTACGCGTAGGTAGCCGGAAACGGCAGAAAGCATTGCGCGAGGATTATGTAGGGTTTCAACACACGGCTACGCGTAGGTAGCCGGTTCAAAAAATTAGATCCTAGCCCCTATTAAATTTTGTTTCAACACACGGCTACGCGTAGGTAGCCGGCGCCGCGCCGCGGCAATCTTAAAAAGTGCGGTGGTTTCAACACACGGCTACGCGTAGGTAGCCGGAGCCTTGTTGGCAAAAGGCGAGGGTTCTGGCTTGAAATGCAAGAATTCGCTGATATTCAACAAAAAGGCAGGTTGCAAGTATAACATAGTTGTATTTATGTTATATCAATAAGTTAAGTACCTGATTTGTTAAAGAAACATAAAATTCGCTAACCTAGAAGGATTTTATGTGAACCAGCGGTTAGCGATCAGAGAATTAATATATCCTTAAAAATATCCAGCGCAGGTTTAGCGCCGTGATGTTCCACCTTATTTCGCCATTTACTACCTAAATGATAGAAGCGGAGGCTATCTGATTCGGGATTATAGGTTTCTAATAACTTCCGTTTTAGTTTTACCCATTGCTCAGGCGTCACATCACATTCGAATACTGAGTATTGTGCCCTAACCCCGTAGTCTAAGCAATGTTTGGCGATACGACGTAATCGGACCTGTCCTTCGGGATCTTCAAATGATATATCATAAGTAATTAACATAAGCATGGTTTTATCTCATTAAAAACGGTGGATATTCTGCCAGATCGCCACGAAGATGCCGTGCTAATAACATTGCCTGGATATAGGGGAGTAGTCCGATTTCAACTTCTTCCTGTAAAAAAGGATGAATAATTTTTTCTTGTTTTTTCAGTTGTAACGTTTGAAATATCAGCTTACGTAATTCAGGCTTCATATTGACTGCGCCACTCGCCTCGGTAATAAAGTCCTGTGGTTTGGCTTGACCGCGATTGACTAAACTCAGCACCATACGATCAACCCACCAAGCTCGAAATTCTTCAAGAATATCCTGCGCTAAACTATCTCTTCCCGGACGATCTGCGTGCAGAAATCCTACCTGCGGGTCCAGCCCCACGCCTTGTAGCGCGCCGCTGATGTCCTTGCCTAGGATACTATACAGAAATGATAACAGCGCATTAATACCATCGCGTGGCGGACGACGGTGACGACCATCAAACGTAAATTCGTTTTTCTCGGTGAATAAATTTGCAAATACGCCAAAATAGCGCGATGCAGCCTCACCTTCAATGCCTCGAATAAAGTCTAGATTTTCAGCTCTTTTTAATTGTTGCAAGCTGATATTTAAGGCTGAAATCGCTGATTGCACGGCTTGATGCTCCCCGTGATTTCGCAGTCGTCGCTGTAATACGCGTTTTGACGCCTGAATTTTTGCCGCGATGATGTTGCGCGCAATCGGCACTGGATTTTGCTCCGACGCCCGATACTGCACCCGACGCAGCAGCACATTGCCGCTTTGCCGCCCCTGAAGCCGCCCCAAGAAACGCCCATTTTCGGTAAAAAACGCCAGATTCACATTATTTTCACCGCAAAATCCGAGTAAAAACGGCGACACCAGCACATTGCCGAAACAGAAAATATGTCCGATGGAATGCACCGGCAACTGCGCCACCTTCTTACGATCCTGCTCCACCACCAGCGTTTCCCGCTCTTTATGCAGATAACTGCCTTGGGTGGTGATATACAGCGTGTTTTGCAGTTTGCGCATGGGAAAACTCCTTGGGGTTTGACCGCAGTTTTAGGATTGGCATGGTTGGGCTGCCTGAAAATCGGTAGGTCGGATTCTCGAATCCGACATTTTCAAAATTACAGAAATGATTTTAAACTATATAAATATCAAAATGTTGTTGGATAAAAATATACGACCTACTCAGACTATAAATTCTTAAAATAATCCTCATTATTGTGGAGCATACTTTCAATCTCAGATAAGTCATCATTAATATAATCTCCACTTTTATGCGCTATAAATTCATACAGTCCCAACTCAATAAAACGTTGTAAAGGTTTATAAATAACAATACATAACCCGCCTTGATCAAATATTTCTGCCTCTTGACTATCTAACTCTTCAATTTCTCCACATTGAATAGAATAATTAAGTTCTGTACCAATATTTAAATTCATAATCAATAGATTGTTACTCTTTAAAATAGATATAGTCGTGCCATACGGAACACCTAATAACCTTTTTAAATCTTTACCTTCATGAAGTGCCCTTGAACCAGGGATTTTAGGAATGTTATCTCCTGTTCTATACCACAATCCCTTATAAAGCTCTTCCATGTATTCACTAGAAAATTTGCTCTTATTGAATAAACAATGCAAAATTCCAAGTGCTAATTTCGCAATAAATCGATTTTCAGCAAATACGTTTTTATGGTATTTGCAATGCTGTTCTTTTCCACCTCTTACACTTTCTAAAAAGAATCCTATTCTTTCTTGATCTATGTCATCAGGATTTGAAAAGCCTATTCTAGGTAAAATATTTTCTTCGTCTAGACGAGTACACATAATTTTCTTGACAGGCTTGCCCTCAAAAGCATCTTTAAATGACAGTAATGCCAACTCAAAATTTTTTAAAGAACGTTCAGCAAAAATAAAATATGCTCTTGTTTTCTGCTTTTTAACTGTACGCGGATTTCCTCCAGCATACCAATATAACTTTTCATCATCCGGTCTAATCCAAAAGATTTGCTCCCCTAGTGGCCCTAACCAACACTCACATATTTCTCCATCTACCATATGCGGTGGATTTATTGCACTATGCCCCATGTAATGCAAAGGAAGAGATGTTGGTGCTTTCGGATTAAAAAATGCATGCGCCTGACTCTTTAGATAATTGAATACCAACCAATCTTTTTCAAATGCAGCATCAACAAAAAGTCCTAGATTGTTATTACATTTTTTACACACATTTCTTGTTTTAAATTTATCTGATACAAAATTTCCACCAAGAAACTGTGGGACAACATGCTCCAAGCTGAATTCATCAATTTGTTTCTCTTCCCTACAATATATGCAATTCATGTTTATATCCTTTAATCATTGGTAAACAACCCCTCCACATACCCCACACTCCTATCCCGTTTTCCCAGCAGTTCCGGCTGGCAGATTTCCACCAGCGAGCAGGCTTTGCAGTGTTTGCTGTAGTCGGGCGGCGGGGTTAGGCCGCTGTTTAAGAGTTCACGGACGGCGGCGATGGTGGCGAGGGCTTTGGTGCGCAGGTCGTCTGAAAACACGACGGGGATGCGGTGGCGAGTTTGCATATACCACAGTGCGCCCTCGCTGATGATTTTCCCGGTCATTTCTTCCAGGCACAAGCCTTGAGCGCAAAGCTGGATTTCGTCCATCGGATCGGGTTTGGGCTTGCCGCGTTTGTATTCCACCGGTTTCAAGCGACCTGTTTTCGTCTCAACCTCCACCAAATCCAGCACGCCGCTGATACCCAGTTTTTCCGCCGCAACGTGCACCGTCCGCTCAAAACGCACGCCCTTGCGCGTTTCCGGCTCGCCAGAATCCACCCGCTCGTGCAGTGCACTTCCTTGCGCGGTCAAATAATTCTCCGCCCACGCCTGCTCGTTGTGAATTAATGCACACTGGCGCGGGCAGAAGGCGTAGTGTTGCAGGGCGGAAAGGGGAATCAGGCGGATGTCCTGATTTTCCCCTTGGTTTTCTGCTAAAAGTGCAGTCATTTTCAGCCTAGTCTGCGTAAGAGTTTGGTTTCGCCAAGGTTTTGTTCATCTACGCTGACAATGTAATCGTCAAAGTTTCTGGCAACTTCCACGCCGTCTTTTTTGGCTACCTGAATGCATTTGAACAGGCTGTCGGCAGGCGCGTCGCCCAGGCTACTACTGTGTTCAAATACATAAAGTCCGCGTGCGTTCATTTGTCCGCGTGCAGCAGAATGATCGTGATCGAACATATTGATTAAAGCCTGCCAAAACAGCTCTAAATCCTCTTCGGAAAAGCCGGTTTGTTTGGCAAAGTGGGCGGAAATAAAGCCGTGGCAGCGGTATAAGCCGTAAGGGACGGTGAATTTGCGTCCCATGGTGCGGTTGTCGCCGGTTTCGCTGGCGTCTTTTTCATTGGTAACCGCCATGCGGGTAATGCTGTGCTCCAAGGTCATAATCGGGTCAATGGAGCGGGAAAAAGTCAGTTGTACCGGCCCGCGAACTTGCCCTGCATTTTTTCCGGTGGTCATGACTGCACCAAATGTGCGGATGTCGTAATAACGGCTGCACATATATTGACGGGCGGCTTCGGTTTTTTCGCCTTTTTCTTTGTTTTTTACGTTTTCCTGTTCGTGCGCTTCATCAATCAGGTTATTCAAAATGCCTTTTTCACGGATAAAAATATCGTGATGTTCGTCATTTTGGGTCATCTGAACAAAGTTGCGCACTTTACGTTTTAAGCAGACATCGGTTACCAATCCCTCGCCGGTTTGCGGGTCGATACGCGGTAGGTTTCCTGCGTCGGGATCGCCGTTGGGATTGCCGTCTTGCACGTCAAATAAAAAGACAAAGTCGTAGCGTTTTTCGATAGTCATGATGTTTGCTCCTTATGCGGTTTTTGCTTCGTTAAACAGGTTTTTCAATGCGTCTTTGGTGAATAGGAATTGGGTTTCGTGGTAATAGCCGATGGCGAACAAGCCTTGCTGCTCTAAATTCAGATGGTTTGGAAACTTTTGGCAATGTTCCAAAATCTGGCGGATTTCCCATTGCAATTGAACGGCGCGCCCTTCAAATTCGAGTTTATTTAAATGGTGTGGCAGCAGGCGCATCAACGTGCCGAACACGGCAATCGGCGTACTGCTTGCCGAGCCGAAATAGCGGTCGGCAATGGTGGCGTTCAAGCCGGGATTGGCTTCGGCCTGTGTTTTTTCCAGCACGGCAAACAGCCGCCCCAGCACATAACCGATGTCTTGACGGTTTCTATCCAAACTCATAGTCAGCTCCTTCATATTTTTCAGACGACCTGCGCGGATTGCGCGGTTGATATAGGCTTTGAGCAGGCTTGCCCTGCCATAGGTGATTTTCTGTTCCGCTTTATTGCGCCGCAAAGCAGCCTGCAAAAGGCTGACGGGCAAAACGCGGTTGTTGAGCGCGGCATCAGTTACTTGAGCGATTAAGTCGGAGGGCAGGTTTTCCATTTTGCCGTCCAGCACCAAATTGCCCAGCAGACGCGGCAACGGCATATATTCGGGATAAGGCGAATTTTCGCCGCGCACTATTTTTAAATCGTCATACCATGCCGCGATGTTTTCGGATAAAGCGGCAACGGTGGTTTCGTGCCAAAAGCGGACGACGATACGTGCGGAATTGGGCGATAAACCTAAAAGGTAGAATTTGTCTTTGCCGTCGGGCTCTGTGTATTTGCCGTTGTACAGGCTTTTATAGAGCGTTTTGACGGCATCGATATGGTCATCGGGATTGTCTTTGCCGCCACCGTTTAGCAATCTTGAAACACAGCTTTCCAGCGGGGTCGGCTTTTCGCTCCAGCATACGGTAGTTACATCGCCGATACGGAAACGGTTGTCGCCGGCAAGCAGGGTGTTTAAGGCGGTGGTGTATTCGAACATGGCTTGTTCGCCCACGGGAAAGATAAAGCCTTGTTCTTTGTCGTAAGATTCAAAAGCCGACAAATTTACCGATGTAAACGGGGCAGGCTTGGCATTCACGCCTTTGACGGCGTTATGCAATCGCGCAATCGGTGCAGGTTTGCCCGTTACCAGACAAATGCCTTTGGGGACATTATCAGATTGCGCCTGATTGGTTTGGCTCACATATGTCCGAACCACCTTTGACTGACAAACCAAATCCACCGCCTCTTCCACCAAACGAAAGCTGAGATTGCAGCCTTTAACCTTGGCACATTCTGCCCAGTTTTCAGACTGCATAACTTTGCCTTTTTCTTCGGCAGAAGCCAAAAAAGCGGCAACGGCGGCAATACCTGCATCATCAGGCAATGCCTGTTTTAGCTCGTTCACTTTGGCGGTAAAACTGGCGTGCTGATTATTGGCTAAAAGGCGATTTTTTTCCTTTTCAACTTCGATCTCTTCTGGAGTTTTTTTAGCAATACCTTCTACTTCCTTCGGAAAGGCTAGTACATAACCATAGTGATCCCATAAAATATTGCTTGCTTTATAAGCACTTTTACCAGTCGTATGCTGGTCTTTGGGGATAAGAAATTTCTGTCCTATTTTCTTCTTGCCTTTTTGCTCGCGAGTATCTTCAAGCCGGATAAACTTACCGTCCCTGTCTATGACGATAATGAACGGGATTTCTTTATTTTCAAACCCTTCAGGGGCGACACCGTCTTTACGCTGATAGTATTTGGTTAATGCATGCAGAATCATCGTTTCACCTCATCACTGTCAGCAGGTGGCACGATAATTACGCCGTTTACAGCTTTACACTCATAAAACATTGGCTCGGCATTGTTGGAATCGCGTGGAGCGGATTTGCTGAAATCCATGTCGTACAGCATAAAGCCAAAATTTTGAGTAATGTCTTCACGTGGCAAGCCGTCTTCGGCTTTTTCCAGCAATCTAAAATGGCAAGGAAACTCGCGGCAACCCAAATAAGGTTGGTGAAAATACTGTCCCTTTTTGGCACGTCGTTTAAACATTTCGGCAAACTTGACGTAGTTGTCGCCCTCGCCTGCTTCGTGTGTCATTTCAAAATCGGCGTAAATGCGGTAGGCAACGTCTTTGAGCAACATGGATGCGCGCTGCTGACGGTTGTCTTCAATATAAAGAGAACCGCTGCGTTCGCTCATTTTGCTGCCGACTTCATTGCGACGGATATTAACCCATTGAATTGGCTTTAAAATCTCTACTCTCAGCACCCTCCACCGAATGGCAGGTTTCCATAAAATTGCCATCAGGATGTTTCTAGCTGCAGAGGGGGTAATCACGGGATAGCTTACCCTTTCCACCTTGAATTCAGGTCTTGTAAAGCATGCAAAATCACCGCTGATTTCTAGGATAAAACTCATTTTGCCTCCTTTATTATTCTATGAAGCTATATTATAAATTACATCGACGGATATGTCAAGTACAATTCGCTTATTTTCCTAATAAGTTGTAAAATATGCTTACGCTAAACTATTCTCATACAATTCGTTATGAAGTTAGTTAGTGCTCGCTCGCTTTTTGGCGGCTGTGTGTTGAAACTATGATGCTATGTTAAAAATGGCAAAATGCCCCTAACGAACGATAGGGGCATTTTTCATAAAACCGAACTTTCTGGCTGCCAAACTGTATCATCAAAATCCGCACCAAGCACGTCTTGATAATAGCCTTTATCCAGTACCAGCAATCCTGCTCTGGGAAAAATGGCATTTGCAGACAGTTTTTTCAGTTCGTGTTCATACACGGTAATCGTGTATCGTTGCAGTTTGCGGTACACCCATTTGTATTTGAGCGGATCGTTTTCCAGCAGCCCGAACCAGTTTTCAAAAGGCTCAGGTAAAGGCGGTTTATCAGTTTGCCCGAATTGGTTGTCGGGCGACTGCGGGTAACGATATTTGCCTAAAACTTTCTGCCACTCCGAAACTTCTACCCCGTCCAAATGCTGTCTGAAAAAGTCATCCAGCTCGTTTGCTTTGACGATTTGCGACGTTTTATTTTCATTGTTCTGATGAACAAGTGGAATAAACGGCACAACCAGTGCAATCCCTTGATTGTCAATCAAGCGGAAGCGCTCGGCGGCAGTACGGAATTTGATTGCCAACGGATTGTCATCGGACGTTTCCGCCGTTAAAAGTTTTGTTATTCCATGCTTGTCCAAATCGCCTTTGCTGTTAAAACGGGAGAAATATTTGGCAAATGCTAATGGGGAGAGCGGATCGTCAAGCAGCCCGATTTTCAACATCTCTTCGGTAATGCCCTGGCTCTGTTTCAGGCTGCCATTGGGCGCACCTTCTTCCGGGCAGAATACGACCACTTCACCCAGTTGCGGCAATTTGCCTTCGCGGTTACACCGTCCCGCCGCTTGGGCAATGCTGTCCAACCCCGCCATTGCCCGATAAACACAAGGAAAATCTAAATCCACGCCCGCCTCAATCAGTTGTGTACTGACCAGCCACAAAGGCTTTTTCAGGCGACCTTCACGATACAGCTGTAAATATCGGCGAACCAGCGCAATTACCTCGCTGCGATGCGTGGCACACATATTGGCGGACAGGTGCAGTTTGATGCCGTGTGAAGGCAGGGCGGCAAAGAGTTTACGGGCGTGTTTGCGGGTATTGACCACTGCCAAAACGCAGGGACGTTCGCCGATTTTATCAGCGATTTCCTGCCAGCTTTGCGTCTTGCCGTTTGGCGGCGGCATTTTGATATGGACGCGACGCAGTCGTTCCGATAAGGCGACTTTGTCCGCAACAATCTCACACACATCCGGCAAACCTTCCAAAACGGTACGCCCGAACGAATCAATATATTTGCCAAGTTCAGGCTGGGTCGCCGAACAAAGCACAAAGGTAACGCCATAATCGCGTGCTAGCACCCGCATCATGTCGGTAATCGGTTTTTGAAAATCACGCGGCAGCTGCTGAACTTCGTCTAAAATAATCACGCTGTCGGCAATATTGTGTATCTTGCGGCAGCGGCTGGTTCTCGACGCAAACAGGCTTTCAAACAGTTGTACATTGGTGGTAACAATCAACGGCGCATCCCAGTTTTCCGTGGCAAGGCGGGTTTTGGTGGTTTCCTTGTTGTCCTTTACTTCCAAATTGCTGTGATGCTCCAACACCACATCATCGCCCAACACCCTGCGAAAAACATCGGCATTTTGTTCAATAATGCTGGTAAAGGGAATGGCGTAGATAATGCGCTTTTTGCCGAATTTTAGTGCGTGCTTCAAAGCAAACCCTAAGCTTGCCAAAGTTTTGCCGCCGCCGGTCGGCACGGTCAAAGAAAATAAAGTGCGGTCGGTTTCTGCAGCAGAAAAGCATTGCTGTAAAATGCTATGGCGTTCTTGATTTAAAGTCGAATTTTTATCTGCCTTTTGGCTAAGCTTTGCCATATATTGTTCGTAGCGCAGGTGTAATGTATTCAAGTCGGGAAATCGTGGGCGTAATCCAGCCGCCTGCGCGGCATCCGCATCGGTGTAGCCGTTCATAAAAGCTTCAGTGTCCAAAAAATCGGCGTCCACCAAACAGGAAAAAAGAAAACGCATCCAAATATGTAGTTCGTCCAAATTTGCCCCGTTTTCCCAAAAAGCAAAAAAACTCTGCTCCAAGTTATCATCCGATAAAGAGAAAAAATCTTCGGGCAATCCGCTTTCTACCAACCCTGACAAAGACTTTGCCAATTCGTAATCCGCCTGTTGCAAACGGTGTTTCAAACTGCCCTTGTCATACCAATCCGCTAAACCCGCATGATGCCCTGCAATCAGATAAGCCAGCAAATGCCCGAAAAACGGATCGAGACGGCGGACAGCATATTTTGCTCCTGCGGTGGAATGGGGAATTTTGCGCGGTTTAGAAGATTCGACATCTTCAAGGTGTGCATTTTCCCGTTCAAAGCCCGAAACCCGACGTATATATTCTTGAAAAGCCGCCTGAAATTTCCCCAAGTCGTGCAAAATTCCCGCATATTCGGCAAATAGCGCCCCGTAACGCCCCGCAAAACGCTTGGCAAGTTTGGCGACTTTTTGCAGGTGGTTTTGCAAAGGATGGGAATGCCAGTTTTGGGATGAGCCTTGGCGGGCATGGGCGATCATGTCGGACATTTATTTCTCCACGATAAAATTAGAACATGGGAATATTTCCCAAAATCATGCATAAGCCCGAGGAGTTCGCCGGCTGGCGCTAAATTGAGTTTTTTCGCCAAAACTTGTGCAATGGCAGCGGTTTCTGTCAGGTGGGTTTCTACGGATTGAATGGCGCCGTCTGTGCGACGAAGGTGGGCGATATATCTTGCAGCCAAAACGTATCTCCTTGTGGTAGTCAAATTGTCCGTCACATCAACATCATATAGCTACAGAAATTGCTCAGACAGCATAGCAAATTTAGGAATATATTCAATGGGTTTTTTTATAGTGTAAAAAAACGATTTTTGAATCATAGCCCTAGTGCGTATTTCAACGCCTGTTTTTTTAACGGCGTGGCTTTATCGGCGATGACAAGCGCCAAATTACGAGCGATTTTCAGCGGCAGCAGGTCTTCTTTAAAGGCTTTGTAGAATAGATCCATGCCTGATTGCATGAATAAATTATCTGCTTTGCGTTGGTGCTGATAACGCAACAGCACGTCATCCGCCGCAAAATGTTGGTTTTTTTGCACCGCACTTTCGATCACATTCAGCAGCGCTTTTACATCTTTAAAGCCCAGATTGACACCTTGTCCCGCCAGCGGGTTGATGGTATGCGCCGCATCGCCGACTAGCACCACGCCTTGTTTTACATAATCTTGCGCGTGGCGGCGGGTCAGGGCAAAATCGGCGGCATGCAGCACTTGAATGTCGCCCAAACGCGACGGAAACGACTGATGAATTTCATCGCTCAGCTTTTCTTTTGACAGCTGACGCAGTAAGCGGATTTTGTGCGGGCTGTCATACCAAACCAAACAAGCCCGTTGCCCGCACAATGGCAGAAATGCGCGCGGGCCGGAAGGATAAAACTGCTGCCAAGTCATGTCCTGCTGCGGTGATGCCGTCTCCACCAGAATCAGCATACAATGCTGGCGATATTGCCAGCCACTCAGACCGATGCCGGCAATTTGGCGGATTTGTGAATTTGCACCGTCGGCGGCAATAAGCAGTGGCGCGCTGTAACTGTCGCCGTTATCTAAAAAAATCTGCCAATTTTCACCGCACTTTTTCGCGTCGGTAATTGCGCTGCCGATTGTGCTTTGGATATTTTCAAAGGTGCGCAGTGCCTGCCATAATCCGAGCTGAATCAGATTATTTTCTACCATATAGCCGAGCTCCGGCAGGTTTAGCTCGTCGCTGTGAAAATAGGCTGAAAAGCCGTCGATTTCCCACGTTTCCAAGGCACGATATGGGCACACCCGCATTGCTTCAATGTGCTGCCAGGCATTGAGTTGTTTCAGTAATTCGACCGAAGCCGCGCTAATGGCGGAAATGCGGATGTCATAAGGCGTGTCGGGGTTAAATGCGGGCAGCGGCGCACGTTCAATCAGCTGAATTTGCAGCCCAAGTTTGCCCAGTCCAGCCGCACAGGCAGCGCCGATCATGCCGCCACCGATGACGATAATGTCTTTTTGCTTTGTCATAATTTGCCTCGCTCCTTGCTGTGGACCGGATTGTCCGCATTTTTCCAGCACTAAAAGTGCGGTTGTTTTTTTCGGAGATTTTGTTGCCATTGATTTTATCCTTAATGCACGAAATAGAAAAGAAAATCCGATTTTAACTAGCCACCATTGCTGCAAGCCTGTAAAATAGCCAATCAATTTTTTATCGGATGATGACGTTGAATTAAAAGATGCAGAAATTACATATTAAAACTTGGGGCTGTCAGATGAACGAATATGACAGCTCGAAAATGGCAGATTTGCTGAATAGTACGCACGGGCTGGAATTAACCGAAATGCCGGAAGAGGCGGATGTATTGTTGTTAAATACCTGTTCGATTCGCGAAAAAGCGCAGGAAAAAGTGTTTCACCAATTGGGGCGCTGGAAAGAATTGAAGCAAAAAAATCCAGGGCTGGTCATTGGGGTGGGCGGTTGCGTGGCATCGCAGGAAGGCGAGCATATTCGTCATCGTGCTCCTTATGTGGATATTATTTTCGGACCGCAGACTTTGCACCGTTTGCCGGAAATGATCAATCAGATCCGCGGCGGTAAAAGTGCGGTGGTGGATGTCAGTTTTCCGGAGATCGAGAAATTTGATCGCCTGCCGGAACCGAAAGCGGAAGGTCCGACGGCGTTCGTATCCATTATGGAAGGTTGTAATAAATATTGTACTTACTGCGTGGTGCCGTATACCCGCGGTGAAGAGGTCAGCCGCCCGTTGGACGACGTGCTGTTTGAAATCGCGCAACTTGCCGAGCAGGGCGTGCGTGAGGTAAATCTGTTGGGGCAGAATGTCAATGCCTACCGCGGACCGACGCATGACGGCGGCATTTGTAGCTTTGCCGAGCTGTTGCGGTTGGTGGCGGCCATTGACGGTATTGATCGACTGCGTTTTACCACCAGCCATCCGATTGAATTTACGGATGATATTATTGACGTTTACGCCGATACGCCGGAGCTGGTCAGCTTTTTGCATTTGCCGGTGCAAAGCGGTTCCGATCGTGTGTTGAATATGATGAAGCGTGGTCATACGGCGCTTGAATATAAATCCATTATTCGCAAGTTAAGAAAAGTGCGGCCGCACATTCAGATCAGCTCGGATTTTATCGTCGGTTTTCCGGGCGAAACAGAGCAGGATTTTGAAGATACGATGAACCTGATTGCGCAAGTCAATTTTGATATGAGTTTCAGTTTTATTTATTCCGCCCGTCCGGGCACACCAGCGTCGGATTTTCCCGATGATGTGACGGAAGAAGAGAAGAAACAACGTTTATATTTATTGCAACAGCGCATCAATAATCAGGCGGCGCAGTACAGCCGTGCAATGCTGGGAACGGAACAACGAGTGCTGGTGGAAGGGCCGTCGAAAAAAGATTTGATGGAATTAACTGGTCGTACGGAAAACAACCGTATCGTCAATTTTGCCGGCAGCCCAGATATGATCGGTAAATTTGTCGATATTAAAATTACCGATGTATTTACCAATTCGTTACGCGGTGAAGTCGTGCGTACCGAAGAGCAAATGGGGCTACGCGTACAGCAGTCGCCGCAGGCGGTAATCAATCGCACCCGTAAGGAAGACGAACTGGGCGTGGGACGCTATAGCGCTTAAGTTTGTTATGCGGGCGGATATTGTTCCGCCCTTTGCGGTGAGATTTTTGATAAAAGGCGCGGCGGCGCCTTTTCTTTATGCCGCGATCTGCCCAATAATACTGCGGGTTTCTTCTTTGACTTCCGTGATACGAACATGGATCATATCACCGATTTTATAGCGTCTGTCACCCTTAATATATAATGCGATCTCATCGGCATTAAGTTGAATTTCTTCTTTGTTATCGTGCAGGGTTGAAACCGGAATAAACACCGATGCCCCGTTTTCCAATAATTGCACCCGCAACCCACCGCGCATGACATCCAGCACTTCTGCCGCATATTGCGGCTGCTGTGTTACCTTGTCGGCTAAATAACGGCAATACAGCCAGTCGGCGATATCCCGTTCGACCAGCCGATTTTGTCGGCGAGCTTCCTGTAAACGCTGTAACACGGTTTCCGACGGTTTTTCATAAGGCTGTCCGGTTAAACTCGCTTTAATCAACCGATGGTTAACCATATCGGAATATTTTCGGATCGGTGAAGTCCAAGTCGCGTAAGCGGGCAGTCCCAATCCGAAGTGCGGTGCTGATTGGGCTTTAAATTCGGCAAAAGTCAGGAAACGGCGCAGGCGCAGCTCTAGATAATCACCTTCAATCGGTTCAATATCATGGCGCATACGGCAATAACCTTGCAGCGTGGCAAGGTTTTCCACGGAATAACGCGCTGCCAGTTGGCTGTAGTTTTCCTCATTTGCCAGATTCGCCAGCAGAAAATGGTGCGCGGCGTCCAAATATTTTTTGTCAAACCCTGCATGGGTGTTAAAAATCCCGCAGTGCAATTTTTCATCCAGATACTGCGCGGCGCAGAGATTGGCAAGAATCATGGATTCTTCAACGATTTGATTAGCAATGCGGCGATATTCTGCCTTGATTTCCTCTACCTTACCGTTTTCCGCCAGTATGAAGGAATAATCGGGTTTTTCCTTAAATAACAAAGAATGCGTTTGGCGCCATTGGATGCGTGCCAACGTAAACCGGTGCAGGTGAGCAATTTGCTGTTCGGTCGCTGTATTTTCCGGTTGCCAGTCGTCTGATTTCCCTTCTAAATAATCGGATACCTTGTGATACGCCAGTTTTGCTTTGGATTGCACATAGGCGGACACAAAGTGCGGTTTGGCGCTGAGCTCACCTTGTAAATCCGTTTCAATAAAACAGACCAGTGCCGGGCGGGTTTGATTTTCCATTAAGGAACAGAGTTGGTCGGATAATTCGCGCGGCAGCATCGGAATATTAAAGCCCGGCAGATAGTTGGTAAAACAGCGTTGGCGAGCATCTTGTTCAATTTGCGAATCTATCCCGATATAGGCCGTCGGATCGGCAATTGCTACGACCAGTTTCCAACCAGTTTGTGTACCGTCGTGTTCGACCGGTTCGATATATAGCGCATCGTCCATATCCTGCGTATTTTCGCTGTCAATGGTAACAAAATGAAGTGCGGTCAGATCCTGGCGGTTTTGCTGGTCGAGCATGTCATAACGGGCGGCGCCCTGTACCGGATAACGGGATTGCTCATGGCGCGCCAGGGTGACCCACCAAGGGGCAAATTCATCATTGCCGCGACAAATGAATTCGCTGATCCGGGCGGAGAAAAAACGATCGTCGCGCAATGGGTGATTTTTTAACTCGGCAACCACCCAATCGCCTTCTTGCAGCGTTTCCTGCACCGCTTTGCTTTGACTGGCGCTGATGGGATGATTGATTTGCGGATGATCCGCCAATACCTGTAATTTCTTGTCTTTATTGAACCGCACTTTGGCGATAAAACGGTTTAACATTGGTTCGATTAATTCGTCCGGTTCCGCTTGCTCTTTGTCGCCGACGGTATCAATCACGGCTTTGATTCTATCACCGTGCATGACTTTCTTCATCGCTGGCGGTGGCAGGAAATAACTCTTTTTGTCGCATTCAAGAAAACCGTATGCTTTATCTGATCCTTTGACGACGCCTTCGACATGCGGTTTGCTGGCGCGAATTTGTTGTTTTAATTGAGACAGCAGGGGATTATTTTGAAACATAAATATAGTCAATCTGATATTTGATAAAAAAGGGCAGACACATTGGTCTGCCCGCTGAATGAGGTAAAAAACTATTCCGCACCTAATTCGCTCATTGCGGTAATACTGAAACCCGCATCGACGTGCAGGATTTCGCCGGTGACGCCGGAGGCCAAATCGGAACACAGAAACGCGGCAGAATTGCCCACATCTTCAATGGTAACGGTACGACGCAGCGGAGCGGTATGCTCAAAGGTCGCCAGCATTTTCTTAAAGTTTTTGATACCGGAAGCCGCTAGTGTGCGGATCGGACCGGCTGAAATGGCGTTAACGCGGATGCCGTCTTTGCCCAGATCCGCCGCCATTACGCGGGTGCTTGCTTCCAGCGAAGCTTTAGCCAAGCACATCACGTTATAATTCGGAATAGCGCGTTCCGCACCAAGATAAGTGAGGGTCAGCAGCGCGGCGTTCGGGTTGAGCATCGGACGTGCCGCCTGCGCCATAGCGACAAAACTGTACGCGCTGATATCATGAGCGATACGGAAGCCTTCTCGTGTTGCCGCATTAACATAGTCGCCATCAAGCTGATCGCCCGGTGCAAAGGCGATGGCATGGACAAAACCGTCGAATTTTTGCCAATGTGCGCTTAATTGTTTGAAGCAGTTTTCAATACTTTCGTCGGTGGCAACATCTAACGGTAGGACAATGTCGGAGTCAAATTCCCACGCGAAATCTTCTACGCGGGCTTTCAGTTTATCGTTTAAATAAGTGAACGCCAGTTCGGCGCCAGCACGTTTCATCGCCGCTGCAATACCGTAAGCGATAGAGCGGTTGCTGGCCAAACCGGTGATTAAAATACGTTTGCCTGTTAAGAAACCCATTGTGTTTTCCTTGCTGTGATAAAAATTGCGGCAATTATACCCGTTTCTGCTATACAGGGCAATTATGTCTGACCAGCAAGCGTCAAGGGGTAATTAGTGATCTGGTGAGCGGGGTTTGCCGAGTAGACCGACAAGCGCGACAGCCATACCGGAAAACAGTACATTACGAGGGGTTAACAGTCGGCGGCTTAATAAATTCAAGCATAATGAACGGATAACCGGCTGCAATAAAGAGGAACGAAGCGCATTGAAATGCTGTATCGGCTGATACACCTCTTGTTTGACCGAGGCGGTTTGCGAACGGAATTTTAGGCGTAAAATTTCCCCTTTCAGACGCAGCAGTTCTTTTTCTTCTTGTAATGTCATTTTCATCAAACCTCCCGCTCATTGTCCGAGGCACCGAGCGCATGTTTTAAGGCGCCGACGTCGCGTTGTATTTCGCTTAATGTTGAAAGCATAAAGCGCCGTTGTCGGCTGATTAATCGCAATACTAGCAAGATAAATCCGAGCACCAGTAGAAACGCTGCCGCACTAATGCTGAAAAAAACGGTGGTTTTGCTCTCCGGCGTCAGGTAATGTTCCAATCCGAACAGCAAGCTGATGAGCCCGGTCAGTAACGCAATAAATGCCAGCAACAGTACGCTGAATATGGCGAGCAACGAATTTTTAAGCTCAATCAGCTCAATACTCAGCATATGTAAACGAATTTGCGCCAATTCGACCGAGGTGATGAACGCCCGTTTAATTTTAGTGATAATCTGCATTTTTACACGTTAATATTCGGAACCGTAATTAAATGAAAAAAGGCTGTGTGAGACAGCCTTGTCCGAGATGATTATTTTTTGCTGATCAGAACACCGAGCAACAAGCCGATAACGCCAGCAACGCCAATGGCTTTATATGGATTTTCCTGTACCAGTTCATCGGTTTGTTGAATTGCCCGCTTGGTTCTTCTTACGGTTTCTTCTTGCAGAGAACCGAATTGACCTCTTGCCTCTTTAACCTGTGCGTTCAAGCGTTTTTTCAGCTTTTTCAACTCATCGGCACCGGCTTCGGTTTTTTCATTAAATAGTTCTTCGGCATTATTCAGAATCTCGTTCAATTCTTCTAATAATTCTGTACGTTTTTGTTCAAATGATTCGCTCATAATAGTTCTCCTCTAGTGTTAAAAATGAAATAGCTGTTAATTTTTATACATGGCTTTGGGTAGGATGTCAAGTTAAGCAGGATGCATATAAGTACCTAAGCCGGATTATCAATATCCTTAAATTCCACGTCTAAGTTGTATTCTTTCGCCAGCCATGCGCCTAAGGCCTGAATGCCGTAACGCTCGGTGGCATGATGCCCGGCGGCAAAGAAATTGATACCTTGTTCCCGCGCGCAATGTATGGTTTGCTCCGAGACTTCACCGCTGATAAAGGCGTCTAATCCTTGTGCGGCGGCCAGCTCAATATAGCCCTGACCGCCACCGCTGCAAATACCGACCGTGCGAATAAAGTGCGGTGCGTTTTCGCCACAAAATAGCGGTTTGCGTTGCAGCACCTGTTCAATGCGGGCGGCGAAGGCGTCCGCGCTTAACGGTTGAGACAGACTACCGTACATCGGAACGCTGAAGCTACCTGGTTCCAGCGGCTGTAGATTTTCGATGCCGAGTCGTCGCGCTAATTGGGCGTTATTGCCGAGGTCGGGGTGCACATCCAAGGGCAGATGATAGGCATACAGATTGATATTATGCGTCAGCAGCGTTTTGATGCGGCGCCCTTTCATGCCGCGGATGCAGGGATTTTCGTTTTTCCAGAAATAACCGTGATGCACGATAACAGCGTCGGCTTGCCGAGTGACGGCGTAATCAAGCAACGCTTGACAGGCAGTCACGCCGGTAATAACGGTTTTCACCTCAGCGCAACCTTCCACCTGCAATCCGTTCGGCGCATAGTCGGAGATCGCCTCGCTGTTAAGTTTCTGGTTGATAATGCGTTCTAATATTAAGTGATTCATACTCATCCGTTTATTGATATGGGTTAGAGAAAAATCATGGTAAAGGATTTGATGCAAAATAAGAAGAAATATCTTTGAAATCGAGAATATGTTATTCTAACGCCGATGAATTTTCACAAATTCCGGGTATTTACGGCACAAATCAACATTATCGAGGTGACTTATGTGTACAACCTGTGGCTGTGGGCATCCCGAACAAGTCAGAATCGGAGAATTACCGCATGCACATGATAATTCCGCCGCCAAAAGTGCGGTGAAATTACCGAACTTTTCTCATTCTTCCTTTCGTCCTGACCGCGGCGCGCAATCGGATGAAACCGAACAGCGACTGCTGAAAGTGGAGCAGGCCGTATTAGGTAAAAATAACCGACTGGCGGAAATCAACCGCAGTTTTTTTGCTAAACAACATATTCTGGCGCTCAATCTGGTTTCCAGCCCGGGCTCGGGCAAAACCACGTTGCTCACTGTCACCTTAAATGCGTTAAAAGATAAACGCGCTTGCTATGTCATTGAAGGTGATCAGCAGACCGAAAATGATGCGGAGCGTATCCGCGCCACTGGCGTGCCGGCCATTCAGGTTAATACGGGAAAAGGCTGCCATTTGGATGCGCAGATGATCGGCAATGCGCTCGCCAAATTACAGCCGCAAGAAAACAGTCTGTTATTTATTGAGAATGTGGGCAATTTGGTTTGCCCGTCGGAATTTGACTTGGGCGAAAAAGCGAAAGTTGTTATTTTGTCGGTGACGGAGGGTGAGGATAAACCGTTAAAATATCCGCATATGTTCGCTGCCGCGCAATTAATGATTTTAAATAAAACGGATTTATTGCCTTATCTGAATTTTGATGTGCAGAAATGTATTGCTTACGCCAAACGGGTCAATCCGACGCTTGAGGTGATTCAATTGTCTGCGGCAAGCGGCGAAGGTTTGTCGCAGTGGTTGGCTTGGTTGCAGCGGAAATAGGGGCGTGCAATGCAGTTTGTTGATGAATTCCGTGATCCGGCGCTGGCAAAAAGTCTGTTGGCGCGACTGCGGAAACTAATGGAAAAACTACCGCACTTTACGCGAGACAATCCGTTGTATCTGATGGAAGTGTGTGGTGGGCATACGCATACCATTTTTAAATTCGGGTTGGACAGGTTATTGCCGGACAGCATTGAGTTTATTCACGGACCGGGTTGTCCGGTGTGCGTCTTGCCGATGGGACGGATTGACGTTTGCATTGAGATCGCCCGGCGACCGGGCGTCATTTTCTGTACGTTCGGCGATGCCATGCGAGTGCGCGGACGGCAAGGCTCGCTGCTGGAAGCCAAAGCGCAGGGCGCGGATGTGCGTATTGTGTATTCGCCGCTGGATGCGTTGAATATTGCGCAGCATCATCCGGATAAGCAGGTTGTCTTTTTTTCCCTCGGTTTTGAAACCACCATGCCGAGTGCGGCAGTGACCCTGCAACAAGCAAAAAAACAGCAAACCGACAACTTTTTCGTGGTATGTCAAAATATTACCATTATTCCTACCTTACACAGTTTATTGGCGCGCAAGCAAGTCAATATTGACGGTTTTATCGCGCCCGGACATGTCAGTATGGTGATCGGCTCCCGACCTTATCAGGCGCTGTGCGCGGAATATCATAAGCCTTTTGTGATCACCGGCTTTGAACCGCTGGATATTCTGCAATCTATTGTAATGCTGGTAACCCAGTTTACCGAAAACCGCTGCGCAGTGGAAAATCAATATAAACGCATTGTGCAGCCGCAAGGCAATGTGTTGGCGCAACGGGCAATGGCGGACGTGTTCCGCCTGAAAACCAGCAGCGAATGGCGCGGTTTGGGCGAAATCGCCGAATCAGGCGTGGAACTGAGCGACGCTTATCGCCGGTTCGATGCCGAAATCCAGTTTGCCAGCAAGCCGCAGCAAGTGGAAGATGATCCCGATTCCTGCTGTGGCGATGTGCTGATCGGCAAATGTAAACCCGCCGATTGCCCGTTGTTTGCGCAAAAATGCAACCCCGATAATGCTTACGGCGCATTAATGGTGTCTTCCGAAGGTGCCTGCGCCGCTTATTATCAATACCGACGAGAATAAGCATGACTGATTTTATTACTATGGCGCACGGCAATGGCGGTGCGGCGATGCAAACCCTGATTCGGGACTATTTTGTCGCGGCATTCAATAATCCAATTCTTGCGCAGGGCGAGGATCAAGCGCGTCTTGCGCTGAGCGAGATGACCCGGTGCGGCGAAAAGCTGGCGTTTTCTACCGACAGCTTTGTCATCGAGCCGATTTTTTTCCCTGGCGGCGATATCGGCAAACTGGCAGTATGCGGTACCGCGAATGATGTGGCGGTGTGCGGGGCTGTGCCGAAATACCTGTCTTGTGGGTTTATTTTGGAGGAAGGTTTGCCGTTAGCCGATTTACAACGCCTGATTCAATCCATGGCGCAGACATGTCATGCGGCGAATATTCAGGTCGTCACCGGAGATACCAAAGTCGTGCAGAAAGGGGCGGTGGATAAAATCTTCATCAATACCGCTGGCATCGGGGTGATCCCGACCGGGTTGGATTGGGGCGCACACCGCATTCAGGCCGGCGATCAGGTGATTGTCAGCGGCACCTTGGGCGATCACGGCGCGACTATTCTGAATCTGCGCGAGAAACTCGGCATTCAAACGGCGCTGCAAAGCGATTGTGCCGTATTGACCCCGCTGATTGATGTATTGCGTCCGATTTCCGGCGTGAAAGCGGTGCGCGATGCTACCCGTGGCGGCGTCAATGCGGTGCTGCATGAGTTTGCGCAGGCGCAACGGCTGGGCGTGCAGATTGACGAAACCGCCTTGCCGATTCGGCAGGAAGTCCGCGGAATTTGCGAACTGCTCGGGTTGGATGCGCTAAATTTTGCCAATGAGGGCAAGCTGGTGATTATTGCCGAACAAGCGAAAACGATGGAAATTTTGACCGCACTTCGTCGTCATCCGTTGGGAAAAAATGCTGCGCTTATCGGCGAGATCACTGGTGATAACAAAGTGCGCGCCGTCGGGATTTTCGGACAAAGTCGGCTACTGGATTTACCCACCAACGAACCGCTACCGCGGATTTGTTAAGCGAAAAACCGCGGGAATTGATATTGGGAGGATAAATTTCCGCGGGTTAAATGAATACATCTTGCAAGCATAACGCTCGCTGCCTTGTCGCGGCATATTTTCGTGCTTTGGTTGCACATAACTTGGCATTATCATCGCCGTTATTATCGGCTTGCCGCAATTACCGCCTGTCCCAGACTCAGCCCGCCGTCGCCCATCGGGAATTGGTGAGCGCTGAGAACGTTAAAATCCTGCAAATTATCTTTTAATAAATGCCGTAATAACTGATTGTGCATCACGCCGCCGGATAACACCACCGTACGGCATTGATGGCGTTGCGCTTGACGGCGTGCCAGCTCGGCGAAGCCTTGCGCCAGCGCATAATGAAAGGCAAAGGCTTTGTCTGCCGTATCGGCGCGGTAATTTAACCAGCTGTGCCAGAAGCAGGCGAGATCCAGCTTATTGTCGCGCAACGGCATGCGGACCGGAATTGTCACCGCGTGCGACGGATGCTCGGCAAACGGCGATTGCGCGGCGATCACTTCCAATCGACAGGCGGCTTCACCTTCCCAAGAAATTGTCGGCGGCGCAATGCCTAAGCCGTAGGCAATGGCGTCGAAGAGGCGAGCAGCGGAGGAAATCGGCGGGCAGTTAATGCCGCGTACAATGGCACGGCTTAATAATTGCCAATCATAATCGGCACAGCTTTGTGCGATGATGGATTGCCAGTCGGTGACAAAGTGCTGCAAATGGGCAAGCCAGTTGCGCCAAGGCTGTGTTGCCGCCAGATCAGCGCCGGGCAATGCAACGGCGGGCAAGCCGCCCAAATAGTGACAATGACGGTAATTCACCAATAAACATTCGCCGCCCCAAAGCTGCCCATTTTCGCCCATGCCGATGCCGTCCAATGCCAATCCGATAACGTTTTCATCGCAATGATGTTCTGCCATGACGCTGACGATATGGGCGTGATGATGTAATATTTCGACCGCCATAATGTATTGTTGCTCGGCGAGCCGTTTGCCGATGGCGGAGGAAACATAACCCGGGTGCGCATCCACGGCAATCCGTTGCGGTTTAAACTGATAAATCTGCTGAAATAAGCTCAGATTCTCGCGTAATTGTGACCGCACTTTTTCATTGGCGGTATCGCCGATATGTTGGCTGACCACTGCATGATCGCCGCGTAGCAGGCAGAAGGTATTTTTCAGATCTGAGCCTAGCGCCAGTACGTTTGCGCAGTTCGGTAGGGTCAGCGGGGTTTCGTCCGGCACATAACCGCGGGCGCGGCGCAAGGTTTCCACGCCATCAAAGGCGACGCGCAATAGGCTGTCGTCGGCGCGCTGTAAAATGTCACGGTTGTGACAAAGGTAAAAATCCGCTAAATCCGCCAGATTTTCCACCGCACTTTGATTATCCAGCACCGGCGGTTGACCGCTCGGATTGGCGGAAGTCATCACCAAAGGGCGGTTAACGGCGCGCAAAATAAGGTGTTGCAGCGGATTGCTCGGCAGCATAACACCGATTTCCTGCAAGTGCGGTGCGATTTCGTCGGCAAGCGGTGGCACTTTACGTTTATCGAGCAGCAAAATTGGCGCGGCGGTGCCGGTTAACAGGGTGATTTCTTGCGGGCTTAGGGCTGACAGCACATTTAAATCCGGCACCATGACCGCCAGCGGTTTGCTCGGGCGATGTTTGCGCGCACGCAACAGACGTACCGCATTCGGATTGGTGGCGTCGCAAGCCAGGTGAAAACCACCCAGCCCTTTGAGCGCGATAATGCTGCCTTGCTGGAGTAAAAGTGCGGTCTGTTTTAACGCTGTTTCGCGCTCGGCAAGTATGTGCCGTTGATCCTGTAGCCAAATATGCGGACCGCAAACCGGACAGGCATTGGGCTGGGCATGAAAACGGCGGTCGGCGGGATCTTGATATTCTTTTTCGCATTGCGGACAAAGCGGAAAATCCGCCATGGCGGTGTTTTTTCGGTCGTAGGGAATGGCTTTGATAATAGTAAAGCGCGGTCCGCAATGGGTACAGTTGGTGAAAGGATAATGATAGCGGCGATTGTTCGGGTCGAATAAATCCGCCAGACAATGCGGACAGGTGGCGGCGTCGGGAATAATTTGAGTATCCATTTGAGTTTGTTCGCTTTCCCGAATGACAAACGCGTTGTCGGGAACTTGCGACCAGTCCCTTTCGTGGCGGATGATTTCGGTAATTCGTGCCAGTGGCGGAAGTTCGCGTTGTAGCGCGGATAAAAACTGTTGCACTGCCTCGGGGGCGGGGCTAGAAAAGCGAATCAGCACCCCTTGACCGTCGTTATTGACATCGCCTGTCAGCCCATATTGGTTGGCTAGCCGCCAGACGAAAGGACGGAACCCCACACCCTGTACTTTACCTTTAATGCGTAATTCAATCCCTTGCATAAACCGTTCCGTTATTGTTGGTTTAAACCGAGGAAATCACCCACTTCGTGTTCCAGTTGACTCATGGCGATTAAGGCTTGCTGAGTCTGTTTGGCTTCTTCTTCATCAATGATTGTCATGGCAAAGCCGACATGCACCAGCACCCATTTACCGAGCAGGGCTTGCGGATCCTCCTGGCAGATTAATGTAATATTAACCTCTCGTTTTACCCCGCACACATCCACTACGGCAAGCTGCAATGCGCTGTCCGCCACCTGAACGATTTGCCCCGGAATACCTAAACACATAATTTATCCTTAGTTGGGATTGAAATGAGAATTTTTCGTTTGCTATTGCTGTGCGATAGCCTGCTGTCGGGCGGTGATTTTATCATATAAATTTTTGCAGCGATATTTAAACTGGTTCGTCGATAACATTTTATTAAATTTTAACTAATTGTTTTAGCATGAAATTATATTGTTTTACATTCATCTGGGGATTTTTTACTAATCGTGAAAATCTTTATGATCTGAATCAAAATTTTCAATATTCTTTCTTGAGCTTTAATTTTTGACAGGAGTATCCTTATAAACTGAGTGGTTATTATAACAAGTATCTATTTTGTTTAAGGGGGAGAGTATGAACCGTTTTGTGATCGGTGATCCGCAAGGGTGTATCGGCTGCAATACCTGTATGGCGGCTTGCAGTGAAGTACATAAAGCCTTCGGGCTACAGGCGCATCCGCGCTTGGAAGTGATGCGCAATGAGGATATTACGGTGCCGATTTTGTGTCGTCACTGCGATGATGCGCCCTGTGCCACGGTGTGCCCGGTACATGCGATTACGCATAAAAATCAAACCATTCAGCTCAATGAAAGTCTGTGTATCGGCTGTAAGCTGTGTGCCATTGCCTGTCCTTTCGGCGCTATTACCCAGCACGGCAGTTCGCCGCTGGATATGCCGGTTTATTACGAACATTTTTCTTTTCAGGATGCCGTCGCCCGTGATATTCGCACTGCGCCGGATAATACCGATCTACATAATATGCTGGCGTGGCAGCCGGGCGTGCGTGCCGTTGCAGTGAAATGCGATCTGTGCTATTTCCGCGCGGACGGTCCGGCCTGCGTGCAGACTTGTCCGACTAAAACGCTGTTTTTAATCAGCGACGAAAGTATGACACAAGCCAATAAAACGAAACGGGAACAGGCAATGACCGCATCGCCTGCGATTGCAAAATAAATTATCTCGTTTTAATCAATGGAGTGAATTATGAGTTATCCGATATCTGTACTCATCGCTGCCTTGTTGATTTATCTCGCCGGTGCGTTCGTTTCGCTCTGTGTCAGCCGAAACGAGCAACTTTCAATCAATATAGCCGGCGTGACCGGTATCATTGGTGGAGCATTGGGCATCATTGCCTGCGCCCCCGTGTTAATGAGCAGCAACCCCGTCATTGAGGTATTCCAAACACCTTTCGACTTTGCCCGATTTACTTTCCGTATAGACGGACTCGCCGCCTTTATGGTGTGCGTGATTTCACTGCTGGTGATCGTTACTGCACTGTATTCTTTCTCTTATGTGCAGGAATACAAGGGCAAAGGCGCTGGCTGCATGGGCTTTTTTATGAACCTTTTTATCGCTTCTATGATTGCTTTGGTGGTCTGCGATAATGCGTTTTATTTTCTGGTATTTTTTGAAATGATGTCGCTGGCGTCCTATTTTCTGGTGCTGACCGAACAGGATGACAATGCGGTGAATGCGGGATTGTTATATTTCTTCATCGCTCATGCCGGTTCCGTTTTGATTATGATCGCCTTTTTTATTTTCTATTGCTATGCCGGCAGTTTTGAGTTTGAGGCGTTTCGTCACACCGTGCTATCCGAACCGCTTGCCTTTACTGTGTTTATACTGGCATTTCTAGGTTTCGGCGCCAAAGCTGGCATGATTCCGCTACACGGCTGGCTGCCGCAAGCTCACCCGGCAGCGCCGTCTCATGCCTCTGCTTTAATGTCGGGGGTGATGGTGAAAATCGGTATTTTCGGGATCATCAAAGTCGGTATTGATTTACTAGGTGCAACAAGTTTATGGTTCGGCGTGATTGTGTTGGGCTTCGGCGCGGTGTCTTCTGTGCTAGGCGTACTGTATGCGCTTGCTGAACATGATATTAAACGCCTGTTGGCTTATCACACGGTAGAAAATGTCGGCATTATTATGCTGGGCGTTGGTGTCGGTATGATCGGCATAGCGATTAAACAGCCTGTGCTGGCGGTGGTCGGTTTGCTCGGCGGTTTATATCATTTATTAAATCATGCGGTATTTAAAGGACTGTTATTTCTCGGCGCGGGTTCGGTAATGTATCGTCTGCATACCAAGGATATGGATTTAATGGGCGGTCTAGGCAAATTAATGCCTTATACTGCATTCTGTTTTCTGATCGGCACCATGGCGATTTCTGCCTTACCACCGTTTAACGGGTTCGTGAGCGAATGGTTTACTTACCAATCTTTGTTCAGTTTGAGTTTGGAATCGCATATCGCGCTTAAATTGGTCGGTCCGATTGCGATCATTATGCTGGCATTAACCGGCGCCTTGGCGGCATTATGTTTCGTCAAAGTATATGGTATCAGTTTTGGCGGTATGCCGCGCAGCGAGAAAGCCGCGCAGGCGCGTGAGGTGCCGAAACCGATGCTGGCGAGTATGGCATTGTTGGCGCTGTGTTGTGTGTTGCTGGGCGTCGGCGCCTCGGTAATTACACCAATTATTGCGCAAATTGCGACCGCACTTTCCCATAGCCAATCATTCCCGCTGGCGGAACAGGGCATTTTGGTCTCTTCCGACCGACCTTATACCGCACTTTCCATGCCGTTGCTGACAATAATGCTGGTTGCGTTTTTCTTGCTGCCGTTGGGCTATTATGCGCTGACCAAAAAAGCTCGCCCTGCCGCTCGGGCGAAAGGTAATCCGTGGGCGTGCGGTTATGCTTATGAAGCGGATATGTCGGCCTCTGCAAGTAGTTTCACCCGACCGTTGCGTACGATATTTAAACCGCTTTATACCATTCGACGTACGATGGATCCTGCTCCGCTCGGACAGAAAGGGATAAACGCTGCAATTCATGGTGCGAGCAAACTAGAACCGGTTTGGGAAGAAAAAGTCACTATGCCGATTGCACATTGTATTCCACGACTGGCACAGAAGCTGCAATGGCTACAGGGGGGCGATTTCCGCATTTACTGCGTATATTTCGTGATTGCATTGGTGATACTGCTATTCACTACGGCGATAGTGTAAGGAGAGAACGATGATGACATTACCTTCAGAAATCGCTACCAACGGCACTATGTTCCTACTGGCGGTGTTGCAAGCGTTGCTATTATTGCTGCTGGCGCCGCTGTTTTCCGGTCTTTCGCGTCTGATCCGCGCCCGGATGCAGTCCCGTCGTGGCGCAGGGTTGTTACAGGATTATCGTGATATTGCCAAATTAATGAAGCGGCAGAATATTTTGCCGGATAACGCAGGTGTGGTGTCTAAGCTCATGCCTTATGTGCTTATCAGTTCGGTGCTAGCAGTTGCGATGAGCCTGCCACTGTTTACTCTGACTTCGCCGTTCGGTGCCGGCGGAGATTTAATTACGGCAATTTATTTGTTCGCACTGTTCCGTTTCTTTTTTTCCATTGCTGGTTTAGACAACAACAGTACGTTTTCAGCCTTGGGCGCCAGCCGCGAAGTGACGCTAGGAGTGTTGGTGGAACCGGTGTTAATGTTGGCATTGTTAGTGATTGCGCTGATTGTCGGTTCTACCAATTTCGGTGTTATCAGTACCGCACTGGCGACCCAGCGCTGGGCATTGCCGGTGGCGACTATGCTAGCGCTGATTGCCTGCGCGTTTGCGGTATTTATCGAAATGGGCAAAATTCCCTTTGATCTGGCGGAAGCCGAACAAGAATTGCAGGAAGGACCGCTGACGGAATATTCCGGTCCGGGGCTGGCATTGATTAAACTCGGTCTGAGTTTGAAATCAATGGTAGTTGCAGCGATTTTAGTTAGCGTGCTGTTGCCCTTCGGCGCTGCACGGGAGATGAGCGTAAGTGCGGTGATTTTCGGCATAGTTTTCTTCTTTGTCAAACTGACCGTTGCCTATGTGCTCGCCTGTGTTGTCGAAAACAGTTTAGCACGTACTCGATTTATGCTGACCGGGCGTTTTACCGTGGTTGGCTTTGGCATTTCGGTGCTGGCGTTTGTGTTTTATTTGACCGGATTGTAAGGGGGAAAAATGGAATCTTTAGCTCTAATTACAATCATTTTACCTTTTGCTGGCGCCGTGCTGGTGGGGGCGAATAAGAAAAGTTTTGCGAAAATGGCGACGATTATCGCCGCACTTACCAGTTTATTCAGTCTTTTGCTGGCGCAGCAATGGTATGCCTATGGTCGGCAAGCCATTACCTATGATCTGGTTGCATTTGGGCAAACCGTGATTTTTGGTATTACACTGGATGCCGTCAGTACCTTGATCTGTTTTGCAGTGGTTGCGCTCGGTTTTTTGATTATTCTGTATTCCTGCGGTTATTTAACCGACAAAAACCGCGAACATCCGCATAATGGGCTGCCGCGCTTTTATGCGCTGTTGCTGGTTTTCGTCGGCGCCATGGCAGGTTTGGTGCTGTCTTCCACATTAGTGGGGCAGCTGTTGTTTTTTGAAATTACCGGTGCCTGTTCTTGGGCGTTGATTAGTTATTATCAGACCCCGAAAGCGATGGCTTCTGCCATGAAGGCGTTAATTATTACCCATGTTGGCGCTATCGGTTTATATCTTGCCGCCGCGTTTTTATTCAGTCGGTCCGGCACTTTTTCCCTCAATGCGTTGGCGCAGCTTGAGCCTAGCACAAAAACAATCGTGCTGTTTGGAGTAATGTTTGCCGCTTGGGGCAAATCGGCGCAGCTGCCGATGCAAATCTGGCTGCCGAACGCGATGGAAGCGCCGACTCCGGTGAGTGCCTATTTGCATGCCGCCTCAATGGTTAAAGTCGGCGTGTATATTTTTGCCCGTGCCGTGATGTCCGCCGGTGACATTCCGCATATCGTCGGTGAAGTCGGTATGTTCATGGCGATGATCACCTTAATTTACGGATTTTTAATGTATTTGCCGCAGACCGATTTGAAACGCCTGCTGGCATATTCCACCATTACTCAGCTTGCTTATATTTTTATCGGGCTGTCGTTAGCCGCATTGGGTTCCAAGCTCGCTTTTATCGCTGCCATCGCCTATATTTTTAACCATGCTTTTGCGAAAAGTCTGTTTTTTCTGGTCGCCGGTTCGTTAAGTTATGCCACCGGCAGCCGCATAATGCCGCGCTTGCGTGGGATTATGCGCACTCTGCCGTTGGTGGGAGCCGGATTTGGGATCGCTGCATTGGCGATTGCTGGGGTGCCGCCGTTTAACGGATTTTTCAGTAAATTTCCACTGTTTGCAGCGGGTTTTCAGTTGGGCGGTGAATATACATGGATCACCGTGCTGATGGTTATCGCGCTGCTTGAAAGTATCGCGACCTTTGTTTGGCTGTTGTACAAATTCGGGCAATGTGTAATTGGCGCACCGTCGGAAGATGTGATAAACGCACAGCCATTGCCGTTTTCTATGCGAATTGTGCTGATAACGTTGATGATCATGTCGGTATTGTCCAGTGTGATTGCCGCATGGTGGCTGAGTTAAGGGGGAATTATGTTGATAATCAATACATTAGCAGGTTTGCTGATTCTGACATCGTTGTGCGTGATTGGCGCGAAAACGGCGCACAAGTCCGCCGGCTTTTATGCACTGCAATCTTTTGTATTGGTGCTGCTGTTTGTGTGTCTGGCGCATGAAATGCAGGCGCATGAACTGTATATGTGGTCGATTGGCGCGTTTATCACTAAGGTGCTATTAGTGCCGGCGCTGTTATTTTACGCCACTAAAAAATTAGACGAGAGTACCACGCCGCGGGGGATGAACCGCGCATGGCTGTTGCCTATTGTCGCGCTGATTGTAGTGCTGTGTTATTGGTTGGTCGTACCGATTGAACTGCCGCTATCGGCGCATTTAAAACCGGTGCTGTCGGTTTCGCTCAGCCATTTTTTACTCGGCTTGCTGTGTATCGTCAGTCAGCGCAATATTCTTAAGCAGGTGTTCGGTTACTGCTTAATGGAAAATGGCTCGCATTTAACCTTGGCGCTGCTGGCGAATAAAGCGCCGGAGCTGGTGGAAATCGGGATTGCCACGGACGCTTTGTTCACCGTGCTGATTATGCTGCTGTTGGTGAATAAAATTTACCGCAAAATCAATACGCTGGATGCGAAACAACTGATGGAATTAAAGGGGTGAGATGATGCTTGAATTAGGATGGATCTACGGGTTATTAATCGCGCCGTTATGTGTTTCTATCGCCTGTTTTATTGCAGCCAACATAGAAAATCGTAAATTTTGTACCGCACTTCATATTACCGGGCTTGTATTAATGTTTCTTTTCAGTCTGAAAGTCATCGCCGGTGTACTAGCGTATGGTGCGTTAACAGCGTTAGGTGAGTGGATTTATATCGACAGTCTGGCGGCGATTTTTATCGGTTTGATCGGTATCGTTGGTGTGCTGGCAGGCACGTATTCTATCGGTTATATCAATACCGAAGCGGCGCAAGGGCATATCGACGGGCAAGGCTATGCCCGTTATTACGGATTTTTGCATCTGTTTTTCTTTACCATGCTGGTGTCGGTGACGACCAACAATCTGATTTTAATGTGGGTAGGTATTGAGGCGACGACGCTAAGCTCGGCATTTTTGGTGGGGACTTATAAGCACCGCAGCTCGCTGGAGGCAGCGTGGAAATATATCATTATCTGTTCTGTCGGGGTGGCGTTCGGGCTATACGGTACGATTCTGACCTTCTCCGATGCTAACAGTCTGCTCAGTGATCCGACGCAAGCGATTTTCTGGTCTGCCATTAATCAACAAGCCGGCGGATTGAATCCGACTTTAATGCACCTGGCGTTTGTGTTTATTTTAATCGGATTCGGCACCAAGTGCGGTCTATTTCCGATGCATACTTGGCTGCCGGATGCTCACAGTGAAGCGCCAAGCCCGGTGAGTGCCATTTTATCCGCCGTGTTGCTGAACTGCGCGATGTTGGTGGTGCTGCGCTATTATATTTTAGTGTCAAAAGCGGTCGGACCGGACTATCCGCAAACTTTGTTATTGGTGTTCGGATTGTTATCGACCGGTATCGCATCATTTTTCATCATTATGCAGCATGATATTAAACGCAAACTGGCTTACCACAGTATAGAAAATATGGGGTTGATCAGCTTCGCTTTTGGGTTGGGCGGTCCTATCGGAATGTTTGCCGGGCTGCTGCACACGATTACGCATAGCCTCGCTAAAGCCCTATTGTTTTGTGCCTCGGGCAATATTTTACTGAAATACCGATCGCGGGATCTGCGTTATGTGCGCGGTATGTGGAAGGTGGCACCGCTCACCGCCGTATTATTTGCTGGTGGGGCGTTGGCTTTAGGTGGCGTGCCGCCTTTCGGGATGTTTGCCAGTGAGTTTGCCATTATCGTGGCAGGTATTTACACCGGCAATGTTTGGTTGGCGGTGCTTTGCCTGATTTTCTTAACCATCGCATTGGCAGGATTGACGACCATGCTGCTGAAAACAGTGTTGGGGCAACCGACGGAAGGGGTTGAAGCAGGTGAAACCGATAAAACCTCTTTGGTGGTTATGGCAGTTTATTTATTGTTGCTATTAATGATGGGCTTATATCTCGCTGAGCCGCTCCTGCAATTATTGAAAAATGCGGTAGGCATTATTCTGGGACAGGAAAGTGTGGCTTTCGGTGATATGTTGATTCTGCCTTGGCAGCGTTTCGGTCAGTAGTGCGGGGGAATAAAAATGGAATTAAGCAAAAATACAACGATTGATCCGAGTAGCATGCTCGGCAAAAATTATCTTGCGGCGGTGAGAGCAACATTTCCGGATACGGTGCTGGATGAAGCATGGTCAACGCCGAATCAGGTCACTTTAACCATAAAAACCAATATGTTGCCTGATGTTGTCAGCTATCTTTATTATACTCACGAAGGCTGGTTGCCATTGGTATTCGGCAATGATGAACGGGCGATACACGGCAGTTATGCAGTGTATTACGTGCTGTCTATGGAAGGGGTGGTAAAAACATTCATCACTATTAAGGCGTTGGTGGATCCCGTTTCGTTAGAATTTCCGTCGGTAACGCCGAAAGTGCCCGCCGCAGTGTGGGGAGAACGGGAATTGTTTGATATGTACGGTTTAAAAGCCGTCGGGCTGCCGGATCAGCGACGTTTGGTCTTACCCGATGACTGGCCGGATGATTTGCATCCGCTGCGCAAAGATGCCATGGATTATCGGTTGCGCCCCGATCCGACCACGGCGACCGAAACCTATGAATTCATTAACGAAAAAGGCGAGGCGCGAATTGTGCCGATCGGACCGTTACATATTACTTCCGACGAACCGGGACATTTTCGCCTGTTTGTGGACGGTGAAGATATTATTGATGCGGATTACCGTCTGTTTTATGTGCATCGCGGCATGGAAAAACTGGCGGAAACCCGCATGGGTTACGACGAAGTGACTTTTCTGGCAGATCGGGTTTGCGGCATTTGTGGTTTTACCCACAGCGTCGCTTATGCCAATTCGGTGGAAAATGCCCTTGGGTTGGTGGTACCGCCGCGCGCGCAATGGATTCGAGCTATTTTGCTGGAAGTGGAACGGCTACACAGTCATTTGCTGAATATCGGGCTGTCTAGCCATTTTGTCGGCTTTGATACCGGGTTTATGCAGTTTTTCCGCGTACGGGAAAAATCCATGACATTGGCGGAAGTATTGACCGGTGCGCGTAAAACCTATGGTATTAACCTTATCGGCGGTGTACGGCGCGATATGCTCAAACGTCAGCGGCAGGAATGTATTACGCTGATTCATGCTATTCGAGACGGCGCTAAAGAACTGGTGGATATTTTGCTGAATACGCCGAATATTGAACAGCGCACGGTGAACATCGGTCGGTTGGAAAAACAGATTGCTCGCGATTATAGTCCGGTTGGTCCTATGGTTCGTGGTAGTGGCTTTGCCCGCGATGTGCGCAAAATTCATCCGTTTTCCGGTTACGGTGAGGTTCCCTTTAAGATTTTTACCGGCGATAACTGTGATGTGATGTCACGCCTTTCCGTGCGGATTCAAGAATTGTTTGAAAGTATTAATATTATTGAATATATGGTGGATAACTTACCGAACGGCGACTTGCTGGCGGAAGGCTTTACTTATAAACCGGGGCGTTTCGCCTTAGGTATTACCGAAGCACCGCGCGGTGAAGATGTGCATTGGTCGATGTTGGGTGACAATCAGAAACTGTATCGCTGGCGTTGTCGGGCGGCGACGTATGCCAACTGGCCGGTACTGCGTTATATGTTGCGCGGCAATACGGTATCGGATGCACCGCTGATTATCGGCAGTGTGGATCCATGTTATTCCTGTACCGACCGCGTTACGGTGGTGGATGTGCGTAAACGGCAAGCTAAAACCGTCGAATATAAAGAAATCGAACGTTACGCCGTCGAACGCAAAAATTCACCGCTGAAATAGGGAGAGTGATGATGTTTAAGTTACTTAAAACGGTATTTAAAACGGGCGATGCCACAACCAAATATCCCTTTAAACCTTATGCGGTCGATCCAAATTTTCGCGGTAAACCGGAACTGAACGCCGCACAATGTATTGTATGTGGTGCCTGTACCCTTGCTTGTCCGGCCAATGCACTGACAATGCGCACCGATGCACAAAACGGCGAGCGTACATGGTCGTTGTTTTTGGGACGTTGTATTTTCTGCGGTCGTTGCGAAGAAGTGTGCCCGACTAAAGCTATTCGCCTCAGTCAGGATTTTGAGCTGTCGGTGCGCAATAAACAGGATTTGTATCAGGAAACCACCTTTGCTACGGTGAACTGCCAGCAGTGCGGTAAGCCTTTCACTTCTTACAAAGAACTCAATTATACCGTTGAGCTGATGAAACAAAATGCGGATAACCCTGAATCGGTTGCACAAAAACTGGTGGTATTGCATACCTGTCCGGATTGCAAACGGCATAACAGTTTGGAAAAAACCGCGGATATGGAAGCGCATATGCGCCTGAAACTGGCCATGTTTAAGCAGCAGGGAGGGATGAAATGAACACACAGATTCCGATGCCGGTAAACGGTATTTCCACACCGTTTAGCGTGGATGAGCAATTGGCGAAAATGAAACAAACGCTGTTGAAAGACATTCGGCGCTCCGCTTATGTGTATCGCGTAGACTGCGGTGGTTGCAACGGCTGTGAAATCGAAATTTTCAGTACCATTACGCCAACATTTGATGCCGAGCGTTTCGGTATCAAAGTAGTGGCATCGCCACGTCATGCAGATATTTTGCTGTTTACCGGTGCGGTGACCCGTGCCATGCGCACTCCGGCGATGCGCGCTTATCAGGCAGCACCTGATCCGAAAATCTGTATTTCTTATGGTGCCTGTGGTTGCGGTGGCGGTATTTTTCATGATCTGTATTGCGTGTGGGGCGGTAGTGATCAGATTGTGCCGGTCGATGTGTATATTCCGGGCTGTCCACCAACCCCAGCAGCGACCATTTACGGGTTCGCTATGGCGCTGGGGCTGCTGGATCAGAAATTAAAAGGCAAACAGGAAAAAGCCGATCCGAACGCACAGGCACAGCTGCGTTTTCCGACGATTCCTTATGATTTACGCGTTTGTCTGGAGCGTGAGGCGCGCCGGCTGGCGGGGTATCGGCAGGGCGGCGATCTGGCGGATCATTTTATGTCTATGATGACGGAAAAAAGCGAGGTGCCGTTCGGGGTGCGTTTGGGCGAATATTTGGAACGCGAAGGGGACCCGCGCCTCAGTGAGATCCTAAACCGGCTGCACGCCATTAGTATGCCGTTTTCCGGATAAGGATAAATGATGACGACACAGGTTATTTTTTATTTATTAAACCAACGTTTTGTGGAAAACGATGAACAGATTCCGGCGCAGGCACAGGAAGTGATGTACTACTCGCTGGCAATCGGACACCACGTCGGGGTGATTGATTGCTTTAAAAAGCTGCTGGTGTGCGATGAGTCGGAATACCGACGGTTTGTGGACAGTTTTGCCGAAGGAGAGGCAAAACGCAAGCTGACAGGTTTGCTGCGTTTCGGCGAAATTGTGATCGACAGCAGCCATGTGGCTCTACTGGCAAAAGCGATTGACGACAACCGAGCGCATTTTGACCCGCTGCACCGGCAATGGGCGGATACTCTGATGCAAGCGCTGGCGGCAATTCAGAAAGAACCGGTGATGTATATTATGGTGAAACGACGTGATGAATAACGAAAATCTTATGTTGGCAGTGGGGAATGTCATGATGGGCGATGACGGCGCAGGGCCGTTGCTGTATCGCCTGATGCAGGAAAAAACTATCGAAAATTGGACCGCACTTGATGGTGGTTCGGCTCCGGAAAACAGTGTGCATACCGTGCGTGAATTAAGACCGAAGCGCCTGTTGATCGTGGATGCGGCGGATATGGGGCTGGCACCGGGTGAAATCCGAATTATCAATAAAGAGATGATTGCCGAGATGTTTTTTATGAGCACCCACAATTTGCCGCTGAATTTTTTAATTGAACAATTGGAAGAAGATATTGAACAGGTTATTTTTTTAGGTATTCAGCCGGATATTGTGTCGTTTGCTTTTCCGATGACAGATAAGGTGAAAAGTGCGGTGCATTTTATTTATGATTTTTTACAAAATCAGGGGGATTTTGCAACGCTTACGGCGTTGTAAAAATAATAAATCTGAATGGTAATACATTGTTCTATAAACGATTATTTTAATTCAGAAATAAAATTACAACTGAGCATTAGCTTAACCATTAAGGACGTACATGATGAAAAAAGTGATTACTGTCTGTCCGTATTGCGCCTCGGGTTGTAAGATCAATTTATTGGTCGAAAACAACAAGATCGTGGGGGCGGAAGGTGCAAACGGCAAAACCAACGAGGGCGAACTCTGTCTTAAAGGCTATTATGGCTGGGACTTTGTTCATGACACCAAAATTTTAACGCCGCGTTTAACCCAGCCGATGATCCGCTATAAACGGGGTGAGGCCTTTACGCCGGTCAGCTGGGAGGAAGCGATTTCCTATACCGCCAAGCGTTTACAGGAAATCAAGCAAAAATACGGCAACGAATCTATTATGGTTACTGGCTCATCGCGCGGGCCGGGCAATGAAGTCAATTATGTAATGCAAAAATTCGCCCGTGCGGTATTGGGCAATAACAATGTTGACTGTTGCGCACGTGTCTGACACGGCCCTTCTGTAGCAGGTCTGCTCAAATCGGTCGGTAACGGCGCAATGTCCAACTCCATTGTTGAGATTGAAGAAACTCAATGCGTATTTATTTTTGGTTATAACGCCTCCACATCACACCCTATTGTGGCGAGACGGATTAACCACGCCAAACAAAAAGGCGCGAAAGTGATTGTCTGTGATCCGCGTAAAATAGAAACCGCGCGTATTGCGGATATTTACGCCCCACTTGCGAATGGCAGCAACGTGGCGTTTTTAAATGCCATGATGCATGTCATTTTAGAAGAAAACCTTCAGGATCAAACCTTTATTGATGAGCATACGGAAAATTTCGACGCCTTTTATGAGGTGGTGAAAGCCTATACGCCGGAAAGCACACAACATATCACCGGCATTGAACCGGCAATGCTGCGCGAAATTGCGCGCACTTATGCGAAAGCGGAAACCGCCACAATTTTGTGGGGCATGGGTGTTTGTCAGTTCCGCCAGGGAGTGGAAACCGTGCGCGCGCTGGCAAGTCTTGCCATGTTGACCGGTAATCTGGGCAAACCGAACGTGGGGGTTAATCCGGTGCGCGGTCAGAATAATGTGCAGGGCGCTTGTGATATGGGCGCGTTGTTCAATACATTGCCGGGTTATCAGCGCTTGGATGATGAACAGGCGATGGCAAAATTCGCTAAAGCATGGGGTGTGCCGGCATTAAATCCGAAACCGGGCGTGCCGCTTAGTGAAGTGCCGGAAGCGATTATGGAAGATAAAATCAAAGCGTTTTATATTATGGGGGAGGATACCTTGCAGACCGAACCCGATGTAAATGCGGTGAAGAAAGCTTTTGAAAAGCTGGAGTTTCTGATTGTGCAGGACATTTTTATGACTCAGACCGCCGCGGAAGCCGATGTGCTGTTGCCGGCAACCTCTTGTGCCGAACATGAGGGCGTGTACAGTGCGGCGGATCGCGGTTTTCAACGTTTCTATAAAGCGGTGGAACCGACCGGCGATGTGAAAGACGACTGGGTGATTATCAGCGAAATCGCCACCGCCATGGGCTACCCGATGCACTACAATAACACGCAGGAAATCTGGGATGAGCTGCGAGGCTTGTGCCCGATTTATAAAGGCGCAACCTACGAAAAAATGGCCGGGTTGGGCTATATTCAGTGGCCTTGTACCGATGAGGGACCGCAGGATCAGGGCACCAGTTATCTATACAAAGGCCAGATATTTGATCGCCCGAACGGCAAAGCTGAGTTTTTTGCTACCGATTGGGCGCCGCCGATGGAAGAGGTCAGCGAAGAATTCCCGTTGATTCTCTCTACCGTGCGTGAAGTAGGGCATTATTCCTGCCGTTCTATGACCGGCAACTGTCGCGCGTTAGCGGCGCTTGCCGATGAACCGGGATTCGTACAAATGAACGATCAGGATGCCGCCGCACTCGGCATTAAAAATAACGATCTGGTGTGGATTGCGTCGCCGCGCGGGAAAGTGATTTCGCGTGCTGAGGTGAGTAGCCGTACTAACCAGGGCGCCTGCTATATGACTTATCAGTGGTGGATCGGCAAATGTAACGAACTGACCGCCGAACATTTGAATCCGGGTTCCAGAACGCCGGAATACAAATACAGCGCGGTGCGCATCGAAAAAATTGACGATCAGCACTGGGCGGAACGTTATGTGGTGACGGAATACGCGAAGTTAAAAACGCGTTTAAAACAGACCGCACTTGTGGCTTGATGCCATAAAGATGATGTTGTATTACGGGCGAACTTGACGGTTCGCCCGATTTTTTTCTGTTCAATTATTTGCCCGACGCGCAAATTTGGTTATAATCCCTTTGCCTCACCGCATTCATTGATATATCGCAAGTCTTGTGTATAGGAAATGATCAAATCAAATTGGTTGTGTGACTCAATTTCAGTTTTTTCATCATATACCTTTCTTGCAAATCGTTAACTTTTCTTAGGATTTAAGAACTTATGTTAGAGATTTGGCAACAGTTTAAACAAAATTATCTGATTAAATATTGGAATCCTGTCGTGGCGGTGATCGCCGCAGGGCTGATTTCCGCTTATTATTTCGGTGTTACCGGCACTTACTGGGCAGTGACCGGCGAATTTACCCGTTGGGGCGGTCATGCGCTGCAAGCCTTGGGCGTGGATGTCACGCAATGGAGCTATTACAAAATTATCGGCATGGACGGTACGGTATTTACCCGTATTGATGGCGTGATGATTTTAGGCATGTTTGCCGGCTGTATTTCGGCGGCGTTATGGGCGAATAATCTCAAGTGGCGCAATCAGCCGCATAAACGTCGCATTTTGCAAGCGTTGGTTGGCGGTGCGCTGGCGGGGTTCGGTGCGCGTCTGGCCATGGGCTGTAATCTGGCGTCGTTGTTTACTGGTATTCCGCAGTTTTCCGTACACGCCTGGTTTTTTACTATCGCCACGGCAATCGGTACTTATTTCGGGGTGAAATTTACCTTGCTGCCGATGTTTCGGGTCAAATTACAACTGAAAAAAGGCGCGGCAAAGCTACAAGAAACCGATCCGAAACGAGCTGCCCGCCGGTTTCGTCTCGGTATGCTGGTGTTCTTCGCGTATTTTATTGCCTCGCTGTATGTGATGCAGTCTTCTGTCAAATTGGGCTTTGCTATGTTATGCGGTTTGGCATTCGGTTTACTGATTGAACGAGCGCAGATTTGTTTTACCTCCGCCTTCCGCGATTTATGGGTAACCGGGCGGGCATATATGGCGAAAGCGATTATTTTCGGCATTCTCGCTGGTACTATCGGCGTCTTTTCTTATATTCAACTCGGCGTTCCGGCAAAAATCATGTGGGCGGGACCGAATGCGATTATTGGCGGATTACTGTTCGGTTTCGGCATCGTGCTGGCCGGCGGTTGCGAAACTGGTTGGATGTATCGCTCGATGGAAGGGCAGGTGCATTTTATGTGGGTTGGTGTCGGCAATGTGGCGGGTTCGACGCTGCTGGCGTATGTGTGGGACGATATCGCGCCGGTGCTGGCGTTGGATTATGACAAACTGAATTTACTGAAAGAATTCGGTCCGGTAGGCGGATTACTGGTGAATTATGGATTATTGATTGTGTGCTTAATTGCCGTACTGTGGTGGGAAAAGCGTTTCTTAGCCAAAGCAAAGGCTAAAATAGCCAACACATCAATTAATTTGGCTTAACTGATAGGAGAACTGACGATGGCATTTACCGTTATACAAAAACTAGACAAAGATCCGAAAGAGATTACTCCGGATTATACCTTGGACACCTTGGGCGAGCCTTGCCCCTATCCAGCGATTGTCATGCTGGAAACCATGCCGCAACTGCAAAAAGGCGAAATTCTTGAATTGCTGAGCGATTGTGCACAGTCGATCAATAATATTCCGATTGATACTAAAAATCACGGATATACTTTATTGAGCGTGGAGCAGGACGGCACCAAATTACGCTATTTGATCCAGCGCTAAAACTAAAGCGGAGAACCGTTCGGGTTCTCCTCTAATTATCGGAGGAGAATGAGATCGCAAAAGTGCGGTTAAAAAATCGCATGTTTTTTATTTCACTGCAATTTCTTTAATACGTAAATCGTCTCCGCCTTGTTTTTGCAAATGAATACTGCCGCATTGCGGACAGGCGTCTTGGTGACTTTGAATTTCCACCATCTGCTCACAGTGCCAGCAATAGGCGAGAGCAGGGACGGGGACGAAATGAATCTTGCAGTTTTCCATTATGGTGTTTTTGCAGCTTACCTCAAAGCAAAATTCAATGGCTTGCGGCTCCACGCAGGAAAGCGGACCAATTTCTAACCAAATATCTGTGACTTTTTTCACCTGATGATGACGGCATTGGGTTTCCACAATTTCCATGATGTTTTGAACGAGTGACATTTCGTGCATAGTTTTTCCTAATCAGCGACAGTATACATTTTAATCGGTTTTTTCATCACATTTGATATTAGACTTCGCTTGAAGTGCGGTCGAAATTTCAGAACTTTTGCCCGCCGGGGCGCCGTTGTTATTTTTCTCCTGTCCGCTTTTAAGCCAATACGAAAATGCCAAACCGAATAGGCTCAACACGCATAAGGTTTGTAACGCAAGTTGAATTCCGTAGTGATCGGCAAGCCAACCTACAATTGGTGAGAATACCCCACCCATGGTGATGCCTAAACCTAACGTAATTCCCGCGGCAAAACCGACACTTTTGGCTAAATAAGTTTGTCCGAGTACTACAATTGGGCTGTATTGTGTGAATACGCCTAAACCGAGCGGTATGAGTAATAACAAAGAAAGCCATAACGTTTCGCTTTGCGTGAAAATAAAAATGGTCGGGAGGAAAATTACATAGGCATAACGAATAACGCGTACATAACCTAAGCGGTCGGACAGCAAACCGCCGAGGAAGGTAATCAGCACCCCGACGGATAAGAATAAGGTTAACGCAAGGTTGGCATCGGTTTCTTTTTGGTGCAGAACGCTAATCCAGTAAATAGGAATAAACGCATTAAGTACCGTAAAGTTAGTCGCGCGCACAAAGATAATAACCGATAATTTACTGAAACTTTGCCAGTCGTTTTTAAGCTCGGCGGCTAAGTTCACTTTTTTGTTATTTGAGTGTTTAACACCGGTTAATTTAGGTAATTGTAAAAACAGAATGAGAGCGATGAGGCTGTTTGTCAAAGCGAAAAGACTTAATGTATGCTCGTTAAAAATATAAGCCAAGCCAGCCAGCATTGGACCTATCGCAAAACCCGCATTACCGCCTACAGCAAAAATACCCATCGCTTTGCCTTTTTGTTTTCCTGACATACGATTAACCAGCCGCGCCCCTTCCGGGTGAAATAAGGCAGAACCGATGCCGGCAATCATCGCGAAAATAAATAAGTTTTGGTAAGAATGTACGAACCCCATGGCGGCAATACAACATCCTGACAACAACATGCCCAGAGGAATCAGCCAAGGCATCGAACGTTTATCCGCTAGATAACCGAACAAAGGCTGCGTGACGGAGGCAAGCGCGGTATTGGCAAAGATCAATCCCCCCGCTTCTTGGTAACTCAATCCGTAATTTTTAATCAACAAGGGTAATAAGGCAGGCAGTGCACCTTGCGCCATATCGGTAACTAAATGTCCGACGGCGGCAAGATAAATGGCAAATTTATTCTGCATAATCAATCCTGTTTAAGAGAGCGGCTCATTCATTTCGCATTTGATTATCGAAAATCGTAGCGAAGTTGTATTGTAGGCTTTCGATTAGCTGTGAAATTGAAATGTGCGTATATTGTATCGCGTTATTGTCGCAGGTCTATCGATCATTCAAAAAAGTGCGGTCGTTTTTTACGACGTTTTTTATAAAAAATCGGTATCCGCCGGATACCGATCTTATTTATTTTTAACCTTTGTGTTTCATCGCCGGGAATAAAATCACATCGCGGATTGATGCCGCATTGGCAAACAACATTGCCAGACGGTCGATGCCCAGCCCTTCACCGGCTGTCGGCGGTAAACCGTGTTCAAGTGCGGTCACAAAATCATCGTCTTTGAACATGGCTTCGTCATCGCCGGCTTCTTTTGCGGCAACCTGCGCATCAAAGCGTTCAGCCTGATCTTCGGCATCGTTTAACTCGGAGAATCCGTTGCCGATTTCACGACCGCCGATAAACAGCTCGAACCGATCAGTCACCTCTGGATTATCATCATTGCGGCGTGCCAACGGGGAAATTTCCGCCGGGTGTGCGGTTAAAAATGTCGGTTGGATTAAGTGATGTTCCGCCACTTCTTCAAAGATCGCGTTGACCAAACTGCCCAAACCCCAAGATTTCTGTACTTCAATGCCTAATTTGGCGGCGAGCGCTTTTGCCCGTTCCAAATCGTATAAATCTTCTTTCACAATGCCTTGGTCCGCGCCGTATTTTACCACCGCTTCGTGCATGGTAATCCGCTCGAACGGTTTGCCGAAATCAAATTGGTATTCGCCGTAAGGCACCAGCGTCGTGCCCAGAATATCCAGCGCCAGTTTGCGCAGCAATTCTTCGGTATTATCCATTAAATCATGATAATCGGCATAGGCCTGATAATATTCAATCATGGTGAATTCCGGATTATGGCGTACGGAAACCCCTTCGTTACGGAAATTGCGGTTTAATTCAAACACCCGCTCAAAACCGCCAACCACTAACCGTTTTAGATAAAGCTCAGGGGCGATACGCAGATACATATCAATATCCAGCGCATTATGGTGAGTGACGAACGGACGTGCCGCCGCGCCGCCGGGAATCACTTGCAACATCGGCGTTTCCACTTCGATAAAGCCTTTATTGATGAAATAGTCGCGGATGCCAGCAATCACTTTAGAACGAATAATAAAGGTGCGACGGGATTCTTCGTTGGAAATCAAATCCAAATAACGCTGGCGGTAACGAGTTTCCTGATCGCTTAAGCCGTGGAATTTATCCGGCAGCGGACGCAGTGCTTTGGTCAGCAGCTGCACGTCATGCACCTTGACGGTCAGTTCATTGGTTTTGGTTTTGAATAATGTGCCTTTCACACCGACGATATCGCCCAAATCCCAGTTGCCCACATCGTCTTTATACACGCCCTCCGGCAGATTATCGCGCGCTACGTAAAGCTGAATGCGCCCACTCATATCCTGTAAGGTAATAAAGGTGGCCTTCCCCATGGCTCGACGGGTCATAATTCGTCCGGCGACTTTTACTTCGATTTGCTGTGCTTTCAGCGCTTCACCGTCGATAGTGTCATACTGCGCATGCAGATCTTGTGCTAAAGCATCGCGGCGGAATGTGTTCGGGAACGCGTTGCCTTTTTGGCGCAACGCGGTGAGTTTTTCACGGCGAACTGCCATTTCACCATGAAAATCAAGTTCTGAGGTTTGTTGTTGTGACATTGTTATGACCTTAAATATTGGTTTGAATTGATTTGCGGCAGAGCATTGCGACCTGCCTGTTATGTTTATAATCCTGCTTTTAAACTGGCTTCGATAAAGCGATCCAGATCGCCGTCCAGTACCGCTTGGGTGTTGCGATTTTCCACACCGGTACGCAAGTCTTTAATCCGCGCGTCATCTAGCACATAGGAACGAATCTGGCTGCCCCAGCCGATGTCGGATTTAGTGTCTTCCAGCGCCTGTTTTTCTGCATTTTTTTTCTGTAGTTCCATTTCGTATAACTTGGCTTTCAGCTGTTTCATACACTGATCTTTGTTCTTGTGCTGGGAGCGGTCGTTTTGACATTGCACCACGATGCCGCTTGGAATGTGCGTAATGCGCACCGCACTTTCGGTGCGGTTAACGTGCTGACCGCCGGCGCCGGAGGCGCGATAAACGTCAATGCGCAAATCTGCCGGGTTAATGTCGATATCAATATCGTCGTCGATCTCCGGGTAAACGAACACCGCACTGAAAGAAGTATGCCGGCGATTGTTGGAGTCAAACGGGCTTTTGCGCACTAAGCGGTGAATGCCAGTTTCGGTACGCAACCAACCGAAGGCGTATTCGCCCGAGACGCGAACCGTCGCGGATTTAATGCCGGCGACATCGCCGTCGGAGACTTCCATTAATTCGGTTTTAAAGCCTTTGCTTTCCGCCCAGCGTAAATACATACGCAGCAGCATTTCCGTCCAGTCTTGCGCTTCCGTACCGCCGGAACCGGCTTGTAGATCCACATAGCAGTCGGCACTGTCGTGTTGTCCGCTGAACATGCGGCGAAATTCTAGCCCGGCAAGTTTTTGTTCCAGCTCGGCAAGCTCGGCAAGGGCTTCATTGAACGTGTCTTCGTCATCGGCTTCGATGGCAAGTTCCAGTAGACCGTCCACATCTTCCAGCCCTTGCTCCAGATTTTTGATTGTATCGACCACCGTTTCCAGAGCGGCACGTTCTTTGCCCAGCGCCTGTGCCTTTTCCGGCTGGTTCCATACATCGGGTTGTTCCAGCTCGGCGTTGACTTCTTCTAAGCGTTCGACTTTTACCTCAAAGTCAAAGATACCCCCGGAGCACCTGAGTACGCTCGGCGAGGTCGGCAATTTTATTTTTAACCGGGTTAATTTCAAACATAAAAAAAGATTTCCGTTAAGATAATTAAGCGCCAAATTATATGCTATTTCGGGAAAATTTAATAGAGGCGGCGGAGAATTCCTTTGTCCCGGTCGACTTGTTAGCGGTTGCAGCGTTGTGCATTGCGACCGCTGGGGTCAACGGCGATGGAACGGGTGGCAAAAGTGCTTTACCGAATTAGCTTGTTTTGTCCGATTGTGATAAAATTCCGCCGCATTTTAGTTTTAGGATGTTGCATTAGGGGAATCTATAATTATGAAAAAAATATTGACCGCACTTTCATTTGCGTTGTTGTCTTTAGGGGCAAGTGCCGATGATACGGCGATTAAAACGCAATTAAACAAACTCGGCGCGTCCGAGATTGAAATCAAATCTTCTCCGATTAACGGATTGAAAACCGTGATCACCAATGAAGGCGTCTTTTATATTTCCGAAGACGGTCGCTATGTGCTGCAAGGGCAGCTTTACGAGCTGACGGATAAAGGACCGGTGGATTTAAGCGGACGAATGTTGGTGGATAAATTAAACGCCTATCAACACGAAATGATCGTTTATCCGGCAAGCAAACCGAAACATACCGTCACTGTATTTATGGATATTACTTGCCATTATTGCCATTTATTACATCAGCAGATTAAAGAATATAATGATTTAGGCATTACTGTGCGTTATCTGGCGTTTCCACGCAGTGGCTTAAACAATAATACGGCGAAACAAATGGAGGCGATTTGGACGGCGAAAGATCCGGTATTTGCGCTTAATGAAGCGGAAAACGGCAATTTACCGCAGGAATTGAAAACCCCGAATATGGTGAAAAAGCACTATGAACTGGGCGTGCAGTTCGGCGTGCGCGGCACACCGAGCATTATCACCGAAAGTGGCGAGGTAATCGGCGGCTATCTGGAACCGAAAAAATTATTAGAGGTATTGGAAGGGAAATAGTTTTCAGCCGGAATTCAAGGATTAACTCAAGCTGTGAATAAAGTGATTCAACGTCGTTTGGTGCCGCAGGGCGCGCCTGTCTGCGAGCATCCTTTACTGGATCGACTATACCGTGCCCGGCGGGTGAAAAACGCGCAGGAATTGGACCGCACTTTAAGCGCGCTACTGTCGCCGGATTTATTACTCGGGATGGAAAATGCGATAAATTTATTGGTGCAGGCGCGTGAAGCGCAACAAAAGATCGTGATTGTCGGTGATTTTGATGCCGACGGTGCCACCAGTACCGCGCTGAGTGTGCTGGCATTGCGTCGGCTGGGGTTTACGGCGGTGGATTATCTGGTGCCGAATCGCTTTGAGCAGGGATACGGTCTGAGCGTAGCAGTGGCGCAGGCGGCATTGGATAGGCAGGTGGAGCTGCTGATTACGGTGGATAACGGTGTGTCCTCTTACGATGGTGTGGCGTTTTTGAAACAGCGCGGGGTCAAGGTCATTGTGACCGATCACCATTTGCCCGGCGATATATTGCCGCCGGCGGATGCCATCGTTAATCCGAATTTATCGCAGTGCGGTTTTCCCTCCAAATCTTTAGCCGGTGTCGGGGTGGCGTTTTATGTGATGCTGGCGTTGCGGGCGAAATTGCGCGATTTAGGTTTTTTCAGCGCTCAATCGCAGCCGAATTTTACCGAATTGCTGGATTTGGTGGCACTGGGAACTATCGCTGATGTAGTGCCGTTGGATCAGAATAATCGGATTTTGGCCTATCAAGGTTTGCAGCGGATTCGTGCTGAACGCTGCCGTTGCGGTATTCGCGCACTGGCGGAAGTGGCTAATCGGGATATTAGCCGTTTTACCGCTTCGGATCTGGGCTTTTCCGTCGGCCCGCGCCTGAATGCGGCGGGACGGCTGGACAATATGTCGGTCGGTGTGGAGTTGCTGCTGGCGGAAGATATGCCGACTGCGCGAGCCTTGGCGCTGGAGTTGGATGGGCTGAATCAAACCCGCAAGGAAATTGAACAGGGCATGAAACTGGAGGCACTGGAAATTTGCCGTAATCTGACCGCACTTAAGCAAGATTTACCGCTTGGCATCGCATTGTATCAGGCGGACTGGCATCAGGGTGTGCTGGGGATATTGGCATCGCGCCTGAAAGATCAGTTTCACCGCCCGGTTATTGCGTTTGCGCAGGATCAACCGGGGGTTCTGAAAGGATCGGCGCGTTCTGTCGAAGGTTTGCACATTCGTGATGCGCTGGAACGGATTCATTCCCGCCATCCACAAATGATCCTGAAATTCGGCGGTCATGCGATGGCGGCGGGGTTGAGCATTCAAGAGGCGCTGTTTGCACAATTTCAGCAGGCGTTCAATCAGGTGGTGTGTGATATGCTGGATGCGGAACAACTGCGCGGTGTGGTATGGACCGACGGCGAATTAAACGTCGGCTTTATGAATTTGGAAACGGCGGAAGCCTTAAAACAGGCGGGACCTTGGGGGCAGGCTTTTCCGGAACCGTTGTTCGACGGCGAGTTTCGCGTGCTGCAACAGCGTTTGATCGGCGAGCGGCATCTGAAAATGATGGTGGAACCGGCACAGGGCGGCCCGCTGCTGGATGCTATCGCATTTAATGTGGATACCCGCTGTTATCCTGATCTTTCCATTAAAAATGCGAAATTGGCATATAAATTAGATATTAATGAATACCGCGGTAATCGTACCATTCAGTTATTAGTGGATTATATTGAGCCGATGGCAGGTTAACGGAAATGAAACGAATTGGGTTTTTGCTAATGTTTTTTCTTCTGTGCGGTGCGGCTTATGCTGACAACGGCCGGACAGCCGCGGCGCCGAGTGACGAACAGCCGCCTACATTGCGGATTACCCAATTTAAAGACGGGCGGGATTATTTTTCTTATCAGGAAGCGCTCCCGCAGCCGGCGCGCAGCGATAAAAAAATTTTGATCCAGTTCTTTTTTGATTATGATTGCCGCGTCTGCTCATTGGCGCAAGATATTCTGACTCTCTACAGCCAAATTAATGCGGATAAAGTGATTTTGCTTGAAAGCCCGGTGGCAACGGAAAAAGCCAATGCCGGCGCGACGGTTTTTTTCACTTTGCAGGCATTACGGGCCGGTAGCGTGTCGGATTTATTATTGTTTGAAAGTTCAGAAAAACCGCGTTTTATTGAGCTTTCCCAATTCAGCGCGCTGATTAGTTGGTTACAGGCCCAGAACGTGGATACCGAAGCCTTTAAAAAATTGTATGCCTCCGCCGAAATCCGCGCCAAGGTGCGCGATGCGATTAAAATGACCGAAGATTACGGTGTGTTTACCTATCCTTACGTGATTGTGGGCGGCAAATACGTGCTGACCGCAAGCACCTTATATAATGACGATTACAGTTTCGCGGTGCTGGATTTTTTAATGACCAAACTCACACAAGGAAAATAATGATGAAAATCGGAATTGTTGGCGCCATGGCGCAGGAAGTCGAAATCTTATCTTCTCTGATGACGGAGAAATGCGTGACCCATATCGCCGGCTGTACCATTTATCAAGGATTGATTCACGGCAAAGCCGTGGCATTGCTGCAATCGGGCATCGGCAAAACGGCGGCGGCAATGGGCACTACGGCACTGCTGCAACTGGCAGCGCCTGATGTGGTAATCAATACTGGTTCGGCGGGCGGTGTCGCGCCGGGATTGCAGGTGGGAGATATTGTCATTTCCGATGAAATCGCGTATCACGATGCGGATGTAACCGCTTTCGGTTATGTTAAAGGACAGCTGCCGGGTTGCCCGCCGACCTTTCCCTCCGATCGAAAACTGGCCGTGCTGGCGGCGCAGGCGGCGGAACATCAGGGGCTGCGAGTGACATTCGGGTTGATTTGTTCCGGCGACAGCTTTATTCACGGCGGTGAGGCGCTGGCACGGATCAAAGCGGATTTTCCGCAAGTTATGGCGGTGGAAATGGAAGCGGCGGCAATCGCGCAGGTTTGTCATGCCTTTGCGTTGCCGTTCGTGGTGGTACGCGCCGTTTCTGATGCGGGCGACGGCGCAGCCGGCATGTCCTTTGAAGAATTTCTGCCCTTAGCCGCACAGCGTTCGTCAGCAATGGTCTTGGCGATGTTGGATGTGTTGGCGTAAACCGTCATGAAAAGTGCGGTTATTTTAACCGCACAAAATTAACCCCACTATGTTGTAGCAGGGTGTTCATCAAATCATTATCCTGCTCGAAATGACGGCATTTACCTTTTAACTGAATTAATTGAATTCTCAGATGATCCAATTCATGAATGCGTTTCGCCACTTCCTTGATATGTCGATCCAGCAGGGCGTTGATTTCCCGTTCTTGCGCTTTGCTGGCATGTTGCGGATTGAGCAGCATTTTGATTTCTTTCAGTGAAATATCCAGACTGCGGCAATAACAAATAAAAGAAAGGCGTTTCAGATGTTCGTCCGTATAAAGGCGGAAATTGCCACTTGTCCGTTCCGCCGGCTCAATTAATCCCTGTTTTTCATAAAAACGCACGGTTTCTACGCTACAACCGACGACAGCGGCTAACTGACCGATTTTCATTTTTTGTTAAATCCCCTTGACTCTGAAGTTACTTCATACTTTATCATAATACCCACAATATAAAAAAGGAGAAACGATAATGCAAAAAACAGCTGTATTTTTGACCGCACTTTTTACTGCGGCAGTGACGAACGCGCACAATGTCTGGCTTGAACCCGCCGGCGATAACGGCGGGCAATATGTGATCAAATTCGGTCATGAGGAAACGGAAAGTTATCCGCCAAGCAAATTAAAAGCGGTGCGCCTGCTGGATGACAAGGGGCAACTGCGTGACGCGGACGTGACCTTTAAGCAGGGCGAAGCTTATTTTGCCGCCCCGCACACGTCCGTTGTTTTTGTGCGTTTTGATAACGGCGTATGGTCAAAACTGGCAAACGGTAAATATGTGGAAAAAACTAAACGACAGGCACCGGGCGCAGTATTGAGCATTAATCCGCTGAAATTCGGCAAAGCGATACTGGCTTGGGATGAGCAAGCCTATAAAGCGCATAATATGGATTATGAACTGATTCCACAGAGCAAACCTCAGACCGGGCAGCCGCTGGATATTTTGGTGTTGGTGAACGGCAAACCGGCGCATGGCGTGAAAGTCGGCTTGGGTGAAGATCATCCATTTAATCTGACTGATGAAAAAGGTATCGCGCAATTTACCCCTAAAGCCGGCTACAATAAAGTCTGGGCAGAATTTGATGAGCCGGTGGCGGAGAACCCTGATTATAACGAACGCAGTATTGAATATATGCTGACTTTTGATGTGAAATAATGAAAACATTGGTATTTTTAACCGCACTTTGCGCGCTGCTCTGCACGCAATCCGTATTCGCTCACAGCCTGTATCTGTTCGCCCAATATGATGGACAGACGGTTTCCGGCAAAGCCTATTATTCGGATATGACGCCAGCGGCGGACACTTATCTGGAAATTTTTCAGCTTGGACAGACCGCACCGTTGCTTGAGGGGAAAACCGACGGCGAAGGGCGCTTTTCTTATGCACTGAATACCGAAGGCTCGCTTAAAGTCGTGGTGGAGGGCGAAGAAGGGCATAAAGCTGCGGTGGTTGCCGACAGAATATCGCCGCAACCGGCAAATCACGGCGATAATGCCTTAATGTTGGTGCGTGAAGATATTGCTAAACTGAAAGATAAAATTTACCTGCACGATATTCTCGGCGGGATCGGTTATATTTTGGGCATTGCCGGTATCTGGGCGTTATATCGGGCCGGCGGTCTAAACCGTACAGCATCGAATAAGGACAGTTAATATGCATTTATCGGAGGGCGTGTTACATACGCCGGTGCTGCTCGGTGGTGCGCTGATTGCCATCGGCGGCGTTATGCTCGGTTTACGTCGAATTGAACCGCAGCGCTTGCCGCTCACTGCGCTGTTTGCCGCCGCTTTTTTTGTCGCCGGTACCATTCATGTGCCGGTGGGAATCGGCAGCGTACATCTGATTTTAAACGGCATGGCGGGGCTGTTTCTCGGTTGGGCGGTATTTCCGGCTTTTTTCATCGCCTTGGTATTGCAGGTGCTGCTGTTTTCCTTCGGCGGGTTTGCCGTATTGGGTGTGAATTTATGCGTAATGGCGCTTCCGGCGCTGTGTGTGCATATGTTGTTTGCTCATCGGCTGGAACGCCACCATTCCCGCCGCACTCAAATCGCCGCCGGTATCGGTGCTGGGGTGATTGGCGTTGGCGGTGCGGCATTGCTGGCATCATCGGTGCTGGCACTGGACGGCGGCAGAGATTATGCCGATTTAATTGTGCTGTTGCTCATCTCGCACATTCCGGTTTTTGTTATCGACAGTATCGTCAGCGTCGGGGTGATTCTGTTGCTGCATAAAATGTATCCGACGGTACTAAGTGCGGTGAAATGAAGATTTCCACCGTTTTTCAACCGCACTTACGGTTGATTTATGTGTTTTTATGGGGATTGGCGGTCAGCGCGTTGCAGCATATTCCGTTGCTGGTCGGCTTAAATTTGGCGGTGTTCGCGCTACTGTCGATTGCGCTGGCGACAAGCGGTAAATCGCTTACGCACTATATCGGGTACTGGCTGAAACTGAACCTGTTTACCCTGTTGGTATGGTTGACGTTAAGCTGGAAACTCAATGAGCAAGGTATCGTCGCAAATCCGACGGGCATCCAGCTGGCGTTGTTGATCAGTTTGCGCCTTAATCTGATTCTGGGTTCGACACGGCTGCTGTTAATTGATATGAACGAAAGTTTATTGTTACAGGCGCTGTGTCGTTTGCCGTTGCCAGCGAAACTGCGCCATCTGTTTGTGTTGACTGTGCGTTATATCGCGGTATTGGGCGAAGTGCATTACAATATGGATAGAGCGATGCGCGCGCGCGGCTACCGAACTGGATTTAACCGCAGAACGCTTTTTGTGGCGGCGCAACGAGTCGCCTTATTATTAATTCATGCGCTGATTAAGGCGGAAAAAACGGAAATGGCACTGAAAGCACGCGGTTTTCGGCTGCATGATGTAAAAAAACGAAAGGCAAATCCTCATGAATGTCCTTGAAGTCAGCCAATTGCGGCTGGTGCGCGACCGACGCGTGATTATCGATAATCTTTCTTTTGTGCTGCCACCGCATCAGCGCCTGTTTTTACAGGGCGATATCGGTAGCGGTAAATCGACCTTACTGCATAGTTTGCTCGGCTTTACGCCGCGGCAGCAAGGGGAGATCCGCTGGTTTGGGCGTGCCTGCCGGCAGGAAAAGGATTTTGTACCGTTGCGCGGCAAAGTCGGTCTCTGTTTTCAACATGCCGGTGATCAGCTGTTCGGTCCGACGGTACTTGATGATGTGGCGTTCGGACCGCTGAATCAGGGGCTGGATAACGCACAGGCATACCGACTTGCCTTGCAGCAGTTGGAACGGCTGAATATGATGGGATTAAAAGATCGCTCGGTCAATACACTGTCCGGCGGCGAGCAAAATTTTACTGCGCTGGCGGGCGTGCTGGCAATGCGACCTCGGGTTTTGTTGCTGGATGAACCCACCAACGGACTGGATGCCAAAAATATCGCAAAACTAACCGCACTTTTGCGCGAGTTACGACTCCCGATGCTGATTGCCTCGCATGATGCGCAATTTAGCGAAGCGCTGGCGGATGCCTGTTTATCTTTAGCGAAGAATAGCGAGGATTAACTATGACGATGCCGACATCAGTGTCGGCATCGTGCTGTATTCAGGCTTTTTTCAGAAACTCGGATTTTAATGAAAAACTTTGCCCGTCGATTTTGCAATCTACGTCATGATCGCCTTCCACCAATCGGATATTTTTGGCTTTCGTCCCCTTTTTCAGCACAAGAGAAGAGCCTTTCACTTTTAAATCCTTGAGCAGAATCACCGCATCGCCGTCGCGCAGGATATTGCCGTTGCTGTCTTTAACGCTTGTTTCTGGTTCGGCAGCGGATTCTTCACCCGACCATTCGTAAGCGCAGTTTGGGCAAACAAAATTCAGCCCGTCGTGATAAACATATTCACCTTGACATTGCGGGCAAGTTGGCATTTGTTCCATTGGTTTTTTCCTCGCTGATAAAATCGACGGCGCAGTATAGCAAAAATATACGCTATTGCCAAAAACACGCTGTACACTTGCGTATCGTACTCAGAGCAGTGCGTATTCAGCGATTGCCCTTGGGATTTATTGCGCATTTTTAGTCGGTTTATCTTGCGGCAAAATCAGATTTAAAATCAACGCCAGTAATGATCCGACAGTAATTCCTGAACCCAGTACTTCTTTGAAAAAGTGCGGTAGTTTATCCAACAATTCCGGACGAGTGGTCACCGCCAGCCCGCAGCCGATGGAAATGGCGATAATCAACCCGTTGCGTTTGCTGCGTTCAATGCTATCCAGCATTTGAATACCCGCCGCGATAATCATGGCGAACATCATCAAGCCAGCACCGCCTAACACCGGCAGCGGAATGGACACAATGAGGGCACCGAATACTGGAAACAGACCGGCAAGAGTAAGCAATCCACCGGTAAATGCCACCACATAACGGCTGGCAACGCCGGTTAAGGAAATGACGCCGATATTCTGCGAGAAAGAGGAAAACGGCGTGGTGGACATAATCGCCGCCAGTGCGGAACCTAACCCGTCACACAATACACCGCCGCGCAAATGTTTGCCGGTGATTTCGGTTTTGGTGGCGTTGCCCAAGGCTAAGAAATTACCGCTGGATTCGACAATCGTCACCAGATAGGCGATAGACATACCGATAATGCCGGCGATAGGAAATTCCAGACCGAAGTGCAGCGGTTGCGGCAGGGCGAAAACTTGTGCCTGTTTTACTCCGTCAAAGCTAACCCAGCCGAGCGCCAACGCGACAATATAGCCGGTCAGCATTCCGATAACGATGGCGGCGGCCGAAAAAATTCCCTTGCCCCATTGCACCAGAATGACCACGATAACTAGCACGAAACTTGCCATCATCAGATTTTCCGGCGTGGCGTAATTGGCATCGCCGCGCTGACCGCCGGCAAACCAGTCCACCGCAACCGGAATCAGGCTCAGCCCGATCATCATTACAACGGTGCCGGTTACCACCGGTGGAAACAGTTTGCGAATATAAGGCATAAAAAAACTGCCGATAATCATCACCAACGAACCGACTAGCGAGGCGCCGAGAATGCCGGCCACACCGGATTCGCTGAACCCGATAGCCAGCGCGGCAGCGACAAAGGTGAAGCTGGTGCCCATAACACTGGGCAAGCGGATGCCGATAGGTCCGAGTCCGCGGCATTGAATAATTGTGACCACGCCGGAAATCAGCAGTGCGGCATTGACCAACGTGATCGTATCTTCAGTCGGCAACTGCAAAACATTGCCGATTACCAACGGCACCGCGATAATACCGCCTAGGGCGGCTAATAAATGCTGAGCGGCTAATAACAGCGTTAAACCGAACGGCGGTTTGTCTTCGACGGAATAAAGCAGATTCGTGTTCATAATTTCCCTTGAGATGATAAAAAGATGGCGAATTATACTGTAATTTCAGGCTTAAGCAAACGGTTGCTCAGATAAGCGAAAGTGCGGTTAAAAATTTTTGTTTTTTTAACCGCACTTTCGGTTAGTTTATCCGACAATTAGGCCGCCAGTAATGTCGGCAAGCGGTACAAGGCGTAGCAAAATACCGCCAAAATAAAGCTAAGAATACCTTTTTCAATGCCGGTTAATTTTAATTTATGATGGAAGCGACAGTTGGAATACAAAAACAGCAGAATGCCCGGCATATACAGCACCGCGGACAACAGTAAATATTGCAATCCCGCCGCGTATAAAATCCACAATCCGTATAGCGTTGCCATAAAACCGGTCAGTTTGATGTACCAAGCCGCCTTTTGTCGTATTGACAGTTTCAGCAGGTAAGCGCCGATCAATAAATACGGCACCAGAATCATTGAGGTGGAAATGAGCAACAAGGTTTCGTAGCTTTTGCCGGTCATCAATACCAGCAGCAAACAAAGTTGCACCACCAAACCGGTGAACCATAAGGCGTTAATCGGCACATCGTTGCGGTTGAGCTTATTTAAAATCTGCGGGAAAGCGCCGTGTTTTGCGCCGCGGTAAGGCACTTCGGCGCAATACATCGTCCAGCTGATGTAAGAAGCCAGTACGGAGACAATCAGACAAACGGTAATGATGATTTTACCGCTTGCACCGATCATCGCATTTAACAGTCCCGCCATGGACGGATTGGACATGCTGGCAATAATCTTGCGCGGTAAGATACCGAGAGACAGCAAGGTAATTGCCACATAAAGCACTAAGGCGATGCTGATCCCCAGCACCGTGGCAAGTCCTACATCGCTTCTTTTTTTGGCATGGGAAGACAACACCGCCGCGCCTTCCACGCCGGTGAACACCCACAGCGTGATCAGCATGGTGTGTTTAACCTGATCGGTAACCGAAACATTCAAGCTGGCGCCTTGCATATCCTGCATGAACGTCTGCGGTGAAAAATAATATAACGCCAATACAATAAATAAGATTAGCGGAAAAACCTTGACCATCGTGGCGAGCAAATTCACGGCGGCGGCTTCTTTGATGCCGCGCGCGATCAGAATATGCACCAGCCATAGGATGAGCGAAGAACCGATAAAAGCGGCGAAGGTGTTGCCTTGTCCGAATAAAACGGCACTTTCGCTGTCGGTAAAGATACCGATTCCCTCGAATGCCACAACCAGATAGCCGACAATGCCGATAGTGGCGCACAGCCAATACCCCCAAGCGGAGATAAAGCCCATCAGATCGCCGAATCCTTCACGCGCATAGGTATAGATGCCACCGTCCAGTTCGGGTTTTAAGCGGGAAATATAAAAGAAGGATAAACCGAGGAAGATAATACCGATGCCGGTAATCAACCAACCGATCAGTAAGGCTTCGGCGCCGGCGACGGCAGCCATATTTTGTGGCAGACTGAAAATGCCGGAACCGATCATGGAACTGAGCACCAGCGCGGTAAGGGAGATTAAACCGATTTTTTATTAGACATAGTCGCTTTCCTGTTATAAGCATAAAAATTGCGCAAACGGCGATCGCCTTTCTTCTATTGGCATAAAAGTCGGGCAAAGAGAAATGCGCCGAATAAATCACGGATAGCGATTTGTTCGGGTAAATCTATTGTGTCGGTTGCATTATTTAAGATTCTGAGATAATGCTTTGATATGCTCAAGCCCGATGCCGCAGCAACCGCCGATGATGCTTGCGCCCGCATTGACCCATTGTCTCGCCCAATTTAAATACGCCTGCGGATCGAGGTCTTTGCGTACTTCGTCTAAGCCATCATTGGCGGTATTTTCCTGTTGTGAGGCAAAGGCATTGGCATAGGCGCCGAGGCGAATCTGTTCTGCTTGCAAGTCATGTAAAGTTTGTCGGGTAACGTGCAAGGCGGGTTCAATCACTTCCGGTTGGCAGCAATTGAACAAAATGGCGTCAACACCTAATTCTGCCATTTTTTCCACCGCACTTTGCACTGTTTCGCCCGAACGCAGTTGCGGTGTTGGCGTCGGTTCGTCGTCTTTCAACGTAAACGAAACCCAAAACGGGCGATTATCCGGCAGCAGCGGTTTAACGGTTTGCGGTTCGATAATGCGGCTTTGGGTTTCGCACAGCCACAGATCCACATAGGGCGCCAAACCGTCGATAATTGGTCGGGCGATTTCTTCCACCCGCTCAGGGCAGAACAAATCCGGGCGATAAGAACCGAATAACGGCGGCAATGAACCGGCGATTTGTGTGGTCAAAATGCCTGAATTTTTCACCGCACTTTGGGCTAGCCGTCCGGCGAGTTGCGCCAGCATTTTGCCGTCGGCATGAAAACGTTGCTCACCGATATGAAAAGGCACCACGGCATAACTGTTAGTGGTGATGATTTGTGCGCCGGCGGCAATAAAGTTTTCATGCACCTGCTGCACGGCGCTCGGTTGCTCATATAGCGACAGCGCCGACCATTCCGGCTGGCGGAACGGCGCATTCAAGCGCATTAATTCACGGCTCATACCGCCGTCGAGGAGAGTGATTGTCATTGCTGTATTTTCCTGCCTGTATTAAATATGATATATCGCGACCTTGCTTGAGTTGCAACAGGCTTGCTTTATTGTTCGGATACAAAAGAGTGACCTGTTCAAACAGTGTAGATAAAGACCTTAATTATTAGCAAACGTTATTGACGGTAAAAAATACCGCACGCAGCCTTGAACGGCAAAGTGCGGTGTATTTTTGGCGATTTTCTGCACAAACCCAAAAGCAAGGCAACGATTTAAACATTAAACCGGAAGTGCATAACATCGCCGTCTTGGACGATATAATCCTTTCCTTCCAACCGCCATTTGCCCGCTTCTTTGGCGCCGTTTTCGCCTTTATATTGAATAAAATCTTGATAAGCGATGACTTCGGCGCGGATAAAACCTTTTTCAAAGTCGGTGTGGATAACTGCCGCGGCTTTTGGCGCGGTGGCGCCGACGGAAACTGTCCACGCACGCACCTCTTTTACTCCCGCGGTGAAGTAGGTTTGTAGGTTCAACAGCGCGTAACCGGCGCGAATCACACGGTTCAAGCCCGGCTCTTCAATGCCTAAATCTTGCAGGAACTCGGTTTTTTCGTCGTCTTCCAGCTCGGCGATTTCGGCTTCAATCGCCGCGCATACCGGCACCACCACGGCGCCTTCGCGCTCGGCAATTGCGCGCACGCGATCCAGATATGGATTGTTTTCAAAACCGTCTTCATTGACATTGGCGATATACATGGTGGGCTTTAAGGTCAGAAAATTGTAGCTTTTAATCGCCTGTAATTCTTCTTTATCCAGTCCGACAGAACGAATCATGCCGGCATTTTCCAATACTGGTAGGATTTTTTCCATGATTGTAAGCTCAAATTTCGCCTCTTTATCGCCGCCTTTAGCGCGTTTTTGCAGGCGTTGAATGGCGCGTTCGCAACTGTCTAAATCCGCCAGCGCCAGTTCGGTATTAATAGTCTCAATATCTTCCACCGGGTCGATTTTGCCGGCGACATGTACGATATCGTCGTTTTCAAAACAACGTACCACATGCCCGATAGCGTCCGTTTCGCGAATATTGGCTAAAAATTTATTGCCCAGTCCCTCGCCTTTACTGGCGCCAGCGACTAAGCCCGCAATATCGACAAATTCCATCGTGGTCGGCAAAACGCGCTCAGGTTTTACGATATCCGCCAGCGCGTCTAAACGCGGGTCGGGCATCGGCACAACGCCGGTATTCGGTTCAATCGTGCAAAACGGGTAGTTCGCCGCTTCAATACCGGCTTTGGTCAACGCATTAAAAAGAGTTGATTTGCCTACATTTGGTAAGCCTACGATACCGCATTTAAATCCCATAATATTTTCCTTTCATTGTCATTTTTTATTTATGCTTTAAAACCGTTTAATCGGTTGGTGGCTTTAGTGATGCCTTCGCGCATTAAAATATCCACGCAAAGTGTGGCTTCGTCCAGCGCTTTGTCGATAAGCAGGCGATCTGCCGGCGCAGGTTTACTCAGCACATAAGCAGAAACCAAATTTTTGTCGCCCGGATGACCGATGCCGATTCTTAACCGATAGAAATTTTTATTGTTACCGAGCTGGGCGATGCTGTCGCGCAAGCCGTTATGCCCGCCATGTCCGCCGCCCAGTTTGATTTTCGCCACGCCTGGCGGTAAATCCAGTTCGTCGTGAATAATCAGGATCTCTTCCGGTTTAATTCGATAAAATGTCGCCAACGCACCGACCGCTTTGCCGCTGAGATTCATAAAGGTCGAAGGCACTAAAAACCGCACTTCTTGCCCGCCGATCAGGGCGCGTGCGGTTTTGCCGAAGAATTTGTTGTCTTCTTTTAAACTGAAGTTATATTGTCGCGCCAAGCGCTCAATCAGCCATTCGCCAGCGTTATGGCGGGTATCCGCGTATTTATCGCCCGGGTTGCCCAGTCCGACAATTAATTTGATTTCTGACATCAGTCTGCTTCCATAAGCTGAAAATAGTGGGCTATTGTAGCGGAAAAAGGCGGGCGGCTCTAGCCCCTTTCCGACAAATGTATTTCCTAAGCAGACACTTGTGCGCTTCGATTAATCAGTCGGATTTGACCGAGTTTCAGTCGGCTGCGCTTGTCAGCCATTTTTTCTTGCTTAACGTCTATAACGCCAGCACCAGTACGCCTGATAAAATCAATATCGAGCCGATAATCAGTTTGCCGCTAAGCGGTTCGCCTAACAGGACGACGCCCAGAATAATGGCGATCACCACACTGAGCTTATCAATCGGCGCCACCCAAGATGCGGGCGCCAGTTGCAGCGCTCGGTAATAACACAGCCAAGATAACCCCGTGGCGACCCCGGACAGCAGCAAAAATGTCATCGGGCGGGCGGCGATATGCTGCGGCAGCTGCCATTCGTTGCGTATAGTCACAATGCCACCGGCAACGAACAATACAACGATGGTGCGAATAAAGGTTGCCAGATTACTGTTCATCCCTTCCACACCGAGTTTACCGAAAATTGCGGTAAGACCGGCAAAGAATGCCGAACCGAACGCAAACCATAACCAATTCATGAATTTTCCTTATTTTTGTGACCGCACTTTTTCGCTATAATAGCAAAGTTTTTTTAACTACATAATAGCGATTGCCATGCCACGTGTGAATCAAAGTGCGCTGGTGCCTTACAGCGCTGCGCAAATGTATGCTTTAGTCAATGATTACGAACGTTATCCGGAATTTCTGCCGGGTTGTGTTGCCGCCCGTACCGTGACGCCAAATCCGCAGGAGTTGACGGCGGAACTGACCATCAGTAAAGCGGGGATCAGCCAGCGTTTTACCACCCGCAATCGGATGACGCCAGAGCGCTGCATTAGCATGCGTTTGGCGGAAGGACCGTTTGATTTTCTGCACGGTCAATGGACTTTTGAGGAGCTCGACGAACAATGCTGTAAAATTTCGCTGCATTTAGAATTTGAGTTTGCTAATCCGATTATCGCACTGGCGTTCGGGCGGATTTTCACCCATTTGACGGGCAAAATGGTGGATGCGTTCAAACAGCGGGCGAAAGCGATCTATCGATAAGGAGCTTGTGATGCCACAGATAAACATTGAAATCGCCTATGCCTTTCCTGATCATTATTATTTAAAACGTTTTCAGCTGGAAGCGGGCACCACCGTACAGACGGCTATTTTGCAATCGGGCGTGTTACAGCAATTTACCGAGATTGATTTGCGTGAAAATAAGGTCGGGATTTTCAGCCGTCCGGCAAAGCTGACCGATCCGCTACAAGACGGCGATCGCATTGAAATTTATCGTCCGTTGTTGGCTGATCCGAAAGATATTCGCCGCAAGCGGGCGGAACAGCAGCAACACGCACAGCAGGCGCAGAAACAAGCGGAAAAACTGGCGGCAAAAGCTGCCAAAGCGGCACAAAAGGAGGCGCAAAATGACTAATTTCTGTTTGCCTGAATCTATTACGCCGGCAATTTTTTTGCGCGATTACTGGCAGAAAAAACCGCTGCTGATTCGTAACGGATTGCCGCAGATTGTCGGTCAGTTTGAACCGCAGGATATTCTTGAATTGGCGCGCAGTGAGGACGTCACCGCCCGTTTGCTTAAGCAGTATGACGAAGATAACTGGACGCTGACGCTCAGCCCGCTGACGGAGGCGGATTTTGCCGATCTGCCGCTGCAATGGAGTGTGCTGGTGCAGAATATGGAGCAGTGGTCAACGGAACTGGGGCGGCTTTGGCAGGCTTTCGGTTTTATCCCGCAATGGCAGCGCGACGATATTATGGTGTCTTACGCACCGCAAGGCGGTTCGGTCGGCAAACATTACGATGAATATGATGTCTTTTTAGTGCAGGGCTATGGTCATCGACGTTGGCAACTAGGCAGATGGTGCGATCCTGGTAGCGAGTTTAAGCCGAATCAGCCGATCCGTATTTTTGACGATATGGGCGAATTAGTGCTGGATGAAATAATGGCGCCGGGCGACGTGTTATATATTCCGTCGCGCTTATCCCATTACGGCGTGGCACAGGATGATTGCCTGACTTTTTCTTTCGGACTGCGCTATCCGAGCTTGGCGGATTTACTGGAAAACGTCAATAAAGGATTCTGTCAACCTAATCCCGAGATTGACCTAAATGAATTTATCCTTCCGCTGCGTTTGCGCCCATCGCTACAGCAATGTGGCGAACTCGCTCCGGCAACGGTGGCGGAAATGAAACAGCAATTACTGGCGGCGTTGGCGGAATCGCCGCAGTTTGATTGTCTGTTGCAACAGGCTATCGCCGCGACAGTCAGCACGCGTCGCTATGAATTGCTGCCGACGGAAGAAATGTGCGAGCCGGAACAAGTGCGGTCATTTTTAGCGCAGGAAAACGGCGTACTGGTACAGGATAACAACTGCAAACTGGTTTATACGCAGCAACCGCTACGGATTTACGCCAACGGCGAATGGCTGGATGAGCTTAATCCGCTGGAGGCACAGATTTTAAAACGGCTGGCGGACGGCGCCCGCCTGAATTGGCAGGCTATTTTAGCGCTGGCGGCACAAACGCTGGAAAAAACGCAAGAAAACGAGACCGCACTTGTATTACTGACGGACAGCATTTGTAACTGGCTGGATGACGGTTGGGTGTTATTGGACGATTAATAATGAACGAAGCAAACATTTATTCCGTTTCGCAACTGAATCAGTCGGTACGTCAATTGTTGGAAGGGCAGCTCGGGTTAGTGTGGCTAACCGGCGAAATTTCCAATTTCAGCCAGCCGGTATCCGGTCACTGGTATCTCACCTTAAAAGACGAAAATGCACAAGTGCGTTGCGCCATGTTTCGGATGAAAAATCTGCGCGTGGCGTTTCGTCCGCAAAACGGCATGCAGGTGCTGGTACGGGCGAATGTCAGTTTATACGAACCGCGCGGTGATTATCAGCTGATCATCGACAGCATGCACCCGGCCGGCGAGGGTTTATTACAACAGCAGTTTGACGCGCTGAAAATGAAACTAGCGGCGGAAGGTCTGTTTGCGCAGAATCTGAAAAAAAATCTACCGCACTTTTGCCGTGCGGTCGGCATCGTTACTTCAGCCACCGGTGCCGCATTGCAGGATATTCTGCATATTTTGCAGCGCCGCGACCCGGGCTTACGGGTGGTGATTTATCCCACTGCGGTACAAGGCAAAGAGGCGACGGCGGAAATCGTGCGCACCATTGAACTGGCAAATCGGCGACAGGAAGTGGATGTATTGATTGTCGGACGCGGCGGCGGATCGCTGGAGGATTTATGGTGCTTTAATGAAGAAGCGGTGGCGCGGGCAATTTTTCATTCTGCGCTGCCAGTGATCAGCGCCGTCGGACATGAAACCGATGTGACGATTGCCGATTTTGTCGCGGATTTGCGCGCGCCGACGCCTTCCGCTGCTGCCGAATTGGTGAGCCGCGATCAACAGGAATTACAGCGCCGCATTCAGGACAAGCGGCAGCGATTGGAAATGGCGTTCGATCGCCTGTTCGGGCAACAGCGTCAGATATTGGATCAGCTTTTACTGCGTTTACAACACCAGCACCCGCACACCCGGCTGCAATTACGCCGGCGTGAAATGCAGCAGTGCGAACAGCGCCTGCATGCGGCAATCGTGCGTTTGACAGAAAAAAAATGCCATGTTCTGACCGCACTTTGCGAGCGGTTGAATAACAATCCGCTGCCTTATCGATTACAGCAACGACATCGGGATATCGCCCAGCTACAAGTGCGGTTGAATTTGGCGGTGGAAAAACATCTCGCCCAGAAACAGCATCGGATTGCGGCATTATGTGGTAAATTGGACGGACTCAGCCCGCTGAAAGTGCTGGCGCGCGGTTATTCCATTGCTTATAACGCACAGGGCATCGCCGTTAGCCATGCCGCGCAGGTGACTATCGGCGAACGCCTTACCATCCGTCTACAACAAGGCAGCGTGCGCAGTCGGGTGGAAGCGGTCAACGATAAATAGGCATAAAAAAGTGCGGTCAAAAATGGCTATTTTTCCGCACTTGTACACCTTTGTTGAGCAAACAGCGCCGCTAGCCGCGCGCTGCGTTTTTCATAATTCGATCTTTGGTCAGCCGCCATTCGCGCTCTTTAATGTCTTCTCGTTTGTCGTGTTGTTTTTTACCTTTTGCCAGACCGATTTTAACTTTTGCCCAAGCGCCTTTCCAATATAAGGCTAGGGCGACGATGGTGAAACCGTCGCGATTGGCTTTGCCGAATAAAGATGCCAGTTCGCGCTGGTTCAATAATAATTTGCGTGTGCGGGTCGGATCGCATACCACATGGCTGGAGGCAACGCTCAACGGCTGAATACTGGCGCCGAATAAATAGGCTTCCCCGTTTTTAAAAATGATGTAGCTGTCGCTGATGTTGGCTTTACCGGCGCGCATGGATTTTACTTCCCAGCCTTGCAGAGATAGCCCGGCTTCGATTTCGTCTTCAATAAAATAGTCGTGTCGTGCCCGTTTGTTTAGCGCGATCGTATTTGAACCGACTTTTGCTTTTTTCTTGGTCATATTGCCTGCTGATTTCCTGAATCTGATTGGCGCTCATTCTACCGAATATTGGAAAATATAGCAAAAAGGCTTGCATTGGCGGGGATTCTTTATAACAATGCGGAAATCATTAATCAGGATAATAATAACCCTATGAAATATAAAAATTTACGCGATTTTCTCGCTTTATTGGAAGCAAACGGCGAACTGAAACGGATCACGCAGGAGATCGATCCTTATCTGGAAATGACGGAAATTTCCGACCGCACTTTGCGCGCCGGCGGTCCTGCGCTGCTGTTTGAAAACCCGAAAGGTTATCGTATTCCGGTGCTGTGCAATTTGTTCGGCACACCGAAACGAGTTGCCATGGGCATGGGGCGGGAAGAGGTTTCCGCGTTGCGCGAAGTCGGGCGGCTGCTGGCGTTTTTGAAAGAACCGCAGCCGCCGAAAGGATTTAAGGATTTGTGGTCAACCTTACCGCAGTTTAAGCAGGTATTAAATATGCCGACCAAAGTGCTGGGCAAGGCGGATTGCCAACAGCAAGTGCTGAGCGGCGAGCAGGTGGATTTATATCAGCTGCCGATTATGCAATGCTGGAAAGACGATGTGGCGCCGCTGGTAACTTGGGGGCTGACGATCACCCGCGGACCGCATAAAGCGCGGCAGAATTTAGGCATTTACCGCCAGCAGTTGATCGCGAAGAACAAACTGATTATGCGCTGGCTTTCTCACCGCGGCGGCGCATTGGATTTGCAGGACTGGCAAGCGGCTTACCCTGACCAACCTTTTCCGGTATCTGTGGCGCTGGGCGCCGATCCCGCGACCATTTTGGGGGCGGTGACGCCGGTGCCGGATAATTTGTCGGAATATGCGTTTGCCGGTTTGCTGCGCGGCAATAAAACCGAAGTGGTGAAATCCATCAGCAATGATCTGGAAGTGCCTGCCGGAGCGGAAATTGTGATTGAAGGTTATATTGATCCGAATGAAACCGCACTTGAAGGTCCGTATGGCGATCATACCGGCTATTATAATGAGCAGGAATATTTCCCGGTGTTTACCGTCACTCATATTACCATGCGCAAGGATCCCATTTATCATTCCACTTATACCGGGCGTCCGCCCGATGAACCGGCGGTGTTGGGGGAGGCGCTGAACGAGGTGTTTATCCCGATTTTACAAAAGCAATTTCCGGAAATCGTCGATTTCTATCTGCCGCCGGAAGGCTGTTCTTATCGTCTTGCGGTGGTGACGATTAAAAAGCAATATGCCGGTCATGCCAAGCGGGTGATGATGGGCGTGTGGTCGTTTTTACGCCAGTTTATGTATACCAAGTTTGTGATTGTGTGCGACGACGACATTAATGCGCGCGATTGGAAAGATGTGATCTGGGCGATTACCACCCGCAGCGATCCGGCGCGTGATTGTACGATTGTTGAGCACACTCCGATCGATTATTTGGATTTCGCCTCGCCGGTGGCAGGATTAGGATCGAAAATGGGCATTGACGCCACTAATAAATGGCCGGGCGAAACCCAGCGCGAGTGGGGCACGCCGATTAAAAAAGATCCGCAGGTGGTGGAAAGAATCGATGCCATTTGGGATAGTTTGGGGATTTTCCCGTCTGCTGACGGTTTGTGATTGAATGACTGATTTTTGAGGAACAAAATGACATTGTTTACCCGATTGTTGTGTATCGCGCTTGGTTGTGCGCTGTTAAACGGATGTATCGTTACTTCGGCGGTCGGATTGGCGGTCGGTACGGTCGCCACCGCCGGCAAGGTGGCGGTCAAAACCACCGGCGCGGTGATTGATGCGGTTACGCCGGACGATGACGAGGATGACGACGATTAATTGTGCCACAGTGTAAAGGGCATAAACGGAAAACAGACGAAAAGTGCGGTGAAATTTCACCGCACTTTTGAGTTTCAATTCGCTTTATTCAAGTTTATTCTCAGTCTTCGATATCGCCACAGAACCGATAACCTTCACCGTGGATCGTGGCGATGATTTCCGGCGTATCGGGATGATCTTCAAAATGTTTGCGGATGCGGCGGATAGTCACATCGACGGTTCTGTCTTGCGGTTTAAGCTCGCGACCAGTCATTTTTCTTAATAATTCTTCACGGGTCTGAATTTTGCCGGGATGTTCACAGAAATGCAGCATTGCGCGGAATTCGCTGCGTGGTAGTTTATAGTCTTCGCCTTCTGGATTAATCAGTGAACGACTGTTCAGATCCAGCGTCCAGCCGTTAAAACGGTATTGTTCAATATGCTGATTTGCGGTTTTGTGGTTTTCCTGCATGGTACGCTGCAATAAATTTCTGGCGCGAATAGTCAGCTCACGCGGGTTGAACGGCTTCGTAATATAATCGTCGGCGCCGATTTCCAAACCTAAAATTTTATCTACTTCATTGTCTCTGCCGGTTAAAAACATCAGGGCGGTATCGGTGTTTTCACGCAATTCGCGGGCGAGCATCAAACCGTTTTTGCCCGGCAAATTGATGTCCATAATGACAAGATTGATTTCCTGTGTGGAAAGGATTTTGTGCATTTGCGTGCCGTCGCAGGCTTCGAATACGTCGTATCCTTCCGCTTCAAAGATGCTTTTTAACGTATTTCTGGTAATTGCTTCGTCTTCAACAATTAAAATTTGTGGAGTCACCATTATCGTATTCCTTACTCGCGAACATTCGGTGTCCGTTTAATCGGTTTAAACGGATGATTAACCTCAGGTATTTTAAGTTCGTAATTGTATAATTGCAACATTATTGTAACAAGCGGGAAATATTGAATTTATTTAATTAACCTGTAATTTTATGATCTATATCATGGATATTGATTTTTAAAGCAAAAAAACTCCCTCCGTAAACGAAGGGAGAAATGTTGAGGAGTGATACCAAAAAAATAAAAAACTATCTTTTTTTCTTGCCGCCTTGGCGAGCTTTAAAACGAGGATTTTCTTTGCAAATAACATACACCACACCGTGACGGCGCACGATCTTACAGCCCGGATGGCGACTTTTGGCGCTTTTTAAAGATGACAATACCTGCATGCAGAGCGCTCCTTATTTTGCTTTTAACGTACCGAAACGGGCGTAACGATTGGCGAATTCGCTGGCGCGACCTTCATTGGCGATTTGTCTGGTCTTACCGGTATAAAACGGGTGAGAAGCCGAGGAAGTATCGCACATAAACACCGGATATTCTTTACCGTCTTCCCATTTCATCGTGTTGCTGGTGCGTGCGCAGGAACGAATTAAAAATCCCTGTTTCGCATTGCTGTCATAGAATAATACCGTGCGGTAGTTTTCCGGATGAATGCCTTTTTTCATGGTTTAAAATGCCTCTTATTTTGTGACGAAAAATAATTCTGTGACGCATACTACACCAAATAAAAACAATTATCAAACTTATTTTTTTAAAATAAATTAGCTTGGTTTTTGCCGCTGATGATTTTTTTCTGTCTTGCCGGTGATTGTGTTAAAATCCGGTCGGAATAGTTTTGTTGATAATGATAATGTTTAGCTATGAAAAAGTATGTGCTTATTATCGCTCTGATTTTCACCGCACTGTCGGTACAAGCAGGCTTGTTCGGCGGCAAATCGGCGTTTTTAAAAGCGGATGACGCGTTTCGGTTGGTTTCTGAACAACAAGCGAACCGTCTGTTGCTGCAATGGGAAATTGCAGAGGGTTACTATCTGTATAAAAAAGAACTGCTGATCGAGGATTCGCAGGGCAAAATCGAGCATCTTGATTATCCGCCGGCAGAAAATCATCATGATGAATTTTTCGGCGATACGGACGTTTATCGCCACGCCTTAACCTTGCAAGTGCCGTTAACTCAAGCGCATGCCAACAGTATGCTGCGCGTGACCTATCAGGGTTGTACTGCCGGTTTTTGTTATCCGCCGGAAACGCGGGAAATTTCGTTAGGCGCAGTGACCAGTGATGTTGCGACAAGTGCGCAGTCTGCGCATTCAGCGCCGAAACGTAGCGCAGTTGCAGGCGAGTTGACAGAACAGGATCGGCTGGCGGAGACCTTGTTTAACAGCCGTTATGCGGTGTTCGGATTCTTTTTACTCGGTATCGGACTGGCGTTCACGCCTTGTGTGTTACCGATGCTGCCACTGCTATCTGCGATTGTGATTGGCGGCGGGCAACGCCCGAATACGGCGCGCGCGTTAGCGTTAAGTATGACCTACGTGCAGGGAATGGCGCTCACTTATACCTTACTCGGTTTAGCGGTGGCGGCAATTGGACTGCCGTTTCAGATTGCGCTGCAAAGCCCTTATGTACTGATTGGTTTATCCATTGTGTTTGGCTTGTTATCACTGTCGATGTTTGGGCTGTTCACATTGCAACTGCCAAGTGCATGGCAAACCCGTCTAACCTTGCTCAGCCAGCGGCAAAAGGGCGGTGCGTTCGGAGGCGTGTTTGTGATGGGGATGATTGCAGGATTAGTTGCCTCGCCCTGTACCTCCGCGCCGTTGTCGGGCGCCTTGCTGTATGTGGCGCAAAGCGGTGATTTGCTGACCGGTGCGTTAACCCTGTATTTACTGGCATTGGGCATGGGTTTGCCGTTGGTGTTGATTACGCTGTTCGGCAATCGCATTTTGCCGAAATCCGGCGAATGGATGGAAAAAGTCAAACAGGGATTCGGTTTTGTGATGCTGGCGTTGCCGATTTTTCTGCTTTCCCGTCTGTTGCCGGAAATCTGGGAAACCCGGGTGTGGGCGCTTTGGGGCGTGTCATTTTCCCTATGGCTGGCGATGCAGATGAAAGGAAGCGGTATCGGTTGGCTATTGCGCATTTTGTTTTTCATTAGCGCATTGATTTCGGTTAAACCGTTGCAGGATTGGGCGTGGGGCGTAGCACCGCACGCGCAGAAAAGTGCGGTGCAAAATTCCGCAATTTCTCAGACTACAAACTTTCAACAAATTAACAGTTATGCCGAATTGCAGCAGGTTTTGCGCGATAACCCGAAAGCTATCGCCATGCTGGATTTATACGCCGATTGGTGTGTCGCCTGCAAAGAATTTGAAAAATATACTTTCAGGGATCCGAAGGTGCAAACGGCATTTGAACAGGTACTGCTGTTACAGGTGGATATGACCGAAAACAGCCGGCAAAATACGGAATTAACAGAAAAACTGAAGGTTATCGGTTTGCCTACGATCATTTTCTTTAACGCACAAGGCGAAGAAATTGCCAATTCGCGGATTACTGGATTTATGCCGGCGGAACCTTTTTTTAATCATTTAATTAAAAATATAACGCAATAACTTTTATTTTTAACTAAAATGAAAAAGTGCTTTTCTCAACGTAGCGGTTGTGGTGCAATGCGGATTTCGTTATGATGCCAGTCCTCGGACCTGTTGAGCAATCACAGGTATTTTTTAGTTAGTTAGCAAAGGAACACTTTATGAATGCACTCAACAAATACAGTCCATATTTTCTGGCGTTATTACGCATTATCGCTGGTTATATGTTTTTACTGCACGGCACGGCAAAATTATTTGAATTCCCGGTTTCAATGACCGGCGGAAACGGCGGCGTGCCGTTGCTTTCCCTATATGGTATCGGCGGGATTATCGAAATTGTCGGCGGATTACTGCTGGTTTTAGGCTTGTTTACTCGCCCGGCGGCATTTGTGTTATCCGGTCAAATGGCGTATGCCTATTTTCTGATTCACGCCTCGGCGGATAACCTGTTGCTGCCGATTGTCAATCAAGGCGAACTGGCGGCATTATATTCATTGGTTTTTTTATATTTTGTCTTTGCCGGCGCCGGCGCTTTTGCGCTGGATAACAAACGCGCGAAACAATAACCCGTTTCAGATCCCTGTCGAACAAACCCGCATTATGTGATGCGGGTTTTTTGTTGTGAAATTGTGAATTGTCTCTACATAAAGGCAACCGTTTGCGTTATAATGCCCCGGTTTTTTATTTCTGGTTATTTATCAATTAAAAAGGAAACTTTTCAATGCAATCACATCGTCCCATTCGTCAGGCACTATTAAGCGTTTCGGATAAAACAGGAATTGTCGGTTTTGCGCAAGGTCTTGTGCAGCGCGGCGTTAAGCTGCTTTCCACCGGCGGCACGGCAAAACTTTTGGCAGACAACGGCTTGCCTGTCACGGAAGTATCGGATTACACTGGTTTTCCGGAAATGATGGACGGGCGGGTGAAAACCTTACATCCGAAAGTACACGGCGGTATTTTAGGACGCCGCGGCATTGATGACGATGTTATGACTGAGCATCACATTGAGCCTATTGATATGGTGGTGGTGAATCTGTATCCGTTCGCGGCAACGGTAGCAAAACCCAATTGCACTTTACAAGATGCAGTAGAAAATATTGATATTGGCGGTCCGACTATGGTGCGTTCCGCCGCGAAAAACCATAAAGATGTGGCGATTGTAGTGAATAACAATGATTTTGACGCCATTCTTGCCGAAATGGATCAACATCAAAATGCTCTTACTCTTGAAACCCGTTTTGATCTTGCGATTAAAGCCTTTGAACATACCGCGCAATATGATGCCATGATCGCCAACTATTTCGGTCAATTAGTCAAACCTTATTTTGTCGCAGAGGAAGAAGATGCCGAGGCTAAGTGCGGTCAATTTCCACGCACTTTAAACTTGAATTTTGTGCGTAAACAAACTATGCGTTATGGTGAAAATGGACACCAAAAAGCGGCATTTTATGTAGAAAATGAAATCAAAGAAGCCAGCGTTTCTACCGCACAACAATTACAAGGCAAAGCTCTGTCTTACAACAACATTGCCGATACGGACGCGGCGTTGGAATGTGTGAAATCCTTTGCTGAGCCCGCTTGTGTGATCGTCAAACATGCCAATCCTTGTGGCGTCGCATTAGGCGCAGATATTTTAGAAGCCTACAACCGCGCTTATCAAACCGACCCGACTTCGGCCTTCGGCGGCATTATTGCCTTTAACCGCGAATTGGACGGCAAAACTGCACAAGCCATTGTCGAACGCCAATTTGTAGAAGTGATTATCGCACCGAGCGTCTCCAAACACACATTAGAAATTACCGCGAAAAAGAAAAATGTACGCGTGTTGGCATGTGGCGAATGGAGCAAAGCAGAACAACGTTTTGATTTTAAACGGGTTAACGGCGGATTGTTAGTACAAGAAAGCGATTTAGGTATGGTGGATATGGCGGATCTTGAAGTGGTCAGCAAACGTAAACCGACCGAGCAAGAATTAAACGATCTATTATTCTGCTGGAAAGTGGCGAAATTCGTCAAATCCAATGCCATTGTTTATGCCAAAAACAACCAAACTATCGGCATTGGTGCCGGGCAAATGAGTCGCGTTTATTCAGCGAAAATCGCAGGCATTAAAGCGCAAGACGAAGGCTTAGCAGTGAAAGGTTGTGTGATGGCGTCCGACGCCTTTTTCCCATTTCGCGACGGTATTGACGCGGCGGCAAAAGTGGGCATTGAATGTGTGATCCATCCGGGCGGTTCGATGCGTGATCAGGAAGTGATTGACGCCGCCGACGAGCATAATATGGTGATGGTGCTGACCAAAATGAGACATTTCCGCCATTAATTTAGAAAAGTGCGGTAGAAATTTTCATTATTTTTGCAAGTGAAAACTTGCTATTCAAGGAATGTGATTATGAATATTTTAATTATCGGAAACGGCGGGCGCGAGCATGCGCTGGCTTGGAAAGCGGCACAGTCGCCGTTGGCTGATAAAGTGTTTGTGGCGCCGGGCAATGCGGGAACGGCGCGCGAAAGTGCGGTGGAAAATGTTGCGATTTCCGCGACGGATGTACCAGCGTTAGTGAAATTTGCGCAGGATAATGCGGTGGGATTAACGATTGTCGGTCCGGAAGCGCCATTGGTGGTGGGCGTGGTGGATGCTTTTGAGCAAGCAGGTTTAACCATTTTCGGTCCGCGTCAGGCGGCGGCACAGTTGGAAGGCTCAAAAGCCTTTACCAAAGACTTCTTGGCGCGCCATAAAATTCCGACGGCGGAATATCAAAACTTTACCGAAGTTGAACCGGCCCTTTCCTATTTGCGTGAAAAAGGCGCGCCGATTGTAGTGAAAGCCGACGGCTTGGCGGCGGGCAAAGGCGTGATTGTGGCGATGACGCTACAAGAAGCAGAAGATGCGGTGCAAGATATGCTGTCAGGCAACGCCTTTGGTAATGCAGGTAGCCGTGTTGTTATTGAAGAATTTTTGGACGGCGAAGAAGCCAGTTTTATTGTGATGGTGGACGGCAAAAACGTTGAGCCGATGGCAACTTCGCAAGACCATAAACGCGTCGGCGAGGGCGATAAAGGGCTGAACACCGGCGGTATGGGCGCTTATTCTCCGGCGCCGGTGGTGACCGATGACATTCATCAGCGTGTGATGGAACAAATTATTTACCCGACCGTGCGCGGCATGGCGGCGGAAAATAATCCGTACAAAGGGTTTTTATATGCCGGGCTTATGATCGACAAAAACGCTCAGCCGAAAGTGATCGAATTTAACTGTCGTTTCGGCGATCCTGAAACCCAGCCGATTATGATGCGGATGCAATCTGATCTTGTGGAGCTTTGCTTAAAAGCCTGTCAAGGCGAGCTTGCTCAAGTAAAATCCCAGTGGCGTAAAGAAGCGGCACTTGGCATTGTGCTTGCCGCAGAAGGCTATCCGGGCGATTACCGCAAAGGTGATGAAATTTCAGGTATTCCAACGGAAAATCACGCTGATGAGAAAGTGTTCTTGGCTGGTGTGGAAGCCAAAGACAATAAATTACTCACCAACGGCGGACGAGTGCTTTGTGCCACCGCATTAGGCAATAGCGTTTTTGAGGCACAACAGAAAGCCTTGAAATTAGCGGAACGAATTCAATGGCAAGGCAGATTTTATCGGCGTGATATCGGCTATCGTGCCGTGGCGAGAGAAAAAAATAAATAAAAACTGACCGCACTTTTTCAGTTAGTAAAAGTGCGGTTCATTTTGCGAATGTTTTGGAATGAAAAATTTTCATTTACATATTGAAAATTTACCAATAAAACTTTTATCCGAAAACACGTAAAATACCTTTTTACAATCACCAACAATGAGGAAAACCCCATGTTAAAAAGAAGTATGAATATTGCCGATTATGATCCCGTATTGTGGGAAGCCATTCAAGATGAAGATCGCCGTCAGGAAGAACATATCGAACTGATTGCTTCCGAAAACTATGCCAGCCCGCGTGTGATGCAAGCGCAAGGTTCGCAGTTAACCAACAAATATGCAGAAGGTTATCCGGGTAAACGCTATTATGGCGGTTGTGAATATGTGGATATCGTCGAGCAGTTAGCCATTGACCGCGCGAAAGAATTATTTGGGGCGGATTATGTTAATGTGCAGCCGCATTCCGGTTCGCAGGCTAATGCTGCGGTGTATATGGCACTGTTGAATCCGGGTGATACCATTCTTGGCATGAGTTTGGCGCATGGCGGTCATTTAACCCACGGAGCGTCGGTCAGTTTTTCCGGCAAGATTTATCATGCGGAACAATACGGCATTACCGCAGAAGGGCTGATTGATTATGACGCTTTGCGTAAACAGGCGCAGGAAGTGAAACCGAAGATGATCGTCGGCGGCTTTTCCGCTTATTCGCAGGTGGTTGATTGGGCAAAAATGCGTGAAATCGCAGATGAAGTGGGCGCTTATTTGTTCGTGGATATGGCGCATGTGGCGGGGCTGATTGCCGCTGGCGTGTATCCTAGCCCGGTTCCTCACGCCCATGTGGTAACGACCACGACGCATAAAACCTTAGCCGGTCCACGTGGCGGTTTGATTCTTTCCGCCAGCGGCGATCAGGATATGTATAAAAAACTGCAAAGTGCGGTGTTCCCTGCCGGTCAGGGCGGACCGTTAATGCATGTGATTGCGGCTAAAGCGGTGTGTTTTAAAGAGGCCTTGGAGCCGGAGTTTAAGGCATATCAGGCGCAGGTTGTGAAAAATGCGCAGGCGATGGTTGAGGTGTTCAAACAGCGCGGTTTTGATGTGGTATCTAACGGTACCCAGAATCACTTGTTCTTGGTCAGCTTTATCAAACAGGGCATTACCGGTAAAGCGGCGGATGCGGCACTGGGTGCAGCAAATATTACGGTAAATAAAAATTCCGTACCGAATGATCCGCAAAAACCGTTTATCACTTCCGGTATCCGTGTCGGCACACCGTCGGTAACTCGCCGCGGCTTTAAAGAAGACGATGTCAAAGCGCTGGCAGGCTGGATGTGCGATGTGCTTGACAGTATCGGCAAAGATAATCACGAAGAAGTGCTGCTTTCCACTAAAGCCAAAGTGCTGGAAATTTGTAAACGGCTACCGGTTTACGCTTAACTTTTCATCTTGGTGTTTATATATGGCGGCGATCAATATCGCCGCTTATTTTTTGCCTTAAATTTATTCGGTGTACGGTTTTCAGGCAGCCGGCTTGTTGACCATAATTTCGATAACTTGCCGATCGGTATATTGCATGCTGCGCGAGGCGATGTCGCACAGATTGTTGATTGAACGGTCAATGCTGTGTTCGACAATGCCTTCATCGCCGGTGACTCTGATATTATCCAACGCCATTAACACGGCTTTATAGCCGGATGTTACACTGGTGGAGACTTTCATGGCGCAGCCGTTCGCCGCACCGTCGCAAATGATCCCGCTGATATCGCCGATCATGCTGCTGATTGCCATGCTGACGGTGTCGAATTTACCGCTTAACAGCCAAGCGATTCCCGCACAACTGCCCATTGCCGCTGTGGTCGCCGCACATAAGGCGGACAATTTCGGTAATTTGCTGTGAATATAAATTGCCATTAAATGCGAGAGAAACAGCGCACGAATTAGGCGCTGACGGTCAGCATTGAGGTGGCGCGCCACAACCACGACCGGCATGGTGGCGGTAATGCCTTGATTGCCCGAACCGGAGTTGCTCATTGCCGGTAAATTGGCGCCACCCATTCTGGCATCAGATGCGGCGGTGGTTGCGATGACGATTCGATTCATTAAATCATCGCTGAGCAGCCCGTTGCGGATTTGTTTTTGTAACGTCCGCCCGATATGCAAACCGTAGTCTTGTCGCAACCCTTCCTGCGACAGCGCTTCGTTCAGTTCTGCTGCTTCGGCGATAAAGGCGATGCGCTCTTCATTGACGTGCATAGCAAAATCAAAAATATCCTTGGCGCAAAGTGCGGTGAAAATTTCCTGAGAATTTTCGTTTTCAACAGCACAGGGTTTAGCGAACAGGATTTCACCGTTTTTTTCGATATAAATAATATTGGCGTGATGCGCCGCGATCCGCACGCAAACCCAGTCTTGCCCGTGAAATAAGGTTGCCTCGGAATATAAAATATACTCGGTTTGCAACACTGCCACATTCACCTGTTTGTTCTCCAGCATTGTCTTGGCACAAGCGACCTGCTCGGCATTGATATGCTTTAAGACTTCCAAACCGGCGTCGGGATCGCCGCCCACTGCGCCGATTGCCGCCGCCATTTTCAGCCCCAGCGTGCCGGTTCCAGGAACCGTAACGCCCATGCCATTTTTCATTAAATTCGGTGAGACTTTTGCCTCAATTTTTTGCGGCGAAGCACCTAAGTATTTGCGCGCAGTAGCCGCCGCCAACGCCAGCGAAATGGGTTCGGTACAGCCAAGTGCCGGCACGACTTCCCGTTGTACGATCGCTAACAGTGATTGTTCGATGTCTGGATGGAATGCGCGATGTAGCGAATTGGCGGTATTACGGATTGTCTGTGAGGTGGTCGAGGTGTCAGGCGACAGCGAATGATTACACTGCATAAATTTTCCTTGGTTAAAAAATTTTTAGTCTTAAGTTTTTCTTAATATTTAATTGTTTTAATAAGCCTCAACAAGACAAAAACGTCTTGTTATTAATGACATTATTTGGGAGACCTATTATGAAAAAGCTTAGTTTAGCAACAATTTTAACATTATCAACCGTTAGTCTGTTCGCTGCGGCACAGAACGGACAGATTAGCGTATCGCAAGAAAAAAGCAGCACCCAAATAACACAACCGGTGCAAAAAAATAAAGACCGTTGCGATTATCAGGGCGGCAGATATCACGGGGATAAAAGACCGCGCGGCGATTGGAACGACAGAGACGAGATGCGCGGCGGATTTAACGATCCGAGCAAGCCTGCGGCAGAAAAAGCCAGTCGACCGCATCGCCCGGAATTTAACCTGCCGCCGATGAAAGTGGCGGATGCCAGTACGTGGAAAGACGATCAATTTATTGTCTTACAAGGCAACATTGTCGAGCAGGTCGGTAAGCAAGATTTCCTGTTCCGTGATGCCAGCGGTGAGATTGAAGTCGAAATCGATCGCCGCGCATGGCACGGTCAGGAAATTACGCCAAGCGATGCAGTGAAATTATTCGGCGAAGTGGATAAATCTTGGAAGAAAACTGAAATCGAAATCCGCTATGTTGAAAAAGTAAAAGAATAATTTTCGGTGGCAAATTATTTTTTTTACGCTAAACTCAATCACTGAAATTAGTCGGGGTGCGCCAATTATCGCGCTGAGATCATACCCGTGAACCTGAAGCAGTTAGCACTGACGTAGGAAACTAATTTGGTTATCAGCGGTTTGATTGATAACGTGATGTGTTTCGCGCGTGGTCTTCTCCGACAGTTTCGTTTGATCAATTTTTATGGGAGCGAATCAATGTCTATCGTACAACAGCTGATCCGAACAGCACATACCGATTGGGAAGCCTATATTCAACATCCGTTCGTTAACCGTTTAGCGGACGGCACATTACCGAAATCCTGTTTTCAGCATTATCTGAAACAGGATTATTTATATCTGTTTCATTACAGTCGCGCGTTATCGCTCGGGATTTTTAAAGCGGAGAATTTCACGCAGATCCAGTATGCCCATCAAGCCAATGATCTGCTGCTGAAAGAGATTCAGCTGCATATTGAATTCTGCCGTCAGTGGGGCATTTCTCCGCAGGCGCTGATGAACGAAGCGGAGTCGCCCGCCTGTGTAGCATATACGCGCTATGTATTGGATTGCGGCATTAAAGGTGGTCTGGCAGAACTTTACACTGCGCTGGCGCCTTGTATGTTGGGCTATGCGGCGATTGGGAAACGGCTGGCGGGCGTAAAAACGGAAAATAACCCTTATCAGGCGTGGATCGACACTTACGCCGGCGAGGATTTTCAGCAAGCAGCGCAAGACTTTACGCGCATGTTGGATGCGCTATGCCGACCGTTAACGGCGGAACAGCTGCGCGTTATTCAGCAAATTTTCACCACGGCGACCCGAATGGAATCCGCGTTCTGGCAAATGGGGCTGGATTTAAGTTAGGGCGTGCCGATTTTTACATCATGACAGAAAAAGTGCGGTCGAAATTATGCGAATTTTATTAATTGAAGACGATCCGTTAATCGGTGACGGGCTTAAAGTCGGTTTAACCAAATCCGGTTTCAGCGTGGACTGGTTTACTGACGGTAAAACCGGGTTGCAGGCGCTGAAATCCGCACCTTATGATGCGGTAGTGCTGGATCTGACCTTGCCGAAAATGGACGGTCTGGACATTTTGCAACGCTGGCGTAAAGACAGCGAAGATGTGCCGGTGCTGATTTTGACCGCACGAGATACGCTGGACGAACGTATCAACGGCTTGCAGCGCGGCGCCGATGACTATTTGTGTAAACCTTTTGCTCTGGCGGAGGTGGTTGCGCGCTTGCAAGCGCTGATTCGGCGTCGTTACGGTCACACAAATCCGGTGATTGAGCACGGCGCGGTCAGTTTCGATCCGAATCAACGCAAAGTGTTTCTGCACGGCGACGAAGTTACGCTGACCACCCGCGAATACAAATTGCTGGAATTATTTATGCACCATCAGGACAGGGTGTTGTCGCGTGCGGCGATTGAGGACAAACTCTACGCTTGGGACGACGAGGTGAGCAGCAACGCACTGGAAGTGCATATTTATAATCTGCGGCAGAAACTAGGCAAACAGTTTATCCGCACCGTACATGGTGTCGGCTATGCGTTGGGAAAACAGGATGAACACAGCTAAACCTACCAGCCTGCGTTTTCGCTTAATTGTGATGTTATCGTTTATCGCCCTGATTGTCTGGGCGATGTCCACTGCGCTGGCATGGCTACAGGTGCGCAAAGAAGTCAACGAAGTGTTTGATGCCCAACAGATTTTATTTGCCAAACGGCTGGCATCTTCCGATTTGCGCACGATATTGATTGAACGGCGTCGCCCCGAGTTTACCAACGGTTACAAAAACCGCCGTCATTTTATACCGAAAAAAGGCTATGACAGCGATGCGTTGGCATTCGCCGTGTTTACGCCTAACGGCGAAATCGTGCTGAGCGACGGTGAAAACGGCGATAATTTTCTTTTTGCACCGGCGCGGGGATTTTCCGTTGCGAAAATACGTGACAGCGATGATCACTGGCGTATTTTCTGGCTGCCGCTGGGGGAACGCTTGATTGTGGCGGTCGGGCAGGAGCTGGAATATAGGGAAAATCTGATTCACAATATGGTGTTCGGGCAAATGTGGATCTGGTTTGCCAGTCTACCGTTTCTGCTCGGTTTAATCGTGTGGGTTATCAGCCGCGAGCTGCGTACCTTGCGCCGGGTGGGGGAACAGCTCAGCCAACGGGCGCCGGATGATAACAGCCGGTTATCGGTGCACCATATTCCACGTGAGATTTTGCCGCTGGTGCAGGAATTAAACGGGTTTTTCGACCGCACTTCCGGCATGCTGCTGCGCGAGCGTCGTTTTACTTCCGATGCCGCACATGAATTACGCAGTCCGTTGGCGGCGCTGCGTATTCAGACTGAAGTAGCGCAGCTTGCCGGTGAAGATAAGGCGGTGCGCGAACAGGCGTTAACACATTTAACTCAAGGCATCGATCGCGCCACTCAACTGGTGGAACAACTGCTGACTCTTTCTCGTCTGGATAATCTTAAACAGCTGGATAATTTGGAGGATATTCATTGGGATAAACTGATTCCCTCGCTGATTGGCGAATTGTATTTCAATGCGCAAAAACGCCGCATAGAATTGGTATTTGAGCAACAGGCATTACCGCAAAAACAGCAAGGACAGCCGTTATTGTTATCCTTGATGTTACGCAATCTGATCGACAATGCCATTCGTTATTGTCACCAAGGCAGTACAGTTACGTTGCGCTTGGAGCGCGATCAAATTATTGTAGAGGACAACGGTGGTGGTGTGGAAGACGCTGATCTGGCAAAACTCGGACAGCGTTTTTATCGCCCGGCGGGGCAGAATGAAAAGGGCAGCGGGCTTGGTTTGTCCATTGTTTACCGCATCGCACAGTTGCACCATTATCAAGTGCGGTTAAAAAATGTCACGAATTCTAACGGAGAAACAGGGCTGCAAGTCAGTATATTGCTGCGCTGAAAATAAGAAATAAACTTCGCATCCGTACCGGTGCGGTTGTCCGGTACGGCTGTTCATAACGTTGAGTTAATACGTGGAGTTAATGATCACTTCTTCGCCATAGCCGCCGGCTTGCGGCAGTGGCAGATAATTCGAGTTTGCTGCTCTTAAGACGCGAATCCCGCGGATTCCCGCTTCTTTTGCCGCTAAAATATCATCGTCGCTGTCGCCATAATGGATGCTGATTTTATGGGCAATGAGCGCCGGAGTTTTATCATATGTTGTGCTGTGCGCTTTGCCGCCCATAAAATTCACCGGTTGCATGTTTGTTATCCCCAGCGCTTTTTGCATAATTGGTGTGACCTGATCATCTTTACCGGCTGTCCGCCCGGTAATTAGATAAACCTGATCGCCGCGCGCCTGATGCATTTTGATTAGCGCTTTTGCTACTTCTTTAGGAACGGCGTATTTATCACAGCCGGCATTGATTTCGTCCCAGAAGTCCTGATTTTTCAGATAACTGAAATCTTCCGGTGAATATTTTTGTTTGCCGTAATGGAAACAGCCGCTGGTCGCGGCAACGGTGTCATCAATATCAAAGCTAACGTTTATCGGCGGCAGATCTTTGAGACTGTCTTTTATTTGTTCGATGGATACCCATTTTATCGGCGCTTGTTGTTCCAGCATGCGCGCGTTCACACCTTGTTGGCTATAAGGTGTTTTGGGTGCGGCAATTGCGCTGGAAACCGCAGCGCCGATAAGTGTTATGCTCATTATGTAATATTTTAATTTCATTATGTTCCCCTTGTGTTGAGTAATATTGTTTGACGGACTGTGCAATAATCGGCAAGCATATTGATAATTGCATGCCGGTTGTGCAAATAGGCAATGAACCCAGAAGTGCGGTGAAAAAAACGGGCGAATCGCCAGTTGTAGATTAATGCTCTCTGGTTTTAAAGAACATGACCTCGGGATAACGTTCCTGCGTCAGGTTCAGATTAACCATTGTTGGCGCGATATATGTCAGATTATCGCCGCCGTCCAGTGCCAGATGCTGCTCGTTTTTACGCTTGAATTCGTCGAATTTCTTCGCCTCACTGCATTCCACCCAGCGGGCGGTTGCGACATTCACGTTTTCATAAATCGCTTCCACGTTATATTCGGTTTTCAGGCGGGATACCACCACATCAAACTGCAATACGCCCACCGCACCGACGATAAGATCGTTATTGGCAAGCGGACGGAATACCTGCACGGCGCCTTCTTCGGACAGTTGCACCAAGCCTTTTAGCAGCTGTTTTTGTTTCAGCGGATCTTTTAAGCGGATACGGCGGAACAATTCCGGCGCAAAATTCGGAATGCCGGTAAATTTCAGCTCTTCGCCTTGGGTAAAAGTATCGCCGATTTGAATGGTGCCGTGATTATGCAGCCCGATAATATCGCCGGCATAGGCTTCTTCCGCTTGAGTACGGTCGCCGGCCATAAAGGTCAGCGCGTCGGAAATCACCACTTCTTTGCCAATACGCACGTGGCGCAGTTTCATGCCTTTTTCGTATTTGCCGGAAACGATGCGCATAAACGCCACGCGGTCGCGGTGTTTCGGATCCATATTGGCTTGAATTTTAAACACAAAACCAGTCAGTTTTGGTTCCGCACTTGTCACCAAGCGTACATCCGCCTGACGAGCTTGCGGCGCTGGCGCCCATTTGGTTAAGCCGTCGAGCATATGATCTACGCCGAAGTTGCCCAGCGCAGTACCGAAAAACACCGGCGTCAGTTCACCGTTTAAAAAGGCGTCCAGCGCAAAGGAATTGGATGCGCCTTGCACCAGTTCCAGTTCGTCACGCAGCTGCTGTGCCAGATCGTCGCCGATGGCGGCATCTAGTTCCGGATTATCTAGCCCTTTGACGATCCGCACTGCCTGAATGGTATGCCCTTGTCCGCTTTGATACAGGTAGGTTTCGTCTTTATATAAATGATAAACGCCTTTAAACAGTTTGCCGCAGCCGATCGGCCAGGTAATCGGGGCGCAACGGATATTCAGCACGTTTTCCACTTCGTCGAGCAGTTCCATCGGATCGCGAATATCGCGGTCGAGTTTGTTCATAAAGGTCAGAATCGGCGTATCACGCAGGCGCGTCACTTCCATTAATTTAACGGTGCGTTCTTCCACCCCTTTGGCGCTGTCGATGACCATTAGACAGCTATCCACCGCGGTTAACGTGCGGTAAGTATCTTCCGAGAAATCTTCGTGTCCCGGCGTATCCAGCAAATTAACCAGACAATCATTATAAGGAAATTGCATTACGGAAGTGGTAATTGAAATACCGCGCTGTTTTTCCATTTCCATCCAGTCGGATTTAGCATGTTGAGCGGCGCCTTTGCCTTTTACTGTGCCGGCGGTTTGGATGGCGTGCCCGTACAGTAACACTTTTTCGGTGATCGTGGTTTTACCTGCATCGGGGTGGGAAATAATCGCAAAAGTGCGGCGTTTGTTGACTTGTTCCGGATATGACATTTGATGTATTTCTGTGTGCTGTAAAAATTGATGAAAAAAACTGGGGCGTATTGTCGCCGAAAATTGACTTCGGCGCAATATCGCTTACCTTTTCTTTGCGTTGACAAAGAAAAGTGACAATCGGGCGTAATCGTTTGCGCAAAAATGAAAAAAGTGCGGTACAATATGCGCCGATTTTTCGTATAACCAAAAAGGTATAGCAAATGACACAACTCAGCCTTAAAAAAATTTATTCTGGTAAAGTACGCGATCTGTATGAAATTGACGACAAACGGATGCTGATGGTAGCGACCGATCGCTTATCCGCGTTTGATGTGATTTTAGATGATCCGATTCCGCGTAAAGGTGAAATTCTGACTCAAATTTCTAATTTCTGGTTTAACAAATTGGCGCCGATTATGCCGAATCACTTCACCGGCGAAACCGTTTATGACGTGTTGCTGAAGGCGGAAGCGGATTCGGTAAAAAATCGCGCCGTGGTGGTAAAACGCTTGAAGCCGATTAAAATCGAGTCTATCGTGCGCGGTTATTTAACCGGCAGCGGATTAAAGGATTATAAACAAACCGGCACTATTTGCGGTTTGACATTGCCAGCGGGATTGGTGGAGGCAAGCAAGCTGCCACAGCCGATTTTTACCCCGTCCAGCAAGGAAGAAGTGGGCAATCACGATATTAATATCAGCTATGCGCAGTGCGAAAAGTTGATTGGCGCAGAGCTGGCGGCACAGGTTAAGCAAAAGGCCATTGCGCTTTATACGGCGGCGGCAGACTATGCGCTGAGCAAAGGCATTATTATTTGCGATACCAAATTTGAATTCGGACTGGACGAAAACGGCGTGCTGACGCTGATGGATGAAGTATTGACGCCGGATTCCAGCCGTTTCTGGGCGGTGGAAACCTATCGCGAAGGTACCAATCCGCCGTCATTCGATAAACAGTTCGTGCGCGATTGGCTGGAGCAAAGCGGCTGGAACAAGCAACCGCCGGCACCGAAAGTGCCTGCTGAGGTTATTGCCAAAACGGTTGATAAATATCAAGAAGCCTTGGATTTATTAACCAAATAGCGAAATTTTTCCCCAAGTGCGGTGTATTTTGCGCTAGAATCGACCGCACTTTTGGCTATTTTCATTGAGGTGTTATGAGGTCGGTTGCAATCGTCGGGTTAGGTTGGCTGGGGCTGCCCCTTGCCCGCCATTTGAAAAATCTGGGTTGGGAAGTCAAAGGCACTAAACGTACTCACGACGGTGTCGAGCAAATGCGCCTGTTGCGTTTGGAAACCTATCATCTTGAACTCAATCCCGACATTAATGCCGACCCGGATGATTTGAGCGCGCTGTTTGCCGCTCGTTCGCTGGTGATTAATATTCCGCCGAGCCAATATTTTTTTGACCTGAATCATTATGTGCAAGGCGTACAAAATCTGGTGAACGAGGCGCTGTTGCAGGGTGTGCAGCATATTATTTTTATCAGTTCCAGCTCGGTGTTCGCCGAGATTTCTGGTCGTTTTGATGAATCCGTGCCGCCGCAGCCGGACAGCGAAATAGGAAAGGCGCTGAAAACCGTTGAAGAGTGGCTGTTTCGCCTATCTGATATTGACTGCGATATCGTTCGCTTCAGCGGACTGGTGGGTTCAGATCGCCATCCGGTGCGTTTTCTGGCGGGCAAATCCGCATTAAGTGGCGGTAATACGCCGGTTAATCTGGTGCATGTGGACGATTGCGCGCGCGCTATTCAGTTGTTGCTGGAAACCCCGAGCTATCAGCGTTTGTATCATTTATCCGCACCGCTGCATCCGAATAAAGCGGAATATTACGGCGCCATGGCGCGTCAATTGGGATTGGTGCCGCCGCATTTTATTTGCAGTGCGCAGGATCCGCAGCGAATTATTCTGGCGGATAAAATTTGTCGCGAGCTAGGGTTTGTTTATCAATATCCCGACCCTTATCAGATGCTGCCGTTGGAATAACGCCGTTAAAGTGCGGTGGACTTTGGCGTTGTTTTCAATGATAATAAGCCGATTTTTAGTTACGAAAACGATTACTTAATCACAATAATAAGGTATTAGTTATGTCAAACACAATTTTACAACATCTTCCTGTCGGTCAAAAAGTCGGTATTGCGTTTTCCGGCGGACTGGATACCAGCGCGGCATTGCTGTGGATGCGCCAAAAAGGCGCGGTGCCGTATGCTTATACCGCTAATTTGGGGCAGCCCGATGAAGAGGATTATGAGGCGATTCCGCGTAAAGCTATAGAATACGGTGCGGAAAATGCGCGCTTAATCGATTGTCGCAGCCAGCTGGCCTATGAGGGCATTGCCGCAATTCAGTGCGGTGCCTTTCATGTTTCCACCGGCGGCGCGACCTATTTTAATACTACGCCGTTAGGGCGCGCCGTAACCGGCACCATGTTGGTGTCGGCGATGAAAGAAGATGATGTGAATATCTGGGGCGACGGCAGTACCTTTAAAGGTAATGATATTGAGCGTTTTTACCGTTACGGATTGTTGACCAATCCAAATCTTAAAATTTACAAACCTTGGCTTGACCAGCAGTTTATCGATGAACTAGGCGGTCGCCATGAAATGTCCGAGTTTTTAATCGCCAACGGTTTCAATTATAAAATGTCGGTGGAAAAGGCCTATTCCACCGATTCCAACATGCTTGGCGCAACACATGAGGCGAAAGATCTGGAATTCTTAACGACTGGCATTAAAATCGTGAAACCGATTATGGGGGTGGCGTTCTGGGACGAAAAAGTGGCGGTAAACACTGAAACCGTGACGGTGCGTTTTGAAGAAGGCGTGCCGGTGGCGTTAAACGGCAAAACCTTTGCCAATGCGGTGGAGTTGTTTTTGGAAGCCAATCGTATCGGCGGTCGTCATGGGGTGGGGGTGTCTGATCAAATCGAAAACCGCATTATTGAAGCGAAAAGCCGCGGCATTTATGAAGCGCCGGGTATGGCGTTGTTGCATATTGCCTATGAACGTCTGGTGACCGGTATTCACAATGAAGATACGATTGAGCAATATCGTATCAATGGGTTGCGGTTAGGGCGTTTGCTGTATCAAGGACGCTGGTTTGATCCGCAGGCGTTGATGTTGCGTGAAACCGCACAACGCTGGGTGGCGCGCGCGATCACCGGCGAGGTGACGCTGGAGTTGCGCCGCGGTAACGATTATTCCATTCTAAATACCGACTCGCCGAATTTGACTTATGCGCCGGAACGTTTGAGCATGGAAAAAGTGGAAAATGCGCCGTTTGATCCGATCGACCGTATCGGGCAGCTGACCATGCGGAATCTGGATATTGTAGATACGCGCGCTAAACTGGGCGTTTATTCCGATGCCGGCTTATTGGCGGTGAGCAACGATGTGCTGTTACCGCAGTTGAAAAAATAAGTGAGAAAACACTGAAAAATATGACCGCACTTTTGCCGGTGCGAAATCCGGTGAAAAAAGTGCGGTCGTTTTTGGCCTAACATTCGGTGTTATGTTGGTTTCGGTAAAATCGGGTTAGAGCGGCAATTCGGTGGTATTTTTGACGGTTTTGAGAATAATCTCGGTTTTTAGATTTTTTATACCGAGTTCTTTGGTGAGATATTTCTTTTTACAGGCGTAAAATTCATCCAAATCGGAAACTTGCAATTTCAGGATAAAATCATAATCGCCCGCCATTAAATGACATTCGGTGATTTGCGGAATCAGTTTCATTTCAAACATAAACCTTTCTCGCTGTTTTACATCTTCTTCAAAAAATGATCCTAAGGCATAAACGGTCAGACCGCAGTTCAGTTTTTTCGGATCGAGAATCGCCGTATATTTGTTGATGAACCCGTTTTGTTCCAACAGGTTAACGCGTCTGAGACAGGCGGAATTCGATAAGCCGACCTCCTGTGCCAGTTCGTTATTTTGTAAACGACCGTTTTGCTGTAAGGCGCGTAAGATTCGGGTATTAATGTTATCCAATATTTGATTGGACATATTTTCCTCCTTAAATCTGTCTTTTTTGTCAGGGACAGGGAACATCCATTTCTGAAACGGTTATGCTGAATTCATATTTTTATTGTAAAAGAGATTGATTATATAAAATTCACGGTCGGACAGGTTACTTTGATTATTGGATAGGCAAAGTAACCTGTTCATATTGCAGGGGTTAAGCGTACATCTGCACTTGAATGACAAGCAACGCGGAACCGATCACCAATAATGCGCCGATCATCGGCAATACGAATTTGACCCAGCGGTCAAACGGAATATGTAGCATTTGCAGTGTGACAAGCACCAGACCGGTCGGCGCCAGAAAGAGCATGGCATATTGTCCCCAGTTATAGGCGGAGACTACGATATAGCGCGGAATGCCCACTGCATCCGCTAACGGTGCCATAATCGGCATCGACAGCACAGCAAGTCCGGAAGACGACGGTACAAACAATCCCAGTATGATAAAGATCACCAGTTGGGTGAGAATAAAGATCGTCGTCGGCATACCGGCGACAATATCGGACATATAAGCCAAAATGGTATCTGAAATCATGCCTTCGTCTAACACCAGATTAACCCCGCGCGCCAGCCCGATAATCAGCGATACGCCAACCAGTTCCGAGGCGCCGCGGGTAAAGGAATCAATAATATCCTGTTCCGAGAGTCCGGAAATAAACATGATAATAATTGTCAGAGTCAGGAATGACGCCGCCATTTGCGGAAACCACCAGCCGCCCGCCATCACGCCCCAGATCATGATTGGAAAGGCGATACAGAAAATGCTGAGAATGATTTTTCGTCTGGTGCTGAATTGCAGTTCCGTACTCGGATCATAGTTGTGCATATAGCGGTGATAGAATTCTTCTCTATCATCATAGGTATAAGAAAAACTGGCATCCGCTTTGATTTTTTTACAATACCAGTACATATAACTAATCACGCAGGCGGAACCTAAGATTAACCCGATAAAGCGGAACGCGATACCTTCGGTAAACTGAATACCGGCAGCATTGGAGGCGATCACCACGGAAAACGGGTTGACGGTAGAAAAGGCGGTACCCATGGATGAGGCAAGAAAAATGGCACCGACACAGACGATAGCGTCATAGCCCAGCGCCAGAAATACCGGTACCAAAATCGGATAAAACGCCACAGCTTCTTCTTCGATCCCGCAGGTTGTGCCGCCGATCGCCATGAGTACGCAAACGCTGAACACAATCAGAAATTCATTGCCTTTTGTCCGCTTAGCCAGCGCACTCAGTCCGGCGTTAAATGCGCCGGTTTTGTTGATTACACCGATCATCCCGCCCAGCACGAAGATAAACACCATGACATCGGCGGCTTCAATCGTGCCTTCCACCATGCTAATGGTGATATCTTTAATGCCTTTTGGATTTTGTTCGACCCGTTGGTAAGAACCGGGAATCGCAATCGGTTTTCTGATAGTGCCTTCGGTAAAATTGTTTAATGCGATTTTGATATTTAGCTTCTCCAGCGATTCGGTTGTCGCCGGAAGAATTTGATCGGGTTGTTGATAAGTTTTAACCACAAAATTATTCGTGGACGGGTTGTAGGTGAGCTTGGAATAAGAACCCGCCGGGATAATCCAAGTCAGTCCGACGGCAATAATCAGAATAATGAATAAAATTGAAAACGCCGTAGGAAATTTAAATGTTTTCTTTGTGCCCATGATGAACTCCTCGTGATACGGCTTAGGTTAAAATCAGAGATGCGCCTATGCAGACGCATCTTTGACGAGCGGATTAATAATACTCGATATCCTCTGTCTGTGCGGTGATTCTTGTTCCCGCTTTACCTTTTACGATATCGACAATATCGGAAAGCGAGCCGATAACGGCGTCATGCCCGGAATGCCGCACGAAATTCAGTGTTGCCTGCACTTTCGGTCCCATGGAGCCGGAGGCAAAAGCCATTTTCCCGATGGCATCGGGATTAGCTTTGGCGATGGCTTTTTGGCTCGGTTTACCCCAATCCACAAATACTGCGGAGACATCGGTGGCGATGATAAATAAATCGGCATCCAGATTTTCAGCCAGTAGCGCAGAGCAGAGATCTTTATCAATGACCGCCTCAACCCCTTGCAGATTGCCTTGTTTATCGTAATAAGTCGGAATGCCACCACCACCGGCACAAATCACAATACTGCCTTTTTCCAACAGCCATTTCACCGGACGGATTTCAAAGATCCGTTTCGGCAGCGGGCTTGGCACGACGCGGCGATATTTATCGCCGTCTTGGGCGATTGTCCAGCCTTTTTCCTGCGCCAAATTTTCTGCTTCTTGTTTGGTATAAACCGGACCGATGGGCTTGGTCGGCTTTTTGAACGCCGGATCGTTCGGGTCCACTTCCACTTGTGAAAGCAGGGTGGCGAACGGTGCTTCAAATGGCAGCAAATTACCCAGCTCCTGTTGGATCATATAGCCTATCATGCCGACGGATTCCGCGCCCAGCACATCCAGCGGATAGGTGGAGACTTCTTTATACGCGGCGCCCTGTAATGCCAGCAAACCGACTTGCGGTCCGTTGCCGTGGGTAATCACCAATTCATTATTCGGATAAATTTTGGCGATTTGTTCGCATGCGATGCGCACATTCTGCCGTTGGTTTTCGGCGGATAACGGTTCACCGCGGCGCAGCAACGCATTTCCGCCTAAAGCGATAACGATTCTCATGGTATCCTCCGATTAAATTAAGCTGGCGACCATCACTGCTTTAATGGTGTGCATGCGGTTTTCCGCCTGTTCAAAGGCGATATTCATCGGCGATTCGAACACCGCTTCAGTTACTTCAATACCGTTGGCAAGTTGAGGATATTTTTCCGCGATTTGCTTACCGACTTTGGTTTCGCTGTTATGGAATGCTGGCAGACAGTGCATGAATTTTACTTTTGGATTACCTGTCCGTTTCATTAATTCGGGGGTGACCTGATACGGCATCAGCAGATCAATACGTTCACCCCAGCTGTCCAACGGCTCGCCCATGGAGACCCAAACGTCGGTATGTACGAAGTCCACATCTTTCACCGCTTTGTCAATATCGTCGGTAACGGTTAAGCGTGCGCCGCTTTGGTTGGCAAATTGTCGGCATAAGTCCACCAGTTCGTCATCCGGTAATAATGCTTTCGGTCCGCACACCCGCACGTCCATACCGAGTTTCGCACCGATCAGCAGCAGAGAATTGCCCATATTATTGCGGGCGTCACCGATATACACATATTTGATTTCGCTAAGCGGCTTATCGCAATGTTCGATCATGGTCAGCACATCCGCCAGCATCTGCGTCGGATGAAATTCATCGGTCAGCCCATTAAACACCGGCACCCCGGCGTATTGCGCCAGCTCGTCCACCACGCTTTGTTTGAAACCGCGGTATTCAATGGCATCATACATCCGTCCTAACACGCGCGCGGTATCTTTCATACTTTCTTTATGTCCGATTTGTGATGAAGTGGGATCAATATAGGTCACCCGGGCGCCCTGATCGTATGCCGCGACTTCAAAGGCGCAGCGGGTACGGGTTGAGGTTTTCTCAAAAATGAGCGCGATATTCTTGCCTTTCAGATTCTGCTGTTCAGTACCGGCGTATTTTGCCCGTTTCAAATCTCTTGATAAATCGAGCAGGTATTTTATTTCGCGTTCGGAATGATGTACCAGACTGAGCAAATGCCGGTTTTTAAGATTAAAAGCCATAATCAATTCTCCTTAATTAACGGATGGATTATTAAACGGATATTGCATATCCTCTTGTACGACGTGCAAAAGAGTATCAGTCCTTGAATTGAATTTGGTTGCGTTTTTACCGATGTAATGTAAATTTTTGAAATTAAATTCTAATTTAACGTGGTGAATTGATATTAAATTTTAAGATTTGGACTGGCTTGCTATTTTACAGAATGAAATATTTTTACCGATGATTGACTTTTTTTTCGACGATTAGCAAGTGTCGGACTTAAAAGTGCGGTTGTTTTTTGCTAAAATCCGCCGCCGTTAATATGTTCGTATTAATGGTATATCACATGTATAAATTATCTCATTTTCCAACTTTTGCGGAAATGTATCCTGCCGAAAAACGCTGGCAGAAAAAGCTCCGCAGCTATCTTCGTTATCGTTTTTATACATTAATTTATGCCCGTTATTGTCGGGAATTAATGTATTTTTTACACCTCCATCCATTATGGGAAACTCTGTTTGCCCGTCTACCTTATCGCATCAATACGCTGCTGGCGAAATACTGCGACAAACGTTTTGGCATCAGGCGGCGGTTTGGGGCGATTACAGCGAATTTTATGTTGGCGGAACAAAAATTTAGCTATGCTAAAGCGCAATCGCTGATTCAGGAAGAGAGTTTGCGGCTGGCGACGCTGACAGAAGCATTGGATTTGTATTTAAATATCAACAAAATCGATCCGTTTGAAGGTTTTTTTTCGTTGAATATTATCAATTCGCATAAAGAAAGCATGTACGATGCCTCTTTTGCTTTTTTGCCACCTAACACATTGCTGATTACCTCAATTCAAGGACCGCATGGTGCGCAGGCACAGAGCTTGATCCGCGAAACAACCAAAAATTTACATGGCATGCGCCCGATGTTTATGCTGATTAACGCCTTTCAGTTGCTAAGTGAAACCTTAAACTGTGAATTATGCGGTATTCCGCATAAAAATCAGGCTAAATACCGCTGGAATGATTCGACTAAATTATTGTTTAATTATGACGAATTTTGGCGGGAAAACGGCGGCGTTTATGACAAATCGCGCGGATATTGGCTGTTACCGCGCAACCTTGAACGCAAATGTCCGACGATGATTCCAAGCAAAAAGCGTTCTATGTACCGCAAACGCTACGCCATGCTTGATCACACCGCACAGCAGATTAAGGCTTTTTTTGCCACAGAAACCTGTTAAAAAACCACCGCACTTTGCGTGCAGAATCAACACTCATTAAATTAAAAGCCCTGCGGATAACGGGGGCAACATTTTAGTCAGCTTAGTCGCCTCAGAGGTTGAGGTGAGATGCAAAGTGCGGTCGGTTTTTTCAATGTTTTTTATACACTTGTAATTTCCTCGACGGATTTTGGCACTGGCGGCAAACGGCGTTTGTGGTGTGAACGGTTATGCCAGAATTCGATTTGCGTCAAGGCTTGTGCGGATACCGGTTCGCCGCGTAGAAAGGCGTCAATATCGCGGTAGCTGACGCCCATTTCGTCTTCGTCGGTTTGTCCTTGCCATAAGCCCGCGCTTGGTGATTTTTGCAATAATTGTTGTGGAACCTGTAACAATGCCGCCAGTTCGTATACTTGCTCTTTACGCAGTCGCAGCAGCGGGGCGATATCCACGCCGCCGTCGCCGAATTTGGTGAAATAGCCGGTCAGCCATTCTGCCGCATTATCGGTGCCGACCACGATTGCCTGATGACTTTGCGCATAAGCATATAATGACATCATGCGTAAACGCGCTTGCAAATTGCCGGCGATGACATTCTGACGTTCTGCCTGCGCGTTGAACAGCGATTGCATAGTTTGCATAAAGGTGCGGTAGGTGTCGATAATCGGCACTTCCAGCACGGGGCATTGTGCGCTTGCGGCGACCAGATAGGCGTCTTCAATATCCTGCACGGAAGTGGTTTCGGACGGCAGAATTAAGCCCTGTACCGGCGCACCGCAGCGCATTAATAAATGAGTGACCACAGCGGAATCAATGCCGCCGCTGATACCGACTACATAACCGTTTGCGCCGTAATCCAGACGCTGTTGTTCCAGCCATTGCAATAAATAATTCAGATAATTTTTCATCAAGGTGTCCTTTGGTGTTTGTAGCAAATACTATACATCAAGTCTGAGGTCGTCCGGCTTAATCCAGCCTTTGCGGCGCATAAAGGCGGCCAATAATAAGGTGAATACGGCAGGCAACACAAAATGCAGCAAGATAATTGCCGACCAGACCGACAAGCTGTTACCCATGGCATCGATTGTACCGATTTGCCCTACCAGTCCACTGGTGCCCATGCCAGCGCCGGAAGGAATATTCTGCATCTGAAACCAGACTGTCGCAAAAGGTGCGATAATGGCGCCGGCTAATGTCGGCGGCAACCAGATTTTAGGATTTTTCACGATATTCGGCATTTGCAGCATGCTGGTGCCAAGTCCTTGGCTAAGTAAACCTGCCCAACGGTTTTCACGGAAGCTCATCACCGCAAAACCGATCATTTGTGCACAGCAGCCAATGGTTGCAGCGCCGCCTGCCAGACCGCTTAATGACAGGGTTACCGCAATTGCGGCACTGGATATCGGCAGGGTTAGAATCATTCCCATGAGGATGGAAACAATAATGCTCATCGGAATCGGCTGAAGTTCCACTGCCCACATGATCAACTCACCGGTTTCGCGCATAAATGAGGCGAGCAGCGGACCGATTAATGTCGCCGCGAGCATGCCGGTTATCAGTGTAGCGGCAGGGGTGACTAAAATATCGATCGGCGTGAGTTTGCTGACCAACTTACCGCATTCGGCACCGATTGCCGCCGCGATAAAACAACCGATAGGTCCGCCTAATGCCGCACCTAACATGCCGGTGGTGGTACTGGTGAGTAGCGCCAGCGGCGGCGCTTTTAAGGCGTAAGCCACACCCACACCGATAGCCGCTCCTATGCTTGCTTGAGCTTGTGCACCCAGTTCAACCAGCCATGGTTGAGCCAACCAGCCGCCCAGATTTTTCAGAATCAGCCCGATAATCAGGGAACCGAATAAACCCAGCGCCATAAAGTTCATGGCATCGATCGCATAACGGCGCAGGCTGAATTCAATATTGCGCGCAGCCAGAAAGGTTTTCAACGTCTTGTTTGTCATTGTGATTAGCCTTCAGAAACTGCCGAAAATTGCACCGCACTTAGGCGCGGGTTAAAGCTGTAGCGGCGCCCCTGTTTCGCCTGTTGTTTGCCGTTAAGGCGGACACAGTCGCCGGTAAAACCGATATTGACTTTGAGCAAACTTGAACCCACGCCGTAAGAGTCCACCGGTGCGTTTTGCGCTTCAAAACGGCGGATTTTATCGGCGTCAAAACCGCCGCTGACGATAATTTTAACCCGTTGAAAGCCGGCGGCATCCAAATGTTCACGTAAGCGGCGTACCAGACAGACATTGGTGCCGCGCAGATCTTCCTGACCGAATTCGTGTTGATTGCGTAAAAAATACTGATCTACCATATTGGCGGCGGTATCCAGACGAACGCCGTACAGACGCTCGCCGAAATGGCGGGCAACTTTTAGGCTGTCGGTGATCACGTCATTGTGGTAATCCACCAGCGCGACTAAATTATCTTCCGGATAAGTGGCTAAATACGCCTCGCAGGCGTTGATTAAATCACCGTCGAATAATTGAATCAGCGCATGAGGCATGGTGCCGACACCTTCTCGCCCCCACCATTCGTTCATTGCATGGGTGGCTTGCGCTGCCACTCCGCCGATATAAGCGGAATAGCCGTCGCCCGCCTGTTGAGAGAAGTGATCGTCGCGGTCTCCCATAAAAATCACCTGTTTATTGCCAGCAGCTTGCACCACATTATAGACATTGGTTGCGACCGCGGTACGGCGAGCCAGCACGCCGTCGATTAAGCCCTCCAGATAACCGAAGTCTTCGTAATAGCCTTCAATCATTAAGACAGTTTCAAAAGGTTTGATTTTATCACCGTCATGTAATGCCCAAACGGTTAACTCGTGCGGATTAACGGCAAAGGTGTGCAGCAATGCGATTGCTTCATCAACACCGCACAGGATGGCGTCTTTTTTCTGGAAAAACTGCATTGTCACCCGTTGTTTTGGTCGGCGCTGTTTAATGATTTCTGCTGTTTTCAGGAAATACACCGCGGAGAACCAACCGTCTTTAATGCGGGGATCGAACTTAAAGGTTTTATTGGTTAAACGTGGAATTTTTCCTTGCCGTTTTAGTTCGAATTCTTTATTTATCGTTTCCATATTGGTCTCCCTATATCGGTATATATTGTATAAATGGAAAGTGTTTGCTACAAAATAATAGGCGTAAACTATACCTATTTTTTCAAAAAAGCAAGCGTTAGTCAGTCTGATACCCGGCAAATTAACGCGAATGCGGCGAGTTATGCTGATTACGATTTATAACATAATGAAAGATAAACAGTTTTTTACTGTGAAATTATTCTTTATGGATTATCCCGATCTTCAGGTAAAATCAGGTGGGCAATGATCGTATTGAGATAGGTAAAAAGTGCGGTCGAATTTAAAGAATTTTTTTAGGTTAAAAGAGTAAATAATGACAAACAATATTGTAATTACCGTCGACGGTCCGAGCGGGGCGGGAAAAGGCACATTATGCTATGCCTTAGCGCAGCAGCTGGGTTTTGCGTTATTGGATAGCGGCGCAATTTATCGTGTGACCGCGTTGGCGGCGCTGCAACGGCAAGTGGCGTTGACAGATGAAGCTGCGCTCGCCGAGCTGGCGGACAAGCTGGCGATTCAATTTTTGCCGCAGGCGGGGGAAGTGAAGATTATCCTTGATGGGGATGATGTCAGTGCGCAGATTCGTACGCAAGAAGTGGCGGAGGCGGCTTCCAAAATTGCGGTATTTGCGCAGGTACGTGCGGCGTTGTTACAGCTACAGCGCGATTTCGCCACACCAAAAGGGCTGATTGCCGACGGGCGTGATATGGGCACGGTGGTTTTTCCCGAGGCGCAGGTTAAACTGTTTTTAGACGCCAGTGCGGAAGAAAGAGCGAAAAGACGCTATAATCAGTTGCAAAATAAAGGGATTAATGGTAACTTTGCACAGATTTTGGCCGAGATAAAGGCGCGTGACTGCCGTGACAGAAACCGTGCGGTGGCGCCGCTCAAACCGGCGCAGGACGCGCTGTTATTAGACAGTACCGAATTGGGTATTGATCAGGTTGTTGAGCGCGCGTTAGTCTATATTCGGCAACGGCTTGACTTGCGGTCGAAATCATCGCAATCCGTTTATTCAGGGAACGAATAAACATGTATGATCAGCCCCACTTTTATGGATAAGAAGTGGACGTTATTAACTAACTTAGAAGATTAATTATGTCAGAATCTTTTGCTCAACTATTTGAAGAATCATTAAAAGGCCTGGAAACCCGCTTGGGTTCTATCGTTAACGGTACCGTTGTCGCGATTGAAAAAGGCTTCGTATATGTCGATGCAGGTTTAAAATCCGAAGCGCGTATTCCGGCGGAGGAATTCCAGAATGCTCAAGGCGAACTGGATGTGAAAGTCGGCGATGTGATCAATGTTGCGTTGGACGCCGTTGAAGACGGTTACGGTGAAACTAAATTATCCCGTGAGAAAGCCGTTCGTCACGAATCTTGGATCGAACTGGAAAAAGCATACGAAGAACAAGCAACTGTTACCGGTTTAATCAACGGTAAAGTGAAAGGCGGCTTCACAGTTGAGCTGAACGGTGTACGTGCATTCTTACCTGGCTCATTAGTTGATACCCGCCCGGTACGTGACACTGCACATCTTGAAGGCAAAGAGCTGGAATTCAAAGTTATCAAACTGGATCAAAAACGTAATAACGTAGTTGTTTCCCGTCGTGCGGTAATCGAATCTGAAAACAGCCAAGATCGCGAAGAAATTTTAGCCAGCCTGTCTGAAGGCGCTGAAGTGAAAGGTACAGTGAAAAATCTTACCGACTACGGTGCGTTTGTTGATTTAGGCGGCGTTGACGGCTTGTTGCATATCACCGATATGGCTTGGAAACGCGTTAAACATCCGAGCGAAATCGTGAACGTTGGTGATGAAATCACAGTTAAAGTATTGAAATTTGATAAAGATCGCACTCGCGTATCCTTAGGCTTAAAACAATTAGGTCAGGATCCATGGGTTGCTATCGCTGAAAACCACCCGGTCGGCAGCAAATTAACCGGTAAAGTGACCAATTTAACTGATTACGGCTGCTTCGTGGAAATTTTAGAAGGTGTTGAAGGTTTAGTTCACGTTTCCGAAATGGATTGGACAAACAAAAACATTCATCCGTCTAAAGTGGTTAGTCTTGGTGATGTAGTTGAAGTCATGGTATTGGAAATCGATGAAGAACGTCGTCGTATTTCTTTAGGTTTAAAACAGTGCAAACCTAACCCATGGTTACAATTTGCCGAAACTCACAATAAAGGTGATAAAGTTTCCGGTAAAATCAAATCCATCACTGACTTCGGTATCTTCATCGGTCTGGAAGGCGGCATCGACGGTTTAGTGCATTTGTCTGATATTTCTTGGAATGTACCGGGCGAAGAAGCGGTTCGCAGCTATAAGAAAGGCGATGAAGTATCTGCTATCGTATTGCAAGTGGACTCTGCCAAAGAACGTATCTCTTTAGGGATCAAACAACTGGAAGAAGATCCGTTCAATAACTTCGTCGCATTAAACAAAAAAGGTGCTATCGTTACGGCTAAAGTCGTTGAAGCAGATGCAAAAGGCGCTAAAGTCGAATTGGACGGCGGTGTTGAAGGCTATATCCGTGCAGGCGATTTAACCAGCGAAGTTGCTGCCGGTGATACAGTTGAAGCAAAATATACCGGTGTGGATCGTAAAGCCCGTATCGTTCACTTATCAGTGAAAGCAAAAGATCAGGCTGAAGAAGCAGCAGCGGTTGCAAGCGTCAACAACAAGCAAGAAGATATTGCTATGCCGAATGCGTTTGCTGAAGCGTTCAAAGCGGCAAAAGGCGAATAATTAAGCATTCCCTTAAAATGGTCGGCGCGGTATTTTATCGTGCCGATCGGTAAGAGATGAGGAGAATATTATGACCAAGTCAGAACTTATTGAAAATTTAGTTCAAAAAAATCCTTCTATCGCGGTGAAAGATGTTGAAAACGCGGTAAAGGATATTTTAGAACAGATGTCGCAGACGTTAGAGAAGGGTGATCGTATTGAAGTGCGCGGTTTCGGCAGTTTTTCATTGCATTTTCGCCAACCGCGTATCGGGCGTAATCCGAAGACTGGCGATCAGGTAAAACTGGAAGCCAAATCGGTACCTCACTTTAAAGCGGGTAAAGAGCTGAGAGAACGCGTGGACGTTCGGGCATAATATATCAACTAATTGAAATAACGACACTTTAAGTGTCGTTTTTTGTGTTTATTTTTGGCATAATGATACGCACGTATTTCCCGGGAGAACAGTTATGATTAAATATATTTTCGGATTTATTATTTTGCTCGCCGTTGTGTTGGTTGCAATTACTGTTGGCGCCAATAATGATCAAATCATTTCATTTAATTATATCGTTGCGCAAAGCGAAGTGCAGCTTTCCACGCTGGTTGCTATTTTATTCGGGTTGGGATTATTTTTGGGCTGGTTGATTTGCGCGTTTTTTTATTTGAAATTAAAGCTAAAAAATATGTCTCTTGCTCGTCAGATTAAACGTCAGACATTACAAATTAACGAATTAGCTACTAGCCGCGATAAGGCCGCCTAATAATGCTTGAACTGCTCTTTCTGTTGTTACCGATTGCCGCCGCTTATGGTTGGTATATGGGGCATCGCAGCGCGAAAAAAGATCAGGAAGATATCAGTAATAAACTTTCCCGCGATTATGTTACCGGCGTAAACTTTTTGTTATCTAATCAGCCGGATAAAGCGGTGGATTTGTTTTTAGATATGCTGCAAAAGCAGGAAGCTGAAAACGAAATAGAAAGTGCCTCTCAGTTTGAAGCGGAACTGACTTTAGGCAACTTGTTCCGTTCGCGCGGTGAGGTGGATCGCGCATTGCGCATTCATCAGGCGTTAGATCGCAGTCCGAATTATAGCTTTGAACAAAAATTACTGGCAAAACAGCAGCTTGCCAGAGATTTTATGACCGTCGGTTTTTTTGATCGTGCAGAGAATCTGTATATTACATTAGTGGATGAACCGGAGTTTGCTGAAGGCGCCCTACAGCAGCTGGCGATTATTTATCAAAAAACGAAGGAATGGAAAAAAGCCGTTAATGTTGCCGAGAAACTGGCAAAAATCGCTCCCAAAGAAGATAACATTGAACTGGCTCATTATTATTGTGAATATGCATTGGGGCTGAATGCGGAAAGCAAAGATAAACCGATTGATATTTTACAGCAGGCGTTGAAAGTTGCACCGAATTGCGTGCGCGCCTCAATGCTGCTGGCGGAAGCCTACATGGTGCGATTGGATTACCAAAGTGCGGTCAAAAATTTTGAAAATATTTTGCAGCAAAATGCCGCTTATATCGGCGAAGTGTTGCCAGCGCTGAAATACTGTTATCAGGAATTAAATCAGCTGGATAATTTCGAGCTGTTTTTGATTAAAGCTAGCCAGATTTGTCGTAACAGCGCAGTGGATTTGGCGCTTGCAGATCTGATTGCGGAAAAAGACGGCTCGTTTGCCGCCCAGACTAAATTGTATCAGCAGCTGAATCAGAACCCAAGCACGTTTATTTTCCATCGTTTTATTCAATACCAGATTGATAATGCGGAGCCGGGAAGAGCCAAAGACAGCCTGATTCTGTTGCATAAAATGGTCGGAGAACGGATAAAACAAGGATTTGATTATCGTTGTATAAACTGCGGTTATCAGACTCACAAACTGACATGGTGTTGTCCGTCCTGCCGTCAGTGGGAAAGTATCAAACCGATTCGTGGAATTGAACACAATTGATTTAATAAGGAAAAGTTATGAGCAGTAAAGTCATCGTTGCATTGGATTATGAAAAAGAAGCACAGGCGCTGGCACTGGTCGATCAAATCGATCCGAGTTTATGTCGTTTGAAAGTGGGAAAAGAAATGTTTACCACGCTGGGCACGCATTTTATCAAGCAGTTGCAGCAGCGTCATTTTGATGTGTTTTTGGATTTAAAATTTCATGATATTCCCAATACGGTTGCCAGAGCGGTGCGCTCGGCAGCGGATTTAGGTGTCTGGATGGTGGATTTACACGCCAGCGGCGGTTTGCGCATGATGGAAGAAGCGAAAAAAATTCTCGAACCGTACGGCAAAGATGCACCGATTTTGATTGGTGTAACGGTGTTGACCAGTATGGAGGATCTGGATTTATTGCAGATTGGAATTAACGCCTCGCCGATGGAACAGGTGATTCGCTTGGCTAATTTAACTCAGCGTGCCGGCTTGGACGGTGTAGTGTGTTCGCCTCAGGAAGTGGAAATTTTGCGAGCTCACTGCGGTAAAGATTTTACGCTGGTCACGCCGGGAATTCGTCCTATCGGGTCGGATTTCGGCGATCAGCGCCGAGTGATGACGCCGCCAGCCGCGATTCAGGCCGGTTCCGATTATCTGGTAATCGGACGCCCAATCACCCAAGCGGAAAATCCGGCGGAAGTATTACGGGCGATTAACGCGTCAATCGAAGGTTGATATGTCAGACAGCGTGTTGGTTTATTCGACGGCAAGCGGACGAATAAAAGAGCAGAAAAAACAGCCAGACAGACCAAAGGGTGATGGTATCGTGCGTATTCATCGTCAAGTGAGCGGACGAAAAGGCAATGGTGTCAGCCTGATTAGTGGCTTGGATTTAAATGATGATGAACTGAAAGCACTAGCCACCGAATTAAAAAAACGTTGCGGTTGCGGTGGCGCGGTGAAAAACGGCTGCATTGAAATTCAGGGAGAAAAACGTGAATTACTGAAGCAGCTCTTAGTGCAGAAAGGCTTTAGCGTGAAATTAGCGGGTGGTTAGCGCTCGATAAATAAATTGCGGATGCCGAACGGTAAATATCGTTCGGCATTTTTTAATGAAAGTAACCTAACAGCATTGCGCCGACAAATGCCGCACAAGCCAGCAATAATTTACTGACGTTGGGGGGCGTTGCCGTTTTATGGAAGTAGCTCGTTGCCCAGATCACATAGCAAATGAGCAGCACCAGTTTGCCGATAATCCACCATGGGAAGCCGAATGACATCGTAAATAAAATAATCGCCCCGCTGATAATCAATAGTGTGTCGGATAAGTGCGGTAGAATTTTTAACAGTTTTATCGCCCGCCAGTTCTTACCGAAAAGCTGCATCAATCCACGTACAATTAATAATGCCAAGCTGGTGAAAGCGCAGATAATATGAAGATAAATTAATGAAAATGTCATTTGTCATCGTGTAATGTTCGTTGAGTTGCAGGGATTCTAACATTCAGCCGGTTGAAAAGAAATCAGCCGCGGTGGGAAAGAATGGATTTTCTGATTTGGATCATAAAAATTAAACAGGCGCTATATTTGTTAGCGGCATTAGTGCTTTTCGCGCCACCTTTAATTGATAACACGGTGACTGCGAACCGGGTTTTAAAAGCATTTAGCACTGAACTTGTCATGACGAACTCACTTTTTATCAAAATTAAACTAAATCTTTTAATTCTGTCTAAAAAGTAAGCTCTTAGATGAGCTTTTGGCTAAAATTTAGCCGTTTTAGATGGTGCCCGAGGGCGGACTTGAACCGCCACGCCTCGAAAGGCGAGGGATTTTAAATCCCTTGTGTACATCATTTAAGTTTGAAAACTATTTGTTAAGTTTGAAAACTATTTGTTTAGACCAATTCCGTGTACCTAGCCAATACACCATGATCTACCCACTAACGCTCTGTGGATAGGTTAGATCTTACACAAAAATACTAGTTTGTAAAGCCTGAATGTATTAATTTTAAAAATATTTTTATAAGGATGAATAAGCTGAGAATGAGCGGTTTAAATTTATTTCGCAAGGAACACCCTTGGATGCTCCTTGCATGACTATCTAAAGTAATTCTGTATATTCTCTTATTGAATCAATATTATCTTCAATATAACTCAATGTAACTTTGACATCTTTATGTCCTAGTAATTGTTTGGCTATATACAGGTTTTCAGGTTTTTTCATTAGATTTGTTGCTGCTGTATGCCTAAATCTGTGAGGGGAGCTAATAATTCCCGTATATTTTGAAATAACTTTGAAGATATAGCTCACCTGGTCATTGGTCATTTTTTCTCCCTTTCGTTTAACAGCATTTGAAAATAAATTAATGTTAAATAGTTGAGATTCTACAGGCTGATTCAATTTACTTAGTTCAGTTAATAATTTCTTTAGATAAGGATAAAGCGTAGTTGATATAGGAAGTATATGATACTCGTGATTTTTATTTATCTCAGATGGAATATGAATAACTTGATTCAGCAAATCTACATCTTTAATCCTTAATTTATTTAACTGAGAGCGTCGAATTGCCGTATAGCGGAAAGTCATAATTATGGTTTTAGTAAACCATAATGGGCGAAGAATAGAAGGAAGATGCTTTGATTCAGTGATTCCAAAGCTAAGTTTTTTTAAATCTGAAGAAGTATATACTTTCCTTTTCTTCTTTCCTTCTCTAATGAACAAACCATCGAAAGGGTTCTTTGTAAATGGGAGAAGTTGTTTTTCAATTCCAAATTTGAAAATAGTCTTTAGCTGACGAATATAGCTGTTCCAAGTCACTTCAATGATAGATTGTCCAACAACTCTCTTTCTCCATTGGAGTATTAATGAGTCTGATATTTCATCAGGATATTGAATACTACAATTTTTCTGTAATTGTCTAATTGCTTTTTCATAGCTTTTAATAGTATCTATACGTAAATGACGGTATAAAAAAAATTACTAAGTAACATATCAAATGTGGTTCTATTCACTTTCATTTTCCTCAATAAGTGATAAATGCAAATTATCAATTGGAATTCTATTACCGAAAAAATAGTCGGTTTTATCAATCAAATACCCAATCAATTGAGAGGTTCTTCTTGGGCCAATAACCTTACAGCGCCAAAAATTAATACTATCATTGTTTGATTGACGGTATTTCTTGTGTAATTTAAGGTCTTGGAAACTATATTGCAAATTTTCGATATCTTTTTTAGTAAAGTTAGTAATGCCCTTACTATTGAAAAATAGCTGAAAGATTCCAGGTGTTACAAGGAAAAGTTTGCCTTTGACTATATGTAATTTAGCATTTGAATTATTAATAGTTAGGGTATTCCCGATAATTCCGGATTTTAGCCATTCAACAAAAATCTCTCCTGAGACAGCCTCAGTTTCCTTTGTATCATCATCCGTTGCTATAGATGGGGTAGAGGCGATTTTATTTATTTCACTTTCTTGAGATGGTTTTTTATCAGTAGAGTCTTGAGATTCTTCTACAGGTGAAAATAAATTCATTACCAAATCAGTCATATCCGTCTCGGTTTCTGAGTTTTGGGTATTGATTTGAGTGTTTTGAGAGGATGTATTTTCAGACAAATCCGGTTTATTCAGTGTACCTGTTATTGCAGGAAGTGGCATTTCAGATTCCATAATCACTGAATTTTCTTCTTTAGTATCTTCACCTGAATTTAATTGTTCTTCATTTTCAATATCGACTCGACCTAAAAATATACCAGGTCTGTCATTAAGATTTTCCCAAGCTACTTCCGGTTTAATTCTGAGTAAAGAAAATGCTTTAGGTGGGCACCAGCCTGAATCAGCTTTAATTCGACAATGCCAAATTGCTGTACCATCATTTGTACTTTCAATAATCCCCAGCGATTGCATTTCACTAAATAATTTAGGATTGTCTGCTGGAGCTGATATCCCTTGCTCCAATAAATAAGCTCGAATTTGGTCTGCAGTGGGTTTGCTCATTAACCATAGTGCATCCTCTGTAAGCCAACCATCAGATGGGCCTTTAGGTGTATTAATTTTAAATTTATGTTGCAGTAAATGACGTAAAGCCATGACTAGCTGTTTTGCAAATGATGTTATAGGTTTCTGAGTCAGTTTTGATACGTCTCCACCTAGTGCAAGAGTTACACTGTTTTGGTCTGCTTTTTGTACTATTTCAGATAATAAACCAGCTTTATCTTTATGATCAGCCATGGCATACATTAAAGCTGAAAAAGCTTCCGGGTATTCTGCTAACCATGCAAATGCTTCTTTAGGAATTAAATAGTTTGCAAGAAAACTACCCATAACCGGGTGAAGATCATAATCTCGCCCTTTAATATATTTGAATTTATAAGGTTGAGTTGGCACTCCTAACCAAGGAAACCAACGAGAACCATCTTTTAATTGTATATCTATATCAACAATAACTTTACCAATGTCATGAACCAATGCAGCATAAATAACAGCAGCAGTCCAAGCATCACGTTGCTTAGATTGTTCTTCCGGAGCAGCATTTTGTGGCAATACATAACTTTGTCGTAATTTAGCTGCAAATGAAAGAACTTCTAGGCCATGATCAAGCATACCACCTAAATGTGAGTGATGATGTGATTCTGAGGCAGGTAATAATTGAACCATTTCAGCGTAGCGCTCGATAGGTTTTTTATAGAGCTCATTAAACATATCTTGCGTCATTGATACTTGTTGCCAAAGTAAATTTAAGTATTTTTGGCGTAATTCAGAATTGAGTAATTCTGACGCAGAGAACGGAGTTATCCATCCCTCACTATCAATCTTTGACATTGAATGGTTATGGGAATCTAGAACTGGAATAGTAAAGGAATCTTGTTTTTTCCCTTTTAATCGATAAAAAATTGATGAAAACATAAAAAAATAACCCATAAATTTTTGCAAAATGCTACCGATTTATGAGTTAATCTCAATAAATAAATGACTTTGATTCAAGAATAAATATTAATACAAGCTTAATATCGCTAGAAAGAGTAGCTACCAAGCATGGATAGATTGATACTCTTACTTATTCTTAATTTACTACAAAACTTTTTGAATCATTAACGTATTCACTAAGGTAGCATTCTATTATAAATAAAGCGGCTAATTTAATGGTCAACCTGTTACAATAATCCAGATATCGAGTGTATGGAATGCAATGTTCAGCTCCAGTCCCTCCACTTTTATACATTATTTTTTCACCATCACGCCATATTGACGCATGATGAGAACCATTTCGAATAGAAGATTCAATATCATTTTCTGCAAAGACCGAAAATATAGGAGTTAATTTAAATGGATTTGATTTATTTGCTTTATTTATTTCTAGGTATTTTGATAGCTTCATTGACTTAAATTCATCAAACTCTCTACCGTCCATGATATTATTCAAACAAGCAATAATAGTCATATTTGAAGTTAGCGCTTCATAGGCATCTCCATAATATAGCTTTATCTGCTCAAACCCATTAGATGACACTATTAAATCATCAACATTATGTCCGATTCTAGAATACATTACTATTTGACCGAAGTGATCTCTATGGCGAAAATATTCAGAGAATGTATTTAAATAGCGATATTGATTTTCTTGTTTTAACTCACTCTGCCAATACCTAATAAAACTAGAAAGCTTGCTTTCAGGAATATTTTTAATCGTATTAATTATCGGTTCTACAATGTTTTCTAACATAGGGTAAAAAAGGGAATCAAAAAATTCATGAATGATATCAAATTCACTATAAACACTACCTGATTTATAAACTATAATTTCTTCATCGCGCACAAAATTAGATGATGGGTTCATATCCTTGTTTCTATGTTTAGTGTATTGCAAAACAAAATTTGAAGCTTTTTTGTTATCTTGGATATTAGTTATCATTCCTTTAATCAAAGACCATTTGTGTGGTGCATTTGGTATATCAAATTGATTATCAAAACTTTGCATTCTACCTGGTTTAAACCTTATATGTGGAATTATTAGAGGCCACGAAATTAATGTAGGAAAACAAAGAGGATCATGTAAATCATCTTTATTAAATGCACAATTTGGGTGAAAATTTAAGACTTCGAGTTCAATGTTTGGCTCTCCCGAAAAAAGAGAACAATTTTCTACGGCTTCTACATCAGCTCTTGGAGGCTTAGTCCTTATAGCAAAGACTATATTAATATTGCAATTAGAACAATCAAAATAGTGTTTCTGATAAGAATCAAACCCAATTCCAACCCTTATTCTGTAGCGATGTCCGCATAACTCACATTTTAATCCTTTACTTATAATCATTAGTTCTCCTTATTTTCTATCACATTGCTAATTTCTATAACCATTCATAATTTACGTTTATTCACATAAACGTTATCTTTCAAGTTGTAAAATTTTATCTTAACCTTATTCGTTTTAGAACTCCGTTAATAATGTTTAATCAATGATATTGATGCCATTTTTAGCCTTTTGAAAAAAAGCCTTTTGGCCTTTTTAGGTAAGACCTTTCCTTTGGAAAGGTTACCTTTATTACATTACCCTTAATCCTTTTGAGACTCCTTTAACCTTTTTGATTTAGTTACTATACATTTCATCCTGGCTATCATAATCGCTGTATTCATCACCATATTCATTCTCTGATTCAGTTTCTCCCTCATTTAATTCTGATTCGAGTATTCTTCGTTCTTCATCACCTAAAAATTTCCAGTAGTTACAAATCAACTCCTTTTCGCCATATTTTTCCCATACTCCTGGATAAAAATATTCTGCTTCAACGTGACAAATTCCCCCTTCGTGAGGGTCTCTTATATTAGCTATAGATTCAGTACTTTGAATTGTAATAATGCATGTTATATAGAGTAGGTAGCGTTTCATATTTGGGGCAGTATTTGAAAATTTAACCAATTCTAAACATCCGATTTTCTAGTAAGTAGTTTTATTTAGAAAGTCTTTTAAAAATAAAAACAGATTGTCAGTGAATACGAGAGGTAAAATACTATGATTTAGTGCAGAAACTTTTATTCATGTTTTTGGACTGTCTAAAAACTTGCTTTGTTAAAGTTTTGGGACTATACTGCATGGGTAGTCTAAAAAGTTTTAAGTTTTGAATGTATAAGGAGATGAAAGTGTAAACTAGAATTTTTATCAATAGAAAATTTGCTGAATGTGATATAAGCAACTTAGAAATTTTAGTTAAAGGTAACATCCAAAACTTGAACGTAGGAATAAATGGCAGTCAAACTATAAAAATACTCCATACCTCTATGAGTAAAGGTTCCGTAGGTCAACAAGAAATGTAAGTGGCAATGTATTTGGTTCAGTCAAAAGTATGTCTTGAAATATCCAAGTATTAGGTAATATCCAAGGTAATGCTAGTTCAATGTCGGGTTCTATTTTTATAAACTAAAACGCCCAGCAAGGAATTTTGCTAGGCGTTTTAGTCTATTTGTATGAATTTATTTGAATAAGGCTGCGTGCGTTCCTATTCTGATTAATCTAAGTTCTTTTTTGTTTTCTTTCTCCAAAATTTGATAGATAAGTACAAGATCGTTAAGTATATGACAATCTCGGTAACCGTTCATCTCACCCCTTAAGGGATGATCTAAGTAATTTTCCGGTAGAGTGAGATCTCGTTGCAGTAAATACATGACCTCAGAAAATTGTGGTGAACAAAGTTGATTTGGTGCTAATTTTTTGATGTCTTTCCTAAACTCTTTTGTCATAGCGACTTGAAGTGTCGGACGCTGATGATTGTCCAAATTGGTCTCCTTTTACTTTTTGTAAAACCTCAACAATATTCTCATTTGAGTTAGCTGAGGTGATAATTTCTAATTCTCCGCTTTCAGCTTCTTGCATCGCATTAAGTGTTGTAGCATTTGGCTGTAAGTAAGAGAGGTTTAATGGAACTGTTTTTGTATTAACAATTTCAGTTAAAAATAAATTTAATGCTTGAGATGGGGTGAAACCATAATTTTCCAGAATATTGAACGCCTCCTGTTTTAAATCCCCAGCTAATCTAAAGCTGAAAGATGATGTGTTTGTGATAGCCATGATAATCTCCTTTAAGTTACTTACAGTTGGATAACCAACTAGATATGTCTTACATTGAAAGACAGCACCTATTATATGGAAGAATGTATTTCAATGCAAGACATTTGATTGAGGGTAAAAAGATTTTTAGATGTTTATATTGTTAAGCTTAAAATACATATAAGGATAAAAAATGATTAATAACGATAATAATGATAAAAAACTAAATGTAGAATTAATGCCAGTAGTTAAAAATAATGGAGCTAAAGGTGGAGATGATTAAGCTAAAGCTGGCGGGAATTATGGTAGCGTACAGATAAAATGCAAATATACTTTCAGGCTACGAAAGGTGAAGTAAATATTGCTCCATTACCACTAGTAAGTAGCTCCTAATCTGATTTAGAAACCTTTCAGCAAGAGTTTGGGTTAATAGAATGAAACAATTTAGAGGAGAAATTTCAGGAGTCTAGGTCAGAAATAGAAAAGGGCTCGAAGTTACGAAGATAATTCTTTACTTTAGATAAAAGCGAAAATGATTGTGAAGTAAATATAGATGAAATGGATATGTTTACAGATATCCATTTAAATGATTATTTTATTTTCACGAGTCAGAAGGGTTATATAAGAATGAATGATTTCCATTTTTCTAATTAAGGTGAGTGATATGGCATTAATAGGTTTCGCCAGGGTATCAACCCAGCAGCAGGATTTAAGTGAACAGATTCAAGCATTAAAAGAATATGGCTGCAAAAAAATTTTTTCAGGGAAGCATTCCGGTAAAGCTGAGAAAAATAAAGCGCAATTAAATGAATTACTAGATTACATTCGAGAGGGGGATGTTGTTGCAGTAACTAAGCTTGATCGCTTAGGAAGGAGTCTTACTCAGTGTTTGAATACACTTGAACTATTTAAGAATAAAAATATTGGTTTTGTTGCAATACAACAAGGAATAGATACCCGAACCCAAAACAATCCTATGGGGATGGCCTTAATTCAATTGTTAGGTATTTTTGCTGAATTGGAAAGAAGTTTTATTGTCGAGCGTACTCAGGAAGGGAAGCGAACAAAACTTGCTTCAGGTCATAAAAATGCATTAGGCGGCCGTCCACCTAAAGTGACAGATAAAATACGTAAAAAGATTTATGCGGATTTTAAAGCTGGTGATTCTATTTCAACAGTAATGAAACGATATGATTTATCTAAATCAACAGTGGCGAGACTAAAAGGTATTTATAACAGAGAGAATAAGAATTAACTAATAAATTCTTTTTTATGAAGAATTTAATGTAAAATATATTGTCTAAGCAGTTAGGATTTAAATAACTAGGAGTCAATTTATGACAAATTTCATTAAACTAAAAATTGAAAAAAAAATTAAAAATGATGCAGGTGAACTTAAAGGCCTTAAGCTGATGAATCCCCTAATGATTTTGGTAAAAATCATTAAGTTAAGGTGGATACACATCTTGTCATATGATCAAATGGTTTCGCGAAAAATCAATAATCAGACAACAAGATGTGCGAACTCGATATTTTACACGACTCTCTTTACCAATTCTGCCCCGAATTACACTTAAAACGACTCAACAGCTTAACGTTGGCTTGCCACGCATTACTTGACTGTAAAACTCTCACTCTTACCGAACTTGGCCGTAACCTGCCAACCAAAGCGAGAACAAAACATAACATCAAACGAATCGACCGATTGTTAGGTAATCGTCACCTCCACAAAGAGCGACTCGCTGTATACCGTTGGCATGCTAGCTTTATCTGTTCGGGCAATACGATGCCCATTGTACTTGTTGACTGGTCTGATAT